>CAKSEL010000006.1 GCA_934446675.1 uncultured Eubacteriales bacterium
CTTGTGCGTAGCCAGTATTCATTAGGGCTATGCCCGAAACTGAAATACCCCCCGTTTTACGGGGGGATGTTTATTATATTCAAATGCAAATTATCTGTGTGCTCTCGGAACGGTTATAAGCGTTTCAAAGACAAAATTATTCTTCCAGTATTCAAACTTTCCTCCCACAAGCGACATTATACGCTCACAGCTTTTAAGTCCTATATTGGTGCTGAGGCGTTCGTCCTTGCGTTTGGATATGTAATTTATAACCGAAATGCGCAGCGTCTTGTCGTCAAGGCTCAGACTTACGGAAACAGGCTTTGAAATATCGGCGTACTTTTTGATATTTGAAAAAATATTGTCAAATACTCTCTTTAAAACTGCGGCGTCGGTCGTAATCACGCATTCGTCCTGCATCACAACGGTATTTATCTTAAATCCGAGTTCGGAAAGTGCAAAGCTCTGCTCTCCGACAAGCTGCATGATAAGTTCGGACGCATTATATTCCTCAACATCAAAATCGGCGTCCGTCTTGCTGAACAGCAGAAAATACCTGAACATAGTATCTGTCAGCGATTTTAACTGTTTTGCCTTATCGCGGCATATCTCGGCGTACTTTTTTATAAGCTCGGTATCCGAAATTTTGCCGTCCGCGAGTGCGTCGGAATAAAGCAACAGCGACGTAAGCGGCGTTCTTATATCATGCGAAATTGCAGTAACAAGCTCAGTATTTGAACGGTACGCTTTCTGTTCGTTTTCGTAATGGCTGATGATTGATTTTCGCATATTTTCGGCGCTCTTTGCAAGCCTTGATATTTCATCATCGCCTTTTTCGTCAATGCTTCGGTTCAGTTCACCTGCGTTTATAAGCTCAATCTCTTCATTTATCCGCCTGATACGCAGCAGCATTTTGAAAAAAGTTCGCATTATAAGCGTACCTGCGGCGAGAAATCCGATAACGGCGGCGCATATTACAATTCTGCCATGGAGCCGCTTTTCGGTAAAATCATAAAGATATACCGTGTATTCTCCGTCTGCAAATCTGACTGTACCCGAATACGGAATTCGCCACAGTCTGCTGTGTCCCGAAATCTGATTTTCTGCGCCGACAAGAGGACTGATATCTTTATTTACGCTTACGGTTATGTATTTTTTCTTTTGGCACCACTTTTTTGTAAGTTCGGTATCAAAAGATGAAATATTATTCTTTGAAACATATGCGCTGTACTGCGCAAAATATTGACTTTGTCTTGCAAGCTGTCTGGAATCCGACATATACAGATTATCTATGAGAGATCTTCCGGCAAGGCTTATAAAGAAAAACGCGCACAGTCCGACAGCAAACGCAGCTACCACGCATACGGTAAATCTCAGCGCCAAAGATACGGATTTATTCTCACGAGCCTGCATAGCTGTACCCCTTACCCCAGACGGTCTGGATATATTTGGGCTTTGTAAAATCATCCTCAAGTTTTTTTCTGAGATTGAGAATGTGAACCATTACGGTATTTGCCGAAGAAGGAAGATACTTTTCTCCCCATACCGCCTCATATATCATACTGTTTGAAAATACAGTACCCTTATGTGAACGCAGAAATTCAAGCAGCTCATATTCTTTATCGGTAAGCGGAATGACCTTGCCGTTTTTTGTAACGCTGCGGTCGGAGGTATTAACGGAGAACTGCGTTTCCTCGCCGGTTCCCGAACGCTTTATCAGGGATCTTATTCTTAAAAGCAGTTCAACGCTCGAAAACGGCTTTGAAAGATAGTCGTCGCCTCCCGCCTCATATGCCTCTGTTTTATCGTTATCGGAGCTTTTTGCGGTAAGAAACAGTATCGGACAGTTACTGAAGGTGCGTATTTGTTTTGCACATTCGACACCCGACATAAAAGGCATTACTATATCAAGTATAACACAGTCAAATTTTTCACCGCTCTTTACTATATCCGACGCACTTTTGCCGTCGGCAGCCTTAACGACCTCATATCCTTCACCTTTGAGCAAAAATTCAACAGCGTCGCGTATATCCGCTTCATCATCAACAACAAGTATTCTCTTCAATGCGACATCAGCTCCTTTATTCCAAGCATTGCTTGCCTTTCCAAGATATATTATAATATATTTTGCCGCTTTTGGCAACACATTAGGTCTCAATTAAGAATTATTAAGGACAGCGGATATTTTTACGCAAAATCGTAGGGACACACAATCTATTTTTGCAAATAGCAGACTTTTTTATCAAAAGGGCTTGACAAATACAGGCAAATGTTATATAATATAAAAGCTGTCGAAAGACAGGCAATGCGCTGCTAGCTCAGCTGGATAGAGTGTTTGGCTACGAACCAAAAGGTCAGGGGTTCGAGTCCCTTGCAGCGCGCCACAGCCGGTATTATCCGGCAATCAAAGCCGTCCATTTAGTTGGGCGGTTTTTTTATTGACAACAAACAACGTTCGTGATAACATAAACAAAAAGGAGGAACAAGTTGTGAAGAATACGAGAAATTTTATAATCGGCTTTATGGACTTCTACGACTACCCCGCCGAGGCAAAAGATACCATTATAAAAGCATTTGACACAATGGAAAATTCCGAGTTTAAACAGGCTTTTTACGAGATTGCAAACAAGTATTTCAAAGAGGTAAAAATCGAAAAAACTGTTTTGGTTTCCGAAAAAATCAAGGATATTGCCGCGCAAAGCGGAATTCACGAATACACCTTGAAATTTTTACTCTTATTAATATGCGCCGAACAACTGCTTGCTTTATACCGCGCGACAAACATTCCCGATGAAGTTTACTACAATACAATGTATGATCTCAAAGCAAAGCTCAACGAGTGCAAAACAGTTAAAAACGTTTGGGGAACTTTTACAAGCGGCTGGTATTGCGGGATTTTTTCCATGCGCACTTTCGGTTTAGGCAGGCTTGAATTCGAAATGTCGGAATTCCCTTTTGAGAACGGTTATCATCACGGCGGAATTCATATAAACAAGGGTGACTTTGTTGTATTTGCTCACATTCCGTCGGGTTCTCCTCTGACGCATGAAAGCACATACGATTCTTACCGAAAGGCTTATAATTTCTTTTCGGACAAACTGGGTAACAAGCCTCTTGTGATATGCTGTCATTCGTGGCTGCTATATCCCGACACAAAAGATTTGTTTAAATGCAGCCGTCACATTACCGATTTCTATAATGACTTTGACATAATTACAAAAGATGAATCTGAAGGATTTTCAAATGCATGGCGCGTTTTCGGAAAAGACTACAATCAAAGCGAGATAGATTCATTGCCCGGTAACACCTCACTTCAGCGAAATTTTATACAGTGGCTGAAAAAAGGCGGCAAAACCAGAAACGGTTTCGGTGTTATCATATTTGACGGGCAAAAAATCATTAATAAGGAAACAGTTTAATTAAACGCCTGTAATTCCTGCCGGTATCCGGCATACATCTTCAAAACAAAAGACCGGGAAACTAATCCCAGTTTATTTTTATACATTTTCTGCGGCTGCGGTTTCAAGTGCAAGTTCTATCATATCCGTAAAAGAGCTTTGACGTTCGTCAGCAGTCGTCTGCTCTCCCGTCACAAGACTGTCCGAGACCGTAAACAATGCAAGCGCGCGCTTTTTTGCTGCGGCTGCATTAATGTACAGCGCCGCCGTTTCCATTTCAACCGCAAGCACGCCCATATCCGCCCATTTTTTATTCATATCGGTTTGCGCCGAATAAAAAGTATCGCTTGTTATAACATTTCCGACATGAAAAGCAAGGTTTTTATTTCTGCATATTCCGGCAGCCCTTGACAAAAGCGAAAAATCCGCAATCGGTGCAAAGCTTCCGTTCAGTTCAAACTGCGAGCAATAGTTTGAATTAGTACACGCTCCCATTGCAAGCACTATATCACGCACTTGAACGTCTTTATTTATCGCTCCTGCCGTACCGACGCGTATAATTTTCTCGACGCCGAAGAAATTGAACAATTCATAGCTGTAAATACCCATGGACGGCATACCCATACCGCTTGCCATGACCGAAACGCGCTTTTCCTTATAAAATCCTGTATAGCCTCCGATACCTCTTACGTCATTTACAAGTTTTGCGCCGCTAAGAAAGTTTTCGGCAATAAACCGCGAACGTTTCGGATCGCCGGGCATAAGAACCGTCTTTGCAAAGTCCTCGGGCACTGCGTTTATATGCGGCGTCGGGTAATTTTTCCCGGACATTTATATCAGCCTCCGTTACATTATATTCACAGTTATATTTTAGCATAAATTAACTTTTGTTACAACATATATTTTTAAAGATACAGACTTATACATAAAAAAGTGCCGCCCTTTCGGGCGGCACAGCTGGATATTTTAGTATTTTTATGCTGTCGGGAGCTCTTCAAGATTAAGTATTGCGTTTATAACAGCTTTCTGATCGTCGGTATATGAACCAAACTCATCAGATTCGCTCTTAGTCTTTGCAACATCGTAAATGCTTGCCGACATAGGCTCGCCGTAGTAATAAATGCCGTCCGCGGACTTAAAGTAAGGTCTTACAACAAGAACATCTTTATAGTTTGCGGCTTTCATACCTACGAGAGCTGCAGCAAAGAACGTATTGTTATCGGCGTTCCTGAAAGTAAGATGTGTCGTCTTATCATGCGATATTCCTGAAGTTTTCTTTACAGCGCTGTTATGTGTAAAGTCTGCTTCGTCAATCTTTGCAGCATCAAGAAGTACCTTGCGGGTTACGATAAATCCGTATTCAACACTGTCATCTTTTGCAACATCATCAGCAACGCTTGCAACGAAACGCAGACCTGCGGGAGTCTTTGTTCTGATAGTTGTTTGATCAGCATAAGAAACAGGCGCATCATATGCGGGATTCCATACAGCGGTAATGTTTACATTCTGCTTGAATTGTGTTGCGGTCACGGTTGTTGCCTTTGCGCCGTCAACCGTCCAGCCGCCGAATACATAGCCTGCCTTGGTGTAGGAGGTAGTTGTCGGAAGTGTGATCACCTCGTCTTTTGCAAGGTAAACGGTTTCGGGTTCACCCTCAGCGCCGTTCGGATCAAGGTTTACAGACCACATTTCCTTGATCACATACTCTTTCAGGTTATATGTAAGACCTGCAGCAGGGCTGTTAGTCGAATCCCAAGTTCCACCAAAATGATCTTTATCGAACGCGGTAAGAATCGAGAGATCTGCACCAGTTTTAAAGAGCTTATCATATGTTCCGGTCCAGCTCTGTGCTCTCTCATAGAAATACTCGGTATTATAGGTCTTTCCTGTAATTTCGCCGAGTGCCTCAAGGCTTGATGCGGTTTTTGAACCGTCTGTGTACGATGTGCTGTTATTTCTTCTGGCAATATTGGAATAGTAATTCTCATTCATAATGGTAACGACACCGGTCACAGTCTGAGTTGTTCCGAGGAACTGTCCCTGCGTGCCGCCGCCGAGGAAGAGGTCGCCGTTCTTTTTATTGAAAGCAGCCTTTGAGCCGTCGAACAGACCGTCCTGGAAAGGAACATAAACGGAAAGTCCGGACGCGCCCTTAAAGGGATATTGGAAGTCTTCTGTATCATCATAAATGATAGAGGTCTTATAGAAATACTTGGTGTCGGGCTTGAACATTATGTTTGAAGCCTTGAGTGCTACCCACTGGTTGCCGTTTGTTCCGATTACAACCTTGAGAGAACCATTTTCGATAGTCGCAGAGCCGTTGTCTGCAGTGTTCCAAATGTTGTAGAATTTATTTGAGAAATCGCCGTTAGGAATAATGTTTTCTCCGTCGTCAAATGCTTTGTGTGTATATTCAACAGCAGTTCCGACAGAACCGGTTATTTTTCCGACTTCCTCTGTAAATGCGGATTTCACATAAACGATCTTTCCGACAGAAGGTTTAACGGCGTACATCTTATAAGTAACGCTGCCGTCGGAATTTTCAATTTTCTCAACATTACCGTTTCCGTTGAATACATTTCCGGAATCTGTAATTGCTGCCGCATAAAATTCGTCAGCGGCATAACCGGGATCGGATTCATATGTTACATTAAGTACACCGCTTCTGTAATCTGCCGGGTCTGCGCCGTTTGCGGAAGTAAGAACAGGTGCAGGAGTAACATCGAGCGTTACATCATCTGCAAGTATAAATTTAATACTTGCAATGTCCATTTCAAGACCGTTATATCCATTGTTGAGAATATCAAATCTGAAATTCTGCATACGGTCAAAATCTGTCCACTTGTAGGAAACGCCGTTTATGGCATAGTTTGTACTTCCTGCAAAATCAATATAAGCTGTATGCCAATCATTGTCAGCTAACGTAATCGAATTTGAGTATAAGCACGTGCGCTGGGTGATGTCGGGATACGTAAGAGTTTCGTCAGTCTTATAAGCCGCAGGATCATTAAGCTTTAAGTAGACTGACATACTATCGGAAGTGCCTTTAATAGCCTCCGGAATTGTGTTGAATCTGTACTTTATTGAAACACCCTTTACATTCTTTGTATAAAGAGGAGTTGCAAAATCTTTGGCAGTCATCTTCGGGTCGGCGACATAAAAGTTTGTAGCACCTTTTTTACTCTTGAATGTGAAACGCTGGAAACCGCCGTTCTCATCTGAAACATAGGCGTTATATATATCGCCTCCCGGGATTGGGCCTACTGCGGAGGAGTTAGGATCGTTAAAATACTTTGAGAATGCTACGCTGTTATTGAATGTAACGCTGTAACCGGGATGCGGCTGCGCATCGCCGAAAATTGCATAGAGCGTTATATCAGACGTAATCTTCAGCGATCCGGAAAGGACCTCTCCGTCAGGCGTAAGCGACCAGCCTTTGAACGCTCTTGTGGCGGAATAGTTACTCGGAGCATAAGACTTCAAGATCAAATCATTGCCGCTTCCAACAGCAACACTTGCAGGAACCGTCGCGCTTTCGCCGTTAGCGTCAAAAGTAACGTTTGCAACATTAAGCTTGTAAATTCTGATGTTGTCAATGTAGTATGAAAAGTTTTCAACATCGGTAACAGTCACGCCGGAAGGTGTGTTGTCAAGGAAGTATACTACATGAACTTTGTTGGTAGAAGATGCGTTGCTGTTAAAACCGTGCAAAGAAGCAAATTTTGTAATTACCTTGTCGGTATCAGTAGCGGAGCTGAAAGCTCTCTTACCGCCGCCGGAGGTATCATGTGTATAACCGTCGCCTATCGAAACTCTGAGTTCGGTAAATTTCGGATCTTCAGAACCCGGAACATAGAAGTCTGCAAGCGCTGTATATCTTGCGTTGGGATCAGCTATTGCGGCATCTGTTACCTGACGCATATTGACTGTGAAAATACTCATAGTCTGGTTGGTGCCGCTGCGTGTAATCTTTGCCATTTTGTTGCCGTTAACGTCGGTTATTACAGCAGTCGAATTGTTGTCGCTGCCGAATGCAGGCTGAATAGCCACACCGTCAGCATTCTTGGCACGTTCAAACTTAACGTAGTCAACGCCCCAGTTTACAATATTGGTGCCGATGTTCTTTTTCTGGAAATCATCAAACACAAGCAGTTCGCCGTATGTATCATCATAAAGCGGAACCCATTTTGCATAAAGAGTTTTACTTTCCGTAAGTGCGTAAGCCGTTGTGTACATTGCTTCGCCGTCGGGAGTTTCCGTCCAGCCGCGGAACAGATATTTCGTGTCATCATATCCGGTCGGCTTATAGGTATCCGCATTGAGATTAAATGTTTCTCCGGTTTCTGCCGCCGGCACGGTTGCCTCTACACCGTTTGCGTCAAACGTAATTGTGGGATAGGGCTTGTAATAAATCTTAATATTATCAATGCATACAGCACTCTGAAGAACGCCGGATGCATTTGTATCAGCGCAGGTGCTGTTTGACTGAACGCCGAACGAAGTGATTTTCTGAACGGTTGTGCCGTCAAGCGTCAGCTGTACGGTATTTGTATACCATTTGTCTGTTGTAAGCTTTGTTTTGACATCAACGCTCGTATCAGCACTTTTATCACCTGAACCACTGAAATTATAAAAAATACGGTTTCTGATTGATGTAACAGCCTCGCCGCCGTCATCGGGGAGCTTGTAGTCAGCTACAACAGTGTATGTACCCTTTGCTGTTAACGGCTGATTTCTAGTCCAGCCGTCGGGAGAATTCACATTCTGGAATCTGAGTAAAGTTACGGCGCTTCCGGTTGTTGTGCCGTTGTATACTTTTAAATATTTATTGCTACCGTCGCTTAAAATCTGAGCAACAGCAGACGAATTGAAACCGGTCGATTCGTCAAAACAAATTCTCGAACCAAGGCTGCCGAAAAATTCCGAGTTTATCCACTGCGGAATGGGATATTGCGTCGTTGCAGATCCATTCAAAAGATATGATCCTGTGGTACGCGACTCAAAATTTTCGCAAACTATGAGCGTTCCGTAATCCGTATCGGTTGCCGAAACTCCGTCGGGCAATTCGGCAGTAAGCTCTGCGGCTGCGGTTTCTTCGGGTAATGCGCTCTCTGTTACTTCAGCGGCGCTCTCGGCATATTCGGTAGCCGGCGCTGCGTAGGTAAAGCAAGAAAAGAGCATAGCAAGACATAATGCTAGGCTTAAAAACTTTTTCATGTTCTTTCTCTCCTATTAAGTATTTTGGAATTTTTTGGGAATGCGAAAAGGAAATCCGGACGTGTGGAATTCGGAAATGCTTCGGGAAAAACAAAATCCGCAACGTCGTTTATCCATTGTAATGCTACGCTCCTTTCTGTTAAAATATCCATATTTTTTTACATTAATAGTATAAGACTTTAAGTCACTTTTGTCAATATTGTTTTTCAAAAGGTGTTTATTTTTGTTAATAAGCAACAAAAGATGAACATTATTTTTGTGCCAAAAGTCAGTCCTTTCCGCACTTTTTATTAATTTCGATACAAGCGTGCGATTATGCAAAAGCTTTTTGTTTTCAAAACAAAAATAACATCTTAAAGAAAAGTTCAATAAAGAAGTGTATAATTATAGTATAATTTTTGAACGGAGGCTGCATTATGAAACTTAAATACTACGGAACGGCAGCTGCGGAAGGTATACCCGGACTTTTCTGCGAATGTGAAACCTGCCGGAAGTCGAGAAAATACGGCGGACGCAATTTCCGTTCGAGATCCCAGGCGCTTGTAAACGGCAGACTGCTTATTGATTTCCCGCCGGACACGCTGTACCATGTCTTTAATTTCGGGCTTGAACTGCACAAAATCCGGAACATGATAATTACCCACAGGCACCCTGATCATCTGCGTGCAAGCGACCTTTTCAATCTCGCAAAGACATATGCATATCCCGACGACAGAATGCCGTTACACATTTACGGCACGCAGCCGACAATAGACGACATCGCATATATGCTTCAGAAGAACAACATGATTTCTCAGGGACGCTGGATTCTTCACGAGGTCGTGCCGTATGAAAAGTATGAAATTGACGGAATGACGGTCATTCCCTACTGTGCAAATCACGACTTTTCGGTTTCTCCCGTAATATACGACATATCCGACGGCGATAAACGTATGCTGTACGGAAACGATACCGGCTGGTTTACCGACAAAACATGGGAATATATTGAAAACAACAAGCCGAAGTTCGATTTTGTGAGCCTTGACTGCACCTGCGGCGTAAAACCGGACTGCGGCTGCCACATGAATCTTGAGCTGTGCGTGAAAACTGCGGACAAACTCCGTGAGCTTGGCTGTGCGGACAAAAATACGGTATTCTATCTGCACCACTTCTCGCACAACGACGGCGTTACTTACGATGAGCTTGTCCCAATTGCCGAAAAACAGGGCTTCGGCGTTTCATACGACGGTCTTGAAGTTGAATTTTAATTTTGAACGGAGAAAAACAATGAAAAACGATGTAAGAGTAAAAAAACTTGACGAGCGTGCCGTTATACCGACATACGGTTCGGAATTTTCCGCAGGAGCCGATTTATACGCGCTTATTGACAGCGAAACGCTTGCAATACAGCCGGGTCAGACGTTACTTATCCACACCGGCATTGCCATGGAAATACCCGAAGGATTCGGCGGTTTTATTTTTGCACGCAGCGGTCTTGCCTCAAAGCGCGGTCTTGCACCGGCAAACAAGGTAGGCGTTGTTGACGCCGATTACCGCGGAGAGATCATGGTCGCACTGCACAATCATTCCGACAAAGAAGCTGTTATTTCAAACGGTGAGAGAATCGCTCAGCTTGTTATAATGCCCTTTGCCGCGGCGAACTTTATCGAGTGTGACGAGCTTTCCGAGACGGTTCGTGCGTCGGGCGGTTTCGGCTCGACCGGTACAAAGTAAATTCGGGTTACTCACAATGCAATTTTGCGTGTCCTTTGCGGCACGCTTTTTTATTGCCCGTATGTACGATAACTCCATATCAATAACCGCATAATTCCATTGACAGACGGCTGTTTTTATATTAAAATCATTCTGTATAAAAATTGAGACATCACATTTATTCATCTGACAACATGAACGGAGATCAAAAATGGAATTTATAAATAACGGCGGCGAGTACGTTCTTAAAAGAAACGAACACGAAAAACTGATTGAAAATCCGTGCTGCTACGGTGTAAACCGTCTTGAACCGAGAGCAAATCTTATACCGTCAAAAAAACGCGGAATTTACTACCGCAACAAATATGAATCCGAGATGATACAGAACCTCTGCGGAGAATACAAATTCATGTATCTTCCGCACGACAAAGACAGCAGCGTATATTTTGAAAACGACTGCGAGGATTATTTCTGGAAAAAGATAGACGTTCCGTCCATGTGGCAGTACCGCGGCTACGGAAACTGCACTTATCCGAATGTCGAGTATCATTTTGCGTTCGATCCGCCGTACATATCCTGCGACAATCCCGTAGGAATATACCGCAGGGAATTTGTAATCACGCGCCGTCCGGAAAAGAGCATACTTCATTTTTCGGGTGTTGACAACGCGTTTTTCGTATACGTAAACGGAAAATTCGCAGGATTTGCGAAAGGCAGCCGCAACGCGGCGGAATTTGACGTCACAAATCTTCTTTGCGTCGGCGTAAACAAGCTTGCGGTCAAGGTATACACCTGGAGCGACGCGAGCTATCTTGAAAATCAGGACATGCTGCTCGCAAACGGAATTTTCCGCGACGTATATCTTATAAATACCGCGAAAACCATGGTAAATGATTTTCACATATACACCGATCTCGAAAACATATATGCCGACATAAGCGTTGAAAATGCCGCGGACGGCACGCAGGTAAAATTCTTTGCCGACGGAAAGGAGCTTGTTTCTTCGCTTACGGACGGAAAAGCGCATTTTACGGTAAAGGTAAACTCGCCGAAGCTCTGGAACGCGGAGGAACCCAATCTGTATGACGTTTACATAGAGCTTTACGACGGCGCAAATCTGCTTGAGGTTCATTCAAAAAAGACCGGGCTTATGCAGTGCCGCACAGAGGGCAACAAGCTGCTTGTCAACGAAAAGCCGATCATGCTTAAAGGCGTCAACCGCCATGAATACAACATGAAAAACGGCAGGGGCGTAAGCCTTGAGCAGATGACAAAGGAAATCGAAATTTTAAAGGCGTCAAACGTCAATGCCGTAAGGTGTTCGCACTACACAAACGATCCGTCATTTTACGAGCTTTGCGCAATCTACGGACTTTACATCATGGACGAGGCGGATATAGAGTCGCACGGCGCTCAGGCTGCCGGAGATCAGGGCACGCTTGCGAAATCCGACTACTGGGAATATGCTTTTCTTTACAGAACAAGAGCCATGTATGAGAATGACAAAAACGAGCCGTGTATTATGATCTGGTCTGTCGGAAACGAGTGCGGCTGCGGAAAAAATCTGACAAAGTGCGAAGAATATCTCCGTTCGCAGCCAAAAAAGCTGCCCATTCATCAGTCGCAGGACAACGAAAATGATGATTTCCGCAAAAACGGTTACTGCACACTTGAATCCATGACCAAATTTGCACGCGAAGGCAAGCCATGTATGCTCACCGAATATGCCCACGGCATGGGCAATGCTCCGGGTGTGCTTGAGGATTACTGGAACTATATGTATTCGCACGAGGAATGGTGCGGCGGTTACATCTGGGAATTCAAGAGCCACGGTTTTTACGCCGAAGACAAGGACGGAAAGTCTTTTGTAAAATACGGCGGAGATTTTGACAAAAACGAAAAAAATCACTGGAAGAACTTTACGCTTGACGGATATCTGCAAAGCGATCTCACCCCGAAACCTGCTCTTGCCGAACTTAAAGAGGTACTGTCCCCCGTTCTGTTCTCACTTGACGGCGAAAATCTTGTCTGCCGCAACACAAACGATTTTGCTCCGCTTGAAAAGTATACGTTAAAATGGTTCTTGCTTGAGGACTTCAACATTCTGCGTTCGGGCGAGATAAATATGCCCGACGTTCCGGCACGTCAGTCGCAGATACTCCGGGACATAGATCTTGAAATCGGTACTCCCGTAAACGGTGCTGTATACAGAATCGACCTGCACGTATACGACGGAGATCATGAGATCTCACACAGGCAGCTCGAACTTCCCTGCTATGCCGAAAAACTGCCTTACACGCCCAAGCATTCGGGTTCACCGTCGCTTTCCTTTGACGGTGACACAGCCGTTATATCCGGCAACGGTTACTCGGTTAGCTTTACCGGCGGAGTCATAAGCAAATACGTAAAAGCCGACAGGACAATAATCGACGCACCCATGAAATTCTGCTTTTTCCGTGCAACAACCGACAACGACGACGTATGGAAAAGAGGATACAACGCCTGGCTTGATTACAGACTTCCTCAGTTTGGTTTCAAAATGAGAACGACATCGGTCAGCCGCGGCGAAAACTGTTATATAGTTAAGGTATTCGGAAAAACCACCGGTCAGGGCAGATACGGCGGATTTGAGTGGAACATTACATACACCGTTTTCGACAGCGGACTTATTCTGTTTGACTCCCATGCCGTTCCTTACGGCAAGCTGCCGGATACGCTTTTGAGAATAGGCGTTGTATTCGAGCTTTCCGCAAATTTCGGCAAGGCACAGTGGTACGGCAGAGGCGAACACGAAAACTACTGCGACAGAAAGCTCTCCGCACCGTTCGGGCTTTACAGTCTGCCTGTTGACAAACTCAATTTCAAATACGAATATCCGCAGGAGTGCGGCACGCGTATCGACAACCGTTTTGTGTCGGTAAACTGTGCGGACGGAACAAACCTCGGAATTATCGGCTCGGACAGCATTATTTTCTCATATCACGATTTCACGCTTGAAAATCTGTTTGAAGCCAAACACAAAAACGAACTGCGCAAGTCCGGCAAAAATTACCTGTACATAGACTATGCGATGCGCGGACTCGGCAATAATTCCTGCGGTCCTACTCCCGAAGAAATGTATGAATTGCGTCCGCATGAATTTGAATTTGCATTTGTAATGGGCGCAAATCTTTCCGCCGAGAAACTGCTCATGTTAAGCAGACTTGATTTCGGCGTCAAAACACGAAAACTCAGCGGCACATACCATGCTCCCGAAACCGAAAAAATTGTTCAGAATTTCGACTGTATGCCGAAAGATGCCGACTGATACAGTAAAAATTTAAAATTTAGTCCCGTACTCTGTAAAATGATGCGGGACTTTTCTTATTTAATAGAGCAGAAACCGGCGCCGTTTCATATAATACCTACGGAGAAGACATTACTTCTCCGGAAAATAACAGTTAAAGGAGTACCGACATGGCTTCTTTCTTTAATCAGGCTACTCTTTCCTACAACGGAATCAGTACAAATTCAAATATAACCGTCGGTGAGCTTGTCGAAGTCCTGTCCATGACAAAAACGGCGATAGCAGACACTTATACCGCCGGAGACAACGTGGTTTACGTCATCAACATCGTAAATTCCGGAACTCTGCCGTTTACCGGACTTACGCTTACCGACAATCTCGGCGCTTATACCGTCGGAGAGAAAACCTACGTTCCGCTGACGTACAACACGGGAACTCTGAGATATTATACCGGCGGCACCTTACAGACAACGCCCACGGTAACAGCAGGCGACACGCTTGAAATCTCAGACTTCAGCGTTCCTGCAAACAGCAATGCGACCATTGTCTACCAGGTAAAAGTCAACGAATTTGCTCCTCTTGCAGCCGAAAGCTCGGTTACAAACACTGCAACGCTGACAGGCAGCGGTATCACAACGCCGATAACCGCGACCGAGACCATCAACGCCCGTTCCGAGGCTGTTCTGACAATCAGCAAGGCTCTTTGCCCGTCTACCGTAACCGAAAACGGCGAAGTAACCTATACCTTTGTAATTCAGAATACCGGCAATACCGCAGCGGTAGCTGCCGATAACGCGTCCGTAACCGACACGTTCAATCCCGTTCTCAACGGACTCTCCGTTACCTTCAACGGCACAGCATGGACTCTCGGCGATGACTATTCCTACAACACGACAACCGGAGAATTTGCAACGGTTCCCGGCAAAATTACGGTTCCTGCCGCAACCTTCACACAAGATACCGAAACAGGAGTATACACCATTACTCCCGGTACGGCGATTCTTACGGTCAAAGGCACTATCTGAACAGTTTAAAGGACTTATGTTCTTTGGGAAGCTCTCAAAAAGGGCTTCCTTTTCTTATTCTCTTTAAAGAATATTTTTTCCAACTCAATCGCATATAGTTTACAAAAGCAAAAAAATATGATATTATTATTGTAAAAGCAATTTCCGAGAGGTTTATTTATGTACAATGATTTCAAAAGCGATATAACCGAATTTGCCGGCAAGTGCGGCGAGTATTTCAGAAGCGGAAAGTTAAAGGAATTTTTCAATTCGTTATGTCCGGACAAGAACATGGCGGATTACTACGATATATTTGCCGAACACTGCGACGGCGGAAAAAGAGTGCGCGCGTATCTTGTAAAACTCGGTTACAGCCTGTTTAAAGAGCCTTGCGATGACCGCATTATTCTCCCTGCCCTGTCCTACGAGATATTCCAGACGGGAGTTCTTACGCACGACGACATTATAGACGAAAGTCCTACAAGACGCCACAAGCCTTCTGTATATATGCAGCTCGGAGGAGGTCACATGGGAATTTCACGCGCAATATGCGAGGGCGATTTCGGAATTATCGCGGCAACCGCGATTCTCTGCGGCTGTGAATTTGCCGAAAAAACCAAGTTAAATGCAATACGGCACCAGTCACGCGTATTTTTCTCAACCGTTGCCGGCGAGCTTAAAGACGTTGATCTGTCTTATGACAAAGACTACACGCTCGACGACGTTCTTTCTATGTACGCGCTGAAAACCGCGCAGTATACCGTTTCGGGACCGCTGTTGCTCGGTGCAATACTTGCGGACGCCGACGAAAAATCAAAGGCTGAGCTTTCGGAAATCGGAAAGAATATCGGTATTGCTTTTCAAATAAAAGACGATATTCTCGGTATCTTTTCAGAACAGGACGAGATAGGCAAATCAAATCTCAGCGACATGAGAGAGGGCAAGAAAACCGTGCTTTCATCACATTTTATTGACTTTGCAAACACAAACAATGCTGAAAACGAGCTGCCGCTCTTTGAGAGCATATACGGAAATCCGGAGTCAAGTGAAAATGAGCTTGAAACGCTGCGCGGTATGTTTATAAAATCCGGCTCTTTGGAATTTGCAAACAGTCTTTGCGACAAATACATACAAAAATCACGCGAAAGTCTGTCAAAGCTTACAATATCACAACACGACAAAGTCATTTTTGAAGAATTTCTCGAATACATGACGTCACGCAAAAAATAAGCAATTACGGAGGTACCTATGTCAGATAAAGCAAAAAAAATACAGCATCTCGGAATAATCATGGATGGAAACAGACGCTGGGCGCGCCAGCACAAGCTTGAAAGTGTCGTAAAAGGTCACGAAAAAGGCGGCGACAAGTTTATTGAAACCTGTATGTGGTGTCAGGAGGCGCAGATACCCTATCTTACCGTCTATGCATTTTCATATGACAACTGGAACAGAAGCACCGATGAGGTTGACGGAATATTTGAGCTTCTCGAAAGCTTTTTCAAAAAGCGTATTGACACCTGTATTCAGCGCGACATACGCCTTATACCTATCGGAAACATGAATATGCTGTCCGAAAAATCGAGAAACACCCTTAACCGCGCGGCAATGCTTACCAAGGACTGCAAAAATCTTACCGTAAACATAGCAATAAGCTACGGCGGTCACGATGAAACCTTACGCGCAGCACGCAGGATCGCGGCAGACGCAGCCTCCGGAAAGATAAAGCCCGAAGACATTGACAGCAAGCTTTACAGGTCATACCTTGACGAATACGAATCGCCCGAAATGCAGCTTGTCATACGCACAGGCGGTGATAAAAGGCTCAGCGGATTTTTCCCGTGGGAAACCGCATATGCAGAATTTGCCTTTCTCGATGTGCTCTGGCCCGATTTTTCACACGAACAGTTTGACAACACAATAGAACAGTATTATGCAAAAACGAGAATCAACAACGGAAAATAAACGTGCCGGTTTACAGAACGCCGGCGCCGAATTAAATCGTTCCGAGCTGTTTACGATAGGCGAAGTTTCAAAGATGTTTCATTTAAGTCCGGGAATTCTCCGTCACTACGAGCAAAAGGGACTTATAAGCCCCGAATTTTCGGATACCAAAACAGGCTACCGTTATTACAGCATACGGCAGTTTGAAGCGCTCAACACAATAAGATATTTGCGTGTGCTGGACGTTCCTCTGCCAAAAATAAAGCAGTTTCTCGGCAACCGCGATCTTGACGTCATCGAAGGAACACTTCGCGAACAGATGGAAAGTGTAAACCAAAAAATAAATCAGCTATGCAAGGTTGAGCGCAAAATTCAAAAGCGCCTTGAACAGCTGGACGACGCGAGAAATTCAAAGCTTGACACAATAGAACTTAGGAATGTACCCGAAACAAGGCTTATAAAGCTTGAGGACAAGCTTAAAATCAGCAGTTTTTACGATATGGAGTCCCCTATTCGCAGGCTTGAAGGTTCACAGGACGAGGCTCTTGTCTTTCTCGGCAAAGTCGGAATCGGCATTTCCGAAACCAATCTGAAATCCGAAAAGTTTGACGCATACGACTGCATTTTTCTGATACTCGACGATGTTGACAGTTTTAATGGCAAGTGCGACACACTTCCGCCCTGCACCTGCGTTTCCGTCCGTTTCTGCGGCAGCCACGCCGTGGCAAAAGCACCGTATCGCAAGCTTACGGAATATATTAAAAGCAACGATCTTGAAATTTGCGGATTTTCACGCGAAATTACCATGATCGACTACGGATTTACGAATGATACTGATAAATTCGTAACCGAAATACTAATACCCGTTAAAGCCAAAACCAATTTTTGACGCATGTTTTACGGAGGTAAATATGAACATCGAACATATTGCTCTATACGTAAATGATCCGGAAGCAGCCAAAAATTTCTTCACCGAATATTTCGGCGCAAAATCAAATGACGGATACCGCAATCCAAAGACAGGATTCAGCTCTTATTTTCTGTCGTTTGATAACGGCGCGCGTCTTGAGATAATGAACAGACCCGAGATGACAGATACTCTAAAAGCCCCTGCACGTACCGGATATGCTCACATTGCCTTCAGCGTCGGCAGCAAGGAAAAGGTCGACGCATTGACCGAAAAACTGAAAGCTGACGGATATAAAGTTATCAGCGGACCGCGCACCACCGGTGACGGCTATTACGAGAGCTGCATTGCTGCTATCGAAAACAATCAAATCGAGATTACCGTCTGAAAATATAAAAAAAATAAGGCGGACAAAATTTAATCCGACACAAAAGAAAAAGCAAGGCGCACCGATACAAACGGTAAACGTCTTGCTCTTATTTTTTATATATTGTTGCTAAGGAAAGCGAGTGACAATGCCATATTTTCATACTGCACGGCAATGCCCTCCGGGACATTCAGTCTGCACGGTGCAAAGCACCATATTCCCTTTATTCCGGCACCGACAAGCGTATCGCAGACACTCTGAGCATTATCCGCAGGCACGGCAATTATCGCTATTGCGCAGTTATTCTCTTTGCAATATTCTGCAAATGCGTCCATAGGATATACCGGCTTTCCGGTCTTGCTCTGATACTTCTTTTTCACAGCAATATCAAAAGCTGCGGATATTTCAAGTCCGTACTCCGCAAAGCCCTTATAATCAAGCAAAGCTTTACCGAGTTTGCCGACACCGACAAGCACGACCTTTTTATTATCGTCATGCTGCAAAAACTTTTCAAGCGTATTTATAAGCTCATCTACTCTGTAACCGGTTTTGGGGCGTCCGGCTCCGCTTATAGAGGCGAGATCCTTGCGGACCTGTACGTCGCCGAGTCCGAGCGCCCTTGCTATTGCTGTCGCAGATATATTTTCGCATGAATGTCCGGTGTTTTTGAGAAATCTGAGATAAACCGGTATTCTTCCGATTGCCGCACGTGAAATCTCTGTACGTTTAATTTTTTTCACCTCCGGGTGATTTTTTAAGCGCACTTCAATTATTTGCTGAGCTTTGCTTTATCGGCAGCGGCGTCGAGCTTTACGTTTCTGAAATAAAGTCCGATGTCTATTGCAATTTCGATAAAGTTAAGCACATAGAAGAAAAAGCTGAGATAGAAGATAAATCCGGAGCTGCCGTTGCAGGTCTGTATGATCTTTCTTGCAATGCCGAATGCGTAACCGATAAGCAGGAACACTTCAAAGAAAAGGCTCTTTCCTTTAGCGGTTCTGGAAGTATACGATTTGCGTATTGAAATCGGCCACGAAAGACCGAAACAGAATATTGTAAGCGCCTCGAGAAGGTCGGTTATGAATGAAACTGTCATTTTATTAACTCACTTTCGGTTATATATTCTTTTGTCTTGTGTAATTGGGAAGAAGTTTGGGAGAAACTGCGTCGGATTTGATTCCGGCAGACTCTCTCATCTTTTCAAACTCGGTAACGTGCTTCAACGTAAGCTTTCCGGTCTTGGTATGCTTTGCTGTTTCGGCTGCGTTCTTGCCTGCACTTCTGCCGAATACGATAATATCGAGCAGCGAGTTACCCATAAGTCTGTTTCTTCCGTGAATACCGCCGACTGCCTCGCCTGCAACATAGAGATTTTCCACATTGGGCGTCATACCGTCAACGTTGATGTCAAGACCGCCGTTCTGGTAATGAAGCGTGGGATATACAAGTATAGGCTCCTTGCGGATATCTATACCGTAGCTCATAAACATACGCATCATTGCCGGAATTCTCTTTTCGATAGTTCCTTCGCCGCCGATTTTTTCAATCATGGGCGTATCGAGCCATACAGCCTTTCCGCTGCCTGTATCTACGCCTTCATCTCTGTCGGAGCACTCGCGTATTATCGACGCTGCGGCAACATCACGTGTTTCAAGCGGATGCATGAATACTTTACCGTCGCGGTTTACAAGCTTTGCACCGAGAGAACGAACCTTTTCGGTAACAAGCGCGCCGAATATCTGCTGCGGGAATGCAGCGCCCGTCGGATGATACTGAAGTGTATCGGCATAAAGCAGTTTTGCGCCTGCTCTGTAACCGAGCACAAGTCCGTCTGCGGTTGCGCCGTAATGGTTTGATGTCGGGAATCCCTGATAGTGCATACGTCCTGCGCCGCCGGTTGCGATAATTACGGTCTTTGCGCGTGCAACCATAAGTTCCTTGGTTTCCATGTTCATGAGAACCGCGCCGGCTGCCTTACCGTTCTCGTCGAGTATAAGCTCAATTGCCGAAGTAAAGTCGACTACCGGAATTCCGCGGTTGAGCACTTCGTCGCGGAGTGTTCTCATTATTTCTGCGCCGGAATAATCCTTTGCAGCGTGCATTCTCTTTCTTGAAGTTCCGCCGCCGTGAGTTGTGATCATTGTTCCGTCGGGAGCTTTATCAAATTCAACGCCGAGATCATTGAGCCACTGTATAGCCTCGGGCGCCTCGCACACAAGCTTTGCAAGAAGCTCTCTCTTTGCGGCAAAATGTCCGCCGCCGAAAGCGTCAAGAAAATGCGTTGCAGGCGAATCGTTGGGCTTATCGGCAGCCTGAATACCGCCCTCAGCCATCATTGTGTTTGCGTCGCCTATACGGAGCTTTGTAACTATCATAACTTTAGCTCCAGCGTTATCAGCTTCGATTGCCGCGGAAGAACCTGCTCCGCCGCCGCCGATTATAAGCACGTCAACATCATATTTTACATTGTTGAGGTCTATATCCTTTTCGGTTATACGGCTCTTTGCCTCGAGCATTTCGCAAAGCTCGTGCGGAACCTGCTCACCCTTATTAGGACCTATTTCAAGCGTTGCAAACTCACTCTTTTTATAATCGGGGTGATAAGCTGCAAGAAGGTCATCCTTTTCCTTTGCGGTCATTCTTTTGGGCTCATAGGCAATATTGGCTTCACGCGCCTGTTCAAGCGCCTTTAAAGAATCCTGAAATTCAGCAGAATACATATCCGTTTTACCTCCTTACTTCTCTATATCCCTGTTATTATAAAGTTCCTTGAGTTCTTCGACGGGTTTGCCCATAAGCGCTTCGATAAGCTCCGTAAAGGTACCGTCTTTAATCTCTTTTACGCGTTCTTCGAGATGCTCGGATTTCGGTGCAAGGTACTTTCCGTTAAGTCTGCGCGCAAGCATTGCAACCTGCGGATGTGAAATTCCGGCAGGGCATCTTGACGAACATACTCCGCACATTACGCAGTCAAAAGATTCTTCCGCGCACTTATCAAACTCGCCTCTCTGAGCGTATGCGATATACTGCATGACATTGAGTCCCTGAGTACAGCTCTTTGTACAGGCATTACAGCCGACGCAGGCATATATTTCGGGGTAAAGCTGCATCATTATCTGCTCGGTGGGCTTTATCTTTTCAATATCGTATACCTGTTTTACAAGCGGGAAGAAAGGCAGCGTTGCGACGTACATTCCCTCCTCTACCTTTGTCTGGCACGCAAGGCAGGTTTTAAGCTCCTGTTTGCCTTTAATACGGTATATTGTAGCGCACGCACCGCAGAATCCGTTGCGGCAGCCGCAGCCGCGCACAAGCTGGTATCCGGCATATTCCATGGCACGCATTATCGTCAGGTTATCGGGAACGCTGTACTGCTTGCCGAAAAGGTAAACGTTTACCATATTTTCCATAGTAGTTTTCTCCTTAAAGAATTTTTGAATTAATATTCGTCCGGAAGCTCGTCGATTTCATCGCAGCGGAAAACGGGACCGTCCTTGCAGACGTATTTTGCACCTATATTGCATCTTCCGCACTTTCCGATACCGCACTTCATTCTAAGCTCCATTGTCGTATACACCTGAGTTTTATCAAATCCGAGTTCGATAAGTCCCGCAAGCGTAAATTTGATCATTATGGGAGGACCGCAGAGAACGGCGATCTTATCTGTCGAGAAACCGAGTTCCTTGACATAGTTGGGTACAAAACCGACGTGTCCGTTCCATTCGGGCTGTTCGCGGTCGATGGTAAGATGTACTGACACGCCTGCGTCATTTGCCCATTCGTCAATAATCTCTTTATAGTCAACGAGATCCTGCATACTGCGAGAGCCGTAAACTATATCAATCTTGCCGTATCTGTCGCGGTAATGGCGGCAGTAATTTATAACCGAACGCAGCGGAGCAAGACCGATACCGCCTGCGATAAAGAGCATATCGTGACCGGCAAACTCGGTATCAACCGGGAACGGCTTTCCGTATGGGCCACGGATAGTGATCTGCTGACCTACCTCCATTGAATGGAGCCATTCGGTAACGCAGCCGCACTTTTTAATGGAAAATTCCATAAACTCGGTATTCGTGGGAGAAGAAGTAATTGAAAACATAGCCTCTCCGACGCCCGGAATGGAAAGCATGGCGCACTGACCGGGTTTATGCTCAAAAGCCTTTTTGCCGTCGGGAGTGACTACACGGAAGGTCTTTACGTCCGGCGTATCTATGCGTATATCGGTTACGACGCCGATTGCCGGTATAAGTGCTTCTTTTTCGTTAAGCATTGCTTTTACCTCCCAGCTTTTTCATTACTTTTACTATATTCATCTGAATAGGGCATCTGTCTATGCAGCGTCCGCAGCCGACACACGAGAACATACCGTCGTTATTTGTCGGATAATACACAAGCTTATGCATAAATCTCTGACGGAATCTTTCAAGCTGTGTAAGTCTGGGCTGTCCTGCCGACATTTTGGTAAATTCGGAGTACATACACGAATCCCAGCAGCGGAAACGCTTAACGCCGTGACCTGTATTGAAATCCTTTATATCATAGCACTGACATGTCGGGCAGACAAAAGTACAGGTTCCGCAGCCAAGACAGGTTTCGGAAAGTTCTTTCCACTCGGGTGCGTCGAAAAATTCTTTTGTCTTGTCCTTTCCGAATGCGTCGGCTTTAAGCGTGGCAAGCGGAAGCTTTGAAAGACGCTCTTTGATAAGCTTTTTCTGCTCATCTGCAGCATTCTCATCGGCATTTTCCGTAACGCCGTCAAGCTTTGCAAGAAACGCCTTGCCCTTTTCGGTCTTTGCGTCAAGCAAAAGTTGGTTTTCCGTCTTATAGCAGACCACATCGCCCTGAGGTTCCGATGCGTCTATGCCGAAAGTCTGACAGAAACAGGTTTCCTTGGGCTTATTGCAAGCCATGGAGATAATGGTTGCGTGATTGCGGCGGTTTTCATAATATGTATCGACAGGATCTGTGAGAAATACTCTGTCAAGTACGTCGAAGCTCTTTACGTCGCATGCACGGACACCGAAAATTGCAAAATCTTCGGACTCGTTTCTTGTATCAATGACCTCAATGCTCTTGCCCTCAACCTTGAAGTCCATAAGATTCTCGGTCTGCGGGAAAAAGAAGTCTTTTGCACTTCTTACGGTATTAAGTGCGTCGGAAAGCTTTTTGCCGTCCTCCCACTTTTCGTATTTGGCGCCGTTTGCGGTATCTACGGGAAGATAAAGCGTCATTTCGGACGAGATCTTCGCAAACAGCCCGTCAAGATTTTCAAGTGAAATTTTACGCATTGACGTCACCCCTTTCGACTGCCTCTGAGGGTTCTGCGTCATCAATCGAGTAATTTACGATAGGCGCGCGGTTTCCGACTTCGGCGCCTGCCTGATAATCGCCGTAAAGCTCGTCAATATCCTTGATAAACTTACGGTTGAGCAGATGCAGCGGTATATGCTGAGGACATACTCTCGAACACTCTCCGCAGTCGGTACATCTTCCGACAACATGGAACGCTCTTATAATATGGAACATCTTTTCTTCAAAGGAATTTGCCGCAGCCTTGTTTTCAACACCGGAATTCGGGTTATCAAAAACGCACTTTTCACAGGTGCAGGCGGGACATACGTCGCGGCAGGCATTGCAGCGGATACATCTCGACAGTTCGTTCTGCCAGAATGTGAAACGTTCGCCGGGAGTCATTTTTTCAAGGCGTTCAACCTCGTCAAATCTGTGCGAATCGAGCACATCTCCGTCCGAGCCGAGAAGTTCGTCATACGCAACGTGCTTTTTCGACTTGCAGTTTGCACATCTCTCTGCCAGAAGTTCTGCAGTATTTACCTTAATATCTCCGTCATAGAGCGTATGTATTACGGTCTGCTCTCCGTCTGATTCGGAGGAAAGTACGCTCTGCGCTTTTTCCTTGAGTTTTTTAACGTCGATCATGCCGCCGCACGGAACGCCGACAACATAGACCTTTTCGCGGTCAAAACGGTGCTCGGTAAGCAGCTGGTTAAAGCTGTACGTATCGCAGGGCTTTAAGAAAACAAGCACCTTTGCGTCGCTTTTAGCCGTCTCTTTTACAAGATATTTTGAAAAATTCGCACCGCAGAAATCATTCCATACAAATTCTTTTTCAAGCTCTTCGGCACTCGAAAATACCGACGGAGTTACGTCATAGTCAAACTCTCCGACTCTCCAGCCGAGAACTCTGTCAACAGTGCCTGCTGCCAAAAGCTCAGAGGCTTTATTTACGAGAACATCGCGTTTTATTTCTTGCATCGTAAATCCTCCAATCTCTTGTTTTCGCCGAGGCTTGCTACCTTTTCGGCAAAATCGTTCATGGTTGCGGCAAACTTTGCGCCTTCCGCAGCACTTACCCACTCTACTCTTGTACGTTCTCTCTCTATTCCGAGATAGTCAAGCATGGAAAACAGCAGCGACATACGGCGCCTTGTATAATAGTTACCCGACGTATAGTGACAGTCTCCGGGATGGCAGCCGCACAGAATTACGCCGTCCGCGCCTCTCTGAAATGCACGGAGTATAAACATGGGATTTACTCTGCACGAGCAGGGTACGCGGATTATCTTTACATCCGCAGGATAGCTCAGTCTGTTATTGCCGGCAAGGTCTGCTCCGGCATATGAGCACCAGTTACAGCAGAATGCCACAATAAGCGGCTTATATTCATTTACTTGCATATTGCGTCTACCTCCGCCATGATTTGCTTATTCATGAATCCCTTAAGGTCCATAGCACCGGACATACAAGCAACCGTACAAGCTCCGCAGCCTTGGCAAACAGCTTCGTTTACCGACGCAACTCTGCGGACTTTTGTGGTTCTGTCGGGCATTCTGAATTCTTTTTCAACGTATGTTATAGCTCCGTAAGGACAAACCTTTTCACAGGTCGAACAGCCGTTACACATCATTTCGTCGGAATGTGCGACGCACGGGTTTCCCGTAAGCTTATCCTTACAGAGAAGTCCGATTACCTTTGATGCGGCAGCGCCCGCCTGAGAAACTGTTTCTGGTATATCCTTAGGTCCCTGGCAGGTTCCCGAAAGGAACACGCCTGCCGTCGGGCTTTCAACGGGACGGAGTTTGGGGTGCGCTTCGGTAAAGAAGTCGTTTGTATCCATACTTGCCGTAAGCATTGTAGCAAGGTGTCTTGCGGACTTATCGGGTTCTATTGCGGCAGCAAGCACAACGAGGTCTGCGTCTATATGAAGCTGCTTTCCGTAAAGCAGATCAGAGCCTTGCACCTTGAGTTTCTTTCCTTCGGGCGTTACCTTGCCCACCATGCCCTTTATATAATGCACGCCGTATTCTTCAACGGCTCTGCGGTAGAACTCATCAAAGTTCTTGCCGGGTGTTCTTACGTCGATATAGAATACGTAAACTTCGGTATCCGGATATTTATCGCGGATAAGCATTGCGTGCTTTGCCGTATACATACAGCATATCTTCGAGCAGTATTCCTTGCCCTTTTCGGCGCAGGCAGAACATCTCGAACCGACGCACTGTACAAATACTATCGTATGCGGGTGTTCGTTATCGGACGGTCTTAAAAGCGTACCGCCGGTAGGTCCTGCGGCGTTCATGAGACGTTCAAGCTCAAGCGAGGTTATTACGTCCTTTGACTGAGAGTATGCAAACTCGTCGAACTTATCCATAGAAATGGGATTGAATCCTGTTGCAACAACTATTGCGCCGTACTTTTCCTTTATGTACTCGTCCTTTGCATTGTAATCGATAGCGCCGGCGGTACAAACCTTGGCGCAGACGCCGCACTTTCCGTTTTTGAGCATATTGCAGTGGTCGGGGTCTATTGTTGCGACCTTAGGCACCGCCTGTGCGAACGGGATATATATTGCGCGTCTGTTATCCATACCAAGGTTGAATTCATTAGGCACTTTTTTCTGCGGACATTTTTCGGTACAAGCTCCGCAGCCTGTGCATACATCTTCCTTTACATATCTTGCACGTCTTTTTATGGTAACTTCAAAATTACCTACAAATCCGCCGACATCGGTCACTTCGGAATACGAAAAAATTCTTATCTTATCGTTCTGTGCAACATCAACCATTTTCGGCGTAAGAATACAAGCCGCACAGTCGAGCGTCGGGAAGGTTTTATCGAGCTGAGCCATCTTTCCGCCTATTGTCGGCTTTGTTTCAACTATATCTACCGGAAATCCTGCGTCGGCAATATCAAGCGCTGTCTGAATACCGGCAATACCGCCGCCGATAACAAGCGCTCTCTTTGTAACCGGGCTTTCGCCGGGTGTAAGAGGCGTATTGAGGTTTACTTTTGCTACGGCTGCCTTTGCAAGTATGATTGCCTTTTCTGTACCCGTCGGCATATCCTTATGAACCCACGAACACTGTTCGCGGATATTTGCGATCTCAACCATATAAGAGTTAAGACCTGCTGCCGCCGCAGTCTTTCTGAAAGTAGCCTCATGCATACGCGGCGAACACGAGCAGACAACAATTCCCGTGAGCTTATGCTCCGCTATTGCATTTTTGATTATTTCCTGTCCCGCCTGGGAACACATATACTGGTAGTCGGTGGAGAAAACAACACCCGGCTCGTTTTCAAGAGCCTTTGCAACTGCTTTTACATCGACTGTTCCTGCAATATTTGTACCGCAGTGACAGACAAATACTCCGATTCTCTGCATGGTTTTGTATCTCCTTTCTTACTTTGAATATTTTCTGAATGCGCTTACCAGAGCCTGCTGCGGCATATCGTCGTCGATAATCTCCGGAACATCGTCGGGCTTTAAGTGGTTTGCGCCTTTTTCGCGTATTACGGAAAGTCTGAGAGCCTCTACGAGCTTTGCCGGTTCTACTCCGCGCGGACATCTGTCAACGCAGGCAAAGCATGAAAGGCACTTATATACGGAATCCGACTTTTTCAGAGTTTCTATATCTCCGTTCTCGACCATATATACAAACTGATGCGGGTGATACTCCATCTCGTCATATGACGGACAGGTAGCCGAGCACTTTCCGCAGCGCATACATTTCAGAGGATTTACTCCGCTCATACGGAGGATCTGTTCCTTTTCGCGCTCATTTTTATTCTGCATCATTATCCTCCTTTACTCCGAGAGCCTCCGCAAGAAGCTCCGTAAAGTAAACAACCGGCACATCGCTCTGACTCTTGACAAGATTATACTTACAAAGAGGACATGCGGTGACAAGCATCTCGGCGCCGTTCTGCTTTGCGTTGTCTGCAACAGCGCTTGCCTTCTTTGACGCAAACTCCTTATCCTCAACTACGACATATCCGCCGCAGCACTCGTTTCTCATGGAATACACAACAGGCTCTGCTCCGAGCGCTCTGATAAAGTCCTCCATGATCTTCGGGTTTTCGGGATCGTCAAAGCTCATGACTTTTCCGGGACGCAAAAGCATACAGCCGTAATATGCCGCAATCTTCTTTCCTGTCAGCGGATTTTTGACAGCCTCTTTTATCTTATCGAAGCCTATCTTGTCGCGCAGCAGTTCGAGATAGTGTATAACCTCTGTTTCGCCGTTATAAGGCTCTTTGAAGTCCTTATCCTGCGCCATATATGTATTCACGCGCGCAGCAAAAGTCTCATCATTCTGTACAGCGTAGTTTGTCTGCTTGATAACGTTATGACAGGCTGAGCATACGGTCACAAGAGGTCTGTTTTCCTCTTTTGCCGAGACAAGCGCGCGCACACTTGAAAGCTTTGACGCAATCTCGTCCTTTGCGCTGACAAACACACCGCCGCAGCACTGCCAATCCTTTATTTCGCAAAGCTCGGCGCCGAGTATTTCGGCGCACTTTCTCGCGTAGTAATCAAGTTGTTTTGCCTTTGTACGGAGGGTACAGCCGGGAAAATAACTTACTTTCATCAATATACCTCCATTACGTTTTCTTATACCATCTGTTCGGGGTGGAATACCTCATCAAACTTTTCGGCAGTCAGAAATCCGAGTTCAACGCAAGCCTCTTTAAGTGAAATATTATCCTTAAAGGCTTTCTTTGCGGTCTTTGCGGCGTTTTCGTATCCGATATAGGGATTAAGTGCCGTAACAAGCATAAGCGAGTTATACAGGTTATGGTGCATCTTTTCCTTATTTGCCGTAATGCCGACTGCACAGTTATTATTGAACGAAACAATAGCCTCTGCAAGAAGTCTTGCGGACTGGAGGAAGTTATATGCCGCAACAGGCATGAACACGTTGAGTTCAAAGTTACCCTGCGACGCCGCCATGGAAACCGCAACGTCATTGCCCATTACCTGAACAGCAACCATTGTTACAGCCTCACACTGCGTCGGGTTGACCTTACCGGGCATTATGGAAGAACCCGGCTCATTTTCGGGAATGTGTATCTCGCCGAGACCGTCTCTCGGTCCGGACGCAAGCCAGCGCACGTCGTTTGCTATCTTCATCATATCGCAGGCAGTCGCCTTTATTGCGCCGTGTGCAAATACAAGCTCATCTTTGCTTGTAAGAGCATGGAACTTGTTTTCAGCCGT
The DNA here is from genome assembly GCA_934446675.1 of uncultured Eubacteriales bacterium. Classification (GTDB taxonomy): domain Bacteria; phylum Bacillota; class Clostridia; order Oscillospirales; family CAG-382; genus UMGS1387. The sequence goes on from CAKSEL010000006.1 coordinate 28,311, forward strand.
TACGAACGGCTTTCCTGTAAGCTCGGATACCTTTGCCGCAACAAGTTCGGAAAAGCCTTTGGGCGCATTGAGTCCCGTGCCTACCGCAGTTCCGCCGAGTGCAAGCTCGTGCAGAGGTTTAAGTGCGGACTTGAGAAGTTCTGCATCTCTTTCAAGGCTTGAACGCCAGCCGCTTATTTCCTGGCTGAACTTAATGGGCGTTGCGTCCTGAAGATGCGTACGTCCCGACTTTACTATGCCTTCATTCTCTGCTTCAAGCTTTTTAAATGTCGCTATAAGCGTTTCTATTGCCGGCAGCAGCTTATCTTCGATCGCGATAACCGCTGAAATGTGCATTGCTGTCGGGAAAGTGTCGTTTGACGACTGACTCATGTTTATATCGTCGTTCGGGTGAACGAGTTTTTTATCCGCAATCTGGTTTGCGCGGTTTGCAATAACCTCGTTTGCGTTCATGTTGGACTGAGTACCCGAACCGGTCTGCCATACAACAAGCGGAAAATGTCCGTTAAGCTCTCCGGAAATGACTTCGTCGCAGGCTTCGCAGATTGCGGCAAGCTTTTCGGAGGTCATCTTTTCGGGTTTAAGCTCATTGTTTGCAAGAGCAGCGGCTTTTTTAAGTATTCCGAACGCGTGTGTTATCTCTCTCGGCATTGTTTCTATATCGACGCCGATCTTAAAATTCTCATGGCTTCTCTGTGTCTGCGCAGCCCAAAGACGGTCTGCCGGAACTTTGACTTCGCCCATGGAATCATGTTCTATGCGGTATTCCATTTTTTAACAACTCCTAATTATATTTCAAGATTATTGATAACGTCTTTGAGTGCGTCTGCGCTCTTATTAAGCTTTGCGATCTCTTCATCGGTAAGCGGCATAAGCACCTTGGATCTTGCACCGTTTGCGCCTACTGTATTGAGAACGCTGAGCGCAACGTCATCTACGCCGTATTCGCCGTGCATAGGAGTTGAAACGGTCATTGTAGTATCTATACCGGTAAGCAGGCACTTGCAGATATGGCAGACAGACGCGGAAATCGCATAGAAGGTTGCGCCCTTGCGTGCGATAACTCTTGCGCCGGACTTGCGGACATACTGCTCTACTTCATCAAAGTTGAATACCGGCGGCTCTATATTATCGGTAGCGATAAGCTTTCCGCAATCGGCTATCGGAACATTCGAGATGTTTGCGACAGACCACGGAATAAAGGAAGAATCGCCGTGCTCGCCGAAAACATATGCATGAACATTGCTCTGGCTGATATTGTAGTATTCCGAAATTCTTGCACGCAGTCTTGCGGTATCGAGTATCGTACCCGAACCGATTATGCGGTTTTCGGGAAGTCCCGAACGCTTGCAGAAAGTATATGTAAGAATATCTACCGGGTTGCTGACAATTATATATGTAGCGTCGGGAGCATACTTTACTATCTCGGGAATTATGGATTTTGTTATATTTACATTCGTCTGCGCAAGGTCAAGACGCGACTGACCGGGCTTTCTTGCAATACCCGATGTGAGTATTACGATGTTCGATCCCGCAGCGTCGCGATAGTCGCCCGCATATACCGAACAGGCGCCGAGAAAAGGTGTTCCCTGACGTATATCAAGCGCCTCTCCGAGTGCTTTTTCATTGTTGATGTCGATCATTACTATCTGGGACGCAATTCCCATGACAGCAAGCGTATAAGCGATTGTCGAACCTACGCTTCCGGTTCCGATAATAGAAATTTTGTTCATAATGCACCTCTAAAGTTTTTTGATTGAATTACCGTTTTTTTGCGGAATTTTCGGTTTTTCACTCCTTTTTTGTCGAATACCTTTTCACAGTACTCCTTATATTATAATACCTCATTCGCACGTATTTGGCAAGTACCAATTTCGCATACCGGTAATGTGTTTATCGATATACTGCGGTTCAATATAAAAAATACTGTCGTTATTATAATTTTAGCACTATGTTAAAAAAAAGTCAATGTCAATATTATGCGCGATTTGTGACATTTTTTTCAAAATAAATACATTTAATTATTAATAAAGCAAAAGTCCCGGAGCGCAAAGTTCCGGAACCTTAAAAACTGCTGTATTTATCTTTACTTTTCCTGCGGTGTTACAATGAACTTGCCGAGCCTTCTTCTGTCCTTATCCGAAAGCACCTCAGGCAGCTCTTTGAGCGGGATTTTTTCATATATCATAGAGCTTACGTCGATACGGCGCGAAGATATAAGATCAAGTGCGCGCTGCTGTGTATAAGGATTGATGTAGGAAGCTTTAAGCGTGATTTCCTTTTTGAATATTTCAAACGGCTTGATCGAAAGTTCATCATTCGGCTTTGTAAGACCGAACATCATTACGGTGGAATACTTGCATGCAATCTTAATTGCCGTTTCAAGCGTTGAAATGCGTCCCACGCACTCAATTACAACGTCGATCTGTGTAATTCCGAGTTTTGCAAGAACCTCCGGTATATCCGCGCCGTTAGGATCAAGCACAATATCCGCGCCGAGTTTCTTTGCGTGAACGCGCTTGCTTTCGACAGGCTCGATTACGATTATATTGCAGGCGCCTGCAAGTTTTGCAAGCTGAGTCATGATAAGTCCTATCATTCCCGCGCCTATTACGGCAACAGTATCTCCGTGTCGTATATTGCAAAGGTCAATTCCGTGCAGACAGCAAGCGACGGGTTCCGTCATTGCGGCCTCCTCATACGAAAGGCTGTCGGGAATCTTATAGCACTGCGATTCGGGAACGCAGCACATCTCGGAAAATCCGCCGTTTACGGTAGTTCCTATACCTGTTATATGTTCGCAGAAGTGTCCGATACCGCCTTTGCAGAAACGGCATTTGCCGCAGAGTTTATTCGGATCAACGCACACTCTGTCGCCGGCTTTAAAATCCGCAACTCTGCGGCCGACCTTTAATATCTCCCCCGAAAACTCATGTCCGAGAACCGTTCCGGGCGGTGTTGCAGCTGCGCCCTCATCGCCGTCGAAAATGTGCATATCCGTGCCGCATATTCCGCAGGCATGAACCTTTATAAGCACGTCGTTTTCGCCGACCTCCGGTTCGGTCAGGTCTTCTATTCTCAGGTCAAATTTATTATAAAACTTTGCCGCTTTCATTATTTTATCCTCCTCAGTTATTCAGTGAACACTGTACGGCATTTCTGCCCTCATAATAATATATATTCTTAAATCCGTATTTGCGCAGAACCTCAAACGCCCTGTCAAATCCGTGCGCGCAGTTTTCGGGAATGTGTGCATCGGCTCCCAGCGTTACAAGGTAGCCGCCGAGCTGTCTGTATTTTTCGATTATCCATTCTTCGGGCAAAAGTTCGTCATATTCCGAACCAACGCAGGAAGTGTTTATCTCAAGCGCGATTCCATGACGGATCGCAAGTTTTAATATTTCGGTTATCTGCGGTTCAAACTCATGAACATCGAGATTTTTGGCGTATTTTCCGTTTATATACCGCAGCGGACAGGTAAGATGCGCCAGCACGTCAAAATCGCACGTCCTGAGCATCATTGCCATATTTTCAAAATAAACTCTCATATACTCATGAAGTTCCGGCTTATTCATGTCCATAGTAGAATACGGCTTTGTGAAACCGCCGAGCGTTGTACTGTGAACCGATCCTATTACAGTATCAAAGTCATACGTTTCGAGAAGCTTTTTCGGCACTTCGGGTTTCCAGAAATACTCCCCTATTTCGGTACCTGTCAGCACCTTTAATTTCCCGTTAAACTTCTTTCTCATCTCAAGCGCGTCGTTTACCGAATTCCCTGCAACGTCGAAAACATTTACCGTGTCGGCATATTCAATGTCTATATGATCTGTAAAGCACACAACGCCGACGTCCTTTTCTAAAGATGCCTCGCACATATCATACGGCTCTGCCGTGCTGTCATGGGAATTATGCGTGTGCATATGCGTATCGGGTATCAAACCGATATTCTTCGGCGGTTTTACCGTTCCGTTTGTCTCTATCATATCCGGCGCAAATTCAGCCATGCACTTTTCAAAGTCATCTTCGCTGTTGATTATCCAAAGACCGAGTTTTGCATATTTTCTTATTGTATCGCAAAGCGTTTTGCTTGCGAACGGTACCGACACCCAGCTTGTTGCCGGAGATTCAAACGGGACCCACACATAAAGTTTGTTTTTCGGCACGGCGCCTGCGATTTTTGCAAGGTTCTCCTCAGACGTATCTCCGTCGTAATGAATTACGGCATCGGGGAACATTTTGAACATTTCAACCGCAAGATCCGCATCAAAACAGGTAAAGCCGACATTTGCCTTCGGGTGCGCTTTTACCGTTTCAAAAATTGCGTTTCTTGCATTTTGCTCAAACCGTGCAAACTTATTATCTATCTTTACGTGAACCCCGGTCTGTTCCGAAAGTTCCATGACCTCTGAGAGCCTTACGAGACCTTCGCCTTTGAATTTCGGCGAAAACCACACGCCGTAGTCATATCCGGAAAGTTCTTTATATGTATGCTCCGAAACTTTTATCTGCTTTTCAATTACCGAACCGTCTTTGTTTCTCGCGGTTCTGTTTATAGTATTGTCATGCATGAGAACCGGAACACCGTCCGACGTGACTTCCGGATCAACTTCAACCGCGTCGTACCCCTGCACGCACGCAGCTTTAAGAGAACGGAGCGTATTTTCGGGATTTTCGGTGCCAGCTCCCCTGTGCGCTTCAAAAAGACATTTTCTCAATTTCTACGCCTCCAAAGCAAGTTTTTCAAATGCTTTATTTCGGTTTGATTATATATTAACCGCGCAGAAAATTCAATGTATTTCACACAAAATGACAAAACGCTCAGAAATCCGAGCGTTTGCGCCTGTATTTACTGCCGAATGAGCAAAAACTTCTTCGGTACAAAACCAAAGAGCATCATTAAAACCGATGCAATGCAGCGAAACGCTGTAAGCAAGTCAGGAATAGATCTTCTTATTGTTTTAATCTCTTTGTCGGACCGTCTCGGATTCATAAGCATTACTCTATTACCGCCTTTTTGCAAAATCAGACTTTTACAGAGTATACCACACAAAGAGATTTTGAGTAACCGTATGTTTTATTTCCGGAAACCGCTTTTTGCAATGTTTACAGAATCATCGCAGCCGTGCGTTTTCAAAAAATCAAGAAACGGTATATCTTTACCGCAGATATTCAGGTTTTCGGCAGAAATATTTTCAAAAATTCCGCACTCATTCTGACGGCTTATGCGAATCACCGGTACAAATTCCTTGCTGCCGGCAACACGGATATTCCTGTATTTGATATTTCTGATACAGCGTTTTTCGTCATCGGCTGAAATGTTACCCTGCCATTTTCGCCGGCTGTCAGTAATGTTTATAAGATCCGGAATAAACGGCTTTGGCGAAAGCCGGTAAACCTGACTGTCCGAATCCTGATATACAGGCGCTTCATATGTTGGCTCAATTTCAATTTCGAGATTTTCGTACAGAACGCCGTTTACATCCGCATACTGACCGTTTGAGAGCGCAAGACAAGTGGTTGTGTTATGTACAAGCTTGCATTCCGAGAATGTAATATTGCTTATGGATTTTGCAGCCGTTGCAAGTCCTATCTCAAGCGTTTTTCCCCAGCCGCACCATAGAACGCAATTCCTTACCGTTATATTTTCCGGGCTTATATCCGAAAACGCGGTAAAACCTTTTACACATACGGAATCGTCAAACGAGCGTATAAATGTGTTTTCAAGCAATACGTTACGGCAGTTTATAAAATCAATTCCGTCATTGTTATACTTCCAGTGACCGACTGCTTTTACATTATCTATATGCACACCGTCGCACGCATAAAAGCTCATTGCATATGAGGCGGAATCCTGGACGCGTATACCGGTTATTTCAACATTTTTACAGCCGAACAGACGCAGACAGCCGACTGTATGAAGTTTATCGGGCGAAAATTTATTTTCGTTATCCCAGCCGATATCACCGTGCTTATATGTGCGCACCTCGTCTCCGCCGTCGAGAACACCGTATCCGAATACTTTTATATTTTGCTGACCGAAAGCACATATGTTTGCGTAAACGTGCGCTTCTTTGCCGATATATATGCTCTGACCGCTCTTGAGTTCTATCTTTCCGGCGTGGTACACACCTTTTTCAAAAACATAATCTGCGTTTTTCTTTTGCTCAAATCCGGCAGGCATGTCAAAAAAGATATGCACCGTGCCGTGAATGCCGTCGGGTTCAAAAACATACTGTCCGTGCTCTGCAAGAGTAAACTCCGCCGAGTTATTATTGTATTCAATATGGGTTTGTGACGACAGCGGACGTATTACAGGTCTCAATTCCTTGTTTTCGCACTCTATTTTTATATGCACGCTTTTTTCCGAAACAATGTGCAGCACATACGCTTCTTCGGTCTGAGAAATATCTCTTTGCTTTCCGGGCCATATTCTGTTAAACGGCATAGCCGACACTCTTATTGTATCAAGCTTTACCGGTAAGCCGTCCGCATACACCTTATATAAATACTCTGAATTCATCTCTAAAAACCATACCTTTCATGCTTGTCTGCCTGAAGCAATGCACCGTTATCAATGATAATCTCAGCACCGGTTACCGAACGAGCGCTTTTTGAAGAAAGATATATGACCGCGTCAGCTATCTCGTCTACGTCAACCCATTTTCCGAGAGGTATTTTATAATACGTACTCTCCTTTTCATCAAGTCTTGCAGCACCTGTATCAGTCCAGCCGGGTGATATTGTATTTACCCTTATACCATATGCCGCAAGCTCTATTGCAGCGTGCTGCGCCGCCTTCTGTGCCGCAGCCTTTGCCGAACCGTACACCGAAACATCGGCAAAATGAGCCTTTGCATTATTTGAAGAAATAAGCACTATACTTCCCTTTGTATGATTCTTTACCATGAGTTTCGCAGCCGCCTGCATACAGAAAAATGCTCCTCTGTAATCAAGCAGCACTATACTGTCGAAAAGCTTTGGCGACGTATGCAGAAAATCGCACTTTTCGGTGACGCCGGCATTATTTACATATACGTCAAGATGCGAAAATTCGTTTTCGATGCGTGCAAATGCCATGTTAATGTCATCAATATTCCGCATATCAGCTCTTACGGCAAGCGGACGCCGTCCGAGACTTTCTATAATTTTTTCGGTTTCCTTTGCTCCTTCTTTATTGCCGAAGTACGAGAACGCAACGTCATATCCGTTTTCGGCAAGACCTTTTGCTATCGCCTTTCCTATTCCCGAACCGGCACCCGTTACAAATGCGGTTTTGCTATCCATATTAAATTACTCCTTCTCAGCCATTTCTGACCTCTGTAACGATATTTTTTACGGCATCGTGGAAAATCCCCATATCAACGGAATATGCAAGATACTTTACTCCGAGATTCTTCCACTTTTTTACATTCTGCGGCGTATCGACAAACGTTCCCGCCGTAACGCCTTTTTCTTCGCATATTTTGATTATCTCAAGCATTTTTTCTTCGACTGCCGGATTATCTATCTGACCTGTAAGCCCGAGCGACGCTGAAAGGTCATACGGACCTATAAATATTACGTCGGCGGCGTTTGTCTGTAATATTTCCTGCAGATTCCGTATTCCTTCAACGCCCTCTATCTGAAGTATAACACAGGTTTTACCGGCAGTTTTAAAATATTCAAATCTGTCAAGCGCAGAATACTCTGCAGCCCTTACAAATCTGCAAACTCCGCGGTTTCCTTCGGGTGCAAATTTTATATGCTCCGTCGCCGCACGTACTTCTTTTGCCGACGATATCTGCGGTATCTGAATTTCTCCGGCACCGATATCGAGAACTTCGCCAATAACGTGCTCACAGTTTTCCTTTACACGGACAATAGGGAAAATGTCTGCAACCTGTGCGGCTCTGATAAGATTTTGGACGCTCTGAACGCTGTTCGGACCGTGTTCAAGATCAAGTATCACGAAATCCGCTCCGGCAAAGCCGGCAGCCTCTATAAAGCCCGGATCGCTGGTTTTTGAAAAGAAACCGACGACTGCACCGTTTTCTAATTTTCGGCGGAATATCTCAGTCTGATTATTCATCTTTTTCATACTTACCACCCGTACTTCTGCGCCATAACACCATAGAATTCTTCAAAGAGTCTGTCAAAGTATTTATCTGTAGCATACGACGGTTTGCGGCAATAGTCCGTTGCGATTATACCGCGGCGTTTCAGTATGCGTTTTTCAAATGAAATTATCTGTTCGACGTTCTGTCTTATATGATTGAGCATGGGCAGCAATTCGTTATGAAGAAGCATTGCCTTTTCTCTTTCTCCCGAAACATACGCATTATATATATCGAGATACACGTCGTACATTGAACAGCCCGGCATTGCGCCGACTGCGCCTCTGTCCATAGCCTCGATAAGCTGAAATCCCGCATTGCCGACAAATATATCAATATTTCCGCCGCACAGGTTTGAAAGATTTGTTATGTACGGTCCTGCGGGCTTGCACTCTATTTTATAATAAATGACATTCTTACATTCTTCGCCGAGTTTTTTAAATGATTCCGGCGCTATTGCAATGCCTGTCTGTTCAGGCGCATACTGTGCCATTATAGGAATATCGACCGCGTTTGCAATTGCTTTCATATGCTCGTAAAGATAACCAGCGCCGGGTTTCAGGAAAAACGGAGGCAGCATCATAAGACAGTCCGCACCGTAGCTTTCAAACTTTTTTGCGGTTTTGACAGCATTTTCGGTTGAATGATCCGTAACCGACAATATAGATTTGCCGCCGTATTTCTTACAGGTATCCGTAACGGCTTTTACCATTTTGTCACGCTCGTCGTCTGAGAGCTTATAGTATTCTCCTGCTATACCGAAAAGCGTTACGGCATGGCAGCCGCCTTTTATAAGATGAGCCGTAAGTTTTTCAAGACTCTCGTAGTCAACCTCGCCGCTTTCAGTAAACGGCGCTGCTATTATCGGACAAATCCCCTTGATTTCACTCATTTTTCTTTACCTCTCATTCTTTTTTGTACTGCATATACATAAGATCGCAGCCCTCGTCTGCCTGCGTTACATTATCAATGAAATTACGCACGAATCCGCGTTTAATATCGTCGTGAGTCTTTGGTTTAAAGTCTTTCAGCCGTTCTGCAATCTGCTCGTCCGTAAGTTCAACTTCGATTATATGATTTTCCACGTCGAGATGTATTATATCTCCGTCGCGAACCGCGGCGAGCGGTCCTCCGATTGCGCTTTCGGGTGCAACATGCAGCACCTGTGTTCCGAAACAGCCTCCGGAAATACGCGAGTCGGTTATCCGCACAAAGTCATTTATGCCTTTTCTTTTAAGTTTTGGAGGAAGAGGCATAAAGTTTCCGTTTTCCGGCATACCGGGCGCTCCGACAGGACCAAACCCGCGAAGCACAATGACAGTATTCCATTCCATGTCCGAATTTTCGTCAAGCAGATATTTCTGACATTCCTCAAGGCTTTCAAACACCTTTGCGCGTCCTCTGTGGCAAAGAAGTTCTTTGCTCGCAGCACTTCTCTTTATAACTGCCCCCTTAGGTGCAAGATTTCCGTAAAGCACTGCAATTCCGCCCTCGTTATCAAGAGGAGCTTCAAGCGGTCTTATTATATCGGGCTTATAGGGCATATCGGCGTCCGCAAGATTTTCGCGTACTGTCTTTCCGGTTACGGTAAGGCAATCCGTATGCAGCATGCCCTCAATTTCTTTCATAAGCGCCTTTACACCGCCGGCGTCGTGAAAATCGGTACCGACAGTTCCCTTTCCGTGCGGTTTTACATCGACAAGCACGGGAGTATCGCGGCTTATACGGTCAAAATCGTTAAGATCCAGATCAATTCCTCCGCGTCTTGCTATTGCTATAAGGTGAATTATAAGGTTTGTCGAACCTCCGCACGCCATAAGAACGCGTATTGCGTTTTCGACCGACTTTTCATTTATAATATCAAGGCATTTTATATCCTTGTTTATAAGTTCGACTATCGCGCGTCCGGTTTCCTCGGAAATACGCATTTTTTCAGCAGAAACGCCAAGACACGCCGCACTGTCCGGAAGCGCTATGCCGAGTGCCTCGGTCACGGTCTGACAGGTATTTGCCGTACCCATTATCGGACACGCGCCGGCACTTCCGTAAAGGCAGCCTTCATGCTTTGTCATATGTGTAACGGTTATAAAGATAGAACGAATCCGTGCCGCAGGCAAGCGTCTGTCCGCAGTAGCTTCCGGGCAGCATTGCTCCTCCCGGCAGATATATTGTGGGTTTATTTGCCGAAACCGCCGCCATAAGCTGAGCCGGAACATTCTTGTCGCAGCCGCCTATAAGCACAACGCCGTCAAACGGATGACGCTCTATAAGTTCTTCCGTCGTCATTGAAAGAAGATTGCGGTAGACAAGGCTCGATATGTCAAAGAAAACCTCGCATATAGACATTGTGTTTACTTCAAGCGGAAATCCTCCCGCCGCCCACACTCCGCGTTTTACAGCTTCGGATAACTGCCTGAAATGAACATGACCGGGATTTGTTTCCGCCCATGTATTTATTAATTCCTACTATGGGCTTCTCGATATCGGCGTCTGTATAGCCCATTGATTTCAAAAGCGCGTTTCTTATCATGCCGGTGCGGTCGCCGCGCTTTTTCCATTTTTGCGAATAATTGTTTTCCATACTGTTTCTCCCGGATAAAATCCGTATTTTGTATATTTATAACAGTAATTTTTACGTTCTGAAATGGATTTTTTCGTCACAAGTATGGACTTTTTTGCTTTGTTTTTTTAAACACATGGACAAAAAGAGCTTTGCATGGTATCATATATACAAGAATAAAGTATAATAAATATCAAAATAAAGATTGTTTTTTTATTTCCGAAAAAAACTAAAGTACGAAAGGAATGTAAAGCGTGGTTCAGGAAAACAACTTCAATTTTTCTCTGCCTCAGGAGCTTAATCTTTACTACTGCGGAAAACGCATTCACACGCTTAATCACTTTTGCGGTCCGTACATCAGAAACCATCTGCTCATAAACTATGTTACCGAAGGAAAAGCAAAGATACAATGCGAATCGGGTGTGTTCCATGCCGCAGCCGGACAGATTTTCGCAATGTTCCCAAACTCGCGCATTCAGTACAAGTGCGAAGAAGGCACATACTGGAGCATAAAATGGGTCGGCATTTACGGAGAGCTTGCTTACAGATATCTTGAAAATCTCGGCATTAACTTTTCCAATCCTGTATACACGGTTCCGGACGGCAAAAAGATTTCAGAAATACTTGACAGAATATTTGAACTCAGCAGTTCCGAAGAATATGCTGACAAAATACGCTGTGTATCGCTGCTGCACGAATATTTTGCAGCACTTTCCGCAGGCATCGATTACGGAAATTCCGCAAACCATTACATTGCCGACGCACAAAACTTTATTCAGCACAACTACGACCGCAAAATCCGTGTTCCGGAAATAGCCGCCGCCGTAAATCTTGATCCTAACTATTTTTCAAAACTATATAAAAAAGAAACCGGAATAACTCCCGGCGAAAAATTAATTGAACTCAAAGTCAAAAGAGCCTGCGACCTGCTGAAGAACACATCGGCAACCATAAAAGAAGTTGCCCACGCGGTAGGTTTTGAAGATCAGCTGTATTTCTCAAGGATATTTCTCAAAAAAACGGGAATTTCACCGTCGCTGTACAGAAAGCACAGGAAAAAATAGCAAAAAAGACAGGAACAAGCTTAAATGCAGATTCCTGTCTTGATTTTTATAAATTTCTTCTATCTTCCGTCGCGCCGGAAGACAATAAACACCGTTTTGAATATCATCTTTAAATCCAGAAACATTGTTCTGTGCTCGATGTATTCAATATCCATCTCAACCCACTCGTCAAACGGCACGTCGTTTCTGTCCGCAGTTGTCTGCCAGATACAGGTAAGACCGGGAGTTACAACAAGACGGAGTTTCTGATAGTTGTCATACCGTTCTACTTCGCTTACAAGCGGAGGTCTCGGTCCGACAAGGCTCATATCGCCTTTAAGCACGTTAAACAACTGAAGTATCTCGTCAAATCCGGTCTTTCTCAGAATTCCGCCGACGCGCGTTATTCTCGGATCGTTCTTTATCTTGAACACAGGTCCGTCCATTTCGTTATGCTCTTCGAGCTGCTTTCTCAGTTCTTCGGCATTTGCAACCATTGTGCGGAATTTATACATTGTAAAAACTTTTCCGTGTCTGCCGACGCGCTTTTGCCTGAACACCGGACTTGCATGAGGATCGTCAAGAAATATCAGTATATATGTAATGAACATAAGCGGAAAAAGCAGAATTATCGCAATAAATGAGGCGGCAACGTCAAACGCTCTCTTTTTAGCCCAAAATCCCTTTTTCGGTGCCTTAAACAGCCTGTCCATACTTTTTCTGGTTCTTTCATCTGCTTTTTCATAGTCTATAAAAATGTCCGTCGAATTCAAGCAAAAAACCTCCTAAAAATGCAAAAAGACCGGCTGCAATTACAAAAATAAATGCAGTCAGTCAATCATTCCGAAAGCCGGGTTAGACACTAAACTTTGCGTCCCCGTTTTTCAACGGGTTTGCCAAAATACAGATATTCGGTTTGCAAGTCAATATGCCGAAACTGCCGGCACATCGCTTTATTACAGTAAAATTATACTTTTTCAGGCTTGTTTTGTCAAGGAAAACCGACGTATTTTACAAAAAGTTTAACTTTGTATGATAAAAACAATTCCGCAACAAAAATTTCCCGAACACTTTATATAATTATAACATATTTTTAACCGTATGGTTGTGAAAAATGTCATTTTTGCACATTATAATGAACTTGTCACATGGGAAAATATTATACTCCTCCATGTAGAAAATTTAATTATGAAAGGTGATTTTTTATGAACAAATTTATGCTTAACGAAACCTCCTACCATGGTGCAGGCGCCATAAACGCTATACCGGACGAAGTTAAAAGCCGCGGTTTCAAAAAGGTATTTGTTGCGTCGGATCCTGATCTTGTAAAATTCGGCGTTACAAAAAAGGTTACCGATATAATTGAAAAAGCTGGAATAGCCTACACTCTTTATTCCGACATAAAGCCAAATCCTACCATAGAAAACGTACAGCACGGCGTAAAGGAATTCAAAGACAGCGGCGCGGACTGCATAGTTGCAATAGGCGGCGGCTCATCTATGGACACTTCAAAGGCAATAGGCATTATAATTGCAAATCCCGAATTTGAAGATGTACGTTCACTTGAAGGCGTAGCTCCCACAAAGAACAAATGCGTTCCGATAATCGCAGTGCCTACTACCGCAGGAACTGCGGCTGAGGTTACTATCAACTACGTTATTACGGACGTTGAGAGAAAGCGTAAATTTGTCTGCGTTGACGCTCACGACATTCCCGTTGTCGCTGTGGTTGACCCAGATATGATGTCCACAATGCCTGCCTCCCTTACGGCTGCTACCGGCATGGACGCTCTCACTCACGCGATAGAAGGCTACATCACAAAAGGCGCATGGGAGCTTTCGGATATGTTCCACATCAAAGCTATCGAAATAATTTCACGTTCGCTGCGCGACGCCGTAAAGAACGGAAAAGCCGGCAGAGAAGGAATGGCTCTCGGTCAGTATGTCGCAGGCATGGGATTTTCAAACGTAGGTCTCGGTGTTGACCACTCAATGGCACACACGCTTTCCGCTTACTACGACACTCCTCACGGCAAGGCTTGCGCTATTCTTCTCCCGGCAGTCATGGCATACAATGCAGACTACACCGGTGAAAAGTACAAGGATATTGCAAAAGCCATGGGCGTAGAAGGCGTTGACTCAATGACTCAGGCAGAATACCGCAAAGCAGCTGTTGACGCTGTACGCAAGCTTTCCGAAGATGTCGGAATTCCCTCCACTCTCAAAGGCATCGTAAAAGAAGAAGATATACCCGCGCTTGCAGAATCGGCTTATGCAGACGCCTGCCGTCCCGGAAATCCGAGAGACACAAGCGTTGAAGAAATTGCGGAGATTTACAGAAGTCTGATGTAAGTTAAAAACAGCAATAGACATTTCACTTACTTCAGCCGTTTATCATTAAATTTGCATAAATCAATATTCCCTTTGTACCTGATTGATATAAAGGGGATATTTTTTTGTTTGCTCAATACTCAAAAAAGCTGATAAACGCATCGTAAAAAACTGTTTTTTGTCTGCTACTAAATCAATTCACACTTTAAAGGGGCGTGTCAGTTCTGATCTCCGTAAACAAGAACGTCAATAAATATTGACAATTAATTTAAGTGATTCCGTGTCTACTTCCATGTCTACTTTTGTGTCTACTTCCGTGTCTACTTTTGTGCAAAAAATGTTATTTTGAGGATACTGTATTTCGTTTCGGAAGATATATAATATCCTCACAAACCGTGTAAATGCTCACATATAATTAAAGGCGGCCGTTTTATGCGGTCGCCGTTGTTTTTTAAGTCAGATTTCTGTTTTATCAAGATTTTTCCAGCCATAGCGCACAACCGATATGATCATGGACAGTACGCTTACAGCCTCATCAAGTATTCCAGCCCAAGAGCCTATAATAATATCATATATTATCCACAGCGGAGAGTTTACAAACATTCCGGCAATGCGGATCTTTCGCGCGTTATACGTATATCCTCCTATTGTTGCGGCGATATTTGCGGCAACAGGAAGTACCGAAGGAAATCCGCCCCATGTAACGGCAAGCGTTATAAGCTGAAGTACGCATATCACAATGCACACAGGCTTGCCTTTCAGGAATTTATTTTCACTGCCTAAGCAAAAGGAGCGAAACATATTGATAATATAGCTTATTCCGCCGGTAAGTGCGCCCAACATCAGCAAATGCGTCGTATACAGCAGGTATGATACAAACTGACAGCGGAACAGATTTTTGTTGCTCTTGCACTGATACGAAAAAAAGAATACGACCGTTCCCAAAAAGCCGACAGCCTGAATTAGTATGTCTTTTATCTGCATTTTTTACACACCTGCCGTTTTTTACAATGTCCGCACCGAGAAAAACAAATACAAAGACAAAAAACCGCCTTTTACAGCGGTTTCAAAAATGGTCTGAGTGGCGGGACTTGAACCCACGGCCTCTACCACCCCAAGGTAGCGCTCTACCACCTGAGCCACACCCAGAACAATGTTGCCTCAACTCGACAACGGTGATATTATACCACTACATATTGATTTTGTCAATAGCATTTTACAAAAAAATCCGTGTTTTTCATAAAAAGTAATTTATGCGTCCGGCAGCACCGCGGTTTTAAATCTGTATAACCGTTATTAAAACAAAATTTTTATATAATTTTTTCGCAAATGCTTGATATATGCTTTTTCATATGATACAATAGCAACATAAAACATCCGGCGGTGATAAAAATGAGCGAAAGCTATCGCGTTGAAAGAAACCTCAAAGAAACTGCTTCTTACCTGTTTTACGTATCACATCAGTTCAAGGACGGCAAAGGCACTATGTCCGGTGCGCACATTCACAACGACATAGAGCTTATTTATGCCACAAGCGGCAGCTTTGCGGTGTTTTTGAACGGAAAACGCCATTATTTTCTCTCCGGGGACTTACTTGTAATCAACTCGCACGAGGTTCACAAGATAGACACGCTTTCGGACGGGCTTAACAGCTACATCGTGCTGAAATTTTCGCCGGAGCTTATATACAGCGCCGAACAGAGCATATTTGAGATCAAATACATACTTCCGTTTATTCTCGATTCGGCTACCCATCAGAAAATAATCTCCGCGCCCTTTCTCGAAGGCAGCTGCATAAAAGAGGCAATGTACGAGCTTGTCGAGGAAAACAACAACCGCGACTACGGTTTTGAAATTGCAATAAAAATGGATATATGCCGCATTTTTCTGTGGATTTTGCGTTTCTGGCACAAGAACGGCGTAAATCTCAACATTGATTCTTCTTCTCTTGAAAACTACAACAGCCGTATGTCAAAAGTATTCTCATACATATCCGAAAACTACTCGCAGAACATAACGGTTGCCCAAATGGCAGAGCTTTGCTTTATGAGTTACAGCTATTTTTCAAAGATATTCAAGGAAATCACCGGCAAAAGCTTTAACGACTATGTAAACTACATACGTCTGCGCGAAGCCGAACGTCTGCTTGCGACCACCGAAATGACCGTCACCGAAATTGCTTACAGCACGGGATTTTCCTCATCAAGCTACTTTGTTTCAAAGTTCAGAGAGCACAAAAACATGACGCCTAAAAAGTACCGTGCGTCAATTTCTCAGCACAACGCTCAGTAAGTTTACTAAAACAGGTATTCCGCAAGCTTTACCGAAACAAACGTGCAGAAAATCAATATTACAAACGACGCGGCAAGTGCATACCGCGTTCTTTTTTTGCCCACTGCGCCGAAATACAGAGCCAAAGTATAAACTATCGTGTCCGACGCGCCCATAAGTATACTTGCGCACCGCCCCGAAAAGCTGTCCGGTCCGTAATTTGCGAACATACTGTCCGCAAGAGCTGTTGACGCACTTCCCGAAAACGGTCTGACAACAAGCAGCGGCAGCAATTCCGACGGTATTCCCAAAAATACAAGCGCTTTTCCGAACAAGCTTAACAGCACATCAACCGCACCGCTTGCGCAGAACATCTTAACGCCGCTCACAAGCATTACCATGCCGGGTATAAGATCAAACGAGAGCGTGACTCCGCTTTTTGCGCCGTTCAGAAACTCTTTTCCGGCATCTTTTTTTGAGAACAGCATTAAAAGCGCCGCTATCACCGTTATTACCGGTGCCGCGAAATATCCTATTTTTTCAAAAAGCACTTTTTATCCTCCGTAATATCCGCAATTTTGCCGAGTATCTTGCACAAAAGCACCGCAAAGCAAATTGTAAGCGCCGAGCATATCCAGACAGGCAAGATTATATCAAACGGCGCTTTGCTGCCGTGTGCTGTTCTCAGCGCTATAAGCGTCGTCGGTACAAGCTGAAACGGAACGGTATTCAGAACAGCAAACATTATCATATCCTTGCCTGCACGTACAGAATTCTCACTCTTTTCAATGCTCTGCATAGCTTTTATTCCGAGAGGAAGTGCGGCATTGCCCAGCCCGAAAAAATTTGCCGCCATGCTAGCGCATATACAACCGCACGCGTCGGATTCAAGCACCTTTTCCGAATATATCAGTTTCAGCAGCGGCTTTAACAGATTTGAAAACACTTTTGTTGCGCCGACTGCGTCAAATACTTTCATAATGCCGTTCCAAAAGCACATTGTGCCCATAAGCGCAAGGCACAGCGTCACTCCCTCGCCCACCCCCGACGCAAGCGCCATACTCATTCGCTGCATATTTCCCGTCGCGGCGGCACATATAAATGATATGACCGTCATACATGAAAAGACCTTACCGAGCAATCCTATCGCCCTCCCTGCAATTCATTGTTCATTTCCTATTATATTGCTGTACATTCGGGTATATGAGATAAAAAAACGGTGTCAAATAAGCCGGTTTCGGAATACAATGTAATAAAACAAAAATCGGAGGGATAATATGCCATCAATTTTTTTGAGTCCTTCTACGCAGGACTTTAATCAGTATTACGACAATTCCGGTTCCGAACGGTATTACATGAACCTCATTGCCGACGCTATGGAGCCGTACCTTACGGCTTCCGGAATAAGTTATACGCGAAATAATCCAAACGCGACAGTCCGTCAGTCGATAGAGGATTCAAATGCCGGAAATTATGACCTTCATCTGGCACTTCATTCCAATGCATCGCCCGAAGCACTTGCCGGAAAACTGACCGGCAGCGATTTTTACTACTACACGAGAAGTCTCAGAGGCAGAGATGCCGCGACGGTTCTTGCGGACAATTTTATGAGTGTTTACCCCGATCCGTCAAAGGTAAGGCTCATGCCGACAACGTCGCTTGCGGAAGTGGTACGCACCAGAGCGCCGTCAGTCCTCATTGAGATTGCCTATCACGACAATCCCGAGGACGCGGAATGGATAAAAAACAACATTGAAGAAATTGCCCGCAACCTTTCTCAGGGAGTTGCGGAGTATCTGGGAGTGATTTTTGTGAGTCCTGAAGAATACAGCGGAGTAAAAACAGGTGTAGTCGTTACGGAAGGCGGCAGACTCAACATCAGAGAACGTCCGTCCATGGACGCGGCAGTGCTTGCACAGATTCCGAACGGCGAAAACGTAAACGTCTATTGCAGCACAGGTCTTTGGTATGTCGTTGAGTACGGCGGTATACTCGGATTTTCGTCGTCAAGGTACATAGACTTGGTATAAAATTCAAATCCGCGCCGGGCGTTTTTATACGTCCGGTATTTTTTTACGTTTTCCCTCTTGATAAATAGAAAACACAGATATATAATGCAGTTAGTTAGAGATAACTAATTCACATAAAGGAGCAAATAACCATGAATCTTCCTACAATTATAATCTGCGCCGTGCTTGTACTCATCTGCGTATATTCCGCGGTAAGCTACAAAACGAAACTGACGAGCGGATGCTGCGGCGCCGAATCCGATCCAAAAGTAAAGCCCAACGACAAAAATCTTTCGCATTACAAATACTCATACAAAATCGGTGTTGACGGCATGACCTGCTCGCACTGCAAGGAAAGAGTCGAAAACGCTTTCAACTCACAGGACGACACCGCCGCAAACGTAAAACTCAAGGAAAAATGCGCCTACGTTTATACCAAACAGCCGCTTGACGAGAAAAAGGCGCGCGAAATCGTTATGAAATCAGGCTACACATTTACAAGTTTTACGGCTCTGCAATAAAAAACACTATTTTTTTTATAACCGCTGCACAATTTATCCCCTGTTTTTTGCCGTTTGTTATATATATTTTGCCGAAACGCATTTTTTTGCGTTAAAACTCTTGACAGGTGTGATTAGTTATGATAAACTAACCGTGAAAGTTAGCAAAGGCTAACTATGAAAATTACAGATGTCAGATACATCTGAAACAATACGGAGGACAAAAAATGATGCCGCTTACATTAGCAAACACCGGAGAAAACAACATAATCAAAAGAATAGGCGGAAATCCCGAAGTAAAAAAGCACCTTGAAAACTTAGGCTTTGTAGTCGGAGGAAACGTACAGGTAATAAACCGTCTGGGCGGTAACGTTATCGTAAACGTCAAGGAAGCAAGAATTGCCATAAGCGAAGAAATGGCACAGAAAATCATGATCTGAAAAATAAAATAATAATTATATAAACGGAGGAAAAGTTTATGAAGAATCTTAAGGAAGCAAAGATCGGCGAAACCGTAAAGGTCGTCAAAATTTGCGGCGAAGGTGCTGTTAAACGCAGACTCATGGACATGGGTATCACAAAAGGCGTAAGCATCTACGTAAGAAAGGTTGCACCTTTGGGTGATCCTATCGAGGTTACGGTCAGAAACTACGAGCTGTCTCTCAGAAAAGCAGACGCCGAAAGTATTGAAGTCGAATAACCCCGGCAAAACGTTTTCAAACAGTAATCAACATTACAGAAAGAGGAATCAACAATGAATTTAAGGATTGCACTTGCCGGAAACCCCAACTGCGGCAAAACCACTTTATTCAACGCTCTCACCGGTTCTAACCAGTTCGTAGGTAACTGGCCCGGAGTTACGGTTGAAAAAAAGGAAGGCAAACTCAAGAAACACGACGGAGTTATAATCACCGACCTTCCCGGTATCTATTCCCTGTCCCCGTACACACTTGAAGAAGTAGTTGCAAGAAATTACCTCATCAACGAACGTCCCGATGCAATACTCAACATCATCGACGGTACCAACCTCGAACGCAACCTCTACCTTACAACCCAGCTTACAGAGCTTGGCATTCCGGTAGTTATTGCAATCAACATGATGGACGTCGTCAAGAAGAGCGGCGACAAGATCAACGTAGCAGAACTCTCGAAGGAACTCGGCTGCAAGATTGTTGAAATTTCCGCACTCAAAGGTACAGGTATTGAAGAAGCTGCCGAAGAGGCAATCAATGCCGCAAAGAACGGCAAGACCGTTCCGATGCACACCTTCTCCGGCGTTGTTGAACACGCCATTGCACACATCGAAGAGGCAGTTCTTCATGATATGCCCGAAGAACAGCAGAGATGGTACGCAATAAAGATTTTTGAACGCGATTCAAAGGTAACCGAAACTCTTAACATTGCTTCCGATGTCAAGACTCACATAGAATCCGACATTGCTGCAGCAGAAAAAGAGCTTGACGACGACGCAGAAAGCATTATTACCAACGAAAGATACGTTTACATAGCAGAAATCCTCAAAGGGTGCTACAAGAAAAAGGACGCAGGTAAGCTTTCCGCATCTGATAAGATAGACAAGGTTGTAACAAACCGCTGGCTCGGTCTTCCGATTTTCGCGGTTATCATGTTCCTTGTTTACTGGATCGCAATGATAGGCGTAGGTTCCTCCGCTACCGACTGGGCAAACGACGGTCTGTTCGGCGACGGCTGGCACTTGTTCGGTATAGGTTCCGCAGCATACAACGAAGTTGCCGAAGAATACGGCGACGCTGCCGCAATAGTAGACGGCTATGAAGCATACGTCGAAGAAAACGGCGAACCCGAAAACGGCGAATTCACATACGACGTAGAAGACGAAGAAACTCTCGAAGTTACCGAAGAAACCGCAACAATCGCTGATTACGAGGCTGCACAGGCAACTCTCGAAGAAATCGGCGACGAGCCCGATCCCGCTGATTACGGCGTATGGGTTCCCGGTATTCCGGTACTTATCGGAAACGCTCTCGGAGTTGACTCCGAAAATCCCGCTGTTCCCGAATGGCTCTCCGGACTTATCCTTGACGGTATAGTAGCCGGTGTCGGCGCGGTACTCGGATTTGTTCCTCAGATGTTAGTGCTCTTCTTCTTGCTCGCATTCCTCGAAGCTTGCGGCTACATGGCAAGAATCGCATTCGTACTTGACCGTATATTCAGAAAGTTCGGTCTTTCCGGTAAGTCCTTCATTCCTATGCTTATCGGTACAGGCTGCGGCGTTCCCGGTATCATGGCTTCCCGTACAATCGAAAACGACCGCGACCGCAAGATGACCATTATGACGACCACCTTTATCCCCTGCGGCGCTAAGGTTCCGTTCATTTCAATGATCGCAGGCGCTATATTCGGCGGTTCGGCTTGGGTTGCAACAAGCGCATACTTTGTAGGTATGGCTGCAATCATCATCTCCGGTATAATGCTTAAGAAGACAAAGATGTTCTCCGGCGATCCCGCTCCGTTCGTTATGGAGCTTCCGGCATACCATATGCCTACCCTGCTTAACGTTCTCCGTTCAATGTGGGAGCGCGGCTGGTCCTTCATCAAGAAAGCAGGAACAATCATTCTTCTTTCCACGATATTTGTTTGGTTCACAACATACTTCGGATTTACCGCAGACGGCTTCAGAATGCTCGGTGAAGAAGAACTTGACATGAGCATACTCGCAAAGATCGGCGGAGCTATTGCCTGGATATTCGCTCCTCTCGGCTGGGGCAACTGGCAGGCAGCCGTTGCATCTATCACCGGTCTTGTTGCAAAGGAAAACATCGTCGGCACGCTCGGCATTCTCTACGGCGGCGGAGAAGGAACTGTATATCAGGCACTTTCCGCAGCATTCACACCCATTACCGGTTACTCGTTCCTCGTATTCAACCTGCTCTGCGCTCCTTGCTTCGCAGCAATCGGTGCTATCAAGCGTGAAATGAACAACGCCAAGTGGACATGGTTCTCTATCGGATATCAGTGCGGTTTTGCTTATGTGGTTGCACTCTGCGTAAACCAGATCGGTCAGATATTCGCAGGCAATGCAAACGTATTCGGAATCATTGTTTCGCTCGTACTTATAGCAGGTATAATATATATGCTCTTCAAGCCTTACAAGGAAGCAAGCAGCTTCTCCGGCAAGGTTAAGACCGCAAAGTAAATTTTAAAACAAAGCATCGAATATAACCGCGCAAATACCGGACGGCACGGATTTAAATAATGTTTCTGCTGCCGCCCGGCAAAAAGGAGGATTTTTCAAGATGACATGGCTTACAAACAACCTACCTACCATAATCGTTCTCGCAATACTCATCTGCATTGTTGTACTTGCGATACGTTCCATAAGAAATGACAAGAAAAAAGGAAAATCCTCCTGCGGCGGTTCATGCAGCCACTGCGCTCTCGGAGGATCGTGCCGCAACGGCAAGGAGTGATTAAAAGATGTCTGCTTCATTTATAAACTTTCTCTACGGAATCTGCGCATTTACCGTATGCTTTGCTCTTGTTTTTGCAATAGCTTACATCAAAAATCTCTGTCTGAGACTTGTAGAACGTTTCAGCAGAAAGACCGGTGAAAACGGTTAAACACAGTAAACATTCACAAAAAAGGAGGGAAAAAATGCTTTCGGCTACAAAGAAAAAATATATGTTTATCATATATGAACTCGGCAACACCGGAAACGCCGTAAGAAGCATCGACATTGCAAAGTCGCTCGGCGTTAAAAAAGCAAGCATTTCCCTCATGCTTCCCAATCTCATAGACGAAGGTCTGATTGAGAAAAAGGAAAACGGCTTTATCACTTTCACAAAAAGCGGGGCTTCAATGGCAAGCGAACTGTATCTTCAATATCTTACCCTGCACCGCTTCTTTACCCAAACCCTCGGCAGCAGCGACACAAACGCACGCGCCGACGCAATATGCTGTCTTTGCGCAATGTCTGATGAAAATGCAGCCGCGATGACAGATTACATTCTTAACGGCAGCGTCCAATAATCTTTGCGGCGCACAAACAAACATTACGCGACGGAGGTACAAAATGAGCGTCGTAATCATAGGCGGGCATGACAGAATGCATTGCCGCTACAAGGAGATATGCAAAAAGTACGGCTGTAAATGCAAAGTCTTTACCCAATTCCCCGCAAATTTCAGGAACCAGATCGGTTCTCCCGACATGATGGTGGTCTTTACCGGTACGGTGGCACACAAAATGGTTGCCGTTGCATCTCAGCAAGCCGAAAAGGCAGGCACATTCGTAAAACACTGTCATTCTTCGAGTGCCTGTGCTCTCAACGAAGCTTTAACGGAATATTTCGGCGGTAACGCTTAATTTTTTTACCGCGTAGTTAGTTTGGACTAACATTTATTTTTGACGTATGGTTAGTTTGTACTAACTTACAGGAGTATATATGCTTGAACAACTTTTGGCACGCCACTGCGGTCCTGCTCTTGCAGGTATAAAGCCTGGAAACCTCGTATCGCTTTCAAAAACACAGTATCGCGATATTGAAAATCAAATATCGGTGCTTAACAGTCAGTTAAACGGCAAGGACATATATGTAAGAATTCTTTGCAGCTGTGAAAGGCGTGCACTGGTGTTCGTTTACAGGCGGAAAGTTCTTGCGGATTACCTGTCGCGTCCGGAAATATCAAAACTTCTTGGTGATTTCGGATACGAAAATAATGGGTCGCTTGAACAAAAGCTCGAAATGCTGAAAAGCAGACTGTCTGAACGTGAATTTCCGCATGAAATAGGTGCGTTTCTCGGTTATCCGGCGCATGACATATACGGTTTTATCAACCATAAGGACGACGGCTGTCTGCTTACCGGCGAATGGAAGGTTTATGCCGAACCCGAAGCCGCGGCGCAAATGTTCAGACGTTATAAGCTTTGCAGACTCGCACTTTTAAAGCGCGTGCAGTCCGGACTCTCACTTTCACGGATCTTTCACGGATCTTTCACGCAGCATAAACAATTACGAATACTTATTATCTTAACAAGGATAGTTTGTAATACCAAATATTTCTACATTACGGAGGAACAAACAATGAGCAAAACAGCAATTATTTACTGGAGCGGAACAGGAAACACAGAATCTATGGCTTTTGCCGTACTTGAAGGTGTACAGTCATGCGGTTCTTCGGCGGATTTCTTTAAAGTTTCCGACACAACGGCAGCTGCCGCAGCAGGCTATGACACTCTTATCTTAGGCTGCCCCGCTATGGGCAGCGAGGTTCTGGAAGAGGACGAGTTTGAACCGTTCTTTACCGAGCTTGAAAGCAGTCTTTCGGGCAAAAAAGTTGCCCTCTTCGGCTCATACGGCTGGGGTGACGGCGAATGGATGAGAAACTGGGAACAGAGAGTTATAAACGCCGGTGCCGTACTCGTAAACGGAAAAGGTCTTACAGTCAACGAAGCACCCGACGATTCTGCGCTTGACGAATGCCGCGCTCTCGGCAAAGCCGCAGTTGCCGAATAAGAAAAACATAAACTTTCTTCCGAAATACAACAAAACTCTGCGCCGTGCATATGTGTGACGCAGAGTAATTTTTATATTTATGTTATTTAATGCTTTCTGCCGCGCAGTTTCTTTTTGAGCTGTTTTGTCTGATCGGGGAAATCGCTGAACTGGAAATTCGGGAATGCCTTTAACAAACGCGAATACTTCTTTGTGACCTTGGAGAGCATTTCGTCGTAATTCTTTCTGCTGAGTCTTCCCGCCGCAACTTTCTTCTTGCGTTCGGATTTCTGTGCAAGCCTTATTTCCCTGCTCTTTTCGGTTATATCGTCCTTGAATTCCTTGGTTT
Source organism: uncultured Eubacteriales bacterium (assembly GCA_934446675.1). Lineage (GTDB taxonomy): Bacteria > Bacillota > Clostridia > Oscillospirales > CAG-382 > UMGS1387. The sequence goes on from CAKSEL010000006.1 coordinate 52,941, forward strand.
TCCTGACAACATTTTCTGAAAATTCTTCAAGGTTTTCTTTAACCGCCTTGCTTCTGTCGACAAATTCGGAAACCGGAGTTCCTTCGGCGGTAATTTCATTGTACTTGGCTATTGCCTCCATAGTACCCGTTGAAACTTTCTTTCCGATCATATCCGAATCCTCTCTGAACGCTTTTGCGAGGGAATCAAGCTTTTTCAGATACTTGTTAAGTCCTATCATCATGCAGAGCGTGATTACGGTATCGGTTACAAACAGTGCAAGACATATTCCGAGAAGTATCCAGCCCGCTGTTTTCGGCAGCAGCGATATAAGCTTATCAGTTATCGGAAACAGCACCTTTACGACAAACAGGCAGCCGACTCCCCAGCCGAGAGAAGCTATAAGGCATATATATCCGCCGAGATTGAATCTGTTAGCCGTATAATCCCACCATCTCTGATGAAATATCTTATCGAGTGCAAATCCCGTTATAAGTTCAAGCAGCGATGTAAGCAGCATGGACAGCAAAAACAGTGTAAGCCACGTATCCTTGAACGGCATCAGAAACGCATACACTATGCAGACTCCGAAACCGTATATCGGGCAGACAGCTCCGTTGAGAAACCCTCTGTTCACAAATTTTCCTTCGGCAAAAGCCGCAAACGCAACCTCGCAGCACCAGCCGAGAAAAGCGTATATTATGAAATACCAAAGATACGTATATGCCATTTGCACTACCTCTTTTCTCCTGTTCTTTGTTCAATTCTAACACAGAATTCTGCATTTTTCAACAGTATGCGCAAAGTTTAATATCTTTATTTTTTCAAATTCGCTGTAAAGAACCCGAAATATACACTAATTACCTAAAAAACAGCCTTGACAAGCATGAAATTATATGATAAGATTAATTTGTTATATAAATCAAAGCGCTATAAGTCCGGACAAGTAGCACCGCACAATGCTTTTTCAGAGAGATGCCGCAGGGTGCAAGGCGTTAAGCAGTGAGGTCATGCGAATACACCGGGCAAGCTCCGCGCCGAAAGCTTTATTGCAAGTAGACCGCGGCGTTTCGCCGGCACGTTACAGCCGCGGCAGTGATATATTCACTTACCGAGACCGGCTTTGCGAAAAGGCGGTAAATTGAGGTGGTAACACGCATTTTGCGTCCTCTGCTTTATGCAGGGGATTTTTTTATTCCGGAATTTTACGGCGCTTAGCTTACTTGAAAGGACGTACTCAAAATGACAATTTACGACGAACTCGTGGCAAGAGGTCTTATTGCCCAGGTAACAGACGAAGCCGAGATCAAAGAGCTTATAAACGCCGGAAAGGCTGTTTTCTACATCGGCTTTGACCCGACCGCAGACTCACTCCATGTCGGTCACTTTATGGCGCTTTGCCTTATGAAAAGACTTCAGATGGCAGGCAACAAGCCGATAGCTCTTATAGGCGGAGGTACAGGATATATAGGAGATCCTTCGGGAAGAAGCGATATGCGTTCGGTTCTCACCCCCGAAACGATACAGCACAACTGCGACTGCTTCAAAAAACAGATGAGCCGTTTTATCGAATTCGGCGAGGACAAGGCACTTATGGTCAACAACGCGGACTGGCTGCTCAAGCTCAACTATATAGAGCTGCTGCGCGACGTCGGAGCTTGTTTCTCCGTCAACAATATGCTCAGAGCCGAGTGCTACAAGCAGAGAATGGAAAAAGGTCTTTCGTTCCTCGAATTCAACTACATGATAATGCAGTCCTACGACTTCTATCATCTCTACACCCACTACGGCTGCAATATGCAGTTCGGAGGCGACGATCAGTGGTCTAATATGCTCGGCGGTACCGAACTTATCAGAAGAAAGCTCGGCAAGGACGCTTATGCAATGACAATAAATCTCCTCATGAACTCCGAGGGCAAGAAGATGGGCAAAACCGCAAACGGCGCAGTCTGGCTCGATCCCGCAAAGACTTCTCCCTACGATTTCTTCCAGTATTGGAGAAACGTTGATGACGCCGACGTTATCAAGTGCATGAAAATGCTCACATTCTTACCGCTTGAAGAAATTGAGGAATACGCTCATCTTGAAGGCAGCGAGATAAACAAGGCAAAGGAAAAGCTTGCTTACGAGCTTACAGCCCTTGTTCACGGCAGGGAACACGCCGAAGCATCTCTCGCAAGTGCGCGCGCACTGTTCGGAAACGGCGGGAACATGGAGAATATGCCTTCTACCGAGCTTTGCGATGACGACTTTACCGACGGCAAGATAATGATAGGCAATCTGCTTGTAAAGTGCGGTCTTTGCCCGTCAAGCAGCGAGGCAAGACGTCTTGTAAAACAGGGCGGCGTATCAGTAAACGACGTTAAGGTTACGGATTTTGCAACAGGATATGACAAGGCATTCTTTACAAACGGCGAAGTCATGATAAAGAAAGGTAAAAAAGACTTCCACAAAGTTTCCGTAAAATGAACCTCCGGAGGTAACAGCTATGCCAAACGCATACTTTACAGGCTCGACGGTAAAAAATCCGCTGTTATACCATACAGGCGAAACAATGCACTTTGAACTGAATCTTGTAAAAGACGGCAAGCCTTTTCCCCGCCATGTTTTCAAGTGGTCGTGCGATACCGACGGCGGAGAACACTTTGAAGGTGAGTGCGACGGAAAAAGCGCGTCTGCCGTAATTGAAGTGAGCGTTTCAAAACCGGGATTTGCTCATCTCACCGTTACTCCGTATGACGAAAACGGAAATCAGCTTTCGGAATGCGATATTTTTGAAGGCGGTGCCGGTGCGGACATACTGAATATTGAACAGGGTTTGCCCGAACCCAAAGATTTTGACGCTTTCTGGGATAAACAGCTTGACATTGTAAACAACTGTGAGCCGGTTCTTCTTGAAAAGGTTAAAACAGAGTCTGCAAACGCAAATTTTGACTGTTACGACATAAAAATACAGACTCCGCACGGTCGTCCCTCGTCGGGCTACCTTACAATACCGAAAAACGCGGCACAAAAGAGCCTTTGCGCAAAGCTTATAACCATAGGCTACGGTCATTCCTCGGCAGAGGCGCATTTCAGCGACGGTTTTGCTACGCTTTGCATAAATCAGCACGGCATTGAAAACGGACGTGAAAAAGAATACTACGACGATCTGCGCGATGGCGAGCTTAACGCATTCGGCTTTGACAAGGAGCAGAACCAAAATCCCGAAACCTGCTATTTCAGGGATATGATCTTCCGCGGATTGCAGGCGGCGCGTTTTCTTAAAACTCTTCCGGAATTTGGCGGAAAGCTTTATCTTGAAGGCGGCTCTATGGGTGCAATGCAGGCTGTGAGCATTGCGGCGCATACGCAAGACGTAACGGGACTTGACATATTTATACCGTGGCTCTGCGATCTCGGCGGCATTGAAAAAGGAAGAATGCGCGGCTGGAGACCGGATATTTCCGACGGCATTATGTATTACGACACGGCAAATCAGGCAAAACGCGTAAAATGCCCGGTAACGATACACTGCGGTCTCGGCGACTATGTTTGTCCGCCGTCTTCTGAGGTTGTCCTGTGGAAGAATTTTAATGCTCCCAAACGCATTTTCTTCATGCAGAACAAGACTCACCCGTATACCGCTCCGGAATACGGCGAATATATGCTTTAAATTATAATATTTTCTTTTGCGCCGAAGCTTTAACACGTTTTTCGGCGCAATTTTTACATATTTGCGCCTGCCAAAGGAAAAAATATCAACAAAATATGTTACGGGAGTTTTATCATGCATATAAATACAAGAGACGGATTTCTCAAATCCAAATACGACGATCTCGATATTTCCTATCTAGAAATATACCCCGATAATCCCAAAGCCGCGCTTCAGCTTGTACACGGAATGTGCGAATACAAGGAGCGCTATATTCCGTTCATGACCTATCTTTCCGAAAACGGCTACGCCTGCATTATCCACGACCATCGCGGACACGGAAAAAGCGTAAAGGACAAGGAAGATCTCGGATATTTCTACTCCGGTATGGCTGACGGCGTGCTGTCCGACATAGGACTTGTATCAGACAGGCTTTCCGCGGATTTTCCGGGGCTTAAACACGGACTTTTCGGTCACAGCATGGGTTCGCTTGCGGTAAGGGCATATGCGAAAAAGCATGCTGAAGATTTGAGTGCACTAATTGTCTGCGGTTCGCCGTCAGAAAACAGATTTTCGGGACTGATGTGTAAATTTGACGACGCACTTATACGCAAAAAAGGCGATCATGCGCGAAGCGAGCTTATAAACTCCGCATTTCTCGGATTTTTTCAGAAAAATTTTCTTGATGAAAAGCTTGACAATGCCTGGATCTGCAGTGACAGAGACGTTGTCGAAAAATACAACGCGGACGAATACTGCAATTTTACTTTTACACTCAACGGATACAAAGCACTGCTGTCTTTAATGGAGCTTGCATATTCACATAACGGCACAAAACCGCGCAATCCGGGGCTTCCCGTTTTGTTTGTTTCGGGTTCGGACGACCCGTGTATGGTAACAAAAAAGGACTTTGCTAAAGCCGTGAAATCCTTTGCGGACAACGGCTATACGAACGTTTCATCTAAGCTTTATCACGGCATGCGGCATGAAATTTTGAACGAAAATCAACAGCTTTGTGTATTCAAGGACATATTAGAGTACCTTGACGGGCATATGTGACGTCAATATGTACAAAAAGGAGGCTTGTAATTTGTGTATTACAACAAAATCACAGTTTTTGCCATAATATTTCCAAGAAAATGTAGAAAAATTTGTGCGTTTGTGCTATAATTTCTTGTATCATTTAAGATAAGGAGAATGTAAATGAAATTCAGAAAGTCACTTGCTCTTCTGGCTGCCGCACTGATGCTTACCTGCGTCGGCTGTAAAAAGTCGGAAACAAAAAAGAACAATACAGACGTTGTCATTGACGAAAACGATCCGTATACTTCAAACCTGGAAATTAATGACTATGACGGCTACAATTTCCGCATGCTTGTACGTCCTTCTCAGATCAAAGACCAGTACCTCGAGGAAGGAACCGGCGACCCTATAGAGGACGCTGTTTACAAGAGAAACCTCACGGTCGAGTCGATGTATAACATCACGATAAGCGCTACACAGTCGTCTGACTCAAACTATGAAACAGACGCGCTCAACTCGATCCTCGCGGGCGACGATGCATACGATGTTATTTTCGCTCACACAAGAGCAGCATTTGCATATGCCACACAACATGCTGTTCTCAACATAAATGAGGTTGATTCTATACATCTCGAAAATCCTTGGTGGGCAAAAGATATAATCGAAAGCGCAGATATCAACAATCATCTCTATGTGCTTGACGGCGATATTACTCTTGCAAGATATAAAGGCGTTATGTGTCTGTATTTCAACAAGAGAATTTTCGATGAACTCGGTCTTGACTATCCTTACATGATGGTTAAAGACGGTACATGGACATTTGATGAATTTTCGAAGCTTGTAAAGAAAGGTTCAAAAGACCTCAACGGTGACGGCGTTATGGATGTTGAAAACGACCAGTACGGTTTCCAGTCCTCCGAATGGCAGTCGCCTATATCTATTCTCTACACCGGCGGTCAGAGAATTTATCAGAAGAACGAACAAGGCATTCCGGAGCTTACGCTCAACACTTCAAAGACTGTTGATATATTCGACAAATACTTTGAACTTATGGATTCAGAAGGATGCATAATTTACCTTGAAAACACGCTTACAGGTCCGGATATGTTCAGAGAAGGCCGAGCAATGTTCCGTGACGGCGGTCTTTCAAGTGCACAGGGTTACAGAAATATGGATGATAACTTCGGCATTCTCCCATATCCTAAGTTCACCGAAAGTGATGAATATGCAAGTATTGTTAACGGATATTCAAACCTCCTCGTAATTCCGCTTACAGTTCCTGATGAACACAGAACCGGTAATATTATCGAGGCTCTCTGCGCAATAGGTTCGCGTGATGTTGTTCCTGCATTCTACGAACAGTCTCTTAAATCAAAGTTCAGCCGTGATAATGAGTCTGAAGAAATGATTGATATTATAAGAGACAGTATAATTTATGATCTTGGTTATGCCGCAGCAGGTACTTTTGATTCCATAGGACGTAGTCTCGCGAGAAGCACAACTCACGACTTTTCCTCTACATATGCTTCTCAGGAATCCCTTGCTCTTTTCAAACTCAGAGAATTCAACAAGGCATACGGCGGAATCGAATAAGATATCATATAAATCAGAACTTTACCCGGTCTTTATGACCGGGTTTTCTTTTGCTTTGATTGTCCCCGTTATATTATTAGAAAACCCGCCGGCTGCTCACTAAACTCTTTTGCATACGCAACCGTGCAGACTGTTGCACACAGTTGTACTATGTTATACATAGTTGACAAGATCATATATAGTTTTGCATGGTTATACACGTGTTCGCTGCGCTGTTCAGCATATATTCAATACGACGCCGAATAAATCATAACTAAAAAAGAAATCCGGCGGAAAATCAATCCCGTCGGATAATTCTGTTCTGTATTGTTTTTATATCAGCCAAGCTCCACAGCCCAGCCTGCAAGATACTGTATAAGCCTTACAACATCACGGCTGTCAACAAATCCGTCTGTATAGACGTCCGCGCACTGCAATGCTTCTTCAGAGAACTTTACATTGCCAACCCCGGCAAGATACATTTGCAGCAGCAACACGTCCTTTTCGTCCGTAACGCCGTCCATGTTGACGTCACCGGGTTTAAAGGTTTCGTAATCAGGATCTTGAAAAGTGTACTGACGAGTTGTAATAAGATTACCGTTATTATCGCACACGTAAAAGCTTGTATCGCCGTAAAAATCATATTTCCACAGAGGAAATTCAAAGGTTTTATACGGTTCAAGCTCAAAGTCGAAAATCTTACACTTAGGTCTGAAAGCTTTTATTACAAGGCTGTAATGCTGAGTTGCCGAATTAGGATTATGTATATAGAAGGAGGTAAAGCCGTCAAAGGGAATATCAACATTTGATAAATATGCCTTTTTTCCGTCAGCTATAAGCACCATTTTTAAAAGCGCCTCTATATCAAGCATACCGGCGCCCCAGCTGTTTGAGTCGGATTCATCTGAAAGGTACGACGAATCGGCAGTTTCTTTTAAATAGTACATAAAATCCGACTGATTCATCTGCGGATCAATGCTCTTGACGAGTGCGGCGGCAGCCGAAACCACCGGGCATGAAAACGATGTTCCCGATCCTCTGTAAAGACCGTTTTCGTTATTATCAGCCATATAAATATCCGTTCCGGGTGCGGTTATATCCAATTTGTCGTTTTTCTGTGACGAATCTTTTATGACGTAAGTATCGCCGCTTACCTGTGCATTGGCAACGCTTACCACATTATCATAGCTTGCAGGGTATCTGTACGGAAATTCCGAATCAGTACCGTCGTTTCCGGCAGCAGCGACCAAAATGCAACCTTTGCTTTCAGCATAGTCGACAGCTTCTTTGAGAGTCAATGGAGATGTTTTGAATCCCCAACTCATATTTATAACGTCACAGTCAAAATCATCAGCCGCGCCGTATATAGCAGGAAGTATATATTGCAGCGGAATTGTACCGGGCGCTTCATCATTTACTACCTTCAGCGGCACTATTGTCGCCTTATGTGCAATTCCGACAGTGCCTATATCGTTGCACTGCGCTGCTATAACGCTCGCAACGTTGGTACCGTGTCTTACAGCATATCCGACAGCGTCCGTGTTGTTAAGATAATAATTATATCCTTCGGCAAGAGCGTCCTTGAGATCTTCATTCGGGTAAACTCCGGAATCTATTACTCCAACTCTTACGGAACTGCCGAAAATTCCCGCATTCCAAGCGTATTGCGCCTTTACAACCGGCAAATGCCACTGCGAGGAGTAGTAAGGATTAAGTTCCGGATCATATCCGTAAAGCTCGGCGTATACGTTTTCCTCATAGTATTCCACAACGCCTGCCTGTTTGAGCAATTCAAGCGTTTCAAGGCTGTCTACCTTTACAAGACCTTTATCGGCACGCACTTCGCTTACATCGTCAACGCTGTCAGACAAAAGCTCCGCCGCATATTCTGCGGTATAACTTTCGGTCATCTCCTCATCGCCGAAAAGCACCGCACATTCACTGCCGATATTTTCGGAAATGCTGTCAGACAAGCGCACGATATAGCCGTCAAAATCATCATCGGCAAGTACGCCGCACGTCAAAAGCAAAAAGCTTACGGTGCAAACAATCATAATTTTAAAAAACTTATTCAAGCGATAACCTCCCCGTTTTTTTATATTAAGATTATACAACAAATTTTATAATAATTCAATACAGCGTGTAAAAACCGTATCCGTTATTTTAGAACAATTCAGTCAAATCATGAAAAATTTTCAATTACGTAGCAGGCTCTTCCCTTTTTCTTCGCTTTATACAGCGCCTCATCAGCCTTTTTGAGAACAGCCGAAATATCTTCAGGATATTTAAACAGACACACACCTATACTGCACGTAACCGTGTGCGCCTCAGGCAAAACATCGGATATGCCGGTCATAAATTCGTCCAGACGTTTTTTTATCTCATCGCGGGAGATTTCCTTATCAATAACCGCCGCAAATTCGTCTCCGCCTATTCTGCCTATCACTCCGTATTCCGAAAGGCAGTTGTTTAGACGTCCGGCAACGTCTTTGAGAACTTTATCGCCTGCCGGGTGTCCGAAAGTGTCGTTTATATCTTTGAAATAATCGACATCTGCAATAAGATACCAGCCCGAACCGCCCGGCTTTTCCCTTGTGACGTTCTGAAACGTATCGCAGTATTGCATGAACATTCTTCTGCCCATGACGCCGGTAAGGTCATCCATTTCGCCGAGATACTCACGGTAAGCCATATATTTATAAACAGACGTAAGCAATATTACGGATATGAGATTTAGTGCAAGCACAGCAAAGAAAAACTGAAGATGCAAATGCAGCAAATCGGAATTCACCGCGGAAGAAACGTCAATGCCGTGCTTTGTCAGCATATATGAAGCACGGTGTGAAAAATACAACGCCGCAAGTGCCGTCATACCGACTATAAAAGTGCCGAAAGCGCCTATCACATGGTTTATTCTGCTTTGTATATACGGATTGTTTCCGCACTGGTCAATATTATGTTTAAGCTGCTTTGCGGTCTTGCCGTTATATGCTCTGCAACAAAGCTCGACAAAGCATATGCACAGCACAGCCATTACGGCGTCGCCGAATCTGAGTTTAAAAGTATTCATAAATGTATATCCGTGTTCGGGAAAGAGAACTCCCATTGCAAGATACACAAAAAACGCATTGAAACGCGTGGCTATTGCCGATATTGCCATTCTCCAGAGTACGGGGTGTTTACTTTTGCGCGCAAAATCATACAAAAGTCCCACAAGAAGTCCGAAAAGCACTCTTGAACCTACGCTCAACAGTATGCTTTTAACCGGGTATCCGCTCTGAAAAGGAGAAAATATCTTATCGTCAGTCATAACATAGTTTGCCGACGCCTTAAACATACTTGCAAGTCCGAAAACAAGCGACACATACACCGACTGCGAGGTTCCGAGTAAGCTTGCGGCAATGATTATAGGTATATAAGCTATGGTTATCGAAATCGGCGGCAAATGTATATATCCGAGAAATGTAAACGACATAAGCACTTCAAGCGCTAACAGCAGCTCAAACAAATATCTGTCAAAATAAGATTTTTTAGTATGTTTATAATTTTTCATGCTTAAACACTCCGGTCGAATATAAAAAGAAAAGCTGCGACAGCAGCCGCGGACATATATGGTTCCGCTTTTTTGGTAATATACGGATTTGAAATGTATACTTTTTGTTTGTATATCAAAAATGCCGCACATATTATTAATAAATAAAATATTCTGCGTATATTATACCATACGTACCGCGCCTTGTCAACAAATCATATTTATACAAAAATATATCTTTCAAAAATAAGTTTTTCGTTTTGGAAAACAAAGACGAACGCGCAAAAACCGGTGGAGACAAAAGAAATGCCCCGCAGATAAGATATCTGCGGGGTAAAATTCTGCACAGTAAACCTGTTATCTCTTTGAGAACTGCGGTGCGCGGCGAGCTGCCTTCAAACCGTACTTCTTTCTTTCCTTCATACGAGGATCTCTTGTAAGGAATCCTGCCTTCTTAAGAAGTGTGCGGTATGCGGGATCTGCCTGGAGCAGTGCTCTTGCAACGCCGTGACGGATAGCTCCTGCCTGACCGGAAACTCCTCCGCCGGTAACGGTGCATATAATATCGAACGTTCCTTCAGTCTTGGTTACTCCGAAAGGCTGACGAACGATGAGCTTGAGTGTTTCAAGTCCGAAATACTCATCTATATCTCTGCCGTTGATCGTGATAACGCCCGAACCGGGTACAAGACGAACGCGGGCAACAGAACTTTTTCTTCTGCCTGTGCCGTAGAAATAAGGCTTTGCACTTGTATACATATCAGTCAATACTCCTTTCTCTCTCAGTCAAGAACAACGGGCTTCTGAGCCGCATTGTCGTGTTCCGCGCCGGCGTATACCTTGAGTCTTGTGAGGCTCTTTGCGCCGATCGAATTCTTGGGAAGCATTCCCTTGACTGCAAGCATAACTGCCATTTCGGGGTTCTTTTCCATGAGTTCCTTATACTGGATCTCCTTGAGTCCTCCGATATAGCCGCTATGATGACGGTAGTATTTGTTTTCAAGCTTCTTACCTGTAAGCACTGCCTTCGATGCGTTGATTACGATTACGAATTCGCCGCAGTCAACGTGAGGAGTAAACTCAGGTCTGTGTTTGCCGCGAAGTATATCAGCAGCTTTAACAGCGGTCTTTCCGAGGGGCTTATCAGCCGCATCGATAACGTACCACTTGCGCTCTACTTCATTAGCTTTTGCCATAAATGTAGACATTTTTCATTCCTCCGATTTAGTTTCTTTTTTTGACCTTGTTTATTATACCACTTTATTCGGCAAAGTCAAGTGTTTTTGAAATAAAATTGATAATTTACTAAGTAATCTTTGATTTTCTCGATTTTTCTACGTTTTTCTCATTCGTTCTTTTTGCGGACAATAAATTTTAATACAGATGCATGTCGCCGGTGCCGGCATTTACAGCAAAAAACATGATTTTTTGAATATTTGTATAATTTTACTTTATACAATTTTGACACATAGAATTTTTCAAGCAAAATCCAACCGTTTCAACTTTTCGGAATAAAGGTTTTATGCGCATTTTGTGTTATTGAACTTACAAAAAAGCAGAATATTTTAATTTATTACATAAAATATTAAGTTTTGTGGTACGATTGTATATTGACTTTGTCGGCGGCATATGATAAAATTTATCTGCATATATGATGGAGGGAAAATTATGGAAAACAAAACAAAAAAAATGACTGGTCTTGCAATTCTTACGGCGGTAATCGTTGTTCTTACGATCGTCTGCACGTTCGTGCGTTTCGGTCCGTTCTCGATTACGCTCGCACTCGCACCAATTATTATCGGAGGTGCGCTTTACGGACGCCGTGCAGGTGCGTTTCTCGGTACTGTTTTCGGCGCAGTCGTGCTTATTACCGGCTTTTTGGGCTGGGACGGCGGAACAGTCTTATTCCTTATGTCTCAAAACAAGCTCGCGGTTGCAGAAACAATACTCATCTGTCTTGTTAAGGGCGCTGCGGCAGGATATGTAAGCGCGGTCGTATACAAACTTATCGCGCCCCAAAACAGTCTTGCGGCAGTAATACTCGCATCTGTTCTCTGCCCTGTTGTAAACACCGGACTTTTCATTGCCGGAATGCTGCTCTTCTTTAAAGATGTTCTTTTGGGCTGGGCAAGCGGTGCGTCTCTTATTTATTATGTAATATTCGGTCTTACCGGAATAAATTTTGTCGTTGAGCTTTTAAGCAATCTCGTTCTTTCTTCGGCAATTACACGCATAATAGGCATAAGCAAGAAAATAATCTGATCCTCGAAACGGGGTATTTAATATGAAAACAATAATCGGCATTGACGTCGGCGGAAGCACAACGAAAATTGTCGGGTTTCACAAAAATGACAAGTCTTCTATAATATCTCCGCTGCTTGTACGTGCAAGCGACCAGCTTGCCTCGGTATACGGTGCGTTCGGAAAATTCACCGACTCAAACGGCATAAAGCTTTCGGACATTGACCGTGTTATTATGACGGGCGTCGGCTCATCATTTCTCAACGACAATCTTTACGGCATAGATACGCTGCACGTTTCGGAATTTGAGTGCGTCGGCAGAGGCGGACTGTATCTTTCGGATTTTGACAGCGCGATAATCGTAAGCATGGGAACGGGTACGTCGATAGTATACGCAAAGAACGACGGCACGAACGAATATATGGGCGGTACGGGCGTCGGCGGAGGTACGCTTGTTGGTCTTTCAAAGCAGATGCTCGGCATATCCGACATTCAGCACATGATTGAACTTGCAAACGACGGCGACATTGAAAAAATCGACCTTCGCATACGCGATATAACCAAGAACGACATAGGTCTTGCGTCATACATGACCGCGTCAAACTTCGGAAAGCTCAGCGACATTGCCACAAAAGGCGATCTTGCAATAGGCATTATAAACATGGTATTTGAGTCGATAGGCATGCTTGCGGTCTTTGCGGCACGCAGCAAATCAACGCGCGATATTGTGCTTACCGGAAATCTCACCACGCTTCCTCAGGCTCACGCCATTGCCGAGATCTTTTCCACAATGTTTGATTTAAACTTTATTATACCGAAAAACGCCGAGTTTGCAACCGTAATCGGTGCGGCTCTCGCCCAAGTCTAAGACTTTTTACGGAGGACGCTATGGAAAGCTTTAATCCAAAATGGATAACAAATAAGGAATTCTGCGATCTCAAACCGGAGAATATCTTTCACAAAGCCTGCATTAAGTCCGATTACAAGCCGGACGAGTCGCTTGCAAACAAACATATACTTTTCAGAAAGAAATTCAGTGCAAATAAAGGCGGAAAGTTCGTTATCCGTATCACTGCCGACGATTACTACAAACTCTACATCAACGGCAAATTCGTAACCCAGGGCCCTGCCCCGGCGTATCATTTCAATTATTATTACAACACTTTTGACGTTACTGACTTTATAGCAGACGGTGAAAACACCGTTGCCGTACACACCTATTATCAGGGACTTATTAACCGCGTATGGGTAAGCGGCGACAGGCGCCACGGTCTTGCGCTTGATTTAAAGAACGGCGAAAACACGGTCATTGCCACAGATGAAAGCTGGAAGTGTCACGAACACACAGGTTTTTCGGCTCTGGGAAAATTTGGCTACGATACGGCTTTTGCGGAGTGTTATGACGCAGGATGCGCCGAAACAGGCTTTGAAAAGTGCGGCTTTGACGATTCATACTGGGAAAACGCCCGCATAAACAAGTATGCAGACTACACTCTATTTCCGCAGCCGACAAAGCAGCTTGACATTTACGACGTAAAACCCCAAACCGTTACAAAAACAGATGACGGTTACATATTTGATTTCGGTTTTGAAGCGGTTGGCTATCTTAAATTCACGGCGTCGGGCAAAAAGGGCGACTGCATTGACATTTACTGCGGCGAAGAACTCAACGAAGACGGCTCGGTTCGCTGGAAAATGCGCTGCAACTGCGACTATGCCGAAAAATTCATACTTTCCGGTAACAGGGACGACGTTCTGAACCAGTACGATTACAAGGCTTTCAGATACGCGCAGATTAAAGTCCCGGACGGTGTGGAATTTTCACCCGAAACGGTACGCTTTACCGTAAGGCATTATCCGTATGTTCAAAAGAAAGTTTTTGCCTCGGACAGCGACAGCAAGCTCAAAGCAATAGCAAAGCTCTGTGCCGATACACTGAAATACGGCGTTCAGGAATGTTTCATGGACTGCCCGTCAAGAGAAAAAGGTCAGTATCTCGGCGACGTTACAATTTCGGGACTTGCACATCTGCATCTTACCGGAGATCCGTCGATGACCCTCAAGGCTTTTGACAACTATGCGCAGTCATCATTTGTATGCAAGGGTCTGCTTGCGGTTTCTCCCTGCGCTTATATGCAGGAGATTGCGGACTACTCGCTCCAGTTCCCTATGCAGGTGCTTGAAGTGTACAAATACACAAAAGACAAGTCGGTTCTTGAAAAATATTATCCTTATGTCATGAACGTGCTTGAATATTTCGGCAAATACCGCCGTGAAAACGGACTTATTGACAGAGTTGACGAAAAGTGGAATCTTGTAGACTGGCCCGCAAATCTGCGCGACAACTACGACTTTTCCCTCAAAAATCCCCAGGACGAACCCGGTTTTCACAATGTCATCAACGCATTTTACTGCGGCATGATAAGCGACATTGACGAAATCCGCGGCATTCTCGGCATTGAGCCGACAGGTCTTAAAGAGAGCACATATGAAGCCTTTGTAAATGCATTCTACGATCCTGAACAAAAGCTCTTTGTGGACAGCATAGGCTCAAAACACCCGAGCCTTCACTCAAACATTCTGCCGCTGTTGTATTCGATAGGCATAAATAAAGAAAACAAGGACGTTATCATAAACCACATTGTTTCAAAAAAGCTGACAAGCGCCGGAACATATATGTCCTTCTTTGCACTGTATGCGCTCAAAAAAGCAGGAAGATACGATCTTGCGCTTGAACTTATAAAAGACAGCGGCGCATGGCTTAACATGATAAGCGAAGGCGCGACAACCTGTTATGAGGCATGGGGCAAGGAGCAGAAATGGAACACAAGCCTGTTTCACCCGTGGTCGGCAAGCCCTGCAATAATTCTCGACTGATTTTTATATTCTGACGGCAATTTAATTTACATAAATCAAAAAACATTGTCGGCGGCTAAAATGCCGCAAATAAGACGAAAGGACGACACACACATGGATAAGGTACGTTTTGGTATTATCGGTATCGGTAACATGGGTACCGAGCACGCAAAATACCTCAATAACGGCGAAATCGACGGTGCTGTTCTCGCAGCAATATGTGATGTCAAGGAAGAAAGACGCAGCTGGGCAAAAGAAAACCTCGCGCCCGAAGTCAAAATCTTTGACGATTACAAAAAGATGCTTGATCCGAACCTCGTTGACGCAATTATCGTAGCAGTCCCCCACTATTTCCACCCTCCTATCTGTATTGACGTTCTCAATGCGGGTATCAACGTAATTTCCGAAAAGCCTATCGGAGTTTACACAAAGCAGGCAGAAGAACTTATAAAGGTTGCTGAAAAATCCGACAAGCTCTTCGGTCTTATGTTCAACCAGAGAACAAACGCAATGTACAGAAAAGCACGCGACATGGTTCAGAACGGCGAACTCGGCGAGCTTAAGAGATGCGTATGGATAATCACCGACTGGTACAGAACTCAGGCTTACTACAATTCCGGCGGATGGAGAGCAACATGGTCCGGAGAAGGCGGCGGAGTTATACTCAACCAGTGCCCGCATCAGCTTGACCTCTGGCAGTGGATCTTCGGTATGCCGTCAAAGATCACGGCTTTCTGTTCAGAAGGCAAGTACCACAACATTGAAGTTGAAGACGACGTTACCGTATATGCAAACTATGCAAACGGTGCAACGGGCGTATTTATCACCACAACCGGCGAATTTCCCGGAACAAACAGACTTGAAATTTCCGGCGACCTCGGCAAGCTCGTTATAGAGAGCGGCAAGATGACATTTACAAAGCTCGCAGTGCCCGAAAGAAAATGGTGCTTTGAAGCAACAGGCGGTTTCGTAGGTCCCGAAAAGGAAGTTATCGACGTTGATTACTCTGCGTTCAAGCTTCCCAAGGAACAGCACCGCGGAATTACCCAGAACTTTACAAACGCTATTCTTCACGGCGAAAAGCTCATGGCTCCCGGCAAAGAAGGTATCAACGGTCTGAGAATTTCCAACGCTATATTCCTTTCAAGCTGGCTCGGCAAGACAGTTGACGTTCCCGTTGACGGAGATCTGTTCTACGAAAAACTCCAGGAAAAGATCAAGAATTCCACTTTCAAAAAGGAAGTCAAAGAAGTCAACGAAGATCTTTCCGGAACTTACGGTCAGAAGTAAAATTCAGCCAAACATACAGGGAGGAGATTATCTCTTCCCTTTTGTTTTACTTACAAGAGGAGAAAATTTATGGACAAGACATGGCAAAAAATGCTTGACGCAGCAAAAGCGGTTCAGAACGGCAGAAAAATATCGGATTATATTGAAGCCGGCTGCGTTGCCGCCGCAGTTCTTTCGGAGAGCGGAAAAATATATACCGGAGTCTGCATTGACACCTGTTCCACGCTCGGAATCTGCGCCGAAAGAAACGCAATATTCAACATGATTACCTGCGGAGAACAATGCATAAAACGCGTTCTTGCGCTTATGCCCGACGGCAGCACCGGAGCGCCCTGCGGTGCCTGCAGAGAGTTTATGATGCAGCTCATGCCGGGAAAAGCAAGAGATGTGGAAATTATGCTTGATTTAAAGTCCGAAAAAATTGTAACGCTTGATATGCTCACACCCGAATGGTGGATATAAGCGTATACGCACAGCGTTATTCTATTGACACGGCGTACAAAATAATGTATAATATGTATATATAAAAAATTTACGAGGTAAACAATGGCTCTATACAGAATTGCTGACCTTAACATCGACATACAAAACAAGCACGAGTACACATCAAGGCTTTGCAAAGACTATAAATGTGTCGATGAAAACGCCGTTCCCGACTTTTCCGTGTGTGCAACTTCAGCCGACTACGAAAAAGACAAGGCATATCTTCCCGAAGCTTCTGACGGATATCTCGAATCGCTTTCAATATACCGCGGAATTGCGCGCAGAATACTCGATTACAACGGTATAATCTTACATTCGTCGGTTGTTGAAATGGACGGAAAAGCATATGCATTTGCGGCACGCAGCGGAACCGGAAAATCAACACATTCGCGGCTATGGACAAAGGTATTTCCCGAAAAAGCAAAAATTATCAACGGCGACAAGCCGCTGCTGCGTTATATTGACGGCAGATTATTCATCTACGGAACTCCGTGGTGCGGAAAAGAAGGCTACAACATCAACACCAGGGCCGTTCTCGGTTCCGTATGCTTTATAGAACGCTCACAAAACAATTATATTGAAAATCTCGGCAAAAACGACGCCGTAAAACGCATATTCGACCAGCTTTTATTGCCCGAAACCAAAAATCAGGCGGCAAAATTCTTTGACATGGTCGAACTTATAGTCGAAAACACAGACTTTTATCTTCTGCACTGCAACATGGACGACGAGGCAGCTCTTGTCGCATATGACGGCATGAGAAAGGAGTAAAACTATGTTAAACGAGATGAAAATGGAACAAATGCAGCCGCTTATTGAGGAAAGCATAAAAAACGGCGGCAATTTTACGTTCTATCCAAAAGGCACAAGTATGCTGCCGACGATCATTCCCGGCAAAGACACGGTAAAGCTGTGCGAGCTTGCACAAATCAAAAAATACGACATTTTGCTGTACAAGAGAAAAAACGGTCAATATATCATGCACCGCATCGTAAAAACAAAGTATTTTCCAAAGACCAACGGGATTGTTTTTACCATGTGCGGCGACAATCAGGTTATATATGAGCACGGTATTACTCCGGATATGCTTATAGCAAAAGTAAAGAGCATAATCAAGCCTGACGGCACGGAGATACCCTGCACCGGTGAGCAGAACCGTAAATACGCAGAAAAACTGCGTCTGAAAAAACTGCCCGGAAGATTTAAACACGGCATAAAAACAATGCTTTATCCGTTTTACAAGGCTGTATTCAAACGCAAATGACAAATATATATTTTACAAGATTGCCGCAGCGGAATTCTGACCGTTTGCGGCACTGTTTTATATAAGCTGCTGCTCGTTTATTATCAGCTTAAAGCTCAGTCCGAGTTTTTCGGCGGATTTCCGGCAGAGTATCATTCTTTCAAGGAATATTTCAAAATAATCCATAACGCTGCTCATATGTGTATCTACCGTAAGCTTGAGCTTTATAATGCTTTTTTCCTCATTTATCTTGAGCGCAGATTTCTTTACGCTGTAATTTACTCTGTCATGTATATCAAACGTAGACGTATCGGAGTTACGCACTCTGCTCTGTCTTACATCGCTTTTATCAGCGAGTATAAGCGCTGCTGATACGGCGTTTACCGGCTGTCCGGTACCCTCATCATGGTTTCCAATTGCTGTGACTATTGTCGCTATGTCCTCCGAATCCATATCCATATTCGTAAGTATTCTGAACGCCATTACCGCGCCGCTCTGCGAATGTTCCACCCTGTTTACAAGGTTCCCTATATCGTGCAGATAAGCCGCGATCTTCGCAGTTTCTACGGTGTGGGCGTCAAATCCGAGTGTTGTCAGAATATATGCTGCGTCCTCGGCGACTTTACAGACGTGTGCAAAGCTGTGTTCGGTAAATCCGAGAGCCTTGAGCGACTCGTCTGCTTTTGTTATATAAGTATTGACCGCGCTGTCGTTTTTGAGCTGTTCGTATGTTATCAAAATATATCCTCCAATTATAAAAAAAGCGTATTTTACAATTCTTTATTAATTTTACCTCATTTATTTTAAAAATAAAAGTATTATTTTGAAATATATTTAAAAATGAAATTACAGTACAAATATGTTAATATTGTTTACCGAAAGGCGCGCCAAACTTATTGACAAAACGCCGCTTAAATGGTATATTTATTGTAACATTGGTTTTAATGTTTATTTCTGGCAAAACAATTCGAGAGAGGTATTATTAATGAAAAACTCAGTAATCAAAAAGCTGTGTCCCGAGGATTCGGCTTACAAGTTCAGACCCGACACAGACAAGCTTTTTCAGCTTCCCGAAGGTTCCTTCAGCTATGCGGGAATTATCGACAAGGAAATAAGACACATAGAAAACAAATATCTGCTCACTGCCGATACATGGGCGCTTTTTGTAAATCAGTTCCGTTCAAACGTTGACGACGACCTTGCCTGGAGATGCGAATACTGGGGCAAAATGATGAGAGGCGCGTGCTTTACATACGAATACACAAAGAGCGACAGTCTTTACAAAGTTCTCTGCGATACCGTCCGCGATATTATGACAACTCAGGACGTGCTTGGCAGAATTACCACTTACAGCGTTGAAAAGGAATTTGACGGCTGGGATCTCTGGGGAAGAAAATACATTATGCTCGGTATGCAGTATTTTCTTGACATCTGCAAGGACGAGCAGTTCAAGTCCGAAATAATCGCCGTTATGTGCAGACACGCCGA
The DNA here is from genome assembly GCA_934446675.1 of uncultured Eubacteriales bacterium. GTDB lineage: Bacteria > Bacillota > Clostridia > Oscillospirales > CAG-382 > UMGS1387. Next base: position 72,282 of record CAKSEL010000006.1, read on the forward strand.
CTACATAATGTCTAAAGTAGGTCCTGTATCGGAGGGCAAAAAGAACATAACAGACTGTTCGCGCCACTGGCTCGGACTCAATTCAAGCTCTATCCTTGAGCCTTATGTACGTCTTTACAACCTCACCGGCGAAAAGAAATACTTTGACTACGCGGCATACATTGTTGACAACGGCGGTATTTCCGCCGGCAACATATTTGAGCTCGCTTACGAAGGCAAGCTTTATCCTTATCAGTACCCGACGCACAAGGCTTACGAGATGATGTCCTGTTTTGAGGGACTTCTCGAATTCTACCGCGTTACAAAGAACGAGCGTTACAAAACAGCGGTTGTCAACTTTGCGCGTCTTGTTCTTGAATCCGACATATCCATTATAGGCTGTTCGGGCTGCACGCACGAGCTGTTTGACTACTCCGCAAGACGCCAGTCCACAACGACTTATCCCGGAATAATGCAGGAAACCTGCGTTACCGTTACATGGATGAAATTCTGTTTCCAGCTTCTCGGAATTACCGGCGACAGCGTTTTTGCAGACGCTATCGAAACCTCCGTTTACAATGCAATGCTCGGCGCCGTAAACTCCTACGACTCGCCCATGATAAAGGGTATGCCTTTTGACAGTTACAGCCCGCTGTTTATGGGACTGCGTTCGAGAAACACCGGCGGTTATCAGGAAATGGAAAACCACACCGAGGCTTACGGCTGCTGCGCCTGCATAGGTGCTGCCGGAACCGGACTCATGGCTCTGACAAGCACCATGCTTGCCGAAAACGGAATTTACATGAACCTCTACATTCCGGGCGCCGTTCACGCTTATTCTCCGTCGGGCAAGCCTGTAAGACTTCTTGTAAATACTCTCTACCCTGCCTCATCAAAAATCAACATTCAGGTAAACGGCTCAGACGGCTCCGAAACCTTCACCGTTGCTCTGAGAATACCCGGCTGGTGCAAAAACAAGTACAAAGTTACCGTAAACGGCGTATGCGCCTGCAGCTCAGAAATAAAGAACGGTTACTTACTGCTTGAGCGTGCATGGAACTGGGGAGATGAAATAAACCTCGAATTCGAGATGAAGATGCACATTGTAAATCCTCCTCTCGGCGGCAGCGACGAAAACTCAAAGTACCTTGTTGCACTCGCAAAAGGTCCGGTTATATTCGCACGCGACGCAAGACTCGGCGAGGAAACAGACTCCGTTGTCGATATTCTCTGCGATGAAAACGGCGTTGTCGATGCTGTTCCGTCAATTACAGCCTCATTCCCCGTCGAACAGGAATACAAGATCCCCATGCGTGACGGATCATACATCACCGTTGTTGACTATCAAAGCGCAGGCAAGACATGGGACGAAAGATCGGTTATGTCAGCATGGCTCCCCACAAAGAACTTCTGGAGCTTTGACGAAACAAAGCCCGTTTACCTTATGAACCGCGACACTTCCAATTTCTTTGTATTCGGCACCAAGGACGGCGACGACAACGTTTACAGAGTTGCGGAAGGCATCAGACCTGTTGCATGGACTATTGAAAGAGTTGACGTTGGCATAAGATTCAAGGCTGACGACGGCAGATACCTCACTGCGTTCAAAGACGAAAACGACGGCATTATTCACGCGCGTCTTTGCGAATTCAAGGACTGCGACTGCCAGGTATGGAACATGAACCACTTAATCACCAACCGTTACAGAGTTGAAAGCAAAAAGTATGAAAATATGTGCCTCATGATCAACTTCAAAGGAAACGGCGACTTTATTCTCATCGACAAAACTCTCAACGAAAGTTTCCATGGCAGAAGCTGCACAAACAACGCGTTTATCGACATTAAAAACATCTAAGGTTTGATTCTGATATGAAGAAGATACAAAGCTTTACCGTAGACCACACAAAACTGTTTCCGGGAATATACGTTTCCCGTGTTGACGGCGATGTGACAACCTATGATCTGCGCACAAAAAAGCCTAACACCGGCGACCTTATGGACAATTCCACAATGCACACGTTTGAGCATATGTTTGCAACCTTTGTACGCAACAGCGACATTGCAGACGACGTGATATACTTCGGACCCATGGGCTGCCAGACCGGTTTTTATCTGCTTATCAGAAACGCGGACAACAAAAAGGTTCTCGATACGGTCATATCGGTGCTCGAAAGTATAAACAGCTACGACGGTGAAGTTTTCGGCTGTTCCGAAATTGAGTGCGGCAACTACCGTTCGCTTGATCTTGAAAAGGCAAAAGCTCAGAGCCGCGAATATCTTGAAACACTAAAATCAAGAGTGCAGACCTTTGAATACAACTAAATAATTTCTGCCGGGCTGCCGTTTATTATTCTTATGACGTGCAGCTCCGGCTTTATACGGAGGTAGTTTACCATGACATTTCAGTGGATAGGTCAGAACGGCTTTATTTTCAATGCCGCAGGCAAGACAATTCTCGTTGACCCTTATCTTTCGGACAGCTGCAAAACTCACAGATACACGCCTATCAAAAAGGAAATTTTTGACGTTGTGCCCGACATTATAATCTGCACGCATGACCATCTCGATCACACCGACAAGGATTCGCTGCTGCCGTTTTTACAGCGAAAGAAGAAAATCGAGTTCATTTCTCCATACTCCTCTTATCTTCATGTACTTTCATGGGGTTACAGACAGCACAACTACATTCTGTTTGAACCGGGTACTGCCTGGACAAGCGGAGGCGTCAGAATAACCGGCGTAAAGGCTTATCACAGCGACAGAGAGGCGATTGGTGTAATAATTGAATCAGAGGGCAAAAAGGTTTACATCACCGGAGATACGCTGTATAACACAAATCTCGCGCCTACGCTTCCGAAAGACCTTGACGCGGTATTCGTATGCACAAACGGTGCCGGAAACAACATGAACATGGCTGACGCAATGCAGCTCTGCCGCGAACTTTGTCCCAAAGCCGCATACCCTGTTCATATCGGTATGTTTGATCAGAAAGATCCGCATGAATTCGACCTGCCTTTTGCAAAATACCCGACGGTATACAGCACCGCCGAAATAAAATAAACGGAGGTTCTGAAAAATGAAAAAAGTTCTTATAGTAATAGATATGCAGAAAGACTTTGTTGACGGCTCGCTCGGCACAAAAGAGGCTCTCGGCATTTCGGAAAAGCTGACAGACTATGTTAAAAACTTTGACGGAGATATAATCTTTACCCGCGACACGCACAAAGAGAATTATATGCAGACAAGCGAAGGCAAAAATCTTCCCATACCTCACTGTATTGAAGGAACACCCGGTCACGAGCTTTACGGTGAATTAAAGGAGCTTAGCCGCAGCTGCACCGTTATCAACAAGCCGACCTTCGGCAGCCGTGTTCTTGCACAAACGCTTTACGACGAAAACAGTAAGGAGAAAATTGAAAAGATAACACTTATCGGCGTCTGTACCGACATATGCGTCATTTCAAACGCTCTGTGCATAAAAGCTTTTCTCCCCGAAACAAAAATCTCGGTTATTTCAAGCCTGTGTGCCGGAACAACACCCGAAAATCATGCAAAAGCGCTTGACGTTATGCGTTGCTGCCAGATTTCCGTAGAATGACATTTTTTCAAAGAGAACCGCTGCGTTCTCTTTTTTTGCCGAATTTGCCGCAATATGCAAAAAATTGTCGGAATTACCGCAAAAAACCGCGTCACAATTAACAATACATTCACTTTGCGTTTGTTTTAATATAACACATATTGATTAAAATTTATGTGAAAAGTTAATTATCCAAGTGACATTTTTATCACAGCAAGAGGACGTTTATGGAGTCTAACAATCATACATACGACAAGGAAGTAGACAACAATTTTATATACGGACACTTTCTTACGCTTGACTATCAGTTTGCTCCGCCGCATTTTCATCAGTCCATCGAGCTTGTGTACGTCGAGCACGGAGAAATAAGCGCCAGAATACAGGGCAAGGATCTGACGGTTACAAGCGGCAATGTCCTGCTTATAGGCAGCAACGTAATGCACAGCATATTCGCCGATTACGGAATAAAATGCTATGTCTACACCATTCCGCTGTCTAACATTCCGGATCTTGCAAAAAAACTTTCTGAGTTTACATTTGCCTCTGTCGTATGCAAGGACACGGACGGATACTTTCTTTCGCTTTTCAAAATCGCGGAAAGCTATGTCAAATCATATTCCGCGTTTTACAATGCAAAAAAAGAAAAGGGCGAGTATTACACAAAGCTCGTTTCAAGCCACTCCGAAACAATGCTGTATTCCATAATACACCTGACCGGTCTTATTCAAAAGAAAAAGCAGGCGGAATCTTCAATTATAATCATGGAGTACATTCAAAGCCACTGTCTGGAGGACATCAACGTAGAATCGGTTTCCAAAGCCTTGGGATATACTCCTCAGAGCCTTACGCGTATTTTCAAGCAAAATACGGGTCTTAGCGTAAAAGACTACATTCTGTACCTCAAGGTTCACCGCGCAAAAGACTATATTCTTGACGGCAAATCGAACCAAGAGGTTTCCGATCTTCTCGGTTTCAACTGCACGCGTTCCTTTATACGCGCGTTCAAGAGAATACACAATCTGACGCCGGGAGAATATAAAGTAAAGCTTTTGCCGAAGATTACTGCGGCACCGGGCAACGAAATAGATTTGGATAATATTTAATACACAGGAGGAAAATACAATGAAAAGCACCACATCAAAAAAAGCATTCGACACTCAATCGTCCGAGCTTCTCAAAAAAATAACCGCAGGTTCTTACGGCGATCCGACAGGATATGAAGAAACATTATTCCTTTCTCCGGACGGTACATATTTTGTATATGCGAACGGCGGCGAAAAGTCACTTCACCCCAAAGAATCCTTTACAAAGATAACCAAGGCAAGAGCACTTGAAATTCTCACCTGCTCAATGGTTGCCGAAAAGCCGGCAAAGGAGCAAAAGCCCGTCAAGGAAAAGACGGAAAAAGCAAAGAAAAAGGAAGCAGCCGATACAAAGGCTGTACCCGAAAAAAATGCTGACGTTTCCGAAACTTCCGCAAAAGCAGAAAAGTCAAAAAAAGCCTGAGTACAAATCAAAAGCTATAATTTTCAGCCCGTTTTACATTTACGGGCTGTTTTTTATCCTGAATACTTGTTAAATTTACTAAATTGTGATATAATTTACAAAAGATCATCTTTTTTAGGTGGTGAAAACAAGTTTATGAACGACACAAGTCAGTATAACAGGCAGATAAAAGAGCTTATTGAAACACCGTGTGAAAACTTTATCTCAAAAAACAAGAACAAAAAGCGCAGCAAATTTCCCGAATTTCCGTCTTACAGCATAAAAGAAGAAGTTATTTCCGAGGTCAATACCACAACCGCAGTCAACCAGACTCTTGAATCGCTGTACGACAACGAAAATTTTGCCGTATGGATAAGGTATTTCAAATACGGATATAACTGCGACGACTACGACATAGAATTGCTGTCACGTTCCCACACACACGACTGCTACGAATTTCAGATACTTGTTGAGGGAAGCATTGAAAACATAATAAACGGTGAAAAGCGCATTGAAAGCGAAGGAAATTTCTGGTTCACAACTCCCGAACAGGTACACAGCATACGCTATCACGAAGGAAACGACGTAACGATATTCTGCATACACTTTTCCGAAAATTTTGCCGACGAGTATTTTATGAATCTCATAATGAAACATTCTTTCAGCGGCGTCCTGCCGAAAAAGGAGCTGTATTACGTACTGCTTTCCTTTGTTGACGCGGCAAAAAAGCTGACTTTATTCAAAAACAATTCCGAACGCGAGCAGTTTACAAAATATACGTTTTTATCGCAGATGTTATACATATACAGTTTCTCAAGCGGCAAAGAGCGCGAAGAAATCCAAAAAGTTGCGTTTGACAATTCCCGTTTTACCGATATTATCGTATATGTCAAAAAGCACTGCCGCGAACGGATAACCGCGAACGGAGTTGCGGCAAAATTCGGCTATTCGCTCCCCTATTTCTGCAGCCGTTTCAAAAAGTTCTCCGGCAAGGTATTTACCGACTACATAAACGATCTGCGGCTTGAAAACGCAGACAAGCTTGTGAGATACACGTCGCAGAACATAAATTCCGTTTACCGTGCCTGCGGTTTTACCAGCAAAACCTTCTTCTACCGCCTGTACAAGGACAAATACGGCACGACACCAATTCAGGCGCGAAAGCAAAATTCAAAAGTGCAATAAAATTACCGGGTGCAATTCACACCCGGTTTAATTATTTTTATATGAGACTTTTATTTCAGCGCTTCGGAAAGCGTCCTCCAGCCGAGCATTGCGCATTTTACGCGTGCCGGCATATGAGATATATCGCGCAGTGCCGACGCCTCTTCAAGGCTGTCGATTTCTTCTTCGCTCGCCTCTCCTCTTATCATGCGCATGAATATATCGGCAAGTTTAAGCGCCTCGTCCTTTTTCTTTCCGATTATCATTCCGAGCATTATATCAGTTGAAGCCTGAGAAATTGCGCAGCCGTCGCCGACAAACGCACCGTCGGTTATATACTCGCCGTCGGTTTTGAGTTTAAGCTTGATTTCGTCGCCGCAGCTCGGATTTACTCCGTCAAGGACTATATCGGCGTCGGGCAGATCATGCTTAAAATCCGGACGCATATTATGCTCCGTCAGTATCTCATTATAAAAGTTTCTGTTTTCCATATCCCATACGCTCCCTTACAGTCGAAAGACTTTGAATAAATTTATCGGCATCTTGCTTTGTGTTATAAAAAGCAAAGCTTGCCCTTACCGTCGAACGCAGTCCAAGATGTATAAGCAAAGGCTGTGCGCAGTGGTGTCCGGCACGGACAGCTATTTTATCGGCTGCAAGAATCTCGCTTACATCGTGCGGATGAACGTCGTCCACGGTAAACGTGATTATTCCGTTATGCTCTTTGGCTATCGGCGAACCGACTATATTGATACCCGGTATATTCTTCATTTTTTCAAAAGCATAAGAAGAAACTTCAATTTCCCTCTCATGTATTGTATCAAGTCCTATACCGCTTACATAGTCAACAGCCGCAGCAAGTCCGACGGCGCCCGAAACATTCATTGTGCCAGCTTCAAACTTATGCGGAAGTTCGGCAAAAACGGCGCTTTCGCGCGTTACCGACTCTATCATCTCACCGCCCGTAAGAAACGGCGGCATTTTTTCGAGAAATTCTCTCTTTCCGTAAAGCACGCCTATTCCCATAGGTCCGTAAAGCTTATGCCCGGAAAAAGCAAAGAAATCTGCGTCAATATCGCAAACGTCCGCCTTGATATGCGGCGTGCTCTGCGCTCCGTCAACCAGCATAACGGCATTCTTTTTATGCGCAAGTCTTGCTATTTCCTTTACAGGATACTCACGTCCGAGAACGTTTGAAACCTGCGTCATTGCGACGATTTTCGTCTTATCTGTAATCAGAGTTTCGGTTTTATCAAGATCTATACTGCCGTCCTTTTCACATTCTATGAATTTCAGCACAGCGCCGGTTCTCTTGCATACATTCTGCCACGGCAAAAGATTGCTGTGGTGTTCCATAACCGAAACAAGCACCTCGTCGCCGACTTTAAGATTTGAAAGTCCGTAGCTGTATGCGACAAGATTTATGCTTTCCGTGGTGTTCCGTGTAAATATAATTTCGGCAGAGCTTTTTGCTCCTATGAATTTCTGCACCTTTTTACGCGCATTCTCGTAATCCTCAGTAGCGCTGACGCTCAGCTCATATATTCCGCGCAGAGGATTTGCGTTATGCTTTGTATAAAAGTCATTTATCGCGTCAAGCACGCACTTCGGTCTTTGTCCCGTTGCGGCATTGTCAATATACACGCACAGATCTGTCATCAACAACGGAAAATCTTTCTTATAGTTAATTTCCTTCACGGCTCATTCCTCCTCTTGTCTGACATCTATGAGTCTTGAAAGAGCCTTATAGGAAAGCTTTTCAAATTCTTCGTCGTTCATTTCTCTTATAAGCTTTTCGGCTGACGCCCTTGCCATAATGCTCTGTGCTGTATCCTTATCAATTCCGCGGCTTTCAAAATAAAACAGAGTTGCCTCGTCAAGTTCGCCTATTGTCGCGCCGTGTGTACCCTCTACATTCTCTTCTGCGCAGAGTATCAGCGGCACGGTTTTATTGACAGCATCATCGCCGAGCATAAGCACAGTCTCATTTTCGCTGCCGACCGAGCCGGACGAACCGTTTTTTAAATCAATAGTACCGCGAAAAGTCTTTTGTGCAGAATCCATAAGCGCGCCGGACGCAGTTATCTCGCTGTTTGTGTCTTTGCCGAAGTGGTTTACGGCAATATTGTAATCTATAAGCTGACTGTTCTTTCCGATATATCCGACTTTTGTAACAAGTCCGCTCTTATCTCCGTAAAGCTGCACGAGATTATCGGAATATGCGTTTCCATCGCCCAAAAGCAATATTGTAAGTTCAAAAACGGCATTTTTGCCGCACTCGACTTTAAGATCATGCGCAAGCAGCGCGTCTTGCGCCGTTTCGAGAAGCAGCACAAGCTTTACATGAGAATTTTCCGCAAGCTTAAAGGTATTACCGACACGGAAAGCCTTTTGCGAAAAGCAATGCTCAAAAACAGTGCCGGAAGAACCGGGCTGCGCAGATATTTCAAACTCCTGCTTTGCAAAATCGTTATCGCCGCCGTTTGCAGACAGTCTTAAAGGACTGTTTTCACCCGGATTTAATTCTTTGAAGATTTTTTCGGGACAGGCCGTATTTTCGTTATCCCATTCAATCGGCGCACTGTTCACGCAGAGCTTATTCCAGGTATTTACCGGCAGCTTATTTATCAAAACCGTATTTTTCATATTTTCCGCTCCTTTTTAAGCTCAGCCTATGCTGCCTTTCATTTCAAGTTTGATAAGGTTATTCATTTCGACCGCGTACTCTACGGGCAGTTCCTTTGAAACATTGTCGGCAAAGCCGCTGACGATAAGTGCGCGTGCGTCCTCCTCGCTCATTCCGCGGCTCATAAGATAGAATACGGCGTCGGAGCTTATACTTCCGATCTTAGCCTCGTGTCCTACGGCTGCATCTTTTGTTCTTATATCCATTGCGGGTATGGTATCGGAACGCGATTCGGAATCAAGCATAAGCGACTGACATGAAACGCTTGACTTTGCGCCCTTTGCGCTCTTTTCGACCACAACGCTGCTTCTGAACGTGCTTATACCGCCGCTCTTGCTTATCGAACGCGTATTCATATATGAGCTTGTATTCTTTCCGACATGAACGACCTTTGCGCCGGTATCAAGATTCTGACCGTTTCCGGCAAAGGTAACTCCCGTAAACTCCATTTTGGAGTTATCGCCTTTAAGAATACTCATCGGGTACAGGCAGCCGACATGAGAACCGAAAGAGCCGGAAATCCACTCTATCGTACCGCCTTCTTCTACAAGAGCGCGCTTTGTATTGAGGTTATACATATTCTTCGACCAGTTTTCAATTGTCGAATATCTGAGCTTTGCATTCTTTTTGACGAAAAGCTCAACGCAGCCCGCATGGAGGTTCGCAACATTATATTTCGGCGCCGAGCAGCCCTCGATAAAGTGCAAGCTTGCACCCTCGTCAACAATTATAAGCGTGTGTTCAAACTGTCCCGCGCCTTTTGCGTTAAGTCTGAAATACGACTGAAGAGGTATAGACAGATGAACGCCTTTAGGCACATAGACGAACGAGCCTCCCGACCATACGGCGCCGTGCAGTGCCGCAAACTTATGATCATGCGGAGTTACAAGTTTCATAAAATACTTTTTTACCATATCGGCATACTCGCCTTTGAGCGCGCTTTCCATATCAAGATAAACAACGCCTTCTGCTGCAACGTCCTGCTTTACGTTATGATAAACAAGTTCTGAATCATACTGTGCGCCGACGCCTGCAAGGCTCTTTCTCTCCGCCTGAGGTATTCCGAGCCTGTCGAAAGTGTCCTTTATATCCTGCGGAACGTCTTTCCAGCTGTTTTTCATTCCGGTATTGGGACGAACATACGTCGCTATACTGTCTATATTAAGTCCGTCAAGAGACGGTCCCCAGTTCGGCAGCGGTGTTTCATTGTATATTTGAAGCGACTGAAGTCTGAACTGCTGCATCCATACAGGATCGTTCTTTTCCTTTGACAGCGTTTCGACAATCTCCGGATTTAGTCCGGCAGTCATTCTGTACGCGTCGTTTTCTTTGTCGCGTATATCGTATACGCTGCGGTCAATGTCCGCGATATTGCTCTTTTCTTTCATCTTAAACTTTTCACCTGCTTTCACTCGTACATTACAGGTTTATATCGGCAAAGCCGTTTTCGTTTATGCGTTCAACAAGCTCGGCGCCGCCCTCTTTGACTATCACGCCGTTTTCCATAACGTGCGCGCGGTCTACGGTAAGAGCTTCGAGTATTCTCGTGCTGTGCGTTATAATGAGCAGCGAACCGCCGACGCGCTCTCTGTAAAGGCTCACGCCGTTTGAAACGGTCCTTACTGCATCGACGTCAAGACCCGAATCGGTTTCGTCAAGTATTGCAAGTTTGGGTTCAAGCATAATCATCTGCAATATCTCGGCTTTTTTCTTTTCGCCGCCCGAAAAGCCTACGTTGAGACCGCGTTCGGCATAGCTTTCGTCCATGGACAGCAGTTTCATTGTTTCGGCAAGCTTTTTCTTGAAATCCCAAAGCTTTATGCGTTTGCCGGTTTTCTGTTCAAGCGCACTTCTTATAAACGCGCTGAGCGTTACGCCCGGCACTTCGAGAGGGTTCTGGAACGAAAGGAAAATTCCTTTTTTGGCTCTTTCGTTTACGGGCATATCCGTTATATTCTCACCGTCGAAGATTATTTCGCCGTCGGTTACGGTATACTGCGGATTTCCGGTTATTGCATATCCGAGCGTCGATTTTCCGGTTCCGTTAGGTCCCATAAGCACGTGCGTTTCATTTCGACAGACGCTTAAATTCACACCGTGAAGTATTTCCTTTTCCCCCACGCTTACGTGAAGATTATTGATCTCAAGCAATCCCTTGTCTTTCATTTTTCTATTCCTCATTTCCTTTAATTTCACCGTTATCTGATCCGCAGCGGCAATCCGGAGTATTGTGCTTTTCATTGAGCAGATCAAGCAGCGTATAGCTGTTTATATAGGCGTTGATATTTTCTTCAAGTCCTCTCCAGAACGGCAGCGTATAGCAGGTACATTCACCCTGGCACTTTTTGCTTTCGTCCTTTGAGAGACACGACACCGGCACAAGTTCACCCTCAGCCGCATACAGTATCTCGCCTATTTTATATTCGCCCGGATCTTTGCAAAGCTTATATCCGCCGACTTTTCCCGTACAGCTCTTTACAAGTCCGTGCTTTGCAAGCAGCGTCATTATGCTTTCAAGATACTTTCTCGACAGATTCTGGCGTTTTGCGATATCTCCGAGGCTTATATTATCTTCGCAGCTGTGTTCAGCCATATCAAGCATGACGCGAAGTGCATATTTGCCCTTTGTCGACACCATCATAAGCCACACTCTCCTTATTCTCATTTTACATTTAATATTATAACTTAAACTCCTACAATGTCAATAGGAATATGTATCTGTATTGTTTCTCAAAAAGCAATATTTTTCAAACTTTTTATTAAAAAAGCAGCCGGGACTGTAAAATTCCGACTGCAAAGTACAAATTATTCATCTATGCAAAGTGCAAAACAAGTTTAACCGCCATATTAAAAAGCGTACAGAGTACAAATCCGGCAGCCGTAGGTACAGCAACAGAAAGCAGAGTCCATTTCAGACTTCCCGTTTCCTTGTGAACCGTCAGCACGGAGGTTGAACAAGGCCAGTGCATAAGCGTAAAAATAAGCATACACACGGCAGTAGTCCACGTCCAGCCGTTATTTACAAACAGCGTATGCAGCTCTTCAAGACTTGTATAGCCGGTAAGCGTTCCACCTGACATATACGCCATTATGATTATGGGTATTACTATTTCATTTGCCGGAAAACCGAGTATAAATGCTATAAGAATAACTCCGTCAAGTCCCATAAGGTGTCCGAGAGGATCGAGAAAATCAGAGCACATCTTCAAAAGCGTCATATCCCCGACAGTCACGTTTGCCATAAGCCATATGACAAGACCGGCAGGCGCCGCGACGCTTACGCTCCTTGCAAGCACAAACAGCGTCCTGTCAAACACGCTCCTTACAAGCACTTTTCCTATCTGCGGTTTTCTGTACGAGGGAAGTTCTATCGTAAACGCCGACGGCACGCCTTTAAGCAGAGTTTTAGAGAGCAGTGCCGTTGCGCCGAAAGTCGCAAGTATACCGAGCACTATCACAAGCGTAAGCATGAGTGCGCTGATAACTCCGCCGCTTGCCGGCGAACAGGCAAAAAACATTGTTATTACCGCGATAAGCGCCGGAAAACGTCCGTTACACGGCACAAAGCTGTTGGTAAGTATCGCAAGCAGACGTTCGCGGGGCGAATCTATTATGCGGCAGCCGACAATTCCGGCGGCGTTGCAGCCGAATCCCATACACATAGTCATTGCCTGTTTTCCGCAGGCATGGCACTTACAAAACGGCTTATCGAGATTATAGGCTATTCTCGGCAGATACCCGGAATCTTCGAGCAGTGTAAACAATGGAAAGAATATTGCCATTGGCGGCAGCATTACCGAAACTACCCATGCAAGAACTCTGTACACACCGTGTGTCAGCATATCTACGGCAATTTCGGGCAGCCCGACGTAAAAAAGCGTGCGCGCAATTCTTCCCTCAAATCCGAAAAGCAGTCCCGACAGCATTTCCGACGGTATATTTGCTCCCTCTACCGTTATCCAGAACACAAGCGCAAGCAAAACAAGCATTACCGGGAACCCGAGCGCCTTGCTTGTGAGAATTTTATCGGCTTTCCTGTCAAAACCGCAGTAAGGCTGACCTTTTTGCTTCACGCAAATCCCGGAAAGTTCATGCGCCCTGTCAAGCACGCACCGCACTGTTGTATCGCAAAAGCTTACGCGCGTATACCCATACGTTTCAAGTTCATTCCACGCTCTCAAAACCGCATGTTTTACGGCGTTGACTTCCGAAAGTTCAAAACCTGCGTTTTTATTTATCTCTGCGACAAGCTCTTTCTCGTTTTCGAGCAGTTTTATGCTTATCCATCTTTTACAGGGCATTTTTTCGGGAAGTTCGGGCAGTGCATCGGACACGGTCTTTATCGCATTTTCGATTTCTTGGGGATATTTTACCGGTATTTTTATGTTTTCGGTATTCTTTTCGGCAGATATGCATTGAGAAATTGCATTTACAAGGCTGTCAAGCGTTTTTTTCTTTCTTGCCACCGTACCGACGACCGGCACGCCGAGATTTTCTGACAGCAATCCGGTATCGACGCTTATGCCCTTCTTTTTTGCCTCGTCAAGAAGGTTTACACAAACGACGGCGTTTTCCGAAACCTCAAGCGTCTGGAGAACAAGATTGAGATTGCGTTCAAGGCAGGACGCGTCGCATACGATTACAGAAGCGTCGGGATCTCCGAAACAGATAAAATCGCGTGCTGTCTGTTCCTCTGCCGAATGTGCCATAAGCGAATATGTACCCGGAAGATCGGCAAGAACAAGCCGCGTATTCTGATATTTACATACGCCGAACGCGTTTGTAACGGTCTTTCCGGGCCAGTTACCGGTATGCTGATTCATTCCCGTAAGGCTGTTGAAAAGCGTACTTTTGCCAACGTTGGGATTTCCGGCAAGCGCTATTATTTTATCGCCGTCCTTTGCTTTAAACATTTCCTTTGTGCTTTCCTTTGCCCTTTTGCCTACGGAGCTGTTGGTAAGTCCCATATCCTGCTCACTCCTTTTTGATTTTTATTCCGGCACAATCGCACGCGCGTATGGCTATGACAGCACCGCGTATAAGGTATGCCGACGGATCTCCGAACGGACTTTTTCCGACACATTCGACAGACGTATTTTCGCAAAGCCCTATATCCTGAAATCTTCTTCTCATTGACGACGCCGTATACAGCTTTTCTACAACTGCTCTCTCGCCCGGCATTAAAGCGTCCAGCGTACTGTATATATTCAAAACATTCACCCTTTATTTACTTAATTTAGTTTAACGGCTTTAATGTATTATATGGAAAAGTACATTGGTTTGTCAGTTTTGCTTTTATAGAAAAAAGGCAGTCTTGGAGAACATAACCGCAAAAGGGCAAAAAAATCCGGAACTGCACATTACAATTCCGGTTAAAATCTTTATTTACTTTATTATAAGCATTAATATCAGCCTGCGTCCATTGTCTGATTATCGTCCGGGACGCTTACAAGCTGTATATCCGCACCGACGCCCTGAAGTTTTCCGACAATATTTTCATATCCTCTCTGGATATGTCTTATATTATCAATTTCCGTAACTCCGGCTGCGCAAAGTCCGGCAATGATAAACGCCGCGCCTGCTCTGAGGTCGCAAGCCGTAATCGGTGCGCCGAGAAGCGACGATCCGCCAGAAAAATGAGCCGCCTTTCCGTCGGTTACTTTAATTTCCGCACCCATTCTCACAAGCTCGTCAACGTACTTGAATCTGTTATCCCAGACGCCTTCCCTGATAATAGACGGAGTTGACGCAAGGCACATAAGTACGCCCATCTGCGGATTCATGTCCGTGGGAAATCCGGGGTACGGCAATGTCTTTATATTTGCGCCTGTGATCTCTCTGGCATATGCTACTCTTACGGAATTGTCGAATTCCTCGACTTCAACGCCCATTTCAAGCAGCTTTGCGGTGATTGATTCAAGGTGCTTGGGAATTACGTTATTTATAATAAGCTCGCCCTTGGTTGCGGCTGCGGCTATCATATAAGTTCCGGCTTCAATCATATCGGGTATAATCTCGTAATGAACGCCGTGCATCTTTTCAACGCCGCGAATCTTGATTGAGTCGGTTCCGGCACCGGTTATATCCGCGCCGCAAGCATTGAGGAAGTTCGCAAGGTCAACAACGTGCGGTTCTCTTGCGGCATTTTCTATGTACGTGGTGCCCTTTGCCTTTACTGCGGCAAGCACTGCGTTTATTGTCGCGCCGACGGAAACTATATCCATATATATGGTATTTCCGTAAAGGCTGCCGTCGTCTGCGGCAATGCTTATGTATCCGCCGTCCTGAAGCGTAACGGTAGATCCCAGAGCCTCAAAGCCCTTTATATGCTGGTCTATCGGACGCAGTCCTATTTCACAGCCTCCGGGATATGCCGCCCTTGCTCTGCCGAATCTTCCGAGTTCCGCACCGAGAATATAGTACGACGCTCTCATCTTTCTGACAAGCTCATACGGTGCCGCGCCAGGCTTTATTCTCGAAGTATCTATTTCAAAAGTGGTTCTGTCTATCTGACGTATCTTTGCGCCGACCTCTTTGAGTATTTCAAAGGAATCCGCAACGTCGCTTATCCAGGGTATGTTTTCAAGAATACATTTATCTTCAGTAAGTATTGTGCCGAATATTATAGCTACCGCGGCGTTTTTCATACCGCTAACATCAATGCTGCCGTGCAATGGCTTATTGCCTCTGATGACAATTTTATCCATTAGTCGCAAGCCTCCAAATAATATATATAAAGAAAATAACAATCGTTTCAAAAGCACAGGTGTACATTCTTACACTTGTACAGTAACATTATACCATACTTTTTCAAAAATTGGAATACTTTTTTTGCATTTTCTTAGATTTTTATAAAGTTTTTTTGCAAAATCTTCAGTTAATAGCATCAACAAAGGTCACAGTTTCGACTGAATCGGCGTCTGTGTACGATATTTCCCACACGGGAACAAGATACATGACATTCTCGCGGACATTTCTTGCGGAATACACTATCCTTTCGGAATTGACGGCGGAAACATTATCGAGATCAAGCTTATAGATAACGTTAATTCCGTCTGTAAGGGAGTCTGTGTATTTTGAAGAAACGGGAAATGTAATCCATTTGCCGGACGCCGACATTATATCCGAATCCTCTGCGGAAATGCATATTTTCAGCGTCATTCCGGTAATATCGGTGTTTCCTGCCGTCTGGCATATTTCGGTGGCAACATAAAATCCTCGGTTTTCGAGAGATATTATCCTGTATCCGAACGTGCCGTCGGAATTAAGCGCATTTACAAAGGCGTCAAGTCTTTGTTTCTGCTTTCCGGAAAGCTCGGAGATACTCTGCGAAACTCCGTCGTCGGAATCGGTATCGCCTGCGTAAAGAGCGTTTGCGTACTGAATGCCGAAGTCCTCAAACTTTATCTGGAGCTTTGCAAGCTCGCTCGTGTCCTGTTTGCCGTCATAAATGCTCATTGAAACGCCGTCGGGTATTTCAAAGGAAACAATTTCGGAAGATATGCCCTTAAATTCCGAAACGGATATATTCTTCGCCGTATTCTTCGCGCTGTCGTGTCTGTCGGGAAGTTCGAGCATATAAATGCCGTTTTCGGGAAGATCAAGCACAAACGTATCGGCAGTTACCGAAATTCCGCGCTTTGAAAGGTTTTCTGTGACGTTCTGCGCAAATTCAAGCGTTAATTTTCCCGCACCGTTAAGTTCGGAATAGTACAGCAGCAAAAACATTATATTGAGAACAACAAATACCGCAATAAGAAGTTTGCAGATTTTACCGGTTTCCAATGCCGTTCACTCCCCTTTCGCAGAAGTTTCTGTTTTCGACGCCCAGACCGCCTTATACACGTCCGAGTTTTCATCTTTTCTTTCAAGCACCGCATAGCTTACCGAATTTTCATTTCCGTAAGAGAGCATATCGGCATAATACTGCGGAATAAAAGAATCCCTGCCTTCAAGTTTATCGCAGCAAAGTGTGCTGTAAGACGCATATACAAGGCTGTTTCCGGAAATTACGAATACCGCGTCATATTCTTTTTCGGTAACGCTTACGGCGTCGGCAAAATATTTAAGCCTTATTTCAAGCCTGTCGCCGGACGAGGTATAAACAGCCTCCGAAAAGCAGAGATCCGCGTAATTACCGGTGCTTTCCCTGCCGATGGTTCCCGTGAGCTTTCTTACAGCCTCAAGTTTCTGACCGAAAGTATATCCGTCCCTGCTTTGCGGATTATAGCCGAGATATTCCGAAAGATAAACGCCTTCGTCAGCCGAATTGAACACAACATCTCCGTTCTGATAAAACAGCAGCTCATTTGAACCGTCAACGTAATTCAGCACCGAACCGTCGCGCGTTACAAAAGTCTTTGCAAGGTTCAGATTGAGAGAAAACGCCCGGATCGTATTCAATATCCATTCGCTGTCGGTCTGTCTGCCGAGCTTATCCGGAGCCGTATTCACGCGGAAATCGTGCACGCTTACGGTATTCTTCAAAAGCGGTTTCACATACGGCGTATCCGCAAATTCAAAAGGTACAAACCCCGTACTGTTATTATATGATTCGAGTTCCTTTGCGTTAAACTGAAAATCTCCTTCGGGTTTCAGAATATTTACGTCAAGCCCGGAAGAAACGGCAATTCCGTACAGGTTTCCGTCGGAGTCGGGCAGAATGAAGAGATTTCTGAAATTGAAATACATCTGCTGTGCATAATCATATCCGTAATCCGAAATGCAGGGCAGCACGCAGGAAGCAGGTATATCCGAAAGAAAGCCGAGAAGTATATAATTATCCGCATTCTTCAGTGATCTTATATATTTATCCCTTTCACGCTGCGAACCGAACGCGACATTCTCGCACTGTCCGGAAAAAAGCTCCGTCATGTAAGAAAATGCACTTTCTGTAAGCTTTTTGCCCGAATCCGAGTCAACGCCGGCGCCGTTCATGCCCACGACATTCTTTACTCCGACAAAAACAGGTCTTAAAAACGTGCGGTTCTGTTCCGTATCTGTTCCGGTTCCGGCAGAAAGCAGCACACGGCGGTCGGCTTCGGGAACCGGAGTCAATGTTTTTGAAAAGCCGTTTATTCTTAAATCTATATATCTTCCGCAGTTATACAGCATGAGCAGAAACAGCACTGCCGCCGCGGCTATCTGTGCTTTATGAAGTATAAAGGCAATTTTCTTTTTATCCATAGGACTTTCTCCGAACAAATTATTAATGTACAACTATTCATTATATTATAGCATATACTTTTTTTCATTTCAACATTTTTTATATAAAAGCTTTATCACACAAAGCTTTTTTTATTGACAAATGCGCTCATGTTATGATAGAATACACTTAAACAAGAAAAACAATTACTTGTCATATGAGAAGAGGTATGAAAATGAGCATTACAAAATCAATTTTCGGAATGACCGAAGAATCCGAGGTACATTCCTATATACTTAATAACGGAAACGGTCTGAGTGCCGAAATACTCAACTACGGCGGAATTATAAGACGCCTTACATACAAGGGCGTTGACGTTGTTCTCGGACGCGACAGCATATCCGAATATTTCGACAACAACGGCTACTACGGCGCTCTTGTCGGCAGAAACTCAAACAGAATCGAAAATTCCGAATTTGAGCTTGACGGAAAGACCTACAAGTTATTTGCAAACGACGGCAGAAACAATCTTCACGGCGGAAAGTGCGGCTTCAACTCAAAGATATGGAACGCGCAGGCGGTTGATTCCGAAGAGCCGAGCCTTATACTCACCCTGCTTTCTCCCGACGGAGAAGAGGGATTTCCCGGCAATGTAAATGTAAAGGTTACATACACGCTTACAAAGGACAATTCCATAAAGATCCATTACGAAGGCACGACGGACGCCGACACAGTTCTCAACATGACCAACCATTCCTATTTCAACCTTAACGGTCACAATGTAGGAAACATCAATTCACACACGCTTTGGCTGGGCAGCAGTTTTTACACTCCCAACACCGACGAGTGTATGCCATACGGCGAAGTAAAGAGCGTTGAAGGCACGGGATTTGATTTCAGAACGCCCAAAAAGCTTTCCGACGGTTTTAATTCCGGCGACGAACAGGTAAATATGTTCTCCGGCTTTGATCACAACTTTGCTCTTGACGGCAGAGGTTTCAGACTCGGCGCCGTTCTCAAGGGCGACAGAACCGGAATTACCATGGAAATGTACACCGACCGTCCGGCTGTTCAGCTCTACACCGGAAACTGCATTGAAGAAGGCAGAATCTGCAAGGACTGCGCGGTATACACCAAACACAGCGCGCTTTGCCTTGAAACACAGGCTTTCCCCAACAGTCTCAAATATTCCCACTATCCGAACGGAATTCTCAGAAAAGACGAGAAATACGACACCGTTACCGAGTATAAATTCATCTGATTTATCCCGACAAGCATATTTTTCCGGACAGGTTAACCGCTGTCCGGTTCTTTTATTTTCACCAACATTCCTTTTAACTCATATTATAAAATAAACTTAATTTACAGGTAAGGAATGATTGTGATGAATACAGATAAAAAGATCGCGGTCATAGGCGGAGACGCAAGGCAGATATTCTGCGCAAAAAATCTGTGTACATACGGGTTTGAAACAGCGCTTTACGGCTTTGACAAATATGACGGCGACATAGACTCATGTACAAAATGCAAATGCCTGTGCGACGCACTCGGCGGTGCAGGATATGTTATACTTCCGCTGCCGTGCTGCACCGACGGGCTTAACATAAACGCGCCGCTGTCCGCAAACCAGATACCGCTCGAAAGCGTATTTTCGGCAATAAGTCAGGGTACGCGCATATATTCCGGCAAATTATGCCCTCTTGCGGTAAAGCTCTCTGAAGAATATTCGCTTGAAATTACCGATTATTCGGCACGCGAGGAATTTCAGATAGCAAATGCCGTGCCGACCGCGGAAAGCGCTCTTGCAATAGCCGTAAACGAGCTTCCGATTACAATATGCAAAAGCACGTGTCTTGTCATGGGTTACGGAAGAATCGGCAAAATTCTCTGCGAACTTTTAAAGTCATTCGGAGCAAAGGTCTACGCGTCGGCGAGAAAATGCGCGGATTTTGCCTGGATAGAGGCTCACGGCTGTATTCCGGTGCATACGGACAAAATCTCCGCCGTACTTTCCGAATGTTCGCTTATTTTCAACACCATACCCAAAACTGTTCTGAAAGACGGACTGCTTGACATAATCCCGAAAGACACGCTGATAATCGACCTTGCGTCAAAGCCTGGCGGAGTGGATTTTGAGCCGGCAAAAAAAGCCGGGTTAAACGTAATCTGGGCGCTGTCCCTGCCCGGAAAAACAGCGCCGGTAAGCGCAGGCAAAATACTGTCCGATACCATATTAAACATTTTACGCGAAACGGAGGGAGAAATATGACGGGATTTGCTTTCTGCGGTTCTTTCTGCAACATGGAAAAGGCTTTCAGACAGCTTGAAAACCTTGTAAACACCGGTGAAAAGGTAATACCTATCATGTCGTACAACGTTTACACCACGGATACGCGTTTCGGAAAGGCGTCGGAACTTATAGAGAAAGTCGAAGATCTGTGCGGAGAAAAAATCGTTCATACGCTGCCCGACGCAGAACCGCTCGGACCGAAAATAAAGCTTGACTGTCTTTGCATATGTCCCTGCACGGGAAACACTCTCGCAAAGCTTGCAAACGGCATAAGCGACACGCCCGTAACTCTTGCAGCAAAAGCCCACATGAGAAACGACAGGCCGGTTGTAATAGCGCTTGCCTCAAACGACGGTCTTTGCGGAAACGCCGAAAATTTCGGGCGTATGCTTGCGCGCAGAAACGTATATTTTGTTCCGCTGCATCAGGACGATGCACTGAAAAAGCCGAGAAGCCTTGTGTGCGATTTTGAAATGCTGCCGGCTGCTGCCGAAAAAGCTATGCGCGGCATACAAATTCAGCCTATTTTGTTCTGAAAATCAAATTTTAGGTTACTTTATGACATGACTATGCCTGTGGTTCTGTATCACAGGCATTATTTATTTCAAAATTATCAATTTAGTAAAAAAGCTGTCACATTTCATAACAGAAATATATGCAAACTCAGTGTATCATAGTCATGAAAAAGGTTATATATAATGAAAACTTATGAAACAAGAGGGTTTACAAATGATTGACACAGCCATAAAAAAACTTTGCGTATACGGACTTCAGAAAGGACTTATACAGTCCGGCGACACGCGCTACATCATAAACAGGCTTATCGACGCCATGGGACTTGACTCATATACAGATGACAAAATCACATATACCGACGAAATAGAGCTTGAGCCTGTATTAAAGCAGCTTTGCGACTATGCCGCGCAGAACGGCATTATAGAGGACACCGTAACGCACAGAGATCTTTTCGACACGCGTCTTATGGGAATTCTGACTCCCCGTCCGTCGGAGGTTGTAAGCGAATTTCTCGAAAAATACTGCGAAAGCCCCAAAATCGCTACCGACTGGTACTACAATTTTTCGCAGAACACGGACTATATAAGAACCTACCGCGTAAAGAAAGACCTGAAATGGGTATATTCAAACGAATACGGCGATCTTGACATAACAATAAACCTTTCAAAACCCGAAAAAGATCCAAAAGCCATTGCCGCCGCAAAGAATGCGATAAATTCCTCCTATCCGAAATGCAATCTCTGTCCCGAAAACGAGGGCTTTTCCGGCACTCTGACCTCCCCTGCAAGAGAAAACCACAGAATTATACCGATAACCATAAACGACGAGGATTTCTTCCTGCAGTATTCGCCCTACGTATACTACAACGAGCACTGCATTGTGTTCAACTCAAAGCACGTGCCCATGAAGATAGACCGTGCCGCGTTCTCAAAGCTTCTTGACTTTGTAACGCTGTTTCCGCACTATTTTCTCGGTTCAAACGCGGACCTGCCGATAGTCGGCGGTTCGATCCTTACGCACGACCATTTTCAGGGCGGAAACTACGAGTTTGCCATGGCAAAGGCTCCCGTCGAAAAGGAAATTGTTTTCGGCGGATTTGAGGACGTAAAGGCAGGAATCGTAAAGTGGCCCATGTCGGTTATACGCCTTTCTTCACAAAGCAAGGAAAGGCTCGTCGAGCTTGCTGACAAAATACTTGCCGCATGGCGTTCGTACACGGACGAGAGCGCCTTTATATATGCCGAAACCGACGGCGAGCCGCACAACACCATAACTCCCATCGCACGCCGCAGAGGTGATAAGTACGAGCTTGACCTTGTGCTCAGAAACAACATCACAACTCCCGAACACCCTCTCGGAGTTTTCCACCCTCATGCAGAGCTGCATCACATCAAAAAGGAAAACATCGGTCTTATCGAAGTAATGGGACTTGCCGTACTTCCGTCAAGACTTAAAGCCGAGATGAAAGCTCTTCAAGATGCAATTCTCGCCGGCAAAGACCTGAAAGCCGATGAAACCACCGCAAAACACGCCGAATGGACATACGGATTTATGGAAAACTACAGTGACATAAACGCCGGCAATATCGAAAGAATTATTCAGAACGAAGTCGGAAAAGTATTCTCGACGGTTCTCGAACACGCCGGAGTTTTCAAGCGTGACGAAAAAGGAAAAGCCGCATTTGAAAGATTCTGCGCGTCTGTCTGACATTTAAAATATATAATTTTTGCCCGACAGGCGGTTTTTGTGCCGTTTGCCGGGCTTTTTTATGTTATTTTTAAAGGAAATTAAGGTTATTGCTATTGAAAAAAGTTTAAAATCGTGGTAATATATTATGAATACATTTATATACTCGTTTAGGAGGTTTTGACGTTATGCATTTTTGCACAAAGGATATGCAGATAATAAAGGGCGGAAACTTCATACTTTACGGACGTCCTTTTTATGTCGATGATATTCCCGCGCTTTCATGGTCAAACAGCGGTATTGAATTCTGCGCGGAATTTGAACGCTTTACGGTTTATTTCGGAGATTATGTATCGGAAATGCCCGTATATGTCAAAATATACGTTGACGGAAAAGAGTTCAAGCATGCGGTTTCCGGAAAAAACAATGCAGCGGTACTTGAAGGCTTTAAGAATACGCCGCACACCGTAAAAATACTGCGGATTTCGGAAGGCGACGTTCTTTTGACAGTCAGATTCATTCGCATTTTCGGTTCCCATGCGGAGTTTCTTCCTTTGCCGAAAGAAAACAAACGTTTAAAGCTTGAATTTTTGGGAGATTCCATTACCTGCGGATACGGCGTTACGGCAAGCTGTGAGCAGAACGAATTTCTCACCTGCGAAGAGGACAGCACGCAAACCTACGCTTATCTTACGGCAAAGGCGCTTGATGCGGAAATACGCACGGTATCAATCTCCGGTCAGGGCATTGTACATTCCTGCGGAGACAGCGTCGGAATACGCATGGAGGAAATTTTAAAACTCAGAGCGCGCGGTCATTCGGACGTTTATACACCGGAAGAAGACTGGCAGCCGGATTTCTTTATTCTCAACGCCGGAGCCAACGATAAGTACGAGCACACCGACAGCGAAACATTCCGTAAATATGCGCTAAAGCTGTTATCCGACATAAGAGCACTCTACCCCAAAGCTCATATAATCTGGCTCTACGGCATGTACAAAAACTTTTCAAAAGAGATTGAAGAGATATCAAAAAGTTTTGCGCTGTCGGACGGCAATTATTCCTATATGTTTGCCGGCAGCGTATGGGAAAACAGTCAGAAATTCTGCGGTGCGGTGGGACACCCAAACACGCTCGTGTCGGAAAAGGTTTCAAAGCAGCTTATAAAGCTTATAAACAACAAGCTTTCCCAAAAATAATTTTTCACGAGGTAGACAATGACCGAAAAAATCATTACCGGAATAACGCCCGAGCGTCAGTCGTGCCTTTTCGGCTCTTTCGACTGCAACACAAGGCTCATTGAAAATCAGTTCGGCGTTCTTATAACTTCGAGGACGGACGCGGTAAAAATAAGCGGAGAAAATCCGTCCGATGTAGACAAAGCCATAAGTGCCGTCACGCTTATGCTAAAAGCTTTGGAATCGGGAGAAGAACTTTCCGAGCAAAAGGTGCGATACATTACCGACATGGTAAGCGCGGGAAGCGAAAAAGATCTGCAAAATCTCGGCGGAGAATGCATCTGCGTCACAAGCCGCGGCAAGCCCGTAAAGGCAAAAACTCTCGGTCAGAAAAACTATGTTGAGGCTATCAAGAACAACACCGTAACTCTGGGCATAGGCCCTGCCGGAACGGGAAAGACTTTCCTTGCGGTCGCGATGGCTGTAACGGCTCTGAAATTAAAGCAGGTAAACCGCATTATTCTTACACGCCCGGCAGTTGAAGCCGGCGAAAGACTCGGATTTCTTCCGGGAGATCTGCAAAGCAAAATCGACCCGTATCTGCGTCCGCTGTACGACGCGCTTTACGAAATGCTCGGCATGGAGGGCTTTACAAAATGCGTCGAAAACGGCACTATCGAAATTGCCCCTCTTGCCTACATGAGAGGACGTACTCTGGACGACTCGTTTATCATTCTCGACGAGGCTCAGAACACGACAAGCGAACAGATGAAAATGTTTCTTACGCGTCTCGGATTCGGCTCGAAAATGGTAGTGACCGGCGACATTACGCAGATAGACCTGCCGTCAGGCACAAAAAGCGGTCTTGAACAGGCGGCAAAAATTCTGCGCGACGTCGATGGCGTGTCAGTATTCAGACTTTCGGCTCACGACATTGTAAGGCACGCACTTGTTCAGAGGATTATACGTGCATACGAAAACTACGGCAAGCAAAACGCGCCGCAAAATCAGGACGGCGGTTCCGAAATCCAAAAACAGTAAAAAGGAGAAATACATCATGATAAACATTTTCAGTCTTGCGAGATTTTTACCGATCGGTTACTTTAACAACTCTTCGACGATCGGAATTATAGGCGGTGCCGACGGTCCGACAGACATATACGTAACCGGAGGAGGCATTGCGCCGTCGATTATGGCATTCATAATGGCGTTTTTGGCAGTAGTTGCCGTTTGGTTTATAGTTTCGGCTGCAATAACGGTTATCGTAACGCTACATATGGTAAACAAATACAAGACAAAAAAGCCGCAAATCAGCTTTTACAATTGCAACGGCGGTACAGGTTCGGATTATACCGGAAACAATACAAACGGAAATTCTTCACCGGAGGACAAATAATTGAAACACACTATATATACAAGAAACGATCAGGATATAATCGAGCTTACTGCGGCTCTGCGCTCAGTCGTAAAAAAGGCGATAAACGCGGCTCTCGATTATCAGGAAATTGACTTTCCCTGCGAAATTTCGGTTACCTTTACGGACAATGACAAAATACACGAGCTTAACCGCGAATACCGCGGCAAGGACGCGCCTACCGACGTACTGTCTTTTCCCATGTTTGAAGCCGGCGAAATAGAGTACGACGACGAATCGGGTGAGCCGTGCGCTCTCGGAGATATTGTAATCTCGCTTGAAAGGGCAAAAGCACAGAGCGAAGAGTACGGTCATTCACTTGAACGCGAGGCGGCTTTTCTCGCGGTTCACTCCGTACTTCACCTTTTGGGCTTTGATCACGAAACAAGCGAAGAGGACGAAGTTTACATGAAAGAAAGTGCCGAGGAAATTCTAGCAGGTATCGGTCTTTCGCGCCCCGGTTTTGAAAGTGACGGGGCTTCTGACAAAGAGCCTGCCGAAACTCCGAAAATTCCCGTCAAGGAACAGAAAACCATGTTCGTAAGCATTATCGGCCGTCCGAACGTAGGCAAAAGCACGCTGCTCAACGCGATGGTAGGCGAAAAGGTCGCGGCGGTTTCCAAAAAGCCGCAGACAACGCGCAACAGAATTACAGGTATTCTCACAAAAGACGAAAAGCAGTTTGTGTTCATCGACACTCCCGGCCTGCACAAGCCAAAAAACAAGCTCGGAGAGTTTATGGTAAACGCCGCACGCGAGTCCATTCCCGACGCCGACGCTGTTCTGTTTGTCGCAGAAGTTACGGACAGAATTCCGGATCAGGACAAGCAGATTATGGAAAAGCTCTCAAAATCAAAGATTCCGGCAATTCTTGTTCTCAACAAAACCGACATCACAAACAAGGGGAAACTTCTTGAGGCGATTGCACGCTACTCGTCCATGTGCGAATTTGCGTCCGTTGTTCCGGCAAGTGCGCTCAACGGAGAAAACGTCGATATAATTCTCTCGGAACTCGAAAAGTTCATCAGAAACGAGCCGTGGTATTTTCCCGACGACGTTGCAACGGATCAGCCTATACGCGTAATCGCAGCCGAAATAATCAGAGAAAAGCTGCTTCGTCTGCTTGACGACGAAATTCCGCACGGCACTGCCGTAACCATAGAAGATTACGAAGAAACCGAACGTCTTGTAAAGATAAGAGCCGAAATATACTGCGAAAAAGCCGCGCACAAGAAAATAATTATCGGAAAAGGCGGAGAAACTCTCAAAAAAGCCGCGACTTATGCGCGCGAGGACATAGAAGCCATGATAGGCAAAAAGGTATTTCTCGATCTATGGGTAAAAGTCAAGGAAAACTGGAGAGATTCTGAACTCAACATAGAGCGTTTCGGTTTCAAAAAGGACGAATAATCATGGACTGTGCGCTCTCCGGCGTTATAATACGCGAAACGCTGATAAACGACTCCGACAAGCTGCTTACGGTGATCACGGATTCACGCGGAAAGATCACGGTTAAGGCAAAAGGCGTAAAAAACATCAAAAACAGAAATTCCGCCGGTACTCAGATATTTACCTACTCTGATTTTGAGCTTACGGAACGTTCGGGCAGATTTACGCTCAAAACGGCATATCCCAAGCAGAGTTTTTTCGGTCTGAGAAACGACGTTCTGAGCTATACCCTTGCCTGCTATCTTGCCGACGCTGCCGGTTACGTCACTGCGGAAAACAACGACGAAACGCAGGTGCTCAGACTTATTTTAAACGCGTTTTACGCGCTGTCTGAAAGAACAGACATTCCGCTTTCAAAAATCAAGGCTGCGTTTGAGCTGAAACTCATGTCGGTCTGCGGATTTATGCCGGAGCTTGATTGCTGCGCGTGCTGTTCGGAAGACGTGCAGGCAGACGGAAAACTCTATTTCAGTTTTTCTCACGGCGGAATTATCTGTGACAGGTGCAAAAGCATGAACGACGGATTTATACGCACGGTGCGTATCGAAAGACCGGTTATACAGGCTATGAAAACAGTTTCGGAGTCGGATATAAAAAAGTTTTTATCTTTTTCGCTTGACGAGCCTTACAGAAAGGATTTCTGCGCAGTTTGCGAGTCCTATCTTCTCCACCAGACCGAACGCGGCTACGAAACGCTTAAAATTTACAAAAACATGACTCGAACAATACAGAACAACGGAGGATTATGAAAAGCTACAACAATCTTTCATTGAATTCCGACGACCTCAACGCCGCAAACGACGACGAATTCAAAAAGGCTGCCGGGATTCTTGAATTTGACAAGGTTCTCGAAAAAATAGCCGGGCTGTGCCCTGTCGAGGACGCAAGAAAAATTATTATGAACATAAGTCCGTCTGTAAGCGCAAACGAGATCAAAACGCGTCTTGCCGAAACTTCCGAGGCAAAAGCTCTCATTCAGGTAAAGAGCAGACCGTCGTTTTCGGGAGTAAAGGACATTTCACCCTATCTCGAACGCGCGCACAAGGGTGCGTATCTCAGTATGGCGGAGCTGCTTGACATTGCGGCGCTACTCAGAGAATGTTCTTCGGCAAAAACCTACTTTGCACAGGTAAATCCCGAAAGTCTTATGTACGGATATGCCACGCGCATTGCCTGCAACAAGTTTCTTGAAGAAAAAATAAGCACAAGCATTATTTCCGAAGAACTTATGGCGGATTCCGCATCAAACGAGCTTTACGACATACGCCGCAAGATACGAAACGCGCAGAACAAGGTGCGCGACACGCTGCAAAAATATGTTTCGGGCGGCGAAAGCTCTAAATATTTGCAGGAAAACATCATTACCATGCGTTCCGGCAGATATGTTATTCCGGTAAAGAACGAATACAAGAACGAGATCAAGGGTATCGTTCACGACGCGTCAAGTTCCGGCGCTACGGTATTTATCGAACCCATGGGCGTTGTTGAGGCAAACAACGAGCTGCGCGCGCTTGAAAGCCGCGAAAAAGCCGAGATTGAAAAGATACTGCGTTCGCTTACGGACGAGGCGGTAAGATTCGGCGCGGATCTTTTACAGGACGCGGACGTGCTTACAAAGCTCGCGGCAATCTTTGCAAAGGCGCAGTATTCTCTTGACACGAACTGCTGCGAACCCGAAATCAATTCGGCAAAATATATACGGCTCAACAAGGCGCGCCACCCTCTGCTCGATCCGCAGAAGGTAGTTCCGACGGACATATATCTCGGAAAATCCTTTACTACGCTTGTTATAACAGGTCCTAATACCGGCGGCAAGACCGTAACGCTAAAAACAATCGGTCTTTTCTGCCTTATGGCGCAGTCAGGACTTCATGTACCTTGCGAAGAAGGCTCTACGCTGCCCGTCCTTGACGGAATACACGCCGACATAGGCGACGAACAGAGCATCGAGCAGTCGCTGTCAACGTTCTCGGCGCACATGGTAAACATAGTAGACATTCTCTCTCGCTTTACCCCGAATTCGCTTATACTTTTCGACGAACTCGGCGCCGGAACTGACCCGGTAGAAGGTGCGGCGCTTGCGCAGTCCATACTCGAAAAGGTTACGTCAACCGGCTGTCTTTGTGCGGCAACCACACACTATGCCGAGCTTAAAGCATACGCGCTTGAGGCAAAGGGCGTCACAAACGCGTCCTGCGAATTCGACGTTGACACGCTGCGTCCGACTTACAGGCTCAACATCGGTATGCCCGGACGTTCAAATGCGTTTGCCATAGCAAAAAAACTCGGTCTTTCGGAAAGCATAATTCAGAGCGCCTCGCGCAAAATCGACGGCGAAACGCGCAGCTTTGAAGGACTTATAGGCAAACTCGAACAGACGCGCATAGAGCTTGAAAACGAGAAAAAGCACGCCGCAAAGCTCAAGCAGCAAGCCGAAGAAATGTTTGAAGTAAGCGAAAAAAAGCGTCTTGAATTCAACAGGAAAATCGAAGAAGAAAACGCAAAAGCCGAGAAAAAAGCACAGGAACTTTTAGCGCGTGCGCGTTCAAGCGCGGACTACGTTTTCGACCAGCTCCAGGAGATACAGCGCAAAAAGGACGCAGAAAACTTCAAGGAATTATTGCAGAAGTCGCGCGACGACGTTAGAAAAGCTCTGGGAATTGCCGACACGGACACAAAGATCGGCGAAAAGATACAGCTTGAATACAACCCGCCGAGAGATTACGTCAAAGGCGACAAGGTAATGCTTTCCGACCTCGGAAAAACAGGCGAAATTGAATCTATCGACGGTGAAAACGCCGTTGTGCTTATCGGAAGCGCACGCTTAAAGGCAAAATTGAAATCACTTCGCCTAATTGACGAAAAACAGGTCAAAAAGCAAAAGACAGCCTCTCATTCTCCGCGCAAGATGACGGAGGTCAAAAGCGAAACAGACGTCCGCGGTCTTATCGGAGACGACGCGATATTCGTTGTTGACAAATTTCTGGACGACGCAGTTTTATCGGGACTTGAAAACGTCAGGATAATCCACGGAAAAGGCACCGGCGCACTCAGAAAGGCGCTATGGGACTACTTTAAGCGCGATCCGAGAATAAAGCAGTACAGGCTCGGCACCTTCGGAGAGGGCGACGCCGGAGTTACGGTGGTTACGCTAAAATAAAATATGTAAAAAGGCTCAGTACGCATTTTGTACCGAGTCTTTTATTTTATCAAAGAAACTTACTTATATTATCCGCAAGGTCTGTTTCAAGCGAGATTATATCCTTTGCAAGCTGTTTTGCGCTCTCGTCTGCAGATTCGTATTTATTGAGATACTTATTAAGGCTCTTTACTCCCATATTGCAGCCGTTTGTTATAAGGTCTGCAACAGCCTTATCGCTTTTATCGGCGGCAAGAACGACGTTGGTCTTTATCCACGACATTCCGCGTGCCATTGCCGGAGGTTCTTCTGTGCTCTCCCCCTGCTTTTCAAGCATTTCATGCGCTGTGCTTGCAAGTTTTTTATGCG
This sequence comes from uncultured Eubacteriales bacterium, assembly GCA_934446675.1. GTDB lineage: Bacteria > Bacillota > Clostridia > Oscillospirales > CAG-382 > UMGS1387. Next base: position 102,359 of record CAKSEL010000006.1, read on the forward strand.
CGCGCTTGCTGTCGCTCAGAATTTCAAGAAATTCACCGTCCGAAACTTTATCCAGCACATCATCTATCGCTCCAACGCCCATTTTTATGCCGGAATTGCACTCCTTTAAGAGTTCTGCCGTATCATTCATATTTTTCACCTCGGTACTATTTTTTGCATAAAACCTTGTATTCATACATAATATGCGCTTATTCCGGCAAAGATAAGAAAAAAAACAAAGGAGCGTATTATTTATGAAAGGTTTTGCAATGCTCGGCATAGGAAAGGTCGGCTGGATAGAAAAAGAAAGACCCAAATGCGGCTATTCCGACGCGATCGTCCGTCCGATAGCTCTCAGCCCCTGCACATCGGACATTCACACGGTTTACGAGGGTGCTATCGGCGAAAGAAAAGACATGATCTTAGGGCACGAGGCTGTCGGCGAAGTTGACGAGGTCGGCGAAGGCGTAAAAGACTTCAAAAAGGGCGACAGAGTCATTATTCCGGCAATAACGCCCGACTGGGAAAGTCTTGAGGCGCAGGGCGGATTTTCAATGCACTCAGGCGGTATGCTTGCAGGCTGGAAATTTTCAAACTACATTGACGGAGTTTTCAGCGAATATTTCAGAGTAACCGAGGCTGACGGAAATCTTGCAAAGCTTCCCGAAAGCATTGATCCTGCCGTTGCGGTTATGCTGTCCGACATGGTGCCGACAGGTTTTCACGGCGCCGAGCTTGCCAAAGTAACCTTCGGCGACACGGTATGCGTTATAGGTATAGGTCCGGTAGGTCTTATGGCGGTTGCAGGATGTGCGCTGCGCGGAGCTTCTCACATTTACGCGGTGGGTTCGCGTCCGAAATGCGTCGAGGCTGCAAAATTCTACGGTGCTACCGACATTATAAATTACAAGAACGGTTCGATAGAAGAACAGATCATGAAACTGACGGGCGGCAAAGGCGTTGACAAGGTAATAATTGCCGGAGGAAACAACGGCGTATTTTCTACCGCGGTAAAAATCCTGAAGCCCGGCGGCATAATCGGAAACGTCAACTATCTCGGCGAGGGCGAGACCATAAGTATTCCGAGAGCCGAATGGGGCTGCGGTATGGGACACAAGACCATTGCCGGAGGTCTTATGCCGGGAGGACGTCTGAGAATGGAAAAGCTTGCAAGTTTAATCAGCACGGGACGTCTTGATCCGTCGCATATGCTCACTCACGTTTTCCACGGCTTTGACAAGCTCCCAGAAGCTCTCGAACTCATGCACAACAAGCCTGCAGATCTTATCAAGCCGGTAGTCATAATCTGAATTTTTATGCACGGGATTTGCCTCCCGTGCTGTTTTTATACAAAAAATACATCAAAAATACGCAAGTAATGTATAAATTAACTATTGACAGCCGTACTTCATTGTGATAGAATGATACAGTAAAATTTTTACATAATACTTTGGAGGAAAAAGAAATGAAATTCTCAAAAATTCTCGCACTTGCTCTTGCTGTTCTTGCAATCAGCGCAGTAGCTCTTGCAGGCTGCTCCAAGAAAGACACCAACGACACAAACACCGATGACAAGCAGAATGTAACCGACACCGAAAACAAGAACGACGAAAAGCCCGTTCTTTCGATGGCTACCAACGCAGAGTTCCCGCCTTTTGAATATGTTGAAGGCGAAAAGGTACTCGGCGCGGACGTTGACATTGCAAATGCAATAGCCGACTACCTCGGATACACTCTTGAAATCACCAACATAGACTTTGACGCTGCTCTCACAGGCGCTGCTACCGGCAAGTACGACGTTGCTATCGCAGGTATCACCGCAAACGACGACAGACGTGCAAACATGAACTTCTCCGACGACTACTACACCGCATCTCAGGCAATTATCGTAAACGCCGACAGCGAGATCAAGGCAGCAGCCGACCTCGAAGGCAAGACAATCTCCTGCCAGGAAGGCACCACCGGCGAGCAGTATCTGCTTGACAACGGCTACACCGTTCAGTCCTACAAGACCGGCGCAGAAGCAATCACCGCTCTTACTACCGGCAAGTGCGACGCTGTTGTAATTGACAACGAAGTTGCAAAGGCTCTTTCCGAAAAGCAGGACGGCAAGACAGTTGTTCTTGACGAGGCTCTCACTAAGGAAAACTATGCAATAGCTCTCAAGAAGGGCAACGACGACCTCACCGCAAAGATCAACGAGGCTCTCGCTTCTCTCAAGGCTGACGGAACTCTCGCAAAGATTTTCGCAAGCTATGACCTTCCCTACGACGCTGAATAATTCATATTGAACGTCTTTGGCGGCGCCGTAACAAAGCGCCGCTTTTTGCTTATTTATTGGAGGTATGCGATTTTATGAACGCACTGTCACAAGCTTTTCAGTCCTGGCTTGACACGCTGTACAACACATTTATTGTTGCCGACAGATACAAAGTCATGATAAGCGGTCTTGAAAAGACTCTCATAATTACGGTCGGCGCACTGCTTATAGGCGTTATTCTCGGTACGATCGTCGCAATAGTCAAGGTTTTTGCAGCCGGCAACAGGGCGCTGCGTCCTCTTGAATGGCTCTGCAACCTTTATCTTACCGTTATACGCGGAACACCTGTAGTCGTTCAGCTGCTCATCTCGTTCTTTATTATTTTCACATGGGCTAAAGACGGTACATGGGTTGCCGTTGTAACTTTCGGTATAAATTCCGGCGCATATGTCGCCGAGGTAATACGTTCGGGCATTATGGCTATCGACAAAGGTCAGGACGAAGCAGGCCGTTCTCTCGGATTTTCGCGTGCCCAGACCATGTGGCTCATAATTCTGCCGCAGGCGTTCAAAAACATTCTTCCCGCTATCGGCAACGAAATGATTGCCCTGCTTAAGGAAACTTCCGTCGCGGGTTATGTTGCGGTAATAGACCTTACGAAAGCCGGAAACCAGATAAAGAACAACACCTACGACCAGATAAACCCGATTCTTCTTGTTGCAATTACATATCTTGTTATAGTAATCGCACTTACGAAACTTCTCGGCATTCTTGAGAGGAGGCTCAGAAACAGTGAAAGATAAAACTCAAAACATTGAGAGCACTTCCTCATACAAGCACATTATCGAAGTGCAGAACCTCAAGGTTCATTATCAGAACGGCACCATCAAGGCTCTTGACGGCGTAAACGCAAGCGTTGAAAAAGGTGAAGTCGTTGTTATAATCGGTCCGTCCGGCAGCGGAAAATCGACGCTGCTGCGTTCGCTGAATCTTCTCGAAGTCCCGACAAGCGGAAAAGTTTTATTTGAGGGAATCGACATCACCGCAAAGAACGTAAACATAAATCTGCACCGTCAGAGAATGGGCATGGTTTTTCAGCAGTTTAATCTGTTTCCGCACATGACGGTTATGAAAAACCTTACCATAGCGCCGATGAAACTCTTGGGCAAAACCAAAGAAGAAGCCGAGAAAAAAGCTGCCGAGCTGCTCACAAAAGTCGGACTTGCCGACAGAGCTTTGTCTTATCCGTCGCAGCTTTCGGGCGGTCAGAAACAGAGAGTCGCTATTGCGCGCGCGCTTTGCATGAATCCCGACGTTATGCTTTTCGACGAGCCTACAAGCGCGCTTGACCCGGAAATGGTCGGCGAAGTTCTGAACGTTATGAAACGTCTTGCGGAGGACGGCATGACGATGATTGTCGTAACCCACGAGATGGGCTTTGCAAGAGAGGTTGCAGACAGAGTTCTGTTTATGTGCGACGGTCTTTTGGTCGAGGAAGGCACTCCGGAACAGATATTTACAAATCCGCAGAGCGACAGAACAAAGCAGTTTTTACAGAGTATTCTCTGATATTCACAACAATAATTCAGTCTCCGTTCGAGGTTTTCCCTTACGGAGACTTTTTCTGTCTAATTCAGTTCAAAATCGAGAAATCCGCCGATATTCTCTATACATTCCGCCCTGCATTCAAGAGTCAGCGAAGTATCCGTAACCGTATGAGTTTTTACGCATGATTCTATCGGCGTATTCTTCAAATCATTCTTCATGCGTTCGGAAAGCTTTTTTTCCGCTTCTTCAAGAGCCTGTTTCTCCGTGCGTTCTTTGCCTATCAGCTCATATTCGCGGTATTTTTCGGTTTTTATATCTATCGGCAGAGTTACGGCACCGAAAAGCACAAGCTTTTTTGTTTCGGATTCCCGTATGCAGTTTTTATGTTCTTTCGGAAAATGCGGCAGCACAAAAGTTTTTCCGAGCAATGTAAACGAGTATTGTTTATGTACTTTTCCCGTATAAAGTCTGTCCGAATATTCAAGCGGAACGGTAATTGTATACTTACGCTCGGTCTTTGCCCAGACACTTCCGCGTGCGCCTCTGAAATATGCTCCGGAATGGCGCGTTTCGATAAATGCGCTTACAAGCAGCTGACCTTTGCTCACAACGTCGCCTACCTTTACGGCGGGCTGACCGTCAACGGCGTCGATTCTCACAATTCGTCCGTCGCGCACAGCCACGATATTTGCCTTTCTGCCTATCTGCGGCTTTTCGGGAAGCTGCGCCGTTTCCTTTACCTCGACATGCGCCACCGTTCCATCGAAATTCACGGCAATCCACGAAATACGTCCGTCGCTTACAAGATAATCGTTATGCAGTTTTTCAAGGTCTACCCTGCTCTTTATAACACCCTCATGAAAGCCGAGCAGCGCAAGCTTTGCCTTTATATCCTCATCGCTTACGTGTTCGTTTCCTTCAACGCTTATCTCCCATACAAACATCGACGAAACATACACTGCCGTTACAAAAAACACAAGTCCTAAGAATATTCCGGCCCTCTTTTTATACTTTGAGAAAATATGCGGCATACCTTTACGTGAGATTATTTCGGTTTTTGCTCCGTTTTGTGCCGCCTGCACGCAAATCTGATCCGCATAGACAAGATACGTTGTCAGCTCATATGTAAAATCACCCTTTTTTTCAAGACCGAGTATCGGAAAAACATCTTTCAGAGCATTTATTATCCCCGGAGGGTTCGGCGCTTCTATTTTACATTTTGCAGTACCGCGCAGAAAATTGCTTATGATCATTTTTTATCTTCCTCCGGCTTTTGTCCGAAATACAGTCCGGTAATTATGCCGCTTACACCGACATTTCCTCCGGACAAAAACTTTAATTGCAGCTCTTTTCCGCACACCGTAAGCAGCATATCCTTCTGATAAAGGCTGACGCAGGTGCTGTCATAATTTTCAAGCTTGCCCGCGTCCTCAATGGTTATTTCGCGGTTTGAATTCAGACTTATAAGCGGACGGCGCGTCAGCATATCAAGCGGAATACCGCTCTTTTGCGAAATATTGCCGAGTATGCCTGTCTGCGGCTGTTTTTTCTTTGTTTTTTTCAACTCTGTCACCAACTTTCGCTTTTCTCTAAAATATTTATGCCGCAAATGCAATATAAATACTAATAAATAACCGCTGAAAGAATGATTTACGTGAAAAAAGCTTTCAAAGAGGCGCTAATTCCATTATTTGCACTTTTCTGCGCATTCTACACGCTTATAAATCCTCTGCAATGTTCTTTTTACATACAGAAAGCTATGAAAATATGCGCATTAAGTCTTATACCGGCGCTTTTTCCGTTTATATTCCTGACAAGACTGTACAGCATATCGAAATCCGAAAGCCGACGAGGCGGCATATTGCAGCGCATTGTAAGCCGCGTTACGGGATTAAACAAAAACCTGTGCGGCATATTCATACTCGGACTTTTCTGCGGATTTCCGTCAGGCGCCGTCGGAGTATGCTCTGTTTACGAAAGAGGTCTGTGCACAAAGGACGAGGCTGAACGTGCGGCGGCTCTCTCGGACAACTGCTCGGCGGCTTTTCTTATAAGCGCGCTCGGAATAAAACTTACCGGCGGAATAAAAACCGGATATATGCTTTTACTATGCCAGACGCTCTCGGTTATAAGTACGGCAGTCATCATGAAATACGTCTTTCCGCACAAAAGCGGCTGCCATACGGAAAAACTGCCGTTAAATACAAGGTCTTTGAACGGACGGGATAAAAATCAAAGCCTTTCGGAAATGCTCACCGAATGTATATCGTACACGGCGAAAACTGTTATAAACATATGTTTCTGCGTAATGTTTTTCTTTCTCGTTTCGGGTGTCCTGAGCGACGCAATTGCAGGAATATTGCAGCGTTGGGGACTCGGCGAACAAAGCATAGCGGCGGTTACGGCAATTTTTTGCGGAATATTTGAGATGACGTCCGGTACTTTCAGAGCATCGGAGCTTCCTTTTCCTCAAAACGCCGTAATGTGCGCGTTTCTGACCTCTCTTGCCGGAATTTCCGTACTCATGCAGGTCTTGTCCGTGTGCAAAAAGCACTCATTCGGTGCAAAATACTTTGTTTACGCGCATATATGCTCGGCTTTCCTGAGTGCGCTGTATATGATTTTGCTGTTATTCATATTTTCTCCGTCAGGTATCCTGACCGTATTTTCACAAAACGGAAGTTTTGTATTATATAAAGAAAACGCTTTTTACGGCGGACTTATACCGGAGTGCATATGCGCGGTCTTTCTCGCGTTCGGTGCGGCTGTCGGATTGCGCAATTACAAGTCTACAAAAAAATAAGCCGCACAAAGCTTTATTTTATGCGGAATACTTATTGATTTTTTGTAATTTTATGTTATACTATATACAGGAAAAATTTTAGCTGACGCAGACTATCGGAAAGGAAGTTTTAAACATGAAACGCGCCATGCCCGACGATCTCGAAAAAAGCTGCTCTCTGTGCGAACACTCGCGTTACATTTCCTCTGACGGAAACACTGTTTGCACCAAAGGCAAATCTTTAAAGACGGTATCTCCCGACTACTGCTGTTCAAAATTCCGTTTTGACATTCTGGCTTACCGTCCCATGCCACTGAAAATACCGAAATTTCTGGACGACGGCAGCAAACTTTAATAATTAAGGCAAAAATTACAAATCATAATAAACAAGGAGATTTTTAAAATGGCAGACATTTATCAGAAAATCTACGAAACCGGCATTATCCCGGTCATCAAGATCCAGAACGCAGAGGACGCAGTTCCACTTGCAAAGGCTCTTATCGACGGCGGTCTTCCGGCAGCTGAAATCACTTTCAGAACCGCAGCGGCGGCAGACGCCATCAAGGCTATCACAAAGGAATTTCCGGATATGCTCGTCGGCGCAGGCACCGTTCTCACGACCGAACAGGCTGACAAGGCAAAGGAAGCCGGCGCAAAGTTTATCGTAAGCCCCGGACTCAACCCCAACGTTGTAAAGCACTGCATAAAGATAGGTATTCCGGTTATCCCCGGAACAAGCAATCCGTCTGACATTGAGGCGGCTCTTGAACTCGGTCTTACTACCGTTAAGTTCTTCCCGGCAGAGGCTGCCGGCGGTCTTGCAATGCTCAAGGCTATGTCCGCTCCCTACGGCAACGTAAAATTCATGCCTACCGGCGGTCTTAACGAAAAGAACATACTTTCCTACCTCGAATTTGACAAGATAGTTGCCTGCGGCGGTTCATTCATGGTAAAAGAGGACTACATCAAGGCTCACGACTTTGACAAGATCCGCGAACTCACTCACAACGCCGTTATGCTTATGCTCGGATTCAAGCTTGCCCATGTCGGCATAAACGCTGCAAGCGAAAACGAAGCTCTCGGAATTGCACAGGCGTTCGGTGCATTCGGACTTGAATCAAAGAACGGCAATTCTTCGGTATTCGCAGGAACAGACGTTGAAGTTATGAAATCCAAGGGATACGGCGAAAAAGGTCACATTGCAATTCAGACAAACAATGTAACACGCGCTGAGGCATATCTCAGAAACAAGGGCATCAATGTTATTGAGGAATCGAGAAAGGTTGACGCAAACGGCAAGACAAAGGCTGTTTACCTTGACAAGGAAATCGGCGGATTTGCCGTACACCTCATGCAGAAATAATGAGTTCGTATGCCGATACAAAATCCGCGCTTTTGAGAAAAGAGTATGCTCTTACAAATACGCACGAGCTTTTAAAATACGACTGTGCCGCTTTATGCGGTGCAGCCTGCTGCAAGGATCATGCTGCGAACAGCGAATCTGTGTCGGGTATGAATTTACTGCCCGGCGAAGAAAAGCTCTGCGTGTTCGACGGAGCAAAAGTCCTTAAAGGTGCGGACGGCAGCGTACTTGTGTGCGAAGGTTCCTGCAAAAGAGAACTCCGACCGTTTATGTGCCGTATTTTCCCGTTTTATGCGAAATTTACCAAAGACGCAACCTGCGGCAGAACAAAAATAAGTCTTGTGCCCGATCCGCGCTCTTTCAGAATATGTCCGGTCGGCGCAAAAAGAAAAGGTACGCGCAAAAGCGTTTATTTTCTGAGATACACTAAACGAGCCGTAAGGCTTTTATGCAGTGACGGCGATTTTGCCGCCGAATTTTCAAGGCATGCCGAATATGCCGGCAGTCTTTACGAATTATACAGAAAAATGTTTATATCAAAATAACGACAAACCGGAGTGACAGAACAGTGAAAATAAACAAGAACAGCTTTGTTTTCCGATTTTACCGCGTTTTCTCAGACAACAGCGTAACCTCTGCCGCGGCTGAAATGTCATATTATCTGTTATTCGCGTTTTTCCCTATGATCATGGTCTTTTACGCTTCCCTCTCGCTGGCCGGAAAAGCAAATCCGCAGTTTCTTCAAAGCTATGCGGTACTTTTACCCGACAGCGTTTCGGAAATTATCGACGCTTTTATCTTACACATAAGTTCGAGCGCCTCAAACGTTTCGTTTCTGGTAACGGGAATTCTTCTTACGCTGTTTTCGGTTTCAAAGTTCACCAAAAGCGTCAAAAGCAAAGTGCGCAAGATATATGCAGCGCGCAGCAGTCAGTCCGTCATTGTGGAATGGATATTATCCGTTATATTTTCGGTATTATTGCTTGCGGTATTCTATGTAACGCTGTTTGTAATGATCCTCGGCGAGCACATTTTAAACTTTTTATCAAGATATATTCTTATAACCGATTTTGCCTATAATCTTATACAGTTTTTACGCTACTTTATAACGGTTTTCGTTATACTGTTCATTTTATCTTTATTCTATTTTCTTATACCGAACGTAAGACAGAAGCTTACCGACGTACTGCCCGGAACGCTTTTTACCTTGGCAAGCTGGCTGCTTGTTTCATATGTCTTTGCGTTCTACATGAACAACTTTGCAAGATATTCCGTAGTTTACGGTTCTTTGGGCGCGTTTATAATACTGCTGCTGTGGCTGTACATGACGTGTATGTTACTTATCGTCGGCGCAATCCTAAACAGCATGATATACAACCGCAAGAGAAACATCAAACTCGGATACATTATAAACTGATTTACTAAAAACGAAAGGCTGACACATATGTCCGAAATCAAAAATCAGGTAGAAAAAGCTTTTGATTTATTATTTGACGCCGCAAAGCCGGAAAAAGGCGACATACTTGTCGTCGGCTGTTCGACAAGCGAGGTGCTGGGTGAAAAGATCGGCACGGCGGGAAGTTTAGAAACCGCAAACGATATTTTCTCGGCTCTCAAAGAAAAAACCGACGCAAATTCGCTGTATCTTGCCTGTCAGTGCTGCGAACATCTCAACAGAGCGCTTGTCGTTGAAAAAGAGCTTGCGTTAAAGAAAAATCTTACGATAGTCTGCGCCGTTCCGCACGAACACGCAGGCGGCTCTTTCGCTACGGCTGCTTACAGAGGATTCAAAGATCCGGTTCTCGTCGAAAACATTTCGGCTCAGCTCGGCATGGACATAGGTCTTACGCTTATAGGTATGCATTTACAGAGCGTTGCCGTTCCCGTAAGAACCGAAATCAAGCGTATAGGAAACGCGCCTGTGGTATTTGCAAGAACAAGGCCGAAATATATCGGCGGAGAAAGGGCACAATACCGTTAAAAATACAAATCTACGAAAGGAATACGGGCAGCGCTGTTCCCTGTTCTCTGCCCCATTTTAAGTCTTATATGAGAAAAACCAAAATCATATGTACTGTCGGTCCCTCAACCGACGACGAAAAAGTATTAAAGCAAATGATACTTGCCGGAATGGACGCTGCGCGTTTCAACTTTTCACATTCCGACTACAAGGAGCATCTTCAAAGATTTCAGAAAGTTGCTAAAGTCCGCGAAGAATGTTCAAAGCACATAGCGACCATACTTGACACAAAAGGGCCGGAAATAAGGCTCGGAACGTTTAAAGACAAAAAAGTTTATCTTGAAGAAGGCTCGGTCTTTACGCTGACCACGGACGACGTCGAAGGCGACGAAAAAAGAGTGAGCATAACCTACAAGAATTTACCGAATGACATTGCTCCCGGAAACTCCATTCTGATCGACGACGGTCTTATTGAACTGAGGGTTGATCAGGTAAAGGACGGCAAGGATATTATCTGCACCGTTCTCAACGGCGGATACGTTTCCGACCGCAAAGGCGTAAATGTTCCCGACACATTTCTGTCCATGCCGTACATCAGCGAAAAGGACAGAAACGACATTATCTTCGGTATTCAGACAGGCTTTGACTTTATCGCGGCGTCTTTTGTAAGATGTGCCGACGACATTATACAGATACGTCAGATTCTTGAAGAATACAACTGCGATACAATAAACATCATAGCTAAGATCGAAAACCGTCAGGGTGTTGACAACATTGATGAAATTCTGAATGTATCAGACGGCGTTATGGTAGCAAGAGGCGACATGGGCGTTGAAATTCCCATGGAGGACGTTCCGGTAATACAGAAAAAGATTATTACAAAGGCTTACAATGCCGGAAAAATCGTTATCACGGCAACGCAGATGCTCGATTCCATGATAAACAATCCGCGTCCGACAAGAGCGGAAGTCACCGACGTTGCAAACGCCATATACGAATGTACGAGCGCTATAATGCTTTCGGGCGAGACTGCTGCCGGAAAATATCCGCTCAAAGCCGTTCAGACAATGGTAAAAATTGCGGAACGCGCTGAGGCAGACATCGACTATTTACAGCGTTTTCACGAGATAGGCGCAAACCGCCGTCCCGACATTACAGCGGCAATTTCACACGCCGCCTGCACCACTGCTCACGACTTAAAAGCCGCCGCAATAATTACGGTTTCAAAATCCGGACGCACGGCAAGGAAGATTTCGCGTTACCGTCCGGCGTGCACAATTGTCGGCTGCTCGATGTATTCGCACGTTTGCAGACAGCTCAATTTAAGCTGGGGTGTAACTCCGGTACTTCTCAAAGAGGAGCGCGACACATTCACCCTCTTTGACAATGCCGTGGACGAGGCACGCAGAAAAGGTTATGCAAAACCAGGAGACATTGTTGTAATAACATCGGGCATACCGCTCGGAATTTCGGGCACGACAAATATGCTCAAGGTTCAGTACGTCGGAGAATAAACAATATATAAGTACAATTTTTTACAGGAGAATCACTATGAACAAGCTCAGAGCCGGCATCATCGGCGCAACAGGAATGGTAGGACAGAGATTTATCACGCTTTTGGCGCAACACCCGATGTTTGAAATATCGGTTCTCGCGGCAAGCGCATCGTCGGCAGGCAAAAACTACGAAGAAGCCGTCGGCAATCGTTGGAAAATGACTGTTCCCATGCCGGAAAAGGTAAAAAACATGAAAGTTTACGACGCCGCAGACGTTGAAACCGTTTCTTCAATGTGCGATTTTACATTCTGCGCAGTAAACATGAAAAAAGACGAAATCAAGGCTCTTGAAGAAGCATATGCAAAGGCTGAAACGCCGGTCGTTTCAAACAATTCCGCAAACAGAACCGTAGCCGACGTTCCCATGGTTATACCGGAAATCAACGCCGAACACGTCAATATTATAGAACAGCAGAAAAAAAGACTCGGCACAAAGCGCGGGTTTATCGCCGTCAAGCCAAACTGCTCCATTCAGAGCTATGTTCCCATGCTTACGCCTTTGAGAAAGTACGGAATTACCGAGGTTGTTGTCTGCACATATCAGGCAATCTCCGGCGCAGGAAAAACCTTCAACGAATGGCCCGAAATGATTGACAATGTTATTCCCTACATCGGCGGAGAGGAAGAAAAGAGTGAAAACGAGCCTCTCAAAATCTGGGGCAAGATAGTTGACGGCAAAATAGTAAGCGCCGACGACGTAAACATCACAACCCAGTGTATCCGCGTTCCAGTAAGCGACGGTCACACCGCGGCTGTATTCGTTAAATTCAAGAACAAGCCCACCAAAGAGCAGATACTTGCCGACTGGGCAGAATTCGGCAACAGCGTAAAGAAAGAGCTTGATCTTCCCAGCTCTCCCGATCAGTTTATAACATATTTTGAGGACGACAACCGTCCGCAGTCAAAGCTTGACCGCGACATTTACAAAGGTATGGGCATAAGCGCAGGCAGACTTCGCGAGGACAAGATGTTTGACTACAAGTTTGTAGGTCTTTCACACAACACTTTACGCGGTGCGGCAGGCGGCGGAGTGCTCATTGCCGAATACCTTGCAAAGAAAGGCTATATAACCGCAAAGTAAATCTGAACTATTTAAAACCTTATAAGAGCCGTATCCCTGAAATTTGTGCGGCTCTTGTTTTTTGCGAAAAGACAGGACGGAGGCTTTCAGCATCATGGAGAAAAACAAAACAGTCCCGATAGGCGTATTTTTAGGCGGTCTTATAACGCTTGACGAGCTTGGAGTCGGAAACAGCGGCATTATCAGAACTGTCGGCGGCAGCGGAGAACTCAGGCGCAGGCTTCTCGACATGGGACTTACGCCTAAAACCAAAGTACGCGTAAGAAAAACGGCTCCTATGGGCGATCCTATTGAAATCACTCTTCGCGGATACGAGCTTACAATAAGAAAAGAGGACGCTCGCGAAATTGCCGTTGAACAATGCGCCGAATAAAACAGAAATTCACGTTCAAAGGAGACAAAATTATATGATTTTTGCCCTTATAGGAAACCAAAACTGCGGAAAAACCACGCTGTTCAATCAGCTTACGGGCAGCAGTCAGCACGTGGGAAACTTCCCCGGCGTTACGGTTGAAAAAAAAGAGGGAACTTTGAAATCCGACAGAAGCGTGACCGTTGTCGATCTTCCCGGCATCTACTCCATTTCGCCGTATACGAGCGAGGAAATCGTCACGCGCGATTTTTTGATAAAAGACAAGCCTGACGGCATTATAAACATCATTGACGCAACAAACATCGAACGCAATCTTTATCTTACATTACAGCTGCTTGAAATGCGTATACCCATGGTTTTGGCGCTGAACATGATGGACGAAGTAAAGTCAAGCGGAGGGTCAATAGACACCGGAGGGTTGGCAGAGGCTCTTCAGATTCCCGTTATTCCGATCTGCGCAAGCAAAAATGAGGGCGTTGCCGAGCTTGCCGAAATTGCCGTAAAGACAGCTGCTGAAAAATCGGTTCCGGCTCACCTTGACTTCTGCACAGGTCCGGTTCACCGTGCGATACACTCTATTTCACACGTTATAGAAGATCATGCGGCACTTATCGACGTTCCCGTGCGCTTTGCCGCAACGAAACTTGTTGAGGGCGACAAACCCATGCTTAGCGCGCTCAAGCTTTCGGACAACGAAAAAGACATTATCGACCACACCGTTACAGAAATGGAAACCTCCCTCGGCACAGACAGAGAAGCTGCTCTTGCCGACATGCGTTACGATTACATAGAAAAACTTTGCAAAAAATGTGTTGACAAACCGCACGGTCCGTCTAAGGAACAGGAGCGCACGGAAAAGATCGACGCCGTGCTTACGAACAAATATCTTGCAATTCCGATTTTCCTTTGCATTATGGCTCTGATTTTCTACCTGACATTCGGTCTTATAGGCGGAAATTTATCCGACCTTATGCAGCTCGGAATTGACAAACTCACGGCTGTTACAGACGTTTTCCTGAAAAAATTCGATGTTGCCGACGGACTTCGCTCTCTCATAATCGACGGAATTTTCAAAGGCGTCGGCAGCGTACTCTCGTTCCTTCCTACTATCATCACGCTTTTCTTTCTGCTTTCGGTTCTGGAGGACAGCGGATACATGGCGAGAATTGCCTTCGTAATGGACAAACTGCTTCGCAAGATAGGACTTTCGGGACGCTCGTTCGTTCCGCTGCTCATAGGATTCGGATGTTCCGTACCCGCTATTATGTCTACGCGCACACTTTCAAGCGACCGCGACAGGCGTATGACAATTCTGCTTATTCCGTTTATTTCATGCAGTGCCAAAGTGCCTATATACGCCGTTTTTACACAGATATTCTTTCCCGAAAATCCCGTGCTTGTTATGATGTTCTTATATGTTTTCGGAATTATCACGGGTATACTTGCGGGAATACTTTTCAAAAAGACCCTGTTCAAGGGAAAACCGATTCCGTTTGTAATGGAACTTCCGGCATACAGATTTCCGTCTATGAAAAACGTTCTTTTACATATGTGGGAAAAAGCTGCGGACTTTTTAAAGAAAGCATTTACGATTATTTTCTGCGCAACGATACTCATATGGCTGCTTGAAAACTTCGACATACGTTTCCACATGGTTTCAGCCGATGAGAGTATGCTTGCCTCAATAGGACGTTTTATAGCGCCTCTGTTCGCTCCTCTCGGGTTCGGCAACTGGAAAGCCGTTACTGCGCTCATTACGGGTCTTACGGCAAAAGAGGCGGTTATCAGTACGCTGAGCGTTCTTGTTTCGGGCAGTTCCGTTACGCTTGAGGCTGCGCTTACTTCTATGTTTACAAATCTTCAGGCGCTTTCGTTCCTCATATTTACGCTGCTTTATATGCCGTGTGCCGCTGCGATGGCTGCGGTAAAGCGCGAAATGGGTTCGCGAACAAAGGCTCTCGGCATGATGGTATGGCAGACGGGCATTGCATGGATCTGCGCATTCCTGTTCTACAACATATGCAGGCTTTTCGGTTTGTCATGAACATTTACGACATTACAATTACCGCGGTTATTATAATATGCATATATTTTGCGGTGCGCACAATTTACCGAAACATTAAAAGCGGCAAAAATTTATGCTGCAGTTGTCAAACCTGCAAAATGTGCAAAAATAAAGAATGCGGTAAAATTCAAAAGTAGCACAAAACAAAAAAATTATCCCGGTTTTTACACCGGGATTTTCTTTATGCTTTTATTCTGCTTTACTCTTCAAAGCTTATCTTCACCGCCTCGCAGAGAGGTTTGAAGTTTATATTGCCGTCAAACAGCATTACGAGGAAACTTCCGCCATTTTCAGCGGTTATTCCGAGTTCCCCTAACGTATACACGTTCTTCTCAGACACGTATACGTACTTCACATTGACAAGGCTGTTGCCTGAGTAAACTGCAACTGCGGCAAGACTGCCTGCCGGGAAATTATACATACAAATATTCTCGCCGTCAGCATACATTACGGTTTTATTTTGATTGCTGTACATATCCTTGCCTGCTATATAAACAGTTTTTCCCGAAAAATTCGGATATGCGTCCTCACCCAAAGTCTGTTTCCACATACTGTTTTCATCAAGCTTTTTGCCGTTCAGATAAAAGACTGCCTCACCGTTTGTCCATGCGTCTTTGGAAAGTGCCGCCGCAGTGCAGGACGCCGCGTCATTGCCGTAAAACGGCGTTGTACCTTCGGTATAGTAGCAGTCGGTTATCTTATTTCCGCCTTTACCGACTATTCCGGAAATCTGCGCGCCGTTAACGGTTCCGCAGGAATAGCTGTTTATAATACCGCCGAAGTTTGCGTTATTTACATATCCGAGTATTCCGCCTTTGCAGGACTTTGCTGTAATATTTCCGGCAAATCCGCAGCTTTTTATAGTAATATCGGCGTTTGCATATCCCAAAATACCGCCTATACTGTCGTCCGAGTCCGGAGAATTAATTGTACCCGTATAAATACAGTTTTCTACAAGCAGCGTTCCCTTTATTCCGTCAACTTCAGGGCTTCCGACAATTCCGCCCACATGCCTTATTGCCGCCGTACTCTCTATATCGACGTCCGAAACTATCATTGAAATAACCGAGTTCGCCTTTGCGCTTCCGGCAACGCTTCCTATATGCGTATACACGCTGTCGGCGGTTATTTTACCGTTTATATTGAAATTGCTTACCTTTGCACCGTATAGACTTCCGAAAAGACCGGTATCGTTACGTGTGACGTTAAGATTTAAATTGCTTACAGTCTTTCCGCAGCCGTCGAATGTGCCCATATACGGAGTCTGTACCGAACCTATGACAAACGAAAGCTCCGACAGGTCAATATCGTTCAAAAGAACAGCATTTGAAGTATTATTACCCATATTTACCCAAATCGAGAACCACAAAAGTTCTTCCGCGTCGGAAATCATATATGCACCGTTTTCGTTCTTCTCCGGAACTTTATTCCAGCCGCAGCCGCACACGCCGTTTTCGTCAAGCTTATGGTCATTTGCGGTGTGCTTTACGAGAACGCAGGTCTGCTCTACGCTGTTTTTATATATATTTACAAGGTTTCCGTCTTTATCCGCAAGCGCATATCCTTTGGGAATATAATTAATAATGTTGCCGTCAAAGGTCACGTTTTCAAGTTGCGCGTCCGAAATCAGAATATTCCTTCCGCTGACTTTTCCGCTGATTTTTCCTCCGCTGATTTCAATTTCACTGCTGTCATCGACAATTATCACGGCTGACAAGAAATTTATGGCTTTCGTGAAAAGTTTTGCGCCGTTCGTCAGATTTACATTACCGGAAAGCCTGTTCATTTTGCCACCGGCAAGGTTTAAAGACTTTGCGTCAAGATCAAATCCGTCCGCGTTTTCGTAAAGATTAAGCACGTAATCGTCATGGTTTCCGTCCGTTGCACGCTCTAAAGCACCCTGAAAATCCAAATAAGGGTCTCTGTATGCGCCGTTATTATAATCAACGGCTGCGCGGCAAATATATGCAATCGGACAAATATCCTCTGCGCTAACATAATCCGTATGGTTTTCATCACCGACTATACGGACATAAACCTTATATTCGCCGACATCTGTCGCAGTCGGAATTTCGTCCTGCCACTCGTCATTCTCACTGAGTCTGTATTGTATCTTTCCGCCGACAACATCGGGCTGATATTTGGTATTGATAAGCCCCTGCGGCTGTCCGGTATATACATTATCGACATAATAAAGCCATCTGTATTTTATATTCGAGAGAAATGCGGGGCTTTTTTCTATATTCAGCGTAAAGACCCCGGTTTTTACGGCGTATAGTTCAGCAGCAAATCCTTTTTCATCTCTGCCGAGATAGTTTAAAAACACCATATACAGTTTATGTTCTCCGACAGGCAGGGTCTTGAACGAGGAAAATTCTATTGTAACATGATCGGTATAATTAAGATTTTTATCTTCAAAACCGGTTGAAAGAGTACCTGTATTAATAACGCTCTCGGTTCCGTCATCAAAAACTTCAACTACCTGATCAAGTCTGAAATAGTTAGCCTCTCCGTAATAGGTATTTGCCGTAATATCGACGACTATCTTTTCCTGTTCATATCCGACCGTCGTATTGTCGCGCGGCACGGCATAGAACGGAACAGGCTTTATATATGCGTCTGCCATAATCGTTACGGCGGAAAACTCATCGGACAGAATATCCTTTGTTGTATCGTTTTTCTTTGTGCAGAAAAAACCTTTTTCAAGGTGTTCGGTTATGGTTTTGCCGTCGTCAACGATAAGAATATCATAAAGACCGGCGCCGAGCCTTCCTCCCTCGCCCACATTCAGGCGGTCGATATGTCCGTTACCCGTCACCAGCGCGCCGTCATTAACGGTATGAACACCCAAGCCGCCCATATTCTTCCCGTTGCAGTCAAGCGTTATATTGCCCGAAATATCTAAATTGCCCGTAAAGGTTATATCGGAAAGAAGCACAATCACGCAGCCGTCATTTTCCGGTTTTTGCGCCACGGCTAAGGCTGACGGCAAATCTGAAAAGTATGTGTCGGTACTTCCCTGTTTTACAATCTTTGCGGCGCACTCGCCTACATAAAGACTTATTTTTCCTGTGCTTACCTTATTTTCTTGCTCACCGAAAGACACGCCGAAAGCATATGTGCCGTTCTGTGATTTACCGTCGTTTGAAAGTACAAGATTTCCGTCCGAAAACTCCGCAGTAATGCCGGCAGGTTCATTTTCGCCGTACCATGTGAGTACGGGCACTTCGTCCAGCTTTATATTTTTTGTATACAGAGGCAGCGTAACCGTGCTGTCCGCAGCACTGCCGATTTCGGCTCCCGTAGTGTCAAAGCTTACGATTCTTTCATTGTCGCGCTTGAAAAGCATTGTTTTTGCGCTGTTTTCGCCGATTGCAAAGTGATATAAATTCCTGCCCTGCTGCGATATTTCCGGAACTGCGGTTATTTCATCTTCACCGGCGTTGAGATTTTCACTGCCGAACAAAAGCGTACCGTCCGCAATACTGTCGGATTTTTGTAGTGCTGCGGCGCAGCTGCCGCCCGACGCATAAATATAACCGTTTGCGTACTGTTCAAACTCAAGGCGGCCGGCGGAGTAACCAAAATTAATACCGTAATGTTCTCCCTTAGCTTTTACATATCCGTTATTTACTTTCATAGCCCCGAAAGATGATATACCGCTGCTCTTACTCCCGGATTCTCCGGCGTATGCTTCAAGGCTTCCGCTGTTTACCGTAACATTATTTAACATTGCGCCGACTGTATAACCGGATGCTGAGGGTGACGGAATATACTGCGGCGGATAATCTCCGCTTTCGGCGATTATCGTCGGACCGTCAATTACAACATCAGCATTAACGCCGTAAATTCCCGTCAAGTCATACGGTATTGTATCCGGATCTCCGCCCGTTATACTGAGGTTTTTGACAGACAGCACGCCGTTTCCTTTAAAAACCGCAGATTTTCCGTTCAACATAAGTACATAGTAAGCATATTCTGCATTTTCAATGCTGTTCTGACCGTTTACAACAATCGTTACAGACTTAACATCTATGCGCAAAGAAGCAACTTTTCCGAGAGATTTACCTTTTAAATTGAAATTATCGAGCGTAAGGGTTGCGTTTTGCTTGTCCCATACGGCACGTCCTCCGTTTGAATCAATCCAGACGGTATCTTCGGTTTCGTTTGTGATCACAATTCCCGTGCCGTCTGACTGTATTTCCGCAGCAGTTGCATAAAACACGGCAAACATCATTATAACAGCCGATACAATCGTGAAAAAAGCTCTTTTCATCAAAGTTAAACCCTCCGTTAAATACAAATACATACACTTACTCATTATTACATATCTATTCTAACAGAATTTTCCCTTTTTGTCATCATTCCAAAGTATGATTATTACAACTTTTTCTTTCCGTTTTATGGCAGATTTTCATATGCAGCACAAGAATGCCGCCCGTGAGGGCGGCACTCTGATTTTAAACCTTAATATTTTATAACAACGCCGCGGACAAGATATGCTGCCGGAGTTTTATTCGTCGGTTTTCTCCGCGCGTTTATACAGGCGTACATAGTCAATGCTGAAATCGTCGCTATATCCGCCGAACGGATCGAATCTTAAACCAGTCACATTGCCGTTCCAGAGCTTATTTGACGTAAGGTCGAACATTACCTCTACCGTTTCGCCTTCGCTTACAAACGCAGGGACAATATAAGTCCCGGTAATGTGTTTATCAGCAGCCCAGTTTGAGCTTTCCGCAGTTGTAAAGAAGAAATCGGGTTTTGCTTTTTCAAGTCCGCCCTTATATCTTACGCCTACTACGGCTACCTGATAATCTGATGCGTTAAACGAAACGCTCCTTACTATCGCAGGATCTCCGTTTGTCGCCGAGGCGTTGAGGTATCCGCCCGAAACAACAAGATTTTCGGCGTTCTGTATTCTCCAGCCGTCGGAGTCTCCGTCCTTATCAAAGTACCACTGATTTGCGTCGTTCACTTCGACAAGCTGCGGCGTTTCTTCCGCAAGAGACGCGTCGTTTTCGCATCTTACATAGTCAATTGCAAAGTCTGCCTTTGTGCCGAATGGGTCAAAGCGAATTCCCGTAATCGTGCCGTTGAATTTGAGCACATCTTTAAGCGTAAACACGGCTTCGACAACATCGCCGTACTTTTTGCCCGAAAGATTATAAGTCGTAAATATACACTTATCGGCAGTATACGTTTTCTCGCTGAGCGTCGTATAGAAAAGCTGCGGTTTTGCGTCTTCAAGCGCTTTGGTATATACAACGCCGATTTTTACAGCGTTATAATCAGACGCGTTAAATGCAACCTTATGTATTATTGCCGGATCTGAATTTCTTGAAGTCACATAGAACATTCCGTTTGAAACGTAACCCGTACCGTTCTGAATATTCCAGTTATCATTGCTGTCGCCCATGTCGAATTCCCACTGATTTTCCACGCGGTTCATAAGCGCCCTGTATTCTTCATCTGACGCCGCCTTTACCATTACGGTCTTGCCGGTAAGACTGTACGTATATCCGAGAAGATTGCAGAGTTTCTTAATATGGAACACGGGAAGTCCGTCGCGTAGTGTAAAAGTATAACCGAGATTCTGCTCTTTTCCGTCAACGGTAACTTTATCGCTGCCCACGGTGAACACGTATGTATGCTCATCATAGCTCTTTAATGTAAGTACGCCGTCAAAACGGTTCCAGATATAGCAAAGTCTCATCATGGAATAGAATCCGTTATTCTTTGCCTCTCCGACAACTTCATAATCACCGTCCGAAAGTTCTTTCGGAGCGAATGTAAAGTTAAGCTTTGAACCGTTGACATTTACGCCGGGCTTTGAATCGGCTGCGGTTTCCGGATAGTTCATAAACTCGATAAGCGAGATTTCAAAAGCTCCTGCCGCGGTCTGAGGATCTATTCTTACTACCGTAATATTATCCTTCCAGTTCTTTTCCGCGCCCATATTTACATAATAATCAACAAACTCTCCGGTTGAGGAAATCTTTACGCCTTTGCGCTTTTTAGCGTTGAGCGTATCATCGGACGTCGTAGCATAGAACACTTCAAACTCCGCCATAACGCTGTTTTTCATGCGTATATGGAGTATCGGCGCGTCCTTTGCCGCCAAAGGCTGCATTTCCTTGGTTATAACCGCAAAGTCTTCACCCATGCCGACACCGCTTATAACACCGTCAGAGGTGCTGTAATTTTCTATTCCGAAATTCATTTTCCACTTCGACGCACCGTCTGCCGACATATCGTAGGTTCGGACAGCAACAAGATCTTCCGCAGTAAGCGCCGTGTCGTCTTGCGTATCGGATTTTTCAAACTGGAGCCAGCGTATAGGCGTATGCGTCGCGGGATAGAGGTGAGATACTCGCTTTATCTGTTCTGCGGTTGGCTTCGCGTCGAGCTTTGAATGAGCGGAGATGTCGTCGGTAAATACTTGTCTTACATTTTCAAGATAATCAAAGCCGTTTGACGCCGTCGGGAACACGTATGTACCCTCGGAATATTCGTTCCAGGTTGAGATCATAATGGTATTGTCTTTCCAAGTGCCGGTATGCATTCCCGAAAGAATATCCTTTATATCGTTGCAGACCTTTAAGTGATCCTCTTTTGTAATTATGGGATCTCTTGACTCGTTTCTCGCAACATCGTTAAAGCCGACAGAGACAGTCGGGATATGGTGGCTGCCTGCGCTCTGCGCATTCTTTACGTCGGTACGGTTATTCTCTATCTGAAGTTCGGGTTTATAGCCGTTAGCTCCCCAATGATAGCCGTAGGTTGCGTCAAAGCCAAGATCGGTTATGTCGCTGTAAAGCTTTTCACTATTTGCGCCTTGCGTCGAATCAAGCAGTATAAGACCGTCGTAACCGAGCTTTTTAAGCTCATCATTCATAAATGCGACGGCTTGTTTTGTACCCGTCACTCCGCCAAAAGATTTCTGAAAGTTTGCAAGATTCCACACCGTAAGCACTGCCTTATTGTCAAGCCTTGCATATCTCGGATCTTTAAAGTAGTATTCAACCCAATAGTTCCAGATATATTCTTTGAACTGTTCAAAGCTTGTGCAGTCCTGACCGTTGTTCTCCCACATTATGCAGAAATCAACAAGGTCGCTGTACTTTGCCATCATATATCCGTCGTGAAGTGCGTAGTAGGAATGGCGCATTTTCTTTATCGGCGCTTTTACGTCGGACGACGGACAGTACCAGCAGGCGTGCAGAAAATCAATTCCGTGCTCTGCCATATATTTGAGTTCCCAGTCGGCGGTTTCGCGCAGTCCTTCGTCATAAAATCCTATGTAAGGATCAAACTCCTCAAACGGACTTGTTGCGTCCCAGCCTTCGCCGGAATGTTGATCTCTCCACAGCCAGCATACGTTGACGCCGACGTTATAATCCTTAGACTCAGCAACTTTCGGGTATGACGGATAATCCTCATGTTCGATTACGTTATTTATAACAACGTCGTCAAACCACATGACCGCTTTTTTATTCGGTGCAAAGGACACTTTTACGGTATCAAAGCTTTTGGATTTGATGTCAACCGTCGTCTTTTTCTTGCCGTTTACGTAAATGTCGGCTTTTCTGGCATTTGTGTCAGCCTCGATATGAAGCGTCTGCCAGACGTTAGCGATATAGTCGTTAAGCTCTTCGTTTCCGACGGTGATCCTGCCGTTTTTGGTTTCAAAGGTAATGCTGTCATTATTTCCGACAAGGCTTACGGACGCGCCGTCTGCTTTTTCGGGCAGCAAAATCATTGTTTCAAAGCTGAGTTTACCTGCTGCGGGTGTAAATTTACGCTCCGCATATGCGGTCTTGCCTGCGTCGGTCTCGGCTTTTACGCTTGTAAGGTCGTAATTGCGCTCAGATTCGGTGACATCAAGCTTAAAGCCCTCCGAAGTCCAGCCTATCGGTGCTTTGCCGAGCTCGTCGTCATTTCCCGTAAGAAAATGATCGTTTACGATATAATTTTTTGAAAGGCGTGCGGCAAGAAGAGATATTTTACCCATTCCCTTCTTATTTGTGCCGAGAACAAGCTTTGATATTTCCATACCGGACGGAATTTCAAGATTATCAAAAAGCTTTCCGGAATTAATATTCAGCTTTGCCGTTCCGTTATCGAGATCGAGATCCAGAGTTATAGCATAACGCTTTGCGTCTTTTTCGTCAATCGCGGTATCGGTTTCGGTCTTGCCTTTGCCGACAAACGTCCACTTTCCGTTTTCGGGTACGAGAGATACAAGCTTTTGCTCGTCTGCGTTTTCAAAAGCAATGTAAATACCGTCGTCGTTTCCGGAAGCACTCACAAACAACTCAAGATGAAGCACACCGTCATTTACAGGCTCTATATCGCGTATAAGTGCATAGAACTTTTCGTCGGACGAATCTGAAAACTCATATTTTTCGACACCTGTCGTATTTGTCAGCTCAAAGCGGTTATCGTATATCCAGCCGTTTGCAAGTCCGTTTCTGCCGGTGCCGGTAAACGTATCAATAAGATAATATGCGTCGGTATACTTTCTCACACCGCCGGATTTAAAGGTCTTTTTGACGCGCTGTGCGCTGTCTGCAATTCTCACTGCCATTGCGCTTATCTCACTCCTTTTCAAGTCGGAATAAGGCTCGAACGTTCCATACTCGTCATTACCGGCAAGGATGCCTGCCGCATACAGTTTTGCAATTTTTGCACCCGAAACGGAGCAGCCTCCGAAGTCCGGGAATATGTTATTATCAATATTATTGATTTCGGGAAGATCTCCGCACGCGTCGGCAAGCAGCTCGGCAATTTCTATACGCTTTATTCTGCGGTTATAGTCGTCAAACTTATCTTTTTGCAGAAAACCGTTGGCGACGGCAAAATCAACGTACTTTGAGTACCATTCTCCCGAAACGTCCGGGATTGTCTTATTATTCTGTATGCTGTAAATTCTCGCCGCTATGGTTATGCCCTGCGCCACGGTAAGCGTCGAGGAGGGACTGAATTCCTTTGCGGAAACGCCCTGCATAAGTCCGAATTCGTAGGCTTGCTTTACGCTTTCGGCGTACCACTGCGACGCCGGAACGTCGTCAAACATTCCTTCTTTATATGTGT
The DNA here is from genome assembly GCA_934446675.1 of uncultured Eubacteriales bacterium. Taxonomy (GTDB): domain Bacteria; phylum Bacillota; class Clostridia; order Oscillospirales; family CAG-382; genus UMGS1387. Next base: position 126,422 of record CAKSEL010000006.1, read on the forward strand.
TGGTTTTTGAAAAGTCTGCATTTACGCACATTGTAAAAGACGCTAACGCGATAACAGCCGCCGTCAATGCCGAAAACAATTTCTTTTTCATTATGCACTCTCCTTTTTGATTGTTTTACCGGTGACATTTTTTACCTGCGAAAACCGCCGCAATGCGCGCATATTACGGAAACTCTCCGCGTCATTGGTAAAAATCAACTTATTTGCCACACCGTATAAGTCTTTGTTTATTTCATTTTAACACATTACGCGCAATAAATAAATGACAATTTTGGTTTTTTTGGTGACAATTTTAATCAATTCACTTTAGCGGAATAAAGTTTTATCCGCAAACAGCAGACATCCAAATAGCCGCATCTGATTATTTTACAAAAATATGATTGACTTTCGCAAAAAATCAGGTTATAATAATCAAAAAGGCACATAAATCAGCTCAAAACGATAAAAACTTCGTTTTTTCGAGGCGTGCGGAGGTTAATATGAACAAAGAGCGTGAAAAACAAATACTTACCGAGGTATTGCGGACGAAAAAGGTAAACGTCAAGGATCTTGCCGAAAAATTGTATGCAAGCGAACCGTCCATACGCCGCGATCTTATCAATCTCGAAAAGCAGGGGCTTGTAAAGCGTGTCCACGGCGGTGCAATTCTTGAAGAAAACGGAGTATCCGTTTCAAAAATACCGTTTGTTATACGTGAGCTTGAACAAAGCGACGCAAAGATAATCATTGCAGAAAAGGCGTCCAAGCTCGTAAAGGACGGCGACTGCATTTTTCTCGACGCCTCGTCAAGCGCATACGCCATTGTTCCGTTTCTTGCCTCAAAGGTCGACATTACCGTTATAACAAACGGCATAAAGGCGGCTGCCAAGCTATGCGAATACGGCATAAAAACAATCTGCACCGGCGGCGAGCTGATAGCCTCATGTCTTTCAATGGTCAAGGACACTTCATACACCATTATTGACTCTTTCAACGCCGACATATGCTTTTTCTCATGCAGAGGTCTCGGATATGACGGGGTTCTCTCGGATATATCCTTTGAGGAGGACACGGTAAGGCAGCACATGATAAAGAAATCAAAGAAATCATACCTGCTCTGCGCAAGCGAAAAGCTCGGCAAAACATATTATCACACGCTTGCGCGTGCCTCCGACATAACCGGAATAATAAGCGAAAAACCTCTGCCCGAATTCAAAGATCAATAAATAATTGCAAATCAAAACCCGGCGAATGCGGTCTGTTGAAGAAACTGCACTCTGCCGGGCTTATTTTTTATCTATGCGCCTGTTTTACTTATGATAAAATCTGATACTTGTTATTTCAAAGCTTCCCGAACATTCGATGGGATCGAATCTGAATCTGCTTGCGGTTAAGCTTGAGTTCCAGTATTTATTTGACGACAGATCAAACGTATAGGTCTTATAATCGGCACCGTCGCTCTTTTTTATGTTTGTAAAGACTCTGCGTGCCGACTCATGCGAGGTTGTTACTCCGTCGGACACAAAGAACACGCTGAATGCCGTCTGGTCATCATTTATTGTATACTTCATTGTCACATCAACCGCGTTATAATAATCCGTTGCAAGTTTAAAATTCGGTATTTCAAACATGGGATCATAATGGTCGTTACGTCCTGAAACATTGAAATACTTTGCCTCACCGTAAATCTTATTGCCCGAAGTTGAAACATTCTGCGTATTGGAGAAACCAAACGTCGCGAACCTGTCTGTCGTATTCAGCGTAGTCTTGCTCTCCGACGGATAGAGACGTATATAGTCTATTTCAAACGTACCGCCGCAGGAGATCGGATCAAGGCGCAGATACGTGATCTTATCCATGGATTTAAAGGTTGCATCATTTGAAAAGTCAAATACAAGCTCTTTGAATCCGCCGCTGGAACCCTTATTCAGCATTACTCTTACAGAACGGGTTTCCGCGCAGTCATATTTAACGCCGTCTTTTTCGGCTTTATAGAATACCTGTGAATTATTGACAGTGGCAACATTATACTTCATTCTGACTACGATTTTATCATAATCCGCAGGAGAAAATTCAGTATCGACAGACATTATAGGGTCATAATGACCGGACTGCGACGAGCTTTCAATGGAATTTCCGAATACCGTACCGTCTGTCGTGGAAATCATGGAACAGCTTGAATGTGACCAGCCTTCAAAATTACCGATCTGGTTGAACTCCCACATATATTCGTCTGCCCTGCTCTGATATTCCCAGAAATCGCTCCAGGGTGTCGAAATGCGTATCGTCGTAACGGTTTTATCTGCATTTACGCTCTTTTCCACAGAGAAACCGTCTCCCAAACAGCTTATAAAATGTTCAAGAGGAATCATGGGAACACCGTCGTTAAATACGGGTGCGTCTGTAAATGTCTGCGTCTGTCCGTTTACAAGCGCCGTCTTGCTGCCCATGGTATAGGTTATATCGGCGCCGTTTCCGCGAAGCCGCAGTGCTTTTTCGTTTCTGTCCCACGTATAGTAGGTTTTCAGCATATAGTTTACGCCGCGGTAAGGATTGAAAGGGAAAAGAGTTGTTCCGTTATCCGTTATATACGGCTCTGTTCCGGTCTTTGCAATATCGTTTCCGTCCTGTGACACGGGATATGTGTCGGTAATATATTCAATGGAATCAACATAAACCTTAAATTCCATTGAGGTAACGGCAGTCATTTTATCAAAGTAGAGAACTGCGTTTATATTGCCCGAGCCGGGGTCAAATCTGAGCTGAGTTATTGTACCCTGCCAATAGCTGTTGTCCGACATACTGAAATAATACTCTTTCCAGCCGGAGGTATCGGCAATTACGGTTACTTTCTTTGACTCGCTGAGAGACAAACTTTCGGAGGTTGCAAAGTAAAATGAAAGATCGGTATTCTTAGGCACCTTTGCACGGACCGTAATTCCTGCGGTAGTTGAAGCGTTGAGGCTTACGTTTTTAACATAAATCATGGGGTCTGCGCCGGTTACGGTGAACTGCATTGCTTTCTGAGAGGAATTATACGTATATCTCATTCCGCCGACGCCGTTGAAGTCGGAAGAATTGAAAGATGTTCCGCTGGCAAAGCTCTTGGAAAATGCCGTCGTTCCGGACGGTGTTTCGGGAAGTGCGCGCACGCCGTTAAACGTGGCTCTCGGCATCTGTCTGTCATTCGGGAAGAGAGAACCGAGACGCGACATCTGGTTTTCGGTTGGGGTGACATCGCTGCAAGCCGTATCGTTATCGGTAAACTCGCTCTTTATGACATCAAGATAGCCGAATCCGTTAAGTCCCGTCGGCATGATGTACGTTCCCTCGCCGTATTCGTTCCATGTCGAGAACATCATGAGTTTCTTTTTCCAGTTTTCTGAGGAGTTTTTATACCAGTTTCCGAAAGCAGTATTTTTAACCCACTGCGCCATTGTATGCATATCGTCGGTCGTCATGTTGGGCGATCTTCTTCCGCCCCATGCAACGTTATTGAAACCGACGGATATTGTCGGAAGCACATGGATATTACCGGTATTATGCTGGCTTGTATGGGATTTTATGGTATATGCCGGCTCATATCCCTCTTTGCCGTAATTATATGCGTATATACAGTCAAATCCCGAAACGGAAAGCGTATACTGCACCGACGCACTTGAAGTCGTGCTGCACGCCATGAAAATACAGCCGTCATAGCCTATTTCGCGGCAGGCGTCCTCAAGATAATCGAATGCCTCTTTAAGGCTGAAATCATCTCTGTAACAGAGCTTATCGGAACCGAACACGCCGATTATGGCTTTATTGTCGATTTTGGCATAACGCGGATCGGAAAGATAGTAGTCGATCCAGTAAGGCACAAAATAATTTTTCCATGCGTCCATATCCTCGGGTCTTGCGGCGTTGGACGCCTCCCAGAGTATTGCAAAATCCATATAATTGCTGTATTTTGCGTTTAAAAATCCTTTATCAAGACCTCCGCCGAGACGTGTTGACTTAATGGGCGAATTTGATGAACTTCCGTACCAGCAGATCGCCTGATAATCCACGCCGTGTTCTGCCATGAACTTTATTTCCCAGTCTGCAACCTCGGAATTATCTTCGTCATAATATCCGAGAACCGGTCTTGCCTCGTCAAAAGGCGTAATATTATCCCAGCCCCAGTGTTCTCCGTTCTGCCAGAGGTTACACATATTCATGCCGACATAATAGCCGTTTGAATCTTTCGGAACCACGGGTTCGGGAACGTAATCATCGACTGTCTGAACCTGATATACCACAACTTCGTCAAGTCTTACGGTATAATCGCTGCCGTTTGACGGTGCGGAAAATGAAAGTGAATCAAAATACGGTGCGTTGCACAGAAAATCAACGGTTCCGGCAACTTTTCCGTTTATCTTGATGTCTGCGCTGTTTGTATCGGTATCGGCTTCTATTCTAAACAGATTCCAGAATTCCGTATAGCGTATTCCGTCTATAATTCTGCCGTATTCGCGCAGTTCTTTGCCGTTTGCATAAAACTTGCTGTCCTTTACATAAAGCCTTACGACGTTTTTGCCGTTATATTTAAGCGTCATTTCAAAGCCGTCGTTAAGTTCATTCATATATTGCAGACACTCTGCGTTTACCTTGCCCGAAACCCTATCAAAGCTTACGCTTGCAGCTGATTTGCTGCCTGCGACCGTTCCGGGTCTTAAACACAGCTCGCCGTTTGAAATTTCGGTCTTGGCGCCGCTGTCGGACGAAAAGCTCCAGTTATAAGGCAGTCCGTTCACATCGGTATATGAAAACATTTCTTTTACGGCATAGTTTGCGTCGCAGTAAATTGCTCCGGGAGAAACAGAAATGTTTGACTCCGCTTTACCGGTAAAGAATTTAAAGTTTGTTATATAATTGCCGAGAAGCTCATGCTCGCCCATATACTTTCCGCCGAGCCATGTTTTTGACATGCCTTTGTCAAGGTCTATCTCGACTCTTATTCTTACCGTAACCGCGTCCCCGACCGCAAAATCAAGCGGAACAAGGCTGCCGTCCTTTGAACGTATACACATTTTTGAGTCTGCCGTGAACAGTTCATATACGGACTTGCCGGTTTTATCGCAATAAAACATGATTCCGGCACCGTTTCCGGCATTGCCCTCAATACCCAGTGTAGTATTAAGCACAAGTCTGCCCTTGCCTGTCGGAGTCAACTCTCTTACGTATGCGGTTCCTTCTTCGGTGCTGACGTCAAGCAGCTGATACGGAGATGCGTCAGCCTCCTTTGGCACACTGCCGCGGTTATCATATGCCCAGCCGGACTGCATAAGACCGTCGCGATCCATGGTATTTATTGTAAGATATGAGCTTTCAGCCATAAGCTGATAAGCGGCATAATTATTTGCTCTCAGTTCGCTTACGGCAGAGGACGGCACATTGACTTTCTGTTCGGTACTGCCGAACGCGGCATTGAGAAGTGCAAGGTCAATATCGTCGCAAACGCCGTCTCTGTTTATATCGCACGCTGCGGATAACCAGCCGTTTGTAAAGCGTTTATCCGCGACAGCCCTGTACATTGCAAATCTGTCGTTCATGTCCACTTTGCCGTCGCCGTTTACGTCTCCGCCGACAAGCTTTATTTCCGGAACACTTACAAGATCTGCCGAAGAAACGCTGACTGCCGAAGTTTTTGCCGTAAGATAGCCGTCCGCCGAAATTTCAACGATGAACCTGCCGGCATTCGCAGCCGCAAGCTCATAATATCCGTCTTTATCGGCAGAAGTTCGCACGGCAACCGTGCCGTTTGAGGCATCTCTCAAAAGTACTTCCGTGCCATTGACGGTCTGCACGTCTCCGAGGCTTATTTTTCCCGAAAACACCGAGCCTTTTGCCGCAGCGGCAGTCGCAAGAAGTGCCGCAACAAACGCCGACGCAAGAACAGCCTTACCCGCCCTTGCGCAAAAATGTTTTAAATACATACTCTCCTCCTGATTTTTCTCTCCTAAAAACACCGTAAATATATACAATATATTTTACCACATTTGAATTTTTTGTCAATGTTGAAAAAATATAAGAAACATATTCTTTTACGGCGTTTTTTCCGTACAGCAAAATCACGGCATTAACACACCGTTTTATCAGTGCATTTTAACGCAAAATATACAACTTATATCTAAAAAAATTCCAATATCGGGAATAAAATAATATAAAAAGAACATTCCGGAGGAAGACCATGAACAAAACCAACGCCATGAGAATACTCGACAGTCTGAAAATCAAATATTCGGCGCACGAATACGAGGTTGACGAAAACGACCTTTCGGGCGTACATCTTGCGGCAAACGCCGGGCTTGATCCGGACAGGGTTTTCAAAACCATTGTCGCAAAAGGCGAAAAGTTAGGCTATCTTGTATTCTGCATACCATGTGCGTATGAGCTTGACCTGAAAAAATGCGCGAGAGTCGCAGGAGACAAGCGTATTGAACTGCTGCACGTAAAAGACTTACTCGGAATTACGGGTTACATAAGGGGTGGCTGTTCTCCGATAGGAATGAAAAAAGCCTTTCCAACATTTATCGACGAAACGGCGCTTCTGTGGGACAGCATAAACGTGAGCGCAGGCGTGCGCGGCTGCCAGCTTGAGCTTAATCCGAACGACCTTATATCTGCTGTTCATGCAAACATTGCAGACCTTGTCTGCTGACATCAGAATCAAGCACAAAATAAACATCCCCCCGTAAAACGGGGGGTATTTCAGTTTCGGGCATAGCCCTAATGAATACTGGCTACGCAC
>CAKSEL010000007.1 GCA_934446675.1 uncultured Eubacteriales bacterium
CAACGGACAGGCTCTGTCCACCGGCGGCAGCGCAACCGTTGCCATCCCCAACAGCGGCACAACCGACATTGTCGTGAAGATCGGTACTAAAACCTACACGCTGACGATTCTGCGCAATAGCGGCACAGGCGGCAATGAAGGCGGTGGCAGCAGCGGCTACAGCTACTACACCATCAAGGCAACTGCCGGGGCTGGCGGCTCCATTTCTCCCTCCGGCAATGTCAGCGTCCGCGAGGGCCGGGATCAGGCCTTCACCATCACCCCGGATAAGGGCTATGCTGTCGCCAACGTCAAGATCGACGGTAAGAGCATCGGCGCGGTGAAGTCCTATACCTTCGAGTATGTGAAGAAGTCACACACCATCGAGGTCGTCTTTATGAAAGCCAACGGCAACCCTCAGACCGGCGTGTTTGCGGATGTAGCCACCGGCAGCTATTATGAGGAAGCTGTGGATTGGGCAGTGGAGAACGGCATTACGCAGGGAACTGATGATACCCACTTCTCCCCGGACGGCATCTGCACCCGCGCACAGGCCGTGACCTTCCTGTGGCGTACCGCTGGCAGTCCCGAACCAGAAACCCGTACCATGCCATTTACCGACGTTCCCGTGGGCAGCTACTACTATGACGCTGTGCTGTGGGCGGTAGAAAACGGCATCACCAATGGCACCAGCGACACCACGTTCAGCCCCAACATGACCTGCTCCCGCGCCCAGATTGTTGCGTTCCTCTGGCGTTCTGAGAAGTCCCCGGCAGCGGGTACAGCCAATCCCTTTGCCGATGTGAAGTCCACCGTCTACTATGCCGACGCAGTACTGTGGGCGGTCAAGGAGGACATCACCAAGGGAACCACCAACATCACTTTCAGTCCCGATGCGGATTGCACCAGAGCGCAGATTGTGACCTTCCTCTGGCGCTGCAAGAAGTGAACGGCTGACATACGGCTAAACATCAAAGCCGCTGGCATGACCCCATAAGCGAACATCGGACAGCGCAGCGGACGGGCATCTCGCCCCGAAGCTGCGCTGTTCTCTTTTCGCTACAAGAAACAAATCAATGACATTTTGAGCTGCGCCGCTATCCCAGCGCGGCAAGGAGACAGCATTATGAAAAGAATCACAAGAATCATTCGTCCGATCATCTGCATGGCCGTCCTTCTCTTTGCCATGACCACGGCAGTCATGGGCTGCTATCAGAAAGAGGCGGAGCCTATCGACATTCCCGGCAGAACGCCTTCCGGCACATCTGCAGCTCAGCCATCAGCGACTCCCGCAGGCGAAGTTATCCCCTCGGTGGACAGACAGGCAGAGTTGGCAGAAGCCAGAGCGAAGAATCCCGACACCGTGGCGTCGCTGTATATTCCCGGTGCGGAGGTAGACGATCCCGTGATGCAGGCGGAGGGCAACGGCTACAGACCATAAGGCGGATCCCGTTCAGGCCGTCAAGGCGCTGGTGGAGTCTGCCGACTTTACGAACACGGAATGGAACGAAGCTGCAATCAAGGCTAAGTCTACTGAAGTGCTGGCTGAAAAGGCCGACGCAAAGGTCATCTCTGTCAGCGTTTCCGACAGCACTACCAAGATCACGCTGCGTTACGGCTACTCCGAAGCCACTGCAACGATCTATACCCCGAGCGATGCTGCGGCGCAGTGGACCGCCCACATTGAGTCTACAAAGCTCGGCTCCACCACGGTTCCCGGCTCTGACATGAAGTGCAGCGAGACCCCGGACATTCAGAAGGCAATGGCTGATGGCTATTCCGCCATCTGGGCTGCGAAGACCGAAGTTGATGCAACCAAGGCGCTGGAAGATTCCAAGGCTGCATTGCTGAAAGTTGTGCAGGACTATGTCAAGTTCCTTGCCGACACTGTCTACAACAAGGGTGAGGCAACCGTCATCGGTGATAAGTCCTACACCGTCAGTGAAACCGACTATAACACGGCTGTTACCACAATCACCGGCGCAGAAAATGTTGCCAAAGTGCTGAACGCTTATAACACCATGCTGTCTGCGCAGACCAGCAAGCAGCACCCCTATCTGACCAAGACCGAAGCCAAGGCTGCGACTTACACAGAGACCGGCAATAATGAATACTACACCTGCTCTGTTTGCCAGAAGGTCTTTAAGGATGCGGCTAGTACACAGGAAACCACTGTTGAAGCGGAGATGATTGCAAAGCTGCCCCGTCCGTCCTCCGGCGGCTCCAGCAGCCGTGGGGATCGTGATCCCAGCTATGCAGTGACCGCACCCAGCACCAAGAACGGCGATGTGACCGTCAGCCCCAAGAATGCGTCCAAGGGCGACCGCGTGACCATCACCGTGACCCCCGATAAGGGCTACGAGTTGGACAAACTCACCGTCAAGGACGCCAGCGGCAATAAGCTCAAACTCACCGTCAAGGGCAACGGCAAGTATACCTTCACTATGCCCGGCAGCAAGGTCACCGTTTCCGCTGAGTTTGTCGAGGAGCAGGCGGCTTCCGTTTTTGCGGACGTTCCCGCCGACGCTTATTATGCCAAGGCTGTGGAATGGGCTGTAAAGAAGGGCATCACCAACGGCAAGGCCAACGGCCTGTTCGGTTCCAACGATCCCTGCACCCGTGGCCAGATCGTTACCTTCCTGTATCGCGCCTATCAGGGCAAATAAGGGGCATCAGCCTATATAATGCAAAGCGAGGCCACCGGAAATTATCCGGTGGCCTCGTGCTCTGCTCATGAACGGTATTTGGTTGATGCCCCTCTGCGGGGGTGCCTTATGCGTTCCGGGCTTTTTCTTATATTCCGTTAAGCGCCGCACCGCGGACTTTTGCCGTAAACTCTCTTGTATGTTCTGCAAAAATAGCTCACATCGTTAAATCCGCAGCTTTGCGCGACCGCCGAAAGCTTTATGCTCGGATCGTACAGCATTATGCGCGAATGTTCAAGACGTATTTCGGTAAGCCTTTCAAATACGGTCTTTCCGAACGCCGCGTAAAAGTCGCGGCACAGCTTTGACTTTGAATACGGATAAAACTCAAGTATATCCGAAAGAGTTACGGGAAGAAAATAGTTTGCCTCAAGATATTCTTTGACTTTGTATATATCGCTGCGTTCCGTCTGCAAAGCGGCTCTGAAAAACACCGAGGCGATCTCATACGTTTTTGCGCAGAGCATGGCGCTGTCGGCTGTGCTTCCGAATTCGCCGTAAAATCCGTCGATAAGCGCAAGAAAAGCGCGGCTGTCCTTTCCTTTATACACGCCGCTGCCGCCTGCGCCGAAATATCTGTACAGCTTTTCGGCATAATCTCCGTTAAAGCCGAGAAAAGCCGTTGTAAAGCTGTCGTTTCCGTAATATGAGTGCGGCACATCTTTTCGTACAAAAAACATATCGCCCATTTCAAGCTCATATTCTTTTCCTCCGGCTTCAAAAACGCCCTCTCCGCCGCGTACCGCAAAAATCTGGTCAAACACAAGCCCGTCCGGACGGACTACCTTTTCCTGCAAGTGGCGGTTTCCTATACTTATCGGGTAAAGAGGAAACATATCCTTATGTTCAAACACGCAGGTTTTCATGATGTTCTTATCTCCGTTTGTGGAATATAGTTATATGATTTGAAAAATAATTATATTTACTTTCAAAATTACGTGCTATATAATTATATTACATTAAACTGTTTCCAAAGTCAAGCAGAAAAGGAGAACCGAGAAATGAAAAAAGTATGTATTTCAAAAAACTGGCTGTTTTGCTCCCCCGACTTTAACGGCACGTCAACCGTCGATCTGCCGCACGATTACTCCATAAAGCTTCCGCGCGACAAAAACGCGCCTGATCACGGTTCCAACGGTTTCTTCACCGGAACAAGCGGAGAATATACAAAATATATGACGTTTGACGACAGCGCGCATACAATTCTCGATATAGACGGCGCATATATGTGCGCGAGAATCAGCTTTAACGACAATCAGACGGATATGCACCCCAACGGATATATGCCGTACCTCGTGGATATTTCCGACAGAGTACGCCCCGGAAGAAACAACAAGATCTCGATACACGTTACAAACGTTCAGCCCTCAACGCGCTGGTATTCGGGTTCGGGCGTTTACAGAGATGTGTTTATATGGACGGGCGGAAAAATAAGAATAGAGCCGTGGGATCTCTACGTCACAACCGAAAGCATATCCGAAAAAAGTGCAAGAGTCGCGGTGCGCACCTGTATAAGCGCTGATTACGGCGCAAATATAAAGCTCGAATTTGACTTTGCCGACAAAAACGGAAATACCGTTCTTTCAAAAACTCAGAATGTTGACGTTGCCGCAGGCAAAAATGATTTTGTGTTTGACTTTGACATCGGAAATCCCATGCTTTGGGACTGCGATAATCCAAACCTCTACACTCTCGGCGTAAAAATTTTTTCGTCTGACGTATGCGAGGACGAATTTACCTCTCGTTTCGGAATAAGAACGGTACAGACCGACGCCGAAAACGGTCTGCGCCTTAACGGAAAGTCCGTAAAGCTTCACGGCGGCTGCATACATCACGACCATGCCCTGCTCGGCAGCGCAGAATATCCGGCAGCCGTCAGAAGAAAGCTTGAAAAGCTGAAATCCGTCGGATTTGACTCGGTTCGCACGGCACACTGTCCTCCGTCGCTTACATTTCTCGAGCTTTGCGACGAAATGGGCATAATCGTAATGGACGAGGCGTTCGACGTGTGGAACAAGCCAAAAAAAATCATGGATTACAGCCTTTGGTTTGCCGATTGGTGGGAAAGGGATATAAGCTATATGGTAAAGCGCGACAGAAGCCACCCATGTGTATTCTCTTACTCTGCCGGAAACGAAATAATCGAATGCAACGGAAGTTCCGACGGTTACGTATGGGCGAAAAAGCTGGCTGACGAAATAAGAAAATACGATACGACGCGCCCCGTCACAAGCGCTGTATGCTGTATCCGCGACGAGCCGAATCCATATGCGCCCGACGATTATAAGCAGGATTACAAAAAGCTTGTAATGCTCGATTATCCGGATACAAACAGCTCATGGGACGAAAGAACCGAAAAATACATGGATCCGTTGGACATTGTCGGGTACAATTATATGTTTGAAAGATATGCCAAAGATCGCGAAAAATATAAAGACCGTGTTATATGGGGTTCCGAAACGCACGCGCTTTATTTCTATGATTCATGGAAAGCCGTAACGGAAAATCCTAACGTAATAGGCGACTTTACATGGACGGCATACGACAATCTCGGAGAAGCAGGAACAGGAAGATTCGGCTGGGGCGGCGACGGCGTTTATATCCGCGGAATTTCCATTGCGGACTATCCGTGGAGAGCCTGCTATCAGGGAGATTTTGACCTTTGCGGAAACCGCAGACCGCAGTCTTATTTCAGAGAGGCAATCTGGAAGGACATGACAGCGCCGCACATTTTCACAACTCACCCAAAGCGCAACGGCGACTGTTTTTCGGGTACGGTCTGGCACTGGTACGACGTTCACGAAACATGGACGTTTGACGAAGAATACATAGGACAGCCCGTAAAAACCGACGTATACACAACAGCAGACGAAGTTGTATTCTATCTCGGCGAAAAGGAAGTCGCAAGAGCCGTTCCCGAAAAAGCCATAGCCACGGCATATATTCCGTATCAGCCCGTAAAACTGACTGCCGCCGCATACAGAAACGGCAAAGAGGAATGCAAATTTTCGCTTTGTCCCGTAAACAAGGCGCACGGGCTGACAATAACTCCCGACAAGGATAGTATCAGAGCCGACAACCGCGATCTGTGCTACTTTGACATAAGCGTGACCGACAGAGACGGAAATCCCGTGACGGACGGAGAGCACGAGATCAGCGTTACGGTTTACGGTGCGGAACTCATAGGCGTGTACGGCGCAAATCCCTGCAACGAAGATATGTACGGAACGAACAAATGCCACACCTTTGAAGGAAAAGCGCTGGCGGTGGTAAAGGCGGCGTCGCCCGACTATGTAAGAGTTTTTGTAAGCTCGTGCGGACTTAACGGCGCGGTTGCTTTCATTCCCGCGATACAGCCTTAAATCTGTAAACACAAATTTCCAACCCGGTCCGGTATGCTTTTGTGCCGTTCCGGGTAATTTTATATGCAAAAAAAGCCCTCCGTTTCAAGGAGAGCTTTGATCTGCAATTCGTTTTTTAATCAGTCGCCGTAGCCTGTGGGATTGTTCTTCTGCCAGTTCCAGGAATCGCGGCACATATCTTCAAGGTTCTTCTTTGCAGTCCAGCCGAGAATTTCTTTTGCCTTTGCGGGATCTGCATAGCACTCGTCAATATCTCCAGCGCGTCTGGGAGCTATAACATACGGAATCTTTACTCCGTTTACCTTTTCAAACGCCTTTACCATGTCAAGAACGCTGTAACCTATACCGGTTCCGAGGTTGATTATATCCGTACCCTTGAACTTTGTCGCATATTCGAGTGCGTCAACATGACCTGCTGCAAGGTCTACTACGTGAATGTAGTCGCGCACACCCGTGCCGTCGTGCGTCTTGTAATCGTTTCCGTAAACGGACAGCTGCTTTAACTTTCCTACGGCAACCTGCGAGATATACGGCATAAGGTTGTTGGGTATGCCCTGGGGATCTTCGCCCATAAGTCCGCTTTCATGCGCACCGATAGGATTGAAGTAACGCAGAAGCACGCAGGTAAGCTCTTTGTCGGCGGTCGCTGCGTCGGTGAGTATCTGCTCGATCATATACTTTGTCCAGCCGTAAGGATTTGTGCAGCCGGTCTTTTTCATTGTTTCGACAAGCGGCACTTTTTCGGGCACACCGTAAACGGTAGCTGACGAGCTGAACACTATCTTCTTTACGTCATGTCTTCTCATGCTTTCAAGCAGCGAGAGTGTGCTGTCGATGTTGTTTCTGTAATATTCGATAGGCTTTGCGCAGGATTCGCCTACTGCCTTGAGTCCGGCAAAGTGAACGACCGCGTCTATCTTCTGCTCGGAAAATATCCTGTCAAGTGCAGACGCGTCGCATACGTCTGCCTGATAAAACACCGGGCGCTTGCCTGTTATTTTTTCAATGCGGTTAAGAACCTCCGGCTTTGAATTGACAAAGTTGTCGGCGATTACGACGTCGTAATTTCTGGAGAGCAGCTCAACTGCCGTGTGGCTTCCGATATAACCTGTTCCGCCTGTAAGAAGAACTTTCATTTCAATATACCTCCGGATAAAGTTTCTTTTTTTCTTTTATTTTATCCCATATTTTCCGAGTTGTCAACACCAAAATCATGTCATTTTGTTACTCTTTTTTCAAAAATTGCCTCATATGTGAATACATAAAAAAATGACGGTTAATAATAACACATAAATAAGGGTGCGGAGGTAAAAAATGATAAAAGGCTGTACAAAAAGAGTGATAGTTGTAAAGGACGTAAGGAGCGATATATTTGAAGAGGCGTATTTTATTCTTCGTCCGTCGCAGCAAAGCAATGCCCCGGAGAAAAGCCGTAACGACATTCTCACCGAGGCAAACAGAATAGTATCAACTTGTGAGTGCGACGCGCCGAGAGGCACGGTCGGAATATCCTGCAAAAAACAACAGAAATTCAAAATACGCGACTTTTTGTTTTTCACCTGCGGATTTGCTTTCGCAGCTGCGTGCTATGCGGCGGTATGCGCGCTGGGTCTTGCACTTTGAAACAAATGTGTTTTTTTACACGGACGGCGAAACTTTACTTTGTCGTCTTTTGTTTTTTTGCCCTGCGTTTCTTCTTCAGGACTATCGCGATAACTGCCGCGATTATACCGAGAATACCGCCGCAGAGAACATATATAAGCGTTACCGACTTTGCGTCGCGCCAGCCGTATATTATGCAGAAAGTTTCGGTCTTTCCCGACATTTCGGTAATGATATAACTTCCGCGGTTTTCGGATTTAAGGCGTTTCCACTTGCCGTCGTCAAGTTTCCAGACAGCGGCTTTCTTTTTGTCGGGATTGAGAATTCGCACCTGTGTTATATCGTTTTCGCCGAGGTCTGTTCCGAAAAGCTCGGCGTCAAGCACGACCGCGGTCTGTTTTGCATGGAGAGAGGCGGCAGGGCTTGTGTTGCCGAATTTTACGTTTATATAGGCTTTATCGGTAAACTTGCCCTCTGCGATTATCATGGGCAGCGTATATCCGTCGAGAATTCCGCTTTCAATGGTTTCGATATACGGCAGATACAGCGCGTTTACCGTGACGTCGGCTCTTATATTATTGCAGTCGGATATATTTTCCCAGGAGCCGTAAAATCCGTCGCGTTCGGGCACTTCGGGTATTCTTTCTGCTTCAAGCGACGAGCCGTAATCGGCATAAAGCACATACAGCGTTTCGGGTTCGTCCTCATCGCCGTCGGTAAAGGTAATTTTAAGCTTTGAAAGCGCTTCGGGAGCGCCCTCGATCGAGCTTACCGCGTCAAATCCGACAGCCGTCGCGCGTCCCGTATAGCTTACGCCGTCTATCGCGCCCACTCCGCTGTCAACGTATATATTGTCCTTTATCTTTTCAAGGTCGCCGAAACCGCCTGCCACTGCGCCTGCCGCCTCATCAGAGCTGACTCTGCATACCGAAACGCAGCCCGTAAGCGTTTCTGCGCGTCCGGCAATGCCGCCTGCGTACTTTTCCGCGCTTACCGCGCACTTTGCATAGCTCTTTCTTACAGACGACGAGCTGAAACCGGCAACTCCTCCGGCATATTTTCCGGCGGTGCTTTCAACGTCGCCGAAACCGTAGCAGACATACACCGTTCCGAGGTTCATCCAGCCGACAATACCGCCTATGCAGTCCTTTTTGCCGGTTATCCTGCCGAAGTTCTCACATTCCTGAAGTATGGACTTTGTACGGTAGGTAAAATTGAGAGTATCGGGCTTTTCTATATCGTCCTCGGGGTCAGACGTATATTCCACAGCCATAGAACCGGCAATACCGCCGACATTTCTGTCTGCGTCGATTTTGCCGTAGTTGCGCGACGATTTTACCTTTCCTTCGCGTGTAGCCTCTATGTTTTCCTCCGACGCGTCCTCAAGATAATCGTCTAAATTATTGTTTCTGAGTTCGTCAACGGCGTCTTTGAGCACGTTATTAATAGAAGAAAAGCGGTCGTATATCTTTCTGAGATCGGCGTCTATGGTATCGGCTTTTCCCGAAAGTTTGCCGTTAATCGAGTCTATTTCCTTGCCTATCGACTCCATGGCGTCGAAGATATTGTCGCTTGAGGTTCGCGTTTCCTCGCTTATCTTTACAAATTTGAAGTCCTTTTCGGAAAGGTCGGAGATAATATCTCCCGTCTTGTCAACGGCGTCGGAAAGAATATCGCTTGTTTCGGAGAGCTTGTCAAAAGCTGCGGAAAGATCGTCGCAGGCAGCGTTTATCTGATCTGCGGTTTCGTTTGCAAAGTCCTTGTACAGCGTTCTTTCCTCGTCTATGGCATCGGACAGCGTATCGACCGCCGAATTCATCTTCTTCATTGCAAATGACAGCGATTTTGACGCGCTCTGCAATCTGTCCGTAAAGCTCTCAAACGAGTCTATATCGAATTCCACGTTCTGCGACACCGTAAGCATTGCGTTCATAATGCCGTTCAGTGCGTCGCTCATGTCCGAAACCGAGCCTGCTATGTTTTTAAGGTACTTTGACAGGCTCTTGTAGATAAGCAGCACTTCGTCTATGTTTTCGGGAGGAAGTTCATCCATTACGCCCTGAATTTTGTCGAGCGAATTTCCGAGCTTTGTATTTGCCTGCACAAGAAGCGCGAACGAATCCGCCATATCCTTGAACGCCGACTTTACTTTGCTCTTGTTCTTGATTACAAATGCGTCCTCAAGGTCGCTCATTGCAAGGGAAAGCTTGTCGAAAGCCGAGCTTAACGCGTCAACCGAGACCTGCATTTCGTCAACTCCGTCGCACAGCTTGTCGTAAGCCGCGTCAGAATCGGGAAGATTTATATCTATGTTGTCCACGGCTTTTTTCAGAAGATCCATGGATTCGGACAGTCCGTCAAAACCGTCCCTTATCTCGTCGGTCACGGGTTCGAGTTTGTCGAGTGTGTCGGACAGCGTATTGAAAATATCGTTTACGACGTCGATATTCTCGTCGGCAAAGTCCGTAACTCCGTCGGCAAGGTTTTCGGCATTTTTGCGCGCCTCATCTGTAAGACCGTTAATGCTGTCAACACTCTGTGAAATGTCGTCCGACGTTTCGGAGGCATGGTCTGTAAGGGTGTTCATCTCGCTGTTAAGTCCGTCAAGCTCGCGCTTTAATTTATCGAGTGCGCTTTCCGAAATAGACAGCACAATAAACGGTTCGGCCTGCCCGACAATACCGCCTACGTCTTTTCTTCCGTATATTCTGCCGTAGTTTGAGCAGTTTTCGATATATCCCGACTGACGTCCGGCAATACCGCCGATATTGTAGCCTATATGCTGATAACCCACAACGGCATTGTTTCGGCAGTTGTTTATAGTTCCGTCGGAAAATCCCGCGATACCGCCGGCGTCCGAATGACCTGCGACTATTGATTCTTCATTCTGCTCGCGCGAAATGCGGAATTTTTCCAGAGCCGCGCTGAAATCCGTATCCAGTCCGTCAAGAGAGGTTGATGTGCTTTTCTCATACGAGTTTACGTCGCCGTTGTTTATACAGCCGCTTATCGTACCGGAATTCTTGCCTGCGATACCGCCGGTATAACGCTTGCCCGAAATGCTTGCATACGACGTGCAGTTCCTTATATACGCGCCCTGTTTGTTTATTCCGGCAATACCGCCGATATAAAGGCTTCCCGAAAGAGTGCCCGTAAAGGTGCAGTCCGATATGGTGCCTTCGTTGCTTGCGGCAATGCCTGCTATATAGTTATCCGTTCCCTTGGGACTTATATCTCCCGAAACGTTCAGATTCTTTATAACGCCGCTTTTAAGCACATATCTGAACAGAGCCTTATATTCTCCGCCCGACGTTATTTTAAGTCCCTTTACGGTATGTCCCGCGCCGTCGAACACGCCCGAAAACGCAGGCACGCCCGAAAACGAGGTCTTTGAAAGGTCAATGTCGGCTTTCAGAACAAAGGTCTTGCCCGACGAATAGGTATCAAGCGTGCAGAGATCTGCAAATTCGAGAAAATCCTCGGTGCTCGAAATAAGATACGTATTTTCCGCCGCGGCAGCCGATACATAAAGACCGGGAATATACGAAAGGCTCTGCAAAACCGGCGAAAACGCGCACATTAAACAAAGAACAAGGCTTATTATCTTTTTTGCCGTATTTTTCATGATTATTTTACCTCCTCTTTGCTTTGCGGCGCGTCATTTTCGGCGTCGCTCTGTTTATCGGGACTGCCGTCATCGGTCGTACCGCCGGTATTCTGCGTATCCGTACCGTTTTCCTTTACGCCGGACAGTTTTGCGTCTATCTCTCCGTTTACCGTACCGTAGAATATACCGTCAAGACGTCCGTTTACGTTTCCGTGGATTATTCCGTTTACGGCTGTTATGCCGCCTGTCGTAACGGTTCTTGTGCCTGCCTTGAATTTGAGCGAAGTCTTATCTATAATAAAGTCTCCGAGAAGCAGAAGCTGCGGAAGTATAAGCATTACGAGAACCATTGATATAAGAGTTCCGCGTCCTAAGCACGAACCTATGGAGCTTATTGCGGCGTCTGACGAAAGAAGTCCGATAAACGCGCCGGCGCAGGCAAGAATCGTACCCGATGTGAGTATTGTCGGGAACGCAAAGTTGAGAGATTCGACAATAGCCTGCTTTTTGGGCATTGTCTGGCGGAATTCCGTATATCTGCTCGTAATTACTATCGCGTAGTCGATATTCGCGCCCATCTGAATAGAGCTTACAACCAGGTAGCTTAAGAAGAACAGCGGTTTGCTCTGAAGATATGGGAACGAGAAGTTTATCCATATACTTCCCTGAATTACAAGTATCAGTATAACGGGAAGTCCTGCGGACTGGAACGTGAATAACAGTATTGCCATGACGAATACGACGGACAGCACGCTTATAAGCACATTATCCTGTCCGAAGGTGCTCGAAAGGTCAAAGTCGCTCGTAGAGTTTCCGGCAAGCACAACATCATCGCCGTAATATTTCTTTGCGGTATCTCTTACGGTGTCGAGAAAAGCAAATGTCTCCTCGCTCTCTTCCGGAATATTCAGGTCAAGCACAAGACGCGAATGTTTCGGACCTTTAAGCTGCTTTTTGCCGTCCTCAAGCTGTTCGTGAAGATCCTCAAGGTCGTCCATAAGATCGTCGTCAAGAGTTACGTACCCTTCGTCAACCTTATCATATACGAATGTAAACATATCTATAAGCGGAACGCCGTAGGAGTCTATTCCGCCGACTACCGCGCCGTAGTTTTCCGAATCGACGGCATATGCGGCATACAGAAAGTCAACGACTTCTATATCCATGTCTATAAGCTCAGAGAAATTTCTCGGCGTAAGCTTATCCGCAAGGCAGTATCCGTCTATCGCCTCGATATTTGCAATGCCCATTGCGGTGTCTATCTCGTCATAGGCTTCAAGCTCGGTAAGCAGAGCCTTTTCCTTTTCGTAATCTCCCGTCGGGACAAGAACCGCAAGCGTGTTTGAACTGCGGAAGGTATCGCGTATCATCTCGTCGGCGATCTGCGAATCGTTCTTGGCTATTGTGGTAAGATTTGTGTAGCTGTACGCATACGGGCACATATTCGAGAAGAAAAATCCTGCGACTATAAGCACCGCAAATATCACGGGAGTTATGTATCTGAGCTTTACAACGATCTTGCCCCAGATATTTATTTTCGGAACAAAGTTTTTGTGGTGCGTCTTGTCTATAAGCGCCGAGAAGGACATGAGAAGTCCCGGCATGAGCGTGAACACGCAGACAATGCTGAGCAGCACCGCCTTTATGAGTATGATACCCATATCATAGCCGAGTCTGAAATGCATGAACATCATTGCCGCAAGTCCCGAAAGCGTTGTAAGACAGCTGCCGGAGATTTCGGGTATCGCCTTTGAAAGCGCCGTGATAACAGCCTCTCTCGCGTTCATCTTTTCGCGTTCCTCGGTATATCTGTGGCAGAGTATTATCGCGTAGTCGATAGCAAGCGCAAGCTGGAGTATTACGGCTATCGAGTTTGATACGAACGATATGGTTCCGAACATATAGTTTGTGCCTACGTTAAGCAGCGCCGCCATTCCGAAGGTCAGAAGCATTACCGGAATTTCCATATACGTCTGCGACGTAAAGAACAGAACTATAAGTATAATAATTACGGTTATCACCATTACGACGTTTATCTCGTTCTGAATGGTGTTTGCCTTTGTGTCGCCAAGCTCTGCCGAAACGTAGGTGTCGTATCCCTCAAGTAGCTTTTGCGCGTTCTCAAGAGCCTCCGCGCTTATGGGATCGTCATCCTCGCCGTCAAAGGTCAGCGTAAACATCGCCGCGGAATTTGCATAGTGCTTTTCGGTGTCGTCAAACGCAACCTCTTTTACGCCCTCGACGTCCTCAAGCCTGCTGCAAAGACTTTCCGCCGTATCGTAGGAAATGTTGTCCACCATTATCTGCGCCGTGGCATACGTCACAAATTCCTCGTCCATTATGGAAAGTCCTATGTGCGTTTCGGTGTCGTCGGCAAGATAGTCCGATATGTCGTTGTTTACCTTTACCCAGCCGTTTGAAACAACGCTGAACACGGCAAGGCATATGTACACAAGATAAAACGCCTTTCGTTTGTCTACTATGAACGCCGCAGCCTTCTCCACCGGCGACGTCTTGTTATTTCCCATAATTTCACAACACTCCTCATCACAAAAATTTAACCGAAAAGATTATTGACAAATGTCAATTAAAAGAATATAATATATTATATCAGCAAAAGTACATCATTTCAAGACACAATTATTAAATTCACATTACAAATATGCAAAAATTATGATAATATGAAAGGCAGCACCATGAATACAACAACCGACAGACGCGTCAGACGCACAAAAAAGCAGCTTACGGACAGTCTTGCAAAGCTGTTATGCGAAAAGCCGCTAAAGAATATAACGGTAAGAGAAATATCCGAGCTTGCGGATATAAGCCGCGGAACCTTCTATCTTCACTACCGCGACGTATACGATATGGTAGAACAGCTCCAGAACGAGATGTTTGAAAAGCTTAACGACATAATAGACGGCTGCGACAAAGAAGCGCCGGCGGAAAGGCTAAACAGCATATTAAAAGCCATGCTCGAGCTGCTTGACGAAAACAGGGAGCTTTCAAAGTGCCTGCTCAGCAAAAACGGAGACGCCGTGTTTACCGACCGCGTAAAACAGCAGATACTCACGAGATGTTTCCAGCCGATATACGACAACCGTTCGTTCAATCCCGCGATAGACTTCAAGTATTTTTCAAACTTTATAATTTCCGGCAGCGTCGGCGTTATAAGCGAATGGCTTGAAACGGGCAGCCTTGACACTCCCGACGAAATTGCGGCGCTTCTCGAATCCCTCATCAAAAACGGGGCGTCGGCTCTTATAAATATGTAAAAACAAGGCTTTATATTACAAATCAGACCTTTGCAAAGCTGTTTTCCGCACAGTCTTACGGAAAAGCAGGTAAAGGTCTGTTTTTATTTTGCAAAAATACGGCAAAGTGCATAATTTGTCCTACGAAAGCAAATAATAGCTGCGAACATAAAAAATGAAAGGAAGAAGATACAGTGAAAATATCAAAAAAGACATTGTGCCTGACAGCAGCCTTTGCAATAGCCGTTCTCACGGCGGCAGCCCAGTTTGCCTCGCTCTCTCCGGCAATAGACGTTATAAAGGACAGCATGGAACTTAAAAAATGCGGAGTTATAAACTGCGACGTAATGTTCTCGCAGAACGACTTTGACTCGTCGCTTACCGAAAAGGTCGAATACGTCACAATCTCGTCTCTGCCGGACAGCTCCGTCGGAACTCTCTGCCTTAAAGACGTGCCGGTAATTCAAAACCAGACCGTCTCGCGCGAAAATCTCGGCGAACTGCGCTTTGTTCCTGCCAAAGATACCGCCGGAAACACAAGTTTTAACTTTTCCGACGCACGCGACAGCAGCGTAAGCGCCGTATGCACGGTAAACGTGCTTGATGAAATTAATTTAAGCCCCGAAACCGCCGACCAGACGCTTACAACGCAGAAAAACATTGCCGCGTTCAAGTTTCTGATGGCAGCCGATCCCGAAAACGACAGCATGACCTTTAACGTGGTAAGTTACCCGAAAAACGGCTTTGTCTCGCTTAAGGATTCTTCAAACGGCGGCTTTGAATACGTCCCGTCGGACGGATATATCGGCAAGGACAGCTTTGTATACACCGCGACAGACGTATACGGCAACACCTCGTCTCCGGCAAAGGTCAGCATAGACGTAATAAAGCCCGCGTCGGACGTATACTTTGACGACATGAAAGACCACTGGGCGCACAACAGCGCCGTTGAAATGGCTGCAACCGGTCTTATGTGCGGCACGGACGAGGACGGAAAGCTCATGTTCTATCCCGAAAGCGGCATTTCGCGCGGAGATTTTCTTGCAATATCGCTTATTATGGCAGGACGCGAAAACGATATACCAGAGGTGTCCGTCACAAGCTTTGCCGACGACGGCTCCATTCCGTCAAACATCAAAAGCTACGCCGAATACGCGCTTAAAAACGGCATAATTTCGGGCTATACTTCACCCGACGGAATAAATTTCAAAAGTACCGAACCCATAACGCGCTCCCAGGCAGCCGTGATTGTGGATAAGCTGCTCTCGCTTCCCGAAATCTCCTCCGACAGCCGCGAATTCAGCGACGCGTCAGCCGTTCCCGACTGGGCAAACAGCTCTGTATGCTCTCTTGCCGCCTGCGGTATTCTCAACGGCAACGGCAGCGGAGAGATATCTCCCGAAAGCACTCTTACAAAGGGTCAGGCGGCTCAGATGCTGTGCAATGTCTCGGATTATCTCGAAAGCCGCGAAAACGAACAGCGCGACAGTGAAAAAGACGCGCCCAAAAAGAATATTTTTAATCTGTTCGGACTTTTGGGATAAGCGTCAATAAACGTATAACCTTGCTTACCCGGCTTATTTTATCTGAGCCGGGTAATTTTTTTGCGCCGTAATCAAAACATATAAAAACTATTGAAAAACCTCTTACTTTGCGGCACGATATAATCAATTGTAATTGTTTTCGCGGACAAAACAAAGCTTTCCTCCGAGAAAAACTACATATCTTCTGACAGGCTCAAAAAGAGCATAAACACCGTGGATTCGGAGAATTCAGAAAACCGAAATTCCGACGAAAAGAGCAGTCACGCGTATAGCATCGTTTCAGCAATCGGAACAATTCGTTTGACTTACGATATCTGACAGAACCGTTTATCACACAGAATGGGATCAAGGCTAAGTTTCCAATGTGATAAAGCAATCATCTCAAACCGCACATTTTTTTGACATCAGCAAGGCTCATATTGTTCTCTCTTGCAATACGTGCAAGATCCTCAAATTCGTACTTTTCTCTTGTAACGCCGAATCCCGACGATATCTTTTTACGCACTTGTCCGTATTCAGTCATTACCGAATCAAAAGAGCGTGAAAGGGTATATCTTCGGCTGATATTCTCCCTCACCCCGAGAGTTGTTGTATGCCTGAATATCAGACGTATTATTTCATCTTTATTCTTTTCACAGCACATAACCGTAAGCAGCGTTCCCGGTCTGGATTTCTTCATTTGCACCGGTGCCGTATATACTTCAACAGCTCCGGCAGCAAAGAAACGTTCTTGTGCAAATCCTATCGCCTCGGCAGTCATGTCATCAAGATTGCAGACAAGTTCAACGATTGTATCACTCTTTTCATTCGTCTCGCCAAGCAGTGCTCTTACGCAGTTTGCATTTTCAAAATCCTTTTTTCCCATACCGTAACCTATTGCCGACACTTTCATTACCGGCATATCTCCAAAGTCCGACGCAAAATGTTTAAGCAGTGCGGTGCCGGTAGGAGTACACAGCTCACTTTTGATTTCGCCGCTGTAAAAAGGAATGCCCTGCAGAATATATGCTGTTGCAGGTGCCGGAACCGGCAGAATTCCGTGGGCGCATTTTACCTGACCGCTGCCCGTATTTACAGGTGATACCACAACATTCTCTGCGGACAGGTATTCCATTAACATACAAACCGCCGTTATATCCGCAACAGCGTCCATTGTCCCCACTTCGTGAAAATGTATCTGTGAGACGGGAACGCCATGAACATGGCTTTCCGCCTGTGCGATAATTGAATAAACCGCCATAATATCGTTCTTTACCTTTTCCGACACATTCAGATTCTCAATAATGTGCTCTATCGCGTGCATACTGCTGTGGTGATGCGTATGTTCTTCACCATGCGAATGTATGTGGTCATGATGTAAGTGCTGACCGTTTTCATGCGAGTGCGGCATTTCCGATTCCACTTCTCCGCCGGCTTTTACCGTAATATGTGTGCCTTTGATTCCGCACTTTACCGAAGTTTCGCATATAAATTCAACTTCCGGAATACCGGCATGATTAAGCTTATCAACAAATTCCGCCTTGTCGGAAACAAGTTCAAGCAATGCCGCCGTAAGCATATCTCCGGCTGCTCCCATACCGCAGTCCAAATATAGTGTTTTCAATTTATTTTACCTCCATATGATTAATCATGCTTGCAAGATACCCTGCCCCGAATCCATTGTCGATATTGACCGCAGACACTCCGCTTGCACAGGAATTCAGCATAGATAAAAGAGCGGATAGTCCGTTGAATGACGCACCGTATCCGACGCTTGTGGGAACTGCTATTACCGGACAGTCCGCAAGTCCTCCGATCACACTTGCAAGCGCGCCCTCCATTCCGGCTACGGCAATTATAACGCTTGCGCTCATTATTTCGTCAAGGTGTGACAGCAGCCTGTGCAGTCCGGCAACGCCGACATCATATAACCGCACAACTTCATTTCCGTGCACTTCCGCGGTAAGCGCAGCCTCCTCAGCCACCGGAATATCGCTTGTTCCGCCAGTTGCCACAACAATTTTACCGATCCCGTCAGCGTCCGGAATTTTCCCTATGATTCCGATTTTTGACTGTTCATGATAATCAATATCGTATCTTTCGGCTATTTTTTCGGCAGCTTCCGTATAAAGCCTTGTAACAAGTATGGTCTTCTGCCCGTTTTGCCTCATTTTTTCTATTATCCCTATTATCTGTTCCGGAGTTTTACCGGCTCCGTATATAACCTCCGGCATACCTTGACGAATATTGCGGTGCAAATCTATTTTAGCATAGCCTATGTCCTCAAACGGTTCTTTTTTCAAAGCCAATACAGCGTCGTCAACCAAAATACTCCCGTCGCGTACTTTTTCCAATATTGTTTTTAAACCGGTCTTCATTTGCGCACCTCCAAATCAAGCAGAACGCCGGAATAATACTTTTTTAATTCCGAAATAATAATTTCACGCTTTTCGAGTACCTGTGCAAGCTGATCGGCAGGTACCTGTATTTTTGCTGAATTTCCCGTTTTTCTCACTCTGAAATTACTGAATCCGAGAGAAAACAAATAATTTTCCGCCATCTCCGTCGCTCTCAGTTTTTCCTCTGTAATACGTTCGCCTGCCGGAATACGGGTTGCAAGACAGGCATAGGCCGGCTTATTCCATGTGAACAGCCCGGCTTCTTTTGAAAGCCGGCGAATTTCGCTTTTTGTCAATCCGCACATACGCAGAGGAGAAAATACGGACAGTTCTTGCAAGGCTTTCATACCGGGACGGTCCTGCGCATCATCAGACGCATTTGTTCCGTCAAGCAAAACTGTAAATCCGTCATCTGCCGCCTGCTTTTTTATGGTTTCAAATATTGTTTTCTTGCAGTAGTAACAGCGATTGTTCGGGTTAGACGCTGTTTTTTCATCAGCAAGCACATCTATATGCAGCGTTTTCATCTCCGCACCAACCTGTTTTGCCAAACGCACGGCGTCCTCGTATTCAAACTGCGGCTGAAAAGCCGATTTTGCATAATATGCGCACACTTTTTCCGCATGGAGCTTTGCAAAATAGAAAAGATATGACGAATCGACGCCGCCGGAAAACGCGACCGCAACCTTTGTATGTTCCCTGAAAAAATCTTCTAAATTCATATGATACCCCTGTATTAAAAACGGGCAGCTCCGCAAATCATACAGAGCAGCCCTGCGGCTGTTTATTTCTTTCCGAATAATACGTTCTTAACAACGCCTTTGGGATCTTTAACAAGCAAATTTACGATCCAAATGCAAAGTCCGAATGCCACGGCAGACAAGCCCAGATAAAAATCGTTAAGCATATCTGCCGGCGAAGGCGTAAAATACGCTGTTCCGAGTTCCGCATATTCAAAAATTGCATCGGCAAGCCACATGAATGAGGCACCCCAATACATAAGTGTCAGAAAACCTAAATTTATATCGCTTTTCGGAGCATTGTTATACCAGATGACCGTGCAGATAACTGCCGCAAATACCGTTGTCAGCAAAGTCATAATTATATGCCCTCTTTTGCGGTTTCCGGTACACTTAACGCTTTCTTTTCGATAACAGTGCTTACCGCAACCATGCCGAGCCACACCGCTGTGACAATAGCAGACATCAATACTCCCGTGCTTCCGATTTCTGCGAGCATCTCAGCTGTTTCTCCGGTTTTGACTGCCGTAAGAAACGGAAAGAATGGAACAACTTCACCGTGCCATACATGCTCAAAAGCAAGCAGTGCAGAACCTCCCCACAGCATTTTGTTGAGCCAGCCGAGTTTTACGGAAAACGGAATCTTTACCGTCTCCACCGTTGTTTTTTCGGAAAGAGAAATACTTTCGTTTTCTCTCTTTTCCTGTGATTTAACCGCCTTTGCCGCGATTGTTGTGATGACTGCTTCAGCAGCCGGAGCAATAAAACATGCCATGATCAAAAACCTCCTGAAATTTCCGGCGAAAATATATAAAAAAGAAGGCATAACGGCTCTCTTCTGAAAAACCGCATACCTTCATAGTACACATAATCGCCTGTATTGATTTAAAATTTTGTTAATATCCGTATGCTTCGGCATACATATCGGAATTCATATTCCGATGGGAATATTTTACCATATTTTAAGAGTGATGTCAATATTTAACGGCAAAGTTTTACTTTATTTCTTCAAAAACCTTAAGCCATTCGCGAGCTATAAGCTCATGTCCGGCAGGTGTCGGATGAATACCCTCACCCGTCCAGAATCCGTTTACCGGATACTTTTCATAAGCCTCATCAAAGGCTTTCTGAAGCGGCACATACTTTAAATTATACTTTTCTGCAATGAGTTTCGCTTTTTCCGCGCGAAGCCCGACCTCGTACTTAAAATCGTTCCATACGGTGTCCGTAAACGAGCCGTGCGTCACATAAGGCTCCATAATCATTATTTTGATATCCGGCAATGCCTCAAGAACTTCTTTTATAAGCATATCATAAATCATAAAGTATTTATCCGCGTCAACGCCGTTTCTGTATTCCTCGAACTCATGCCAGACGTCATTTACGCCGACAAGTATACTCATAACGTCGGGCTTTAAATTGATTATATCCACCTTGATGCGGGCATACAGGTCAACAATTCTGTTTCCGCCGATACTGCGGTTGTAAAATTTGTATTCTCCGGGATTCTCATAGTCCATCTTTCCGACTATTCTTAACGGATAGCCTTGTCCCGGAAACTCTTTGCCGCGTTCTCTCGGACGGCAGCAGTCTGTTATGGAATCTCCCTGAAAAAGTATTGTTTTCATAGTTGTTTTCTCCTTCTTGTAACTTTTTTATGTTTAATATTATAGTGTTTTAAAACCGTTTTCATTAAAACTTGCGCTGCTTTTATTCCATATCAAGTACATCTGTAAGGTTCAGTTCGCATATAACCGCGCGTTCAAACGGGGATCCATTGGGGGCATGCATAACAAACATAGTTTTTCCCTCAAAAGTATTGAAAATCATGCCATGTCCGCCCTGTTCTGAAAACAGCGGAGTTTTTTTGACCGTCCAGTTTCCGTCTATATCGCCGTTGCTGCTGACTGATACCAACTCCGTATAGCCGTTTTTATTAAAGCTTGACCATATGCATATGAGCTGACCCTTGCTTACTCTATACAGAAACGGGCCGTCCGTAACATACGATTTTTTGTCAGGAAAAGCATTTGCAACATCTTCATAGTCCGACGCCCTCCACAAAACGCGCGGTTCGCTTACGGCTTTCGTTAAATCTTCCGATAATTCCATTTCACAAATTGTTCCGTCGCCAATCTGCGCCCATTCATGGCAAAATACTATATGCGGACGGTTATTTATATCCACATATAAAGTTCCGTCAAGGCAGTCCCAGTCACGCGGAGTTACGGGATATTCGGTAATGGGAGCAAACAGACCGTCGGGAGTATCACAAACCAGAATCTGAGTCCCTCGGCAATATCCGTTTGCCTTAAATGACGCAAACATATAGAATTTTTTGTTGTAAATGTGAACCTCCGGCGCCCAAAAATCCCTGTCCGCCCAAAAATTTTCCGATGGCAGAAACACAGTTTCGGGCAAAGACCATTCAACAAGATCTTTGCTTTTATAAACGCAAAAATTCTGCGTTCCGTCAACCCCTTTACTGTACATGTAATATGTGCCGTCATACGTCAGTATAAAAGGATCTCTTATATTGATGTCTTTTAATTCCATTTTGATTTCTCCTTATTCATTCCGGTATGATTGTACATCGACAGAAAAACACTAATTCAAGAATTACGTTTACAGTATTTTTTCAAGCTCTTTTACAGCGTTATCTATCAGCTGTACGACAGTAAAGCTTGAAGCGCCGGCAACAATGTTGTCGCAGTGGTTCATGGGCAGCAAAATACGTTTCGCCATGCTCTGTCCGACGGCAAGCGCCATTGACGGTGTGATCTCTCCGTACATTGCGTCTGCAATTACGATACCGATAGGCCCCATAATAATATCAGCTTTGCGGCAGCCGACAATAACAGCGTTCTCACCGGTTGCGGCATGATCCGCACCGGCTTTTAACATTGCCGCCGTTGCGATTGTATTTGTTCCCACCGCCGTTATTACGGCTTTCGGCACTTTTTCTCTTATTGCCGCAACAAGCTGCCTGCCTATGCCGCCGCCCTGCGCATCTATGATCAATATGTTCATTGTTATTCACCCAAGCACATCAGATATCCGTTTTGTTTAAAAACTTTCGTTAAAAGCACAGACAGATTGTAGCGGCGACGCCGCACATAATACCGCCCCACTGCTTTAAGGTAAGCCTTTCTTTAAACAGCAAGACACCTGCCATTATATTAAGTATAAGCCCTCCGCCGTTTAAAATCGGAAAAAGCACCGCGCTTTCCACAACTCCCGACAAATACAGGTTAAAATAGTTATTCAAAGCAATGCATATACCCGATATTATCAGAATCAAAACAAACACTGCGCGCATTTTCCTGCTTTTTGTCTTATTTCCGTCATCTGCGGCTGCAAACTGAACGTTCTTGTTTTCTGCTTTGCGCCTTGTTTCAATTTTGTATGCTGCAACCGAAAAGACAAACGACACCGCGAATGCAATAATTAAAAACGGAACAAGTTCGCCGCTGTGTTCTGAGCTTTGATGCACCTTTTGCATTATTCCTATTCCGGCAGTAGCGACAGCCGCGGCAAAAGCCAATATCAGCCATTTTACGGAAAAAGTTTTTTCTTCGTCATCTTTTCCGACTGCAAGCACAAAACAAAACATCATGAGAATTATACCGGTAATTTTAAGCGCATTAAGCTTTTCGTGCCAAAAAATAAAACCCGAAAGCGATGTAATAACCGTAGAAAAAGAAATAATTACAGAAGTATACGACCAGGGACCGACTTTGAGAGCCATAGTTGTAAAAACAGTGGCAGCCATAGTTACAATACCGAAAAGCACTGCCATAATAACAGTATACAGCGACGCGCTTAAACGAAATCCGGCTATAACCGCCAAAGTTGCGGCACACAATACGCTTGTTACACCGTTATACACGTAATTGCCGCTTTTTTCGGTTATAAAGGTATTGGAATAGTAATTGCGGAAAATTCCGCAAAGAAGATACGCCGCCATGGAAACAACTATAATAACGGCAGTTGGCATTGATGCTAAATTCATTTTCAAAACGGCAATACCGGGCTTTTTGCCCGACATTCTCCCTTTCTCTTAAATAACTTTGCGAACGGATAAACGGTAACGTTATTTTACATTATAATCTCAGTGAAGTTTTAAAAGCGAAATCCGCATCTTTCACAAGCTCGTCATCATTAATGCCGCATTTGACATTTTCGCACTCAATTTTTCCCTTGCTCCAAACTGTTATCAGGGAATCGCCGCCGTAATTTTCAACAACTACATTATTAAACGAGATCAAATCATAGTTGCACGCATGCATAAAACAGTATTTTGCGGATTTTTCACGAAAACCGACCTTGGCATTATTTAATCTTACCGTAACCTTGTTTTCCGCGTCTCCGTAAACAACAAACGGCATAATTATTCCGGTTGCATTTATGTTTTTAAATGTAATGGAATCCAAAGGACGGTTCTGCTGCCAGATTTCACTGCCGGAATAATTATAATACAAAAATCTGTCGGCATTTTCAATCGTGCAGTCCGATATGACAATATTGCCCGGACGGTGCTCTATATCCACCGAAAAATCCGAGTAATATGTAAACACGCTCAGCATATTGTTGCGGTGTCCTTCGACGGTGGGTTTTATACCGTTCTTCTTCTCTTCCACGCTTAAGCTGCCGCGGAAAAGATACCTGCACGGTCCGTATATGTGACACTTTTCAACAAAAACATTTGTGCCGCCGAATCTCATTGCATTGCACGCGGAATTGAGTTCGCACCCCTTTACAAGCACATTTGTGTTGGCAAAGCCTGCGACGCAGTCATCTCCGGTATAAAACTTGCAGTCCGTTATTTTAACATTATTGCAAACCGTTATATGTATGCCGTCGTGTCCTGCCAATACCGTAATGCCGTCTGCCGTAATGTTATCGCAGTAAAAAGCCGCCGTCGCCCAATTTGCGCTGTCTTTTATCGTATAGCCTTGCAGACGGATATTTTTACAGTAAAACATATTAATACAGTGCGGTCCGCGGTAGTATTCTTCTCCGAGTTCGTCATAGCAGTCGCTTCCGTCAAGAACAGAGCCCTCGTCGCCGATGATCGCAATATTTTCGGCATTTATCGCCCTTATAAGAGCATTATTCCATCTGCTGCCGGGAATACGCATAAACCGGTAATCCTTTACCTCGTCATATTCGGTTCGTTTCCAGGGTGCGTCGGTTACAAGCCCGGGCGCTAACGGCTCTGTTTTGTCATTTAAATATCCAAAATAATCTTCGGGATTCTTGCTGCCTTTCAATACGGCATTTTTCAGCAAATGCAGCGTAACGTTGCTGCGGAGTCTGATTCCTCCCGTTAAGAATACTCCCTCCGGGATCTGTACTTCGCCGCCGCCCAAATTAAAGCAATAATCAATCGCGTTCTGAATTTTTGCGGTCTGAAGTTCATTATTCCTTTCAGCGCCGAAATCACATATTGATACTATCGTTCCTGACATAATAACCTCCTGAAAGCTTTAGATTGCTTCGAGAAATTTTTTCAGCTTTTCAGCCAAAACACGGTTTCCGGCATCATTCGGGTGAAGTCCGTCCGGGCAAAATGCTTCTTTCTGTTCCGGAATGTCCGGACAAATGCCGAACGACGCAAACAAATCAAGCACCGGAAGTGAGTACATTTCAGCAGCCTCGCGGATTACATCAACATAATCCTTTAACACTTTTTGATTTGAGCTGTTAGGCTTGTAATCGTGTATACGGTGCATGGGAGTAATTATAATTATAGGCTTTGTCGGGTACTTTTCGATAAGACCTCTGAACAGGTAATGAACCGCGCCGCAAAAAGTCTGGGGTGTACGATCCGTAAATTCTCCGAACGGCGCGTCGCCGTGACCGTAATCGTTTGTTCCGCCGAAAACAACAACCGCATCGGCGTCATCGTCCATGCCGGAAAAACGCGCGCAGAAATCCGTCGTATCGGGGCACGCTATCTGTCTTGCTATACGCGTTCCGCCTATACCGTAGTTCCGTATTTCCGAAAGACCCGCCGTTTCCTTCAATACGCACGTAAAGCGCGCCGCCTCGCAGCTTGTTCCGGAGCCTTCCGTAATGCTGTCGCCCAAAAAAGCAATTTTCTTTCCATTCAGTTCCATATTAACCTACCTCCGCGACTTAACTTTTGCCTTATCTTAACATAACAGGCTGAAAAAAACAATCATTATATTTGACAAAAACTATTGCAATATTGACACTTTTATGGTATAATAGAACCATGAAAAATACAGTTTTTAAGGAACATCAGGAGTTCAGTTTAAAAAAGCCCTGGGAATACAAAATTCATACTTTTCCTACCGACAGAGTCGTTCCGCCGCACTATGCCGAAACGCTCGAAGTGCTTATTTACGACAATCTTATCGGTGAAACGCACATAGGAGGTCACCGTCTGAAGCTCGGCGGAAAACAGGTCTTTTTTGTAGGGCCGAATGTTGTTCACGCCATGTATTACAAGAAAAACGACGGCAAAAACATAACTCTTAAAATAGATACGGAATTGCTCAAGCCCATATTCGATATTTCCGCCTATCTCGACTATTACGGAACAAACTTCACCAATCTTCCTATGGAAATATTTGATTTTGATAAGATAATCGAAATTTCCGAGGTGTTTCTGAACGGAGAAATATGCGATGTTATACCGGCAATTATCAGACTGTTTTCTATCCTGATTTCACATTCCGACGATTACAGTCATTTTCCTTTTCCGCAGAGCAACGATATGCTTGCGATTATCTCCTGGACCGAAAACAATTTCAGCAGAAAAATAACGCTTGAAGAAGTTGCAAAGCAAGTCGGTTACAGCAGGCATTATTTATGCCGCAAATTTAAGAACGAAACCGGCACGACTTATTTATCATATCTCAATTTTTTGCGTATCAGCAATGCCTGCAAGCTTCTGAAAGCAGGTCAGCCGATACCGGTAGTCTCCGAAAGCTGCGGTTTTGAAGATATATCGTATTTCACACAGCTTTTCAAGAAAATTGTCGGAGTTACGCCGAAAAAATACACGCAGCTTCACTGAACAAACTAAGATCTCACATTCATTTCCGCCGCCAAAAACGGCGGATTTATTTTTTTCATAAAAAAAGCCCTGACAGACAGTTAAGTCCGTCAGGGTCCGCTTTATACAACTAAAAATTGCAGATTAAGATAGGAGAGAGTAAAAAAACTGCGGATTGTATGTTGTTGTATAAGAGCCGGTGAAGTTAATGGAAAAGTTCAGATGTGTCAAAGAGATTCTCTTTTTCGGGTGTTTCGCCGCTGCCTTCGAGAATGTCCTCTGCACTCATCATAAACTTTTCAAGTTCGGGTGAAGAATAGGTCTTTTTCATTAATTTTTCCCCTTTCCTTAACCCTCGGTTGACTGTGAAGCAAGCCACTCATTATACTTATCTATAAGCGGCTGTGCTGCAGCTTTTCTTTCATCATCAAGGCTGTTCAGTATTTCAAGAATGGAAACGCTCATAGGTGTGCCGTACTGATACTCGCCGTCAACAAGCGACCATGCACGTACGGTAAACTTGTCGCCGTAGTGAGCCATCGGAATGTTTACAAGTACACAGCTGAATACGTCTGCCTGAAGATCAGTATCAGGACCAAGCTTAAGGTCGGTGCCTGTTTCCTTGTTATAGTTAGCGTGTGAAATAAACGGCGTTACCACACCTTCCGGCTTAAATGTGTGAGTAAGTTCAGCATTATCAGCCGCCTTGAGAACGTCGGTGCGCGCTACGATAAAGCCGTATTCTGTAAGCTTTTCGTCGTTTTTGTAATCATATCCAATATAACCCTTGAATCTGAGACCGCTCTTGTTGTCAATGACATTTCCTTCGGTGTCTTTCTGAACGCGGATTGAGGTAACGTCCTTTGGATCGGTTGCGTCATTGTACCAGTGCGGTGCATACTTGGTATCAGCTGTCGGATCATAGGGAGTAAACGCAACGGAGAACTCGTCGAACAATATTTTAGTGGTAACAGAAGATGTACCGATGTAGAACATCATATTCTGAAGCATTCCGTCGGTATATTCTTTTTCAATTACAGGACTGTTCTCTACTTTGTTGTTTTCGGTATATCTGATGTAAAGAGTTCCGTCCTTGTCAAATACTTCAATGTCGAACAATACGGTTATATATCCGTCGTCGTCGGCAATATACTGATTTACCCAGCCGGCAGATGTGCTGTATTTGCCATTTTTATCGTTAAGAACGAAACTTCCTGCGTCCAAGTCGGTTTTAAGAACAACTTTAAACTGATATGTTCCGACTTCCTTGATGCCGGAGAGTCCGTAAAAACCGAGTGAATGATACTGCTGCGCACTCTTGTCTGCAAATTCAAGAACATTTCTTCCGTTTACGGTTTTGGTTGTTAAAACTTTAGCATCGTTGAAATCCGCTGCGGCAAGACCGCCGTCATATCCGGGCGCTTTATATGAGAAATCATGAATAATACCCCCGGCTGTTGAAGGCACGGTATGGATATATCTTTTTCCGAAGTTTTCTCTTAAAACAATATTCGTTTCACTTACGGTGAACTGAATTTCCGAAACACCGTCAGATACATAATATGCTTCGCCGGGCAGATAATCCTCGCCGTCAATTTCAAACGAAGGGTTGTAATCAAGTCCAAGCTCTGCCGCTGTCGGGAGAATGTATCTGCCTTCAAAGCATTCTGCAGTTTCGCTGAAAACAGTTGTGCTGCCGGAAACAAATTTTGCGGTTACTGTTTTGGGTGCTTCATATATTATGCTCAGATCGTCAACATATACAACAACATTTGCTCCGCTCGGTGCGAAATATACCTGCCATGTTGCGTCGCCGAATGCCGAATCAGCTTCAAAGCTGTTAACATTACCGCTTGAATTAGATATTGTATAAGTATACTTGCCGCTGCTGTCTTTGCTTACATCGACAGTCCAGCCAAGTGTGTGCCATACGTCAGCCGGCAAAGAATTAATACGTTCCATGCTAGGTGCTTTCGAGCCGAGTGCCTGTGTCCACAGTCTGCCGGCTAAATTTCCGCTTTCCATCTTGGCATTAACATTTATATGATAAGTACCGGGTTCTGTAAAGTTAAGGTGAAGGAATTTAAATCCTACGCATGAATATCTACCTTTGCTGCCGGTAATTTTCGCAACGGTATTGCCTTCATCATCAACGGTTGTAATATAAAGACCGTTATTGCCGGGTTCATCACCGTTTACTATTGATACATTTCCCAAACCGTCATACGAAGGTTTCGCGGTAAAATCTTTACCTGCGGTATTGAAATCATGACCGGCGCCGATAGTGTCAAATCCTTCGTATACAAGAAGATTTGTTTCGCCGACAGTCAGCTCAATATCTTCAAAATTCAGAGGATAAGAAGCTCCGGGTAAATATTCTGCGCCGCTGCTTGTTATATATACCGGATAGAACTCGGTACCAAGTTCGGATTTGGAGGGAAGCTTGAACGAAGTCTGATCGGGTTCTACATAAACTTCCTTAAGAACGGATCCGTCAGAATTCTTATATGTTACCTTGTAAAACGGCATTACAGATATGTCGTCATAATAATCGGTATACGGTGCTGAAGCGTGCTGGACATGTGTTCCAATCTTTTCGTCTGCATTAAGGACGTCAAGGTCAGCGTAATATGTTGTCCAGCCATTGCTCGTGCTTGCTGCAGTTGTACCGACTTGCTGTGTAGTTGTTCCATTATTACGACGCACTAATAAACCTGTGTTTTTGACTGTAGACTTATACTTGAACGTCACACGCACCTTTCTGTCAACGACAGTACCGGCGGGCCAGAAAATAACACCGTTATGCCATACATTAGTAGATGCATTTGATGCAGATATTACCGAATTATCACCGTCCATAACAAGTTCAACATCATCGTCCCATCGGGAAACATAATTGCCGAGACCTAAATCAAAGGTATACGGGGTGCCGTCGCCGGTAAGAAGATTAATTCCGGGAACAGCCTCGGACATGAGATCAGCATTTTCAGAAACACGCGCGTCATTCTGAACGGAAAACTCGTCGCTTGTTTCTACGTCAACAGTCTCAAGAGCAAAGGCATTTACAGAGGACGCAACCATTAACATTGAAACGGCGAGTGCAAGGAATTTGCTTTTCATAATTTTTTCTCCTTTATATTTTTTGTAGCAGTTTTTATTCCCCTCCGGGAATTGTGATTCGAGCAGAAAATCACATTTTATGAGAACATATGCTTTCCGCGGACAGTCCGGCGGCAGCCGGAAACATAATTCACACTTAAATATTCATCAAAAAGCGCTTATGTATGTTTCCGGTGCCGAAAAACAGTTACGAAAGGCGTATGTAGTCAATATAAGCTTCAGAGGCATAGTTGAACGGGTCAATTCTTAATCCCGTTACAATGCCCTTCCAGTCAGCATTCGTCGTCATATCGAATGTTGCCTCGTAAATCTCGCCGTCAACAAGTTTTGACGCATTATAATTATGCATAACACTCTTTTCGGCAGTGAGATCGGGCGCTGCGGAAGTAGTAAAGAACACCTGCATAAATCTGTCGGTCATTGCTTCCTTATTAACCTTTATGCCGACAGTTACCTTCTTTGCCTTTGCTGCGTCAATATTCAGATTTCTGAACATGAAATTGACGTCGGGGCTTGTCGGATATTTCATCGTAAGCATACCGTTTTCAACAGCAAAGTAGTCTACGTTATACGGCGTACAGTCTTTGATATCGGCTTCCGAATTAAATTCATATGCAAATACCGTACCTGCAGGGCTTTGCGCCGGCTGTGCAGGCTGCTGTGGGTTCTGATTATTGGAATTTCCGGAATTTGTACCGGTTCCCTGTGCAGTGTTTTTGCAGAAAACTATATAGTCAATGTGCGAATCAGCGATTGCATTGAAAGGATCGAATCGGAGCATTGTTATTGTGCCGTTCCAGTCCTTATTCGACTTCATGTTAAACGTAAGCTCGATTATTTCGCCGTCCTGAACACCGGTAAGGTTATAATTTACACCCTTGCTCATCTCTGCATTAAGTCCGGGTTTGGAATCGGTTGTGAAGAATACTTCAAATTTTCGATTGCTCATGTTTGCGACGTCTGCTCTGATACCTACTTTAACAGTATCAAAATCCGACGCGCTTATTCCGACTTCTTTAAGCAGTGCATTTTGGTCTGTAGTTGTTGTGTTTGTCAGGTTCAGACAGCTGTCCGAAACAGAAGCGGTGCAGTTTGTAGGAACGAACAAATTACCTTCAGATGCGGAATCAAAGTCATAGCGCTTGACAACTTCATAGCTTTCTGAGCTGAGAGATGCCTGATCCGAAACAAAGTGAATATAATCTATGGCACATTCGAGCTTTGCGCTGCAAACATCAATTCGTAAGAATTTTACTCTTCCCAACCACTTGGGGTTCTTTGAAAGGTCGATTTCAAACTCGAACAGTTCACCCTCTTTTATAAGCGACGGATCATAATAATACTTTACACTCTTTTCCTCGGTAAGAGCGTCTCCGGCATGGAAGAACATCTGGAAAAACTTTCCTTCAACATCTTCGGGCTTGACGTACATTCCGACCTTCAGTTTCTTGTACGCCGAAGCGTCAAGCGAAATGCCGTCATCAATATACATCTGCATATCGTCCTGAATCGAATTATTGATATACATATTGCCGTTTGCAACGGTAAGCGGCGAAAGTCTGCTGTACCAGCCTTCGGTATTTCCTGTATTGTCAAAGTCCCAGCCGTAGTAATCCTTCTTCAGAGGAGAATCGGAGTGAACGGTGTCAGTGCTTACGATGTCCATGACATCATTTTTAAGGCTTACCTTAAAGCCGAGCATTTCGCATAACTTATTAAGACGTATTACCGGCAGACCGTCCCTTAAGGAGAACGTATATCCGAGTTCGGTCTCATTTCCGTCAACGATCGCTTTATCTGAGCCTACCGTAAGAGTTACGCTGTGAGATTTGCTTTCAATAAGAAGCTTTCCGGTAAATCTGTTATATGAATGGTGCAGATTGAGCATTGTGAAGAATCCGAGTCTCGGATTAGCGGTTACTTCAACATCTCCGTCGGAAGTGTATGCCGTGGGGAAATCAAACTGCATTTCATTGCCGTTTGCCTTTACCGCCGCACCGGTGGAAACAACGTCAAGCAATTCAACGAGAGCCACTTCAAATTCTCCGGTATGTCTTACGGCGTCTATACGAAGTCCGTAAAGTTCTCCGGTCCATGCGGGATTATCCGAAAAGTCAATGTAATAATCTACAAATTCGCCCTGAGTCTGAAC
The DNA here is from genome assembly GCA_934446675.1 of uncultured Eubacteriales bacterium. Taxonomy (GTDB): domain Bacteria; phylum Bacillota; class Clostridia; order Oscillospirales; family CAG-382; genus UMGS1387. The sequence goes on from CAKSEL010000007.1 coordinate 31,471, forward strand.
CGGAATACTCTTGCGCTTGGTTTCAAACTCATACTGCATGGAATCCGTCGTTGCAAAGAAGACGTCCATTACGGAAGCTTCACTTACTTTGAGCCTTACATGAAGAACCGGCTTTGAAGCAAGGCTTACCGACAGCGACTTTGTAAGCATCTGCGGGTCTGCGGTAAGACCGCGAATCTTAATTCCGTCTGCAGTCTTTTCGGGAGGATTTACATTGCTGTAATTCCAGTCGTTTATAGCGTCATCTGTTTTGAAATCCCATGTCTTAACCGGCGCATATGTAATCTGCGACGAAGCATTCTCCAATCTGAAAATGCGTATGGGAGTGTAAGTAAGCGGACTCATCTTTGTAATGCGCTCTTTCTGGCTCGCGGTGGGTTTTACGTCGAGTGCCGTATGATCGCTCTTATCGTCCGTGAATACATCTTTTATGTTTTCAAGGTATCCGTATCCGAAATCTCCGGACGGCAGCAGATAGTGTCCTTCAGAGTACTCGTTCCAGTTTGAAACAAAAAGCGTATTGTCTTTCCATGTTCCGGTTTTCTTTGAAGCAAGATAACCGTCTCTGATATACTCTGCAACCTGCTTATGACCTTCAAGAGAAATAAGGCTGCTTCTGGTATCGTTTCTGCCTATATCGTTATGACCGACAGCAACGGTGGGGATTGTATGCATATCTGTGCCGACAGCATCTTTTAATGTGTTTATCTGATGCTCGGCAGAACTGCCCGCCTGTGCATAATGAACATAGTAGGTTGCGTCAAAGCCGAGAGACTCAGCCTTTTCATTTCTGACGGTGAGACCGCCGCCGATAATGATAATATCGTCGAAGCCGAGAGTTTTTATATCCTCGCGCATAAATGCAACGGCTTCCTTTGCGTTTTCAAGTCCGCCGAAGAATTGAATGAAATTATCATAGTTCCAGACAGACATTACGGGCTTATTGTCGAGCACTTCATAGCGCGAATCGCTAAAATAGTACTCTTTCCAGTATTTCCAATAGTATTCCTTAAATTTTTCAAGCGAACCGCCTCTGGCATTTCCCTCGTTTTCCCACAGCAGGCAGAACTTGACCATATCGCTGTATTTTGCATTGAAGTATCCGTCATGGAGGGCAGCATAGCTTGTAGTGGTTTTCTTGATAGGCTCGTTGACGACAGTGTTCGGTGTATACCAGCAAACGTGCTGGAAGTCAATACCGTGCTCTGCCATCATCTTGATTTCCCAGTCGGCGACTTCCGGAGAACCCTCGTCATAGAAACCGAGATAAGGTTCCAGTTCCGGGAACGGAGTTACTGCCTGCCAGCCTTCTCTTGTTACGGCGTCGTGCCAGAGATTGCAGACATATATACCTATGTTATATCCGCCGTTATTGTTTGCTTTCGGAACGGGCGTATAGTCGTCGTGATCGACAGACATTCCTGCCTTTATATCGTCAAACCACATAATTCCGTCTTTGTCGGGATTTATGCCTATCTTTATGCCGTCGATATAGTCGGCGGAAATTGCAACCTCTCCGGCTTTCTTTCCGCATATTTTGATAAGCGCCTTTTTAGCCGAAGTATCCGTTTCGATTCTGAGCGTCTGCCATACGTTTTCGGTATAATTTCTGAGCTTGGTATCGCCGGCATACCATGCGCCGTCTTTGGATACGACCTTTACGACCTCATTTCCGCCGCTTGTCAGGGTGAAATAAGCGCCGTTCAGATTTTCGGGAAGTAAAATGTATGATTCAAATATTCCCTTTTCGTAAATACGTGCAAAGGTCTTTGACGCACTGCTTTCCTGACCCTTCTTTGCATCAATTTTTGCGCTGTGATTATCTTTTGAGGACTCAGACGTATATTCTTCAATCGTAATATTTCCGGAAACGTCCATTGTATATATGGACTTATCGGTCATAGACGAAGACACGGCAAAAGTCTCTGCAAATGCATAGTTATTATATATTCTTACATGAGACGGTATTGCAATACCGGTTCCGGACGGTGTAGAACCTATCGACATGCTCGATACGCTTGCCGCCGGATCTATTTCAACGGTTTGAGTAAGCTTTCCGTTGATATACGCATACATTTCCTTGTTGTCAAAATCCGTAAACAGCAATATTGCATATTCTACCGGATCTTTTGTTGCCACCGCAATATCGGTTTTAACAGTATTTTTGCCTTTCAGTGCAAAATATCCGTTCTGCGTTGCAATGCCGGCGACAAGATTTTTGTTTTCATCTGTAAAGCCGAGATATATTCCGTCATCTTCGGAACAAATATGCACATATACTTCCGCAATCAGGCGTCCCGAATTCACTTTGCCGATATCTCTGTAAAGACGGGTATACTCTTCTTTTGAATTATCGGTAATTGACGGACCAATTTTTCCGTCCTTGATGAATTCAACATTTTTGTTATCGCACTGCCAGCCGTTAGGCAAGCTGAAAATGGAACCGTAAGCCATATATGTAGCGTCGGCAAGCATACCGGAATCCTGCTTTGGCATTACGTCAAAACTCCTTTTTACACGTATGTCAGGTGTAGCGACACGGTTGATAAGCGCGGAGAATTCTGCCCGTGTAATATTTGTATCGGGGTTGAATGTTCCGAAAACATCGCTTCCCATTGCAATACCGGCACGGTAGAGCAAAATAAGCTCGTTGTAGGAATCGTTATCTGCTTTGACATCGGGTATGTTATATACCTTGTTTATCTGAGAGAAATACTCTGCGGGCAAAGATTTTGCAAGCAGTCTTGCAACTTCGATTCTTTTTGCAGATCTTGTATAAGAATCAAATTCATCTTTGGCGATTATTCCCTTTTCCATGGCATAATCGACATATCCCTGATACCATTCCCCCGACTTGTCGGGAATTTTTGCGTTGTTATAAACAGCATTGAGTCTTGATGCGAGGGTAACAGCCTGAGCGACCGTTACGGTGCCTGTCGGGTTAAACATATTCTGTCCGACTCCGTTTACCAGACCGAATTCATATGCGCTGATAACATCAGACGCATACCATGCATCGCTTGCAACATCTGTAAACGTACCGTCGCTGTACTTTACGGTTTTGTTAAACTGTGCCGCAAGAGCCGTTGCCGACAAAAGCAATGCGAGCATTACTGCCGAAATTAACCTTTTCATATACATATCTCCTTCATTGTAGTTGTTGACTTGCGATTTAGCACAAAAATTATTACTGTTTTACTTTAAGCCGTATTGTCTTTACTTCAAACGCCCTGAAATTAAGCTTAATTGTATCGTCTGTCACCGCAACACATTCCGCGTCCTCCTCAAGCATATTTGTTAAATATGCCTCTTTGACCGCAAATCCGAGTTTCACGCTGCACATTGTGTAGTTGTTTGTTTCCTCGGCAAGTCTGATAATAATATCACCTTTCCCATCCTCAGAAATTTTCGCGGCGGTAAGAACGACATTGGGTTGTGAAATGCTGAGCGCGGACTGTTTGCCTGCATATCCCGGAACAACCTTCACCGGGCAGTTAAGCTCAAATGCAGCATTTACAATATTACTGTTATAAAATGTTCCGCAGAAAGGCATGAAACAATAAGTAAAGCGCTGTATTCCCATATCTGCGTTAAGCGCGGGATTCTGCGGAGCTTTAAGCAGCGTAAGACTCATTCGTCCTCCGTCTGCGCTTATACCGTATTTGCAGTTGTTGAGAATTGCGGCTGCTCTGTTGGATTCTGCAAGTGCAGACCACTTATGCTGGCAAACTTCAAATCTGTCGGCATCATACTTTCTGTTTCTATGCGTAGGTCTTTTTACAAATCCGTACTGCGTTTCCGAGATAAGCTCTTCGGTATTGAAGTTGGTATCAAAATCGACTTTAAGCAGCTTATGACGTTCTTTCCAGTCTATCTGAGTATCAAATTCAATCGCTCTTGAACCCTTGCGCAATGTAACTTTCTGTACAAGCGTCGAATTGTTGATTTCACGCTTTATTACCAATGAAGATGCAAGCGTTCCGGACTGAATACTCTCTATTTTTGCCGGTTCTGCAAGTTTTACTTCATTGTTTTGATATATGCTGTCGATATCCCATGCATCATGCGCCGCAGTCTGATCCTCATACATACGCAGGCGGTTCGATCTGCCGGACAAAAACTCAATTCCCGTCTGTTTGTCCACTACGCTTGAAAGCTCGCCGTTTTCATTAAACTCTGCACGGACAAGATCATTCTCGAGGATCGGTTTTGTTCCTGAGCTGACTGCATTTGCCTTTTCTTTGCCCAAAACAAACGACGCATATCCGCATGACGGAACATCAACAGCGGCAAAAGTGCCGTTTGCGTCGGTTTCGCATTCATATGCCTTGCCGTCCGAAGCACAGATTGAAGTATAACCTTCGGGAAGTTTGATATAGGCTTTTCTGTCCCACGAAAGCGAGTTGAAAACCGTAATAACTCCGTCCTTTGTTTCGGAAACGGTTTCAAGAACATCTTTGGTTATATTTTCCGCCTTTTCCGCAACTTCAGAAAGCTCGGATTCGGCTCTTTCATATACCTCGGCAATCGACGAACCCGGAAGAATATCGTGGAACTGATTGAACAGTACAGTTTTCCACAGCGGATCGGTCTTTTCTTTTGTATCCTGCCTTAAAAATGCCGACCAAAGCTCTGCGTCTCTCAGTTCATTTTCGCACTTTCTGTTCAGCAGCTTTGTCTTTGCCTGTGATGTGAATGTTCCCCTGTGAAGCGCATAGTAAAGCTCTCCGACATAGGTTTTGTCTATCTCACATTCATTCTCAACATCATGGAAAAATTTATTCGGAGAGGCCTGAATTACTTTAGGCATTCCCTCAAGATCATGCTCACGCTTGAGCTGTTCGTAATAAAATCTCGTTGCTCCTCCGCCGCCGTCGCCGAAGCCGTAAGGATATAATCTGTACGGAATATTGTCCCTCTCGCTGTTAAATCCCCAGTGGACCTTTGTCTGGCTGGGATATGTGCCGTTTGCATAGCCGCGTATTATGTTGCAAAGCACTTCGGAGCCGTCGTTTCCTTTCCAATTAAACATACTGTAAGGGAATACATCTCCGCCGTTTATAAGCCACATAAGCTTTGCGCTCATAAAATACTTAATTCCGCACCCTTTAAGGATCTGAGGGAAAGCGCCGCTGATTCCGAACGTATCCGGGAGCCACAGTATCTCGCTGTCTACGCCGAATTCATTTTTCATAAACTTTTTGCCGAAAACAAACTGACGGATAATACTCTCGCCCGCAGGAATATTTGCGTCGGATTCAACCCACATTCCGCCCTCGACAACAATATTTCCGCTTTTGACCGCCTGCTTTACCCTTTCGTAAAGCTCCGGGTAATTGTTTTTGACGGTTTCAAGGATCCATGCCTGCGACTGAATATACTTGCAGTCGTCGAACTCATTTATAAGTTCAAGCTGATTACCTATTGTTCTGGCGCATTTTCTTGTTGTTTCATTTACCGTCCACAGCCACTCCAAGTCAAGGTGAGAATGGCTTATCGCATACATGGTCGGCACTGTCGGACCGTTATGGCAATCAAACAGCGGTTTTAATATCTCGCGCGCCTGCTTCACATTTTCGGCGAATTCGTCATAAGGCAATTCAAGATCGACAAAGTCGGCAATTTTTCTTATTGCCTTTTCTATCTTTGCTCTGCGCAAAGACGTTTCCTCCTGGCACTTTGATAAATCAACCAGCACCTCAATGTCTACATAAAGCTGGAAAACATCATCGCGGAATATACCGTAGGTTCCGTTTGAAACGCATTTCTGCGTAACATCTTCGGGAAAAGGCTTTATATTAAGTTCCGGAATAAGCGCAGTGTAATGCATGACGTCCTTAATCATTTCATCACCGTGTCCGGCATAAACCTCAGCGGCTATATCAAACGTTTCGCCTGCCTTGGCAGATGCGGACAGCATTATTTCCTTATGTGCATGATCAAGCGCGCCGACCACTCTGCCGTTTACATAAACCGTGCTTTCTACAAGGTCAGCCTTAAAGCATATACGTTTTCCCTCGCACTCTTTCGGAACGGTTATCTGTGTAAAGAACCAGCCGTACTCCCATTTGCGTCCCCATCTGAGCCCCTGAGGAAGTTTTTGCCTGTCATGCTTTACGGCGTCTTCATACGATAACCTGTCGTATGTAAAAAAGCCCTCAAACTCCGTCGTTCCGACAGGCACGTAAAAACGTGACGGAAGCTTGCCCCGAAGCCGGTCAATTTTCTTTACATATTCTTCGCTAAACATAAATTACTTTTCCTCCGTTTTATGTTGTTTTTCGGAATGTATTTCAAGTTATTTGTTATTATATTATTAGTTCAAGTTAATTATATTGCAAATATAACTAAAAATAAAGCAATAATATTGACAAATTATGTTGTTTTGTTGTCTTTAGCTTTTCCGGGCAGCAGCTTTAATCGCTTATACAAATCACTTTTTAAGTAAAAGCATAATTACGCTGCTTGCCGGAACGGTAAGCTCTTTGACACCGCCGTCCAAATGCCCGGTAACGTTTCCGTTTTCATCTATTATTTCCGCACCGTCCGTTTCAGACAGGTCAATTTTGCATTTTACATCTTCCGCAAGATAGTTTGCAAGGAACTGTGCCTTTGTGCCGCCGTCTTCTTCGGTCCATGCCGTTGTAAGAACTGCGGGATAGTCGGTGGAATAATCGTAATTTACCTTATACATCGGCACACCCGGCGCTTCGACATTGCACGGCTTTGCCATTCTGCCGAATACGAGATATTTCTTTCCGGGACCTCTTCTGTAAGCCGTAGCGCATTTTACGAATTTCATCATGGGCTTTCTAGGAGGAAGCACCGAAAAGTCGCGCTCTCCCCAGCTCCATACAATTTCGCCGTCCTGGTTTATAACAAGCGTTATCAGGTCTCCGGCAAGGAATGAATAAGCAATGCGCATAAGATGGCAGTCGGGCGACTTTTTAATATCTATAAAGTCAAGAGAGGCAACGGAATTTCCGGAAAAGTTGTGCAGATACTCATGATAAATATATCCGTAAAGCGGAACGGTGCGTCCGAAGTGGTAGTTAATATTAAATCTGTTATCGCTGAGCTTTAAATAAGGAATATAAGCCTCGGAGGAAGCCGATTCGCAGCCGAGCAGCACCTTATCGCCGACAGCTTTTTTCAGCGATGACAACAGCTTTCTCATATCCTCAACCATCCACTTTCCGGGTACGGGAGGGTGTCCGTGCTTATCGCTGAAACAAAAATACGGTGTGCCGCCGTGATTCTGGTCAAGAATCTGTATGTAATCAAGGTCGCTTGTAGCTATTTTTGCAGCCTCGTCAGTCAATGTGTTTAACGTAAAGTCCTGCGAAACACACATATCGTAGCTTTTTCGCTGTCCCTGACAAATATTTGAAACGGGATCCGATCCGTCCGGCGGAGCGCACATAAAACGCTTTAAGCCTTCCTTTTCGTATCGCTCTTCATTTCCGTAGTCGTTCAGATTGCTGTGAATCGTATATCCGACGCCGCTGCAATAAACGCCGAGAAGAAATTTACGTTCATGCAGTCTGTCGGCAAATTCGTGTAACAGCTTTTCTCCTCCCAGCGGTGGCCACACATACGGCGGCGCCCAGGGTGCGGTACCTTCCCAATGCATAAGCAGAGCCATAATTCTGCTGTTTGTTTCTTCGGCAATTCCGTCAAGCACCGGGAGAGCATTGTCATACGGGAAAAGTCTGTTGGGTTTGGGTTCGTCCATGTCATGTATGCCCTGAACGGGGTATGTAACTATCAAAGGCGAATCCGAATACCATTCAGGCATTTTTTCACCGTGTCCGAGCTTTTCAAGTCCCTCGGGAAGATTGTTTTCAAACCATGTGCGGTAAAGCTCCGCTGCGCTGTGCCAATCGCCGGTGAAGAAATCCATAACAACGGCAAACGGAATCTCATACCCGGTTACATTCGCCTCAACACCGGGATAAAGCTTGAACTGAAGTCTTATACCGTTTCCGTCGGTGCGGAAATCAACTCCCTTTATCGAACGTTCCGGATCTTCCGCAGCAAAATACAGACCTGCTGTACCGTCATAATAAGCCATGAACTGACTCTGAACAACTGCCGGGAACATTGCGCCCAAACCTCTGCTCGGATAGCAAAGCTCTCTGTAAGGAGAAAACTTTTCCTTGAGCGCCATATCTTCGATAATAAGTCCTTCATTGGAGTCTATAAGCAGGCGTCCGCTGCCGCCGTTTCTCACGAGGTCATCAGGCACGGCTATAAGCGGAAAATCCACCCACTCAACACACATTCCGGTACGGTTTTCAAAAGAAATACGCCATTCAATTCTGTCTGAAAACAATGCTTTTACACGGAAAGAAAGATCAAGATTTCCGAAACCCGAATACTCAATACTTACACTGTCGCCGCCCTTGTCAACAGTTACCTTTTCGGCGCAGTCGGAGGTGTAACCGGCGGTGTCTTTGCCCTTTCTCATCTGAAATGAAAACAGAGGCAGTTTCTGACCTATAAACTCTTTACCGTTACTTACAAGAGAGTTTATGGATCCGTTATTTTCATCAAGCGCAATGCAATATTTATTATTTTCAAACTGCATATCATTAAATCCTTCTTATATTATCAGTTGTAGAGATCGGAAATATCAAATTCGGTTTCATACTTTCTTACGGTTTCAAGGATTTTCTCGATAAATTCCATATTATTCTTGTACAGCTCACCGTTTTCATCTTTAATTCTCTGTGCCGCATGTGCAAGAGTATCGGTATAAACGTCACTGTAAGAATACACGCTTCCGCTCTTTACAAAAGCTCTTACGGAAAGCTTTTCAAGATAACTCTTTTCAGGAATATTTATGAGTGCTGCCGCAAAAACCGTCTTGTCGTCGCCTTTTGCAAAAATAATATCAATATTATGATCCTTGTCATAAGCAATACCTTCAACGGCTTTTACCGTACCGTTGTTCATATTTGCATGATTGAGTTCCGCCTTGGACAGATCCGAAGCGCGCGCAACGATAAAACCGTACTGTGAAACCTCGGCTCTTTCGGTATTGTCAATGCTTGCTTTAAAGCGGAGACCGGAGGGCTCTTTAATTCTTACAGAAGTTTCATTTTCAACGGCAACGCTTGTCTTCTTTATAAAAGCGATTTTATCGACAGAAGCAGTGCACTCGCTCATCGAAACCTTTACGGTAAATCCGGTAATTGTTCCCGTAAGTCCGGAAATATCAAAAGAGTAGGTTCTCATCGAAGAATCGGGTATCTCCGCCGTGAAAACTTTATCTCCGTTTGTCGTGTTCAGCGTCACGGTGTAACTCTGATTGCTTTCTGAGCTTAACACTTTTGCCGCGAAAGAGAAAGTTTCAAAATCGGCAGCATTGATAAGGAGATTATCTGCCGAGAATGAAAGACCTGTCTGATAAGATATGCCGTTCAAAGTTCCGTCCTTTACGGAAACATTAAATGCATTCATACTTACGCCTTCGTCATAACCGTCAGTATTAAAGTCCCAGAAATACGCAAATTCCCATACTGCGTAAACCGTTGTATCTGCAGTAATAACAGTTTCGGTTACGGTATCTCCGTTTTCCGAAAGCGCCCAGCCGACAAATTTATAGCCTGCTCTTGCCGGTGCCTGCGAAGAAAGAATATACCTGCCTTTTGCGTATTCATCTGTTTCGGGAAGATTTGTGACGCTGTCCTCGCATCCGGCAGCGTAAGTGAGTCTGAAGTGCTCGGTCTGACCGGTTATGGTTACGGTCTTTGAAGAACTGATGCTTGTGTCATACGCATATTTTGCAGTTATTGTTACTGTTCCGTTATTCAGCGCGGTAAGAACGCCTGCGTCAGATATTGACGCAATGTTTTCATTGTCAACCGACCAGATTACAGCCTTTTCCGCCTTTGAGGGATTCATAATTACATCATACGATACGCTTTTGCCTTCATCGGAAATTGTATCGGCGCCCGTAATCTGTATGCTTTCGGGAATATAGCGGTATTCAAGCGGAATTGATGCCGGTATCGCGCTCTCAAGGCAATTAACCGCCTGCTGCGCAATATATTCCATGCCGAAGTCTCCGGGGTGCGATCTGAACTCGATACCGGGGACATAATCCGGATACTGTCTGAATGCGAGATAATTATTGGATTCATTAATGCCAAGACTGCCTATGTAAGATGTGTCCGCAAACTCAAATCCGTATTTTTCAGCATACTTCTTTGCTACATGGTGTCTGTTATCGTCCGGCAGCCATATCGAAATGCATACGACAACGCTGTTTTTAGGCATTTCTTTTGCTACCATGCCGTACAGTGTATCATAAAACAGCGAAAGAGCAGCCTCGTCGGTCGTTTTTATATTTTCTGCAAGCTGAATAGTCAGAATGTTGGGCTTGAATTCCCTTATCTTATTCCGAAATTCAATAAATGCCGCGGAATCTTCATAGGTGTCCTTTGTTGCCGTTGTTGAGCACAAGCCTTCAAAAGCTGACATACTTTTGCGCTCTGCCGTTATTGATGAGTAGAATTTTGCAGAAAGTTTCGACTGTATCTGATTGAAATAATCCTTTGAAACATCGCTTGCAGCCATACCCATTCCGCCGACATCAGACCAGCCCTTGAGCGGCGGGTGTACAAGGAAAGAGTTTCCGACGGCATAGTATCTGAACGAATAAGATGAAGTCTTTGCAAGCTGACCGGAAATTTCAACGGTAATTTCCGCCTTTGTTTCTGTATTCTGCTTATCATAAGCCGTAATCACAACGCTGCCGTTATTAATTGCGGTAAGCTTTGCGCTGCCGTCGCTGTTTTTCTCAAGCCATGCCGATTCGCTGCTTGAACAATTCCATTCAACGCTTGATGAAGGCGCGTCTGCATAAAATACGCGTCCGTCAAGATCAAGTGTTCCGGCATCTTCGGTTATGCTGTCAGAGCCGGCAAATATTCTTACGGCGCTGTCGCCCGATGTATAATCCGACAATATATAAATCTCGGCAAAAGTATCCGTTCCGGCAATCCCGCAGCGGATCTTTGCAAGTCCCTCTTTCATAGAAGTAACCGTTGCGGTTCCGTCTCCGTTATCTGAAATGCTGACTGTGTCCGCACCCGAAACAACGCTGAAAGAAAGCTTAGGCTTCGATGTATCGCCGTATTTTACGTACTCGCCCGTAACAAGCGCACTTTTTCCCGCAGCCGTGAGCAGGCTTATATCTTCATTAATATAAACATGCGCATTTTCATCGTAAACGGCATAAAGCGTTATATCTTCATGCAAAAGAGCAACGTTTTCATCAGCGGTTTTGTCGTTTTCCACTGACCAGCCTATTCTGTAAAGCGCCTTGTCCTCGTCTGTTAAAACCGGTTCAAAGCTTTCTTCGTCAAAATAATCGTATTCCTCACGTATAAGACTTCCGTCGGTATCACGATAAGTAATCTTATAAGACGGTATTATGGAGAAGTCGTCAAAATATGCCTCTTCATGGATATTTTCCGTATCATTATTATCCCTTGCCCACTGTATAATGAATTTTTCTATATCCGAAGTGTCAAGCACACCGTTATTGTCATACAGTTTTCCAAAGTTTTTCAGAACATAGGAATGTTCCGTCCATGAAGCTGCGTTCGGCGCAAAATTGCCTATATAGTTTACAACCTGCCAGCCTGCTCCGCCGTTTTTCATAAGCCAAAGCGAGGCGTCGGTGCCGTATCCGGCATCTGCACGTTTATATGATTTGAAAGAAAACTTATATGCACGTTCTTTCGGGTATTTGAGCAAAGAATTGCTGAAAGAAACCCACATATATTTACCTCTCGGTTTGGACACAAGCACGCTGTTGTTATCGTCACCGTTCACGGGGCTTTCTGTGAGAGCACAGCCGGCTTCGATAGCTATTCCTTCGGGAAAAGTCATGCTGTCGCACGTCCACACCGAGGTGTCCCCGGTAATAATATTGTAACCCGGAACTACTTTTTCTTCTGCAGCGGCCGTTACGGAATTACCGAAAAGCGGCATTACGGATAATGCCAGGCATGCAAAAGCGCCGATAAAACGTTTTTTCATAAAAAAACACGCTCCTTAAAAAATACTGTTTAATGTTTTAGATAAAACCCGGGTTGCATATCATTCGTTTTTTGATGATAATACCCACAAATCCATATATATTTTATCACACCATATGTCAAAATCAACAAAAGATATTAACAAAAAATGTGTCAATATTAACCCGACATTTACGGCGTGAAACATAGTCCTGCAATTTGCATTGCCGCACATTCATTGAATATGCACACATAAGCCATAAAACGCAAGCACCGTATATTGAAACAGCCTTTGCAATAATGACCGCAAAGGCAGGCGTTTTCCGTTTCAAACCTGCAAAACGGTAATTTTGTGTACCGCGTTGTATGTCTGTCCCTTGTCCAGTTTTATTATGCCTTCTTTTTTTGTAATATCATAATCCGAACCGACAATATCCTGTATTCCGTCCCACGGCTCAAGACATATATACGGGGCATTCTGTTTATGCCAGATAAGGAAATACGGAGCAAAATCAAAATCAATCTTTACAGCCCTTGTGCCCGTCCTGCTTCTCAGAATTGCGGACTTTGATTTAAGTTCTTTGAAAACAAGGGCGTCTACCGTAAAGTATTTTTCGTAAAGCGGAAGTACATTACAGTCTTTTATGATCGGCAAAAGCTGATCTGAAAGAAGGTTTCCGTAAAGCACATACGAATTAAGCGTTTCGGGCTGAGGAAATACAACATCGTAATTTTCTATACCTTCCGGTGTGTAATATCCCTCGTGCGCTCCTATGGAAAAGTACATTGCGCCCTTTGATTTATTATCTACACGATACGAAATACCGAGAGACGTATTTTTCAGCTCATACGTTATTCTCAGCTCGTAGTCAAAGGGATAGCAACGCTTTGTTTCATCATTTGACTTGTGTACGAGAACTACTTTTTTGTCGTCTGCATATTCGGTAACGAAAGAAACCGTACTGCCGAAACCGTGCTTGGGCAAAACATATTCTTTTCCGTTATACGTGTACTTATCGTTCTTCAGTCCGCCGCATATCGGAAATAATAGCGGAGAAGATCTGTTCCATATCTCTTTGCACGACTGCCATATATACTCTTTTTCGTCGCAGACCATGCTTTTCAGTTCCGCACCGAGTTCATTTATCTTTACTTTTACTCTGTCGTTTTGTAAAGTCAGCACAAACTTCCACCTCACTAAATTTACCGACGCTGCTTTGTTGCCGCCGTAACAAGAGCAAAAAGCAGATCATCTGTAATTATTTTTTCAAGACCTCAAGTATTTCATGTATTGTTGCGCTTCCGGTCGTACCTATCTTTTTTATAGTAACTGCACTTGCCGCATTAGCGAAGAGCGCTGCTTTTTCAGGTTCAAAACCGCTTGCCCAGAACGTCCCGAACGCCGCCATAAACGTATCTCCGGCACCGCAGAAATCTATCGGAGGTTCAACGTCAAACGCCGGAATTTCGTAAATCGCCGTGCCGTCCGAAACAAGGCAGCCCTTACCGCCGAGCGTTACTATTGCGGGTTTTTGATTTTTCTGAGAAAGAAGCTTTGCCGCAGAGTGCAGATCGTCTGTTTCCACAGCGCGCGCCGCCTCAACCTCATTGGGTTTTACCGTGACATTTGAATACAGGCTTACCCGGTCGCGGCTGTCAACGATTATCTTCATGCCGCTTTTTCCGAGTTCGGAAATTTCCTGCCTGAGCTTATCCGTGATACAGCCGCACTTCATCTGGTCGCACACGCATAAAACGTCTATTTTATCTTTAATTGCCAAAAGTGCTTTTAAAATGCTTTCTTCGGTTTCATCGCTGATTTTTTCGTAATTCTCAAAATCAAGGCGCGGATCTTCATATTTTACATCGGATATTCCGCAGCGTATCGGTTTTATATAGGTGTTTGTAAATCTGCCGTCGCATTTTACAAGCCCTTCCGTATCAATTCCGCTAAATGCAAGCTGTTCCGAAAGCGCCTTGCCGCGCCAGTCATTGCCGATACAGCCTATTGCATAAACCTTGCCGACGCCGAGACTTGACACATTCACTGCAACATTTCCGGCGCCTCCGGCAGACATTCTTTCTTCGACAACCGGCAGAGGATAGTGCGGTGTTTCACGGGAAAGCTCGCTTTTCTTCATATCGGCAGTCCAGTATACATCAAGACAGAAATCGCCTATTATTCCGACTTTCAGGTTCTTGATTTGCCCGAAATCCTTTTCAGTCCACATTAAAATTCCATCCTTTCTTTTTCAGCTCGTCGTAGAGTGCGGGAATAGTCTGCTTATGATCTCCGACAAAGTGGAATCCCATACCGTTAAGGCTGACGGGACGGTTCACGATATTTTTTCTCGGACGGTAATAATAGTTAGGATCGTCATAACCTATTTTGCATTTGTAATTGCCGAGATTTATCAAATCAAAGTTTGCGGTAGTAATATCAAATGTATCGTATCCGAGATTTCTCGAAATAGACAGCGCCTTTAAGAATACCTCAGGTCCGATAACGCTTGAACCGAAGTTCATATAAACTCCTTTGTCAAGATGTGCTACCGAATAGCACATTCTGTGAAAATCGGTTCCGCTTGCAGCGCCTATCGCAGAAAAATCAACAATCGGATGCTGATGAATTATATCGGTTCCGAGAGCAATGTGATATGTAGCCGTAACATTGTGCTTATATGCCTGATACAGCACGCAATCGTCCTTGTACGGGAATTTTTCGGGATTTTCGTCGATATATCTTGCAAGGCTCTCGCCGTATCCCCAGCCTTCTCTCGCACCTTTTTGAATTGCCTCATTCATCCATCTGCCTGTCTGCTCCCACATACCGAACGAGCCGTCCTCGATTGCCGTGGGGACATCTTCGGATGTTCCGCCGAGATACGCCAGTTCAAAATCGTGTATCGAACAAGCACCGTTTCCGGAAATATGCGTTATGAGTCCGGATTTTATAAATGCAATAAGATAACGCGACAGACAGTTCTTTATAACGTGCGCACCCTGCGACCAGATAACGGTTCTGCCGTTTCTGCGCGCCTCAAGTATTCTGTCAACAAGTGTATCAAAATTTGCATCTTTGTTTTCCCACGGCATTGATTCGGAAACGCCGGGAGTCAGAAGTGTGTCTATTCTTACAAGATTGTGACGTTCGGCCGCCGAATACGTTTTGATGTTGTCAAATTTAAGTTCATTGTACTTCATTGTCTTTTCCCTCCATAAGCGACATTATTTTACCGAGTTCAAGGTAATCTCCGATTATTACGTCGGCTCCTGCCTTTATAAGACGTTCTCTTTTCTTGGCGTTTACCCCGCACAGCTTTTGCTCGTCGCTGGCAACGCCTATTGTCAGCGCTCCGGCATTGTTTCCGAGTGCAATTTCCACCTTTCCGTCTCCGGCAACGCAAAGCTCATCGCCCGAATATCCGCATTTTTCCAAGAGTTCGGACATTACCTTTTCCTTTGAGCAATCCTCGCATCTTTCCGGGGCGCCGCACAGCTCGTCAAAGTATTTGTCTATTCCGAGAAGCTTTGCTTCTTTTACAACGTCGGCATGATCCGTGCCGCTGGCAACAAATATTTTAATTCCTGCTTCTTTCAGACTCTTCAATAGCTTTTCCGATCCGGCTACAAGAAATTCCTCAGGCTTTGCCGTTCCTTCTTCAAGAGACTTTTTCTTGTCGGCAAGCATTTCCATAAGCATATCGTTGTAGTCGGCTTTGTAATCCCACATATCCTTGGCTTTGCCCGTTCTTTCAAGCGATTGCTGCACAAGCCACTTCATCTGTTTGACAGTCTGTATTCCGGTTGAATAATCTATGTATTCATCAACCGTCTTTTCAAGCTCCGCATCATCTTTTCCGTTTGAAAGAACCTTCAGCATGAGCTTTCGCATTACACCTTCCCAGCCGCAGCGCAATGTGGAAAAAGTGCCGTCAAAATCAAACAGCACCGCCTTTATTTTTCTCCCTTTTTTTATATCCTTGCAAAATTCCATATCTATCACCTTTTATACCTTATTTTGTGCTCAGTATAGCACAGCCTTACATGGTTTTCATGTTTGATTTTGCTTTTTGTATTGCATTTTTTGATGTTTTGTGTATAATAGTAAAAAGAAGCAACATAACAGGGAGACAATGCATGGAAAAGAAATATACGAAAATACTGCTTGATAATAAAGCAGGTGCTATGAAAGAAGTATTTATAAGAAAACACGCTTTGAAAAACTATGTTCTTCACCGTCACGACTGTTTTGAATTCGAGCTTGTAATAAGCGGTTCGGCACGGCACACGGTAAACGGAGAAACAAACACCATTTCACGCGGCGACATGTATCTGATCCTCCCGACGGATATACACGGTCTGGAGCTTGAAGAAGAAGGCGAACTCTATAACATAATGTTCCGCGAAAGTATCATAAGCAAGGACATTCTTCTCGAATTTCTTAACTTCAACTCAAATACCGTACATTTATCGGACGAAGATTTTACGCGGATCTGTTTTCTGATTGAAAGTGCCATAAAGGAATCTACGGAAAAAAGGCGTTTTGCATCGCTGTTTATGCACAATCTGATAGAGTGCATTTTTATCACATTTCTGCGCAACCAGGCACCGAATGTAAAGAAAACAATACCGCAGCAAGGCGCCGTTCACACTGCTCTTATCTACATTCAGTCGCATTACACCTCAAATCTTTTCCTGCATGATGTCGCTGCACACGTTTTTTTAAGCGACAGCTATTTCAGCAGACTTTTTCACATAAAAACCGGAGTAACATTCAAGAAATATTTATCAAATCTGCGTCTTGTATACGCAACAAAGCTGCTGCGTTCTTCTTCGCTTTCGGTTACGGAGATATGCTTTGACTGCGGCTTTACATCATTCTCGCATTTTTTGCGTTCTTTCCGTGAAATGTACGGAACTTCTCCCGGAGAGTACAGAAACAACACCGCTCTGAACAAAACCGAGAAATGATACCTATACACAATGCCGGCAAATCAAAAGATGAGTCCGGCATATCTCCGAACTCATCTGAAAGCAGGCTGTTTTATATACCGGTTTCCACAAATTCCGCACACAATCTCAAACGTTCTTTACAAGCGGAATCTCGGTCATTCTCAAATTTGTGCAACCATATGGGATAAGCTGGATCTTCTGCACATTTCCCAACGGCGCCGTTGACACCGGAAGTCTGTCGCAATGGCCGCAGTTAAACCTCCAGTCTATTTCAACCATATCCGCCATAAGCGATACGGGCGGATTTTCGGGATTAAACGGCGCATCAAACTCATGCTCGGAAATTTCAAACCTGTCGTCTGCCAAAGCGTAATTCCATTTTGATTCGGGATATATGTAATAATCGCAATACGGATATTTTCTTTCCACTCCGTTTTTAACGTACTCTACCCTCTCACGTTTTTCTTTGACAGGGATTGAGTAAAAAAGCGGTCCTCTGCGCACACAAACCATATTTTCAGGACGTTCAACAATCTCTGTTTCAAAACCGAATTCTGCATAAATCTCTGTTTCTCCGTCCCAGCATTTTGATATTTCCGCAAACTCGCCGCATTTTACATCTTTGCCATCAATTTTTGCCGATTTTGCAAATGACGGTATACGTATAAACAAGCTGAATTTAACCGGCGAGTCGGTTTTAACCGTATATTTGAGCGTGCCTCTGAACGGATATTCCGTCGAAAGTCCGCACTTTACATTAACTCCGTCAATTACTGTTTCAACAGCCGAGGGCAGCAGAACGCACGACGCAATTCCTTTGCCGTTTTTGAAAAATGTACTCAGTGCAAGTTTCGGAAAGCCCTGCCCGAAATTCGCGGTGCAGCAGCCGAAATGCGGTTCAAGACCGAACAGATGAGCCTCGTTGTTATTTGTTCTGAACGGCTGCTTTGACATCGGGAATGACGCAGCCTGATTTATCATCTGATCGTACTGATGCGTCCACATATCCGGACTTACCGCTGCCGGAAGTGAATTATATGCCAGCATTTCCAAACGGTCAAGGAATTTTATATTTCCGGTTATTGAAAACAGTATCTCATAAGAGTACATGAGTTCAACTATGCTGCAAAGCTCGGCGCCCTGTATCGGCGAATTGCCCGAAAGGTTTTCATCACCGTTGAAATGTCCGACGGCAGTGCCGTGTTTTTTATCAAGGTATTCAAGCGCGGCAAATACAAATCCTTCAGCGTCGCAATCTCCGAAAAGCGACCACAACGCCTCCGATTTAAGCATCATTGCAACGTTTACTATATGCGAATAATACTCCCATTCATCAGTGCAGTCGTCAAGAAGGTAATTTTTGAACAGGCTGTTCCAGTCAAAGCCCTGAACACGAAGTTTTTTTGCAAGTGTAATCAGCCATTTCTCTCCGGTCTTTTCGTAAAGCCAGTATATTGATATTAATCCTTCAAACCATCTTGCCGCACCCCAGTTGCGCAGTGTATTGCGGTTTATATGCGTGTTAAACTGTTTCAGGCACTTTTCTATTACAATGATTACCGAATCGTCATTTGAACAATCGCAGTACAGACACAGCACCTTGCATACGAGAAGTACAGCCCATGTATCATAATTATTTCTTTCATGATCGGCACAGGGGCAGATCCAGCCGTCGTTCTTCTGCGCGGCGATTATTGCATTTATGTACTTTTTCGCCCTTGAGATCATATCTTCATTGCCGAGCAGATATGCAAGCGGAATAAAGCCGTCAAGCCAATACGGGACTCTTTCCCAGCCTTCTCTGTTTCCGCCTATCCACGCACTGTCACGGACATCAGGCCATACTTTGTCAAGATTTCCGCACAGTCCGTCCGCCTGAATTTCAAGCTGCTTTTTAAGCCAGCCCTCAGGCTTTATTTCGTTTGTCGTAAAAAACTTATATTTCGGTGTGTTCATGTTTTTCTCCCGGTATATTATTACATTGCCCGAAAACGGCTGATTATGAGACCTTCAAAACCAAATACAGCCTGTTTACTGTTTCTTTCTGCAACCGTCAATCTGAATACTCTGACCCGATATGTAGCTTGCTTCATCGCTCGCAAGAAAACATATAAGATTTGCATTTTCTCTGTCGGTGCCGGTTCTGCCCATAAAGGAAAGTTCACTGGGTTCATAATAATCCAAATCCGGGTTTTCGCAGGGACTTACGCTGCCCGGAGATACACAGTTTATTAAAACATTCTTGTCAGCAACTTCTTTCGCTAGTGCTTTCGTCATTGAAATAAGCGCGCCTTTGGTTGCGGAGTAATGTACCATATTGGCATTGCCGTACACACCGGCAACCGACGCTACATTTATGATTCTGCCGTATTTTCTTTCAATCATGCCAGGAAGAATTGCCCGTGTCAAATAAACAACCCCCATGACATTCACGTCAATAAACTTTTTCCAATCTGCAACAGGCGTCTCGGTGAACGGTGCCCAACATCTCCAGATTGCCGCATTGTTTACAAGAATATCTATTGCACCCAGCTTTTCGCTGCCTTCTTTTACTACTTGGTTTACTTGAGTCTCATCACTAACATCACATACAAATTTCAAAACATCATTTGTATATTCCTTTATTTCTTCTTCAACCAATCGCAGCTTTTCCTCATTTATATCCAGCAAGATAAGTTTTGCACCGCCTTTTGCAAGCAGGATAGCAGTCGCTCTGCCAATTCCAACCGCCGCGCCGGTGACCAATGCTGTTTTACCTGTAAATCTCATGTTTCATTCTCCTTAAAAAAAGTAGTGTTTTTTTAATTATAA
Source organism: uncultured Eubacteriales bacterium (assembly GCA_934446675.1). Classification (GTDB taxonomy): domain Bacteria; phylum Bacillota; class Clostridia; order Oscillospirales; family CAG-382; genus UMGS1387. Next base: position 51,270 of record CAKSEL010000007.1, read on the forward strand.
CACCTGATAACACTATTTCAAATAAAGATATTTACAAAAAATGTTGCAATATTGATTTTTTTCGTGATATGCTGACAGCATGAATATAATTATAAGATAACAAACGGCGCGGACGGTTAAATATGTCATTTTGTAATTTAAAAAAGTCACTTTTTCCCATTTTTCCAATGTTTTTTTATGTTATAATCGAAACCACGAACAAAAAAGGAGGAAAAATAAATGTTTGTAAATACGCCGCCTATGGGCTGGAACACATGGAACACCTTTGGTCATAACATCAACGAAGAACTTGTGCTTAAAATGGTCGATCTCTTTGTCGAAAAGGGATATAAGGACGCAGGATACGAGTATGTCGTAATTGACGACTGCTGGTCTGAAAAAGAAAGAGATGAAAACGACAGATTGGTTGCAGATCATGAAAAATTCCCGCACGGAATGAAGTATATCGGAGACTATATCCATTCAAAAGGATTGAAATTCGGTATGTATTCCTGTGCCGGAACAAGAACCTGCGCAAACTATCCGGGAAGCTACGAACATGAATACATCGACGCAAAGACCTTTGCAGAATGGGGCGTCGATCTTCTTAAATACGACTTCTGTTTTTACGACGGCGTCGATTCAAAACGCTCATACCTTACAATGAGCATGGCGCTCAGAGCCTCGGGCCGCGATATACTTTTCTCGGCTTGCCAGTGGGGAATGAACAATCCCGCGCAATGGATGCGTTCTATCGGTGCGCATATGTTCCGTTCCACCGATGATATTAAAGATATATACGAGTCGCAGCTCGATATTATCACAAAGCAAAAAAACAATTTCAACGGAAACGCCGCCGGCTGTTTCAACGACCTTGATATGCTAACCGTCGGAATGTACGGAAACGGACATGTAGGCCGCCCGACAAAGATGACCTTTGACGAATATGAGCAGCAGTTTGCGTTCTGGTGTTTTATGGGAAGCCCACTTATGATGGGCGCAGATCTTTCAAAAGTAGACGATGATTGTTTAAAGCTTATGCAAAACAAGGAACTCATTGCAATAAACCAGGATAAAGAGTGCAGACCGGCATATCTTTTCTGCGAAACCGACAACTGGGTAAAAAATACACTCAAATACATCAAACAGCTCGAAAATAACGAGTTTGCCATCGCAATTTTCAATCTGCGCGATAGTGATATAACCGACATACTTACCTTCTCTCAGTTTGGTATTCCTTTCGTGTCCAGAAGAAATATCGACATGAAAGATATTATGACCGGTGAAGTTTTCAAGGAAAAGCATCATGAATTCCAGACAGTTGTAAAGGCGCACCACTTCAAGATCTTCAGATGTAAGTACTCAGAGGTGTAAGAATTGGCACCGTTTCCCGTGTGTGAGGTGTGCGAAAAGCGCATAACGTCTGACAATGCGGCTCTTTGCGTCAAGTTTTTCGGAGTCGATCCTCCGCCTATGCTTTGCTATGACTGTATCGCGGCAAGGTGCGAGTGTTCGGTTGAACAGGTAAAGGAAGTTGAGCTGAATTACAGACGTCTCGGCTGCACACTGTTTTCACCGCTTGAAGAAGAATAATTTTTAGGCGAAAGTTGCACTCAAAACGCGGCTTTCGTCTTTTTTGCGTTGATTATTAAGACGTTCTGTAAACTTATATGTCCGAAAAATGCAACAATGTAATGTCATAAAATAAAAAGGCGGATTTTATGCCTGCCTCTTTTTTATATGCATTTAAAAGAAATTTATATCATCTTTTTATACTCTCTTGACACATTTTTTCCTTTTGCCGCAATATGTTGCATATTTGTTTATTTTTGTTGTAATGTTGACTTTAAAACATGCAAGTGTTGACAAAATTGCATTTGTATATTATAAACTTATTGGTAAATCAAAGCACGTATGCCGTTTCAGAATCTATTATTCTATTCCCAAAATGCACAAGATTTTTTGCGCAGAGTCTTTATAAAATGATAGTGAAGTGATTAAAAATTGAAAAATATAATAACTTTAGTCGGCGGAGCTTATTCGGCTGAAATAAACTTAAGCAGAGGTGCAAACTGCATAAGTCTCAGAAATTCCGAATATAATGCGAAAATTCTGCGTGAGCCGGATTTTTCGGCTGAATTGGACAATCCGTATCTTTACGGAATGCCGATTCTGTACCCCGTAAACAGAATAGAAAACGGAAAATTCGTTTTTGAAAACAGACAATATTCTTTTCCGATAAACGAACCAAAGACAAATTGTCATATTCACGGTTTTGTACATGAAACTCAATTTGACGCGGTGCAGGTTAACGAAAGCTGCGTAAACTGCAGCTATGAGGGACAGTTTGCCGATTGTAAACAAAAATTCAGAATCGAATTGTATTATGAAATATCCGATAAAGGTCTTTTGCAAAAAACAACAATAACCAATTTATCCGATAAAAATATGCCTGTTTTTTAGGATTTCATACCACCTTTAATGTCCCATTTATAAATAATTCAGATGCAAAAAACATAAGAGTTCGTGTTGATAATGATTTAGAAGTGCAAAGAAATACGGACACGTATCTCCCGACCGGAAAACTTCCTGATCCCGACGATGTTACACAAAGTCTTAAAGACGGAAATTTCGTTTCGCACGGCAGACCTATAAGCCGCCATTACAGAGCAGGGGCATCAGGGGCAATGGAAATATATGATGTTAAAAACAAGCTAAAAGTTGTTTATGAAAATGATAAAAAGTTTGGCTGGAGATTGATATATAACGGTAACGGTGAAGATTATATATGCCTTGAACCTCAGACCTGCATGGTTAACTGTCAAAATTCCGGGCTTGACAGAGAATTTACGGGTTTTGACTATATAAAGCCCGGATCATCAAAGGAATATGTGTCGAAAATTTATATAAATAAAATGCAATAATTAAGGAGTGTAATTTTTGATGAATTCAGTATGGAGTAAAGAAAAAGCATGGGAATGGTATAATTCAAGAAAGTGGATCCGCGGATGCAATTTTATGGGAAGCGACTGCGCCAACCGAATAGATCAGTGGCAGGAACTGGGTTTTGAAGAAAGGCTTAAAACTGCGGACCGTGAATTGGAGCTGGCAGCGAGCACCGGTTATAATTCAATAAGAATTGTATTGGAATTCATTGTGTGGAAAGAAGAACATGATGGATTTATGAACAGGCTTGAAGAATACATCAAAACAGCCGATAAACATGGCATATCCTGTATGATCGTTTTCGGAAATGACTGTATGCTGCCAAAAACAGAGGGCTGGAAACCGCAGAAACTCGGTGTTCAATCATACGATTGGGGATATCACGGCGGAAGAAAATTCTCTCAGCACGGAACATTTGATATTCCCGGCTATCATTTGCTTGATGAGCCGGAGCTTGCCGAAGAGCATTATAAATGGGTAGCTGAAATTGTTACAAAGTATAAAGATGATAACAGAATAATAATTTGGGACGTGTTTAACGAACCGGGCAATTCACACAGAGGCAATATGTCCTTCCCGCATATAAAGAAATTTTTTGAAATAATCCGTGAAATAAACCCCATACAGCCGCTGACGTCCGCGATTTGGTCAAACACAAAGCATATTGATGAGCTTCCGGAAATAGAAAAATTTGCACTTGATAATTCCGATATTGTATCATTCCATAATTACTTTTCATATATAGATAACATCGAAACCATAAAAGAGCTTAAAAAGCTTGGCAGACCCATTATTAATACAGAATGGCTTGCACGCTGCTTACATAATAATGTTGCGGAATTGTTCCCTCTTTTTTATCTTGAAAAGATAGGCTGCTACAACTGGGGATTTGTTGCCGGCAAGTATCAGACATATGAACCCTGGAATTCCATGTGGGACGTATATGAAAAAAATCCGAAAGTTAATTATGATTTTACCAAATGGTTTCATGATTTATACAGACCCAATTTTCATCCGTATGATCCTAAGGAAATCGAAATTATTAAAAAGTTCTGCGATCTGGCAGATAAAGAAAATTAAAAGTGAAGTATACGGAAACCGCAAAACTTGAATTGATAATTGTAAGGGCAGCCCGACATTAAACCCCGCTCGCTTTTCCTGCATAAAAACATGAGAGAATTTGTGTGTTTGTACTATAATTCCTTGTATCATTTAAGATAAGGAGAATGTAAATGAAATTCAGAAAGCCACTTGCTCTTCTGGCTGCTGCACTGATGCTTACCTGCATCGGCTGTAAAAAGTCGGAAACCCAAAAGAACAATACAGACGTTACTATTGATGAAAACGATCCGTATACTTCAAACCTTGAAATTAATAACTATGACGGCTACAATTTCCGCATGCTTGTACGTCCTTCGTGGATCAAAGACCAGTATCTCGAAGAAGGAAGCGGCGACCCGATTGAAGACGCTATTTACAAGAGAAACCTTATGGTTGAGGCGATGTACAATATTACAATAAGCGCCACGCCGTCATCTGACAGCAACTATGAGACGGACGCGCTCAACTCGATCCTCGCGGGAGATGACGCATATGACGTAATCTACCCACATTCGAGAGCTGCGTTCTCTTATGCAACCCAGCACGCACTTCTCAACATAAACGAGATCGACTCCATACATCTTGAAAACCCCTGGTGGGCAAAAGACATTGTTGAGAGTGCCGACATAAACGGCAACCTTTACGTGCTCGACGGAGATATTACTCTTGCAAGATACAAGAACGCCATGTGTCTGTACTTTAACAAGAGAATATTCGACGAACTCGGTCTCGACTATCCTTATCAGATGGTAAAAGACGGCACATGGACATTTGACGAATTCGCAAAGCTCGCCAAGAGCGGCGCAAAAGACCTCAACGGTGACGGAGTTATGGACGTTGAAAACGACCAGTACGGTTTTCAGACCGGCGAATGGCTGTCGCCGATAGCAATTCTCTACACCGGCGGTCAGAGAATTTACAACAAGAATGACGAGGGTATTCCGGAGCTTACGCTCAACACACCAAAGACTGTTGATATATTCGACAAGTACTTTGACCTTATGGATTCTACGGGAAACGTTATTTACGCTGATAATATAGTTACAGGTCCGGATATGTTCAGAGAAGGACGCGCAATGTTCAGTGACGGCGGTCTGAACAGCGCACAGGGTCTCAGAAGCATGGACGACAACTTCGGTATTCTTCCCTATCCTAAGTTTACCGAAGATGATAAATACGCAAGCATAGTAAACGGCTCCGCGCACCTGCTCATCATTCCGCTTACTGTTTCGGACGCGCACAGAACCGGTAACATTATCGAGGCTCTCTGCGCAATAGGTTCGCGCGACGTTGTTCCCGCATTCTACGAACAGTCTCTTAAATCAAAGTTCAGCCGTGACAACGAGTCTGAAGAAATGATCGACATTATCAGAGACAGCATCATATACGATCTCGGCTATGTTGCCAACGGCACGTTTGATTCCATAGGACGCAATCTTGCGAGAAGCACAACTCACGACTTTTCCTCCACATATGCCTCCCAGGAAGCTGTTGCACTTGCAGCGCTTAAAAATTTCAACAAGGCTTACGGAGAAATCGAATAATCGGATACCAATATTAATTTAAAACTTTGCCCGGTCTTTACGACCGGGTTTTCTTGTATAGAGAAAACCACGCGATAGTTGCGCGGTTCAAAAGGTTAACCGGTAAATCCCCCGTTTTACGGTTGATATTTATTGTATTATAAAAATTGTATTTAAGGTATAAATAAAATTGATTCAATGTATGAAAATATAATTTCGAGTATTGATAAACTTGAGCAAATATGATATAATAAATATGTTATACTAGCTTTTTTCTCAATAGTGAGAAAGGAGTCTATAGATATGTGGGAAACGCTATCGCAGGTTTTGGAGTACATAGATAGAATTACCGTAAAAACAACGCCGGATCAACGCTGAAAGCCGTACAACAATTTGAAACAAAAACAATATAATAAAATGGTGTAGAAATGGTGTAAATCATTTTTCGCAAACGCCGAAACACCAGTAAAATCAAGGAGATGTAACATAAAATGAAACTAGGTATAGTAGGACTTCCGAACGTCGGAAAAAGCACGCTTTTCAACGCAATAACAAACGCAGGCGCGGACGCAGCAAACTACCCGTTCTGCACGATAGATCCGAACGTCGGCATTGCTCCCGTACCGGACAAGCGCCTTGACGTGCTTGCGGAAATGTATCACCCCGAAAAATACACGCCCGCCGTAATCGAATTCGTAGACATCGCAGGTCTTGTAAAAGGCGCGTCTAAGGGCGAGGGCTTGGGCAACAAGTTCCTTTCGCACATAAGAGAGGTTGACGCGGTGGTTCACGTTGTACGCTGCTTTGAAAACGACGACATAATCCACGTAAACGGTCACATTGACCCGGCAGACGACGTAAACACCATAAATCTTGAGCTTATTTATTCGGATATCGAGATAGTCGAACGCAGACTTGACCGCGCAAAAAAACTTCTCAAGGGCGACAAGTCCGCGCAAAAGGAAATTGACCTGCTTGAAAAGATCCTTGAGGTGCTCAATTCCGGCAAAAAGGCAAGCTCGCTCGAATACACAAAGGACGAGCTTGAAATATTGAAGGAGGTTCCGCTGCTTTCGATGAAACCCGTAATCTACGTTGCAAACATCAACGAGGACGAGGTCGGCACGGATCTTACCAAAAATCCCTACTACATGAGCTTAAAGGCTATCGCCGACGAAGAACATTCCGGAATTATCAGCATATGCGCCGGAATAGAGGCGGAGATCAGCGAGCTTGAGCCTGAAGAAAAGAAAGCTTTTCTCAACGATCTCGGCATAGAAAACAGCGGTCTTGACGTGCTTGTTTCTGCGTGCTACGAGCTTCTCGGACTTATAAGCTTTCTTACCGCAGGACCGCAGGAAGTCCGCGCATGGACAATAGAAAAGGGCACAAAAGCTCCTCAGGCGGCAGGTAAAATACATTCAGACTTTGAACGCGGCTTTATACGCGCGGAGGTCGTTTCGTTTGACGATCTTGTTGCGTGCGGCTCTACCGCTGCGGCAAAAGAAAAAGGTCTTATGCGTTCCGAAGGCAAGGAATATGTCATGAAAGACGGAGACGTAGTTCTGTTCAGATTCAACGTCTGATTTTGTCGTTTTTTGTCCCGGATTGTCGTCCGCACGTCCTTTTTGTGTAAGTTGTGCCGCTATTTGTGTTAGTTGTGCCAAAGGCCGCACAAATGAGTTTTCGGGTGTATAATGTATACATCAAATGAAAACAAAAAAGGAGGACACAAGAAATGTTTGAACTTATAAGCAGCCTTCTCACAGGCGCAGCTTACGACGCAGCAATCGATTCCGTAGGTCTTGCATCATGCAACGGTCTTTACGAAATGAAGATGCCCGAAGCTCTCAACGAAATCGCAAAGTAAGTTTTTTTCAAAGCTTAAAATGCGTAAAAGGCGGTACTTTTCGTGCCGCCCTTTCTTTTTGCCGTTTTGCGGAAAAAAGTGTCTTAATTTATAAAAATTACCTTAAATAACTTTTGGCTTTATGCAAACAATAATAGCGTAGTCACGGGAAAGACAAAAGCGCGGTGCGACCGGCACGGCTTTATCAAAAGTTTTTTCACGCGGCTAAAAAACAAAAGCCGCAAACGGTGTTTATACAAAATGCCGGCGCGCGGCAAAAAAGTAATTTTTAAGGAGAAATTGATTATGAATAGCAAGAGACTCGTTCCCGAAGCAAAGGAAGCAATGGATAAGTTCAAGATGGAAGCAGCAAACGAAGTAGGCGTTAACCTCAAGCAGGGTTACAACGGCGACCTCACCTCCAAGCAGGCAGGTTCCGTAGGCGGTCAGATGGTTAAGAAAATGATCCAGAACGCCGAGAACGCAATGAAGAACAACGGCTAATCACAACCCTTAATCAAAAGCTATACCACGGCGCGGCGGTTAATTCCGCCGCGCTTATTATTTACCACGTTTAAAAATCTATTCCGTACATATTCCTCTCTCCCGTATTTTTGATTTTTACTGTTGACAAGCGGATTTTGCAATGTTACAATTCAATAAAATCAAAGACGCAGGAGGACAGCATGGACATCAGAAACGTAAGAAACGGAGATCCCATTCCCGTAATGAATTACAGCGATCAGCCGTATGTTGTAAAGACAAACGACGGCGGCTGGCTCATGGCCGTAACGACCGGAATCGGCGAAGAAGGCAGCCGAGGGCAGCACATAACGTCCGCAAAGAGCTTTGACTGCGGAAAAACATGGTCTGAGCCTGTATGCGTGGAGTCTCCCGACAGTCCCGAATCGTCATATGCCGTGCTTTACAGGACGGACTTCGGCAGAATATACTGCTTTTACAATTACAACGCCGAAAACAGGCGGTTTGTCCTGTCCGATCCCGGAACGCTGAACGGCGGCAAAAGCTTCCGCGTGGATTCGCAGGGCTCTTTCGTATACAAATACACCGACGACAACGGTCTTACATGGTCTGACAGGCGGTACGACATTCCCATGCGTATCTTCGACGTTGACAGAAACAATCCTTACGGCGGAAAAGTCCTTTACTTCTGGAACGTCGGCAAGCCTTTTACGCTAAAAAACAGCGTATATGTTCCATTATACAAAATAGGCGGACTCAAAAATACGTTTATGTACAACACAGAGGGCGTGCTTTTGAAATGCGATAACATAAACTCTGAAAAGGACGCGTCAAAACTGCACTGGGAGACGCTCCCCGACGGTGAAAACGGCATAAAAGTCCCGAGAGAGATAAGCGAGATATCCGAGGAGCACAGCTTTGTAACTTTAAGCGACGGCAGCATTTTCTGCGTATTCCGAACCGTGTCAGGCAACCCTTACTGTTCTTACAGCCGCGACGGAGGACACACCTTCAGCCCTCCCGAAAAAATGACCTATGCCGACGGCAGGGCAATGCGCCACCCGCGGGCCGCAAATTTCATATGGAAATGCAGCAACGGCAAATACCTGTACTGGTATCACAACCACGGCGGCAAAGGCTACGACGACAGAAACCCCGTATGGATCTCCGGAGCTGTCGAATATGAGGCGTCCGACGGCATACGTCTGAAATTTTCCCAGCCGGAAATTCTGCTGTACGACAAAGACGTTATGATACGCATGAGCTATCCCGACATGATAGAACAAAACGGAGAATACTACTTTACCGAAACGCAGAAGAACGTTGCAAGAACGCACCGCGCAGATAAATCCCTGATAGAGGGATTATGGAGTCAGTTTGACGCGGACAGCGCCGTAAAAACACACGCAACGGTACTTAAAAACGGAGACGCAATGCCGGCTCTATCACCGTTTATCGAGCGTGACTTATCGTATACAGACAGCCGTTCAAAGGACGTCTGCAAAGGCTTCAGCATCTGCATTGACGCGGAGCTTGACAAAAGCGGCGTGCTGTTTTCGACGTTTGATAATGAGCGCAGGGGCATGAACGCGGTTTTCGACGGTGAAAAGATAGTTTTCACCATGAGCGACGCAAGGCGTACCTGCTGTTTTTATTCGGACAAACAGCCGCTGTCGGCAAAAGGACGGCACAAGATAACAATTCAGGTTGACGCAGGTCCGAGAATAGTGTCCATGATTACGGACGGCAGGCTCTGCGACGGCGCAGATGAACGTCAGTTCGGCTACGGCTGGTTTGACCGCGGCATGATAAGCGCAAACGGTGCAAAAAACATCTTTATTTCCGACAGCGTAAAGTCGTTTGAGCTGTTTACGGAAATGCTCACAAACTCGCAAGCCTGCATACTCCAAAACAAGCATGGTTAAACCCGTTATACATCAAAATTATTTCAAAATAGCATAAAAATGCGCGGCGGTTTGATTTTCCGCCGCGTTTACTGTTTTAATCGTGTTTTATTTTCCGCTTATCATATTTTCAAGCAGTCCGTAAAGCTCTTTTGTGGTATATGCAATAAAATCGGGTTTGTTCTGCTTTATTGCCGCAGCGTCCGCGTCCTTTGACCATGCTGCGGAAATAACCCTTATACCTGCGTTTTTCGCGCATATTATATCGGTCACGGCGTCGCCGACGTATATCGACTCATCGCGCTGTATTCCGAGAGTTTCAAGCGTGGTATTTATGTTGGCTGTCTTGTTTATCTTTTCGGGGTGTCCGGGTTCAATGTGCGAGAATGTATTTTCAAGTCCGAACTGTCTTAGCGTCACGTCAAGCGACGGTTTTCCCTTGCCCGTAACCAGTGCGCACTTTACGCCGTTTTTCTCAAGCAGCTCAAAGACTTCTTTCATTCCGTCAAACATATCGGGGCACATTACCGGGTGAAGTTCGGTATACTTCTTTAAATAAAGCGCTGTTCCCTCCTCTATCCCGTCGGGTGCGAAAGCCTTTATTGTCGCCACTTCGTTCGGACCGAACGTCGCGGTAATCTCGTCCGACGAAGGAGTTTTTCCCGTAAGCTCATAAACTGCCCTCTTGAAAGCCTCTATACAAAGCGGAAGCGTGTCGGCAATCGTCGCGTCCATATCGAATATTACACATTTAATCATTTTTGTTTTCCTTTCCGTATTCTTACCCTTTATTTACTGTTTATATGCAAAAGCGGCGCGCTGTTTCTGAATTTTGACGGCGACATTCCCTTGTGATACTTATAATAGTTTACAAAGGCGTTTGGGCTGTCAAATCCGAGAACGTCGGCAATCTGCTTTACCGAAAAATCAGAATTGCACAGATAATTGTCCGCGTCGCGTATTATATGCGTGTTTATAAGCGCCTTTACGGATATGCCGTAGTAATTCTTTATAAGTTTTGTCAGATACTCGCAGTTATATCCGAAATGCTCTCCGACGTCCGAAACAGAAATGCGCGCGCTTGAGTTTGCGCCTATCCACGCGTATACCTCCGCTGCAAGTTTGCTCTTCGGCGCGCTGCCGTCTGCGCACAGCTCTCCGAGAAGATACGCAAGCTTTGTCTCCGAAACAATATCCCTTTCCGCGGCGCACACCGAATGTATTATCTCCTTGAACAGATACGCCTTGCCGAATTTTTCAAACACGTTTGATTTTATCGGAAGATCGCGGTACAGATCGTCGCAGAAAAAGTGCAGCCAGTAAAATTCCGTTCTGCCGTAACTGTATTTGTACCCTTTGTGAAATCCCGGCTTTAATATTATCACGCTGCCCTTGGTGAGATGATATTCCTTTCCGTCCTCGGAAATATACGCTTCTCCCAAAAGCATACAGATTATTTCATACGTCTTTTCGGTAATTGCAGGGTGAATCCAGCGTCTGTCAGTCGAAAAAAGTCCGCAGCCCGAAATTTTAATTTCACAGTCTCCTATACGAATCATATCGGTTTTTCTCACCCTTTATCTGTTTTTGATTATTGATTTTAGGCATTAAATATTATATTATAAATACAGCGATATGTCAACAGTCAGCTCAAAAAGAGCGTATAAAGTAAAGGAGTGCGCAATGAATTACATAAATTACAAAAACGCCGACATTACAGGCGGATATTGGAGCAAAAAACAAAAGCTGAACCGCGACGTTACAATAAACGCGGTATATGACAGATTTCTGCACACCGGAAGAATAGACGCATTCAAATGCAACTGGCGCGAGGGCACCGAAAACAAGCCGCATTACTTCTGGGACAGCGACGTTGCAAAATGGATTGAGGGCGCTGCTTACATTCTCGCCAAAACGCCCGACAAAGAGCTTGAAAGCAAGGTCGAGAGCATTATAGACGACATTGAGAAAAACATGGGTGCAGACGGATATTTCAACATATATTTTACCGCGATAGAACCGTCAAAGCGCTTTTCCAACCGCGACTGCCACGAGCTTTACTGCGCGGGACACCTTATCGAGGCTGCCGTCGCGTACTTTGACGCCACGGGAAAAGACAGATTTTTAAAGCTCATGTGCAGATACGCAGACTATATATACGACGTGTTCTGCGTAAAACATTCCGCAGCCTTTGAAACTCCGGGACATGAGGAAATAGAGCTTGCTCTGTACAGGCTTTACAAGTGTACGGGCAACAAAAAACATCTTGAGCTTATGACGCACTTTCTGCTTGTGCGCGGAAACAATCCAAAGGACACCTACATGCCCTTTTACAACTATTCGGGCTATGCTCAGGACTATGCGCCGGTATTTGAACAGACGCACGCAATAGGTCACGCCGTGCGCGCAATGTATCTTTACAGCGCAATGGCGGATCTTGCAAAGGAAACCAAAAATCCCGTATACGTAAAAGCCTGCCGCACGCTTTTTGACGAAATATATTCTTCAAAGATGTACATAACAGGCGCACTCGGCTCGACGCGGCACGGCGAAGCCTTTACAAAGCCGTATGATCTGCCGAATTCCGAGGCATATGCCGAAACCTGCGCGTCAATAGGGCTTATGTTCTTTGCAAAGAGAATGTCGGAGCTTGAAAACGACGCAGTTTTCGCGGACGTACTCGAAAGAGCAATGTACAACGGCATGATTTCCGGACTTTCGCTTGACGGAAAGAGCTTTTTCTACGAAAATCCGCTTGAGATAGATCTTGAAAAGCGTGACAGCCTTTATTACCGCGACGCAAACGCGCCTATATACGGCATAACTCAGCGCGCCGAGGTTTTCAGCTGTTCCTGCTGCCCTCCAAATCTCAACCGTCTGCTTTCTTCGCTTTCGGGTTACATATACGCGCTGGATAAAGACACGGTTTTTATAAATCAGTATATGCAAAGCACGGCGCACCAAGACGGCGTTACGGTAAGCACCGTTACGGACTATCCGCTAAACGGCGGCATAAAGATAAACATCGGCGGTGCAAAGAAAGCGGCGCTCAGAATTCCGTCGTGGTGCAAAAGCTTTAAGCTGAACAGGCAGTATACGCTCAAGGACGGATATGCTTACACCGATACCGACGGAGAAATTCTGCTTGAGCTTGACATGACGCCCTCCCTTGTCTATGCGAATCCCAAATGCCGCGACCTCTGTTCAAGAGCTGCGGTGCAGAGAGGCCCCATAGTATACTGCGCCGAAGGCGTTGACAACGGCGGCACAAACCTTAACAACCTCTTTCTTGACGCAAACGCCGCATTTTCCGAACAATACAGCGAAGATCTTGACTGCACCGTGTTAAAAACAACGGGTTTAAGTGCCGTCGGAAGTGCAAATCTTTACTCCTTTGTAAAGCACGAATACAGACAAACACCTATAACGCTCATTCCATTCTGCACCTTTGCCAACCGCGGCGAGAGCGATATGCTGGTCTGGCTGCACATAAAATAAAAAACGCCGCACTGTTTGTGCAAAGCGAGAAGATAAAAAAGATCGCCGCCCCGGCTTTTACACCGGGACGGCTTTAGAAATTGGAGAGGTAGAAAAACGCTATTTTAATTATTTCCGCGCTCAGTTAAACAGATTCTGAACGTCTATTATGGTATCCTCGCCGCTGGCAAGAAGTACGTCTGCCGACTGTACGGAAATTTCTTGAAGTTCGGGGCGCGTATATGTATTTTTCATCTGAATTTTACCTCCGTCCCTTACTCTGCTTTATTTTCTGCAAAAGTGTCGATAATTGCTTTTTGTGCGTCGGTAAGTGCGTTGTAACCGCCGCCGTTCTTTATTTCAAGCGCAAGTTCCCGTAGGTTGCCCGAAATCGGATCACCGTAGTAATAGGTGCCTTTCGACTTTGCGTAAGGACGTGCAACAAGTGTCAGATCATACTTTCCCTTAGGAATTCCCGTCAGGACGCCTGTAAAGAGATTTGCGGTGCTGCCGTTTACTTCATAATTGTTGTTGAATATATAATTTTCATCTCTTCCACTGACGTATGCGGCTTCGCTTACGTATTTCACCGTATTTTTGTCAAGGTCAAAGGTAAGATCTTCATGTGTCTTGCGGTTATCGGTAAGTGTTTTTTCAAGTGCGACAATGTAGCCGTATTCGTCAAGGCTCTCAAGGTTTTCATGAAGTACATATGCCTTGAATCTGAGACCGGAATTTGTGTTTGTAAGTCTTAATTCCTTTTCGTTCAGGGTAACGGGTGAAAGATCTGCCGCCTGTGCCTCGACAAGAGTTTCGGGATATACCGCGTCTTTTGCGGTATTTACGAGTGCAGGCATTGTTACGGATTTTACACCGTCCGCAAGTGTAACGGCAACATCATTTCCGTTTACCGTGAGCGCCGCAACATCTCCGCCAAAATACTTCGTGTAATACGCTTTAAGCGCTACGGTCTGATCTTCGTCAATGCCTTCGGAATATGTAACCGTCACGGTATTTCCGGCAGAAGTTACCGCAGGCGCTGTAACTTCTCAGGGTAAGCCAGAACGATTTGAAGTTTTCTATGTCCGAATCGGCTTTCATCTTGGTTATATAAGTATATGTATAATCGAGATTATACGGGATATTTAAATCTCTTGTATATGTAAGACCTATATTCATATCCGCATTTGTATAATCAAGCTTTACGTATTTGCCGACCTCTGCGTCGGTTTCAAATGTATGAGCGACGTCCGCAAGAGCCTTTTCGTATGCGGTTACATTGTCCGTCGTTTCAGATTCGGCAGTCCAGTAATAGTTTTTAAGACCGTAATAAAGAGTATTTATGTCTGCTTCTGTATTTATTGTCTTTTCGGGATATGTCGCATTGCCTGCTGCATTTACAAGCGCAGGAACGGTAACGCTTTGTGTTCCGGGCTTAAAATATATCTTCATTACGGTATTATCGGAACTGAAGTTTACCGATGTGACGTTTTCCCCGAAATAACGTGCCGGAGCCGCGCATATCTTATATAAATTTTACGGATAAAAAATCACCGCCCCGGCTTTTGCACCGGGACGGCTTTAGAAATTGGAGAGGTAGAAAAACGCTTTTTTTAATCAGTTGTTGTTAAACAAGTTCGTTACAACTATTAATGTGACCTCGCCGCCGTCATCATTTAAAATATCATCTGCTGCAGCCGATAATATTTAACTTGCAGTTTCAACCGGTTCGGCAGCCGGGGCGGCGAAAGCCGACGCTGATAAAACAGTGGCTAACGCAAGGATGCAGCTGAGTAATTTTTTCATATAAATATACCCCCTATTTTTCAGAAATGCCGTTGCAGCTCGGCTATGGTCTGATTATACATTGCGTTTTTGGCAATGTCAACCGTTTCGGGGAACAATGAAAAAATTAAGTACAAAAAGCATAAAAACGAGAACAGAGATGAACTTTCAATCAAAACAAATGAAAAAATACCGCCCCGGATTTTACTCCAAGGCGGCATAAAAGAAGAGTATATATGAAAACTGCTTGGCAGAATTCACGCTTTATAAGGGTAATTATCAGTCGAAAAGCGATCTTGTGTCGATTATCGTGTCGTTGAACTCCTCGGTTGTGCTTGCAAGCAGAATATCGGAGGATAAAACCGAAAGCTTTTCAAATTCGGGGCTTATATAGTTCTTTTTCATAATTAATTACCTCCCGAAAGAAGCGCCTTTACCTGATCGACGGACGCTTCTATTGCGGTTCCGTAGTAAACGGTATTGTTTCCGTTATACTTGATATACGGTCTTGCGACGAGTATATCGTCCGTATGTTCTTTCGGAATTCCGGTTACGATTCCGCTGTATACAATGTCGTCGGTATTGCTTATAAACTTGTCAACAAGTTTTCCGTCAACTGTGCCGTATGAAACTGCGTACACGTATGTCTTGCCTGTGCTGTTATCAAGAGCGAACGTAAGCTCTCTGCCGTTAAGAACGGTCTTTCTTGCGACTATCCAGCCGTATTCAGCCGCCTTGCCTCTCTGAACGGCGGTGACGGAAGCCTGGAAACGTATGCCGGAATAGATTTCGCTGTAATTTACTGCCGCTGAGGTTTCGGGTTTTGCCGTGCAGACGGTAATTTCGGGATATGTCGCGCTGCGTGCCGAGTTTACAATTTCTGGCATTTCAATGCTGCGCACGCCGTCTGCAAAGGTAAGGTTTACGGTGTTTTCTTCTATTGTAAGCGCCGTCACATCTCCGTCGAATACCGACTTAAAGCAAGCAGTGAGAGCCTTTGCGGTATCTGCGTCGATTCCGTTTGCATACGTTACGGCTGCGGTGTTAATGCCGGTTATCTCAAAGCTTACGTTTTCATCTTGCGCGGAGGGCTTGCAATAAAGGAATATGTTATCGTAATCAACGTACCATGCATAATTTTCCGCATACGCCGCGTTTTCAAGCTGGAATACTATTCTGTCGGGAACGGAATAGCCCTCATAAGGAGTTATAAAGGTAGATTTCATGGTAAACCAGTCTGTACTGCCGTTATCGACAGCGCCCGTTACCATTGTCTTTCCCCAGACATATGAGAACTGATGCTTGATTCTGCCTGTCGTAGCTCCCTTTGCGGCTCTCTGATCCGAAATAAGAGTATATTTTGCAGCCTCGGGAAGGTTTATCTTATTGCCCGATATACGTCCCTGCATATTTGCATATGTACCGCCTATACCGAGTCTTGCAAACTGTGCGTGTCCGTCGGAGTCGTTTACAAGATTGATCTTTGCGTTTGACGACGTCCACAAAAGACCTATATCGTCAATACCGATAAGTCCCTGTACCTGTCCGCTCTGGGTGTAGCTGTCAAAGTTCTCAGAGAAGATCTTTGCGCCGTATTTAAGTGTATTTACGTCTGCGGTATCGAGTTCAACGTTCTTTGCGTTATAGACCGCGCTCTTGTCTGCGTTAACGAGTGCCGGAACGGAAAGCGTAAGCGTCTGCGAACCTGCGTTTTCGTTTAATGTAAGAGTAAGCGTCTTATAATCGTCACTGAATACCGCGCTTTTTATAAAGCTTCCGGCTGCGCCGAAATAGCTCTGCGGTTTCTGCTCTATTGCAAGCGCCGCGCTCTTTTCAACGCCTGTCGGCGCATTTATCGTAACGGTGGGGAAGCTTACGTCAACGGTATAATCGCCTGCGCTGTCTGCCGGCTTGTAGTAAAGCTTCATGTTGTCGATGTCAAGACCCTTGCTGCTTTCGTCCGAGGCACTGCGTTCAACAGAGAACGTAACTCTGTCAAGAGCGGTATAAGATTTGCCGTTTACCTCATAAGGAGTCGAGAACTCAGCTTTCATCGAAGTCCATGTGCTCTTGGGAACGATTGCGGTATAAGTTTTATTCGTGTTTGAATTATAGCGTGCCTGCATTTTAAGTGCGCCTACGCTTGAAAGAGCCGTCGCGTCGGCAACGCGGACGTCCGCAACAAATGTATATTTTGCTTTTTCGGGAAAAGTGTAGCTCGTAGCCGAAAAGTCATTGAAAAGACTCGGATACTGTCCCTGAAATTCAACTCTGAAATAATTGTTGCCGTCGCCGTCGGTTTTAAGTCTGAGCTTTGAATAACCGCCCTTTACGGTTGCGACGTTATCGCCGAGTACAATGTATTTTGACGGTTCGTTAAGGTTTGAAGTATAATCGCTGTACGACTCAAAATCTTCGTTTATAACCTTTACGCCGTATACGGGAGCGTCAAAGTCGGCTTCGGTCTCTTCCGCAAAATCCGCCGTCAGCTCCGAAACGGAAATTTGTGTTTCCTCCGCATTTTCGGTTACAACCGCTGCGGGATCCGCATATGCAGTTGACGAGAGGAGCATTACGGCTGCAAGGAGTATGCCGGAAAATCTTTTCTTCATGTTATTTTCTCTCCTTTGTGTATTATTATTCTCTGTCGGTTCGGTTGAACCGGTTACATTTTCAATTATATCAATGTGTAGTTTCATTTCAACACAGCGCCGTCATAACGACAAATTATTGATATTCTTGCAGAGATTTTTGATATTTTTTCGCAATATAATACAAATTCGCAATTTATGTGCCAAAAAGGGCAAAAATAAGCGGAAGTGCGTTTAAACACCTCCGCTGTTTGCGAT
Organism: uncultured Eubacteriales bacterium; assembly: GCA_934446675.1. Taxonomy (GTDB): domain Bacteria; phylum Bacillota; class Clostridia; order Oscillospirales; family CAG-382; genus UMGS1387. The sequence goes on from CAKSEL010000007.1 coordinate 69,166, forward strand.
TATTCGGTTATTATCCGGCGTTATCAGTTTTGTACTTCTTTAAGAACAATGTTATCAACAAGGATTATCATGCCTTTGTCGTTCTGAGGAGTTGCAAAGAGCATAATTGCGTCGCCGGAACGGTCGCCGTTGCCTTCGTCAAGCTTTTTGACGGCGGACATATGAAGCCATTTTCCGGACTCGGCAAATCCTGCGTTTACGGTATGGTTCTTTTTTTCCTGACCGAGAGAGTTGTAGATAAGATTTTCCCACATCTGAACCTTTGTAACGGCATTTCCGTCATAGTCGCTTACGACGTACACATCATAGTCAAGCTGATACGACTTGCCTTCGGTGAAAGTAACGCTCTGCGCAAGGGAAACATACACCTTGCCGTCCTTTGCGGGCTCGACCCTGTAAACATGGTTATTCGGGTTTGTGGGATCTGTCACTATCGAGATCTTATTCTGCTCGCCGTAGATAGAGTAGAACGCCGATACGTTTGCGGTATCCTCCGCGTCGCCGTTTATTATTTCAATGCCGTCTTTTGCGGATTCTTCGCTTGCGGCTGCGCCCTGCTGTTCCTTGCCGCCTGCGGTACCGGTGACAAAGTTTCCGTCCTTGTCAAGGCAGTATATATAGTCGATCTCGCACGAACCGTCGGAATTGAACGGGTCAAATCTCAAAGACGTTACCGTTCCCGTCCAGTTTTCGTTTTCCGCCATATTAAACGTCAGTATGCTGTAACCCTCACTGTCAACGGGTGCTTCGCTGAGTTTTACTCTTGCAGAGCCTTTTTCGGCATAGGACGAAAGGTTATCCGTTGTAAAGTATACTACCGCGATATCGTCGGTCTTGCCGTTAAGCGTATACTTCATTCTGACCTTGATTACGGAATAAATTTTTGCGTTCATGGTTGCGGGTTTCATTTTCTTTATCGAAAGAATGGGGTCGAATTTCGAGCCGGACGTCTGTTCCTCGGCAGCCATGTAAAGCTTTCCGTCCGAAACATATCCGCTTGCCTTGCTTATACTCCAGTTTTCGGAATCTCCCGGCATATTGAAGTCGTAGCAATGGTCTCTGCGGTCAGAAATAATCTGTGAATAGTCCTTGCCTCTTATGCTGATTTTAAGCTCCGAGGCGCTTTCGGTGTACTTGATTCCGGCAAGGTCGAGCATGAATTTTACGGGAAGAACGGGTATTCCGTCATAGAGATAAAACTCGCGTGCAAGGCTGTGATCTTTGCCGTTTACTTTGCATACGCTGCTTCCGGTGTCAAACACAAATTCCGTCGTCTTTGCTCCCGTGCCCGCCTTTACGATAAGACGTCCGTCAAGCCTTCTCCATTCGTAAGAGAACGCAGCCATGGAGTAAAATCCTTCCGTCGGGAGGGCCGCAAGATAGACCTCGGTATCGGTCTTTTCGATATACTTGTCGGTAATGCCGAGAGCAACTCCGTCCGCCGTGATCTTAAACCTGCCGTTTCCGGAATCTTCCGCTTTAAGAAATTCTATTGCCGAAATGTCAAATTCGCCGTATGCGTTTATGGGATCGAAACGTATTTTTAATATCTTTCCGCTCCAGCCTTCGGCTTTTGTCATGTCGAAGTAAAGATCCGTCCATTCGCCTGCGGTTTTTATGCTTTGGCTTACGCTTTTCTTTGCGTTGTACGACGCGTCGGTTCCCGTCATGTAGTATATTTCCGAGCTTGTTACCACGCTTGAACGTATTTTTATATGAATACGCGTGATTTCCGACGCGTCAAGACCGCTTACCGCGCCTATTCCGAGAATCGGGTCGGGCTTTTCGACCTGTCCTTCCTCGACGGCGCCGTGAATATGTCCGTCCTTTACTTCAAGCGCACTTATACGGGTGATCTGATTAAACTGAGATGCCGCGTCCTCGCCCGAGCAGTCAAGACTCTTTACGACAGTTTCTTTTACTTCCTCTTCAAGCGACGCATTTTCATCTTCAAGATGCAGCGCTCTTATGGGAGAAGTCTTGCCGGTGTACATATAGCCTATGCGCGCTTTCTGATTTGCGGTAAGCTCGGCGTCGTATTCGTAAGGCTGTATTCCTGCAAAAACAAGCGCCTCTGCGTCGCTGTAATTATACTGCGGGCCGCTGCCGTTTCTTCCGGTAGGCGCAAGCCAGTGTCCTTCGGCATATTCGTTCCATGTTCCGAAGAATACCGTCTTTGACTGCCATGAGCCTGTTCCGAAATCCTTTTCATAAGTTTTAAGAACATCGTCGCGCAGGTATTCAAGCTGTTTTTTATAGTTGTCAAACGTCGCGATAGACGTTCTTGTCTGCTCCCAGCCGATAATGTTTCTGCCGGTCGAGCCGCAGGCAACTATCATGTTGTCGCCTTTTCCGGTATAGCCGGTGCTGTACTGCTGTTTTACATAGCTGTAATCGTATGCGTTTACGCCCCAGTGGTAAGGCAGAAATCCGTCAAACTTTATGCCGTCCTTTTTCGCGGAAGCGTCTGCGGTATTCGCCTCGGCCGCGGTATAGATATTGAACAGTAAGATTATTCCGTCGTAGCCGTACTTTTTGATGTCCTCGTTCATAAAGTCGATTGCGGCTTTTGCGTTTTCAGCGCCGCCGAGACTCGATACGAACGTGTTATATCTGTAAATCGTAAGCACGGGCTTATTGTCAAAGCACAGGTAGTTGGGATCGGTAAAGTACCAGTCAACCCAATAGTTCCACAGCACTCTCTTGAAATTCTCAAGATCGGTATTTGCTGTAAACGACTGATTTTCCCACATTATGCAAATATCCATCATATCGCGGTATTTTGCGTTGAAATAACCGTCGTGTATCGCAAACTGATTAAGACGCGGCGTTTTCATGGGAGTATCCGTCGTTGACGCGTACCAGCAGGGCTGAATTGCGTCTATTCCGTGTTCAACCATGTGCTTTATTTCCCAGTCTGCGGTTTCGGGAAGTCCCTCGTCGTAAAAGCCCATTTTTGGGATAAGCTCATCATAAGGCACGACGTAATCCCAGCCGTAGTGTGTGCCCTCATGCCACAGCGAGCATACGCTCATAATCGCGGTATAATCGTCTTTAAGATTATTCTGCACGGGCTTTGACGGGTAATCAGCAAACTCATATGTGTTATACGCCGTAACGTCGTCAAACCACAGAACCGTATCCGACGCGCTTATTCTTATGCCGTCAACACTTCCGGCAAGAGTAAATTTATCCGCGTCCTTGCCGTTGATTCTCAGAACCGTGTTTCCGTTCTTGTCGCGTTCGAATCTTACGCAGGTCCAGACGTCGTTATGATATGCACGGAGTTCTTTCCCGTCCTTTATAAACTTGCCGTCCTTCATCACAAGCGTGCTTACGGCTTTATCACCGGAAAGAATTTCGACTTTAGCCTGACCGCCGTCGTTTTCCTTTAAAATGTAGCTCTGAACGACAAACGCGCCATCAAGTGCCTCGAAATGCTTTTCGGAAGAACCGTTATTTATCTTTACGCTGTTTATATCGTCGTAAGAGCCTGATCTATTTACCTCAACTTTTACGTCGCCCTTATTTGTCCAGCCTGAGGGCTGTTCGGAAACGGCGTCAAACGAAAATCTTTCGTTGAGGTTATAGTTCATATAGAGTCTGACGGACGAAATCAGAACAGAAATCCCGGACGCGGAATCTGTCGTGGAAAAGGCTATTTTATTGAGCTTTCCGACATCATTCAGCGCGCCCTCGCACGCCTTTTTGCCGTTTACCGAAAGAACCGCCGTTTTTTTCGCAAGATCAAAATCAAAGCGTATGTTATACGTTCCTTTTGACGCGGAGATTTCGGACATATACTCTTTGTCGCCGTTAAATCCGAAAAATCCGTTCCTTGTAAATATCTTTATCTTTTCTGTATCATAATCCGAGAAACAAATTTCAAATCCGTCGGACGCACCGTCAAGGCTTACGGTGGTCATAAGCACCAGATTTTCCTTTGAGACTTCGGTTATGTACTTCGACAGCGACACGTGCGCGTTCGCGTCCTTATCCGAGAGCATGGGAGAAACCGTTCCGTTACGGCTGAAAGAGGCGTCGGGACTTCTGTTGTCGAGTATCCAGCCATGTATAAATTCGGTTATGCCGTTTTTGTCGGTGCGTGAAAGATCCGCGTCGTCAATAAGGTAAACCGCCTGCATATTCTTATCGACAGGATAAGCTTTGAGCGTTTTTGAAAGTCTGTTTTCGGGCAGAGCCGCACGGTTTACAATGGCTGCGGTCTCGCTTCTCTTTATTGAATTATTCGGATAAAATGTCCCGTATTCGTCAGAGCCCATTACAATACCTGCATTGTAGAGCATTACAAGGTCATTGTAATAACTGTCGCCGACGGACACATCGGGTATTTCCGAAACACTGTTTTTCTTTGTATACCAGCTTTCGGGAAGAGCCGCCGCAAACATCTCGCAAAGCTCATATCTTCTTGCCGGACGAGTAAAGGAATCTATATCTTCCTTATGAATTATACCGTATTTTTCGGCATAACCGGCATATATGTCATACCAGTTTTCCGACTTTTCGCCGTTCTGAAGTTCGTCCGTTCTGTTTTCGTATGCCGCGTTAAGTCTTGCAGCAATGGTAACGGCCTCTGCAACGCTGACGGTTCCGTCGGGCGCCATTACGGTTTCGGACTTTCCGTTCATGAATCCGAGTTCGTAAGCTCCCGCGATTTCCGACGCATACCATGCCGAGCTGTCAACGTCGGTAAACTTATTTTCGGGATATGTGTTTGTTTTGGCAAACGCTGCGTCCGCGCATAAGCTTAATACAGACAACGCAGCCGCAAAAACAAAAGCCGTAAGTCTTCTTTTCATTTTTGTTCTCCTTTAAAAAGTATCTGTGGATCGTTTTTTGTTATGACCTCGTTGAGCATTTCGTCTGAGGGTACAAAATTATTTTTCATATTCCCGAAGAACCTGTTTCCGAAATCTCTTCTGACATCGTGCGGATTTTTGACAAACTGCATCGGTGTTTTTCCGCTTGCCTTTTTAAAGCACTTGACAAAATAGCTTGCGGTGCCGAATCCGCATCTTTCGGCAGTTTCTGTTATGCTCTTTCCGTTAAGCAGCATTTCCTCGGAAAGTCCTATGCGAAGCTCCGATATATATTCGTTGACCGACATTCGGAAAACGTTTCTGAAGTCGCGCGCAAGTTTTGTTTTGGATATGTAAAACGTAGACGCAATATCCTCTAGGAGCAATTTTTCTCCGCAGTGTTCAAACAGATAGTCCACAAGTTCTCCGAGATACGCCGTAGATGTATGCAGCGATTTTTCAGAAGACAAAAGCCCGTAATTTCTTTTCCATGCTTCCGAAATCTGCCACAGGACGGCAAGCATTATCATTTTTGCAGGATATGCATTATTGCCGAACTCTATCGACGCCTCACACAGTTCTTTCAGGCGCCGCACCTCACCGTCATCAAGCTTTATCAAGGTAACTCTCTTGAACGAGGCAAGAGTCTGCGAGACGTTTTCCTCCATAGCGCTGTCCGAAAACATTTCTTTTGAACACCTGATAAGATATCGTTCATAGTTATCGTCCAATGAGTTCACCTGCATATGCAGAATACCGGCAGGATATATAACGGCAAACGGTGCCGAAACTTTCTCACTGTAATTATAGGAAATTATGCTTGAAGAACCCTTTGTGACTATCGCTATTTCATTGAACTGATGAGAATGGAGTACAAATTTTAAATCCGTCTGTCTGCCGCGGTATTCGCCGGGCTTATAAGTCCACTTTAAAATTTCCGGAAACGGCTGCCGCGAATTTTGAACGCTCATTATCACCCCTCCCCATCTTAAACATATGCTTTACTGTATAAACAATTATATCAGCGGTGGGGGCGCCGCGCAAGACAAAATCGGATTATTCCGTGCAACAAAATTGTAAAATCGAACCATTCTGTTTAGTGCAACTTGACCATGTATATCATATGACAGTTACTTTTTTGTGCAAAACACATACAATATTGATATTTTCAGTCCAAAAATATCAAAAAAAGAACCGCCGCGTGCAGAACAGACGCACGAAGCGGTAAAAGACTTATTTGAGGTCTATTTTTTTCCCGTGATTTTTTCGGCAATCACATCGACAGTAAAATCCGCAAGATACGCAAAGCAGAGCCCGAGAACTATTCCCGCAATCACGTCTGTCGGATAGTGCATAAAGAGATACAGTCTTGAAAACGCTATCAGCGATGCCGCGGCAATCGCCGCAATTCCCGTCTTTCTGCCGCAGTTAAACAAAGCGACGCCTGCACATTCAAACGCAGCAAGCGTATGTCCCGACGGGAAAGAAAAATCTTTCTGCGGCAGCACAAGAAGTTCAACGCCCGGAACAACGTCATAAGGACGTATTCTTGCGACAAGCGGTTTAAGCGCAAGATTTCCGACGAGCAGACCGAATACAAGCGCAAGCGCCACTTTAAAGCCGAGTTTTCGTGTTTTGGGAACGCATATCAGCACAAGGCTGATTACAATTTCTACGAGTCCATACTCACCGAGCATTGTTACGACTGGCATTACGACATCTAAAAACGCGCACTTTAAGTATATTTGGATCTGCTGAAGAACGAACAGGTCTAAGCTCATATTTTTACTTCTTTCTTTTTTCTTTTTTGAATTTTGGGTTATTTGGGGCGGAAACGGGAAATATTCTTCAAAGTGCAACTTTGTTCTGACGCTTTTCTACGGAGAAAAGCGGTCGAAAAGCCGTTCGCCGCTCAAACGCCGCCGCGAAAGCGTGGCTTTCTCTCCACACATCAAACTATCGTCGGTAAAACTTTCCAACACCTCCGAAGTTTGCCATCTTCGCTCGCAGACGCTCCGCGCTGCTCGATATGGGGTTCTGTACGAAATCAAACCCGGTTCGGCACAAGTGTTATTTTTTATATACTCACGCAGTCAACAGGACACGCTTTTCTGCTCAGCTTGCCTATCGGCAAGATGACTCTTACGAATGTTAGTTTTATGTTTGGTGGGATAAACGTGCAAGTTTTGTACTGAATTGCGCTAAATCGCACTGAACTGCACTTACAAAGACGTGACATGGCACAAAAATCTACATTATGTCAACCATGTTACACTTAGAAACCAACCCCATCCGCGCGCCTGTCGCGCGGCGATTTTGCGACACGGTTTCAGGGACAATACAAAACGAGGATTTTTGAGCTTTCGGAGGCGTAGTTAGTTGCGGTAGGCATTTACACTCTTTAGAGTGAAATCCTCCACGTAGCCGCGCTTTCGCTGCGGCGTTTGAGCGGCGAAAATCTTTTGTTTACACTCTTTAGAGCGTCCGTCTTTTCGATTCCGAAAAGTGGGCGTATAAAGTCGCACTTTGAAGAGTATTTCCCGTTTCCGCCCAAACCAAGCAAAAATAATCAACACTCAGCCAAATATCCTGTCACTCCGCCTTTACCGCCGCGGCATACTCGCCCGTTTTGGGACAGCATACATCTGCGCCGATAAGCCGGTTCTTGTAAATAATAAGCGTCGCATATAATCCGTCGGCAGTCGTGTTTCCGTCGCCGTCGGTTACACTGTAAGTAAATCTCTCGACGCTCTTGCCTTTGTACGCGGACAAGTCAAAACCCTGCTCCTTTTGCAGATCGTTATACTTTTTCATTACCGCGTCAAACTTTTTCGGCACAGAAACCTTGCCCTGCTGAACAGGAACCGGATCCACCTCAATTCCGAGCTTGTTCAAAAGGTCAACTCTCTTTTCCGCGCTGTCAATGCCGCGGAAACTTACGTCCGCAGACGTTACGATCTTGTTTACGTTCATGGCATATCCTGCGTCAGGCATAAGCGAAACCACCGCCGCGGATATAGCTATGCATAAAAATGCGGCAAAGAGTATTTTTGCAGTCGTAGCTTTAAAAGAAAAGACAAACATAGTTATCAGCTCCCGTTTAAATTGGTTTTTTACTATAATCTATGTTTGTCTTTAATATTTTATGACTTTTATCTGAGCTTGCAGGGACTTGTCGCGTAAATACCGGCAATAAGCTCAAGCACCGGCACCGCGTCGTCAATATCGCAGTAATATATGTCTTTTCCGCCGATCGCGCCGTAGAAACGCTCCATCATCATCGTATGTCCGTTGCCCCAGCAGTATTTGCCCTCCGACTTGGAATAGTCGCTGTTTCTCGCTATGACTTTAAGCTCTCCGTCCTTGTTTTCATAGAGCGTGTCGTTTATGAGAAGCAGCTTTCCGTCTTTGAAATAAAGCTCGATCTCGACCGACGAATCCGCAACGTTGCAGTTTGTCGCATAGAATATGCCCGTAGCTCCGCTTTCAAACCAAAGCGTTGCCTCGGCTGTATCCTCGACCTCGATAGTGCCCTTGTTCTTTCTGAGTGCGACCGAGCCTTTAATATCCTTTACCTTGCCGCCAAAGTAGTACATGAGGTCCAGCGTATGTATCGACTGATTCATCAGCACTCCGCCGCCCTCTTTTTCCCATGTTCCTCTCCAGCCGCTTTCCGTATAATACGCACCCTCGCGTTTCCATGCCATGTACGCACGTATTCCGAGAAGCTGTCCGAGTCTGTTTTCCTCGATATACTTTTTCGCCGTGTCGTTCGTCGGAATAACTCTGTTCTGGAACGATACGCAAACCTTTTTGCCGGTTTTCTTGGAAACCGCGGCTATTTCTCTCGCCTCGTCCGCATTCATTCCGGCAGGCTTTTCGAGATATACGTCGCAGCCGTTTTCAAGTGCGAATATTGCCATCTCTTTATGAAGATAATGCGGTGTGCAGACGTGTACGACATCGGGTTTAAGCTCACATATCATCTTTTTGTAATCCGAATATCCCGAAACCGCGTTTCCGAGTTCCGACAGCGTTTCGTTCAGCCTGTCCTCTCTTATGTCGCATACGCCGACAAGCTCGGTAAAATCGCTCATCTTTATTGCTCTTATGTGCATTTTTGAAATTGCACCGAGTCCGATTATAACGCTTCTCATGCCAAAGTCTCCCCCTTGCCGCGAAATTCAGCAAACCCTGTTTTTTCGCAGTCAAACCGATATTTGCGCCGGATATACGCACGGCGCCATTCTGTCAAGAGTATATATTATTTTCGGCGTTACGTCAAGAGTTTTTCGGACATTTTTTTTGTCTTAACAGCTTAAAAAAACCGCTTAACTCCGCCGCGCACTGTTCCTCAAGTATGCCCGAATATACATTCGGCTTGTGATTGTAATCAAGCTTTGTAAGGTCGGTGAGACTGCCCATAGAACCTGCCTTGTAATCGTGCGCGCCGTAATAGACGTTTTCTATGCGCGAATTTATTATTGCTCCGGCGCACATCGGACACGGTTCGAGAGTCACGTATATGTCGCAGCCGATAAGCCGCCAGCCGCCGAGTTTTCTGCAAGCCGCGTTTATCGCGGATATTTCGGCATGGCACAGTGCGTTTTTCTTTGTTTCTCTCATGTTTCTGCCGCCGGCAATTATCTTTCCGTCCTTTACAATAACTGCGCCTACCGGCGTTTCTCCGAGCTTTGCCGCGGTCTTTGCACGTCCGAGAGCCGCTCTCATATAATATTCGGGGCTTTTTTTGTTATCGCTCATTTTTTCTTACCTCAGTGCAAAAACTCTTGACGCGTACAGCATAAGGAACATTATAACCGGAACGGTAAAGATCTGTCCGACGCCGGCGCACATTCCGCAAAGTCCGTTTCTTTCGTCAGCTGTCTGCGCTAAATCCGAATATTTCGCCGCAAATCCGCCCTTTGAAAACAGCCTTATTATGCCGATTATTCCGAGTACCGCGCAAAGTATATAGAACATATCCGTAAAAATGTAATAAGAGCTTACGTCTGCTGCCGAGAGATAGTCCGAAAGCGTTATATAAAAATTATTGAACGCATGAAACAGCACCGACGTCTTTATATTTCCCGTGTACACAACAAGCATTGCCGAAATTATTCCGAACGCAAACGCGTACATACTCTGCGACGCCGAAAAGTGCATAACGCCGAACACAAACGCGCTTGCAATAACCGCGAAATTCGTTCCGTACTTTCTCAAAGCGCCGAATACCGCGCCTCTGAAAACGTATTCCTCGGCAATCGGCACAAACACCGCAGTTTCGAGCGCCGAGATCAAAAGCGTATATCCGTCGGCTTCTCCCGTATACGCCGCAGCCGTTCCCGAACTTATAAAGGACGAGCTGTCGGGCATTATAAAATCATAGAAAAACGACGCTATTACGGCAGCGCCCGTCATAAAAAGCTGAGCTGCGAAAAGCAGACTCCAGAAATCACGCGACAGCTTTCCCTTTACCGGAAATCCGTCAGAAATTCCCCTGCCAGAAAGCTTTGAAAACACATATGCAGGAATCACAAGCGTTACAAAAGTCGTAAACATTGCAAAAAAAGAGTCGGGTATACCCGAACCCAGCACGCTTCTTGCCGCGGCAATGCTCACTCCCGTATTTGCGCCAAACAGTGCGCGGATTATATTGGTGAGAATAATCTCGGTTTTTTCAAAGTTTTCGGCAACCGCCTTGTAATAAACGTCGGAAAGCACAAAAGACAAAAGCTTTGACACTATCATGAAAAGTCCCGTGCCGCACATACAAAAATATGCGCTTCTCTTTACGGTATTTGAATTTGTCCGCGCACCGGAAGCACCCGTCATGTTTTTCAAAACCTGCCTTTCATTTATATTTCCTTTGCGTACTTTACGCAGATTACGAATTTTGCGGTTTAAGCACCGAACGCGCCTATCGCGCCGAAAAGTCCCATTGACGCAAGCGTCATTATTCCGCCGGCAATTATTATACCGAGTATTATTGCCGGAATTGCCTGTTTCAGTCTCATTCCGAGCAGCGCCGCAATAAGCGAACCCGTATACGCGCCGGTTCCCGGAAGAGGCACTCCGACAAACAGCATAAGTCCTATCCATGTATATTTATGCGACAGGACCTTGCCCGATTTTTTCATTGTCGAGTTTTCAACCTTGGTTACAAGCTTTCCGAAAAGCTTTGTCTTTTTAAGACGCGCAAATATCGGTCTTGCAAGCAGTATAACAAACGGAACCGGAACGCAGTTTGCAAGAACGCATATAATAAATATCCGCAAAGGGTCCATTCCGAGACCGTGTCCCAAAAGTATTCCGCCGCGAAGCTCTATAAAAGGCACAAGCGACACAAGAAAAAGCGCGGCTTCATTGCCTATCGGTCTCAGCAACTCAAAAAGCTGTTCTATCATATTTTTCTCCGTAATTCTGTGAGATAATTCTTTTACTTATACATTATAATATCGCAAAAGCGCGCTGTCAACAAATAAACCGTTAAATTTAGATTTATTAAGGCATTGTAATTATTATGTTTATGTGATAGAATATATGAGAAAAACTGTAAAATGCGAGGTTGGGAAAATGTCGGAAATACGGCTTGACAAATACATTTCCATGTCCATGACAATAAGCAGAAAGGACGCAGCAAATCTCATTAAGGCTTCAAAGGTCGCCTTAAACGGAAAAACCGTCAGAAAAGCCGACGAAAAGATAGATCCCGGCGCGGATATATGCACCGTCTGCGGCAAGTCTCTCGAATACCGCGAAAACTACTACTTTATGCTCAACAAGCCGTCGGGGCTTGTATGCGCAGCGTCCGACTCAAGGTGCGAAACCGTGCTGTCGCTGTTTCCGAAGTCATACACCGACAAAGGACTTTTCTGCTGCGGACGGCTCGACAAGGACACCGTGGGACTGCTTCTTCTGACCACTGACGGCGCACTGTCGCACAGGTTATTATCTCCGAAACACCATGCAAAAAAGACTTATCTTGTAAAAACCGACGCGCCTTTTTGCAGCTCCGACGCAAAGCTCATGTCAGACGGCATTATGATGGACGGAAAAAAAACCGCCCCCGCACTTCTTGAAATTGACGCGGAAGATCCCTGCACCGCAAAGATCACGCTTACCGAGGGCAAATATCACGAGATCAAGCGGCTTTGCTATGCCTGCGGCAGAAAAGAAGTGCTGCATCTCAAACGTCTGACGTTCGGCGGACTTTCTCTTGACGAAACCCTAAAAGAGGGCGAATACCGCGAGCTTACCAAAGAGGAAACCGAAATTCTGAGAGCAAATTAATACGGCGCCTTGCCAATGTTCACAATTTATAGAAAAATTGCTCTTGAAACGTACAAAAACATACCATATAATGGTTGTATTATCGTAAATGGGTGATACACTTATGAAAAACTTGCAGGCATACTATTATTACTATTATATTTAGCACCGTTTCGCAAAGCAAAAGTGCGGGCCGGTGCATTAAGTGTTGCCCGCAGGTAAGATAATGTATTTTACTTCCGGGTTTTGAATTCCGGAAGTTTTTTTATCCCCGAAAAATCCGACTATAAAACAAAACAGAGGTATCGAAATGATTATCACCGACATTCTGACAAAAAATTCAGAGTTATATCCCGACGAAATAAGTCTTGTCGAGGTAAATCCCGAAATTCAGGAAAGAATTGACAAAGCATGGAAGGAATACGACCTCGTCGAGGCGCTGCCCAAGCCCATTCACCGCAGAACGCTTACATGGCTCGAATTTGAACAGCGTTCCAACAAGCTTGCCCATTACTTTTTGAGCCGCGGCGTGACAAAAGGCTCGAAAGTCGCGCTTTTGCTGATGAACTGCATAGGCTGGCTGCCGATATATTTCGGAATACTCAAGACGGGCGCCGTCGTTGCTCCGATGAACTTCCGTTTTTCGTCCGATGAGATAAAGTACTGTCTTGATCTTTCGGAATCAAACGTTTTGGTTTTCGGTCCGGAGTTCATTTCGAGAATTGACGCGGTAAAAGACAAACTTTCGGGAATCCGCGAATTTATCTTTGCTGGCAACCGCGAGGACTGTCCGCCATATGCAAAATACATAGAGGACGCGGTATCGGATATGCCTTCCTCAAACGTTCACATAGATATCAAAGACACCGACGACGCGGCAATATACTTTTCCTCCGGCACAACGGGTTTCCCGAAAGCCGTACTTCACACCCATTCAAGTCTGCTTGCGTCCTGCCGCACCGAAAACAGCAACCATCATCAGACGCACGACGACATATTCTTATGTATTCCGCCGCTTTACCACACCGGCGCGAAAATGCACTGGTTCGGCTCATTTTTAGTCGGCGGCAGAGGAGTAATTCTGCGCGGAGTAAGCCCGAAATGGATACTCAAGACCATATCGGAAGAAAAGGCGACAATCTGCTGGCTGCTTGTTCCGTGGGCGCAGGACATACTCGACGCCATTGATTCTGGAGAAGTAAACCTTGACGATTACGAGCTTTCGCAGTGGAGGCTCATGCACATAGGCGCGCAGCCTGTTCCGCCGAGTCTTATAAAGCGCTGGAAAAAGGTATTTCCGCACCACGACTACGACACGAACTACGGTCTTACGGAATCTCTCGGTCCGGGCTGCGTACATCTCGGAATTGAGAACATAAACAAGGTCGGAGCAATCGGAATACCGGGCGCCGGCTGGCAGACTGAGATTTTCGACGAGAACAAAAATCCCGTAAAGCAGGGCGAGGTCGGAGAGCTTGCGGTAAAGGGTCCGTCGGTCATGAAATGCTACTACCGCGACGAAAAGGCAACCGCGGCGAGCATTTACGGCGAATGGCTCATGACGGGCGACATGGCAATGCAGGATTACGACGGATTTATCTATCTTGTTGACCGCAAAAAGGACGTTATCATAAGCGGCGGCGAGAACCTTTACCCTGTCGAAATAGAGAACTTTATCCGTCAGAACGACAAGATCAAGGACGTTGCGGTTATAGGAACTCCCGACAAGCGTCTCGGCGAGATTGCGACAGCAGTTATAGAATTAAAGCCCGGCATGACTGCGACAAAAGAGGAAATTGACGAATTCTGCAAAGGCATGCCGAGATACAAGCGTCCAAGGCAGGTTATATTTGCGGACATTCCGAGAAATCCGACGGGAAAGATAGAAAAGCCGAAACTCCGTAAGATGTACAGCGGCGAGCCGGTTGTGGCTTTACAGAACGAGATACAGATGTAAGGAAAGAGCTTCTCTGACGGAAATGCAGATTGGTTTGGGCGGAAAGGGATAATTCACTGCCATGTGCACTCTATTTCCCCGACTTTTCGGAATCGAAAAAGTCGCAAAAGATTTTCGCCGCTCAAACGCCGCAGCACTACACTTGCGTTTGGCTGACTTTTTCTTATTTTGGGCGGAAACGGATTATCCACTTCCACTTGCGACTCTATTCTCCAACTTTTCGACGGCGAAAAAGTTGCACTCTAAAGAGCGTAAACAAAAGCCGTTCGCCGCTCAGACGCCGCAGCGAAAGCGCGGCTACGTGGGGGATTTCACTCTAAAGAGTGTAAACGCTTACCCGCAACTAACTACGCCTCCGAAATCTCAAAAATCCTCGTTTCGCACTATCCACAAAGCTGTATTGCGAAATCGCCGCGCGACAAGCGCGCGGATGGGGTTGGTTTCTAAGTAATTGATTGAGCAACACGATTTAACCTTTTTACCATGTCACGTTGCGGTCTGCGTAAACTGTGTTTTAGGCTAAAATGTGCAATTTTTATGAGTTATTACGCAGTCAACAGGACACGCTTTTCCGCCCAGCTCGCTTACGCGAGATGACTTTTACAAAAATTACTTTTATGTATAGTAAAAAACTCTGTGCAAAGTTTAATTCAACGCACAGAGTTATCTTTTTATTAACTTACCCTTTATTCTTGGTTGCCATAGCTTGCTCACGCACCTGCCCATATCTGAGTTCGCAGTCCTGCTGTTCGACTGCGAACGATACAGGCTGGCGGCAGAGAGTTGCCAACAGCTTTATTTTTATTTAAGGGCTATTAAAGTCTTTTGCTCAGCTTTTCTTCAGAAAAGCGCGTTCCCCTTAAGCGCGTCCCCTTAAAATGCGTATTCTTTTTCGCCGAGGTATTTGGGTTTGGGTTTAAAGAAAGAGCTGATAAAATCTTTGGCACGGGCAGCGGTTTCGCGTACATCGCGCATAAACTGACCGCGGTAAGTTACGGTATTGCAGGCAACGCCGGAGCAATCGAGTCCGAGAGCGTTTGCGACGAACACAGCGCGGTAAAGGTGATATTTCTGCGTAACGGCGACAATTTTTTCCGCACCGAATATTTCCTTTGCCCTGTACATACTGTCATAAGTGGAAAATCCGGCATAATCGAGAACGACGTCACCGGCAGGCACGCCTTTGTTCTGCACAAGATACTTTGACATTGCGACAGGCTCATTATAGGAAATTCTGCCGTTGTCGCCCGTAACAAGAATTTTCCCCGACGCACCGTCAAAATACAGCTTTGCCGCCATATCAAGCCTGTCCTTTAACATATCCGACGGCGTACCGTCGCTCCTCAATCCGGCACCCAGAACAAGTATGCAGTCGTAAGTATCATTTGCCGCCGAATCGGGGCTTAAAATCTTACCCGACGCCGACGCAATGACATACACATTCATAAAAGCGTACAACGCAGCAAGAGCCGCAGCAATTATAACCGCCGCGGCAATTATCTTTTTGATCTTAACATTACACTTCATATATTTTACCTTTTCCGCATTGCTGCGCCGCGGCAAAATACACAAAGCACACGTGTTCTGCCGTTTCTTACAGCGTTCTCAGATATTCAAGCGATGTTTTGAGATTTTCGTTTCTGTTATCTCCCGCGCTTCCTTCAAGCGAGATGTTTCCTGCCTTATATCCTGCCTTGTCAAGCGCTGCAAAGAACGCGCCGTAGTCGTCCCCGTCGCCCGGCAATGGTATCATGCGCTTATTGGACGGACTTGCGATATGAACATGGGAAATATAATCTCCGTATGACGCTATCTCGCCGAGCGTATCTCCGCCGAGCATTGCATGATAGTAGTCCACAAGCAGCTTTACATTAGATACATTAAGCTCTTTTATAAATTGTACAGTTTCCTTGCAGGTCACGAACATATTGCATTCTTCCTTACGCAGTTCCTCGATTGCAATAACCGCGCCGTACTTTGCCGCAGCCGGTGCGAGGACGTTGCCTACAAGCTCACGCAGCTGTTCAAGTGCCTTTTCTCTCGGATAACCCTCAGGTACGCTGCGCGCCCTTCCGCTGCCCATAACAAAATTCTTTGTTCCGAGCTTTTTTGTCTTTTCAAGCGTCGATTCAATATGCTCTTTTATCTTTGCATGATCCGCCTTTTCGCCGACCATTACAAAATCGCCGACAATAAGACAGTTCATAGACACGCACGGCAGACCAAGCTCTTTAAACAGATCCGCACTTTCGTCTATAACCGACTGTTCGGTTTTGGCAAGTCCGGAAAAGCTTGTTTCCACAAAGTCAAATCCTATTTCTTTTATATTCCGTATATCCTCGAAATCCGTAATTCCGGCACATATTCCGATATTCTTTTTCATGATGCACCTCCGAAAAGAAGTTTGTTATCTTGTGTCAAGTATACCATGCAGGAAATACCTTTACAAGCAACAATCGTACATCAAAATATCAAAATCGTACACAAAAATCATGCAACCTGCACAAAGATCATTATACAAAACCGACCCGGCGCAAAGACCGGGCCGAAATTTTCCGATTATTTAGTTATACGCGCTGTGTTTCAGCCTTCAAGCGTTTTTTTCGCGCTTTCAAGAGCTTCTGCGATCTTTGACGCATCTTTTCCTCCGGCACTCGCACTGTCCGGACGTCCTCCGCCGCCTCCGCCGCATATCATAGCCGCAGCCTTGACTATCTTTCCGGCATTCGCGCCGTTCTTTACGGCTGCCTTGCCGCAGGTTGCGTAAAGTATGACTTTGCCGTCAAGCTCCGACGCGAAAAGTGCGACCGCATTTTCGTTCTTATCCTTGATTATATCTCCGGCTGCACGAAGTTCGTCCGCAGTCATTCCGTCAAGACGCGCCGTGATAAACTCGAACGCACCTACTTTTTCCGCACTGTCCGCAAGGTTTGCGGTCTTCATTCCGGCAATCATGGAATTCTGCTCGTCAACCTTGTTCTTAAGCGCCTTTATCTCGTTTTCTGCCTGAACAGCCTTTGCCGCAAGATCCGCAGCTCCGCCTGCCTTGAGAGCCTTTGCAGTCTCGTCTATTATGGCCTTATCGTGGTAAATATAATCAATTACGTTAGTACCCGTAACGGCTTCAATTCTTCTGACGCCGGCCGCAACGCTGCTTTCTCCGATTATCTTGAAAAGACCTGCCTTTGCGGTATTTGACATATGAGTACCGCCGCAGAGTTCCGCTGAAACGTCGCCCATCTTTACAAGTCTTACGACTTTGCCGTACTTTTCTCCGAACAGAGCCATAGCGCCCATGCTCTTTGCGGTTTCCATATCGGTTTCAACCGTCGTAATATCGTATCCTGCCAGAATATACTCGTTTACAAGCTTTTCTGTTTTGAGTATTTCCTCTCCGGTCATTGCCTGATAATGGGTAAAGTCAAATCTTGCCCTGTACTCGTCAACATAAGAGCCTGCCTGTTCAACGTGGTCGCCGAGAACGTGTCTGAGTGCCGTCTGAAGCAGATGCACCGCAGAGTGGTTTCTCTTTATTGCCTCGCGTCTTGCCGCGTCAACCTTAAGCGTTACGGTATCTCCGACATTAAGCACCGCATTGCCCTCAAATTCGCACATATGCATATACTTTCCGTCGGACTTCTTTGTATCTGTAATATCAATGACCGCGCCGTTTGAAAGCTTAAGCGTTCCGGTATCTCCTACCTGTCCGCCGCCCTCGCCGTAGAATACGGTCTTATCGCAAAGCAGGGTAAATTCTCCCTCTGTCGCGCTCTGTGTTCTCACGCCGTCTACGATAATTGCCTCGACCTTTGCGGTACACTCGGTGCTGTCGTATCCTGCAAACTGCGTCTTTGCAACGTCGCTTATAAGATCGGCAGCCTCATGCGACCAGCCGCCGCCGGCTTTGCGGTTTTCTCTCGCGCGGACTTTCTGTTCCTCCATAAGACGGGTAAATTCTTCCTCGTCTACGGTTATTCCCTTTTCGCCTACAATCTCCTTTGTGAGGTCAACGGGGAATCCGAAAGTATCGTAAAGCTTGAATGCGTCGGCACCCGAAAGCACGGTCTTTCCGCTCTTTTCAAGCTCGTCCACAAAACCCTGTAATATGGAAAGTCCCGTATCTATGGTAGCGTCGAAACGCTCTTCCTCTATGCTTATGATCTTCTTTATATAGTCAGCCTTTTCGCGCAGTTCCGGATATGCGCCCTCATTTTCCTGAATGACTATCTCGCAGAGTCTGTTAAGGAACGCGCCCTCAATGCCCAAAAGTCTGCCGTGGCGTGCAGCACGTCTGAGAAGACGTCTGAGAACGTATCCTCTGCCCTCATTGGACGGCATAACTCCGTCGCATATCATAAACGAGGTGCTTCTGATATGGTCGGTTATGATTCTTATGGATACGTCGTCGTTATAGTTTTCGCCGTACTTTTTGCCTGCATATTCGCAGACGGTATCGAGTATGCGTCTTACGGTATCGACTTCAAAGAGGTTATCCACACCCTGCATTATGCACGCAAGTCTTTCAAGTCCCATACCGGTATCTATATTTTTCTGTTTAAGCTCGGTATAGTTGCCGTGACCGTCGTTATCGAACTGCGAGAAAACGTTGTTCCAGATCTCCATATATCTGTCGCAGTCGCAGCCGGGTTTGCAGTCGGGTTTGCCGCAGCCGTATTTTTCGCCGCGGTCAAAATATATTTCGGAACAGGGACCGCACGGACCGCTGCCGTGTTCCCAGAAGTTATCCTCTTTGCCGAGTCTTACTATTCTCTGCTCCGGAACGCCTATATCGTTCTTCCAGATGTCGTAAGCCTCGTCGTCCTGCTCGTAAACGCTGGGCCAGAGCTTTTCTGCCGGAATTTCAAGCGTCTGTGTGAGAAATTCCCATGCCCACGGAATAGCCTCTTTCTTAAAATAATCGCCGAAAGAAAAGTTACCGAGCATTTCAAAATATGTGCCGTGGCGCGCCGTCTTTCCAACGTGCTCAAGGTCAGGAGTTCTGATACACTTCTGGCAGGTGGTAACGCGTCTTCTCGGAGGTTCCTTTGTGCCCTGGAAATAGGGTTTCATAGGCGCCATGCCCGAGTTGATAAGCAGCAGCGAATTGTCGTTGATAGGTATAAGCGGAAAGCTTTTAAGTCTTAAATGTCCCTTGCTTTCAAAGAACGAAAGATACTTTTCACGAAGCTCGTTGAGTCCCGTCCATTTCATTGTTTTTTACTTCCTTCCGATTGGAATTATAATGCATATAATATATTATTTTAAATCAATCTTCGGCGATTGTCAATACATTTACGGTTTTTACTTTGATTTACGGTCATTTCGGCGCAAAAAAGCCTTCGGTTTTGCAAAAATCAGGGCAGTTTTACGCTTCTCGCGCACATAATTATACCGCCGTCAAGTTTTTTATAATACACCGCGCTGTTTTTATCAAAGCTGCTTATGACAACGCCGCCGAGAGTTGCCGAGGAATGTATATATTCTCCGCCGCCGATATACATAACGACGTGTCCCTTGAAATACACAAGATCAGCCTCTTTAAGCTCCGAAAAGCTTATCTGTTTTACGTATTTTGAATCCGGCACGGCGTCTCTCCACAGTCCAAGTCCGTTCATGGCGTAGCTCTGAAAGCAAAGACCGGAGCAATCTATACCCGACGGACTTTTACCCGCCCATCTGTACGGCGTACCGAGATACAAGAGTGCTGTATCGACGATATTTTTGCGGACAGCGTCGGGATTGGTTACATCTTCCGCAAATTCTTCAGGTTTTATTTCGCTGTTTCTGACATAGCAGACTTTTCCGCCGAAATCCATATCGGTAAAGCCGCAAACGTCGGAATACGAGCTGTTTTTTACGACTTTACTGCCGCGCGGAATTGTAAGCAGAGGTTTATATTTATATTCGGGTTTCGGCAGAATGTCGCAGAACGGCGACGTCACAGTAAAGCTTTTGCCAAGCTGAAGTCCGGTTTTACGCCGCACGTCTTTTTTGCGCACAAATCCGCGGTAGCCGTACATTGTTTCGGCATAAAGCCAGTTTTCGGTTTCTTTTTCGGGGGACACCGCAAAAATTCTTGTTCCGTAAAGAAGTTCATCTGTTACTGCACTTCCGGACGACGGAAATTCATGAAAATACGTACTCGCGGTTTTTACACAATATTCATTTACCACACAAAGCACCTCGGAAAGACTTTTTTAAAGTATATTTCTTTTCCGGGGCAATTATGCGAAAAGAAGGAGGGTGCTTAGCTGAGTTTTGATTGTTTTGGGCGGAAACGGGTTAGTTTTTTCAAAGTGCGACTTTGTACCGACGCTTTTCTACGGAGAAAAGCTGTCGAAAAGCCGTTCGCGGCTCAAACGCCGCCGCGAAAGCATGGCTACGTGGGGGATTTCACTCTAAAGAGTGTAAATGCCCAGAACACACATTTTTCTCCTCCACAGCCCTTACCAAAGTAACCGCACTGCTGTTACGGTACGTCCGTGTAGCTTACGGCAAAATCGCCGCGCAACAAGCGCGCGGATATGGGGTTCTGTACGAAGTCGAACATTTTCGGCACAAGTGTTATTTTCTATATAGTCATGCAGTCAATAGGACACACTTTTTCGACCAGCTCGCTTACGCGAGATGACTTTGCTGAATTATAGTTTTATGTTTGGTTGGTGCGGAGTGAAATTTTAGCTTTATTTCGTTGTTCCTAATTAATTTCACTCACAAAAGCTACCCATAGTACACAGTTTCCATAGTTTACTCACGCACCTGTTCAGATTTGAGTCAGCCGCCTACCTTTTGGTGGCTGACGGCACAAGCTGGCGGCAGAGAGTATCCCATAGTCTTTTTCTTATTTAGGGGCTATCGTTTTCTTTGCAGCTTTCTTTTTAAAAAGAAAGCGCGTACCCCTGCGTACCTTTATATTTCATTATCAGCGATAGCCTTGCCTTCAAAGCCTCTTTTGTAATTAACAATGCAGTTTTTAATAATTTCGAGAGCGGTTTCATGACCCATAATTTCATCAACTGCGGTAGCCTTGCCCTCAAGCTGTTTATACACCGAGAAGAAGTGGCGCATTTCATCAAAGACATGCTTAGGCAGATCCGAAATATCCTTATAGGTATTGTAGCTCGGATCCTCAAAAGGAATTGCGATAATCTTTTCGTCGTTTTTGCCGTTGTCTATCATCTTGATAACGCCTATCGGATAGCAGCGCACAAGCACAAGCGGATCTATGACCTCGTTCGAGAGCACGAGCACGTCAAGCGGGTCGCCGTCGTCGGCGTAAGTCTTGGGAATAAATCCGTAGTTTGCCGGGTAATGCGTGGAGGTGTAAAGTATACGGTCAAGGATAATAAATCCCGTCTGTTTGTCAAGCTCATACTTCTTTTTGCTGCCCTTGGCTATTTCTATTACCGCGAGAAAATCTTCGGGTTTTATTCTTTCGGGAGCAACGTCATGCCAAATGTTCATAGTGAAAATACCTCCGTTTTTTGTTTTACGGTAAAATTATACGCGTAAAATGTTAATATTGCAAGCACCGTGCCGTCAATTTTTAAAGCGATACCTTAGGCACTTTCGCGGACTGGCGTCTGCTCATTCTTCTCCAGTTGAAAAATCCGTACAGATCGTTGAAAAGAAACATACAGAAACAGAAGATCATCGGCAGGTATCTTATATCCTCAATTGACGCAAGAATCCACATTGTTATAAGAACAACGTCGTTTGCGGCATACGCGACGGCATAGAGAGGACTTCTGAGTATCAGCAGCGTACACGCCGCAAAGCTTGTTGCAACAGACACGGTGCTGATAAAAAGATTTGCCGTTCCGAGATAGCCGAGAATGTAGTAAAACGCCCATGTCACGGCAGCCGTAAGCAGCATTACAAGCGTCATTTTTAGCTTTCCGAGCTTTGCTGTCTTTACCTCCGACTTGTCGCCGCTGTAAGGATTCTTTATCCACGTGTACACGGCTATTGCCGCGGCAGGCAGCGACATCCCGGCATAGGTTATCATCTCGCCGTAGTATCTGAATCTGTACGACACGGCGGCATAGAGTATGCTGAAAATAATTGTGAGTATCTGACCGAAAACATTGCCCTTTGCGACAAAGATCAGTCCCGTTACGCCGATAAGAGAGGCGATAAGCGACAGTATTCCCTCGCTGCCGGCAGCAAGATACGAAAGCGTCACCACAATAAGCGAGCTTATCCACAGCGTAAGCTCAAAGCGGTTGAGTGTTTTGAACGGATTGCGCATAAATCTTAATTTCTCCTTTACAAAAAAACAAATGCACCCTTTACCAAACGTCTTCTAAGGCCTAACGACGCTTGTAAGAATGCACATAGCGGAGCCACCCGGCGGCAGCATATATTTTTTAAGAGTATATCATACTGCAAAGAATTTTTCAAGTACAAATTTGAAATTTCTTTCCGGAAACAAAGAACACCCGGCGGAAGAGATGTCTTTTCAGTACATACAAATTCCGTCGGGTATGTTAGGAGAGTAATGGGAATGCTTGGCTTAGTTTAATTTTCGGCTATCGAAATTATTTTTTCGACATAAAGTCTTGTGCTGTCATTTTCGGGAAGCGCCTTGAATTCGTCGGTCGCTGAATATTCCTTTGCAACGCCGTAAACGCTTCCGCGTACCTCTGCGCCGTAAACCGTACTGCCGTCTCCGAGAACCGCATACGGTCTTACTACAAGCTCGCTGTTAAGCGCAGACTTTGTTTCGGGAATACCTACAACCGCGGCAAATATCTCATACGCATTGCTGTCAATAAGGTATGTAAAGAATTTTTTGTCAAGAGTTTCTGAAATCGCAACTCCCTTTACATAATCGACGCCCGCTGTGCCGAAATCAAAGGTAAGCGAATTTGCGCCGAGCTTGTCGGCTCTTGCGGCTATAAAGCCTGCCTCGCCGTCGGAGGAAACAGCCGTGTGAAGTTCTCCCGAAACAGTACTTCTGAAACGTATTCCGGCAGGATCCTTTACGCGTATCGACGAATACTCCGTATCGGTTACGGGTGCAAGCACCGGCTTAAAGCTTGTAACGGTTCCGTCCGTCGTATACTTTTGTCCGGGAAGAACGGTGTCCTTTCCGTTGCTCCATGCATAAAGCGAAACATCATCTGCGCCGCATATTGCCGCAGTGAGCGCAGGCATAGTTACCGTCTTGCCTTCGGGAAGAATAAAGCTGTATCCGTCGCCGGTAAGAGTGTTTCCTTGCGCGTCGGCAAAGCTTACGGCATATGCCTCTTTAAGCGAAATGTTGTCGAGGTAGAAGTAAACCGCCGTATTTTTTATTGCGTTCGCATAAATACCGAACCAGTCGAGAATGTTCTCCTTCTGATCAAGCAGACCTTCGACATGCGTCCATTCTCCGCGTTTTGCGGCAGGAGCGCGGAACACACATTCGCCCCATGCAGCCGATTTTGTGCTTACAGCAGAGTATACGGTCGCCGACGCAAAGTCTTCGCCGCTTGCAAGCTTGTCGGGCATTACGTCGTATTCAACATAGTAGCGCTTGTTGTCGTCGAGTTTAAGATCCCACTTTGAGTAGTTATACGCGGCTCCGTTCTTTGAACCGGTATCGGGGTCTATGTACAGGCAGTAATTATCGCTGTTCTTTGGATCTTTTACGATATATCCGCCCTGGGTATTGCTGTCCCACGGAACATCAAAGCTGCCGTTGGGTATCATGTTGCCTGAACCGAAATCGGGATCGGATTCTACTTTGAACGAGAACTTCGGAGTATTTCCGAAACTTATGCTTTCGTCAGTGCCTTTGAGCGAGCCGAAAACTACGGTTAACGTAGATCCGCGCTTGTATTTTTCGTAATTTACATATCCGGTAAAGGTTCTTGTAGCTTTGTCATACTCGCAGTACGAAATCGCATCTCCGAAGTTTTCGGGAGCAAAGCTTTCTTCAAGTATATCCTTGTCAAAGGTTACGGTAAAGCAGCCTTCGAGATACTTTACGGTGTCCGCAGACGCAGCCGCGTTTAAGGTCGTGTTCCAGAACGCTTTGAATACGGTGTCGGCGCCGGTTGCAGAATATTCCGAACCTGCGGCGTAGATGTATTCTCCGTCGCTCCAGCCGGCAAATGTATATCCGTCGGGAATGTTTGTAAAGGTACATTCGGGAAGTCTTACAGTCTCGCCCTTTGACGCGCTTATGGGAGCAATTTCGCCCGACGCGCTAAGAGTCTGGGTAAAGTAAAGAGTTCCGGTCGTAAGAGAAGAAATTTCTTTTTCAAGAAGTTTTGTAACGGCATTTACTTTGCTTTGCAGAGAGGTTTCGGTGAGTGCCGCGGCTTGTTCAAGAGCAGATTTGAGAGACGCAAGCTGCACATCGGTATAATTTCCGTCCGAAACAAGCGAATTTGCCTCTGTAATTTTCTCGTTAAGAACGGTAAGGTCTGCCTTTACGCCGTAGAATTCAACCTCGTACAGACTTCCGTAGGAGTTTTCGGGGCTTGAGAATCTGACGTACCTGTAAGACGCCGGAACGTCCGCGGTGAGCGTTATCTGCTTTGCCGGAACTTCGGGCGTCGTGCTGTCGGGAGTCTGGTCGCCGACTACCGATTTTTCGGTGATCTTTGCAAATGTGGTCCAGTTTTCAAAGTCGTTTGAACCCTGCATAAGAGTTCCGACAACGCGCGAACCCCATGTTGCGATCATAGGCACGTATTTAACATATACCACAAATTCAGTATTGTTTTCGCCGAAATCAAGTCCGCCGGTACCTGTTCCTTTATTTGTCGCGGAGAAATTTACGTAACCGGTATCGAGTCTGCCGTCAAATGCAAGCAGATAGCTCTTTCCGTTATCGTCGCCGTATTTTCCGCCCGTACCGAACAGCGTATCCGAGCTAAGTTTTCTCTCGTCAAGCTTTTCGAGTGCGTTTATTGCCGCCGAAAGTGCCGAAATATTGTCGTCCGACGCGTCGGCAGCGGCATTTTCATATGCCTTTTCAAATGCAAAGTAGGTCTTTGCAGTGTAAAGCTCCTCGTTTACGGTTTTTGCGCTTTCGAGAACGTCTTTTGCCTGTTTCTGACTCTCCGCCTTGGCGATAAGAGCTTTAAGACCGGCAGCTGCTGTATTTACATCATGCTGTGACGCATTTTGATCGTTTATAAGCGCCTCGCAAGCCGAAATGCTTGTCTGAAGCTCGCCGTATACGCCGAGATCCGCGTCGGTTATAGCTTTCGCCTGTTTAACAAGCTTTGAAATGTAATTCTTGTCGGTTGCTTCGGAACCCTTGTAGAATTCGACTTCGTACAGACTTCCGTAAGAGTTTTCGGGGCTTACAAAACGCACATATCTGTAATAATCCGGGTTTTCGATTATGAGCCATACGGGTTTTCCGGGAACCTCATTGGCGGTTTCGCCGGCTATGTATACCTTACCGTTTTCGTCTACATAACCCTCTTTTGCAGGCTCTGTCATCTCGGTAAGATTTGTCCAGTTTTCCATATCGTTTGAACCCTGAATAAGAGTTCCGATAAAACGTCTGTCAACATCTCCGTGCCACTTTGAAACAAGCGGAATGTAGCGTACAGCCGCAACAAGCTGCGCATTGTTTTCGCCGAAGTCAAGTCCGCCGGTACCCTTACCGTTGTTTGTCGCGGAAAAGTTTACGGGATTTGACGTAAAGTTGCCGTCGAATGCGTTGGGGTAGCTTTCCTTGCTGTCGTTGTTATAGGTTCCGCCGTTTCCGAACATTGTGTCGGAGGTGAGTTTTTCATACTTGCTTTCAAGCTTTGACATAGCCTCGTCAAGCACAGTCTTTGCGTTTTTCAGCTCGTCTGACGAAGAATTTGTGTCTGCGAATACCGCAAGTGCGCTGTTATATGCGTCAAGTGCGTTTATATAGCTTTCGGAGCTGTATGCGTTTTCGTCAAGTGCTTCAAACGCCTTTATTGACTCTGAAAGTGCGTCTCTGTCCGCATCATCTTCAAAAATATCGAGATAATCGCATATGAGCGAGTTTATTTCGGGCTGGGATACTCCCGAAAGATCGGACATCATGTTTTCCGCGTCGGATATAAACTGTGTAAGCAGCGGCTTTTTGTATGCGTCGGCACCGTCAAGCGCTGCATTTGCAGCAGTAATGCACTCCGACAGATAATCCGTATCGAGTTTGCATACGTAAAATTCAAGTTCGCACAGACTGCCGTAGGATTTAGCCGGGCAGTTTATTCTGAAGTAGCGGTAATATTCACTATTGTCCGAATATACCTTAAACCACTTTTTCTGAGCAGTCTCGGTTATCTGACCGACAGGTGTCCAGTTTTCACCGTCGTTTGATACTTCAAATATCTCGCCTATTATTCTCTTGTCGATAGCGTCCGTACCTTCGCTTCTCGGATAATATCTTGCATATACAAGGGACGCATAGCTGTTTTGTCCGAGATCTACGCCGGCAGTACCTGCGCCGGGATCCGCAAAGTCAGCCCAGTTTGTAAGACTTCCGTCAAACAGATTGGGATATGCTTCTTCGCCGTCTTTTCCGCCCCATTTTCCGCCCGTACCGAAGGTCGTTCCGGTTGCCTTGGAAACGGCGATCTTAAGCGTGTTCCATGCGGAAACAATATTCATTGCGGCGTCGTTAAGCTCGGTCTGAGATGCATTTTCCGAAAGCAGCTTTTCGGCATTCTTTGCAGTTCTCTGCATGCTTACATTCTGCTTTGACGTGCCGTATGTACGGTACTTGCTGGACGTCACAGCCTTTGCAAGCATGGTATCGAGAGTGCTTTTATCGGTATTGCTGATTGCGGCGTCAAGATAAGCGCACATGATATTGGATTCGCGCTGAGTCGCCTTTTCAGCCTTTGCCTCACAGTATGACACAGCCGCGTCGAGTGCGGTCTTTGCGTCGCCGGTGAGCGTTTCGGAAAGTGCCTTTGCCTCGGCAAGCTTTGCGTCGAAGACGGTGCTGTCAATGTCGGCGCCGGAAGTGTAGAAATAAACTCTGTAAAGAGAACCGTTTGACTTTGTGCTGTTGAAACGCACATATCTGTAAGGAGTATCGTCGGTTACATTAATTTCAACACGTGCTCCGGGAACGTTGGTTTCCTTGGTGTCGTCGTCGCCGACCGTCGCTGCAAGCGTGATCTCCGCAAACGTCGTCCATGTCTGTTTATCGTTTGACCCCTGGAACGTTGTTCCGATAATTCTTGTGTTTATACCGCTCCACTTTGAATGGTATACCGGAATATACGCAACCTTGGTAATAACGGCAGCGCCGTTTTCTCCGAGATCCATACCGCCGTAACCGCTTGAGTTGTCGCCCTTGAAGTTTACGCTCTTTGTGCGGTCAATTTCGTTATCGTAGTCAAAAGCAAAGGGATATGTTTCGCCGTTTATGTTGGATTCTGCGCCGTAGTATCCGCCCTCACCGAACAGCGTATCGGATCTGAGCTGAGTATACGTGACGTCGCCCGGCACATATTCTTCAAGTGCGTTCATGGCGTTATTGAGCGCCGCAACGGCATTGTCTATTGCTTTCTGTGTGTAATTCTCTGTGTTTGCGTATATCTCGTTTGCATTTTCGAGAGCCTTGTCAAATGCAAGATACGAACTTTGAGTATAGGTTTCTTCAGCCGCCTGAATTTCCGCGGTCTTTGTAAGAGCAATCTCAAGAGACGCCGTATTAGACGGAACTACGTTTGAAAACGCGGTGTTTGCAAGCGCTATAACGTCGCTGTCGTCCGGTGCGTCGGAATTCTTGAACGGACGTATGCTGTAACTCCATGTGTGCTTTCCGCCCGGTATCTTATACTGTTCGAGCGTATCATAGAAGCACGAACCGCTGCCGACGCCCTCAACCTTATAGTCGATATTGAGAACCGTGCTGTCGAGCTTTGTGCACTGATAGAGATGTCTTATCCTGTTTATGCCTTCGGGCAGATAATGCGACGCGCTTACCGAAAGCGTATTGCCCTCTCCGGCAAATATAATTCCGTATTCCTTATCCGCGCCGTTTATTACGGCATATTTTACGTCGGTGCGGTTTCCGTTGTCATTCGGTCTTATGTAATCGACAAGCATATCGTCAACCGTCGTTGTGTAAAATCCTATGTCGGCTGCTCTGTTTCTGTCGCTGTAATTCTCGAACGGACCTCTGCCGAAATACGACAGCGTATCGTAGCCCTTGTCAAGTACAAGCAGCGAACCGAGTTTGGGAGGATATTTTACTCCGGCATTGAACGAGAAGTCGATCTTTATCTCGCCCGAACCGAGAATATAATATGTAAGGTCAAGCGACGAGCTTACCGTCGGGTATTCGAGAGTTGTGCTGACCTTAACGCCCTTTGTCTTGCCGCCGTATTCGAGTGCGGAGAATTCAAAGGCGCTTGCCTTTACGGACTCTCTGTCGATATTGTATCTGAAAGTCTCTGCGTCAGCCTTCTTATGAATATCGTTGTCGATATATGCTCTGTAAAAGTTGGGAGAAAGTGCGCCGTCAAGCACTTCGTTTCCGCCGAGCTTATACGAAACAATGCGTCCGGTTGCCTTATCGAGAGCAACGTCAAAGTTTTTGCCGTTTATAATGAGCTGTGACGTGCTTTCCTTGAAGGTTACGTTATCTATGTCCGAAGCAGTCTTGCCCGGCAGGGAATCTGCGTCTGTCGGAAGAGCAAACTGCGCTCTTGCGTGCTCGGTAACATTTTCGTTTATGCTTGTTTCGGAGAATTTTCCGAGTGATCTGTATGCGTCAATGTTAAGATAATACTCGCAGCCGTCCTTACTTTCGGGATATGTGTAGGGTATTGTCACAACGGCGGTCTTTCCGGGAAGGATCGACTGCGTATCAAGCGTTCCGCTCTGAACAACGCTGCCGTTTTCGGTAATATTCCATGTAAAGGTATATTCCGACGCGCTTACGGCGATATTCTCGTTTTCAACGCTTATTTTTCCGGCAGCGAGATCATAAGCCTCAATAAGCAGGTTCTGCTGAACTCTTTCAACCTCTTTTATTTCGGGCTGGAGAGTTCCGTCGGCACTTATAATACCGTTTGCGCAGAAGTTTCCGTCGTTGGGTTTATCTCCGAAGTCTCCGCCGTAGCCGATATATCTGTCGCCGGTTTCGGGATCGGTTGTCCAAAGTCCCTGATCGACAAAATCCCAGATAAATCCGCCCTGAAGCTGATCGTCCGAACGGAAGAAATCCCAGTAGTCGCCCAAAGAGCCGAGAGAGTTGCCCATTGCGTGGTCATATTCGCAAAGAATATACGGCATTCCCTTTATGTAGGGCGCATACGGCGAAACGTTGGCAAGCTCATTTTTTAACCACTTCTGCATTTTGTCGATATGTACGTACATACCGCTCTTTATATCGACTCCGCCCTTGTCCTCGGGTATAGTCAGGTCTCTGAGCGTTGTTCCGCTTGTTCCGATTACGGCGTTGAACGGCTCATACTGAACGGGTCTTGTGGGATCGAGCTTATGAAGATAATCTCCCATTCTGTAAAGAATACCGTTTCCGTCTGCGCCGAGACCGGATTCGTTTCCGTAAGACCATATAACAACGCTGGCATGGTTTCTGTCGCGGTATACCATGCTGTCGCTTCTGTCGATTACGCTTGTTTCAAATTCGCTTGTTATAAGCGGACTTCCGTACATTCCGCTGGCTTCCTGGTTTGCCTCGTCCATTACGTAAAGTCCGTATTTATCGCAGAGATAGTACAGATAAGGGTTATGCGGATAGTGCGACATACGAAGAGCGTTGATATTGTGCTGCTTCATTAAGAGCACATACTTTTCAAGCGTCGCATAGTCAACGGCATATCCTGCGTCTGCCGAGAAGTCCTGGCTGTTTACGCCCTTGATGTATATTGACTTGCCATTAAGTCTTACGTTATCGAAGAACCAGTCGGTGTCCTGCGTTCCGGTACACTCTGCGGCAGTAACGAGAGTTCCGTCTGCAAGCTTGCGGTAGGTTATCTTTCTGAAACCTATGCGGTATGAGTCGTAAGATACGGCATTTCCCTCGCTGTCGGAAAGGGTTATAACCATTGTATAGAGGTTAGGCGTTTCCGCAGTCCAGATCTTGGGAGAAGAAACGGGAATTTCAAATTTTATCTCGTTTTCGCCGTTCGCGCCTATCGTTCCCGTTTCGGAGGAATTTCCGGTAAGTGTCATGATACCTGTTTCGTCGTCGTAAAGCGAAACGGTTACGTTATAGTCCGAAACGTCTGCGGCGTTGTAGTTATGCACATATGCGCTGACCTTCATTGTAGAATCGGTGAAAGTCCCGTCAAAATCCGTAACTACCGAGAAATCTCTCAGTCTTACGTTATCGGTGCAGTAAAGGTAAACGTCTCTCGTGATACCCGAAAGTCTGAAACCGTCCTGATTTTCAAGCCACGAACCGTCGCTCCATCTTATAACCTTTGCGGCAAGTACGTTAGTCTGTCCGGGAACAACATAATTTGTAAGATCAAATTCCTTTGTCGTATGCGTGTCCTCGGAATATCCGACAGCCCTGCCGTTTACCCAGAGATACATTGCGCTGCCTGCACCCTCAAAGTCTATGTATACGCGCTTGCCCGCCCAGTTTGCCGGAACCTCGAACTCATACCTGTAAAGTCCGACGGGGTTATATACTGTCGGCGCTAAAGGAGCCTCTGCCGCGGGATTGCCCTTGGCGTCACTGCTCCAGACCATTGTCGAGTTTGTATAGCGTATATCGTCGTAAAGATTTCCGTTTTCATCTTTCTGAAGCTGCCATACAGACGGCACGTCTATCGAGTTCCACGCCGAATCGTTGTAATCCGCGGTATAGAACTTGTTTACGGTTTCGTCCGCCTTGAAAAGCTCGTTGTTGTTTCTGAGAGCAAATTTCCATTTTGTTCCGGAAATTTTAATGTAGTACGGCGAAAGCGTCTTGTCGTAATTCTTTGCCGCCTCTATCGCATCTTCAGCGCTGTCATAGGGTATGCTGTCGGCACGCGCCTTTTCGCGGTTTATCTGATAGATGTGTGCGTTGTGTACGGCATCGTCGCCCTCTCCGGTAACTTTGCCCGTCCACTCTTCGTCTGTAAATACGGGTTCCGAAACCGTATCCCCGTCCGAATAAAGCTCGGTCACGGTAATGCTCTGTTCCGACGCTTCCTCAACCGCAACGGCAGACGGTGCGGCATAGACAAAGCCCTGTAAAACAGTCATAACCGAAAGCAGACCTGCAAGTGCTCTTTTCATTTGCTTGTTTCTCCTTTGCATAAAAAATAGTTTTTTGTTTCTCAAACGGCAAAGTCTTTATACTGCCACATACTTTCGCCGTTATAATTTATTCTAATTCTATATCATTATTTACACAAAATAAATAGACAAAGCGTACAAGTTTATGTTATAATCATACCATAAAAAGTTAACGGAGGAAAATTCAAATGCAGCGCGCAACGCTTGTCGGATTTGCAACAGAACAAACGGATCCGGATAAACTGCCTGAAAAAGGGCTTGTCGGAATTCATATTTTGCACTTTATACATAAAGGCAGCGGATATTTCAACGGGAAACTGCTGACGGCAGGATATGGATTTTTGATACAATACGCGGATTTTTACGAATATTACCCGAACCCGGACGATCCGTGGGAATATGCGTGGATCTCCTTCCGTGACGACGAGATGCTCGTCACTCTGAAACGCCTTATTGACCTTGACGAACACAAGGTTTTCAAATATGACACTTCCATTGAATATTTCGACGTGATAAACCGTGCGGCCGTCGAACTCGGTCTGCGTCGCTATCACCAGGCAAACGGTTCGTATATGGGAACGTCACTTTACTACCATCTGCTCGCGCTGCTCAACGACGATCCTTACCGCAAGCCGCTGCATAGCCAGAACCGACCGTCCCTGCGCGAAAAGCACGTGTCCGATATAAAAAGACTTGTGTCCGCAGGCTACGCAAAGCCCGATTTTTCGGTTGCGACCGTTTCGGAAAATCTGCATCTGAGCCGTGCGTATATGCGCAATCTTTTCAGTATGTATGAGAGCTGTTCGGTTCAGGAATACATTATACGGGTAAGAATAGCGCACGCAAAGGACTTTCTGCTGAGAACAGAATCGCCCGTCGGTATTATCGCAAGTTCCGTCGGATACACTGACCAGCTCCAGTTTTCAAAGATATTCAAGAAATACTGCGGAAAATCTCCCAAACAGTACCGCGATTCTCTGAAAGAATCAAACCGCGAGGAGATATAACGGCACGCGAACAAAAAAGCTTAGTACAATGTCTTTCCGGCAGGTACTAAGCTGATTTTTTATTGATTTTTAAGATACGGACTTCAATCTTCCGCGGTTTCGTCGAGAACGGGTATGCTTTTTGCAAGCTCCTTTACTCTGCGGTGCCCCGGCACAAGACTCTCAAGCAGTGCGTGGAATTTCGGGCCATGGTTTTTATATCTTATGTGGCAAAGCTCATGGTATATCACATAATCTATAAACTGTTCGGGATAGCGCATGAGAAACAGGCTGTAACATATGCCGTTATCCGCACCGCAGCTGCCGAAACGCTTTTTCGCGCTTGTGATCTTGACGGACTTGGGATAAAGCCCGGCATACTGCGACAGCTCCTTTGTCCTTGCAGGGAGATATTTTACGGCTTTTTGATAAAGCTCCGAAATTTCCCCCGGTGTAAGCTTTCTTACAGAGGCGCCCGTGCGTTCATGGAGTTTTTGCATATGCGATTCTATCCATTCGCGCTTTTGCTCTACGGTGCGCCGGATATATCCGTCCGAAACCCCGAACGGTGCGCGGACAATTACGCCCTCTTTGTGATTTATCTCTATCGCGAGCGTCTTTCTTGACGAGCGTATTACCTTGTATTCCGGAACGCTCATGATTTCTTTATCATTTTAAGTCTTGAGAACTCTTCTCTTTCCTTTTCGTCGAGAGCCTCGCTCATAAGCTTTATTTTCTCGGTAAGCTTGGGAATCTGCACGTTGCCGAGTGCATTTGCACGCTTCTGCGTCTTTTTTATCGCGTCGGCAAGACGGCATATATCCGCCTGAAGTGCGGCAAGCGACGCTGTGAGCTTTTTCGCCTCGTTGAAATATTTGTACGCCTCGTCCATGTAGCCGTTTGTGTCGATAAGTCCGAAATATGCGTAGTTTTCCGGCTCTTTACATTCAATGGACGGCAGACTCATACCCATTACGCTTTTTGACGAAAACTCAAGGCTGTCGTCAACCGGCACTCTGTTTGCAAAAGAACCGCAGCGTCCCATGGTAAGGCTTGCCATTCTGAGAGCCTCATACGCTTTTTTATACGCCTCGGCACACTTGCCTTTTATGTCCTTTGCACCGTCGGTATACTGCATAAGCTCGCGTATAAGTATATTCTTTTTTCTGTCAAGCAGCTCATATCCGAGCTTTGCAAGTTTTAACGACTTCTGCGCAGCCATAAGATTGCTTTTCGTCGGCACATTGCCTGCCATGAGAATTCCTCCTTTGCGGCTTTTTTACGGCACTTTTAATTATTGCCCTTATATCTCTCATCAAGAGTCTTATCGTCAACTCTGTCAAGCATTCTTCTCGGCATCATCGAGAGCAGCTCCCAGCCGAGATCCAGCGTCTGCTCAATGCTTCTGTCCTCGTCAAAGCCCTGGTTTACGAAACGTTCCTCGAACTCGCGCCCGAACTTCATTATAAGCTTGTCGTCGTCCGAAAGCTCGTCTTCGCCTATTACCGACGCAAGCGAACGCGCGTCCTGAACCTTGGAATAGCTTGCCATTATCTGATTTGCCAGAGCTGCGTGATCCGAACGCGTAAGATTTGCATTTATACAGTCTTTCATAAGACGCGACAGCGACGGAAGCACATTTACCGGCGGATATATTCCCTTGCCGTCGATAGCCCTGTCAAGAACTATCTGTCCCTCCGTTATATATCCCGTAAGGTCCGGGATAGGGTGCGTTATATCGTCGTTCGGCATTGTGAGAATAGGTATCTGCGTAACGGAACCCTCTCTGCCCTCTATCATGCCGGCTCTTTCATAGATGCCTGCAAGGTCGCTGTAAAGGTATCCCGGAAATCCCTTACGTCCGGGAATATCGCCTTTTGACGAGCTGAACTCACGCAGAGCCTCGGCATACGCCGTCATATCCGTAAGAATTACGAGTATGTTCATTCCAAGCTCAAACGCAAGGTATTCGGCAGCCGTAAGCGCGCACTTCGGTGTTATTATACGTTCGATGATAGGATCGTTTGAAAGGTTTAAGAACATTACGACCTTATCCATTACGTTGGCGTTTTCAAACTGAGTCCTGAAATACTGCGCGACGTCGTTCTTTACGCCCATTGCGGCAAAAACTATCGCAAATTCGGAATTATCCGCGACCTTTGCCTGCTTTACTATCTGAGCCGCAAGCTCGTTATGCTTCATGCCGTAGCCCGAGAATATCGGAAGCTTCTGACCGCGCACAAGCGTTGCAAGCGCGTCTATCGTGGAAATACCCGTCTGAATAAAGTTTTTAGGATATTCGCGCGAGACCGGGTTTATCGGCGCACCGTTTACGTCGCGCACCTTTTTGCCGTAGATCTCGCCGAGACCGTCTTTCGGACGTCCCAGACCGTCAAAGGTTCTGCCGAGAATATCCGGAGAAAGAGTAAGTTCTATCGGGCGTTTGCCGAAAATTACGCTTGAATTTGAAAGCGACATTCCGCGCGTGCCGTCAAAGACCTGAACCGTCACTTTCCCGCCCTCTATCTTTACGACACGTCCCGTTCTTATGCTTCCGTCGTCAAGATGAAAGTAAGCGATCTCGTCAAAGGAGGCTTCGTCCGCGCCCTCGACCGTTACAAGAGAGCCGTTTATTCCGGAAAGCGAATTATGTCTTATAATCATTATCTTGCAGCCCCCTGTCCTTTTATAAGAGCCTCGGTATCGGCGTCCATACCGGAAATATATTTATCTATCAGCGACAGATCGTCGTTCGGAACGTCGTATTTCATCTTTATAAGCTTTTCCGAATATCCGAGATTTACCGCAGCCGACAGCGAAACGCCAGCCGAGATGACATTTTTAAGTCTTTCGTGATAGTGGAGTATAGCCTCCATCATTTTAAGTTCCTTTTGCAGCGAAACATAGGTATCTGTCGGGTTATAGACCTCCTGCTGCAAAAATCCGAGCCTTATAACACGCGCCGTTTCGATGGTAAGCTTCTGGTCTTCGGGAAGAACGTCCGCACCGATAAGCTTTACTATTTCCATAAGCCTGTTTTCTTCAAGAAGCAGCGCGCGTATTTCGTCGCGGCACTTTATAAAGCTCTCGCCTGCGTTTTTGAGATACCAGCCTTCGAGATCCGCGGTATATTCACTGTAAGAATCTATCCAGTTTATAGCCGGGAAGTGTCTTGCATACGCAAGGTTTTTATCAAGCGCCCAGAAACAGCGGATAAAACGCTTTGTGTTCTGGGTTACGGGTTCGGAAAAGTCAGATCCCTGCGGAGAGACCGCGCCTATTATCGAAACAGAGCCTTTTTTGCCCGACAGCGTTTCGACTATGCCGCTTCTTTCATAGAATTCCGCAAGTCTTGAGGGAAGATACGCCGGGAATCCCTCGTCGCCGGGCATTTCTTCAAGTCTGCCCGATATTTCTCTGAGCGCCTCCGCCCAGCGCGACGTCGAATCCGCCATTATCGCGGTATCGTATCCCATATCTCTGTAATATTCCGCAAGCGTTATACCCGTATAGACCGACGCTTCTCTTGCCGCAACCGGCATATTCGAGGTATTGGCTATAAGTACGGTTCTGCCGAGCAGCAGTTTACCCGTTCTCGGGTCGGTAAGCTCCGAAAACTCCTGAAGAACCTGCGTCATTTCGTTTCCGCGCTCTCCGCAGCCGACATATACGATTATATCTGCGTCGCACCATCTTGCAAGCTGATGCTGCGTTGTTGTCTTGCCCGTTCCGAAACCTCCCGGTATTGCCGCAGCGCCGCCCTTTGCAAGCGGAAACAGAGTATCTATCGAGCGCTGTCCCGTAAAGAGAGGTTCGTCGGGCGAGAGTCTTTTCTTTATCGGACGCGGAGTTCTTATGGGCCAGCGCTGTTTAAGCGTAAGCGTCGTTACGTTTCCGGCGCCGTCCGTGATCTCGGCTATCTTATCGTCGACCTTATATTTCCCGTCGGGGCTTACAAACGTAACTTTACCGCCCTTTGACAGCGGCGAAAGCATGCATCTGTGCTCAACGCTCTCGGTTTCGGGAACCGTCGCATATATCTGTCCCGGTTCAAGAACGTCCCCCGGTTTTACGGTAACGTGAACGTCCCAGAGTTTTTCATCATTAAGCGCAGGAGCACTCGAACCTCTGCCTATGAAAGCTCCGTCTTTAAGGCTGAGATCTTTCAGCGGACGCTGAATTCCGTCGTAAATACCGCCGATTATGCCGGGGCCGAGCATTACGCTCATGGAAAGTCCCGTACCTTCGACAGGCTCTCCGGCTTTAAGCGACGTCGTTTCCTCATAGACCTGTATTGTTGTGACGTTATCGTCAACTCTTATGACTTCGCCGACAAGTCTTTGGTTTCCGACATACACGGTTTCAAGCATACCGAGATTTGTTCTGCCCTTTACCGTAACGACAGGACCGTTTATGCCGTATATTTTATTCTGGTTATTTTCCATGCTTATTCTTTCCTCCCGGATTGAAACACTTTAAAACTGTGCTGCGAAATCTCAGAAATCAAAGCCGCACTGTCTTATATATTCGTCCGCACATTCGTCAAATCTTGCGTCAAGGGTTTCGTCCGCAGTCACGGACTTTTCGGGGTAATCCGCCTTAAAGCCGCCGAGCTTTATCGAAGGATCCGCCGCGGTCTTATCCGTGCCGAGTATCTTGCCGAGCATTCCGGCGTACTGCATATCGTTCTCACTCAGCATAATGGTACAGCCGCCGCCGAACTTTTCGCTGACTTTCTTTGCGTGCGAACAGAGAAATTCAATATATCCTGCGCTCTTTGTAAATTCAGCAACAAGCTCGCCGGTCCTTTCAAGAACGCTGTCTGCTGTATCTTTCTTTATCTGCTCGATACTGCTTTTACGTCCGGCGGAAATTATGCTGCATTCGCGGTTTGCGTTGCTTTTAAGCTCTGCAAGCTCTCTTTCGGTTCTCTGTGCGCTTTCCGAAAGTATTTTTTCGCGCAGGGACGACAAACGTCCCTCGTTATATTCGTCCGCCTTACGGACGATACTGTTTTCTTCTTTTTTTGCTTCGTTGCGAATGCCGTTTATAAGGGCCTCGACACTTTTTGAAATATCGGACACTGCAAAAACCTCCGTGTCAATTATTTTTACGTTACAGCAACGCTATTCCGACGGTATTCTTAATATACTCCTCAAGAGACGAGCCGAGTTCGGACGGGTCTTTTGAATCGGGTATCTCGCAAAGCACCGGTCTTGAAAGTCCGTTTACGTACTGCGTTTTTTCGGGGCACATTTTACTGATACCCGGAGTGACGAGCAGCACGCACACGTCCTCATCTGCAACGGCAGCGTCTATTGCGGCAGCCGCGTCGGCAGCGTTTTTGACGAGAGTTCCCTCAACTCCTGCGAATCTCAGTCCCACTCTTGCGTCAACGTCGTCCGTAACAAGAAACATTTTCATGATTAATCAGACCTTCTGGAGGATAAGTATTGAGATAACGACACCGTAAAGCGCTATTGACTCACCAAGTGCAACGAATATGATCGATTTACCGAAGCTTTTAGGATCTTCGCTTGTAGCTGCGATAGCCGCAGGAGCGCCTGCTGCAACGGCAAGACCGCCGCCTATACCTGCAAGGCCCGTAACGAGAGCCGCCGCGAGAAGTCCGAGACCTTTTGACATACCGTTATCGGGTTCTGTCTGTGCTGTTTCTGTCTGTGCTGTTTCATCGACCGGATCTGTTTCGGGTGCGTTTTCAGCAAATACGCCGACAGAGAGAACGGCAACGAGTGCGACAAGCGCCGCAAAGGTTACGAAGTTTACGCGGCTTGCGCGCTTAGGGGATTTACCGGAAAGATTTTTCTTTACGGCTACGAACACTGTTACCGCGAGAGCGGTGGGAATTACGAGGAGAAGTGACTGAAGTACTGATGTAAGCATAGGGATTTTCCTTTCTTCATTTATAATTTTTGTTTGAGTATTATTTTGAGTATTATTTTGGGCGAGAACGGGTAATTTTCTTCAAAGTGCAACTTTGTACTGACGCTTTTCTACGGAGAAAAGCTGTCGAAAAGCCGTTCGCGGCTCAAACGTCGCCGCGAAAGCGTGGCTACGTGGAGGATTTTGCCCTAAGTAAGATATTTTTCTCCCCCACTGCCATTACCAAAATAACCGCCTTGCTACTACGGTACGTCCGTGTAACTTATGGCAAAATCGCCGCGCGACAGGCGCGCGGATGGGGCTGGTTTCTAAGTAAAATTTTGTTTAGCACAATTTTACTCTTATGCCATGTCACGCTGCGGTCTGCGTAAACTTTATTTCAGGTACGCAAGTGTTAATTTTTATTGTTATTTTACAGTCAACAGGACCAACTTTTCTGCCCAGCTTGCCTACGGCAAGATGACTTTGCTGAATTTTAGTTTTATGTTTGAGAAGTGCAAAGTGAAAAACACTGCAAAAGTTTCGTTAGTGCAAATTAAAATCTTTACTCTATTTCGCTGTTGCAAAAGGGTTTCACTTTCCAAAGCAACCAATAGTACACAATTTTCATAGCTTGCTTCGGCACCTGCATATATCTGAGTTCGCAGTCCTGCTGTTCGACTGCGAACGGTATAAGCTGGCGGCACAGAGTATCCCTCAATTCTTTTCTAAATTAAGGGCTATTGTTTTCTTTGCAGCTTTCTTTTTAAAAAAGAAAGCGCGTATCTCTCGGTGCATTAACTAACTTTTTTGCGTGCTTTGGCAGGTTTAAAGGGATTGCCGTCGCCAATATAGAAGCGGCTGAACATTTCGTAATATTCAAGACGGAGAGCCTGGATACCTGTAAGGAGTCCTTCGAGAGCGATAACGAGGACATTACCGAGGAGAATAACCACGGGGTTTTCATTAGCGCCTGCGAGTGAGAACACGACCATCATCATACCGGCGTGAACGAGGACGAAAGCACCGACACGCAGGAAAGAAACCGTATTACTCATATACGAGAGGATATACTCAAGAAGTTCAAACACATTCTGGAGCACGAAGTCCATAATACTTTCGGGCTTTTCAAAATGATGTCTGTCTATAAGCTCGATCGGAATTTCCTTAAAGACAAGCATTACCGCGCACACTGCGATAAGCGCCGCCGCAATTCTGGACGGTATTGGAGCAGGGCCGTTCATAAAACCGCTTGCAAGGCTTACGCCGCAGACATAAAGCACAAGTCCGACGACGCCGTTCTGGCTGAACAGAGCCTCTCCGAAGCATTTACGCTTGATACAGCCGGCAATATTCATGAGAATTGCCGCCGCGACAAGTCCTATACCTATCGCTATTGCCACAAGCAGCACGAAGTTTACGCTTTCCATTACCTCAACGGGTTTTCCGCTCATTCCGAGTCTGTGATAGACCGGATCGAGTGCGTGCTCAAATCCGAACACCGAACCGAACACAAATCCGAAACACATCGAGGAAATTCCGCACGGAACAAGTATCTTTCCGAGTTCCATTCCTTTAAGCTTCCACATAAGATACCCGGCAACCGCAAGCACAAATCCCTGTCCGAGATCGCCGAACATCATTCCGAACAGCACCGTATACGTTACCGCAACGAACGCCGTTATATCAAGATCGTAATACGACGGAGTGCCGTACATATTTACATAGAACTTATACGGATTTATAAGGAACGCAACGTGCTTTGCAAGTCCCGTTATTCTTACCGGAGGCTTTACCTTCATTGAAATATCCGGGTCGCTGAACTCCATATCAAGCCCCGGCGCCGTCTTTTCAAGGCTTTCCTCAAAGTCCTTTTCGTGCTTTTTCGGAACCCAGCCGACAAGGAAGAAATATTCGTCGTTGTGGTAGCACATAGCTTTAAGGTCGCTCTTTGCGCCGTCGAAAGCAAGCTTTGTGTAATACTGATTTATGTGCTCCTCTTCGTCACGGCAAAGCGCCTTTATCTTTACGTCAAGTTCTTCTATCTGCGAATTTACAACGTTTATGTTGTCTTCAAGACCGTTCAGTATCTCGTCGATCGTACCGGTTACGTCGTTTCCGATTATCTTTTCAAACAAAAGCGATGCGAAAAGTCCGTCAACCTCGTCCGCGTGCTGTTTCGGCGCAAAATACACGCCCCAACATTCGTCGTTAGTGAACGTACACGGGAAAAACATTATATACGGGTGCTTTTTTACGAAATCCGAGGTTTCCGCGTCGTTCTGAACGCCGTTTTTGCCGTCGTTTGCAACAAGTCCCATGGATACAAGCCGCGAATATGAGGATTTCGGCATATGTCCGAATCTCGGACTTATATATCTGCATTCGTTTATCTCTCCGAAATCGACGTCGAGCCCCTTGAAGTGCGAATACTTTTCGATGCCGTCAAGACAAATCTTTTTCTGCTCGTCAAGCGACGTTTTTTCCGCCGCAAGCGCCGCAAGCTTTTCTGAAAGCGACGTAAAATATCCGTCATCAAGCGGAACGTTGTTCATAAACTCGTGGTACTCGCTTCTGTGCTTAAGTTTCAGCTTCATCCCGGCAGTTTTGGCAAAGCTCTCAAGCTCGCTCATTTTCTGCCCTGCCGTGTTTTCCTCTTTGAAAGGAACAAGTCCCATAGTCGAGGAATAAAAGCTCTGCGCCTGTTCGGGCTGAAGCATTGCGGTCATGCATATGTCAGAAAGCACCCTGTCAAGCACGTCAAGCTTACCGTCTATACGCACAAGCCGCATTTTTTCAATAGCCATCGGCTCTCTACTCCTTTATCAGCAAATTCTGCGCCGTTTCGGGTGCAAGTCCGTAAGAAATGCTCTCCGCAACGGTTGATATGTCCATACATTCTATTCTTAACAGCTCGTCATAGCAGATCGCGCACACAACGGGATTCTGCGACCTTGCAAGCCTCTTTTCGCAAGCCCTGTACAGCACGCGCTTTTCTACATTGTCGCGCCCCGCCATGCCTTCAAACAGCTTTGCCTGCTTTGTGTGGGAAAGCAGCGTTACGTACTCCTTGAGGTTTTGCGTGCCGCGCATACTTTCAAGTGTCTTTTCATCTATCGACGTCACGTGCGAATAAAATACCTGCTTGTTCATTTCGGGATTGTCCGAATAAAATTTCTTTATCCTGTAAAGTCCGGACAGCGTGATTATGTCCGAGAGTTCGGAAAGCAACTCCTTTACCTCGGCGTATTCTTTGCCGCCGAGACACTTTGCAAACCTCTTGTCCGACTCGTCAAACACATATGCGTGCAGCGCGTTCTGCAAAGCGACGTATCCGCCCTCTTTCAGCGACTTTTCAACGACCGTCCTGTACGGCGTGCCCGAAAGCAGCGACACAAGCTCGTCAAGATTCTTTGACTTTTCAAGTCCGTTTGCGTCAACCCCGACCTTGTTCAGCGCGCTCTGCGGAAGATACGCTATTTCGGGATCGACAAACAGCCTGTCGTCAATGTGCCTTACGCCGCTGAGTATTATGCGCACGTCGCGGCGCAGCGCAAAGTAAAAATCAATACCGCTGCCGGATAATGCGCCGTATCTTAAAATGCTCTGCTCTTTTATCGGCACCATCTTTTTTATGAGCGCCTCGAAACGCGCTCTGTTGAAACTCTGCGAATAAGTGTTTTCAAAGACAGACGAATAAGACGTGCGCGTTTTTAAGTATACGCACAGTTCATTCAGCCCGTTAAGCGACATCATTTCGCCGAACTGGGATCTTGTCAGCCGCGACGCATTCATTGCCTTGCATTTTGCATAGAGCGCCGGTGACGACAGCGACGACACATTCAAAGCCCTTACCTCCGTCCTTTTTTGCATTTAATTGCCGTATGGCGGCACATCACTCCGAAAGCATTTTTTCAAAGATCGCCCTTGCCGCGCTTTCTCTGTTTTCGGCAAGATACTTTTCGGCGTTCTGCTTTGCCCCTGCTATGCGCTTTTCGCTTTCTTCCCTTGCGTCGGCAATGCGCTTGTTCTGAACCTTTGCCTCGGCGTCGGAAGCAGCATTTTCGTCGAGAGTGCACTTTGCGCGGAGCTTATCCTGTTCCTCTTTAAAAACCGCGCCGTCCGAATATGCCTTTTCCTTGGCCTTTTCTACGTTGTCGCGCGCTTTTCTGTCTGCCTCGACTATCGTTGCTATAAAGTCTTTCAAGCCGGATTTCACCACCGTTTTCTACATATTAAAATGTATTCCGGAAAAAGTGAGTAAAAAAGTGAGCAATACAACAATCCTTGTCAATAAAGAAAAGCTCCATTGCCTGTACCCTAATTATTTACTTTTTTCCCTGAAACCGGTGCAATTATAGCACTGTGTTTTCACAACTTCAATAGCTTTGAAGAAAAATTAACAGTTACTTATTCAATTATCCAATGTATTGTGCTAAAATGTTCTAAAATCAACCGAAAAGAGGGTAAACATATGCTGTACACAAGAGCCGAAGCCGAAGAATTTATAAAAGAGAACGACGTAAAGTTTATACGTCTTGCTTTCTGCGACGCATTCGGAGAGCTGAAAAACATATCCATTCAGCCGTGGGAGTTAGGTACGGCGTTCGACTGCGGAATACCCGTGGATTCCTCTAACATACGCGGTTTCGAGGACTGCGGATACCCGGATCTTTTCCTTGTTCCGGACGCGTCCACAATGTCTTTTCTGCCGTGGAGACCGTCGCAGGGACGCGTTGTGCGCTTTTTCTGCTCGATAAAAACGGCGGACGGAAAAGATTTCGAGCTTGATTCGAGAAAAATACTTTCCGACGCGTCAAAAAAACTGCTTGAAAACGGACTTGTGGCGTCGTTTGGCGCACAGTGCGAATTTTATCTTTTCAAGACCGACGAGAACGGAGAATCCACCGGAGTTCCGTTTGACAACGGTTCTTATCTCGACGTAGCTCCGGCTGACCGCGGAGAAAACATACGCCGCGAAATATGCTTGACGCTTGAAGAAATGGGCATAACTCCCGAAACCTCGCATCATGAGGCAGGTCCCGGACAAAACGAAATAGATTTCAGATATTCCAATCCCCTTTCGGGTGCTGACAACGTGACGACGCTTAAATCCGTCGTCAAAACGGTTGCAAACAAGAACGGACTGTACGCCGATTTTTCTCCCAAGCCTCTGCCGAATCACCCCGGCAGCAGTTTTCAGATAACAGTGTCGGTGCGCCGTGCGGACGGCGAATTTGACGAAAAGCTTTTCGAGAGCTTTATGGCGGGCGTGCTGCTGCACGCGCCCGAATGTACCCTGTTATTCAATCCTACGGGAGCGTCGTTTATGAGACTCGGACACATGAAAGCGCCGAAATTCGTAAGCTGGACGTCAAAAGACCGTTCTCAGCTCGTAAGAGTTCCGAAGCTTCCCGAAGCAAGCGGTCACAAGCGTTTTGAGTTGCGTTCTCCCGACTGTATGTCAAATCCGTATCTTGCATATGCGCTTGTCATAAACGCGGGACTTGACGGCGTTAAAAACGGACTTTCACTGCCCGAAGAAACGCCCGACAATCCGCATCTTCTGCCCGAAAACGCCGATTCTCCTCTCAAAAAGCTGCCCGACAGCCTTAAAAACGCCGCAAAGCTCTGCAATGAGAGCGAATTTGTCAAAAACAGCCTTCCCGACGGCATTATAAAAGCATATACGTCGCTTGCCGATAAAAACATTGCCGAAATAATGTAAAAACGCGGGAGGAACAACGCCTATGCTTTACGGAAAAGCGGTATTCTCCGTTCTTATCGTATCCGGCTCTCAGAAAGGCGCGGATTTCGTAACGGAGATACTCGACAGCAACATTTTTACTCCGATCTCCTGCGCAAAAGGCGGCGCCGAGGCACGCAGAAAGATGTCGGAATGCGAATACGATATTGTAATAATAAATACTCCCCTAACAGACGAATTCGGTCACGAACTCGCGCTTCACGCCGCGGAAAAGGCAAGCGGAACAATTCTTCTCGTCAAGAACGAAATTTTCGACGAGGTATGCTCGCGCGTTGAGGACAGCGGTGTGCTGACTATCTCAAAGCCCGTATCAAGACAGCTTTTCTACCAGACCGCAAAGCTTATAATCGCCCAAAACGGCAGACTTGCAAACCTTGAGCGCGAAAACAGAAAGCTGCTTACAAAGCTTCAGGAACAGACCGTTATCTCGCGTGCAAAGTGCGTGCTTATAGAGGTTCTTCATATGACGGAGTCGCAGGCTCACCACTACATCGAAAAGCAGTCCATGGACATGAGAACCACCAAAGCAGGCACCGCCGAGGACATTATCAGAACCTACTGCGGTTAAGCAAAGACTTTACAAAAAGCTAAGAAATCTAAAACACAAGTTAA
This sequence comes from uncultured Eubacteriales bacterium, assembly GCA_934446675.1. Taxonomy (GTDB): domain Bacteria; phylum Bacillota; class Clostridia; order Oscillospirales; family CAG-382; genus UMGS1387. The sequence continues at coordinate 113,665 of CAKSEL010000007.1, forward strand.
GATTAATATATACATTCCTCTCCGATATGCGTATTATAGTATTGAACTGCGGTTCATATTAAGAATTTCGGAGGACAGCAAAATGATAAAATTTGAAATACCCGGACATGAGCACAGTCTTCTTCCCGACGGTGCGGAATACACACTCGCCTGGAGCGACGAATTCGACGGCGACACTCTCGACAGAACCAAGTGGGACTACCGCCTTTCAATGATGGGCAAAAGACACCCTGCATGGACGGACAAAGGCGTGACGCTTGACGGAAACAGCAACGCCGTATTTACCCTTATCGAAGAAAACGGTATGCCTGTAAGCTCTCAGCTTCAGACAGGCTACAACTTCATGGACGAACCCGTAGAAAAAACGACGTTCGGCGTTGACCATATTCAGTGGAACATAGGAAAGCTCAAAAGAAATCTCTATACCCACAAATACGGCTATTACGAATGCCGCTGCCGTCTGCAGCAAAAGGACGGCTGGTGGAGCGCATTCTGGATCCAGTCGCCCATTATAGGCGCGTCGCTCGATCCTGCCGACACCGGCGTTGAGGTAGATATAATGGAATCCTTCAAGCCCGGAGAGATAGTCGAACACAACGTATTTCACGGCGGCTACGGCAAAGACAACGCGAGAGATACCGCAAGCAAGCCGTCAACGCTCGACAAGACCGTATTTCACCGTTTCGGACTGCTGTTTGACGAAACCGGCTACACTTTCTACATTGACGGCAAAGAGGACGGCAAAGTTACAAAGAACATCTCCGGTCACGACGAATTTATACTCATAACCACAGAAGTATCGGGCTACCGTTCGGAAAACCATATGCCTACCGAACAGGCGCGCGCGGCAGTCGGAGATACATTCCTTGTAGATTACGTAAGGGTATTCGACATCAAAAAATAATGACACTTCAAAATCATGTTGGGAGGCAGCGCCTTTGAAACAGCTTATGAGTCTGTTTGAAACATATCCGCAGAAACTCACCGAATACACGCTTATGTGCGAAAGACTTGACAGACAAAAGCTCTGCGCATACATAGACCGCGAAAAAAGGCTCTGCGAAAGTCTTGCATGGCTCGGAAAGACTGTAAACATAACCATGGACAGACCGATAGGCGCACTCCACCCAAAGCACCCCGAAATAATCTATCCAATAAATTACGGCTACATTCCCGGAGTTATCGGCGGAGACGGAGAAGAACTTGACGTCTATCTTTACGGTGCGGACACTCCGCTTAACAACGCCGTATGCACGGTCGCCGGCATTATACACAGGCTCGACGACAACGAGGACAAGCTGTTTGCAATTATCGGAGGTACCGCAGAAAATATACCGACAGCAAAAGAAATGCGCGATATATGCCATTTTCAGGAGCAGTTCCATTCGTCGCAGATAATAAGATTTCGCGACAGGGCGGTATATGAAGGAGATAATTTTTCATGGCAAGATTAAGTCCCGGCGCGGAATTTACAAACATGGTGATGATACAGAACCCCGACAACGGCGAAGTTCTCGTACAGCGCCGCAGAATATCGTGGAAAGGCGTTGCTTTTCCCGGCGGACACGCCGAGGTCGGCGAGAGCTTTTACGATTCGGCTGTGCGCGAGATAAAAGAAGAAACGGGACTTGACGTAAAAAATCTCAAATGCTGCGGAATAGTACACTGGTGCAATACAAAAACCGGCATACGCTACATTGTTTTTCTGTACAGAACAAGCGACTATTCCGGCACCCTTATTTCCGAAACTCCCGAAGGAGAGGTTTTCTGGACATCTCTCCAAAGCATGAAAACACTCGGACTTTCCCCGAACATGGAAAAATATCTCGATATATTCACGCAAAGCACTTTTACCGAGTTTTTCGGCTCACACGACGGCGAAAACGACCGCAAATGCACGTATACCGAGTGCTGAAAACTTATTTGCAATAAAAAACGACCGTTCGGACGAGAAAAAACTTCAGCCGGACGGTATTTTTATGACTTTTTCGCGCCTTTTGAGCATGAGAAAACCGTCCCGGATTTTACTCGCAGGACGGTTCCCCAAAATTAAGAAGAGTGTGATTATGAAAACTGCTTTAAGCAGGATTCGATATTTCGATTGCCGCGGCTGTCATTTAAACAGTTCGGTAACGCTTATAAGAGTATCGTTGTCTTCCTCGGTACCACTTGCAAGCAGTATATCTGAGGAAAGCACCTCTATCTCCTGTATTTCGGGAGAAATGTAGTTCTTTTTCATGCTGTGTTCTCCTTATTTAAGAATTACGGCGTTAAGAGTGGATTCTTTTGCGGCACCGTAGAATACATCTCCGCTTTCGGTATACTTGATGTAAGGTCTTGCGACGATAACATCATTTCCCATACCTTCGGGTATTCCCGTTACAACGCCGGAGAATACTATAGTAGAACCGTCGTTTGTAAGCCATTTGTCAATTACTTCGTTGTCGGTTGTCTTGCCGAATGCGATCGCAGAAACAAATGTCTTTCCGGTGCTGTTATCAAGTTTAAAGGTAAGCTCGCTGTCGCCGATAGTAACTTTTCTTGCAACTATCCAGCCGTATTCAACAGCCTGACCTTTCTGTTCCGCAGTAACGGAAGCCTTAAAGCGTATGCCGGAATGTACTTCGCTGTAATCAATTTCATCTGCGGTTTTGGGATCCAGATCCGTAATAATCGTAACTGCCGCGCTTGTTGCCTCGCCGTTTGCACTTACAAGTGACGGAATTTCAAATTCTGCCGCGTCGGACGCGAGTGTAAGGATAACGGTGTTTCCGCTTATTTTGAGAGATTTTACGTTGCCGTCAAAATACTTGGTGTAGTAAGCCTCGAGAGCCTTTGCGGTATCTTCGTAGATTCCGTCGGGATATGTTACGGTTACGCTTACCTTGCTGATGATAGTTACGGTAGGCGCGGTTGCCTGTGCAAGAGGTTTGTGATATAAACCGTTGTATGCAAGTTTAAATGTTCCCTTTGAGCCCGTGCTGTGCCACAAATCGGGATAATTTACGCTGACTATCTTTGCAAGCTGTTCCATATCACGCGCGTCATCAGAATGGAAAGCAAACTGATTATAGTAATCAGTCCATTCGCCGCCGGTTACGTTAACCTGAGATTTGCTCGAATCAACAAGGCAGTTAGCAGAAATAACGCCGCCGTCTGCATTTACCAATCTGATCTGAACATACTCGTCAGCACCGGGATTAAACTTTTCCACATATGTGTAAAGAGCATCTGCAACAACGTCGCTTGTTCTCGTTCCCTGACGTGCCGATCCGTTTACATTTATGTAGCTAATACCGGTTGTTTCGTCGGTAATAACATTAGCACTTCCGGACGCGTCATAGAACCAGTCCTTTATACCGTAAGGTACGCTGAAATAATCTATGACTTCTCTTTCAATAGTCACTTCAGCAGCATTGTATGCCTTATCGGTTGCTTTATTTGCAAGTTTGGGAAGAGTTACAGATGTGCAGGTGCTTGTTACGGTAATTTCTATCGTGCCCACGCCGTTATCTTCCGTATAAACAGCCTTTGTTGCACCGTCTCCGAAGAAAAGTGCAGGATATGCGCAGAGAGCTTTCGCGGTAGCTGCGTCAATGCCTTCGGGCACGGTTACTGTTACGGTCGAACCGTTTACAGCATAGGTGTAATCTATGGTATCGTCAGGCATAAAGTATATTCTGAAATTATCGAAAAATGTGTTTGTGAGGTAAGGTGTCTTAGTGAGATCGGCTCTTGAAACGGGAGTAAACGCTATGCCGCTTGCGCTTTCCACGTCAAGCTGAGTGCCGCTCGTAGCTTTAATCGTAGCCGGAACCTTAAATGTGTTCTCTCTCTTATACCACTGCGATTTTGTTGATATCGTTGCAAAGTTTCCGGATGTTGTGCCGGCAACCGTTGAGCCGTTGTAAAGAGCATAGCCGGTAATGCTTGCTATTGATGCCGATGTGACCGGCTGAAATTCTTCAACCGAGTAGTAATATACACCGTTAGCAGTGCGCGGAGAATTGAAATAAATGTAGTTGTGCGGATAGTTACCGGAGTCTTTAAATCCAATCTTAAAATATTTGTTTCCAAATCTGTCGGTATCAATCGCGCGGTTATCGTTTGAACTTGAGTTATAGCTTATCTTTACAAAATCATTGTATTCTCCGCTCGGAGTTGTATCAAGATTGTCGAAGTCAAGATTGAGGAGCTGTGCGCCTCTTCTGAGAGTGATAAAATCGGCAATTTCGACGCTCTTTACTGCATACGAAGCCGTTGCGTCTGCATTTACGAGAGACGGAAGTGAAAGAGTTATGAGCTTTTGCTTTGCCGCCTCGGTAAACTTAACAGTAAGAACAATTTCCGTGTCGCTTACGGCTGCGTTTGTGATGAATTCGCCGAGAGTGCCGAAATACTTTTCGGGAGCTGCCTCTATTGCAGCCTTTGCACTTGGTTCAACGCCTTCGGGAACACTTATCGTAATCGTAGGAAGATCTACGTCAACGGTATATGAAAGAGTGGGAGACGAGGTTTTTTCATAAAGTCCGAGATTATCGACAAGAACCTCTGTTTTATCTGCCGGTGCTGCAGCAAGACGCGGAGAGAACATAACCTTTGCAACAGATGTAGCAGTGCTTCCGCTCCAAGGAACATTTACGCTTGTGTCGCGTGTGTACCAGCTGTCAATAGCTTTCCACGCAGATGTGTTGTTGTATGTCTGGTTTGCACGCGCTCCGTTAGGAGCGTAATAAATGTGTCCCATATATGTATAATTGGACTCATTATCGCTTGATACATACTGATCGGAATAAAGTGTAAAGAACTTTCCTTCCGCAGCGTTTGTGAGAACTGCTGCAAGACCGGTCTGATCCCGAGTATAGCTGGACGGAATCGAAAGACGCACATAATGGTTTCCTGTCGTTTCGTCAGTCTCGGCTACTGCGGAAATCTGATTGCTTCCGTTCAAAGCCCATGTTGCTTTACCGTCGGCGGTAGTTTTTCCGATTATGCTTTCGCCGTCGGTATATCCGGTTTCAAAGTCCTCAAAAAAGACCTTTACGCCATAAAAAGGAGCATTATAATCTATTTCTTCCTCGGAAAGTGCAGCCTTATCCGCAAGCGAAATTTTAATACCCCCCCCTGTTTCTGTTATTTCTTCACTGTTTTCGGTAACTTCAACCGTGGGTGCAGCAAATCCGACAGTCGAAAAAACAGTAAGGGCAGCGAGAATGAACGCCAAAATCTTTTTCATGTTTTCGTGCTCTCCTTTTGTATAATATTTTTATTGATGTATCGCTCATATGAACGTGATAACGATACATTTCACCTTCATTATACCGTTTAAGAGTGAAAAATCAAGATGTTTCGGAAAACTTCATTCTCGGTTTACCGCATATTTACACTAATTAAATATAATTTGTGTTTATTTGCGATTTAGTTTTTCAAATAGTTATATAATTCAAAACGATTTTATGCATATCCGACAATTTTTGTTCTATATCGGCAGCCAATTTTAGTTGAGTTCGCGCACGGTCGAGGTTATGATGCGGTCTGTGAACCTTAAAATAGGTATCTCCGTTAAGATGATCCGCAAGAAAACGTATTCCGCACTCGTAAGTCATAATAAGCGCGCTTTCGGGCAGAAGATCAATTTCCGCACGCGTTAAGCACCCCGCAGTCTCGGAAAGAAATCCGCGCGTAAAAGCCCCGAATTTATCGAGATCAAACCATACTTTTGAAAGATCGGTTTCGTCCTCCGACGCATTTGACGCGCCGAAACGCAGAGCGTCTCCGAAATCGTACAGCGCAGAACCCGGCATTACCGTGTCAAGGTCGATTACGCACAGCCCTTCGTCGGTCGTCCTGTCGAAAAGCACGTTATTGAGCTTTGTGTCGTTGTGGGTTACGCGAAGAGGTATTTCGCCGGAGGCGATTTTATCCGTAATGACGGGCGCGTACTTTGAAAGTCTTTCTGCTTCTTCAAGCTCGGCGCCAACCTCGGACAGTCTGTCTGCCGCGTTGTTCTTTACCGCGTCTTTAAGCTGATTTACGCGTTCGGTTGTGTTATGAAAGTCCTTGATTGTTTCAAAAAGCGTGTCTGCCGGATAACCGTCGAGCATTCTCTGGAATTTTCCGAAAGCCTTTGCGGCGCTGTAAAAGATCTCCGGCGTTTCGGCGGTTTCGTGCGTTACGGTGTCGGGAACATAGGTATACATACGGAAGCAGTCTCCGTCGGGCGTGCGGTAAAAGCTGTTTCCGTCCTCTGTTTTGATAACGGTCATGGTCTCACGCTTTGGATCTCCGCCGAGAGCCTCTATCTTGCGCGAAAGGAAAGACGTTACGCCGACAATGTTCTTCATGACCTCGTCGGGATTTTTGAAAATAGACGTGTTTATGCGCTGAAGAATAAACGCGGGATCCGTGCGGCATATGTAGGTGTCGTTGATGTGTCCGTTTCCGTAGGACTCGATGTCGGTATCGACTCTGAAATGCGAGCATATTTCTCTTAATGTGTATTCCATAACTCTCTTCCTCTTTAATATATATATTTATTCTTTATCGTATTTTGACGGAGGTATGCCGAACTGTTTGCTGAAAACCCTGCTGAAATAGAACTGATTTGAAAATCCGAGAGCGTCGCTCGTATCCTTGACCGACTTTCCGTCAGACAGAAGCTCCGCAGCCTTGTTCATTTTCATGCGCGTAAAATATTCTATAAGTCCTATTCCGGTGCAGCACTTGAAAAGCTTTTTGAGTTTCGACGGGCTGATACAGCACTCCTTTGCAACGCCGTCAAGCGTGACGGTACCGCACAGATTGTTTTCAAGCACCGATATAATCGACGCAAACAGCCTTGAATCGGCGTCGTTGCGCGACGGAAGGCTTGCCTGTCTGCCGAGTCCCAGCAAAAACAGCTCAAGTCTGTTAAAATATTCCTGCGCGGTGTTTTTGTTTTTCATACCGCATATAATTCCGCCGTCATTCAGCTCAAACGCATTTTCTCCCGTGCGTATAAGTCCTTCAAGCACCGACATATTCTCGCGGTTTAAGCTGAGAGTTTTTTTCTCAAACTTCTTCATGCCCTCCCCGTATGCCGCAAAGGACAGAATATAGATATGCAGCTTTTGTCCGCCGAGAGAACGTATCTTGTGGAACTCCATAGGCTTGTGAAAGACCGTATCGCCCGGCGAGAGAGTATACAGCCTGTCGTCCGCGGTTATTCCGGCGTTACCCTCCGCAACGCACACCATTTCCCAGAAATCGTGGCTTTCGCCGTCAAAGCTGAAATTCTCTGCGCGCCATGCGTCGATAATGCTTACAGCGCCTTTTACGTCTATTTGCTTTTGAACTTCAAACAATGTGTAGTTATTTTCCATCTTGTACCTTATTATATATATTTTAATTGTGTTTTTCTATAAAATATTCTATCGGATACGGCGCGATTATATCATAAACAAACCGTTTTGTAAAGAGCGTACCGAAAAAAATAAAAAATTGATTTTCCGGCACGTACAGACGTACAAATGCCAAACAAAATGCCCCGGTTTTATCCGAGGCACGTTTGCGCCGGGTTTATCCGGCAATAGGAGAGTAAGAATATAAGCCTGCGCGGCGTTTTACCGCCGCGTTTTTGCACAAATTTTAAAGAAACAGCTCCGAGGTATCTATTATAGTGTCGTTTTCGGCGCTTGACATGAGAACGTCGGAACCTGCAAGCAAGGTTATTTCAACCGACGGTGAAGTATACTTGTTTTTCATGATAATTCCTCCGTCTTAACCTGCAATGTTGTTTACAAAGCTGTCAATAAGAGCCTTTTCTGCGTCTGAAAGCGAATTATAGCGCTGAGTATCGTTCTTTACCGCAAGAGCAACGTCTCTCACGTTTCCGACCATGCTTTCGCCGTATACGTATGTTCCGTCTGATTTAAGCGCATAGGGACGCGCTACAAGATTAAGGTCATACTTTCCGGCAGGTATTCCGGTAAGAACTCCGGTAAAGAGAGTTGCGGTATTGTCAAGATAGCTCTTATTATAAATGAAGTTTGCCGAACCGTCGGACTTATATGCGGCTTTCTGAAGATACTTTACGTTCTCCATACCGATTTCAAGATCGGACGCCGAAAGTCCTGTCTTCTGTAAGGTCTGTTCAAGCGCTACGACATATCCGAACTCGGTATATTCGGGGATATTTCCGTTAAGCACATACGCCTTGAATCTGAGTCCGGAATTATTTGAAGTAAGTCTTACTTCCTTTTCGTCAACAGATACGGGGTTATATGCGTTAAGATCGGCGGTAACTTCTGCATAGGACGCAGTCTTTTCGGCATTTACGAGAACGGGAAGAGTTATCTTTGATGTGCCGTCCGAAAGCGTAACTTTTACGGTCTTTGAGTCGTCAGATACAGTCAGAGCCGATACGGCGTCTCCGAAATAATTTTTATAGTAAAGCGAGAGCGCCTTTGCAGCCTCGGATTCTATTGCTTCGGAATATACGGCTGTCACGGTATTTCCGGATATGTTTACAGTCGGTTCGAGAGTTGCGGCAGGCTTGTAATAGACCGTAAGATTGTCGAAATACATGGTCTGAGTGCCGGTGCCGTCAATAAGCATGGGCGCAAACTTAAAGCTGTCCACCTTCTTGTCTTCGGGTACGGTAAAGGTTGTGACCTGTGTAAACCATTCTCCGGCAACCTGATTTTCGGGCTTTGAATTGTGCGGCAAAGCGTTTGCGTCGCCGGAATACTGAGTCATATGCTGAACGTAATCGACGTTCTCAAAAGCGTCGTCCGGGAGGAGCACGTCGGACATCATTGTAATCTGTGCGCCGGCTGCCATTGCGTCAAAATATCCGGCTTTGTTTACTCCGTACATTATAAAAGGAGCATTTGTGTTGCCTTTGAATGTAAACGCAAGATACTTTCCGTTTTCGTCAGCAAGTATTTTTCTCGCAGAAAATCCGGAATACGCGTGCCATACGTTATCGTCAACTTTCCAGTCGGAATCTTTCATTTCATAATCTGCCGAAAATCTCTCATAATCTTCGCAGAATGATTTTACGCCGTAAAGCAGAGCCTTGTAGTCCGCGCTCGGAATTTCAACCGTCTTTTCATTATATGCAGCGCTCTTGTCAGCGTTTACAAGCGACGGAATTACAACTTCAGCAGCATCGGAATTTACGTTCAGTGTGAGCGTCATGGTTTCGCCGTTTATTGTGCACGCGCTTACGGCATTTCCGAAATAACGTGCCGGTGAATCGCAGAGAGCCTTTGCAGCCTCGGTTTCTATTCCTCCGGGCGCAGTTACAGTCAGCGTCGGATAATCGAGCACTGCGGTATACTCTGCACTTGCGGCAGGCTTGTAATATACTGCAATGTTGTCAAAGCATATAGTCGCGGTATCTGTGTTAAAATACGGTACTATACGAAATCCCGCAACACTGTCGTTTTCGGGAACCGTAACCGTTGTAACCTGTGTAATCCACTCGCTGGCTTTCACCTCGTCGGTTTTTTCATACTCCTTATACCCTGCACTTTTAAATTTAATACTGTGACGGTTATAAGTCAATTTCGAAAGTTCTTCGGACGTCATCATCATATCCGTGAGCACGGTTACCTGAGTACCGGCAGTCATGACACTAAAATAATCGGTATATGTGTCAAAAGTCAAAGACGGCCAAGGTTTACTTGTAGTAATCTGTGCGTACTTGTTTTCATCATTTCCGTATATCTTCTTCTCGGAAACGCTGGCAAAACCATATAAAACGTGCGGCTTATTGGCATCATCATCATTTTCTATCAGTTTCCAGCCGGGCAGATCGGCATTCGCCTCAAATCTCTCATAATCCTCGCAGAAGGATTTTACGCCGTAAAGCGGCGCATTGTAGTCAATGCTTTCATCATTAAGACGCGCGGCGGTCTGTGCGTCCGGCAATACAGTCTCGGTGCCGTAAACATTCTCGTCCGCTCTTTCGGTAACTTCCGCAGACGGCGCCGCAAATACGTTTGCAGACACGACCGTCATTGCCGCAAGAATCATACATAACAGCTTTTTCATGTTTTTAACCTCTCTTAAAATTATTTTTGCAAACAGCGGCGGCAAATACTCCGAAAAATCCGTATCGAAACGCTTATCCGCCCTCTTTACGCCTATATTATAAAATATCGCACGCGTTTTTTCAAGCAATTTTACGCCGTTTTATTGTTAATTATAAAATTTATAAACATATTTTCGCGTATTTTAGAAAATTCACGTCGGATTTTTGAACTAAAATCGGATTTTTGCACCACGGCAAATTTCTACATGCAAAATATCACAAAACTCCATGCAGCAAGCCGCGCCGCAGCTCTGAGAAAATGTATGTGCGATATTTTGGTGCTGTTTAAAAAAAATACTTGAATTGAGACGTTTCGTGTGGTAAAATGTATTATTATAGGCAAATGTTTTGTTTAAGGAGATTTTTATGGAAGAAAAGTGTGCCATACTTGACTGCGGCGGTCAGTATACAAAGGTCATAGACAGAAAAGTAAGAGAGCTTGGCGTAAAAAGCGAGATTTTCCCGATAGGCGTAAATCCCGAAAAGCTGCGCGGTTTCGGCGGAATGATTCTTTCGGGAGGACCTTCAAGCGTCTGGGAAAAGGGCGCTCCGGAATACAACCCCGAAATATTCTCTCTCGGAATCCCGGCTCTCGGCATATGCTACGGAATGCAGCTCATAAACGACTGCTTCGGCGGAAAAGTCGTTCCCAACTTCAAAACGGAGTACGGTCAGATCGAGATAAACATTGATACGTCCTGTCCGCTGTTTGCAGGTCTTTCGAGCCGCGAAAAGGTACTCATGAGCCACGGCGACGCAGTTGAAAAGTTTGCCGACGGCTTTATACAGGTTGCGGACACCGACGGAGTTACAGCCGGCATCTGGAACGCGGAGAAAAAAATCGCAGCCGTTCAGTTCCACCCCGAAGTCGATCCTACGGTACACGGCATTAAGATGCTTGAAAACTTCCTTCGCGGAATATGCTGCTTTAAAGAAAAATACGCCCTTGAGGACAGAATAGAAACGTCGGTAAAGATGATACGCGAAAAGGTCGGAAACGGCAAGGTAATAGTTCTTGTCAGCGGCGGCGTGGACTCAGCTGTTACGGCGGCTCTTCTCGTAAAGGCGCTCGATCCCTCTCAGGTTTACGGCATACACATAGACCACGGCATGATGAGAAAGAACGAATCCGATCTCATATGCGCAAATCTTGCAGATCTCGGTCTTACTCAGATGAGAAGAATAAATGCAGAAGACGAATTCTTCAACACTCCGCTCATAATTGACGGAGAGCAGTATAAGCCTCTGTCGCAGACCTGCGAACCCGAAAAAAAGAGAGCTATAATCGGTCATATGTTTTTTGTCGTCACCGAAAAGGCGGCAAAAGAGCTGAATCTTGATTTTGATACGGCGTTTCTCGGTCAGGGTACGCTGCGTCCCGACCTTATCGAGAGCGGAAACCCCGACGTTTCGGGCTACGCGCACAAGATTAAGACGCACCACAACGACGTCGGCGTAATAAGAACGCTCAGAGATAAGGGGCACGTCATAGAAACCAACTGGGACTGGCACAAGGACGAGGTAAGACAGGTTGCGAGAATGCTCGGACTTGATGAAGCCATTGCTTCGCGTCAGCCCTTCCCTGGTCCGGGACTCGGCGTGCGCATACTCTGCACGGATAATTCTGGAAAAGATACGTCGCCCGAATATGCAGAGAAGAAACAGAGACTTGTATCGGCTGTTGAAAAAATATCGCCGGAATACAAGTGCGATCTTGCTCCCATTCAGAGCGTAGGCGTTCAGGGTGACCACAGAAGCTACAAGAACATGACGGTGCTGTATTCGCAAAGCGGGAATCCGCTTGACACCGATATAGACAAGCTTTACAGTGCGGCAAAGAAAATACCGAATGAGCTTGAATTTATAAACCGCGTAACATATTGCCTTAACGAAAGCGCAGCCGGCGTGTCCGAACTTAAATGCACGCCCACACATATCTGCCATGAGACCGCAGAGCTTCTCCGCGAGATAGACGATATAACGACGCGCAACCTTATGAATAAAAACATAGCGCAGTGCTTTGCCGTGCTCGTGCCGATAAGCGCGCATGAGGGCAAGAAATATTCGGTTGCAATGCGTGCCGTGTGTACGTCCGACTTTATGACGGCGCAGTCCGCGGTTCCCGGCGTTGATTTTCCGCTTGAGGCGCTCAAAAAGGCGCGCGACGAAATAACCGAACGCTTCGGCGACGTGATCTCGCTCGTGCTCTATGATGTTACCGGTAAACCTCCGGCTACGGTGGAGTGGGAATAATCCCTGAACGGCCAAAAAGCATTGCAAATGCTGGACTTTTGCGCCCGGGAATTGCCCCGTGACAACAAAATGACAACATTTTAGATTATCCAAGAATAAAGAGCTATCTGATTTCTGTTAGAGAAGTCAGATAGCTCTTTTTTGTTAGTCATTAAATTTATTTAGAACCTTGATAATATGCACCGTCGATAGAACAGCATTATAGCAAAGTTCGGCATCCGTTTGCGTAGCGGTTCTGTTATGGGTTAGTTCGTTTGAAAAATCAATAGAAGATTTCGCAAACTTGATCTCTCGTTCTTTACTACGCTTATGAAGACAGTAATGAATATACGCTTCAAGCATTCGTTTCGAGTCTGCTTTTCCAATATCTGTTCCGTCTGGTGATGGATGCTTTTCTTTATCAAAAACTGTTTGCGCCAAGGTAATCAACAACTCTCTACCATACATTCCCACGGATTGAAAATCTGCTGTCTCATTTGCTTCGGTTAGTACTTCTTTTAGTCGAGCAACCCCGTCGTCAACTTTTTCCCATCCGGTGGGTTCATAACTGATCAGTTGAAGTGCAGATTCTTCGGAGTTCTGAATGGTATTTAGTAAGGGCTCAAAAATGTTTTTGATAAATAAACGGCGGCTTTGGTATGTTTTTAGTTCCCGTAAATTATAGTCGTTATACCAATCCCACAGATCGTTATAAGCGTGGACAGGTTCCAATCCTAACTGTTTTAATAAAGAGACCAAATAAGAGTGCTTCGCTTTATATTCGTTGTTGACCTTTACATCTCTAATTTGGAGCACACCCGTCCCAGCTTTGATTAAAGTTTCTTTTTCAGCAGCAATCAAAGCAATGACTGAGTCTTTATTCTCTTTAGGTGCTATGGCTGCCCAATCTACGAACTGATCAATCTTTGTGGCAATCTCTACGCAGGCAATAATGTTTCTTTCGTCCTTGTAAAAAGAATCTATTGAGTTCATTATGGCATCCTCGTAAAGCTTTTTCAGATCGATGATTTTTGTGTAATCTGAATACTTCAAATAAAACACAAGTTTGTATGTGTCTATACCGCCATTCCAATTATCGTGGTCGAGCCATTCAAGCGAAAATTCAGATTTCTTTATAACCTCAATAATCGCACCTTGGTTATGCTGACGCAGATCTTGGACTGCCATTGATACGATTTTTTTTATTAATTCTTCCAATGCTTTTTCCTCATTACTTATATTAAATCCTTTATGTATAACATTGGAGTAATAAGAGCGATCTTTCCTCCCGTTTCATCACTCATTGTACCGTGAACTATTCCGTGTAACACTGTTTTTTCCTTGGTAGCTGTTGCACAACCCATTTTTTCATACCCCATATCAAAAACAGGTCCGCCGCTATATCCACCTACGCTTGGATTTTCTAAGCAGAAAAAGTCAGATGGTGTTTTGGTGTCTGCTCTAGGTAATGTTAAAAAGGCGGATGACGCATAGGATCGAAATGTTAAAGGACTAAATTTACCTTGAACGCCTAATCCGTGAGGGAAACCTATAACAGTAAGTTCATCATCTCTTGATGCAGGTGTATCAGAGTCATTTATGTGATCGTATGGAAAACATCTGTCTTGGAAAAGGTTAAGATGTCCTAAAATATTCAGTTCAATCACTGCCATATCTGCTATGGGGTGGATTTTCCAAGCATTACCATTTGATAATGTGGTTAATGGAAGAACAACACAATTTGACTGATGCTTACCAAAGGCTAAGACGGTATTGTTATCAACAGTTTTTGCTACGTGGTCGGCAGTAAGTAAATACACCTTATTATCTTTAATAATAAAACTTCCTGTACCGATAGAAATTTTTCCATCAGCCTTTGGTGTCCTAATATTACATACAACGTTAAAAAGACGGTCACGAAAAATAATCATTATACCTCACCCTCCTTTTTGATCTCTCGTAATTTATCAAGAGCATCCCTTGTGCGCTGTACCTCTACTTCGGGATATGTATAACGCCAACGGTCATATTCCTCTTTGCTGATTTCGCCGTTGCGATATTTCTCCGCTTCTTTCTGCCAAGCGGTAAAACGCTCAAGCAAAGAAATGTAAGATGTTCCTCTGTTTTTATCAAGACGAATGCAGACCTCGTCATCAAGCTTGTCGATTTTCAAACCGTAAATGTCCTCTAATGCAAACAGCGTGTGCATAAAGCCGAGGTCAGTATCAATATCGGGAACATTCAAAGCCATAGTAGAAACACCTAATACATTCGCAAGTGCTTCTGTTAAATCAGCTTTGGGGCATCTTGAGCCGGACTCATATTGTGCCATACGAATGTCAGCGGTTTTCTCAGGAAAACCGACCTGAACACCGAGAAACTTTTGTGTCATTCCTTTTAGATTTCGAAAAAATCTTATTCTTTCACCGATTGCCATAGCAATTACACTCCTTAATCTGTGTTGTATAATGAGTATAGCATATACAGTTATGGCATGTCAAGATAACAAAATCAAAAAAGTTAAATATTTTCCTGCAAGCCTCTTGACAATAGCAAATTCGTTTAGTATAATGGCTATAGCAAATAGCGTTAAGTCGCTTGTAGACAACAGAATATCCGTCGTGCGTCACGGTAATGGCGCACCCGCTCGGGCAAATCGGAATGCGGCCAGAAAGTTCTCCGACAATAAACAAGAGAACTATATGCAGATGAAAGGGGTGATGAAATGGAAAACACAAGCTTTATGAGAGTGGAGGAAGTAGCACAGGAATTGGGCGTTTCCAAATCCTACGCCTACAAGATCGTGCAAAAGCTGAATGAAGAACTGAAAAACAAAGGCTTTCTCACGATTTCAGGGCGAGTCAACAAGCAATATTTTATGGAACGCACCTGTTACGGTGCCGTTCAGAAAGAGAGGTAAAAATGTCCGTTTACAAAGATACCAAGAACAACACTTGGAAGGTCTACTACCGTTTTACGGATTGGCAGGGCAAAGTCCACCAGTCTACGAAGCGAGGCTTTCCAACCAAACGAGAAGCTCTTGCTTGGGAGCGGGAACAACTCCACAAGGTGGAAGCCGATCTGGATATGACCTTTGAGAGCTTTATCGACACCTACACAGCCGATATGAAGAACCGGCTGAAAGAGAACACTTGGCACACCAAGGAGCATATCATCCGCACCAAACTGCTTCCCTACTTCGCCAAGCGGAAAATGAACTCGATCCAGCCCAAAGACATTATCGCTTGGCAAAATGAGATGATCAAATGTCGGGATAAGAGCGGCGAGGCGTATTCGCCGGTGTATCTCAAAACCCTGCACAATCAGCTCAGTGCCATTTTCAATCACGCTGTGAAATTCTACGGGCTGAAAGACAATCCTGCCGCTAAGGTCGGCAATATGGGAAAGGCCAAAGCAAGAGAGATGCTTTTCTGGACGCAGGAGGAGTACAAGAAATTCTCCGAAGAAATGATGGATAAGCCGGTTTCCTTCTATGCTTTTGAAATGCTGTACTGGTGTGGCATCCGTGAGGGCGAACTGCTGGCATTGACCCCGGCGGATTTTGATTTTGGCCGGCAGACGGTCACGATCAACAAATCCTATCAGCGCATCAGCGGTCGGGACATCATCACTGATCCGAAAACGCCGAAAAGTAACCGGACGATCAAAATGCCGGAGTTCCTCTGTGAAGAAATGCAGGACTATATGAAACAGCTCTACCGAATCGGCAAAAATGACCGGCTGTTTGAAGTCACGAAAAGCTACCTTCATCACGAAATGGACAGAGGCGCCAATGCCGCAGGGGTAAAGCGCATCCGTATCCACGATTTGAGACACAGCCATATTTCACTTCTGATTGAAATGGGCTATTCGGCGGTAGCGATTGCCGACCGGGTGGGACACGAAAGCATCAATATCACCTACAACTACGCCCACCTGTTCCCATCCACGCAAAGCGATATGGCGGACAAGCTCAATCAATTCAGGAAGGGCGGTACAGATAATGTCATTGAAGAACAGGGACGAGCATAATCGCTGGCGTAATAAGACAGTTGCCTTCCGGGTATCGCCGGAGGAGGATGCTCAAATCGAACGCTATGTGCATCTTTCCGGGTTGACCAAGCAGGACTATATCACTCGGCGGCTCGCTCACAAGGATGTAGTGGTGCAGGGCAATCCCAGAGTTTTCAAGGCGCTGCGGAATCAGCTTGCTGCGGTGTTGGAAGAATTACGCCGGATAGAAGCCGGTAAAGATGTAGATTTGGAACTTTTGGACTTGATCGAAATGATAGCCGATATTCTCGGCGGGATGAAGGAGGAATCTGAATGAACAATGAAAAAGAAATGACTGCTCCCGTTGTATCTGTTGGCGCAGATACGGAGCAGTCATCCCAAAACCTTACTGACAATAGTTTAACCGATTTTGGCCCGGATTTCAAGGGGTTTGATGAAATGCAGAGAGAAATTCTGCGAATGATAGACCCGTCCTACTTGAAAACCGTGTCAATGTCTGAACTGTTGGACAATGTGTACCAGAGCAAGCCTCCCCTTGTGGACGGTATTCTCTACCGGGGTACTTACCTTTTTGTCGGCGCTCCGAAACTGGGCAAGAGCTTCCTGATGACCCAGCTTGCCTATCATATCAGCACCGGCACACCGCTTTGGAATTATCCCGTTCGTAAAGGGACGGTGCTGTATCTTGCGCTTGAGGACGATTACCGCCGCTTGCAGGAGCGTTCCTATCGGATGTTCGGCACGGCAGAAAATGAGAGCCTGTTCTTCTCTGTTTCGGCCGGCCAGCTTGGCAGCGGCCTCGACGAGCAGCTCACTAATTTTCTGCGGGAGCATCCAGGCACTTCCCTTATCATCATTGACACGCTCCAGAAGGTGCGTGAGGTCGGCGGGGACAACTACAGCTACGCCAACGATTATCAGATCATCACTCGGTTGAAGGCGCTGGCGGATAGCTATGGCATCTGTCTGCTTCTTGTCCATCACACCCGAAAACAGCAGTCAGACGATAAGTTTGATATGATCTCCGGCACCAACGGACTGCTGGGTGCGGCGGATGGAGCATTTCTGCTTACCAAGGAAAAGCGCACCGGCAACGCCGCTTGCCTTGATGTGTCCGGCAGAGATCAGCCGGATCAGCGGCTGCACCTTTTCCGCAACGAGGAAACCCTTGCGTGGGAGCTGGAGCGTGTGGAAACGGAACTTTGGAAAGCGCCGCCGGAGCCGCTGCTGGAACAGGTTTCGGCTTTTCTTTCTTCGGGTGGTAAGGAGTGGGCAGGAACGCCCACGGAACTTGCGTCGATTCTCGGCGTGGATATGAAGCCCAATGCTCTGACAAGGCGACTAAATGTCAACGCCGGACGGCTGCTGAATGAATATGGCATCCGATATGAAAGCAGCCGCAATCGGAACGAGCGCACTGTAAAGCTTGCAGCGGCAGAGCGGTCGTGACGATATGTGACGGTGTGACGATATTTCTATGAGTGGGTGCGGTATCAAAAATACCGTCACCATCGTCACACACCGTCACAGAAGTTTCGGCGGGGTGCAGGGTGACCTTTT
>CAKSEL010000008.1 GCA_934446675.1 uncultured Eubacteriales bacterium
AGTTTAATTTCCCAATATATCGGGATGGTCAAGAGGTAAGGCGGCTTTTGTGGGAAAAAGGTAATACCGTTGAGACTATAGTGTTGATACAACGCCGCGATACGTAGAAATCCTTGATTTTAAGCACTTTGTGAAGCATACAGTCTTTAATTCGGAGGGCGATAAATTCCGAAATAAAGAGATTAAAAATTACGTTGTCGTAAAAGTAGTAATTGATATGGTGTGTGGGAACACAAAGAAACAGTAAATAAATCTGACTAAAAAGAGATGTGAAAACGCATCTCTTTTTTTATTTTGGAGGAAACGAAAATGAAATGCCTTATGAAATATGAATGGGTAAAGCTTATGCGATCCCGCCTGCCCCAAGGCAAGGGCATAATTGGCGCTCGGGTAAAGCTTGCCTCCCGTGCAGCATTTCGTAAAGGCATTGATATTACAGCCTGAAACAGTGGTATATCTTAATCGTTTTCTGCCTCCATTATGCCTTTTAAGTATCCGATTGCATATAATCTGCCGAGTGCGGTATACCCTGCCGTATCCTGCCGCTCTCCTGCCATAAGAGGAACATGGTCAACTCTTATCGGAACATCTATGTTATTCTCTTTATAAACCCTCATAATATCCGCCATCTTTATCTCACCGTTATCGTGAAAGGTTTCTCTGAAATTGTATTTATTTCCGCGTGCGTTTCTGAAATGAACAAAGAATATCTTTTCGGCAAAAGCCGGAATCACCTCGTACAGGTTTTCACCCATCATATGATAAGTAGCCTGGCACATTGTAACCCCTATCATCGGACTCTTTACAATATTTGTCGCTTTTTCGATATTTTTACGGCTTATCATGATCCGCTCCACATCACCTAATTTTTCAATCGGCGGATCATCCGGATGCAGCGCCAATTTTATGCCGTACTTTTCGGCGTACGGAATCACCGCTTTTATAAAATATTCATAATTATCCCAAAGTTCTTTTGCTGTGATTTTCTTATCACACTTCCGGAAATCGTCCATATTAAAAGCGGTAACTTTCGCCCCGCCACGCTCCCTGATCGTATCGGAGGTTCTAAGCCAGCCGATATACGCCATCCAGTTAAAGCATATCGTACGTATATTCAGCTCGTTCATATGCTGCATCATTTTGATAACCTTTTCAATACATTCATCACGCTTTTCGTCTCCGATTTTTATATGATCGTGAAGCTCATTCGGCATCGGCTCTATAACCAAAGGCGTTATGCCGAAATTTGAAAAACGTTTATATACGCTCTTCCAGTGTGAAAAATCACATATATCAAAACGGTTATCCTCGGGAAGCCGTATGACTCCGTATTCTACTCCACACTGTTTTGCATAATCCCATGTCAGATCATGCTCGCTCTTAAAATAATCGGTCAAAATCATTAGCAGTCTCCCTTATTTACTCTTACAAAAATACCCTTTTGCAAATTATGAATCACCGCCGTATCTCCGCTTTGTTCAATCCGCTCTTCGTACTGCCATATGTGAATTACTTCGGCTTTCCCCATGGTTTTCAGCTTCATCTCTTCAATAATGCTTATTTCTCCGTTATCACGCAACACATTCTGCCAGGATGCCGACTTGTTTCTTATATAATACAAATCATGTTTTTTTCCGCATAGAGTAAGCACATATGCTTTATCATTGGAACAGTCCGCTGCTATAAAGCTTTCTTCATCAAAGTTAATTCCTTCAGTCAGCCGCTTTAACGGCTTGTACATATGATACAGATTTTTTGATTCAACATACCGTGCATCCCAATGCCAAATATTACCGCAGCATGCACAACCGAGAAACAGCGGCGTATACACGCAATCCGCAAAAATTATACCGTCATCGTCCGAAGAATAATACCGGAACGGCCCCGAATGGCAGTCATTTACCGCACCCGTTTCCGCAATGAAAAGCGGCATATTTGAGGGCATCTGCTCTGCACAGATTTTCTTTAACCCCTCAATAGAGTTATTCGTCAATTCCGCAAACTTTGCTCCTTGATCCAAATAGGAATGAACCTGTTTAAAGTCAAAACTGTCCCAAGGGAATTCCGCATAACATTTCTTTGCGCCGTCACAATCGCAACTGCCGAGTGAATTTATAATCATATGGTTCGGGAAAATAGAATGCATTTTTTGGGCCGCTTTTATGTTCCAACGTGCGAGATGTTCCGGGTCAGGAAACACTGTCCCGAAACAATTCATTTCATTCCACAGCTCTATTGCAAAAATTGTATCATTGTAAGCATAACGCTTTGCATATTCCTCCATTTTTTCAAACCATGCCTTTTGCCAAACCTCATTTTCAAGCCACTCGTCCGCACTTTCACACTTTTTTCCTTTAAAGAAGACTTGCTTGTTAAATAACTTTCCAATATATGAGCCATCTGTATCATCCTTGATATTTCGGAACTGTTCCATTGTCAGCTTGAGCTTAATACCGTATTTTTTTGCAAGCGCAATGATCCGGTCGAGCTTTGCAAACTGTTCAATATGAAAAACACCGGCTTCATTTGTATCTACGCTGAAGTAAGTATGGCCGCACCAAATGCGAACGAGATTTACCCCATTTTCGCTTGCCTTTTTGAACCATGTTTCATACTGCTTAAGCCCGATATAGGCAATATTGTCAGACTGTCCGAATTCGCTGCCGTCGCTTACGGCAAAGCTTTGCGGAAACGCCATGTTGATCCCTATCGGCATGAATGGCTCCGAATCCGTATATGCAAAATATCTTCTGTCTTTTTCGCTGACCCTTACAAAGCCATGTTTATCTCTGCAGAGAACGGTAAAACCGTACTCTTTGAGTACGTCATTTCCGCGTCTTTCATATATTTTGTATTCTCCATGCAAAACCGGAGCATATCGAAAACAAAAAGTTTCTCCCTTGTTTACCATATGCTCATACCCTTCGATATCATAGGTAAACTCTGTCAGTTTGTTTCTGAACGGTTTTACGGTATCGGTCTTTCCGTCCGGTCTGCTTACAAGAATTTCTGTTGTGTCTTTATCAACTTCTCGTTCAAATTCATCAAAAAGAAAATATTTCATTATATTACCTCCCTTTTTCAAGTCAAAGAAGTACATTTTTTACATTCTGACAACCTTGTTTTCCAAGTGAAACAGTTCGTCAAAATCTCATTTTTGCGCCTTAATATTTGATGTTTTTTCAATAATAGCTACCGTATGATCTGTTATCAATTCCGTTGCTGATTTCGTGTAAAAATGTGTTTGATCCGAAAAGTATTTTTTACACATATCAGTTCTTCTCCTTTCAGAATATCAACGACATTATATCAAAAAATTCATAATTTTTCAACACCTTTTCTGCCTGTTATTTTCGGCATTAATTGCTATCGGCTAACCCCAATCCTGTTCCTGACCGTTAAAGGTTACCTTGTCGCTTCCAACCGTAAACACAAGCTCTTTTCCATTAAAGGAGCAAAATAAAAACAAATTTTTTTCTGACGAGGATGAAAAATGTGTTCTCTTAATAGCGACAACACGTGTGGAGACGGTTATTTTAATGCAAAAAAATCCATAATTTCAATCGCCCTGCAAAGCCGCAGTCTTTAACGCATAACAACTTCAAATTCAATCTGAAAGGTATTGCTACGGCAATGTCTTTTTTGAAAAGTTTTATCCGGCACGGTGCGGCAACAATACCCGGTCCGAAATTGTATGAAAGATAGATAAAATCTATAATAAATGTAATTGACGAATCCGCACAAACAGTATATAATAATTGTTGATATAAGAATATAATGGTATATATATGACATTGAAAATGTGCGCGTTATGCCCGAATCCGGCAAAACAACGGCACAAAGCACATATTCTTACGGAGGAACCGACAATGCGAAAACTTATCTGTATTTTATTGAGCGCAATGCTGATCTTCAGCGCCGTTCCCGTGTTTGCAGCGGATAACACGGCGGATCCGGCAGGAGAGGTAATAATTATCGACACCACCACGCCGAGTACAACGTGGACCGACCAAAAGGGCGGCACACTTGTGTGGGACAGCGAGACAAGCACGCTGACATTCAACAGTTTTAATTATGACATTGCAAAAAATGAGGGAAATTACGGAACCGCTTTTGGTGTAAAGCCTGTTTGCAGCGTTATTTTAAACGGAACAAGCGTAATTACAAGCTCCGCCAAAGTCACAAATACAGTATGGTTTAAAGATGCAGCGATAGGCGGCGACGGAAAGCTGACAGTCCACGGGCCGACTCTTGAACCCGAAGATACCGAAAGGCTTTTCATCATAAGTCAGGCTCCTCAGATCTCCGCTGTCACGGGTTCATTTACATTAAACAGCGGAACGCTTGAAGCCATTGGCGGAACAATGACGTGCGACAACAGTTCTGAAATATATGATTTTGCGAACAATTCGTCTTCATACGGCGTGTGCGGTACGGGTTATGATAAAGTTCAGATAAACGGCGGACATCTGATTGCCGAAAGCGGTACAACTTCGGGCAGAAAATACTATAACGAAAGCATCGGCGTGTTTGTGGGCGGCGGATTTGCCATTTCCGGCGGCGAAGTAACCGCATACGGAAAAACCTACGGTGTGGGCGGCGCTTTGTCGTTTCCGCAATACAGCGAGGGAGTTTTATATGCTGTCGGCGAAAAAAGCGGAATAAGCTGCGCATCGCTCGACGTGGAAATTATTGCGCGCGGCTCGTCCGAACTTTATGCAGACAAGGACAGCGTAAACGGCATACTTTCAAAAACTTCTACCTCTGTAAGACTGTCCGATGATGATTCCGGCGGCGTTACAAAAGTATTCTATGAATACTTGACCGGCAATGCTCCGGCAAAAACCGTTGTTGCATGGCGAAACAACGAGCGCAAGCTTACAATTACAGATTCGGGCGCGGAGCTTTCGGTTGAGGCGGACAGCACCGCCTCGTTCGGACTTGCCACAAAAAATATCAAAGCCGAAGAAATTCCGCAGATCGAATGGTTAAATGATGTGCCGGCAGGCATAACAGCCTCCTTTGAAGATGAAAAATTAGTATTTAAAACAGACGGAAACACACAAAGAGGAGTTTATCCCTTCAAAGTAGCTTTCGGCGAGGGCGAAAAGAGAGTTGTGTCCGGCGAATCCGTGTTGTCGGTGGGCAGCTATGCGGCAAAGATAGTCTGCGAAAACAAGCCCGACGCATATTTTGACACATTTGACGAGGCGCTTAAAAATGCGGCGCTTTCCGAAAACGCAGGGTGTACTCTTATGCTGTTCGATGCGGTTTCGTCAGACAAAGATATAACGCTTGACGGCGATTTTACTCTGGATCTGAACGGTCATGACGTCACCTGCAGCACTCTTATCATACAAAACGGCGCAGGTGTTTTCGGAAAAGGAAATATTCCCGTCGGCAAGATCGGCAAAGGCGGCAGAGTCGGCGGCGGAACGTATGAAATGCTTTCGGTAACCGACGGAAAAACCATTACCGACCATTTGATAAAGGACACGTTTTGTATGCAAAAAGACTATGACAACGACAATGATTTATACTGGTATGAAGTGTCGGCGGTGCAGAGCATGGAAAATGCCCTTGTGCGCCCGGTTTCCTTTAAAATTGATCCGATTGCCGACGTGGAGACAAAAGTCGGCAAGGATTTTGAATTTCCGATAAATCTGCACGAAACGCCTTATTACGAAATGACCTGGTTCAGAATCGAAAAAGCCTTTATGATAAATGAGGACGGCACCGAAACACAGTTGAAAGCGTCGGTTCCGCAAGGCGGGTTCAGCGGCTATGACAGCGAAAACCGGGTGAATTATTCCGTGAAAGATGCAACTATACCCTATAAGCTTTATTCCGACACGTTCCCCGGAGTGGGCGTGTACAAGGTGTATGCGGTTGTGTCTACATGGCTTGGTAAAAAGAATGTCGAACATAACGGTAATATATATACTATCAGCACCGAAAAATATATTACAAAGACAAAACCGTTTGAAATCCGCGTGGGAGTATCAAAACCCGGATATGTATTGGAGGAAGATGCGGTTGACGCGGACGGCAATCTGATTATGGGGTGGAACTTCTATCAGCTTTATACATACACCGGCAAGCCGCAGCAGCTGGTTCATTCGTTTCCGCAGGTGACCGGCGGCGTTATGATGTACCGTTTCAGCGAGAATGACGAATGGACGCAGGAAATTCCGACAGCAACCGAGCCGGGAGAATATACTTTCCAATGTTATATCAAGGGCAACGAGGGATATACCGACGTTCCTATGAGGGACGGACGCGCTGTTATCAATGCCGCCGTGCTTGTTGATAATTCCGGCAGTTTGCTTAAAGACAACAAGTATTTTGTCCGCTTTACGGATGCTTTGGCTGAGGCAAAGAAAGAAGAAAATGAGGGAAAACTGCTTAGGCTGTATTATGCGGATAAAAACGGTTTTGAATTAAACGGCGATACAAAATTAAGGCTCGGGCTTGAATATGCGGCAACAGTCGGCGACATTTCACTCGGCGGCGCGTCAAAGCTTGACTTTGAGTACGGCACGGCGGATAAAATAAATCTTTCGGACTCCGCACAGTTAAATGTGTCGGGCGGAACAATAAAAAATCTTGCAGCAACCGGCACAAACGCGCAGATTACCGGCGGAACATTTGAAAACATCACGGTTTCCGGCGGCTTGGTTTCGGATCTTGTAGAGGACGGCTATGCACTGCAAGGCTCGGACGGCACGCTTGTGAATATGTATACCGGCAAGGTTTCGCAATCCGTCAGCGTGGTTGCTCATACCCATGATTTCGGCGACATAGGCACATGCGCCTGCGGACTCGAGAAAAGTGCGGCCGACTCGGATAACGACGGCTTTGTTGAAATCTCAACTCCCGAACAGATGCAGTGGTTTGCATATCAGATAAATTCCGGAAAAACACTCAATGCGGTTCTGGCAAACGATATTGACTTAGACGGCAAAAGCGTTATTATCGGCACCGAATCAAGCCCGTTCAAGGGCGTATTTGACGGAAAAGGAAAGAAAATTTCAAATTATACCTTAACCGTTTCGGGCAACAAACAAAGTCTTTTCGGCGTGGTATACGGCGGAACGGTTAAGAATTTCAGCATTTCGGGTACGATAACCGTAGACGCAAATTACACACATATCGGCGGTGCTGTCGGCAACGCAAAGGGTAACGCCGTAATATCGGGTATTGTTTCCGATGTGAATATTTCGGGTTCCGGCGAAGCAGTACATGTCGGCGGCGTTGTCGGCAGTTCTCAGGGCTTAGGCGGTTCGCTGCTTGTCGAAAAATGCATATACAGCGGCACGATCAATATGCCGAATGTCTGGGACTGCATGGGCGGAATTCTGGGTTATGCAAATAACCTTGTAAAAATTTCGTGCTGCGGCTTTACCGGCAGCGTTACCGGCAACAACCAAAGAACAAAAGGTTATCATATCGGCGGTGTCCTGGGTTATATCAACAATACGAATTTCGGCGGTCTTGAAAACTCGTATGCGGCAGGCTTTTCAAACAGTTCGGCTTTAATCGGAACCGTCAAAGATTGCAGCGACAGCATTAAAAACTGTCTGTACAGCGAGGGTTCGGCGCCGTTCGGAGGTTCCGGTGCGGCAAATCACAAGGCGGCAGCGGTGAAAGAATGGAACAGCGGCAGCGCTGCTTATATCTTAAACGGCGGACTTTATAACAACACATACACATGGCGTCAGACAATAGGCAAAGACGCTTTCCCTAACTTTACGGGAGACGCGGTGTACAGAAACGGCAAGGACAGCTTTACTTCCGAAAAACCGTCGGCGTTTATATTCTTTGACGGTGACACAATTACGGCGGAACAGATAGAACAGCCCTGCGTTCTTATCGTCGCAAGCTACGGTGACGGCAGACTGATCGACATAAAGACAAAAAATATTTCGGGCAACACCGAAGTAACGCTTGATCAAATGAACCTGAACCGTCAAAACTCAGACCGCGTGTGCGCAATGCTGTGGCAAAACCTTGAAACTTTCTCCCCTCTCTGCAAAACGGCTCAAAACACAATCAAATAAGTGCTTAAAACGGGATCATTTCCCGTTTTTTTGCCGAAAATTATCCGGATACGCCGAACAGACAACACCTCAGAACCATTAATGGTGTTATTTACGCAAATAGCAGAAGACTTAACCGCAGCTTTCGCCGCATTGTTATTTAATTAACACCATTGCCTTGTATTTTTCATGTTTTTTGCTATAATAGAAATATACGGAACAAATTTAAAGAACAGGAGCAAAACGATATGTCAGCAAAAGTTTACTTTTCAAGAAAAATAACCCCCGAAAACGTGCTCGCGCTTTATGACGCGGTAGGAAAACAGCTTTCGGGCAAAACAGCGATAAAGCTGCACTCGGGCGAAGTCGGCAATCAGAACTTTCTCGGTCCCGATTTCTGGAAACCCGTAATAAATCACGTCGGCGGCACCGTCTGCGAATGCAACACCGCATACGAGGGCGCAAGAAATACGACGGAAAAGCACCGCATTACGCTTGAGAAACACGGCTGGAGCAAAAATTTCGACGTCGATCTTCTCGACGCACAGGGTCCGGACATGGTTCTTGACATTCCGAACGGAAAAATCATAAAGAAAAACTACGTCGGCAAGGATCTTGCAAAATACGATTCCCTGCTGGTACTCTCGCACTTCAAGGGTCACCCTATGGGCGGTTACGGCGGAGCGCTCAAGCAGCTTTCCATAGGAATTGCCTCCTCATACGGAAAAGCATATATCCACGGCGCAGGCAAGCCCGAGGAACTCTGGACTGCCTATCATGACAGCTTTCTTGAATCAATGGCGGACGCGGCGTCGTCTGTCGTAAAATATTTCGGAGGAAACGCCGTATATATCAACGTCATGAAAAATATGTCGGTAGACTGCGACTGCTGTGCCGTTGCGGAAGATCCCTGCATGAAAGATATAGGCATACTTGCGTCGGACGATCCCATTGCAATAGACCGCGCCTGCCTTGACCTTGTATATGCGTCGGACGATCCCGGCAGAGATCACCTTATCGAAAGAATAGAGTCGCGCAACGGCGCGCACACGATCGACGCGGCAGAAGCACTCGGCTTCGGTACGTCGGAATACACACTTATTGAACTTTAAAAAATATTAATTATTTAATAATAACTATTGAATTTTTTTGACAGCTGTGGTAAAATAATGTGCGGATTAAATCCGACAATGAAAGGAAGAAGAAAAATGTTTAAAAAGTTATTCGGCATAGCAATAGCACTTTGTATGCTCACAGCTCTTGCGACAACCTGCTTTGCCAAAGACGACATCGGCGAAATTGAAAAAGCCAAGAAAGCAATAAGAAACGGTATAGACACCGTTGAGCTGTACAACGACATAACACCCGAAGCATTCCTCAAAAAGATGGAAACACTCTTACCCGAAGGCAGCGAAGTTACTCTGTCTTTCGTAAAGGAATCAGACTTCAGAATATGGAACGCTACAAGCCAGAAGGACGGCAGCATTTTTGCAAACATCAAGTTCACAAGCGACGTTTACACAAGACAGGATATGTATACCGTAACTCTTCCGAAATTAACGGGAGATGCGGCAAAACTCAACGAAACCACCGAAAAGCTTGACGCAGACGCTGCTGCAATCAAGGCAAAGCTCAACACGATAAGAATTTACAACCAGACCACCGAAGAAGAGATCCTCGAATTCGTAAAGCCTGCAATAAAGAACGGCTCGACAATCGAATGGGAAAACGATTTTGAAAAATTTGAATCCACCACAACGCTTGTCGGTTCTATAACCGGTACTTTAAAGCTTACTCTCAACGGCTCCATCAAGAAAGTTGAAGTTAAGAAGATAATTTCTCCCGGTGCCAACGGAAACAGACCCGAAGAAACCAAGACCGAGGATAAAAAGGACGAAAACACCTCGGCTTCGTCCGCTAACCTCAACTTTACGGACGTTCCCAAAGACGCTTACTTTGCAGAAGCAGTACAGTGGGCTGTCGTAAAGAACATCACCGCCGGCACTTCAAATACCACCTTCTCACCCGCAGCAACCTGCACAAGAGCGCAGATCATTACATTCCTCTGGCGTGCAGCAGGTTCTCCCAAACCCACCAACTTCAATCCTTACAGCGACGTAAACGAGAACGACTATTATTATAACGCAGCTCGCTGGGCAAGCGAACAGGGCATGGTTTCCGGAAATACATTTGCCGCACACACTCCCTGCACCCGTGCAGCGACCGTAACTTATCTCTGGATTCTCGCCGACGAGCCGGAAGCTGACACATCGGATCTGTTTGCAGACGTTTCCGAGAATGCCGATTACGCAGAGGCAGTGGCATGGGCAGTTGAGGAAGGCATCACAAGCGGAACCTCCGCAACACAGTTCTCCCCCGACACCGTATGCAACAGAGGTCAGATAGCAACGTTCCTTTACAGAGCGTTTAACTGAGTTTAATATTTCACTTGTTTTGGGATATGCACTGCCTTTGGTATTTCGCCTTTGGCGTGCATATTTTTTATAACCGTATATAATTTAAGGAGAGAGATAAATGTCCGAAAAAGCAGAAAAGTGGCTCAAAGATACCTGTTCGGATCTGAGTTCACGCGACGCAGAGCTTGTCGCGCGCGCCGTACACATACTCGAAAACAACGTTTTCCGCGGGCAGAAATTTCCGTGGGATCCGTATCTCGGAATAAGCCCCGGACTTCCCGGATTCAACGGCATATGGAACTGGGACACGGCTTTTATAGCAGAAGGAGTCTCATACTTTGACACAGAGCTTGCCGAAAGCTCGATAAACGCGTTTTTTGTATTTCAGGACAGCCGCGGAATGCTGCCCGACGTCGTATACCCCGACGGAAGAAAGGTGGATCAGTTTACAAAACCTCCCGTTTTCGCAAAGGCTGCCGAAACGGTATACCGCCGCGGAAAGAACAGTGAATTTCTGGAAACGATCTATCCCAAACTCGTAAAGAGCGAAATTTTCTGGACGCATTACCGTATGCATGACGGACTTCTTCACTACGATTCTTTTGATAAAGACAGCAAAGATTATCTTCTGCACGTCCGCTACGAATCGGGCTGGGACAACTCCGTTCGCTGGGATAAACCGATATGCGATTTCTGGGCAATAGACCTGAACTGCTTTATGGTGGAATTTTACCGTTCAATGCAATACCTCGCGTCCGAACTCGGAAAAGACGACGATATTCCCGTGTGGAAGCAAAAAGAAAAGTCCCTCTCGGAACTTATCTGCGAGCGTATGTGGAATGAAAATCTCAGTGCATATGTCGATGTAAACCGCTTTACCGGCGAAAGATCCGATGTTCTGTCTCCGGCAAGCTTTATGCCGCTGTACATAGGAATCGCTCCCAAAGAATATGCCGAGCGTATGGACAAAACCGCACGCGAAAAGTTCCTGCCGGGTATGCCTACCGTTTCTTATGACAATCCGGCTCACGGAACAGACTACTGGCGCGGTCCGACTTGGCTCAATGTCGCATATTTTGCGGCAAAGGGACTCAAAAACTACGGTTTTGACGACACCGCAAACACGGTTAAAGAAACCATACTCGGCTGGTGTGAGAAAAATCCCGGAGGACTGTACGAAAACTACGATTCCATAACCGGAAAAGGTCTTTGCTTCTCTCAGTTCAGCTGGAGCAGTGCATTTGTAATAGAATTTATACTCGGTTTTTAATCCGTCGGAAAATACAACTGCATAAATTCAAAACTTTGCCGGTGATTTTTACGTCGCCGGCATTTCTTTTCTCCTGAGCCGCCTTACACGATTTATATGGCGTTCAAAATCGCCGCCGTTTATAAGTTCCGCAAGCACAAGCTGCTCGAAAGTCGGCACGGTACAGGAATAAAAGCCGAGCTTTTGATAAAACCTCTCGGTCAGCGGTTTCGGCAGCACCATATACCCTACCCTTATCGACGGAGATATGGTCTTTGAAAAGGTGTTGAGATATATTACGTTCTCATGCTTTGACAGTGCGAACAGCGTTTCCATAGGCTGCGACGAAACGGAAAATTCCGAACCGTAGTCGGATTCTATGATAAATCCCTGGTTTTTGTCAGCCCAGCGTATATACTCGTGGCGTTTTGATGCGGTTGCGGTAATGCCCGTGGGAAAACTGCGGTAAGGCGTTGTATGCAGCACGTCCGCATTTGATGAGGCAAGCGCGGCGCTGTCAATTCCGTCGTCCGACAGAGGCAGAAGCTCATATGCGGCGTTCTGCGTCTTATATATCTGCTCAAGCTTATGGTACGACGGGCTTTCTATCGCATACACCTTGTCCCTGCCCAGAAGTTCTATTATAAGTCCGTACAGATATTCCGCGCCGGAGCCTATTATTATCTGCTCCTCGCCGACGCTTATTCCGCGGTTGCGCGCAAGATAAAGCCTTATCGCATTTCTCAGCTCGCTTCGTCCGGAATTCGGCGACTTTTCAAGAAGTATATCCCTGTAATCCGAAAGCACGCGGCGCATGGTTTTGCTTAATATTGAAACCGAAAACACCGGATATGCCGGAGCTGCGGCGATATTATGCGTGCGAACCGTGTTTTCACGCGCAAAAGAGGCAAATCCGTCGGTACTTTTGAAAATTACGTAAAAACCGCTTTTTTCTATCGCTTTCGCATATCCTTCGTCGCACAAAAGCTCATATGCGTGCTCCGCCGTTACCGTGCTGACACCAAGCTCCTGCGCAAGAATCCGCTTTGACGGAAGTCTGCTGCCGAATCCGAACACTCCGTCTATAATGTCGTTCCTGAGCTGCTTATATATCTGTAAATAAACCGGTCTTTGGTTCTTGTCTATTATGTACTTCATCTGGTATTATTATTTTCTCCGTTTCTGACTATTTTATATTACCAGTAAATATTATATAATAACGCTGTACAAAATGCAAGGAGGACTTTTAAAATGAATAACGGCAGTACGGCAAAGAAAACAACCCTGTGGCTGTGCATTACGGCAATGTTTACGGCGCTCAACGTTGCAATGAGCTCTTTCGGAGTACCCGTTCCGGGCGGACATCTGTACATGAACGACATTGTAATCTGCACGGCTGCACTCTTGCTTGACCCGTTTGCGGCGTTTGTAGCCGGCGGCGTCGGCGCTTTTCTCGGCGACTTTTTCTTTTATCCGACGCCGATGTTTGTTTCTCTCGTCACACACGGTCTGCAGGCAGTCGCAATCTCGCTTATATCCCATCACACGTTTAAAAAGCACCCTGTGCTTGCATCGGCAGCCGGCGTTTCGGTCGGTGCGGTTATAATGGTTGCCGGATATTCTCTCGGCAGAGCCTTTATTTACAGCACGCCGGAATATGCGCTGATCAAACTTCCGTATCAGATTCTTCAGGCAGTTACCGGCGCTGTTATCGGTATGCTTCTTTGCTATAAATGCGGACTGAACAAGCTCTATAACAAAAAATTTGCAAAATAGTATACCCTATTGCGCAGCATCTTGGCTTTTTTACGGGCAGAACCGGCTTTTATTCGGTTCTGCTCTTTGTTTTTTTGAAATATGTGCACAAATAAGTTAAAATATATTGAAAAAATCCCAAAAACGGTGTAAAATATACAAGGATATTATATTTGTGGAAGTATGCCGTAATTACGGGAGGTTTTCCGGTCCTGTTCAGGTACGTAAGGTCAAAACCCGTGCAGCAGCGCATATTTCCCGTCTTTAAATAAACTTTTTATGAAAGCGGGCGGTCATACACAGCATGGAAACTTCCGAAAAACGGGTGAGATTCAAACCCGGAACCTTATTGCTGGTTCCGGTTATCGTAACAGTCATTGTATTTGCCGGACTTTATAAAACCGTATACGACATTCTTGAAGAATCAAATATCGAGACAATACGCGATCTTGCCGCACATGATGAGAGAGCGCTTGAAAATGTCCTCGACGACGAGTGGGAGGAGCTTTCTGACATTCCCGAGATACTGCGTTCCTTTAAGACAAAGAACGAAGACGAGCTTATTTCAAACTTCCAGATGTTAACTCAGGTTGAAGATGACGAGGCGTCGTATCTTATAACATCAACCGGGAAAGTCTATATGAGCAACGGCACCGTCAGGGAAAGCGATAGGATAACGGAGTTCATCAAGAATCAGTCCAACAGATTCGTTACACGTTACGACAGAATTTACGATAAAGTAGCAGAAAACCGCCGTGAATATCTGTTGCTCGGCGTAAAGCTCGGCGGACTGGAAATAGGCGGCGAAACCATAGAATATGCTGCAAAGAGAATGTCCATAGGTTCTCTCGACAACAAGCTCAAAACCGAAAGCTATAACGGAAAAGGAATAAACAGCGTCATAGATAACACCGGCGCGTATATCATCAAAATGAACCGTTCGGACAGCTTTCTTGAACGTCAGAACATCGACGATCTTCTGGAAAACGCCGTAATCGACGGTTACAGCGACACCGAACAGTTTAAGCGCGACGCATTTTCCGCAGCAAACGGCATGACTGCAAAACTGTCCTTAAACGACAAGTCATACATTATGTATTTTCAAAAGCTCAAGGATACCGACTGGATATACATTTCGCGCGTTCCTGTAAGCATCTTCTCGCTCCAGACAGGAAAAATACTTCTGATATTCGCCGTTATAATGTTAGCCGTAATGCTTGCGGTGCTGCTTATAGTATTAAACCGCATGGCTGCGATAAAAGAGTGTGAAACGCTTAACGCACTGCACAAAAAAGAGCTTACCGAAACCCTAAAAATGGCTGAACAGGCAAACAAAGCCAAGACGACCTTCCTAAACAATATGTCCCACGACATACGCACGCCCATGAACGCGATAATGGGATTTGCAAGCCTTGCCAAGGGACACATAGACAACAAGACCGCCGTGCTCGACTATCTTTCAAAGATAACTCAGGCGTCAAACCATTTGTTGAGTCTTATAAACGATATTCTCGACATGAGCAGAATTGAGTCCGGCAAAATGGCAATCGAAGAAAAAGAGGAAAACCTCTCCGACATACTCCACAGCCTGAGAAATATTCTTATTTCCGACATCAATGCCAAAAATTTAGAGCTTTTCATTGACACTGTCAACATCAAAAACGAAAACGTTATCTGCGATAAGTTAAGGCTCAATCAGATACTCTTGAATATCACGTCAAATGCCGTAAAATATACACGCAACGGCGGCACAATCTCCATTCGCATAAAGCAGGAGGAAGTCTCCGACAAGGGAATTTCAAACTACGAGTTTTCCGTAAAGGACAACGGCATAGGCATGAACGATGAATTTCTCAAAACAGTGTTCGATCCCTTTACGAGAGCAAAAAACTCAACAGTCAGCGGAATTCAGGGCACGGGTCTCGGCATGGCCATAACAAAAAACATTGTCGATATGATGAACGGCAGCATTGTATGCCACAGCAAGGAAAACGTCGGCACGGAATTTGTCGTGACACTTCCTTTCAGGGTTTCAAAAGACGACGGCTCGGAAAAGTTTGATTCCGGATTCATGAAAAATGCGCGAGCTCTAATTGTTGACGACGACATGAACACCTGCCGCAGCATTTCGGATATGCTTCGCGATATAGGAGTGCGCAGCGAATGGTGCGTTTCGGGTAAAGAGGCTATTGTCCGTGCGGAAGAGTCCATAGGCATGAACGATATGTTCGGCATTTATATAATTGACTGGCTGATACCGGATATGAACGGAATAGAGGCTACAAGAAGAATAAGAAAGATAATCGGCGACGAAATCCCCGTAATAATCCTTACGGCTTACGACTGGACAGACGCGGAAGAAGAGGCAAAGCAGTCCGGAGTTACGGAATTTGTCAGCAAGCCAGTTTTCCCGTCGGATATAAAAAAGGCGCTCTGCCGCGCTTACGGAATATCAACCGGTGAAGTTACCGCAGAACAGGCTCAGATACTCTTTAACGGCAAAAAGGTACTGCTTGCCGAAGATAACGAGCTTAACCGCGAAATAGCGGTGGAAATGCTCTCTGCGGCAGGATTATACGTTGATGTTGCCGGCAACGGAACCGAGGCTGTTGAAAAAGTAAAGTTCTCGGCTCTCGGAGAATACGACCTTATTCTCATGGATATTCAGATGCCGCTTATGGACGGCTACGAGGCGGCAAGGCGCATACGCGCTCTCAAAGACACCTCAAAAGCGTTTATCCCAATTGTCGCAATGACGGCAAATGCGTTTGAAGAAGATAAAAAGCAGGCGCTTTACGCCGGAATGAACGGATATATCGCCAAACCCATACAGTTCTCCGCACTCACAAAAGAGCTTGCAAGAGTGTTTGAGAATACCGAAAAATAACATTGTTAGGATCTGACATACATGAATTTCAATAAACTTACAAAAACCGTCTGCGTCATGCTTTGCTGCATAACAGTCTGCACATTTTCTTCCGGCTGCGGTATTGCCGACCTGAAAAAAACCGTGGAAATAAACATAAAGACTCCGGCAATCACCTTGGACGTGCCGTTTATAGATCCGGACGTTCAGGCAACAGCACAGTTTCTCGAAAAAGCAGCACAGACATTTTCGGAACAGTACACCGGAGCAGATGTAAAAATTACCGTAATACAGTACGACAATGCACAAGAAGCCGCCGCAATCGAGGAAAGCTTTGACACTCCCGACAGTACCGACGTGCTTTTCAACGACTATTTTACCATGGAATCCCATATCCATACCGGACGCGTCGTACCGCTTGACGACATTATCACTCCCGAAATCCGGGACGATATTGCTCCCGTCTTTATGTCCCACAGCACAGCAAACGGCAAAACCTATATGCTGCCGTATCTCTACCGTCAGAATGTGCTTGCCTACAACAAGGACATCTTCAGAGGTGCGGGACTTGACGAATTTATCACCGACGACGACGCAATTCAGACATGGAACATGGAAGAATGGGAAACCATACTTGAAAAGCTCAGAGAATATATGCCCGAAACGTCTTTTCCTCTGCCGCTCTATGCTAAAAACAACCAGGGCGACACACATATAATGACGTATATACGTTCGCAGGGCAGCAGCTTCTTTGACGAAAACGGATATTTCGATCTCGAAACTCCCGAAGGCATTGCGGGACTTGAGTGGATAAAAAACTGCATTGACAAAGGATATATGTCGGATAACTCGGCATACCGCGACATACTCGACAACTTCGATCTGTGGTTAAGCGGTCAGCTTGCATTCTTTGTTGCAAATCTCGGAAATATCCAGAATTTTGAGTGCGATTACGGACTTGTAAATTTCCCGTGCGTATCCGGCGGACTCAGCACAAACTTTCTCACCGGATTTGAAGTTTTTGACAACGGCGACAATGACAGGCTCGACGCCGCAAAAGCCTTTGTAAAATTCATTTATGAAAGCGATTATCTCGACTATTCCGCAAGTGCAATACCGTGCAGCGATAAAATCTTCAAAAAGTATCCGAACTCACTCAGGCGCGTTGAAAAATATATAAACAACAGCGATACCGGCGTTATTTTTACCGGCAGAAATCCCAACTGGCTCGGCGTAAGAAATGTGTTTTACAAGCATATGAAAGATCTTATAAACGGCACCAAAACGCCCGCGCAGGTCGCAGCTGAACTAGACAGGGACTGCAACGCCGCAATAAAGGACGGATATGACAATTCCGTTTTCCACGAATAAAAATCACAGACAAGCGGAGTGGATTAAAGACAATGGAACTGCGAACGCTTAAATATTTTCTTGCCGTCGCGCGCGAGGCAAACATAACAAAAGCCGCAGCACTTCTTCACGTTACCCAGCCTACCCTTTCGCGCCAGCTTATGCAGCTTGAAGAGGAGCTCGGCGTAAAGCTTTTTGAACGCGGCAGCCACAGCATTACGCTTACCGACGACGGACTGCTGCTCAAACGCCGTGCCGGAGAAATAATTTCTCTTGCGGAAAAGACTGCGGAGGAACTTTCGGGTTCGGGAGAGCTGCACGGAATGCTCGACATTGCAAGCGGAGAATTCAAAAGCTTTTCACTGTTTTCGGATATACTCTGCGCC
Source organism: uncultured Eubacteriales bacterium (assembly GCA_934446675.1). Taxonomy (GTDB): domain Bacteria; phylum Bacillota; class Clostridia; order Oscillospirales; family CAG-382; genus UMGS1387. The sequence continues at coordinate 18,063 of CAKSEL010000008.1, forward strand.
TTTAAAAAACAAAATCCCGGCGTAAACTGCCGTCTGTACAGCGCAAACGGCGACAATATCAAAGACAGGCTTGACAGAGGACTTGCCGACATAGGCTTACTCTCGGATCCCGTCGATATAAGCAGATACGAATTTTTAAGACTGCCGCAAAAAGAAATATGGGGCGCTGTCGTTCACAGGGATTCGGGACTTTACGACAAGGAGTTCGTAACGCCTTCGGATCTTTGCGGCGTTCCGCTTATCATGCCGCAGCGGCTTATGGTGCAGAATGAGCTTAAAGCATGGTTCGGCGACTTATACGACAAGCTCGAAATTTCCATGATATACGACCTTCTGTACAATGCCGCCGTAATTGCCGGCAAAAATATGGGCGTTGTGCTGTCGATAGAGCTTGACAGCAGGTTCAACAATCTGAAATTTATTCCGCTTTACCCGAAACTTGAATTCGGTTCGGTAATGGTATGGAAGAAAAATCAGATCCATTCGGCTGTCACCGACGGTTTTATTAATTTCGCAAAGAAATACGTCGGGAGCATTTCATAATATGCAATATAAGTATTTTACATTTCACATTCAATATGCTATAATACAGACGTCTTTTAAAGATGCCTGTATTTTTTCGTATAAAGAGGTGAAAAGCGTGACAAAAAAGGAATTGTGCGAAAAATATTCGGTGCCGCCCGAAAAGTTCGACGAATACAAGAGCTGCGGTCTTTGCCGCAGCGACTGCGACTTTGCAGACTCGGATATAGAATGTATAAGCCTTATGATGTCGTTAAAGGACGCAGGGCTTGACAGCGAACACGCAAAGGAATGTATGAAACTCATGTACTCGGACGGTGCAAAGTGCGGAAAATGCCTCGAAATATTAAAAAAGCAGCGTTCGCGCACTCTTGACGAGATACACGCTCTCGAAAAGCAGCTTGAAAACACAGACTGCCTTATTTATAAACTCAAAAAACAGATCAAGGAGTGAAAAACCATGAAAGATCAGACAATCTTCCCTATCGGTCAGCCCAACACCGCGTATGCAAAATACTTTATCGGAAACAGCTATCTCAGTATGCTTTCAACCGAGCAGGTCGGCATCGCAAACGTAACCTTTGAACCCGGCTGCCGCAACAATTATCACATACACCACGCGAAGAAAGGCGGCGGTCAGATTCTCATAGCCATAAGCGGAGAAGGCTGGTACAGAGAAGAAGGCAAACCGGCAAGAAAGTTAAAACCCGGCGACGTCGTAAATATTCCCGCGGAAGTCAAACACTGGCACGGTGCGGCAAAGGATTCGTGGTTCTCTCACCTTGCAATAGAAGTTCCGGGTGAAGAATGTAAAACCGAATGGTGCGAACCCGTAAGCGACGAAGAATACAACGCACTCTGAAACAGACATTTTAAAGGAGGAATTATCATGGAAAAAGTAACCGCAGGCAGAGACGCACTCGGAGAATTCGCACCCGAATTTGCACATCTCAACGACGACGTGCTTTTCGGCGAGGTCTGGGCAAGAGAGGACAAGCTCTCGGCGCGCGACAGAAGCATAGTAACGGTAACTGCGCTTATGGCAAGCGGAATTCTCGACAGCTCTTTGAAATTTCATATCCAAAACGCAAAAAATCACGGCGTTACCAAAGAGGAAATAGCCGAGATCATAACACACGCCGCATTTTATGCAGGCTGGCCCAAAGCATGGGCGGCTTTCAACATGGCAAAAGAAATATATAAGGAGAACTGACATGAAAAACATACTCATTATCTCATCAAGTCCGAGAAGAAACGGAAATTCCGACATTCTCTGCGACAGATTCGCACAGGGCGCAAAAGACGCCGGCAACAGCGTGGAAAAAATCTTTCTCGCGGATTACAATATAAACTACTGCCGCGGCTGCGGAGCCTGTAACACCGCACACAAGTGCGTGCAGAAGGACGACATGGCGCAGATACTTGATAAAATGGTTTCTGCCGACGTAATAGTGCTGTCCACACCCGTTTATTTCTACTCGGTCTGCGGTCAGATGAAGACATTTATCGACAGAACCGTTCCGAGATACACGGAAATCGCGGACAAGGACTTCTATTTCATCATGACTGCCGCCGACACAAACAAGAAAAACCTTGAACGCACGCTTGAAACTTTCCGCGGCTTTACCGAGGACTGCCTTGACGGCGCAAAGGAAGCCGGTATAATCTACGGCACCGGAGCATGGCAGACAGGCGAGATCAAATCCACAAAGGCATACAACGAGGCTTACGAGGCAGGTAAAAACGCTTAAATATATGTCTGCATAACCCGCACTTCGGATTTTCTTTACAAGAGGAGGCTTTAAATATGAAAAAAATTGTCTGTACCGCACTCAGTTTTCTGATGTGCATAACACTTGCGCTTACAGGGTGCTCTGCGACTGCGCAGAACGAAACGGCACTTAAATCCGGCGCGTCCGAAATCAAGCTCACAATAGACGATCCCGAAATGACCGCAGACGGTGCAAAAACTTCCATTGACGAAAACGGCACACGTCCCGTCATTGTAAACGGCAGAACGCTTCTTCCCGTGCGTGCTGTTGTAACAGAGATGGGCGGAAACGTAAGCTGGGACGCACAAACGCGCACCGTTACGCTTGACTGCGGAGCAAATCAGATAAAACTGACTATCGGCTCTGAAAAAGCTTATCTTAACGGCGAAGAACACACTCTCGACACTCCGCCCGAAATTATAAACGACCGCACAATGCTGCCGATACGCTTTATTGCGGAAAGTTTCGGCTACGGTGTAAGCTGGGACGACCTGACAAAGACCGTCACTCTCACAAAAGACGGTGCCACAGACAAATCCGACGAAACGCCCATTACTCCCGGTAACGACACCGAGCAAACTCCGTCGGATAATTCCGAGACAAAGACCGGAACAAAGAGCCTTGTCGCATATTTTTCCGTCACTGGCAACACAAAGGCGCTTGCAGAGAAAATTGCCGGGCTTTCGGGTTCAGACATATTTGAAATAGTCCCCGAAACGCCCTACACAAGCGACGACATCAACTATTCCAACGACGACTGCCGTGCAAATACTGAGCAGCACGACGAAAACTCACGTCCCGGAATATCGGAAAAAATCCAAAACTTTGAAAATTACGACGTTATCTTTCTCGGCTACCCTATCTGGTGGGGTACAATGCCTAAAATCATAAACACATTCACCGAGAGCTATGATTTTTCGGGAAAGACGGTAATTCCGTTCTGTACAAGCGGCGGAAGCGGCATATCGACATCTGTTTCGGCTCTTGTTTCAGCACTTCCCGACGCAAAGATCGGAACGGGACTGCGCGGTTCGTCCTATTCGTCGGATTCGGTCATCACCGACTGGTTTGCGCAAAACAGCTTTGAAAAAAGCGACAACACGTCAGAAAATCAGAAAATTCTGCTCTCATGGGACGAAGGAAGTGCAGAAATATCGCTTTACGACAATCTGACGGCAAAGGATCTTATATCCCGTCTGCCGCTTGAAGTAAACATTGAGGACTACAACAGCACCGAAAAAATCATAAGATTTGACGACAAACTCACCGAGGACAGCACCGCCAAAGGCGTCGAACCCGTATCCGGCGACGTTACGGTATATGCGCCCTGGGGAAACATTGCAATATTCTACAAGCCGTTCAGCTATTCCGACGACCTTATAAAGCTCGGAAAAGTCGAATCGGGACTTGACGCTCTTGCCGAAATCTCCGACGGAACCAAAGTAACGATCACTAAACTTTAAGTCTTAAAATCAAACAAAAAATACCCTGCCGAAATCTAAATCGACAGGGTAAACTTATATATACGCTTAATTTTACGCACCGAGATATGCTTTCTTGACTCTCGGCTCGTTGAGAAGCTCTTTTGCGCTGCCTTCCATAACAATCTTGCCTGTTTCGAGGACGTAGGCTCTGTCTGCAATGGACAGCGCCATTTTTGCGTTCTGCTCGACAAGCAGTATCGTAATGCCCGACTGGTGCATTTTCTTTATGATATGGAATACTTCCTTTACAAGCAGCGGAGAAAGTCCCATTGAAGGTTCGTCCATAACTACAAGCTTTGGCTTTGACATAATTGCTCTGCCCATTGCAAGCATCTGCTGTTCGCCGCCGGAAAGTGTGCCTGCAAGCTGCTTGGAACGCTCTTTAAGACGTGGGAAACTGCTGTATACAAATTCAAGGCTTTCGGCAATTCCCTTGTCCTTGCGCGAATATGCGCCCATTTCGAGGTTTTCCGACACGGTCATGCTTGTGAACACGTGACGTCCTTCGGGAATATGCGCAAGTCCTTTGGTTACTATTATATGCGCCGGAGTTTTTCTGAGATCAACGCCGTCGTATTCAATAGTGCCGCTTGACGCGGATTTAAGTCCGGTTATGGTATGAAGAATTGTGGTCTTGCCTGCGCCGTTTGCACCGATAAGCGAAACTATTTCGCCGTCGCGCACCTCAAGGCTGACGTCGTGTATTGCATGAATCGCACCGTAGGAAACATTCAGATCCTTTACTTTAAGCATTTGCGTTTCCTCCTTCGCCGTTATCCTCGTCCTCGTCGTCCTTACCGAGATAAGCCTCGATAACACGCTTGTTGCTTGCTATTTCTTCGGGCTTGCCGTGAGCTATGGTCTGACCGTAGTCTATAACCATTATTCTCTCGCAGATATTCATAACAAGGCTCATATCGTGCTCTATAAGAAGAATTGCGATATTGAAACGCTGACGTATGATTCTGATACATTCAAGCAGTTCCGCCGTTTCCGTCGGGTTCATGCCGGCAGCCGGCTCGTCGAGAAACAGCACCTTCATGCCTGTTGCGAGCGCTCTTGCAATTTCAAGCTTTCTCTGCTCGCCGTAAGGAAGGTTTGACGCGGTAAAATCAGCTTTTTTATCAAGACCGAATATTTTGAGCAGTTCTCTTGCCTCGGCATCAGCTGCTTTTTCGGCTTTTCTGTACTTGGGAAGATGGAAAGTCGCGCTGAGATAGCCGTATTTATACTTACTTCCGAGAGCTACCTTAACGTTGTCTATAACCGACATCTGGTTAAACAGGCTTATGTTCTGGAAAGTACGCGCAGCGCCTGCACGGATAAACTGATAGGTCTTTTTGCCGTTCATTACCTGACCGCAGAGCTTTATAGTACCCGATGTGGGTTTATAAACGCCCGTAAGCAGGTTGAATACCGTAGTCTTTCCTGCGCCGTTAGGTCCGATAAGTCCGACAATCTCCGAGCTGCCTATTGTAAGTGAGAAGTCGTTTACGGCTTTAAGTCCGCCGAATTCAATGCCCATGTGGCTTACTTCAAGGATAGGAGTCTGAACTTCATTCTTGTTCATGGCTTACTTTCCCTCCTTTGCACCGGTGTTTTCGCCGGATTTTTTCTGTGCTTTGAGTTCCTTTGAACGTGCAATTATATTCTTTATGCTCATTCTGCCCTTGAGATCCGCAAACTTCGGATTTGCATTAAGCAGCATGAGTACGATAAGCACTATCGAGTATGCAAGCATTCTGTAATCGGCAAGCTCTCTGAGAGCCTCGGGCAGTGCGCGGAGTATAATCGCCGCGATTATCGAACCGGGTATGCTGCCCATACCGCCGAGTACGACGATAACGAGAACTTCAATAGACATATTGTAGTCAAAGGTTGTGGCCTTGATATTCGCAAGGCTGTGACCGTAAAGAACGCCTGCCATGCCTGCAAAGAACGCCGCTATTATGAAAACTATGAGCTTATAGTAGGTTACGTTGATACCGGTAGCCTCTGCGGCTATTCTGTTATCGCGTATAGCCATTATAGCGCGTCCGTGACGGGAATTTTTGATGTTCATAACCACGAGAACCGTGAGAATTACGAGAACCGCAGAAAACGGAAGCAGAACGTCAGCCTTTTTGTAGATCGTAATGGTATTAAGACCGAGCGCACCGCCGGTAAATTCAAGGTTTGTAATTACGTTCTTTATAATTTCGCCGCAGCCGAGCGTTACTATCGCAAGATAGTCGCCTTTAAGACGGAGTGCCGGAAGTCCTACGGCAAAACCGACAACCGCTGCGAACAGTCCGCCGACTACCATGCAAAGCGGAAGTCTTACCTCAAGCGGAAGAACCGGCTCAAGTGCAATGGAAAGCAGACAGCCGCTGAAAAGACCTGCGGACATGAAACCTGCGTGACCGAGAGAAAGCTCTCCGAGCATTCCGACTACAAGGTTGAGCGAAACCGCAAGCACTATGTAGCAGGAAACCGATGTCAGCATATTTGTAAACTGACGTCCGGCATTGCCCGATTCTATATAGAAGTAAATTGCAACGTATGCCGCTATGACAAGCGCCATAGTCACGGTATTGGGCGTAAATATTTTTTTGAATATGTTTGGCTTAAAGGATTTATCCAATGTACTGTTGTTATTCATACATTTCCTTTCGATTTCGTAAGGGCGGCGGTAAGATTGCCCCGGTAATAGGACTTTGTGCGAAAGTATTTTGCAAAAAAGCCTTTAAACTTTTTCGCTGACCTTCTTGCCGAGAAGTCCCGTGGGCTTTACCACAAGCACTACGACGAGAACAGCAAACACTATTGCGTCCGACCACTGCGGAGATATATACGTCTTTGCAAACTGCTCTATTACACCCAAGAGTATGCCTCCGAGCATAGCACCCGGAATTGAGCCTATTCCGCCGAAAACCGCAGCCGTGAAAGCTTTGATACCCGGCATTGAACCTGTTGTAGGTCTTATGTAGACATAGGTTCCGCCGTAGAATATGCTTGCGACTGCCGCAAGTGCAGAGCCTATCGCAAAGGTTACGGAAATAGTCCTGTTTACGCTTATTCCCATAAGCTCTGCGGCTTCCTTATCCTCCGATACCGCACGCATTGCCTTACCCATTTTCGTCTTGTTTATGAAAAGCGTAAGACCTGCCATTATAACCGCGGTAACGACAAGTGTGAGCAGCGTTATTCCGTTGATCTCGACCTTTCCGAGCTTTACGACCGGAAGATCAAAGAGCTTTTTGTCCTTGTCAAACGGGAGCTGCGTCGAACCGAAAATAATCAGCGCGACATTCTGAAGGAAGTAGCTGACTCCGATAGCCGTTATAAGCACCGCAAGAGGCGACGACTTACGAAGCGGCTTATACGCGAGAAATTCAATTGTTATACCGAGAAGCGCACAGACTGCAATGCTTATCACAACCGCCGCAATTCCCGGAAGGTGAAGCGTTGTAAGCGACACTATTACGGAGTATGCGCCTATCATAATAATATCTCCGTGGGCAAAGTTAAGCATCTTAGCTATTCCGTATACCATAGTATAGCCCAGAGCAATAAGAGCGTAGATGCTGCCCAGACTCAAACCGCTGATGAGGGCCTGTAAGAATTGGATCATAATTAATCCTCCGATACTGCGCCTTGCACAGCGCATTATTTCAAGTTTAAGCCACATTCCGCATTTTTTCAGCACTGACATTTTCATGCCGCAAGCCTGAATTTTCCGCGGAATCCGGTGAATTATTATATTTCGCCGCACGTTCCGTAACACATACGGCAAAAACAGCGATTTGCCGCCGCTGTACGATAGAGAGGTCGCAAATTCAAGGCTCCCCAAAACCGCACGGCGGCAGCGAATATAAGTACAAATCAGGTCGGCTTATACACGCCGAAAATATTTAAGATTATTCAGCAGCTGCTTCTGCGTCAGCGTCAGCCTCTGCACCGTCTGCTGCGGGAGCTTCTGCCTCGTCTGCATTGTAGAGAGAAGCAACACCGTCGTGAATGATCATTGCAAGAGCCGCTTTGCTGGTTTCGCCGTCGGCACCCCATATCATTGTACCGGTAACGCCGTCAACGGTGATCTTTGTCATAGCGTCAACGATCTTTGCATTGAAGTCGTCTTCTGCGCCGGGCTTAAGACCTGCTTCTTCAACAGCAGCCTTGATTGCGTATACTGCGTCGTAGCCGTCTGCTGCAAACTGGTCGGGAACTGCGTTGTAAGCATCTTTGTATGCGCTTACGAAGTGCTGGGTCTTTTCATCGGGAGCGTCTGCCGCATAAGGTGTAAGCATCATGACGTTCTCGGTGTTTTCGGGATTGTCGATCTTCTGGAGTATACCGTCAAGACCGTCGCAGCCGTAGTAAATAGTGTCGTCAGAGAATGCCTTTGCAGACTTAGCCTGTGTAAGGAAGGTTGCTGCTTCTGCGGCGTAGATAGGCATGAATATGAGCTTTACGCCGGAATTCTTGATAGCTGCAATCTGAGTTGAGAAGTCGGTGCTGGAATCAGCGGTAAAGGTCTGAACTTCCTTGATGTTGATTCCGAGTTCCTTAGCTTCTGCCGCGAAGGTATCGTAAAGTCCCTTGCTGTAGTCAACGTCGCTTGCATAGAATACCGCAACGTCCTTGGGAAGATTGTTGTCATTGATGTACTTTGCGGATGCGGTACCCTGAGACGGGTCGCTGAAACATACTCTGAATGCTGTGTCGCTGCCTTCAATGGCTGCCTTTGCGGAACCCGAAGGAGTGAGAACGAGAATTCCGTCGTCCTTTGCTGCCGCTACGACAGATGTGGTTTCGCCGGAAAGAACTCCGCCGAGAGAAACCTTCATTCCGCTGTCCATGAGTTTACCGTATGCGGAAACCGCAGAGTCGGGATCGCCCTGAGAGTCCTGGAAGTTTACAACGAAGGTATAGCCGTTTACACCGCCTGCTTCGTTAATCTCCTTTGCTGCGAGTGTAGCACCGTTCTTAACGGAGTTTCCGTAGTTTGCGTAGTCTCCGGTGAGCGGTCCGATGCCGCCGATAACGAGATCGGTCTCAGATGCGTTTTTGTTATCGTTGCTGTTTTCATTGCCGTCCTTCTTAGAGCAGGAAGCGAACATTGTAAGAACAAGCGCTGCAGAAAGAAGTACCGTAAGTAGCTTTTTCATAAACTCTTACCCCTTTTTCTTGAAAAATAGATTATTAAACAAAAAGGCTCACAACACTGTTATTTTGCTGTGAACCACTTTGTTCGTGTGATATTATACAATATTTATTATGAATTTACAAGTGGCATTTTGCACAAAATTCATTTTTTGACAACGGTAATATTGTATTTGCGTGCGTCAGTTTGCACAAAATGTGCGGACAATATTCAAAAATACGTCCTTGGCGCGCAAATACGGCGTCCGTGCAGCAGTATACGGAAGATTTTTTCATGTACGTCTTACGGAAATGTCAAACCGCAAAACCGGCGTGCGGCATACGTTTACCTCATTATTTCTCCTTATAGTTCGCAGATGCTCGGATTTTCTTAAATAATTGTAGGTTTTGAATATGATTTTTGCACATTTTGCGCATAAATCTTTGTAACAAGTTCCGAAAATCCATTAATTGCCGCAAGTCTATTGACATTGATACGTATATCTGTATAATGAGCATAAGGCAGAGCAAAAGACTGTCTCACGGAGGTAATTGCAATGAGCAAGAAACAGGATAAAAACTCACACGGCAATCCCTTTTCGCTTCACAGAATAGCTCCCGCGTCGCACAAGCAGACATTCACGGACGAGGAGGCAAAGGTTCTTGAAAACGACTTTATAGAGGCATATTCCGGCGACAAAAAGAGCACGCTGAAAATACTTCTTATAATGTACAAGAGGTATCCGCTGCAGCTTGCAATCTCGATTTTCTACTATATTATAGCAACACTCCCTCACATAACGCTGCCGATAGTGACCTCAAACATTATAAACCTTGTCGCGTACCCGAACGAAAATCTCTACCGCGACCTTGCACTTAACCTCGGACTTATCACGGCTTTGCTGTTACTAAACATTCCGACCAATATGTTACGTACAAAGTATCAGAGCCGCGTTATGAGAAAAGTCGAGGTCGGACTTCGCGGCGCGCTTGTAAGAAAGCTCCAGCAGCTCTCGATCTCGTTCCACAAGGAAATGCAGTCCGGACGAATACAGTCAAAGCTCATGCGCGACGTTGAAACGGTGCAGACTCTCTCGCATCAGCTGTTCGCGACAATTCCGCAGGTTGCGATAAACATGGTAACGGCGCTTGTCGTTGTGCTTACGCGAAACCTTACGATATTTATGTTCTTTGTGCTGTGTATCCCGTCCTCCGTACTTCTTGTACGAGCATTCAGAACGCCGATACGCAAAAACAACAGCCAGTTCAGACGCGATATGGAACAGACCAGCGCAAACCTCATGGACATGGTTGAAATGACCGAGATAACACGCGCCCACGCACTTGAAAACCGCGAAACGCACAAGATGACAACTCTTCTCAATCAGGTTGCAAACACCGGTTTCAAGCTTGACATGATACAGGCAATGTTCGGCGCGTGCTCATGGGTAGTATTCCAGCTTTTCCAGCTGCTGTGCCTTGTTTTCTCGTCGTTCATGGCTCTGAACGGCAAGATTCAGATAGGCGACATATCGCTGTATCAGTCGTACTTCTCGACGCTTACCGCACAGGTTTCAACAATAATCGGACTTATGCCGATAATCACAAAAGGCTTTGAATCAATATCCTCTATCGGCGAAATTCTCGGCGCAAACGACATTGAGGACAACAGAGGAAAGACAGAGCTTGTGGCGCTGCGCGGAGAATACGACTTCAAGGACATACATTTTGCATATCAGCCGGATCAGCCGCTGCTCAGAGGTCTGGATCTTCACGTAAAAGCCGGCGAAACAATAGCGATAGTCGGCGAATCCGGTTCCGGCAAATCAACGCTCATGAATCTCGTTCTCGGATTTATCTTCCCCAACTCCGGAACAGTAACCGTTGACGGACACGATATAACAACGATAAATCTCCACTCATACAGAAAGCACCTTGCGGTAGTTCCGCAGAACAGCGTGCTGTTTACCGGCACCATCAGGGAAAACATAACCTACGGACTCGACACCGTTACCGACAAGCAGTTGAAGGACGTTCTTGACGCGGCTCTGCTCTCGGATTTTATAAGCAAACTTCCTCTCGGCGTCGACACTCCTCTTGAAGAACACGGCGCAAACCTTTCCGGCGGTCAGCGTCAGAGACTTTCCATAGCGCGCGCACTCATACGCAACCCCGACGTTATCATTTTCGACGAGGCTACGAGCGCACTCGACACAATTTCCGAAAAGGAAATACAGGAGGCTATAAACAACCTTTCGAGAAACAAGACCACCTTTATCGTAGCTCACCGCCTATCCACAATACGCAACGCCGACAGAATAGCCGTAATAAAAGAAGGCGTTTGCTGCGAGATAGGCACATACGACGAGCTTGTCGCAAAGAAAGGCGTGTTCTACGAAATGCAGCAGCCGCAGACGGTCTGACATACGGCCACACGTTTCTTATAAAAAAGCATAAAAAAACAGCTTGGTACGATTGTCTTTATGACTTTCGCACTGAGCTGTAATTTTTTCACCCTATTTTCCGATATATTTCAACTGTGTACGCAAAACGCACACATCAGCAAAAGAGGACTGTTACTCCCAGTCCTCCCAAATGACACACTTGTTTTAATTCTCTCACTCAGTAGTTGTGAAAAGTCCGTCTACGTTTATTATAACGTCACTATCGGACGCACAAATTATGTCTTCTGCTGCCAAAATATTCATTTCCGGTGTCTCGTACTTTTTCATAATAGCTCCTCCAGATACTGATTTATTTACAAACAAATGGTAACATTAATATATGTCTGTATAGCGTATATTTTGTTTCTAAACTGTTACTTTTAGCCTTTTTCTACAATCACAAACGGCTATTTTGTATCAAATTCGTCAAATTGATAGAATTGTGTAAATTGCGGTTATAAAACGCACAATTTTACTCGGAAAGCGATATAAACGCGGTATCCAAGAGCTGTTTATCAGGCTTTTTTGTAAACAGGCTGACAACCGGCATTATTACAAGTCCGGAAATCATGGCAAAAGCGCCACAGTTGATCGGGGACTGCAAAACCGACGGGAACTGCGCACGGAAAAACATATTGAGAACCATAATGCCTGCCCCGAAGATAAAGCAGACCCATACCGCAGCCTTTGATACGCGTTTTGAGTACAGACCGTAAAGGAACGGCGCAAGGAATGCTCCCGCAAGCGCGCCCCATGAAATACCCATAAGCTGTGCAATAAACGTAACGCCGGATTTGTACTGCACTATTGCAATAGCCGCGCTTACCGCGACAAATACGACGATAAGAACTCTCATGCAGAGAACCTTTGCCTTGTCGGACATCTTCTTTACAATGGCGCCGTCTATAAAATCAAGAGTTAAAGTCGAGCTTGACGCAAGAACAAGAGAGGAAAGCGTTGACATGGACGCCGAAAGCACGAGTATTATTACAATTCCCATAAGCACGTCGTTAAGCGAACCTAACATTTCGGGAACAACGGCGTCATATCCTCCGACAGGAATACCCGACGCGGGATCCACCGCAATACCCGAAATTCTGCCGAAGCCTCCGAGAAAATAGCAGCCGCCCGCAACAACAAGCGCAAACACCGTGGATATTACGGTTCCCTGCTTTATCGAACGCGCGTCCTTTATGGCATAGAACTTCTGCACCATCTGCGGCAGTCCCCATGTACCGAGAGACGTAAGTATTACAACGCAGAGCAGTCCGAACGGATCAGGTCCGAAGAACGACGCAAACGCACCCGGCATATCCGTAACCGACGCGTCCTTTACCTCGGCAAGCTCTTTAAGCGACGCCATAAATCCGCCGTGTCCCGAAAGCACCGCCCAAATAACGGCGCAGATTCCGACGAGCATTATAAGTCCCTGAATAAAGTCGTTTATCGCCGTCGCCATATATCCTCCGGCAATTACGTACACGCCGGTAAGCACCGCCATTCCGACAACGCACCAGGTATAGTCAATGCTGAACGCCATGCCGAAAAGCCTTGAAAGTCCGTTGTAGAGAGACGCCGTGTACGGGATAAGAAAGATAAATACGATCACCGACGCGCCGATCTTGAGAGCGTTGCTGTCATATCTTTTGCCGAAAAATTCCGGCATTGTGGCGCTTTGCAGCGTGTGCGACATTATTCTTGTCCTTTTGCCCAGCACAACCCATGCAAGCAGAGAGCCGAGAATTGCGTTTCCTATACCTATCCAGGTAGACGCAACGCCGAATTTCCAGCCGAACTGTCCGGCATAGCCTATAAATATAACCGCCGAGAAATACGACGTTCCGTAAGCAAAAGCCGTAAGCCAGGGACCTACGTTTCTTCCTCCGAGCACAAAACCCGTAACGTCCGCCGCGTGTCTGCGGCAGTAAAGTCCGATACCTGCCATTACCGCGAAAAATACCGCAAGCATAACAATTTTCAATACCATTTTCAAAACTCCTTTCGTTTTATGACTGACGGAGAGCTAAAAGGTATAAAAAAACACCCTCCGTATTTAAACAGAGGGCGTGTATAACGCTGTACCACCTCAATTTGCCTTTGCCTCACGGTCAAAAGCCTCGTCAAGTACGCTCCGATTACCGGCTTTCGCCGCGGCATATACTCTATCGCTGTAACGTGCGAACACGTCCTGCTCTACTCGTCAGACAAAGCCTCTCAAACGCCTTTGCCCGTCTTTCAAACGGCAGCTCCCGAAATGTATTCAAAACGCTGAACGTCCGCGGCTCTCACCAAAACGCCGTTTCTCTTTGCACGTACCATTCGTTTTTACTTGTTTCCGATCCTCGCCTTTAATATGGGAAAATTTTACCACATACAGCAAACCTATTTCTACATGATTTTGTAAACAAAACGCATTTTTGCAGCCTTGTTGTCGCAAAATCGGAGATGTTTTCCTTATAAGTACACAAACCATGGCTTTACACGTGGATTATGCGGTGATATAATTGACACGAAAGGGGATTTTGCAATGCAGAATCAGAGACAGCTTTTTGCACAGAATTTAAGGCGCAGAAGAACGGAACTGCACATGAGCCAGGTGAAGCTTGCGGAAAAAATCTCATACACCGGAAAAGCCGTAAGCAAGTGGGAAACCGGGCTTGTGCTGCCTCCGGCGGAAGTTCTGCCGTCTATTGCGGCAGCGCTCGACACGGATCTCAACACGCTGTTTGACTTTCGCGAAAGAGCAAGCTATTTTCTCGGCATAGACGGCGGAGGGACAAAAACAAAATTCATGCTGACCGACGACGGCGGAAATATCTTAAAAACCGTATCTCTCGGTCCGTGCAATCCCGTAAGCACGGGGTTCGACACGTGCATAAGCGTTCTGCGCGAGGGTATGAAAAAGGTATGCGGAAACATACCGCACGGAAAAATTTCGGTCTTTGCCGGAATTGCCGGCTGCGGTGTCGGACAGAACGCGGCAAACATAGAGGCATCGTTCAAATATATGGGATTTTCGCGATTCAAAGTAAGCCATGACGCCGACAACATTATTTCCGCAGCCCTCGAAAACCGCGACGGTATCATAGCCATACTCGGAACAGGCTCGGTAATCTTTGCAGTTGAGAACGGCAAACGCCGTCAGACAGGCGGATACGGACATCTCATCGGAGACGTATTCTCCGGTACGGAATTCGGACGTGCCTGCCTTGAATCGGTACTTTATGACATAGACACCGGTTCAAAGCATACCGCAATGACATCAGCCGTGCTTGAAAAGGCTGCAAAACCAATATCCGAAATCGTTGCCGATATATACAAGAACGGCAAGGATTACATAGCAGGCTTTTCTGAAATAGTTTTTGAATGTGCCAAAAAAGGAGACGCCGCGGCGCTTGAAATCCTCGGGCGAAACACGGAAAAACTTGCCGATATGATCAACTGCGCACTTAAGAGCTTTTGCGAAGGGCACGAAAAAGTCCCTGTCGTTCTGGCAGGCGGCATAACAAATTACAGCGGCTGCTTTTTGCCGGCACTGAATCAGAAAACTCTGTCAGGGCGAAAAAGCTCCGTTACTGTTCTGGACAGAGATCCCGTAATAGGCGCCGTACTTCTTGCAGGCGCAAAAAAGGTTGAGGAGAAATGACCATGCTTAAAACCGAACGTCGCAACGAATTTTCAACGCATATTGACAATATGACATCTCTTGAAATGCTGAAAGTCATGCAGAGAGAAAACTTTAACGCGGCTGCTGCCGTCGGGACGGTACTTCCCGAAATTGCAAAAGCTATTGATGAAATATACGCGCGAATGAAAAAAGGCGGACGTTTATTCTACACCGGCTGCGGAACTTCGGGACGTCTCGGCGTTCTTGACGCGTCGGAATGTCCGCCGACATACAGTGTGACGCAAAATACCGTAATCGGAATCATAGCCGGCGGCGACAAAGCCATACGAAACTCCGTCGAAGGCGCGGAGGACGACGCAGCGGCAGGAAAAAATGACCTTGCGGCATACGGAATAACAGAGCTTGATTCTGTTGTCGGAATTTCGGTCGCCGGAGGAGCAAAATACGTTATCGGCGCGCTCCGATACGCAAAGTCTCTCGGTGCGCTTACGGTAGGTCTTACCTGCAATGACGGCTGCAAAATAAACGAAATCTGCGATATTGCCGTAACTCCCGATACGGGCGCCGAGGTCGTGACAGGCTCTACGCGCATGAAAGCCGGAACGGCACACAAAATGATTCTCAATATGATCTCAACCGGCGTTATGATAAAGTGCGGACGCGTTTACGAAAACTATATGATATACATAAAACCCGTAAACCAGAAGCTTAAGCGCCGCATGGTAAGAATTGTATCGGATATTCTCGGCACGGACGAAAGCGACGCGGCTCTGCTGCTCGAAAAACACGGCTGGGACATAAGCGGCGTACTGAAAGAGGAGCATAACCATGACTGAAAGCGCAGTAATAATAAAAAACGGTAAACCCGTTCTTTTAGTAAACGGCAAGGTTATACCCGGCGCTGCATACATAACATATTTTGACGAGCGTTCATGCTGCGGCGACTTTGCAAAGGCTGGATATGAGCTTTTCTCGGTGTGCGCGTCGTTCTCGGATCTCCCTCTCAATTCCGACACGGGTTTTTCGCCGTTTAGCGGCATTTTCGACGTCAAGGGCAAGCCGGATTACAGCCTGTTCGACAAAAACGTAAAACGCATAACCGACGTCTGTCCGACAGCGAAAATATTTCCGAGAGTGCGCATAAGTATGCCGTCATGGTGGACGCACGAGCACCCGGACGAGTGCTGCAAAGGCGCGGACGGAATTCCGAGAGAAGCGATTTACTCGGAAAGCTTCAGAGAAACAGGCGCGCAAATGCTGCGCGAGTTTATTTCTCATGTGCAAACTTCAGTCTATGCCGACAACATCATAGGCTATCAGATTTCCGGCGGATATACCGAGGAATGGTTCCACTTTGACTCAAAAGGCAGCATATCTCAATGCACAAAGGAGTGTTTTAACAAATATCTTTCATCGCATTTTCCGGGAAAGTGCAAAACGGCAGCCGATATACCGTCCGAAACCGCATATTCCGGACGCGGACTTATAAAAGATGAGCTTGCCGCAGACTTTCTCTCGTTTGTCAACAACAGCATCTCCGAAACAATTTCGTTTTTTGCAAAAACCGTAAAGCAGTGCGTAAATTTTAAGCAGATAGCCGGCACGTTTTTCGGCTACATTGCGGAGGTGACAGACCCTCTCAGAGGTTCAAGCGGACTCGGAACACTGCTTGAATGTCCGTACATAGATTTTATATGCGCGCCGAATTCCTATCTGTCGGGACGCGCCCTCGGCAAGGACTGGAGCGAAATGACAGCCGGGCAAAGCATAAGACTGCACGGGAAACTGTACTTTGCCGAAAACGATATACGCACACATCTGTCCGACTATCCGTACAACTGCCGCAAAGGCATTGACCCCGAGAAAAAATACAGCGGCGCGATATGGAAAGGTCCGGACACGCTCATAGGCTCGGTTTCGGCGCTCAGAAAATCATTCGCAAGGCAGATAACACATGGCAACGGTATGTGGTGGTTCGATATGTGGGGAGGCTGGTATGCCTGCCCCGAAATCATGAGTGAAATGTCGGCATTTTTGGATTTTGTAAAAAAGTACACCGAGTCCGGCACAGCAGCAACGTCATCTCAGACCGCGCTTATTGCCGACGAAAGCTACAACAGGCGCGTGGGATTATCCGAACCGTCAGCCGCGGCTTTCGGAAAGTTCAGGGACTGTCTCGGAAACACCGGCATACCGTATGATATACTGCTTGATACAGATTACAGGCACTGCGCCTCTTACAAAGCCGTAATTCTGCCGTACAGGGAAGAATATCTTTCCGAATCGTCACGGTTTTTAAAACAGTTCTGCGCCCGGAACGGAGTTGCCGTAATAACAAGCGCACTGCCCGACGCGTCGGATATAAGCACACAGGTTCTGCGTGACATTCTCATAAGCAAAAATGTACACTGTTACTGCGCGTCCGACGACATTATATATTTCGGGAACGGACTTCTTTGCATACACGCGGCAAGCGCCGGACAAAAGACTTTAAAGCTCATGTCTGTATGCAAAATCTCTCCTCCCGACAAAGAAAACGCCGGATTTGTTTCGGACACGATAAAACTTACAATGGAAAAATACGAAACACGGCTTTTTGAGATAAACTGATACAAAAAGACAAAACAGCCCGGTGCAATACGTACCGAGCTGTAATTATTATGTTTGATATGAATTTACTTTATAAGTCCCGACTCGAGGAAATACTCATACATGGTTCTTATAGCCTTTTCAAAGTCTTTGTTATCTACGCCGACAATGACGTTAAGTTCGCTTGAACCCTGGTCTATCATTCTGATGTTGATACCGGCATTTGCAAGAGATGTGAATATTGCCGCCGCAGTACCTTTTGCGTTTTTCATGGCGCGTCCTACGACTGCGATAAGCGCGATATTCTTTTCTATGCTTATGCTGTCGGGACTTGTGGACTCGATAAGGTCGGAGATTATATCGTCCTCTTTTCCGGCAAGCTCATGGTCGTTTACGACAACGCTCATTGTATCAATGCCGCTGGGAAGATGCTCAAAGCTCATATCGTGTCTTTCAAGCACTTGCAAAAGACGTCTGCCGAAGCCTTTTTCCTCGTTCATCATATCTTTTTCAAGAGTCAGAACCGTAAAGTCCTTCTTTCCGGCAATACCCGTAACAACACTCTCGCCCTCAGATCTGTCGGTGTGAGTCACTATCATGGTTCCGGCGTCGTCGGGTGCGTTGGTATTCTTTATTCTTATCGGAATACCCGAAGTTTTAACCGGGAAAATAGCGTCGGCATGAAGTACCGTCGCGCCCATATACGAAAGCTCTCTGAGTTCGCGGTATGTAATTACCGAGATATATTTGGGATTATCGACAATTCTCGGATCGGCAATCATAAAGCCCGAAACGTCCGTCCAGTTCTCGTATTCGTCCGCGTGTGCGGCTCTTGCGACAATAGCTCCGGTTATATCCGAACCTCCGCGCGAGAAAGTGCGGATAGTATCGTTGGGCATAATTCCGTAAAATCCGGGAATTACCGCATATTCGGACTGCTCAAGGCGGGCAGCCATGACCTCGTTTGTCTTTTCGGAATCGAAAGTGCCGTCGTTGCGGAAAAATACCACCTCAGCCGCGTCTATAAAGTCAAAACCGAGATATTTTGCAAGAATGATACCGTTGAGATATTCTCCGCGGCTTGCGGCGTAATCGCGTCCGGCTCTGCCCATAAAGCTGCGCCTTAAAAGATCGTATTCATGTTCAAGCGAAAGGTCAATTCCGAGCCCTTCGATAATAGAATCGTATCTCTGCTTTATTCTGAGAAACGCCTCGGATTCCATTCCTCTGCTGAATTCCTCGTAGCAGCGGTAAAGAAGATCCGTAACCTTATCGTCGCCGGGAAAACGCTTGCCGGGTGCAGACGGAACGACATATCTTCTGTCTCTGTCCGCAAGCACAATATCCGCAACCTTTTTAAACTGTTCGGCGCTTGCAAGAGAGCTGCCGCCGAATTTTGTTACCTTTAAGCTCATTGGAAAAACCTCGCTGTATATTATTAAAGCCTTTGCATTTTATCTTGTGGGCAAAACGTAGAGATATACGCAGAAAAAGTGCATTATGCTTCCTGCAAGCACGAACAGGTGCCATACCGAGTGCATATATTTTACCTTTTTAAGCGCATAGAATATAATTCCCACTGTGTAAAGAACGCCGCCGATAACAAGGAACACAAGTCCGTTTTTCGGCATATTCTCAATGACCTGGCGCATTCCTATAACAACCGCCCAGCCTATCATTATATAGCTTACTATCGAGAATTTCTTGAATTTTTCTATACTTACCGAATTTAACACGATACCCAAAACCGCCATACCCCAGACAACGCCGAAGATCACCCAGCCCATTGCACCTCTTATCGTGACAAGCGTAATAGGCGTATATGTTCCGGCTATGAGAAGATATATCGAAACATGGTCAAACACGCGAAGCACTTTTCGCGCAGACTGATTGGTTATCGCATGATAAAGCGTTGACATTGTATAGAGCACTATGAGAGTCGCGCCGTAAATTGACGCTCCCACAACCCCTGCTGCGGTTCCGTGGCGTGCCGCCTGAACAACACACAGTACCAGTGCCGCTACCGAAAGGCACGCGCCTATTCCGTGGCTTATTGCGTTTGCGAGATCTTCACCGAGCGTATATGTCGGCAGAAAGCTTTTCTTAGTCAAGATGCGTTCCTCCTCTGTTATTATATTCACGTTTTTTTATACGGGCAACGCAAACATCGAAATTATTATAGTCCGCGGTGCTTTTAAAGTCAATAACGTTTGGTAATTGTTTACAAAAAACGGCGCGTTATTTCTTCATTCTGCGAAAAATATTAAGTTTCTTTGAAAAAGATATTGACAAATGTATCAAAACATGGTATATATATTTTGTAAACAAAATTCACGATTTATATTAACATCATGAAAGGGCGGAATAACATGGTAAGATCCGGGGACATCATTATAAAACTTGCTGCGGCAATTTTGCTCATGCTTATAACCGCAAGCACGGCATTCGGACTTATGCGCGAAACGTCACCCGAATGTAACGCACAGTTTATCATAGGTGCAAAACCGCACGAATGTACCTGTGCCGTTTCATAACAAGCGCTTTTTGAAAATGCATTTATTTCACGGACGCCGGAGCAGCCTCCTGCGTCTTTTTTTGCATATTTTCACGTGCATTTGAAAGCATAAGCTTAATGCGGTTTTCCTGATTTATCTTTGTGGCGCCGGAATCGTAGTCGATAGCGACGATATTTGCCTGCGGATACTTTTCCTTGATAGGCTTCATCATGCCTTTGCCGGCAACGTGGTTGGGCAGACAGCCGAAAGGCTGCGTACACACGATATTATCCACGCCCTCCGTGACAAGCTCAATCATTTCAGCCGTAAGCAGCCAGCCCTCGCCCATTTTTACGCCGAGATTTATTACGCCTTGCGCAAGTTTCGGGACTTCTTCAAATCCCATAGGCGCTCTGAAGCTGCCCTGTTTCTTTATGGCTCTGAAAAGATCGTTCTGTATCGACAGAAACAGTTTATAGAGAAGTCTGTAAATCTCCGCCGAAAATCTATGCATACCGTAAAGTTTTTTATCTACAAGCTGATTATACATAACAAACAGGCAGAAATCGAGTAGTCCGGGAACGACGACTTCTGCGTCCTCCGAAAGCAGGAACTGTTCGAGGTTATTATTGCCGAGAGGCGAGAATTTAACGAAAATCTCCCCGACGATACCGACTTTTACCTTCTCGGTCTTTTCTTTGGGAATATCCGCGAAATCCTTTATCATAAGGTCATAATTCTTACGAGCCTTACGTCTTGATATACCGGTTTTATTCATTTCGTCCGTCAGACGTTCCGTCCATTTATCGGCAAGGCGTTCCGAATCGCCCTTATATATTTCATACGGCTTAGACTGATTTACAAGCTCCATGAGAAGATCGCCGTAGCACATTGCATACACAAATTTATGTATCATCGGCAGCGTGAGCTTAAACGCCGATTCCTTTTCAAGTCCCGACACATTAAGCGAAATTACCGGAATATACTCATATCCTGCCTTTGCAAGAGCTTTTCTGAGCAGATGTATATAATTCGACGCACGGCAGCCGCCGCCTGTCTGCGTGATCATGAGAGCTATTTTATGCTTATCGTACTTTCCGCTTTCGATTGCGTCAATCATCTGACCGATTACGAGCTGTGCCGGAAAGCAGGTATCGTTATGCACATATTTCAGTCCGTCGCGGATTATATTATCTCCCATATTTTCAAGAAGCTCTATATTATAGCCATAGGAGCGTATAATTCCTATCATGATTTTAAAATGCCGCGGCAGCATTGTGGGAACAAGTATTGTATAATCCTTTATCATATCCGCGGTAAAGGTTGCGTGCGGCACGCGCTGAGTTTCTGTTTTTGTTTCCAACGGGTTCTCTCCTTTCTTCAAAGGGTGCACTTGCGGGTGGCTTGTTTTTTACTTAATTTGGGCGAAAAAAGATAATTCGCTGCCATGTGCAAGTCTATTCTCCAACTTTTCGACGGCGAAAAAGTTGCACTCTAAAGAGTGTAAACAAAAGCCGTTCGCGGCTCAGACGCCGCCGCGAAAGCGAACTACACTTGCGTGTGGCTGATTGTTGCCTGTTTGGGGTGAAAACGGATTATCCACTTCCACTTACAACTCTATACTGACGCTTTTCTGCGGAGAAAAGCGGTCGAAAAGCCGTTCAAGGGACTACTCGCCCCTTGACAATCCCCCGACGGGAGGATTTCGCCCTAACCTCAACTTTTTTCGCTTTAATTATCTTTACAAGCGTAACCGCCTTGCTACTACGGTACGTCCGTGTAACTTTCGGCAAAATCGCTCGCAGACGCTCCGCGCTGCTCGATAATGGGTTCTGTACGAAGTCAAACATTTTCGGCACAAGTGTTATTTTTTATACACTCCAACAGTCAACAGGACTTACCTTTACGACCATCTCGCTATCGCGAGATGACTTTGCTGAATTTTAGTTTTATGTTTGGGTGGTGCGAAGTAGAAATTCGGTTCTGTTTTGTCGGTACAAAGTGAAATTTTGGCATTATTTCGTTATTGCGGAGCAATTTCACTTTCCAAAATCACCGTCAGCACACAATTTCCATAGCTTGCTTCGGCACCTGTTCACATCTGAGTCAGCCGCCTGCCTTTTGGTGGCTGACGGCACAAGCTGGCGGCACAGAGTTGCCAACAGCTTTATTTTTATTTAAGGGCTACGAAAGTCTTTTGTTTACACTCTTTAGAGCGCTCAGCTTTTCTTCAGAAAAGCGCGTTCCCCGTTTTCTTTGCAGCTTTCTTTTTAAAAAGAAAGCGCGTACCCCTTCGTACCCCTCGTACCCCGTATCTACTTTCGTTCGTCCAGTGCGCCGATAAGACTGCGCAGACGGATTTTAACAGCGCCAAGGTTGGTAATTTCGTCAATTTTAATCTGTGTATAAAGTTTTCCGGAAGATTCGAGAATAGCACGGGTTTCATCTGTTGTAACGGCGTCAACGCCGCAGCCGAAAGACACAAGCTGAACAAGCTCGACGTCGCTGTTTTCCACGGCGAACTGAGCCGCATTGTAAAGTCTTGAATGATAAGTCCACTGATTGAGAACATTGACCGCAGGAGAATTTTTTGCAAGTTTCCATACGCTGTCCTCGCTTACGACGGCAAAACCGAGAGATTTTGCAAGCTTGTCAATGCCGTGACCTATTTCGGGATCAATATGATACGGTCTGCCGGCAAGAATAAGTATGCGCCTGCCGTTTTTGCGTGCATATTCAATAGCTTTCGCACCCTCGTCGCGCACCGACTGCATATAAGCTTCGTACTGTGCAAATCCGTGTTCGACGGCCGCCTTTACCTCGCGCTTTGAAATCTTAGCGTCGGGGAAAGCCTCTCCGAGATACTTGTGCAGCTCTTTCACAAGCTGTTTTCTGTCGTTTATGTTGAGATACGGATACAGGAATCTGTGATTTTTCAGATCGTCCATGTTTCCGTTGAGAAGTTCGGGATAATATGCCACAACCGGACAGTTGTAATGGTTGTCCGACGCGCCCTCGTCAATGTTGTAGGACAAACACGGATAAAAAATCGCGTCAACATTTTCGTTTATGAGCTTTTCCATGTGTCCGTGCATAATCTTTGCCGGATAGCAAGCCGTGTCAGACGGTATGCTGTACTGACCGAGCGAATATATCTCGCGTGTGGACAGTCCCGACAGCACAGCCTCAAAGCCGAGATGCGTAAATATGCCGTTCCACAGCGGATAAAGCTCGTACATACCCAGAGCAAGCGGAAATCCTATTCTTCCGCGCTTGTTTTCGCCTTTCGGCAGACTTGTCAGCGCATTTCGCTTGAATTCGTGAAGATTGTATCCTCCGTCGTCCGCATTCTGAAGTCCGGCGCCCTTTTCACACTTGTTTCCCGTGATGAATTTTCTTCCGCCGGGGAATATGTTCACCGTCAGGTGACAGCCGTTTGTACAGCCGTGACATACCGCGCTCTTTGATTCGTGCGTAAACGCGGCAAGCACGTCCTTTGAAACAAGAGAGGACTTTTCGGGCGCGTTTTTCTTTGCATAGAGCGCCGCGCCGTATGCGCCCATAAGACCTGCTATCGACGGTCTTACAACGTCGTGGCCTATCTCGCGTTCAAATGCACGTAGCACCGCGTCGTTGTAGAACGTACCGCCCTGAACGACTATGTTCTCGCCGAGTTCCTTTGCGGAATTCGCACGTATGACCTTGTATATCGCGTTTCTTACAACGCTCATCGAAAGTCCTGCGGAAATGTCGGATACGTCCGCGCCGTCCTTCTGCGCCTGCTTTACCGAGGAATTCATAAACACGGTGCAGCGCGTGCCGAGCTGAACGGGACGCTTTGCAAAAAGTCCGAGCTTGCTGAAAGACTCTATATCATATCCGAGCGACTTTGCGAAAGTCTCCAAAAATGAGCCGCAGCCCGAAGAACAAGCCTCGTTTAACATAATGCTGTCTATCGAGTTGTTGTGTACCTTAAAGCACTTTATGTCCTGTCCGCCTATGTCGAGAATAAAGTCAACGTCGGGCTTAAAGTATCTCGCCGCACCGAAATGCGCCATGGTTTCGACAATTCCGAAATCCACGCCGAACGCGTGCTTTATAAGCTCCTCGCCGTATCCTGTAACGCAAGCCGCGCCGAGTGTAATGCGGTCGGCGCACAGAACGTATATCTTCTCAAGCTGTGTTTTCACTATTCCTACGGGATCTGCCTTGTTCGAGTCGTAATACGAATACAGCAGCTCATTGTCCTCTGAAATAAGCGCAAGCTTTGTCGTCGTGCTGCCGCAGTCTATTCCGAGATAAGCTTTTCCGGAATAAGTATTTACATCTCTTTTCTTTACGTCGGACGTGTTGTGACGCGCGCAGAACTCCTCATACTGTTCCCTGTTTTCGAAAAGAGGGGGTGCTGCGGCAATCTGTGAGGCTTCTCCGACGCTTTTTTCTATTGCTTTCGCTAAAGATTCGTATGTAAACGTCTTTTCCTGCTTTTTTGCATACAGCGACGCGCCTATCGCAACGGAATATTTCGCATATTCCGGGAAAACCGCGTTTTCGCCGTCGAGTCCGAGCGTTTCCCTGAAACGTATTCCCAGTCCCTTGCAGAAAGAGAGCGGACCGCCGAGAAACATTACCTTTCCGTCGATCTTGCGTCCCTGTGCAAGCCCGGCAATTGTCTGATTGACGACAGCCTGATAAATACTCGCGCATATGTCCGCCTTTGCAGCACCCTGATTGAGCAGAGGCTGTATGTCGGTCTTTGCAAAAACTCCGCAGCGCGAGGCTATCGGATAAAGCCGCGTGCTCTTTAAGCTCAGCTCGTCAAGCTCGTCCGGCGTTATGTCGAGCAGCGTCGCCATCTGGTCTATAAACGCGCCCGTACCGCCTGCGCATGAGCCGTTCATTCTCTCGTCAAGTCCGCCTTTGAAGAAAATAATCTTCGCGTCCTCGCCGCCAAGCTCTATTACAACGCTTGTATCGGGTGCGAACTTTTTTACCGTCTCCGCGGTCGCAAAAACCTCCTGCACAAACGGAATACCTGCCTTTTCGGCAAGTCCGAGCCCTGCGGAACCTGATATTGCGGCATGAAACTCTCCGTCAAGATACTCCCCTGCCTGTTTTACAAGCTCAAGCGTCTTTTCGCGTACAAGCGACATATGTCTTTCGTATTTTTCAAATAAAATCTCGCCGTTTTTTACAACCACGATCTTCGCCGTGGTCGAGCCGATATCTATACCGACGCTGACATCGCCGGGCATTGTGCCGGCTGCACGATTCTGAAGCATCGTTTCCAATTTCGTATTCCTCCCGGCTTTTATGGGTACGCCGCGAAAAAAATGCGGCAGTGTACATTAGAATATTAATACTATTATATTGTTATTTTTTCGTCATTTCAACAGATTTGACATAACATCAAGGTAAACATTTTTTTAACGCGCCGGGAATTCTTAACATATTTATATATAACGTCAAAAAATACCTTTATTTACCGTACCGTAATTTCGTCCGCGGCACGAATTTCCGCACTGTACTTTTTCTCGTCTTTTCTCATGAAATAGACAAGCATTATCATGTGTACGACAAGAGTCATTGCCCACGAGATCGGGTACGATACAAACAGCACCTCAAGAGATCTGTATGCCTTAAATACCGTATAGATCCATACCACTCTGAAAACGCACGCACCCAAAAGCGATACCACCATCGACGCAAACGAATGGCATATTCCCTTGATTATGCTTGAACACGTGTCCATGAATCCGCAGACAAAGTACGGCAGACATATAAACATCATTCTTATTTTTCCGGCGGCTATTTCTTCTGGTATTTTTGTGTACAGTCCGAGCAGCTGTTCGGGGAAGACATTGACCAGAATGCCGAGTGAAAGACCGCAGACCAGTTGCATTGCAAAGCTTATAAACATAACCTTGTATATGCGCTTAAATTTGAGCGCACCGTAGTTCTGACCGGCAAAAGTCGCCGCAGTTGAGGCTATGCTGTTGAGAATAAGATAAATATAACCCTCTATGTTTGCAGTAGCCGTGCTTCCCGACATTACCGCAAGTCCGAAAGAGTTTATGGAGGACTGTATTAGCATATTCGAGATGGAAAACAGCGAACCCTGAATGCCGCCGGGAAGTCCCATGGCGACTATCTCTTTAAGCTGTTTTTTGTCTATGCGAAGTTTCTTTAAGTCAAGGTGCAAAAATCCGTCGTACTTCAAAAAGCACCTGACGCAGAGCGCTGCGGAAAAGATCTGCGAAATTACCGTGGCTATCGCAACTCCGGCAACGTTCAGATCAAATACAATTACAAAGATAAGGTTTAAAATAATATTTATAACGCCTGCGGAGGATATGTAATACAGCGAGCGCTTTGAATCTCCGACAGCTCTTAACATTGCCGCGCAGAAGTTGAAAAGCAGCATAAACGGCATTCCGGCAAAGTATATAAGCATATATATTTCGGACTGGTCTATTACTTCCTCGGGCGTCGCCATAATTTCAAGCAGCGGTCTTACAAATGCCATCGACAGCGCCGCTCCGAAAACTCCGACAATAAGACTGAGAAGTATCGACGTATGTACGCAGTCGCTTGCCTCTTTTTCGTTTTTCTGACCGTAGTAGCGCGCCATGCATATTCCTGCGCCGAGAGAAAGTCCGCCGAAAAAGTTTACGAACAGACTTACCACACTTCCCGTAGCGCCCACAGCCGCAAGCGCTCCTTTATGACCGAATTCGCCGACTACGACAAGGTCGGCCGTGTTGAAAAGCTGCTGAAGCACCATTGTCAGCATAAGCGGCACGGCGAAGGTTATCATTTTGCCCAGAAGAGGACCAGAACACATATCAATTTCGTTCTTTTTCATAACTGCCTTTCCTCATCGCTTTTCAGAATGAAAAAAATCGAGTATGGCGCCTTTCGCGTCGTCCAATGTATATGCGGAATCGTCAACGTTATATCCGTCTTTTTTTAATTTTGCGAGTATCTGCGTAACCTGCGGAACATTCAGTCCGTTCTTTACAAGCAGCTCATGCTTTGCAAAAACCTCTCTCGGAATTCCCGACATGAGCACTCTGCCCTCCGCCATGGTTATTATCTCGTCGGAATACAGAGCTATATCCTCCATGCTGTGAGAGATGATCACAAGCGTGTTTTTGCTGTTGTCGCGGAATTTGCAGAGCCTGTTCAGTATATCCGTCTTTCCTCTCGGATCAAGACCGGCTGCCGGCTCGTCAAGCACAAGTATTTCGGGGTTCATCGCTATAACGCCGGCGATCGCAACGCGTCTTTTCTGTCCGCCCGAAAGTTCAAACGGGCTTTTCTCAAGCATATCCGACGGTATTCCCGTAAACTCCGCCGCATATTCCACTCTTTGCTTTATCTCGCTTTCCGAAAGTCCCATGTTTTTAGGTCCGAAAGCTATGTCATTCGCGACGGTTTCCTCGAAAAGCTGATATTCGGGGTACTGGAACACAAGTCCGACCTTGAATCTTACGCTTCTCGAATCATATCCCTTTTCCCATATGTCTTTTCCGTCGAGAAGAACCCTGCCGCCCGTAGGTTTAAGCAGCGCGTTCATCATTTGGGAAAGAGTGGATTTTCCGGAACCCGTGTGACCTATAATACCCGTAACTTTTCCGGGAGTTATCTTAAAGCTTACATTGTCAACCGCCGTCTTTTTGTACGGAGTATTTGCGCCGTAAACATAGCTTACGTTTTCAAATTCAAGCATTCTGCTCTCCTTTCGGCGTATCGGGACGCGTCTGCGGACGTATTCCCGACTTTTCAAATGCAGCCTCTATCGCGCGCACGGCGCTGTCCGTGTCTATAACGCCAGACACGTCAATGTCAATTCCGCTCTTTTTAAGCTCATTCACAAGATTCGACGCCTGCGGTGCCTCAAGTCCGGCGTTTTTCAGCAGTTCTCTCTTTGAGAAGACCTCAACCGGCGTACCCTTTGCAAGCAGCTTTCCCTCGTTTATGACAAAAAGCTCGTCCGCAAGAGACGCCTCCTCCATATAATGCGTTATCAGCACCACCGTAATACCCGATTCTTTAAGACCGAGAATGGTTTTCATTATATCCTCTCTGCCCTTTGGATCAAGCATTGCGGTAGACTCGTCGAATATCATACATTCCGGGTGCATTGCGAGAACCCCGGCAATGGCGACTCTTTGTTTCTGACCGCCCGAAAGCTTATGCGTATCGTGGCAGGCATATTCGGTAAGCCCGACGGTTTTCAGCGCCTCGTCCACGCGCTTTCTTATTTCGGCAGGCTCAAGTCCGAGATTTTCCGGTGCAAAGGCAACGTCGTCCTCAACAAGCGTTGCGACGAGCTGGTTATCAGGGTTCTGGAACACCATCCCGACTGTTTTTCTTATGTCGAAATTCACGCTTTCGTCCGAGCTGTCAAGCGGCGTTTCGCTGTCCGAACGGTATATTTTAACGCTGCCGGAAAGAGGCATGTAGATGCCCGAAAGCAGCTTTGCGAGCGTAGATTTGCCCGAACCGTTATGCCCTATAAGCGCAGTAAAGCTGCCGCGTTTAATGTCAAGTGAAACACCGTCCACCGCGGCAGGCATTTTTTCGGGGAGAATATCCTCTCCTCCGTCGTATTTGAATACAAGGTCTTTAGCCTCGATTATATTTATATTTTCTGTCAAACCCAACCTCCGCAAGCCTTTTTACGGCTGTCCGGCGAATACAAATCCGGCGTTTTCGTCAATTTTTTCAAGCCTTATTTTCGTAATGTCGTTCGGCTTAAAAAAATGCGCGTCTTTATATCTTACTTCAATATAGTTTTCCGTATATCCGTGAGCATATCCGTTTTTATATGTTTCCCACAGGACGTTTGCAGTCTTTCCGGCGTATTTTTCAAGCGTCTTTTTTCTCACTTCAAGCATTTTCTTTGTGAGCATTGCCGCGCGCTCGTGCTTTACGTTTTCGGGCAGCTTTCCGTCAAATTCCGACGCAGCAGTGCCTTTTCTGTCAGAATACGGGAACACGTGTACATACAGAAATCCGCACTTTTCGACAAATTCAAGCGTTTCAAGGAACATATCCTCAGTCTCGCCGGGAAATCCGACGATTATATCGGTCGTAGCCTCAAAATCCGGAAAATACTCGTGCAGCATATTCAGCTTTTCGAGAAACATACCCGTATTGTACTTTCTGCGCATAGCTTTCAGCACATCGTCGCAGCCGCTCTGCAGTGAAAGATGAAAATGCGGCATTACTTCGGGTATATCCGACAGCTCCGAAACAAGCTTCTGCGTAATGACCGTCGGTTCAAGCGAGCCGAAACGTATGCGTTTTACATTTTCTATTTCCGAAACTTTTTCTGCAAGATCTGACAGCGTAAGTCCGCAGTCTTTTCCGAACGCCGCCGTTTCTATTCCCGTAAGCACTATCTCGCGGCAGCCCGACGCCGTTATATCGCAGCATTCGCCTACAACCTCGTCAATGCTCTTTGAACGAACGTGTCCGCGCGCTTTGGGAATAATGCAGTACGAACACTTATTGTCGCAGCCGTCTACAACCTTTAAAAACGCTCTTGTGTTATCGCTGCCGTGAACGGACATATGCTCAATTGTACCGTGCGAAAAAATATCGTCAACGAAATCTTCGGTTTCATGCTCTTTTCCGCTCTTTTTGCTTTCGACAAGCTTTTTTGCAAGCGCCGCGCACGCCATTTTTTCACCCGTGCCGAAAACCGCGTCGACTCCGTGTATCTTCTTTGCCTGTTCGGGATTTGTCTGCGACATACAGCCTATAACTATAACGACAGCCTCACCGCCGCCGTTTTTTACGGCTCTGCGTATTATCTGCCTTGATTTTCTGTCGCTTTCGGCGGTAACGGTACAGGTATTGATTACATAGACGTCGCATTTTGCGTCAAAATCGCCTATTTCAAAGCCACCGCTTACAAACGCCTCCTCGACTGCCCTTGTTTCGTACTGATTTACGCGGCAGCCGAGAGTATAAAACGCCGCGGTATACTTTTCCTTACGCTCTATCATTTAAAGAACAGAGGAAGCTCCTCAAGGAATTTGATGTCATGGCGCTTTGCGGCGTCGCCTTCCGCAAGTACGGCAGCTCTGCACACAACGTTTCCGCCAGCCTTTTCGACAAGCTCTTCCACAGCATGGAGCGACTCTCCCGTGCTTATAACGTCGTCAACTATGACGATTCTCTTGCCCTTCATGAGTTCTGCGTCCTTGCCGTCAAGATACAGTTTCTGTTCTCCGGCAGTTGTAATGGACTGAACCGTAACGCAAAGCGGATCTGTCATATAAGCCTTTGCCTTTTTTCTTGCGATTATATGCTTTTTTTCGCCGGCAAGGCGCGCCATCTCGTTTACAAGTCCGATAGCCTTTGCTTCGGGCGCTATAAGATAGTCGTGTTCGGGTATAATCTTATTAAGTTCTCTTGCGCAAGCCTCGGTAAGCTCATAGTCTCCGAGAAGTACAAAGCCTGCAATAGAAAGCTTATCGTTAAGCGCGCATATAGGCAGATCTCTTTCAAGACCCGCAACTTTAAGTCTGTAATATTCCATGTCAAAAAACACTCCGTTGATTATTAAAAAGTTACGTGCAGAACACGTTTTTACTCATTATATTACAATAATGAAAATTATGCAAGCGTTTCGGGAAGTTTTGCGCCGCCGAGAATGTGAAAATGCAGGTGCATTACCGACTGGCAGCCGTCCTCGCCGCAGTTTGTTATTACGCGGTAGCCGTTTGTAATACCGGCAAGCTTTGCGATATTGGGTATCTTTTCAAATATCTTGCTTACGTACACGGAATTATCCGCGTGAACGTCGTCGGTATTTTCAATATGCTTTTTGGGAACTACGAGAACGTGTACCGGCGCCATGGGGTTTATATCGTAGAACGCGTACATATAATCGTCTTCATACAGTTTTTTTGAGGGTATTTCACCCTTTATTATTTTACAGAATATGCAGTCCATTCCTCTTTACTCCTTACAAAAATTTTTATTAAAGCACACATACTGCCGGAAAGCGGCATGATCCGTTCTCTCCGGCAATACATGATATGCGTTTTATACTATTTTCAGATTGATTTTTCCGCGATTTCCTTCAAGACGTTTGCCATAAACTCGTCTACGCTTACAGCGCCCATATCTCCGGATTTTCTCGAACGTACCGCAACAAGTCCGGCTTCCTTTTCCTTTTCGCCTATTACAAGCATATACGGCACCTTTTCAAGCTGCGCTTCTCTTATCTTATAGCCTATCTTTTCGTTTCTGTCGTCAAGCTCGCAGAGAATACCGGCGTTTTTAAGTTTAGCCATAACTTCCTTAGTATACTCAAGCTGATTATCGCTTATCGGCAGCAGCTTTACCTGAACGGGAGCGAGCCATGTCGGGAACGCGCCTGCGTACTTTTCTATCATATACGCGAGTGTTCTTTCATAGCAGCCGAGAGAGGTTCTGTGGATAATATACGGAGTTCTCTTTTTACCGTCGGTATCAACGTATTCCATACCGAACTGAGCCGCAAGCAGCAGGTCTATCTGGATAGTTGCGAGCGTATCCTCCTTGCCGTAAACGTTCTTATACTGAACGTCAAGCTTCGGGCCGTAGAACGCAGCCTCGTCAATGCCTATCGTGTAATCAACTTTAAGGTCGTCGAGTATCTTTGCCATAAGCGTCTGAGCTTCGTCCCACTGTTCTGGAGTGCCTTCGTACTTATTCTTGGGGTTTGCGGGATCCCACTGAGAAAATCTGAACGTGCAATCCTCAAGCAGTCCGACGGTTCCGAGGAAATACTGTATGAGTTCAAGACAGCCCTTGAATTCCCCTTCAAGCTGTTCGGGGCGCAGAACTATATGTCCTTCGGAAATCGTAAACTGACGCACTCTTATAAGTCCGTGCATTTCTCCGGAATCTTCGTTTCTGAAAAGCGTTGAGGTTTCGCCTAAGCGCATAGGAAGATCTCTGTAAGAACGCTGTCTGTTAAGGAACACCTGATACTGGAACGGGCAGGTCATGGGACGCATTGCGAAACATTCCTTGGTTTCGTCCTTGGGATCGCCTATAACGAACATACCGTCGAGGTAATGATCCCAGTGTCCCGAGATCTTATAAAGCTCGCGCTTTGCCATAAGCGGAGTCTTGGTAAGCAGATAACCGTGATCCTGTTCATAGTCCTCAACCCATCTCTGGAGTTTCTGAACGACCCTTGCGCCCTTAGGCAGCAGAACCGGAAGTCCCTGACCTATAACGTCAACCGTAGTGAAATATTCAAGCTCACGTCCGAGTTTATTATGGTCGCGTTTCTTTGCCTCTTCTTTAAGCGCGATAAACTCATCAAGTTCGGACTGTTTCGGGAACGCGGTACCGTAAATTCTCTGGAGCATCTTATTCTTGGAATCTCCGTGGAGATATGCACCGGTACACTGTGTAAGCTTTACGGCTTTGAGCTTACCGGTAGAGGTAAGGTGCGGACCTGCGCAGAGATCAACGAACTCGCCCTGGGTATAAAGCGAGATTTCGGCGCCGTCCTCAAGATCATTTACGTGCTCGACCTTATAAGGTTCATTTCTGTCTGACATTATCTTCTGTGCCTGCGCTTTAGAAACAACGCTTCTTACGACGGGGATATTTTCCTTAATGATCTTCTTCATCTCAGCCTCGATCTTTTCGAGAACATCAGCCGTAAGAGGAGTTTCCACGTCTACGTCATAGAAAAATCCTTCGTCTGTTGCCGGACCGAACGCGAGTTTTGCATCGGGGAACAGTCTTTTTACCGCCTGTGCGAGAACATGAGCCGCGGTATGGCGATAGACCTTTTTACCCTCATCATCATTAAAGGTAAGGAATTCAACATTTGCGTCGTCATTTACGGCTGCATTGATTTCGGTAACTTCGCCGTTGACCTTCATTGCAAGTGCGTTTCTTGCGAGTCCTTCGCTTATAAGTGCTGCGATTTCAAAGCCTTTTTTACCGTTTTCGGCTTCGATGAATTTTCCGTCTTTAAGTGTAATTTTCATCTTTACTACCTCTATATATTTATAATTTTTTTCGTGATTGGGTTGATTTTGCCTGTTTTAGGCGGAAACGGGTTATCCACTTCCACTTGCAACCTTATACACCGACTTTTCGGAATCGAAAAGCGGAAAGATACTTTATGTTTGGCTGATTATTGCTTATTTGGAGCTAAAACCGATTATCCACTTCCAATTGCAACTCTATTCTCCAACTTTTCGGCGGCGAAAAAGTTGCAAAAGCCGTTCGCGGCTCAATCGCCGCCGCGAAAGCGTGGCTACGTGGAGGATTTCACTCTAAAGAGTGTAAATGCCCTGAACTTGGATTTCTACCCCTCAAACGCTTTTTCTAAAGTGACCACTTGTTACTACGGTGCGTCCACGTAACCTACGGCAAAATCGCTCGCAGATGCTCCGCACTGCTCGATGGGGTTGGTATCTAAATACAGGCTGGTTGACATAATGTCAAACTCTTACGCCATGTCACGCTGCGGTCTGCGTAAACTTTATTTCAGGTACACAAGTGTTGATTTTTATTGTTATTTTACAGTCAACAGGACAAGTTTTTCCGACCAGCTTGCCTACGGCAAGATGACTTTGCTGAATTTGAGCTTTATGTTTGGGTGGTGCTGAGTAATTTCACTTTCCAAAGCAAACCTTTGTACTGAGTTTCCATAGCTTGCTCACGCACCTGTTCATATTTGAGTCAGCCGCCTGCCTTTTGGTGGCTGACGGTACAAGCTGGCGGCAGGGAATATCCCACAGTATTTTTCTTATTTATGGGCTATCGTTTTCTTTGCAGCTTTCTTTTTAAAAAGAAAGCGCGTACCCCTGCGCGTCCCCTCGTATTCCACAATGCAAAAAGCCCCGTACAAAAAGTACGGGGCGTAAGAAACGCGGTTCCACCCGAATTCAAAGGCAGCGAAAAACTGCACAATCTCATCGAGACCGATAACGCGGTCAGACGGCGGCGATTGTTACCTTGCCGCAGCTAAAAGGCGGTACATCGGAAAGCGCAATACCTTTGGAGGACTTTCAGCCGGCGATCCTCACTCTCTGAACGGCGCTGCAAACCGACACATATCCTTTATCACAGCTGATGTGGGTATTATACTCCGTGCAAAAAGATTTGTCAAGAGTAAAAATATTCCTAAAAATCAACATTTTTATGACAACATATTGTCCGAACTGCTCAATCCTCGGAATCGTCGTCGGGTTCTTCCCAGTTATGCCACACGTTGGTTACATCATCATTTTCGTCGAACATTTCAAGCAGCTTATTCATGTTTTTAAGGTCGTCTTCACCCGTAAGCGCAACATAATTTGCCGGAACCTTGCTCTGCTCTGCCGAAACTATCTTATATCCTGCATTTGCAAGTGCGTCCGCAACATTGCTGAAATCCGACGGTGCGGTAGTAACCTCGAATACCCCGTCTTCACCCGAAATATCCTCGGCGCCTGCATCGAGCGCGTCCATCATGAGCTGTTCCTCGTCAACGTCCTCGCCGTCAACGACTATAACGCCCTTGTCGGTAAACATATACGAAACGCAGCCGGTCTGACCGAGATTTCCGCCGTATTTGTCAAAGTAATGGCGCATATCCGCACCCGTTCTGTTGCGGTTATCGGTTGTGGTCTCGACTATAACGGCTACTCCGCTCGGACCGTAACCCTCATATGTTATAACTTCGTAGTTTACGCCGCCGTCTGCACCGGACGCCTTCTTTATGGTGCGTTCGATGTTATCGTTAGGCACGTTGTTTGCCTTAGCCTTTGCAATAAGATCCTTGAGCTTGCCGTTTGACGCGGGATCTGCTCCTCCGTCGCGTACAGCCATTGCTATTTCCTTACCGATTTTCGTAAACACCTTTGCACGCTGAAGGTCGGTTTTTTCCTTCTTGTGCATTATGTTTTTCCACTTGGAATGTCCTGACATGGTTTATTTACTCCTTAATCTGAAAATTAATCACTTAAATATTCTTGGGTCTTTTAAGTCCTATAAGCGCAAGACCGTTATTCAGCACGTTTGCGCTTGCCTTTACCAGAGCAACGCGCGTATTCTTTACCGCGTCGTCCTCGGCTTTAAGCACGGGGCAGTCATGATAGAATCTGTTGAAGTCCGCGCAGACGTCAAGCAGATATCTTGCTATAACGGACGGTTCAAGGTCGTTCTTTGCCTGCTGTACCTTATCCGGGAAGTTTTTAAGCGTCTTTACAAGCGCTGTTTCGGTTTCGTCCGTGAACTTGAACTCTCCCGTACCGTAAATTCCGGCTGCGTTTGCCTTGTCGATTATACCCGAACAGCGCGCATATGTGTACTGAACGTAAGGACCCGTATTTCCGTCAAAGTTGAGAACCTCGTCCCAGACAAAGTTTACGTCCTTAATTCTGTTGTTGGAGAGGTCGTGGAATATTACCGCGCCCACGCCGACAGCGCTTGCAACCTGTTCCTTGTTTTCAAGTCCGGGATTTTTCTCGTTGATTATCTCAAGCGTCTTTTGGGTTGCGACTCTGAAAATATCCTCAAGCAATACGACGTTTCCCGTGCGAGTAGCAAGCTTTGCGCCCTCAATGCTTACCGTTCCGAAAGGCACATGGACAAGATCCTTTGCCCAGCCGTAGCCCATAAGTCCTATTACCTTGAAGAACTGAGCGAAATGCAGGCTCTGTCCCGCGCTTGTGACGTATATGCACTTGTCAAAGTCATATGTTTCCTTGCGGTAAATTGCTGCGGCAATGTCGCGCGTCGCGTATATCGTCGAACCGTCGGATTTAAGTATCAGACACGGCGGCATATTGTACTCGTCGAGCCTTACTATTTCCGCACCGTCGTCAACCGACAGCAGATTTTTTTCTCTCAGCTCGGCTATAACCCTGTCCGTCTTGTCAAAGTAAAAGCTTTCGCCGTTCCAGCTTTCAAAGTCCGCGCCGATAAGCTCATACGTCTTTTTGAACTCGGTTATGGATATATGTACAAACCACTTCCAGAGATCAAGGTATTCCTTGTCGTGCTGTTCCATCTTTGTGAACGCGGCTCTCGCCTCGTCGTTAAGCGACGGATCTTTCTCGGCTTCCTCATGGAATTTTACATATATTTCGGTAAGCGCGTCTATGCCGCGGCTCTCTATCTCCTCTTTGCTGCCCCACTTCTTGTAAGCAACAATGAGCTTTCCGAACTGCGTTCCCCAGTCGCCGAGATGGTTTACACCGACGCAGTTATATCCGCAGAATTTGTAGATATTCTTTATTGACTGACCTATGACCGTCGAACGGAGATGCCCGATATGGAAAGGCTTTGCAATATTCGGCGAAGAATAGTCGAGAACTATTGTTTTTCCCTCTCCCTCGCTGCTCTTTCCGTAGTTTTCATCGGACGACATCTTTTCGAGATCCGCCGTAAGCGAGCTTTCGGCAATAAAGAAATTGAGATATCCGTTTACGCTTTCTATTTTCTTGTAGCCCTTTGCGGTGTCCGCGTTCTGTTCAAGAGCCTTGCATATTTCTTCGGCAATCGCGGGCGGAGCTTTTCTCAGAACACGGCTGAGTTTAAAGCACGGAAGTGCAATATCGCCCATTTTGCGGTCTGCCGGAACTTCAAGCATACTTTCAATGTCGGCATCGCTAAGTTCGGGACACGCCGCTTTAATATTGCCGGCAACTTTTGTCTTTTCGTTCATGTCTGTATATTTCCTTTCGTTTCGTACCTGTCAGCTGTACGATACCTCTGTACCTGTCGGCACAATTCCTATATACGTTTTTCCCGGCTTTAAGACAAGCTCGGTCACGCCGTCCGATTCGTACAGAGTATATTTTTCTGTTCTCGACGCTTTTTTCCATGTAATTTCTCTTATCTTGCCGTCCGCGGCATAAAGCCCTTTGCCCTCGCCCGTAAAGTTTACCGCAAGGCAGTGGTATGCGTCGCCGGGAATTACGTTCTGCTTGCATTCAAGCGTTATAACGTTGTCAAAGCAAAGCTGCTCTCCGGTTTCTCCGTCAATGTGCGTCGTATCATACTGTCCTTTGAGATATGCGTTCTTATCCTTATCGAAAGCAAAGGTTGACAGCGCGTACGGATTTTGCGACAGTGCAAGCGAGAACGGCACCTTGATGTTTGCGGCGTCTGTTTCGCCTTTTTTGTAATCCGCCGAGAATTTAAGCGGCTGAGCCTTGTCCGACGTTGTTCTGTAACCCTTGTCGGCTATCGCGTTTGTCAGTCCCTCTCCGCTTATCATGAGCGTATGCTCATATGCCATGGTCTTTGCGCGCGACTTGCTGCGGTAGAAATTGTTTACGTACAGTCCGTCAATGTCCTCGGTCTTTCTCTCTTTTAACATTGCCTTGGCATAGGTGCTGCCTCCGCAGTGAACATATATCGCGTCGTGCGCGTCGGAAAGATCGATGTAATAGTCGCGCGAAGAACGTATAGAGCCGAGTTCGGCTATATCCTTATAGTCCTTGAACACGCCCATAAGACGGGTTATTCCGCCCTCCTCAAGCACTTCGTATATAATGTCCGCATGAGATATTCCGACCTGCGGCATAGCCTGCTTGATATTGTTGAGCATTACCGCAACGGGACGGTTTTCGTAAACCTCTTTTGTACATTCAAGTCCCGAGATAGGGTTTATAAATTCGGGGTCTTTGTTTTGATCTTGGTCTTTTTTATCGCCGTCAGCATCGTTTTTTACGTTTTGATCGTCCGCGGTGTTATTCTTAACGTCGTTTGCGTCAACACCGTCCGAAACACCGTCGGGAAGCTTTGTATCCGTCTGCTTTGTACTGTTTTTGCATGAGCAAAGCGTGAGTGCGAGCAAAATACACAGCGAGACAAGCAAAAATTTTGATTTTCCGAGCATATCTTTTTCCTTTCACACAAAAAACATATTAACTGATTAATTATATCAGAAACAATGCGTTTTTTCAAGAGGGCTGCAAAAAGTTTTACAAAGGAGCTATGTATTCTGTTCCGGATTCTTTGCCTTTATCACGTTATAAGCAACAATAGACACAAGAACCACCGCCGCGCCGCATATTGAAAAGACGCTGAGCTTTTCTTCGGGATAAAATATCGCAACAAGTATGGGATTGAGTATCGGCTCAAGTCCCGACATAAGCGACGCGGGAACCGCGGCAAGGTAATTCAGCGATTCCGAGAAGAAAAGGTACCCCGCGCCGAGCTGGAACACGCCGAGAATTACAAGCAAAAGTATTGTGTTTGCCGAAAAGTCTGTCTCACGGAAAATAAACGGAAGTCCCACGACAGCCGACGCAAAATATCCTATAAGCATAGCCGACGGCGCGTCGGAATCCTCGTTTTTATTGAAAATGAAAACTCCGGCATAGCAGATGCCCGACATAAGTCCGAAAAAGTCGCCGAGATAGTTTCCCGTCGTCATGGAATCGAAGAAAAACAGCACTATTCCGAAAAATACAAGTCCGCAGGTTACAAGCTCGGTTTTGTCGCTCTTTTTATGAAGAAACAGCGCATTTATTACGATTATAAACACGGGTGCTGTAAACTGGAGGACTATTGCGTTTGCCGCCGAGGTATTTTTAGTCGAAAGCGCGAAAAACATCGACACGAACATTGAACACGCCGCAGCAAGAAGAATTGTTTTGTTTACTTTTAGCTTGTGATGTTTTACTTTCATATATACCGCGAACATCAGAGCCGTTATAAACGTGCGCACGCTGTTTGAAGAAAGCGCCGACCACGATATGTACTTTAAAAGCACGCCGCCTATACTGAAGCAGACGCAGGCAAGCGACATCAAAAGCGCGCCTTTTACGTTTTTTGAAATTTTCATGATTTATTATGTCCTTAAAAACTCTTTTACCTTTCGGTAATTTCCTTTGCTATATCGTTATAAGCCGCGGCGCCCTTTGAGCTTTTATCGTAGTAGCGCACCGGCATACCGTAGCTCGGAGCCTCCGAGAGCCTTACGTTTCTGGGAACCGGCGTGCGGTATATCTTGCCGGGAAAATATCTCTTTATTTCTTCAAGCACCTGAAGCGACAGGTTAAGGCGTCCGTCGAACATGGTGATAACTATTCCGTCAAGCTCAAGAGACGGATTATACTTTTTTCTGACTATGGAAATAGTCTGCGAAAGCTGCGACAGTCCTTCAAGCGCAAAATATTCGCACTGCATGGGGACAATTACACCGTCTGCGGCGCACAGAGCGTTTATGGTGAGCAGTCCGAGAGACGGCGGACAGTCGATAAATATGTAATCGTATTCATGCCGCAGAGTATCGAGAACGTTTTTGAGCTTATATTCGCGCTTCTGTTCGTCGGCAATTTCAAGTTCCGCACCGGCAAGGTTTATCGACGCCGGCATTACATCGAGCCCCTCATAGTCGGTCTTTCTGATTATTTCATACGGATTTGTGCCGAGAAGAACGTCATAAGTCGAAAGCTCGGCGTTTTTTTCAACTCCGACACCGCTTGACGCATTTCCCTGAGGATCAAAGTCGCAAAGCAGAACTTTTTTGCCGAGTGCTCCGACCGACGCCGCTATATTGACAGCGCTTGTGGTCTTTCCGACGCCGCCTTTCTGATTTGCAAAAGCCGTTATCCTGCATTTTTTATCCATGTTTTTTCATTACCGCCTTCCGAAACTCCGCAAGCTCATGCCTTTTTGCGCACAACCTTACCGAGTGCATTTTTTACAAATTCCGCAACCGGAACTTTAAGCAGAACTATCATAATTCCGTAGACAAGCACGCCGAATGCCGCAGGTATTCCGAGAAGCAGAATTCTGCTTAAAAACGAGTTGCCGTTTATGATATTTCCGAGAGGAATTTTTACGATTTCAACAAACACAAGCATTACCGCGCCCGAAACTATACATTTGACTACCGTTTTTCCGAGTCCCGTGCCGTAAGAGCCTATTTTCTTTTTCAGCGCTATAAGAAGTATCACAAGTCCCGTTACCGACGCGAAAGAATATGCAAGCGGTATGCCGTATGCGCCCAAGAATTTCATGAACACAAGGCTGAGCACTATATTTACCGCCATTATCACAAAGCCGTTTACAGCAGGTATAAGCGTATTTTTCAGCGCATAGAACGCCCTGTCGAGTATTTCCTTAGAGCCTATTCCGATGACGCCGAGTGCGTACATGAACATAAGCGAAGCCGCAGCGTCCGCGCTGTCCGCACCCGTTTTACCCCATTCGAGAATAAGCGAAACAAGCTCGCGTCTTACCGCGATAAGTCCGAAAGTTACGGGAATAAGCAGCGTCCACACATTTGCAAGCACATCGGACAGCGTTTTCTTATATCCGTCATAATCTCTGAGAGAAACGCTCTGAGTAAGTTTCGGGTACAGCACCGCCGTTACCGAGTTTACAAACGCAAGCACCATATACACGACGATATTCTGCACATACGTGAGCAGCGACACCATATCGTACCTTGCTATCATGCTTGTATTATAGAACATATTTATCTGATATGCCGAAACGCCTATAAGAACCGGCGGCGTCATCTTTGCCGCGGTCACAATATCGGGATCTTTGAGTTTCAGCGACGGTCTATATCTGTATCCCGTTTTATACAGCGGCGGAACAAGTATAAGAGCCTGCATTGCAAGTCCGATAAAGGTCGCGACAAGCAGTCCCGTCACGCCAAACCTATCCGCAAGGGTAAACACATAAATTATGACGACAAGGCTGCTGGGAACGCTGACAAACGCGGGCCAGCCGAATTTTCCCTCGGACTGGAGCATACCCTGAAAGATAAAATTCAGTCCGTAGAAGAACATGACCGGCATCATTATCATGAGAGATTTTACCGCAAAGGGATATTCGGTTTCAGAGGTATAATCCGTAAGATAAGGTATTACGGGCGAGAGCGCGATTCCCGCGACTACAAGGACAGCCGTAAGCAGCACCGACAGCGTAATAATATTATCGGCGAACTTTTTTGCGCCGATACGGTTATTCTGTGCTATATGCGACGCATATATCGGGATCACAACCGTCGAAAGCGCCGTTCCGAGGCAGGTGAATATGGTATTCGGGATAGTTATGGCATAGGAATATATATTAAGCTCGACATTATCCGCACCGAAATACGACATATACACCGACGAGCTTACAAGCGCAAGCAATCTCGACGCTATCATTATTATCATTACGAAGCTTATGCTTCCCAAAAGACCTGACTTTTTCACCGGGGTATTCCTTTCTTGACTTTTTTGTTGAATGTATTATTATTATTTGGGATAAAATGGGTTATCCACTTCCACTTGCAGCTCCATACTAACGCTTTTCTACGGAGAAAAGCTGTCGAAAAGCCGTTCGCGGCTCAAACGCCGCCGCGAAAGCGTGGCTACGTGGAGGATTTTGCCCTGAGCATAACATTCTTCCCCTACAAAACCTTTACCAAAGTGACCACTTGTGTTACTACGGTACGTCCGTATAACTTATGGCAAAATCGCCGCGCGACAGGCGCGCGGATATGAGGTTCTGTACAAAGTTAAACCATTTTTGCAAGAATGTTACTTTTAATATACGCAAACAGTCAACAGGACAAAGTTTTCTGCCCAGCTCGCTTACGCGAGATGACTTTGCTGAATTTTAGCTTTATGTTCCGATGGTGCAAAGTAAAATCTTAGTGCTGTTTCGTTGTTTCAAAAGGGTTTAACTTTCCAAAGTTATCGTCCGTACACAATTTCCATAGTTTACTTCGGCACCCTTATTTACATCTGAGTTCGCAGTCCTGCTGTTCGACTGCGAACGGTACAAGCTGGCGGCAGAGAGTATCCCACAACTTTTTTCTTATTTAGGGGCTATTGTTTTCTTTGCAGCTTTCTTTTTAAAAAGAAAGCGCGTACCCCTTTCGCGTACCCCTTTCGCGTGCCCCTTATTTTTTCAGAAGTTCGAGCATTCTTGCAAGACCGGTAAAACGGACAGAACGGCGGTTGTTAGCAACCATTTCGCAAAGGATTTCGACCTTACCGACAAGGACAGCGAGTTTAC
Source organism: uncultured Eubacteriales bacterium (assembly GCA_934446675.1). GTDB lineage: Bacteria > Bacillota > Clostridia > Oscillospirales > CAG-382 > UMGS1387. The sequence continues at coordinate 60,117 of CAKSEL010000008.1, forward strand.
CTGCTCGGGTAAGAGCGGTATATAGCATATTACGGGAAAGAAGTCCTGCGGGGCAGCCGTAAAGAGGAATAACGACGGCGTTGTACTCACTGCCCTGACTTTTATGCACGGTAATGGCATATGCGTGTTCAAGGTCATCAAACCCTGAATAATCGAAAACCGCGCTTCTGCCGTCGTCAAAGCTTACCGAAAAGCTCTCCTCGGCACGGTCTATCTTTGTAATAAACCCTATATCCCCGTTAAATACGCCGTTTCCGGTCGTGCCGTCCTCGTCGGTCCATTCAATATCGTAATTGTTCTTTACGACCATGACCTTGTCACCCTCACGGAATACGACGTCGCGCACCTCGCGTTCGGATTTTGCCGTTGACGGCGGATTGAGTTTGCTCTGAAGCAGCGCATTAAGCGCAACGGTTCCTGCGTCGCCCTTTCGCGTCGGACATATTATCTGAATATCCTTTAACGGATCGTATTTGTATGCATTCGGCAGACGCGACGTGCAGAGAGATACCAAAAGTTCACGCACATCTGCGGCATTCTCGCGTTTGAGAAAGAAGAAATCTCCCTTGTTTGAGCAGTCCGGCATACGTCCCTCGTTTATAAGGTGAGCGTTGGTAACTATGCTGCTGCCCTGCGCCTGCCTGAAAATGTCCGACAGACGTACAGACATAAACACGCCTGATTTCAGCATATCGTTAAAGACCTCGCCTGCGCCGACAGGCGAAAGCTGATCCGCGTCGCCTATTATTATAAGCCTTGAACCGGGACGTATCGCACGCAGCAGCGCGCCGAACAGAAACACGTCCACCATCGACGCTTCGTCGATTATTATAACTTCTTCGTCAAGATAGTTGTCCTCGTCGCGCCTGAACGACTGTCCGTCTTCGCCGCCGGCAAAATCACACTCAAGCAGCCTGTGTATGGTCTTTGCCTTGTATCCCGTTGCCGCGGACATTCTCTTTGCGGCGCGTCCCGTCGGTGCGGCAAGGCAGAACGGCGTTCCTATTTTCTTAAACAGCGCAATTATCGCACGTATTACGGTAGTTTTTCCCGTTCCGGGACCTCCCGTAACTATAACCACTCCGCGCGTGACAGAGCTTTTGACCGCAACCCTTTGCAGCGGCGCAAATTCAATGCCGGTTTCCTTTTCCACCCTTGAAATTTCCGCGTCGGGATCGTCGATAGGTATGTTTATAACCGAGCTGTCAAGCAAAAGCAGCTTTTCCGCACAGAATTTTTCGGTTCTGTACACCGGTTCAAGGTAGATCATTATTCGCCCTTCGCCGTCCTTTACGGCAATTACCTCACCGTTCTGGGAAAGCACTCCGCAAGCCTCCTCGACGGTTCTTTTGTCAGTTCCGAGAAGTGCGGACGCCTTTTGCGTAAGCATATCGAGCGGCAGACAGCAGTTGCCTGCACGGTTAAGCTCAAGACCAAGCTCATACTTGATACCTGCATATATTCTTTCTTCGTTGTCAAGAGTAAATCCGAGTTTCTGCGCCATGCTGTCGGCTTTCTCAAAGCCTATTCCGTCCACCTGATCGCAAAGCACATAAGGATTTGTTCTCAGGACGTCTACCGACGCATTGCCCCACTGCTTGTATATCTTCAAGCACATTGCAGGCGACAGCATACCCTGAAAATACAGCATTACCTGTCGCATACCATACTGATTTTTAAAGCTTTCGGATATTTCGCTTACCCGTTTTGACGTTATACCCTTGATTTCGGACAGCCATTCGGGATGTTCTTCTATGACCTTTAGCGTTTCCGAGCCGTATTTATCCACAATGCGCCTTGCCGTGACAGGGCCTATGCCCTTTATTACGCCGGACGAAAGATATGCGAGTATCGAGTCGCTTGTCGCGGGCAGTTCTTTCTGATAGGAGGTCACGGAAAACTGCTTGCCGTAAGTCGGGTGCGACGTCCATGAGCCTTCGGCACTGATATATTCGCCCTCGGTAAGCGTCGGGATTATTCCGACAAGCGTTACGGGATTTCCCTCGTAATCGACAGTACAGACAGTGTAGCCGTTGTCCGGGTTCTGATATGTTATATTGTCAACAAGTCCCTTTACGGTCTGTTTCCCGTTGTCCGACATTCCGAAAATATCCCTCCGTTTTATTTATAAACGCGCTTTTCGCACACTTCTACCGATTATACTGAATCAGTATATCACTTTTTGAAGTCTTTTACAAGAGATATTGAGTAAATTTTGCCTGAGTACAAAAAACAGCTAAAAAATAACCTTATACAAACACAAAGTCCGGCATTTCAGCCGGACTGATTTTTTACTGTTCAATTTGCTTTTAAAAACTGCGACGGATTTTCGATTATCCTCTGATTTGACGAGCCGCGGAATTTCAGCGAAATATCTTTAAGCTCCTCAACAAACTCTCCGTCAACAAGCGTATCCGTATACGAGAGCATTTCGTCGGTACATTCGCAGTACGCCGCGCCGCCCTTTACAAGATCCCTGTCAAGCGTGTATCCGGTATAGCACCAGACGTCCTTTTTGGGAAAACGCTTTTTATATTCGCGAAGAAACGGCAGCAGCGCTCTCTGATTGCTCTTTTCAAAGGGTTCTCCGCCGAGAAGCGAAAGCCCGGCAATATAATCGGGTTCAAGATACGAGAATATCAGTTCCCATGTATTTTCATCAAAGACCTTGCCGTAGGAAAAATCCCATGCAATCTCATTAAAACAGCCTTTGCACCTGTGCGTACATCCCGACACAAAGAGCGAAACCCTCACTCCCGTGCCGTTTGCTATATCGCGCTTTTTTATTTCGGCGTAGTTCATTAAAGGTGGAGCACCCTTTCCTTGATCTCCTGCGTTCTGCCCTGATTCCAGAACTGAGTTCCTATATATCCGCAGGTTCTGCGCGCAACGTTGAGCTTGTTCTGATCTCTGTTATGGCACTTAGGACATTCCCATACAAGCTTTCCGTCGTCGTCCTTGACTATGCGTATTTCTCCGTCGTAGCCGCATTCCTGACAATAGTCGCTCTTTGTGTTAAGCTCGGCGTACATTATGTGGTCGTATATAAACTTCATAACCGACATGACAGCCTCAAGGTTATCCTGCATATTGGGCACTTCGACGTAGCTTATCGCGCCTCCGGGAGAAAGCGCCTGGAACTTTGCCTCAAATTCAAGCTTGTCGAACGCGTCTATCGGCTCGGTTACGTGTATATGATAGCTGTTTGTGATGTAATTTTTATCCGTAACGCCGTCAACTATGCCGAAACGCTTTTGCAGACACTTTGCAAACTTATAAGTCGTGCTTTCAAGCGGAGTTCCGTAGATAGAATAGTCTATATTCTCGGCAGCTTTCCACTTTGAGGTATACTCGTTGAGCTTCTGCATTATTTCAAGACCGAATTTTTCGCCCTCCGGGCTTGTAAGCTTTTCTCCGGTCATGCTGTAAACACATTCCCAGAGTCCGGCATATCCGAGAGATATCGTCGAATATCCGCCGTGAAGCAGACTGTCTATTGTCTCGCCCTTTTTAAGTCTTGCAAGCGCACCGTTCTGCCAGAGTATCGGAGCCGCGTCCGAAAGAGTGCCGGTAAGACGTTCGTGTCTGCACTGAAGCGCTCTGTGGCAAAGCTCCATGCGTTCGTCGAACACTTCCCAGAACTTTTTCATATCCTTATGCGCGGAAAGTCCTATATCCACAAGGTTTACGGTGACAACGCCCTGGTTGAATCTTCCGTAATACTTGGGTTTGCCGTCTTTATCGACATACGGGGTAAGAAAGCTGCGGCAGCCCATACAGGTGTAGCAGTGTCCGTTTCCGTTTTTATCTATCTTGTTTTTAAGCATTATCTTTTCCGAAATATAGTCCGGAACCATACGCTTTGCGGTGCATTTTGCCGCAAGCTTTGTAAGATAATAGTATTCGGAATCCTCGTGTATGTTATCTTCTTCGAGAACATATATGAGTTTCGGGAACGCGGGCGTTATATATACTCCCGCCTCGTTCTTTACGCCCTTATATCTCTGAAGCAGAACTTCCTCTATTATAACCGCAAGGTCTTTCTTTTCCTGTTCATTCTTTGCCTCGCCGAGATACATGAACACCGTTACGAACGGAGCCTGACCGTTTGTCGTCATGAGCGTTACGACCTGATACTGTATCGTCTGGACGCCCTTTTTTATCTCGTCGCGTATACGTCTTTCGACAAGCGTCGATATTGTCTTTTCATCGAGTCTGCCGCCCGCAATTTCAAGCGACTCTATAACGTCTTTTCTTATTCTCTCTCTCGACACCTGAACAAACGGCGCAAGGTGAGCAAGGCTTATGCTCTGACCGCCGTACTGGTTCGACGCGACCTGAGCTATTATCTGTGTTGCGATGTTGCACGCAGTGGAAAAAGAATGAGGCTTTTCTATTGCGGTTCCGCTTATGACGGTGCCGTTCTGAAGCATATCCTCAAGGTTTACAAGGTCGCAGTTATGCATATGCTGCGCGAAATAATCTGCGTCGTGGAAGTGTATAAGTCCGTCCTCGTGAGCCTTGACTATATCCGGAGGCAAAAGCAGACGTTTTGTTATATCCTTGCTGACTTCTCCTGCCATATAGTCGCGCTGAACGGAGTTTACCTGCGGATTTTTGTTTGAATTCTCCTGCTTGACCTCTTCGTTGTTGCATTCGATAAGGCTGAGTATCTGATTGTCCGTAGTATTAGCCGTTCTGACAAGGCTTCTGGTATAACGGTAGCGTATATAGCGTTTTGCCGTTTCATACGCCTTTCTGATCATTATCTGGGTTTCGACAAGCTCCTGTATTTCTTCTACCGACAAGGCTCTGTCAATGCACGCGCCGGTATCCTCGACTGCCTTTGCTATTTCGGCTATCTGCTCATCGGTAAGCTCTCTTACCGTACCTGCCTCGTTTGCCTTAGCTACCGCTTTTTCGATTTTTGAACGGTCGAAAACAACTTCCGCACCGCTGCGCTTAATGATCTTCATCTTTTCTTATTCTTCCTTTATCATCTGTTTTTTTACGCAAATTTGTGAGTGTATATATTTTACCACACTGTTAACAACGAGTATGTGTCTTTTGCCACATTTTTTGAAAAAATCAATATTTTGTGTTTCCGCACAAATTTTGAACGTATATCTTGTATGTTTTAACAACATTTGAAAACAGAGAATAAATAAAGAAAAAAGTGCTAAAAATAGAACCGAAAACAAAGAAGCAAGCGCAAAACGAAAGGGGAAACACGCATGAAGGACGACAGAAAGACAAGGCTTAAAAAGCAAATGTTAAGCGGTGCTATATATATAGCACTTGCGGCGGCAGTCGTGGGAGTAACCACGGGTACTGTCGAAAAGCTGATAAACACAAAGGAAATATCACTTCCCGAAACAGACCTTGAAAACACAAAATACGGTACGGCGCTGCCGGAAATACCAGAAATTCCCGAAATACCCGACGCCGTAATAAACAGAAATTCCGATTCTGACGCAAAAAACAGCGGCGGCGCACAGGTTTCCGGACTCGGCGACGGAGTAAACGCCGAAATCATACCCGGCGACGAAATGTTCACTCCGGAAATACAGGATACGGCAGAAAAATCTGCCGAAAACGCTCCCGAACAGGTTGAAGTTTCGGCAGAACAGACGGTTTCCGAACCCGACTACGGCTATCCGGGCTATGTAAAACCGTGCGGAGGACTTATAGTAAGGGAATATTCTCCCGACGTTCTGGTATATTCGCCCACAATGTACGATTACAGAGTCCACACCGGAATTGACATTGCCGCCGACATAGGCACGCAGATAAAGGCGATCTCCGGCGGAAGAATAAGCGAGGTAAAGAACGACGACCTCTACGGAACGACAGTCACCATCGATTCTCCCGACGGGCTGCGTATAAGCTATTCCAATCTTTCCGCAGAACTGCCGCAGGGTATAGAAAAGGGCGCCGACATACAGACAGGCAGCGTAATAGGCGGCGTAGGAGATACCGCGATATGCGAGTCGGCACAGGCGCCCCACCTTCATGTCGAGGCTGTAAGAGACGGAAACGCCTTTGATCCGTCCGAACTTTTCACCGACGCCGAAGCAAAGGAAACCGCAGCCGCAGTCACGTCCGAAGAAACAGACTGAAAACCCTTAATACAAAACAAAGCTCAGTGCCGCCTTTTTGGGTAACACTGAGCAATATTTTTATTTATGTACAGGCTTTAACAAAGAAAACTTACGCTCTCTTTGAAGTAACCTCAGCCTCATACTTTTTGATTTCCTCGAACCATTCCGGACCTGCCTTTACGCCGCATCTTTCGCAGTATTCAGCCCATACGTCGCCGAACGGAAGCATCTTAGCCTCTTCCTGCACTACCATAAGCTCTGTGAACTTAGCCTCGTCCTGGAGTTTCTTGAGTTTTTCGTTGGGCAGGCAAAGAGCGTTAAGCAATGCCTTCTGCCAGCTTCTGATACCTACTACCCATGCCGAAACACGGTTAATGCTTGCGTCAAAGTAGTCGAGAGCCATATATACTCTGCCGAGAGCGTCGTTTCTTACGATCTCCTTTGCAATTTCCTTGGTCTCGTCGTCAAGCAGCAGTACATGGTCGCTGTCCCATCTTACGCCGCGTGTGATATGAAGCGCGATTTCGGGGAAGAAGCAGAGCAGTGCGGGAATCTTATCGGATACGACTTCGGTCGGGTGATAGTGACCGTTGTCCATAAGAGGCAGGCACTTGTCCTTATGCTCAGCCGCAAAGCTGAGAGTGAACTCTGCCGAGCCCGATGTAAAGGACTCAACGCCTATACCGAACACCTTTGATTCAACGCAGGGCTTTACAAGGTTGAAATCATAAGGCTCGGAGAGAATTTCCTCGATAGACTGCTTATATCTCATTCTGGGACCCATTCTGTCCGCGGGAATATCCTTAAAGCCGTCGCCCGTCCAGATGTTCATAACGCAGGGAATTCCGGTTTCCTTTGCAAAGTATTCGGAAATGCGTATACAAGCCTTGCCGTGCTCGATCCAGAACTTCCTGATCTTTTCATCGGGGCTTGAAAGCGTAAGTCCGTCCTTTACCATAGGGTGAGAGAAGAAAGTGGGGTTGAAATCAAGTCCCATTCCTCTTGCCTTTGCGAACTCAACCCACTTTTTGAAGTGCTTGGGTTCAAGCTTGTCGCGGTCAACGAACTTTCCGTCCTCAAAGATAGCGTAGCAAGCGTGTACGTTTACCTTTTTCTTGCCGGGAGTAAGCGAAAACGCCTTATCCATATCGGCAAGCAGTTCTTCGGGAGTTCTTGCCTTTCCGGGATAGTTTCCGGTAGTCTGAATACCGCCGGTAAGCGGGCCGTCGTGGTCAAATCCGGTTACGTCGTCGCCCTGCCAGCAGTGAACCGAAACAGGAGCGTTTTTAAGAGTCTCGATAGCCTTTTCGGTGTCTATTCCCCATGCAGCATAGACTTCTCTTGCTCTTTCATATGCGTTGTTTGCCATTTGTACAATCCTCCGTGAATTGAATAAATATATGAATTGATTTTTTACTTTGTCATGTCTACGATCTTCTTGAATTTCTCGTAGCCTTCGTCCCACATATCTGTATCGTGCGGTTCAAAGCAGGATATTTCAAAGGAATTTGCTATGATCTCGCGCGCTTCTTTTGTATTCTTTATCTCGCCGTTCGCTATTGCCTGAACCGCGATGTTTCCGAGAGCCGTAGCCTCAACGGGACCTGTATATACGGGACGTCCGCAAGCGTCTGCCGTAAGCTTGCAAAGCGGTACTTCCTTTGTTCCGCCGCCGACGATATTAATAAACGGAGCTTTCTTTCCGGTTATCTCGTCAATCTTTTCAACGGTGCTGCGATAGCACATTGCAAGGCTGTCAAATATACATCTTACGATCTCGCCCTTTGTTTCGGGAATGTGCTGACCGGTCATCCTGCAGAACTCGGCAATGCGCTTTGGCATGTTTCCGGGTGTCTGGAATTCGAGATAGTCGGGATTGATAAAGCAAGCGTGCGGTTTTGACGCCATCGCCATATTCGACAGTTCGTCGAACGAAACAACCTCTCCCTGACGTTTCCACTGTCTGCGGCTCTCCTGCTCTATCCAGAGTCCCATTATATTCTTCAAGAATCTTATCTTTCTCTCGGTGCCGCCCTCGTTTGTAAGGTCATACTTATATGCAAGCTCACCCGTAAGCGGTTCGGGAATTTCCTTACCCATAAGCGACCATGTGCCGCTGGATATGTAAACAAAGTCGTCGTTCTTTGCCGGAACCGCAACAACAGCGCTTGCGGTATCGTGCGACGCACAGGAAACAACCTCCGCGTCAACGTTTCCGACTTCCTCAAGTATATGCGGCAGCAGCTTTCCGGCTTTTGTTCCGGGAGCAACTATTTCACCGAAGATCTCTTTGGAAAATCCGAGTTTTGAAATTATATCGGGCGACCAGTTTCTTGTCTTTGCGTCAAGCAGCTGAGATGTGGACGCTATCGAATACTCCGTCTGCTTTACGCCGGTAAGGAAATACTTGAGAAGATCCGGCACAAACAGAAGATCCTTTGCGTTATCGAGCAGATACTTGTTTTTGCTTATGTGATAGAGCTGATAAATCGAATTGAAATTCAGAAACTGAGTTCCGGTTATCTTATAAAGCTCTTCTTTGGGTATTTTTGCAAAAACCTCCTCCATGAGTTCCTTTGAGAACGCAGGATTGCGGTAGTTGTACGGGTTTGCCATAAGAGAACCCGTCGCGTCGAGAAGCCCGAAGTCAACGCCCCATGTGTCTATGGATATGCTCTTTATATCCTTATTTTCGCCGAGCACGCAGTTTGAGATTGCCTGCTTTATCTCGGTAAAAAGCTTTAACATATCCCAGTAAAGGTTTCCGTTGAGGTTTACGGGATCGTTTGTAAAGCGGTGTACCTCTTCAAGAGTTATTTTTGAACCGTCGAATTTTCCGACTATGCCTCTGCCGCTTGACGCACCGAGGTCAATGGCAAGCATCTTGAGTGGTGATTTCATATTCGCTGTCCTTTCGTTGATGAATATATATTAATTACAAGGGTTATATTCAGATCTCGGTGAGTATTGCTCTGAGAGCCGCGACAGCCGCGTCAAACGCAGCCTCGGGAGTTTCAAATGCGTTCTGAACCTTTATTTCGGCAAGGTTCGAGAGCTTGTCAAGTCCGCTGAACACGGTAAGGTGAGGTTCGAGAGTAAGGAAAATGTCGCGGTCGACGTCCTTCATGCCCGAAAGCACTTCCTTTATATGTCCCACGCCCTGTCCGGCGGGAACAATAGCGCCGTCTGCTTTAGCGTCCTTTATATGTATATACTCGATATACGGCTTTAAAAGATTGAATGCCTTGGGATATGCTTCGGTAAAGCAGAAAGCAAAGTTTCCGTTATCGAACACGCTCTTTAATCTTCCGCCGAAATGCTGCATTATATCGTAGCAGTCCTCCGGCTTTTCGCCGTAGATGGACATTTCGTTCTCATGGCAGAGAGTTATGTGTCTCTTTTCGGCAAGCGCAAGCATTTTTTCAATGTGCGAGAAGATAACGTCTCTGTACTTATGGCAGTCCTCTCCCTTGGGATAGAAAAAGCTGAACATACGTATATTCTTTGCCTCAAATATATCTGCAATGTCGAGCGTATGTTCAAAGAGCTTGAAATGTTCGTCAAAATCGTCCGTAACGACGTTTATCTTGCCTATCGGAGAGCCTATGGACGACACGCCTATGCCGTTTTTGTCCATTTTCGCCTTAGCCTCTTTTGCCTGTTCGACAGTAAGCGAGGAGACATTTGTTCCGTCTATATTTCTCGGTTCGATATATCCTATATTCTGTTTTTTAAGATATTTGAGCTGTTCGTCAAACACCGGCGACACTTCGTCCGCAAACGCACTGAGTACAAAATTTGCCATTGTCTGTTTTCTTCCTTTCAAAATTTCCGCCAAAACCGGAAAACCTTTACATTTATACATATGTATTATATAACAACAAGGCTGATTTGTAAATATATATGATAAATTTTAATAATTATTTTCCAATCTGACAACAACAAAGATTTTAATGTTGATTTCAAAAATGCTAAAATAATACAAAAACCACATTACGGAGAACATTGAAATGAAAACAGTAATACTTGACGCAAAGACACTCGGTGAGGACATGAGTTTTTCCTCGCTCGAAAAGGTATGCTCGCTTACGGTATACGGCGCGACTCTCCCCTGCGAAATACAAGACCGCGCACGGGAGGCCGAGTGCATAATCATAAACAAAGTAAAGCTTACCGCAGAAATACTCGAAAAACTGCCTTGCTTAAAGCTTATCTGCATTACCGCAACGGGTTTTGACAATGTGGACGTCAAATGGTGTTCGGTTCACGGCGTCGCCGTCTGCAACGTATGCGGATATTCAACGCAGTCAGTAGCTCTGATTACGGTTTCGCTTGCGCTGTCGCTTATAAACCATCTGCCTTCGTTTGACTCATACGTAAAAAGCGGACTTTACACGCAAAGCGGAATACAGAACAAGCTCACTCCTGTATTTCACGAGCCGTCCGCGCTGACATGGGGTGTTATCGGTTACGGGGATATAGGCAAGGAAGTCGCACGCATTGCGGAAAGCTTCGGCTTTTCGGTGCTGTATTGCAGAAATACTCCCGACGGCGCGCAAAACTGCGTTAACATTGACGAATTGCTCACTAAAAGCGACGTTGTTTCTCTCCACGTTCCGGCAAATGCAAAAACTGTAAATCTCATAAACAAAGAACGCCTTGAAATGATGAAGGACGGAGCGGTTCTCGTGAATGCCGCACGCGGTGCCGTGACCGATGAGGCTGCCGTCGCAGATGCCGTCCTTTCGGGTAAGCTCTCCGGGTTCGCGACAGATGTCTATACAACCGAACCTTTCCCGTGCGGTCACCCTTTTGAAAAACTCCGCAGCCTTGACAATGTTATTTTCACTCCTCATATGGCTTGGGGCGCTTATGAGGCTCGCGTAAGACTTATCGACGAAGTCGCTCTCAACATCTCCGCTTTCCTCTCCGGCTCCTCCCGCAACCGCGTGGACTAAAAGTACGCGCTTTAAAAGTACGCGCTTTTCTGAAGAAAAGCTGAGCGCTCTAAAGAGTGTAAACAAAAGACTTTAATAGCCCTTAAATTAAAATAAAGCTGTTGGCAGCTCTGTGCCGCCAGCTTATACCGTCCGCAGTCGAACAGCAGGACTGCGGACTCAGATATAAATAAGGTGCCAAAGTAAACTATGGAAACTGTGTACTATGGGCAGTTTTAGAAAGTGATATTACTCAGCACCACCCAAACATAAAACTATAATTCAGCAAAGTCATCTTGCCGTAGGCAAGCTGGGCAGAAAAGTAAGTCCTGTTGACTGCGAAATAACGCATAAAAATTGCATTTTTGCACACAAAATAAAGTTTACGCAGACCGCAGCGTGACATGGCATAAGGGTTAAAGCTGAGATAAACAAATTTTGCTTAGATACCAACCCCATCCGCGCGCCTGTCGCGCGGCGATTTTGCATCACAGTTTTGTGGACAGTGCAAAATTAGGATTTTTGAGTTTTCGGAGGCGTATTTGGTTTTGGTGGGCAAAATCCTCCCGTAGCCACGCCTTCGCGGCGGCGTCTGAGCCGCGAAAATCTTTTGACCACCTTTTCGATTCCGAAAAGTAGGCGTATAAAGTCGCACTTTGAAGAATATTTCCCGTTTCAGCCCAAAATAATCTACAATCACCCAAACATAAAGTTACTTGCACTTGCGCAAATGTAAAAAATATAGTAAAATAAAAACAGAATCATTTAAAACCCTGCGCGGAGGTAAAAAGACGTGTTGTACCGTGTGTTCGGCAGAAGCGGAAGCGGAAAAACCAAATATATATTTGAAAAAGCAGCGGAATGTATCGTAAATAAACGCCATGCATTTTTTGTCGTGCCCGAACAGTCCGCAGTAAAAACCGAAACCGAAATAATAAAAAAACTCGGAAATGAATCAAATAGCTTTGTCGAGGTAATCAACTTCAAAAGACTGTGTAACCGCGTTTTCAGACAGACCGGCGGACTTGCGGCAAAACATCTCGAAAAAGGCGCGGATAAAATTGCAATGCTCTGCGCACTCGACTCGGCAGGAGATTTTCTCGGAGAATATAAACAAAGCGCGCATGATACTGACTTTGTAAAAAAGGTGCTCGAAACCGTAAACGAACTCAGCGCGTCGGCTCTGTGCTCAAAAGACCTTGAAAAAGCACTGTCGGAACTGCCCGATTCTCCCGAATATGCGGCTACGCGCGCAAAAATTTCCGATATTGCCCTTATCGCCGCGGCGTATGAGGCTCAGAACGCCGAGATCACCGGCTCTTACGGAGATATTTACGATAAACTCTGCGAAAAATTGCAGGACAGCGCGTTTTTTGCCGGTAAGACCGTGTTTTTCGACGGATTTTACGGCTTTACCGCAAAGGAAATAAAAATAATCTCGTATATTGCCGAGGACGCAGACGAGGTTTACGTCACGCTGCCTTGCGAAAAGGACTGCCGCGACGAAATATTCACGCGCACTTCAAAAGCCGCGCAAAGTCTGCAAAAGCTTGCCGAACGCGCCGATATACAGATCTGCGACATTGAACTCAAAGAAGATTTCAGGCACCGCGAAGGCAGCGCGCTAAGGCTTTACCGCGACGGATTTTCTTCGGATTCACTCGCCGCAAATATTTCCGAAAACAACGCAAATACCGAAAAAGACGGACTTGAAATATTGTCCTGCCGCGATATATATTCCGAAGCAAAGGCGGCGTGTGCCGTTGTATGCAGTCTTGTGAGAAAAGGAGCGAAATATTCGGATATATGTATCTGTGCAAGAGCCTGCGCCGACTACGACGGTATTCTCGACGCGGTTTTCAGAAAGGCGGGCGTTCCTCTCGGATTTGACAAGCCCGAAAAACTCACCGACAGCGCGCTTTACTATCTCGTGTGCTCGGCATTCGACTGCGTTTATACAATGAATCCCGACGCGGTATTAAACTACGTAAAAACAGGGCTTTCCGGCGTTTCTGACGTTGACGCGGATATGTTTGAAACCTATGTCAGAACATGGGATATAGATACAAGACAGGTGCTTTGCGGCGAGGACTGGAGCATGAATCCTCTCGGATATACCGACGCGCCCGCGGACAAGAACGTGCTTGACGCCGTGAACCGCGCAAAACGCACTGTTTATACCTGTCTTGACGGATTCAGAATGTTGCTCAAAGGTGCGGAGACCGTAAAAGACTATGCTCTTGCGGTGTGGCATCTTCTCGGCGACATACAAAGACAGAGCGGAAAAACCTCCTTTGACGACAAAAGCGGCGGTATTCAGCTCGATCTGCTCTGCAAATGTCTTGACATTATCGTAAATACCGCAGGAGAAAAATGCGTAAATACGGCAATGTTTTTAAATATGTTCAAGCTGTGCGCAGAGGACTGCGACACGGGAAAGATTCCCGAACGCGCGGACTGCGTAATGTTCTCCCCGGCTGAGCTTGTAAGAGCCTCAAACGTCAGATACATGATACTTCTCGGCGCAAACGACGGCATATTCCCGTCTGGCAGCCACTCTTCGGGACTTATTTCCGACAGGGAACGTCCGCTGCTTGCAAAATACGGTCTTACACTTCCCGACGCCGGCGATACACTTGCCTTTGACGAACTGTTCTTAGCTTACAGCGCGGTATGCAGTGCGTCGGAGCGTACTTACATTCTGTTTTCAGAACAGACAAGCGCCGGAGAAAGAATGTTTCCGTCCGTAATATGTCAAAGCGCGTCAAGGCTTACCGGAAACGGAATCAAAGCATTTGACGAAGACGACATCGGCGGCGCATACTGTTCGGACGAATTGCTGTTTGAGGAATATATCACCATGAAGAACAGTCCGCAGAAAAGTGCGGCGGAAAAATACCTCTCGTCAAAAAAAGACTTTGCAAGCCGTCTTGAGTTTCTCGGTTCGGACTGCACTCAAAGCGAAAATCTGAATTCCGACAGCACAAAACTGCTGTTTGACGGCAATATAAGCACAAGCTATTCGCGGCTTGAAACCTACAATCAGTGTCCGTTTTCGCATTTCTGCACCTACACGCTGCGCCTGCGTCCCGAACCAAAGGCAAAACTTGACGCTATTGAAGCAGGTTCTGTAATGCACAAAATACTCGAGCAGTTTGTGCCGATGCTTGCAAAAAGCAAAAAAGACGGCAGGATTATGGACAGCGAAACGGCTCACGGCATAATTAAGGAACTGCTTTCGGAATATCTTGAAAAGATCACGCACGGCAACACCGAAAAGCTCTCAAAGCGTTTTAAGTACACGTATATGCGCCTGTCGCGTCAGCTTTTTGCTCTTGCCGACGCGCTTATCGAAGAATGTAAGGTAAGCGAATTTGAAACTGCCGGCGTCGAAGTGCCTGTCTCGGATTCGGCGGACATAAAGCCCGTGCCCATTGACATCGGCAGCGGAGTAAAACTTTTCATAAACGGTCAGATAGACAGAGTTGACACGCTAAAAAAAGACGGAAAAACCTATATACGCATTGTCGATTACAAGACAGGGCGCAAGCAGTTTAAGCTCGACAATATTCTGTCGGGGTTCAATCTTCAAATGCTGCTTTATATGTATTCAATATGCAATTCAAAAAATCCGATAGGCGGAGAAAATCCCGTGCCTGCCGGAATAATGTATTCGAGAGTATACGATCCCGACGCAAAGGAAAATTCGGGTTACGACGACGAGCTTCTCGTGTCCGAGCTTGAGGCTCGAGCATATTCAAGCGGTATGTTTACCGACGACGCGGAAATTCTGCTTGAGATGGACAGAACGGGCAGCGCGCGTTTTATTCCCGTTAAATTCAAGGACGGCGAGCTTGCCGAAAAACAACCTGTAATGTCGGCGGAAAAGCTCGGGGAACTGCTGAATTTCGCAGCGCACACGGCGTCGGTTCTCGCGTCGGAAATATACTCCGGCGGCAAAAAAGCCGAGCCTTACATTGACAAAAACCTAAACGCCTGCACTTTCTGCAATATGCTGCCGGTATGTCAGGGATTTAAAACAAGCAGAAATGCGGCGTTCCAAAAGCACAAATTTTCCGAAAGTACAAATTAACAGCACAAAGCAAGCCGCCGGCAAAAACCGGCGGCTCAAATTTTATTATCTTATCTTTATTACTTAAAGATTACAACCGACTTTGTTTCCTGTACCCACTGAACAACAGCGTTATAAGCCTCTGCAACGGCTCTTGCCGGTACGAGAGTTCTTCCGCCGACTATCTGTGCAGGAACATCAAGCTCAGCAATAACCTCGTCGTTCTTATAAAGCTCCTTGGAACCGATCGTAAGCTTTACAAGATCGTTATTGAGCACTGCGGTCACAGTCTTGGTTGAGTCGTCCCATTCAACAAATGCGCCGAGAGACTCGAATATTGCTCTGAGCGGCACAAGAGTTCTGCCCTCAAGTATAACGGGCGGCTGATCAAACGAAAGTCTTTCGCCGTCAACATACACTTTAATTGCGCCGGGTTCGGGATCGTCTGTTCTGTACTTTGCAAGATGATCCTTAGCCTCGCCGTCCTTTATATTTGTTATTGTATACTCAAAAGCTCCGGCAGACGAACCGAGACAGGAGGCGCTGACTACTATATGAGCCTTGCCGTCCGCAAACGCGGAATCGAGAGCTACCTTTGTCTCGTGTGTTATTTTCTTGCCGTTATTATCGAGAGTTATTTCATAACGTCCGGACTCGGTCTTGTTAAATGTTACGGTAACAACATCTCCGCTCTTGAGTGCGAATACTCCCTCGCCCTGTGCCGAACCGAGCATACTGAAATCCTTTACGCCGTTATAGAATTCCCACATATCTTTGGAAAATCTTATAAGGTTCATAAAGCCTTTATTTTCGGGAACCTTGCCTACCTTAAACATCTGCGGCTTTTCGAGCACGCCGATATATGCCCAGCAGTCTGTTCCGCCTGCAACTTCGGGAACCTTATCGAACTTAACGGTAATCGAAAGTCCGTCAACGGTATATGTATTCTTTGAAGCTACGCCGCCCCAGTTTTCGCCGTCCTGATAGTATCCGCCGTGGCTTACCTTTACGGTGCCGTCTTCATTTTCTGTAACGGTTACGGGAGAATTCTTTTCGACCTCCATTTTGCCGTTTTCCTCATCTGTCGGGACAACGATATTATAGCCGTTGCCGACAATCCAGTTTTTTGTATCCTCGGCACTGCACACAACTGCCGCAGCAGCGCAGAGAAGAACAGACGCGAGAATTACTGAAAGTATTTTTTTCATGTTTTTTACCTCCGGTTTTTCAATTTTATTTAATGCAATTATAACATACATATTTTACTTTGTCAAACAAATATTACAAAAAAGAAGTAGATTTTTTATGCGGTTTTGGGGGATTTGATGTTTTGCTGCTTTAGCGCTTGGCTGACTTTGGATTATTAGTGCGGAAACGGGTAGCTTTCTTCAAAGTGCAACTTTATATTTGCGCTTTTCTACGGAGAAAAGCGGTCGAAAAGCCGTTCAAGGGACTACTCGCCCCTTGACAATCCCCGGACGTGGAGGATTTCGCGCACCGAAACCATTTGCACCTCCGAAAGCTCAAAAATCCTCATTTTGCACTGTCCACAAAACTGTGCTGCGAAATCGCCGCGCGACAGGCGCGCGGATGGGGTTGGTTACTAAGTAAATGTTTTGATTGACACGGTTCGACTTTTTCGCCATGTCACGCTGCGGTCTGCGTAAACTTTATTTTATGTGCGCAAGTGTTGATTTTTATTGTTATTACGCAGTCAACAGGACACACTTTTCCGCCCAGCTCGCTTACGCGAGATAACTTTTACAAATGTTACTTTTATGTACAGCAAAAAACTCTGTGCGAAGTTTAACCTAACGCACAGAGTTATCTTTTAATTAAATTACCCTTTATTCTTAATTTCCATAGCTTGCTCACGCACCTGCTCATATCTAAGTTCGCAGTCCTGCTGTTCGACTGCGAACTGTACAAGCTGGCGGCAGAGAGTATCCCGCAATTCTATTCTAAATTAAGGGCTGCTGTTTTCTTTGCAGCTTTCTTTTTAAAAAGAAAACGCGTACCCCTTCGCGTACTCCTTCGTACCCATCAATACTCAATGGGTATGCATTTAAGTGAATCAAGAGAGGAGAAGGCAAAGAGTTTGAGAGTACCGGAAACAGAGGACTTTACGGTTATGCTGCCGGAATTAAGAGCGACACCGAGAGAGACAGCCGCAGCGGAAAGTCTGCCGTCGTCACCGTAAACAGCGGCTATAATATCGGCTTTGCCGTCATATTCGGAAGTAACGGAAATATCGCGGACAAATACGGTGTCTCCGTTTCCGATTTCAATAACGGTTTGGCTTTTGCCGACAAAACCGTATGTAAGAGTTGCGGTTCCGTCGGAATTTATTGCCGCACTGTCAAATTTTTCGCCGTTGAGAGTAAACAGATACAGCATATCTTCGGAAGTTGTAAACTCATATCCGTCGTTCGGCGTCAGCGTCAGCGTAAGCTTTGCGCTGTTGGATTCAAACACACCGTCGGCGTCCCACTTTACACCCGTTACGGCAAAGTTTTGGCTCTGTTCGCTTAAAGTTACGCTTGTATCGGGCTTTGCGCCGATCTTGGGCGCAGTCACGGTAAGATCAGCCTTAAAAATACCAAGCTTGTCGGTAAATACAAGGTAATCCGTCATGCCGTTTGCTCCGAGAGTTTCAAAAGGATCGTATCTGAGCGAAATTATATTGCCCGTCCATGCGTCTTTGCAGGAATCCTGCGAAGTAATGTCGATCTCAAAAATCTTCATTCCGTCAGCCTGCGCCGATTCCTTTAACGAAAGCGGAATTCTCGACTTGCTCCATGAATATCCCTGAACTGCCGTCGCAAAATATATAGAATCTCCGCCGGTTGTGCCGTTAAATCCGGCTTTCAGACGTACTATCGGGTACTTTTCGGCTTCGAACGACAGATTTGTGATTTCAAAGTTCAGGTCCGGGCTGCTCTTGCCGCTGTTGTCATAGTAAAATACGCCGTTTTTAACGCTGCTCATTGCAACATATGCGTTAGGAATCCATGCCGACATATTTTCAAAGTAAAACTTTGGTTCGTCGCTGTAAACCGCATAGAGCGTCGTGTCGCCCTTTATCTCTACCGAAATATCGGCTCTTGAAGCATCTTTCGACGCGCTCCAGCCCATGAATATCTTTCCGTCAAGCACAGGTTTATACGTGTCGGTATACGGAACATATATTTCGCCGACTACCGCCTCGCCTTCGGGTATATCTACGCCGTAACCGCCGTTTAAGTCATACGTCACCTTTACGCTCGGAAACGCATCTTCGCTTACGCACGACGCATATGCTCCGTCGGCATAAGTAATTCTCAGCATAAGCTTTCTGCCGCCGAATCCGGGAAGCAATTTAACTGTGTAGACCGCGTCCGTACTTACGACATCTCCGTTTACTATCCACTCTGCTTTTGCGCCGTCGGGCAGTGCGTTTCCGTTGTCGAGAGCCGTTACCGTGCTGCCGTTTTCAAGAGAAGAATAAACCATTGACGGTTCGGGAGTTTCCAGCCCTGCGCGTTTTGTTTCTATTATATAAAGTCCGGAGGACACAAACTTGCTTTCGGACATGAATTTTCTCGCCTTGATAAGCACCTTGTCGGAATAGATTTCGATGTACTGTCCCGTGGAGTATTCTTTTTCGTACTTTTGGTCTATGCTTGTGTCGCCGGAAGCCCATACAAGACAGCCCTCGTTGTAGTGAGTGAAATTCCTGCCGTTTTCATAAGGTCTTACAAACGTGGAATCAAGTCCGAGATTGCTGTGGGTATGTCCCGACGCAAAAAATACATTTTCGTGGCGGTTGAGAATTTCCGCGACCTCATCGGGATTCTGTATTCCGCTTGAGGTGAACGGTATAAACTCTCCGAAACCGACGTGGCTTATTACAAACGTAACTTTGCCGGACTTTTCCGCGTCGTACAGTTCTTCGTCAAGGAATTTCAGCTGTTCGTCGGTAACACTGTACGTAACTCCGCCGACGTCGGAGGGAGCCGTCGGATAAGGCACGGCAATCATTATGAATTTGTAACCGCCGACGGTTGCGGAGTAGAATATGTTGTCGCCGGTTCTCTTTATCTTTATGCCGTAATTGTCGGAAACAAAGTTAGTCTGCTTTGTAATAAACGCCTTGAATGAGTCAAAATCGTAGCCTATTGTCTGGTAAGCCGAGTTGTCGTACTCATGGTTGCCTATGCCGGCTATTGCGGGTATGCCCTTGCTGTTAAAGCTCTCGTCAAACCAGCTGTCAAGCGTTGTGTAGAACTTTTCGCCTACACCGTTGTCAATAAGGTCTCCGTTTGCTATAACAAGATCGGGCGCGTTTTGCTGTATATCCTTTACGGCGTTTGCGCGGTTGACGGTCATTTCCGGCCAATAGTCGTTCGCAAGATGAATGTCGGAGACCGAATATACCGTAAACAGCGGCTTTTCGGCGCTGTCCATGCGCTTGTTTTCGGGAATCGTGTACCAATAGCTTATATCGGGGCTGTCAGCTTTCTTAAAGGTCACGCAGAGCCTTGTCGCCTCTTTCGGGAACGCACGTCCGTAAGGCTGATTGTATGAGGCTGCGCCGTCGGCTATTGTTACGTCGCACAAAGGCGTGTAGCCGGAGAGTATGCCGTCGTCGTCAGCAAAGCATATCTGCGCGCTTGTATAGCCTTCGGTTTCGTCAGTGGTGTATATGTTTATGCTGCCGTATGCGCTGCCCTTTACGCTGTCGGCAAAAGTATACTTCAAAAAGCTCTGAGCCGAAACGGGAGTCCATATTGCATAGAGCGTGACGTCGCCGTTTACTTCTACGCTGCTTACGGCGTTTGCCGAACCGTTTTTAAGCGCCCAGCCGCCGAATTCAAAGCCTTTTCTTTCGGGAATTGCCGCGCTGTCGGGAGTTACGCTTTTTTCAAGCGTGAAATAGTCCTCCGGAGCGCCGCTGCCGCCGTTTGCGTCATAGGAAATTTTGTAATAAGGGATTATGCTCGGTTCGGAAATGTACACGTCATACGGCTTATCGTTGTACGGATCGGCAAAAATGCTGAAAAAGTCCATTGATTCGGTCGGTACATGATTTTCCGCCGTAAAATCGAGATCCTTTTCAAAAAGCGTCCACTGCCCTGCATTAAACGGCTTTAAATATACGCCGTGGTCGCCTGTGCCGCTTGTTTCGGTTGTCGTGTAGTATCTGAGATTGCAGTAAACCGCGGAATTTGCCTCGTCTGCTCTCATGTAAAACTTGAGCTTGTAACGTCTGCCGGCTTCCCACTTTACGGGTATCTGAACAGACGCCCAGCCCGAACCTCTTACATATTTTACAACTTTTCCGCGCTCTGCATCATTGAAAAATTCCATATAGCCGTTTGACGGGCGCAGACCGTAGTATTCGTCAAGCCCGATATATGCGTTGCCGCCGAGAGCCGTGTCCTTTATAGGACGCCACAGCGCATAAAACGTCATATCCTCTGTCGGCGTAAAGGTATATTTGTAGATCCTGTCGTTCTTTTCGGTAGTCCAGCCGGCAAGATAACTGCCGTTCTTTATCACGGGTTCGCCCTGATATGTATAGGTCTTTCCGGTTTCCGTACTGACTTCCCTCACAAGTTCATCTCCGTCGTAAAACTTGAGATTGCAGTCGGCAAAAACACCGACGGTCATAATAAACGCGCATATCAGCGATGCAAAAAGTATTCTCCCTGTTCTTTCCTTTTCCATTGTTATCTCTCCTTAAAAATTTTCCCTGACGTTTTTTGACCTGACAGTACCATTATCGTTAATACTATTTTATAACAGCGCCGTAAATTAAACAATGGATTTTTGTGGTGTTTTTACTGGACAAAATGACAGTATTATGATAAAATGTATCCGCGGTGCAATTTATTTAAAACTGCACGCAAGTCAACAAAGGCGGTGATACCGTGATAAGAAACAGACTGACATCTTTCGGCATGGAGCAATGTGAACCCGGCAAAGCTCCCGTAAGCTGCATATCCACCTTCTATATGCTGCACTTTGTACTTTCCGGCAGCGGATATTTCTGCGGCAAAAAAGTATCCGCAGGTCAGGGATTTCTGTGCAGACTCGGAAAATACGTCACATACCGGCCCGACGAAAAAGATCCGTGGAGATATGCGTGGATAAACTTTACGGATCCCGAAATCCTCGAGGAACTCGGACGCATAATACTTCCGCAGAACGCCGATATATTTGCCTTCGACGCCGAAAAACCATACGGCAGTCTTATTGACGACGCGCAGAGAATACACGACAAAGGTCTTGCCGACTTTTCATACAGCGGTTCCGCACTTTTATACTCCCTGTTTTCCTACTTCTACGTTGACAGCCACAGACTTACCGCAGGAAACGAGAAATCCTCAAAGGAAATTCATGTCGAACGCGCAAAACAGCTTATAGAATCCGAATTTAATAACCCGGATTTTACAATATCCTCCCTTTCTTCGCGGCTCGGAATAGACCGTGCGTATCTGCGCAGCATTTTCTGCGAGATCTGCGGAATTTCCCCGAAAGAATACCTGACTCAGACGCGTATGGCTCATGCGCGGGAGTTTCTTGCCTCGACCACAATGCCGGTAAACATAGTCGCGCAGTCTGTCGGATACAAGGACGCACTCTGGTTTTCAAAGATGTTCAAAAAGCTGTATACCGGTAGTCCGACAGATTACCGCACAAAGCACGGACTTGACGCCGGAAAGCTCTGAGCAAACAAAAAAGCCTTACGGCTCACGTTCCGCAAGGCAAAAAATCTAATATTAAAGCGGACAAAAATATGTCCGCCGTTTTTATTTATATACGTGAAAGCCGTTTCCGACAATCTGCGTGGATTCCGAGAAAATTATAAACGCACCGCTGTCAATTTCGAGTATCTTTTTCTGAAACGCGGGCATTTCGTTTTCTTTAAGCGCACAGACAAGCATTTTCGTGCCGCTGCCCGTATATGCTCCGGTTGCGTCAAGCAGCGTAACACCTCTCGGAGATGTCGAAACAAGCTTTTTTGCTATTTTTTCTCCGTCCGTGCTGACTACAAACGCAAGCTTTGAAACATTCAGCTTTTTTATGAGCAGATCAATGGCATACGACGAAACAAACAGCGAAACAATGCCGTAAAGCGAAAGCTCAACGCTCTTAAATGTCACAAGCGATACCGCAACTATAAGTACGTTTACGAAAAGCAGAAGCTGTCCTATCGGAAACTGCGTAAACTTACTCTGTATCAGTCTTCCGACTATGTCCGTGCCGCCGGTCGAAGCTCCGGCAACAAGCGTAAGTCCTATTCCGAAACCGTACAGCACCGAACCTATGACAGACGCAAGAAACAGATCGTCCGTCACCGGCGGAAAATACGCAAGCAGCTGCATAAATCCCGACAAAAGCACCGTGCACGCAAGAGTTTTCCATACGAAGTCCCTGCCCAGCACCTTAAATCCGACAGCTAACAGCACCACATTTATAACTGCGTTCGATACTCCCGGCTGAATTCCGGCAGTGTGGTATAGCAAAGTCGATATACCCGAAACTCCGCCGCTTACGATCTTATCCGGAAGATAAAACAGGCTTATAGCCGCCGCTGTAAGAAAAACGCCTGAGATTACAAAAAAGAAATTTCTGATTGCCGAAATTTTAACCGATCTGTCCGTCATAACCCGTATTCACCCAAAAAGCCGCGGCAAAGCAAACCGCGGCAATATTTTTTCCTTTATACAAAAAGCGTTATTTAATTCTGTTCTTTACATATTCTATAATAAGCTCGGCACAGCCGTCCCAGCCTATTCTGTCGGAATTGAGACACAGATCGAACTGCGTGCTGTCACTCCAGCGCTTGCCGGTGTAATAATAGTAGAAATCGGCGCGCTCTTTATCGGTTTTCTTTATGCGCTTTTCAGCCTGGGCAGGGCTGAGCGAAAATCTTTCGCACACCGTCTTTACGCAAACGTCAAACGGAGCCTGTATGTTAAAGCTGAAAACGTTGTCGAGATCAGCCAATACAAAATTCGACGCTCTGCCGATAGCGACAAAGGATTCCGTTGCCGCAAGCTTTCTCATCACCTGAGCCTGATAGTTGAACAGGTTTTCCTCCGACGCAAACTCCTTGCTGTCCGGCGGTATCACTCCGCCTTCAAACACGCCTCTGCGCGCAAAAACCGGAAGCTTTACCTTTTCGTCGTTGCGTATGAAATATTTTTCATTTATTCCGCTCTCGTCCGACGCCATTTTGAGTATTTCTTCATCGTAATACTTGATTCCGAGCTGCTTTGCAACAGACTGTCCTATTGTCTTTCCTCCGCTGCCGAATCCGCGCTCAACGGTAATAACGAAATTTTTCATAAACAATACCTCGTTTTAGAATTTATGATGTACTTTCATTACTATTTTATCACCCGCCGCAAAATAAATCAATAGTGTAAGAAAAAATATACAATTTCTACTCATTTTGATAAATTCGGCGCAAAAAAATCGTTGCAAATGTATATTTGTTAATAAATTTTGTGGTAAAATTCTTATATAATTTTTTATATTTATATTCAATTTTCACAAAGTGCAAAATACATATCACAGGGGAGAGTATCACGCATGAAAAAAACAAGACTTATCGCGGCAGGACTGGTTTCGCTTATGCTTGCGTTTCCTTGCTTTGCGGCACAGCCGGCGGAACAGGCGCCGCAGGCTGAAAACATCAAGACTTCGGCATACTCGGAAGAACAGCCGACGGCATATCTGTTTTCGGATATTGACACCGCCGCAAAACCGTCCGATGCTTTAAGCGCCGGCAATGCAGTTATGCTGTGCGCACGCTTTTTTGCAAGCCTTAACGGAGAGCTTTCGGATTCCGGAATTACCGACATTGCCTCTGCAAAAAGCTATGCGCTCAAAAACGGACTTTACGACAGCACCGTAATACCGTCCTTTGACGGCGACATAACAAGAGCTCAGTTTGCGTATATGCTCTCAAAGGCTTTCGTTGAAAATCAGCCCGAAAGCATAAATTCCGTTTCCGATATTCCGGACATGGCAGGCGTTTACAAATCGGCGGCGCTCATGCTCTACAACGCCGGAATATTTACAGGAAAAGATTCATACGGAAATTTCTTTCCGTCGGACACAATAACCTATTCGCAGGCAAAAACAGTTTTTGAAAGAATCTGCGTTCCTCAGAGCAGAGTGCGTTTCTCGACAGGAAACAAGAACCGAGAGGCTTATTATCTCATAGACGACTTTTTGATGAGTATTCCCGTAAGATCAAAGCCGCATCTTGCGTCCGGCTGGAACGGCGATTATTCGGGCGATATAAGCTTCAGCGGAAAAACAGCTTTCACAAACACGCTCACAGACGTGAGCACAAACAGCGGAGTCTCGATATACCGAAAGTTCTATCCGCAGTATTCCGGCGTTCTTACGCTTGAGACTGCAATCAAACTCAATTACGGCAAAAACGGACTTGAAGTATATTTTTCCGACGAAACCGGCAGCCGCGTTTTCGGAATATCCACCTACGGCGGCAGGATCTGGGCAAACGGAAAAAGCGACGGCGCAACGTCGTATACCTCCTTTGAGGCAGGCTCGGTTCTTCGCATAAAGCTGGAGCTTGACACTGACAGCCAAAAAGCAAAGGTCTATGTCTGCGGAAACTATCTCGGAGAGTTTGAAACAGGCAACATAAACGGCGGAATAAACAAGCTCACGGCAGGAACCACCGACAATGGCATTGTAACCGCGACCGTCGAACAGGTACATCTTTACAGGGATTATCTCGTAAACGACGTTTTCAGAATGTACGAGCCGGGTACAGGAATAAGCGCGTCATGGGAGGTTACGGGAAACATCGTAACCGAAAAGATACTGTCTAACGCCGTGAATACCGGAGATGTATACAGTGCGAAAATGACCGCGGCGGCAAATCAGACGTCAAAAGCATACAAACCGTTTGAGAAAACCTCCGGCAAAGTGGTTTCGGAAGTCTACATACTGCTGCCCGGCGTTACCGACGGCGCTTACATCTCCCTGCTTGCCGACGGCGGCACGGTCATAAAAGTAAACACAGCCGACAGCAAATTTTACTGCGGAAACACATACCTTCGCGATTTTTCAAACAATATCTGGCAGCTTGTGCGCATAGAAGCCGACTTTGACAAGGGCACGGCTCTTATTAAGATAGACGGAAAGACAGTTGCCGAAAACATTAAGATTTCCGGCACATACGCAAACGGTATAGAAATAGGCTTCTGCCCGAAAACAGACGCCGTTATGTGGTTCGACGACGCCGAAGTTTTCCGCGCATACGAATATGACGACTATGTTCCCGTTCCCAAAAAGCTTGAAACAGACTATCTTCTTTCCATGAGCGTCTGCAACCTCTGGAGAAACGGCTCGCACTACGGCTGGGACTACATTTCGTCATACGAGGAGCTTACTCCCGTTCTCGGCTATTACGACGAGGGCAGCCCCGAAGAAATGGACTGGGAGATAAAATATCTTGTCGAACACGGATTTTCAACATATCATATGTGCTGGTACACTCCCGACGGAGACGCGAAAGTTCCCATTAAAAAGCCGCGCATGGTTGACGCTTTCCACGACGGATATTTCAACGCAAAATACTCCGATATGCTGGACTTTTCAATAATGTGGGAAAACGCAAATTCTTCCTCGACCACACTCGAAAACTTCAAGAACAACATCTGGAATTACTGGAAGGAATGGTATTTCTCCGACAGCAGATACTTCACCATTGACAACAAGCCTTACCTTACAATATACAACACCGATTACTTTATGAATATGTGCGGCGGAGAACAAGGCACAAAAGAAGTTATAGCATGGATGAAAGAAGATATAAAATCTCTCGGCTATGACGGTCTTATCGTCACCTTCACCGGACTCGGCAACAGCGGAACCCAGAACACAAAGCTTAAAAACACCGGCTGTGACGGGCTTATCGGTTATGCAATAGGCTCTATGGGCTATGACCTCGGCGTAAACAAGCAGCTTATAACCACAGGCTACAATCTTGCAAAACAAAGCGGACTTGACGCGCTTGCACTTGCCGGAACCGGCTTTAACATAATCGGCTGGAATCAGTCGCGCACGCCTCTCATGTCTCCCGCGGATTTCACAACGCTGCTCACATGGTTCAGAGACGAACAGATGGCAAAATTCTCGTCAAAACCTTATGACGAACAGTGGAAAAGCAAGTTTATTCAGTTCGACACCTGGAACGAATACGGCGAAGGACACTATCTGTTCCCGACGAAAAAATACGGTTTCGGCTATCTTGACGCCGCGGCAAAGGTTTTCGCAAAAAATCCCTCTCAATATTCCACCTCCGTAAATACCGTGCCGACAACCGCGCAGAAAGAACGCATAACAAGGCTCTATCCCGACTATTACACTCATTTAAGACGTGAATTTCTGGTACAGGAGTCAGCCGGAGCGCCGGAAGAGACAGTTTTGAGCCTTGATTTTACCGATTCCGACGCAAAAAACAAATTCTCTTATTCCGACTTTAAGGCAGGCGCCGGATTTTCAACCTCCGACGGTTTTACGGGTACTGCTTCAAGCACCGACCCTAAAATATGGTACAAAAAAAGCTCGACTTACGAAAAGATCGTAACTGCACGCGATGTTGACGTTATACACGTACAGATGAGCTCGTCTATGGCGTCCAATGCAAAGATATATTTCAGAACAAGCACCGACAGTGTGTGGAATGAGGCAAAGGGCTTTGATTTCGGCGTCGGAAAAACCGCTGAACTTACGGATTATTACATAGAAACACTTTCAAATTCACTCTGGACGGACGATATTTATTCCATACGTCTTGATCCCGGCGCAATAACAAATGCCGACGTAAAAGTGACAAAGCTCGAATTCATGAAGTATTCGGATTCGCAAAGACCGTTTACCGTAACGGTTGACGGCACGGGGGCTTCTCTCAAGTTCGACGAAACGCGCGAAATTCTCCCGTCGGAGCTTTACATAGCACTGCGCGAGGATTCATGCCTTCTGAATCTGCTGCACATAAGCTTTGAATGGAACAGAAACGGCGGAATTTTAAAACTCAAAGCGCCCGACAGAACCGAGTATGTGTTTACCGTCGGCAGCAGCACGGCTTACATAAACGAAAAGCCCGTAAAGCTTGACAGAGCCGTAGAATTTTACGACGCAATGCCTGTCATTCCGATTATAAGTATTCTTAAAAAGTCGGGATATGATTACATCTATGTGCCCAAAGACAGAAGCCTTGAGGTTTATCTGCTTTCAAAGAGCACAACGCTTGAAACTATTTACGGCGGCGACGCCGAAAATCCCGACAGCACCTCTTTCTATTCCGGAAATAACAATATCACGGTAAAATCGGTTCCCGATCCCGAAAACAGCTTAAACCGCATATGGAAAGTCACCGGACAGAATTCGCAGGTGTGGTCATACATAAGAACAAGCTACAAATTTACTGCCGGAACCACCTATACCGTTGACTTTGACGCAAAGCTTGACGGGCTTCACAACGGCGACACCTCGGTAAGCTGCGGTCTGTATTTCAATCCGAGATACGCAGACACTGCCGCGACAGATCCCGAAAGACGCTACGATCACGCAAAAACCGTAAAAATACTCAGCGTTTCGGACGGCTGGGTACATATAAAGCATACCTTTACCGTAAACGATACGTATTATTCCGACGAAAGCAAAATCAAAGACGAACTTTCGATCTTCATAAACCCCGTACAGCTCTCCGACGGCACATATTCGGCAGCCGACTTCAGCATTGACAACTTCGTGCTGCACAAGCACACCAAGCCCTTTGAGCTCAGAAACGGCGACGCCGAAAGCGATGACGACACCGCATTCTTCGGAGGTTCAAATATGCTGAATGTCGAACGCATACAGGATCCGGATAACGCGCAAAATCACGTCTGGTCGGTTACAAATACCAACACCTCGGACGCATCATGGTCATACATACGTCAGGAAACAGCCTTTACCGCAGCCTGCACATACAAGGTTTCGTTTGACATAAAGCTGCTTTCCCTCTCGGACGGTTCGGATATAAAAGACGCGTCGGTAAATCTCAATCCGAGATACTACGACATACAGCAGCTTGACATACAGAACAAATACGACCACCCTGTTTCGGCATCAAAAAGCATTTCCGCTTCCGACGGCTGGGTTCATCTTGAATACACCTTTACCGTCGCTCCCTACTACGATCCCGAAATACACCCGTCGGGACTGCCAAAGGATCAGATCACGGTATTTGTAAATCCGCGTCAAAATCCTGCCGGAGTTACTCTCGGAGTAAACTTCTTAATAGACAATTTCAAGGTAAGCATGGTCTGAATATAAAACAATAAACAAAAGTCCTGCACGAAACTCAGAAAATGAGCCGTGCAGGATATATTTTTACACTTTTTTCTTGCTTTTATCTGCGGTTTGACTCTGCCGCAAGATTAAAACTCCGTCAGACAGGATAAGTTTTCTCCGTATCACGCTTTGTCCGGAAATTACAGATTCTGATACTGTTCCACCGCAAGCCTGTCGCAGATCTCGTTGTATTCGTGTCCGGCGTGTCCCTTTATCCACTCATACGTTATTTTGTGGACTTCGGAAAGGCAGAGCAGCTTTTCCCAAAGATCGGGATTGAGCGCGGGTTTTCCGTCCGACTTTTTCCAGCCCTTGCTTTTCCATGATCTTGCCCAGCCCTTTGTCATGCCGTCAACAAGATATTTGGAGTCGGACACAAGATGTACCTCGCAAGGTTCCGTAAGCGCCGAAAGTCCCTCTATTGCGGCGGTAAGCTCCATTCTGTTGTTTGTGGTCGATCTTTCTCCGCCGCTTATGCGCTTTTCTCTGCCGTTGTATACGAGAACCGCACCCCAGCCTCCGGGACCGGGGTTTCCGCTGCAAGCGCCGTCTGTGTAAAGTGATACCTTTTTCAAATTATTACTCCGCTATTATTCTGTCTCTTATAAAGTCGTAGATTACCTTTTTGCCGGGTATTCCGCACTCTATATATCCGCTGTCCCATACGCTCTTTACGTAAGGGTTATTGTAGGTAAATCCGTAAGGATATACGTTTTCGACGCCGTTCTGTGAGTTTCCGTGATACCAGACCTTAGCTCCATCAAATTCAACGGTCTGTTCCTGTCTGTCATAAACCACGGGAAGGCTCTTTATATGTTCGATAAACGCCTCGAACGACGCGTGAGCCGACTGTTTTTCCACTCTTACGACAACGCAGTTCTGTCTGCCCGGACTTATAAACTCTATGCCCTTGTAATCGGCGTCGTCGGTTTCGGCAAATCCGTTGTCAAAGTAAACGCTTATATAAAGTCTGCCCATATACGATAAGAACATATACTTTCCGTCGTCTATCCTCTTATCGAAATATTTTACCGGTATGCAGGCGTTTATATACTCAAACTGGTTCTGCTTTTCGATATTGTATATGCTTACAGCCGTGTTTTTGTTGCAGTAATGCGTGCTGCAAAGACAGCCGTGGTCGCCCGTCCAGCGGTTATGTATATGATGATAGCCCGGATCTCCGGGGTGATGCGAGAATATTTTATGATCTCTGCCACCGCACAGCGTAAGATCCCATTCGTGCTGCTGATGGTGCGCATACCATCTGTCGGGGCTTTCTTCGGGATACTGGTCCTGGTGGTTTACGGCTCCCAGAACATAGTCCTCATCTACATACGTGTACTTGCATATAGCCTTTCCGTCAAGCATATCGAGGTAATCGTGCCGTATTTCGGCACCTACCCAGCTTTCGGTGGAATGTAAATGCTTCTGCTCAAAGTTTTCATACGGAAATCTTCTCATGCACTCAATATCGTACACTATCTGAGCCGGAACATAGTCCGAAAGCAGCATAAGCGGCGCTATGACTACTTCCTTTGCATAAGGAGAACCGAAATAGTAGTCGTAAAGATTTGTAAGTCCTCCGGCACCCGAAAGCGCATTGCCTTCGTATATTCTTCCGTGCGCTCCGCCGTATATTCCGTTTATGCCGTCGCATATCATATCGAGAAGAATTATATCCATTGTCATATACGCGCGTTTTCTGACAATTTCATCATCGGTATACTTTGCGAGAATTGCGGTTATAAGCATAATTTCCGCACCGTAGCCCAGCGAGTCGAACTCACCCCAGCCGCGGCGTGCGCGGAAATCGTAAAATTCCTTGAAATATGCGGTATCCGTCGCATGGATCTCTTCCGCGGTCATGCCGAACTGCTCGAATTTGCGTCCTTTATAGTAAATTGACGCAAGGTATCTTGCCGCTCTGTACATAAGAGAATGGTTTTCGGATTTATACAGCGCCGAAAAGTCGCGGACAAGGAAAAAGCGTTCGAGAGAGGCTTTCATTCTGTCGGTAAGCGCGTCGGGACATTCAAAAAACAGCGGCACAAGGCGTATTGCTTCAAAATCCGCCTCTCCCCTGTGCTCTCTGCCGGTAGGATGCGGGTGCTCGAACCAGTCCGCCGCGTAAACTATCTCATCTTCGTAGTCTTTTCTCTTTGATTCGTCTTTTATATACGCAAAAATCGCATATTCACGGTATACATTGTCCGTAGTGTCGTTCAGTGCACTCGGTTTTCCGCCGGTATACCTGTAAATCTGTCCGGTATATTTCTGCGTGAGTTTCTCATTGATTTCGTCCATGCGCCGCTTCGCATTTTCTCTTTTCATGATTGTTTCTCCTTTTTAAGACGGAAATTTATATTTCAAAAATCATTTATCTGTTTCGACGCTTTCAGAATACGGTTTGTAGACAAGCGCTCCGTTTATTACAAGATTGCCGTCCTTTATTTCGTATTTTACCGAGTATTCAGATTCCGGAACGTCCTCTATATAATATGTAATCTCTCCGGACTTTACTTTATAGCGCGTCTTATCCGACGTAAAGCTCTCGTTTGTATATTCGTAAAAATATCCGTCCGAAGTATATTCGTATATCTGCTCTGTATCCGAGTCTATCCACTTTCCGACAAGGCTGCCGCTCTTTGACGAACAGCCGCAAAGAAATGCGGTCAGAGCAACTAATGCAACTACGGATACTATCTTCTTAATCATATGAGGTTTTCCTTTCGTGTTTCAATCAGTATAATGCAATATTATGAACAATATGTTAATCCGGTAACAATTTATACGAAATGTATATAAATATACTATATGTTGCCTCTTGAGTATTTAAGCGGCGTGGTTCCGGTGGTTTTTTTGAAGGTTCTGATAAAATGGCAGGTGTTTGAAAATCCACATTCTCCTGCGGCGGCGCTGACGCTGACTCCCTGTTTAAGCAGCGTTTTTGCCTTTTTTATGCGTTTTGCCGTGATAAGCTCGCCGATCGTAATTCCGGTTGCCGCCTTGAAATCGCAGATAAGCTTTGCGCGGCTGACAAAGAAAACTCCGGCAATGTCGGAAATGACAAGCTTTTTGTCAAGGTTATCCGTTATGTAGCGTATGACGTCCGTGATATAGCTCTGCACTACGCAGTCGTTTCTGTGCCCGGAATTCTTCCCCATAACAGAAGCCTTGGCAAGTATAAGCGCGGCAAGATTTTTTCTCATGCCGTCATACACCGTTCCGCATTTATCCGAAAGAGAGCACAGCGATTCAAAGAGAAAAAGCAGCTCTGTTTTGTCCTTTTCCGAATTTACGGCAAGTATACGGCAGTCGGGTTCGAGAACGTCCCTTACGTCGTCATAGTCAATGCAGTCGCTTATATCGCCGTAACGGAAATTGAGATTGTACCTGCGGTAGAGCTTTGCCGGATCGACGTCCGTCGTGTGCAGTTTCTTTTCGCGGAAAAATATAAGACAGCAGCCGCTGCAATTATATATATCGTCAGCACAGAGAAAATTGAGATGTCCCTCAAGCACAAACAGCACTTCGCTGTTGTTGTGCCTGTGCATACCTAAGTTTTTCCGTCCCGTTCCGCAAAAATAGTCGGCGCTTATCCCGGAGGATACGTGTGCATTTACACCGTTTTCCATTTTTTCCGCCTCCTTTTACAGAAGTATAACATATTTTTCCGGCAAAGTCTATACTATACGCAAACTTTTGTCTTATAAATCATTGATTTTTGCGTTCGGCTTGCTTATAATTGTTTTATAGAATACAACAAACTACATAACGGAGAAGAAATACATGAATACAAACCCTACTTACGAACACTACGGCTCAATTCTGAAAAACACGCCGTTTGAAAACGAAACCGACAGCACCTCCTATATTCCGTACAGCGATGATTTTTCGGCGCTTTCCGGAAAAGTGTCTCTCGGCAGAAACAAATACGCGCCCAACAGCATATGCTATCAGCCTATGGAGGGACAGGACGCCGAAAACGGCACTCCCACCGACATAACTTTTAAGCGCTACACCGAGCTTGCAGACGGCGGCGCCGGACTTATCTGGCTTGAAGCCGTAAGCGTATGTCCCGAAGGCAGGAGCAATCCGTATCAGCTTATGCTGACAAGTAAAAACCGCGACGAATTCTCGCGCCTTGCCGAAAGCATAAAGTCCGAATGTTTAAAGCAAAACGGATACGAACCCGTTATAATACTCCAGCTTACAAATTCGGGACGCTATTCAAAGCCGAACGGCACTCCGTCGCCCATCGCGGCATACGTAAACCCCGATATTGACGGTTCAGCCGCCCCGAAAACCGCGTCAGACGAGTATCTCGCCTCACTTCCCGAAATGTACGCCAAAAGCGCCGCTCTTGCCGAAAAGTGCGGATATGACGGCGTTGATTTAAAGTGCTGCCACGGTTATCTTCTCTCCGAGCTTTTAAGCGCGTTTGACAGAGACGGCATTTACGGCGGCAGCTTTGAAAACCGCACAAGACTTTTATTTGACTGCGCAGCCGCAATAGACGGCGCGCTCGGCGAAAACATGATACGTGCGTGCAGACTCAACGTCTACGACGGCTATCCCGGAAAATACTGTTTCGGAAAACCGTCCGGGGAAGGACGCGAATACGACCTTACCGAACCGAACGCCGTAATATCAAGACTCGAAAAGGACTTCGGCTTTACGCTTATCAACGTCACAATGGGAAGCCCTTACCGCAATCCCGACGTTTCCCGTCCCTACAAGCGCGGAATTGATATGCCCAAAACAAACGCCGTACACGGACTTTCGAGAATACTCGGCGGCTGTGCCGAGATCAAAAAGGCGCACCCCGATACAGCCTTTGTCGATACGGGAATTTCGGCTCTCGGCGCACTTTCCCCGTTTGCCGCGGCAGGACTTAAAAAAGAGGGCATGACGGACTTTGTCGGATTCGGCAGAATGTCATTTGCATACCCGTCCCTCGCAAGAGATATTATAAACGGCAGTTTTGACGGCAAAAAATCCTGCGTTGCCTGCGGAGGCTGCTCGTATTTGAAGAAAAACGTTCAGAAAAGCGGCTGCATTATAAGAAACCGTTTCTATTCTGAAGTTTACAAGGACTACAAAAAGTCCCACAACGATTAAAAGGAGAGAACAGCAATGAAAACAGCTCTCGTAACCGGTGCGTCACGCGGAATAGGCTTTGCGACCGCGCTCGCTCTTTCAAAAGCAGGTTATCACATCATCGCCGCAGCCTCATCTTACAGAGAGGACACCGAAAACCGCTTTAAGCAGGAATTTGAGAACGGATATACTTACGTATACGGCGACTTAAAGGAAAAAAGCACGCTCGACGGCTTTATTTCGGCTGTAAAGGACTGCGGAAGAATAGATCTGCTCGTCAACAACGCCGGTATCGCTCCTCCCGTAAGGCGCGACATACTAGAAACCACCGAAGAGAGTTTTGATCTTGTCATGGACACCAACTTAAAGGCGGTTTTCTTCATCACACAGGCAATATCAAAGCTTATGATAGAGTACAAATCTTCGCTTGAACCCGAATACTCGCCGAGAATTATCAATATAGGCTCTATGTCCGCCGACGTGTCCTCTGTTTCGCGCGGAGAATACTGCATATCAAAAGCCGGTATCGGCATGGTGACAATGCTCTTTGCGGACAGGCTCGCGGAGTACGGTATTCCGGTGTTTGAGATACGTCCCGGCATTATAAAAACCGACATGACAAGCGCCGTCACCGCAAAATACGACGCGCTGATCGCAGACGGCATTACCCCGACAAAACGCTGGGGACTTCCGTCCGACATAGCCTCTGCCGCGTGTGCGCTTGCGTCGGGTGCGTTCGATTTCTCGACCGGTCAGGTATTCAACATAGACGGCGGTTTTCATCTGCGCAGACTTTAAAATACGGCTCATTACTTATTTAAATACTTTTTTCCGTCCAGGACAAAAACGGGGCGGTTTTCTTTTTTACGCAAAAAACATTTTGACGCATATAAAAACGCCGCTCCTTTGGGGAGCGGCGCTCTGATCTGATTAATTGCAGGGATCAAAGAATTTCATCGGAATATAAGCCGGATACATTGATTATTGTATCTTCTCCCTCACCGCTGGCAAGCAGTATGTCGGCGGATTTCAAGACAAGCATTTGAACTTCCGGTTCGGTATAATTCTTCTTCATGCATATTCTCCTTTCAATCAGCCTTTATATTCGTCAAGTGCTTCGCCGTTAATGATCTTGTTTACAACACCGAGAACATCGCCGGTTGCACCGTCATTTTTAAGCTTTTCTGCAACTTCAAGTATGCTCGCTGTCATTGTGCCGCCGTAGTAATACTCTCCGCCGTAAACGACGTAGGGACGTACTGCGAACTTATCGCCATAGTTGGTGTTCGGGATATTTACAAGCACTGCTGCAAATGTTGTGTTTTCAGTATTAACCTCATATTTATTGATGGTTATACTTCCGTCCTCGGCTCTCTTGAATGAAGGAGAAACTATTGTCTTGAGAACGCTTGAATCAATACCTGCGGTAAGATCTGCAAGACCGGATTCTGTAAGCTTTTCTGCTCTTGCTACAACATAACCGAATTCGGTAAGGCTTTCGTCCTCCATGAACTCGCTGTTTACGGCAGCCTTGAATCTGAGACCTGCGGGATATGTTCCTCTGATTGAGATTTCGTTCGGGAGCGAAGTCGGTGCAACTGCGGTGTTAACGGTAACTTCCTCGTAGGTTGCCTTACCGTCTGCAGTTACAAGCTTGGGAACGGTAATTTCGGTTACACCGTCTTTGAGCGTCATAACAACGTCGTTTCCGTTTACGGTAAGCGCTGTTACGTTGCCGCCGAAGTATTTGCCGTAGTAGGTTTCAAGTGCCTCTGCGGTGTCCGCGTCGATGCCGTTCGCATATATTACGGTCACGGTGTTTCCTGATATCTTTGTGGTGTAGTCGGAAGATGTTGCCTTAGGTCTGTAATAGAGACCGATGTATGCAACGTCTGCGGTTATACCTGTTCCTTTTCCTCCGTCATAAACACTGCTGCCTACAAAAAGATCGGGCTGAGCAAGCTGTATTGTGTGACCGGCTTCAATCGTATAATCTTCAAACTTAATTTCGTTCCATGTATTATCCGCACTCTTGCCTATACTTATCTTATTGTAATCATTAGCACTTGTGTCAACTCTGCGGAGCATACAGGAAGTTACGCCGGAAAATCTTGACTTTGTAATATATGTATATGTATGATCCGTGTCATAAGGAAGCGTAGTGTCTCTCCAGTAATTCAAGCTGTGAGGATGTTCATATACGCCTGTTAAAACGCTTATATAATCAAAGCCTTCTGCACTTCTGTTGAAAGAATAGCTCTTAAAATAAGTAGAATCTTTAACAATATCTGTATTTTCTACCGACTTGTTTCCTGCGTTCCAGAGATAGTTTCTCAGACCGTAAACGGGAGCGTAGTAGTCGGGAAGGTCAATCTTTGTCTCGGGATAAGTCGCTGTCTCTGTTCCGTTTACAAGTTCCGGAATTGTAATATGGCTGTAATTAACAGCCTCATCCTCGTTAAGGGTAATTATCATCTTGTTGTCGGCAAACTCAACAGATTTTACCGCACTTGAAAGATATTCAGCCGGATTAACCTCCATGGCAGCGAGTGCATTTGCCTCAAAGCCGTTTTCGGCAGTAACGGTAATTGTCGGGAAGTCAAAGCTTATATCGGAATATGAATCTTTCGCAATAGGCTTATAGTAAAGCTTGATGTTGTCGATATACATTGTGCCGGCGGTCTTAGAGGTGTCCTCAAATATCCA
Organism: uncultured Eubacteriales bacterium; assembly: GCA_934446675.1. GTDB lineage: Bacteria > Bacillota > Clostridia > Oscillospirales > CAG-382 > UMGS1387. The sequence continues at coordinate 96,404 of CAKSEL010000008.1, forward strand.
CATCAGCTCACGGACGGTTTTGCCACTTGCCGTCTGGCTGTATGTCTTGGTGAGCGTATTCCATGCTCCTGCTCCAAAGTTTGTAGTACCTATATTGTCAAATTGACCGTCGGTTTTGCGCAGTGCGGGTCTTGTTGCAACGGCTTTTGCAAAATCTGCGCCTTCAAAATACATTTTAATGCTTGCGGTAAATTTTGCAGGAACTCTTACATACTCTTCAACACGATTTCCTGTGCTTGCATTCTTACCGTTATCAAGTACGGTTCTGAATACGGGATATCCCGTGCTGCCGTCGATATTAAGCTTAATATACTTTCCGCTGCCGACGCCGTCGACATTTTCAACAAGCACACCCGAGGTTTTTCCTCCCTCTGTCGCATAAACGCGATTGCCGTGTATCTTGGTATCATGTTCTCCGTTATAGGTCTCGCCGACAGTAAAACTCTCAAAGTTTTCATCTATAAGATTAATTCCGTACAACGGTGCAAGGGCATCAACCTTTGTAACGGTCACATCGACAGACGTATATGTTTTTGTCTTATCGGCATTTACTACTGAAGGAAGGCTTACATTTCCTGCTCCGTTTACGGTAAGCGTAATAGTATTTCCGTCGACAGCGCAGGAATTAACAAACTTGCCGAAATATTTCTGAGGTTCTGCCGTAAGCGCCGTTGCTGCGTTTTCCTCGATTCCGTCGGGAGCACTTACTATGACAGTAGGATATACTGCTTTTACAACTTTATATTCCACCTGATTTGTCGGCTTATAATAAAGATAAATGTTATCTACAAGTATAGTACCCACTGGTTTATCCTCAGTCAAATCAAAAACGAGCTGAAGCGCTCTGGCATCATGATTTGTCTCAAGATTATCCAAAGTAAATGTAGGTTTTTTGTCATAACTCAGCCATACATCTGCACGGTTTTTGTCAGTAATGTTATAACCGTTGAATGACGGGAGTGAAGAAGAACCTGCACTTCCGAGACGCATTGCCGGTCTGAGCGCGGCCTTTGCCGCAAACTCTGCGTCTGCATATTTATACTGTGCGCTCATAGTAAACCTTGCCGGTACTTTTGCCGTATTTGCGCCAAAATTAACTCTGAGCGACGGCCACCGAGTCGAACCGTCTATATTAACTTGAAGCGCATTTCCGTTTTCTTCATCTTTAACTATATCTGCCGATGTGGTTGCTCCCTCAAGCGTATATGCCAGACCGTTGTATGTGATAGTATTCTGGATATATTGGCCGCTTGCATTTTTTGTCGGGAAAAGTTTGTCGGTATCTTTCCAGTCTTCAAAATTTTCTCCGATAAGTCTTACGCCGAGTGTGGGATCATAATAGGACGCGGTTTCCTCTGCAAGCGAAGCGTCGCTTATTTTTGAAGAAATAGCCCCCGGCTTCGAGCGAAATTTCGTCTGCCGATTCAATCGGCTCTGCTGCCGGGCTCGCGAATGCTGTGGTAGAAAAAACCGTAGCTGTCGCGAGTAAAACGCTGAGTAGTTTTTTCATTTTTCTAAACTCTCCTTATAATTTTTTTCAGGCACAGGAAATTTCTCCCAATGCCTTATTTTAATTCTAAGTCAATTATCACAAATTGTCAAGTGGTTTTTTAAATAAATTTGCACAATTATAACTAAAAATGTGTACAAATCAACTATTTTTAGCATAATGTAGTCGGATTTTTGGGATTTGGTCGGATTTTCGTACCTGATTTGGCGTAAAAATGTGCCCGGAAATATTTTTTTACGCGTTTAAAAAAATTATTTTTTATGAAATTTGTCAGCAGATCTCAAAATATGGGAAAAGGCGCATCATTAAGATGCGCCTTAGGGCTTTCATAATATCATAGGTGAATCAAACTCACGAGGTTAAAAGCCGTGCCGTGAATTCAACTTCCTTTTGGAAAGAACACTTGACAGGTCCTGAATAACCCATATGTGCAGAGTTTGTTACGCTATATTATTACTGCTGCTGTTCCTTCATTGCTGCGAAGCACTCGCTGCAATAAACCGGTCTGTCGCTTGTGGGCTGGAAGGGGATTTTAGCCTCTTTGCCGCAGTTAGCGCAGGTAGTGGTGAAGTATTCTCTCTGGGGCTTTGCTGCGTTCTTTCTCTTATCGCGGCATGCCTTGCATCTCTGAGGCTCGTTCTGGAAACCCTTTTCAGCATAGAATTCCTGCTCGCCTGCTGTAAAGATGAATTCTTCTCCACAATCCTTACAGATCAAAGTCTTGTTTTCGTACATTGTTCTTTCCCTCGCTTTGAGTAAAAAATATTGATTTTTGCCCTTTGACGGCTGCGAACCGTCAGCTTTTGCGCCGTTCCAGGCAAGGACATATATTAAAGTCCGCGTAAAACGCTATGCGCGTCTTTCGAGATACTTTTTAAGTTTGGTTCTCGCGCGAAACAGCGTATTTTCAACTGATTTCGCACTTTTTCCGAGATACCCCGAAATTTCAGCCGTTCCGAACCCTGCGATTTTAAGACCTATCGCCTTTCGCTCGTAATCCGAAAGTCCGGCTTTATCGGTATTCAGCAGCTCGTCCAGAAGCGACTCCGCAGCGGCACTCTCATGCACGCTGTCGCCGGTCACGGAATTTTCAAACGCCGAAACGCCTTCGGAATCCTCGTCGGTCTGCGCACCGCTCATAACCTTTGCATCACGGCTGACCTTTTTCGCCCAGCTTATCATGCTGTTTCTTATACAGACACCGGCATAGGTCGAAAACTCCGCCGTGTTCCCGTCATACGTAATGACTGCCCTGTACAGCGCAAGCCGTCCCTCCTGGCAAAGATCTTCAAATTCGTCTTTTGGAAGTCCGAAAGAGGCTGCCTTTGAGTAAATCAGTCCGGAATAATGCCCGAGCAACTCGACAAACGCAGACACATCGCCCTGTCCTGCCTTTTTTGCAAGCAGATTCTGAGAAGTTTTTGCGTTTTCGCCGGGACTTTGCTTTTCCATAATCATTCCTGTCTGTGCTGATGTTATTTTTTTCACGGTGTATTTTAATTATATCAAAAAAAATCGTTTTGTCAATAGTTTTTTAAACATTAAAACACAATACTTTCAAAAAAGATTCAGCAAAATGCAAAATATTAGTACATTATGCACAATTATTCGACACAAATCGATGTCGTTATACTATATTATTATAAACAACTTCACCAAAAAATACATTAAAAAGAAAACATTGCAAAATACGGTGCGTACAAAGCCGAAAACGGCGCCGTACAGGCAAAAATTAAGCGCACCCGTCAAAAACAGGCGCGCCGCAAAACAAATTAAGCCTATTTTATACGATTTTTCTGGATTTAAGCGCAGGATAAAGTATTGCCGCGCCGATAATTGTGAAAACCATTTCCGGAAGCATATAGCAGCCGTTATAAACCACACTGTAAAGCCATGTGTTGGTGGTTTCAAAGCCCTCCCAAAGTTTTCCGGCAGACGCAAAAACGTATACGCCGCTGAGAACATGGGACGCGAAGCGAAGCGCTATTGCGAGAGCCGTTCCGCCTATTACGCCGCCCAAGCCCTTATTTGCAAAGACGCCCGAAAGTCCGAGTACCGTAAACGCAACTATGTAGTCAAGCAAGATACAAGCCACAAGCATTCCGGCAGTAAGTCCCCAGCCGAGAAGTCCGTCAAACATTATGCCGAATACAAGCTGAATTACCGCATAGACAAACGCAGAAAACAGACCGGTCTTAATTCCGTGGCGGATCGAAATGAGAGCGACGGGGAGCATACTCAAAAGCGTTATGCTTCCTCCCCAGGGCAGCTGAAATACCTTGACCATGCTGAGTACCGCCGAGAGCGCGACAAGTATGGCGCATTCGACAAGTGTTTTGGTTTTTGTGTTCATAACAGAACCTCCTGAAAATTACGGCTTTTTGCCGATAAGATACCGCACACGTAATATCGGTGCGGTAGAGGCTCAAAGTGTATTGTTTTCAGAGCTTTTATCTCCCTACGCCGGTATTGTCCGAACAGGTTTAAAGGGTTCGGGAATCCAAAGTCCCGTCTCAGCCGCCTTTTTTAGGCAGCACCCCCGATATTTATGCGGTTCGTGTTATATTATAAAGCGCGGCGCGCAAAACGTCAAGGTTTATTTTATGAATTTTTAAGGCGTTATGCTTATTTAAAAAAAGCTGCGTGAATTCTTAACAATACGGTGTTAAAATATATCCGAAAAATCAAATCCGAGAGGTAAGAACAATGCTTAATAATATAATTGTAAGAAAATACGAAACAGACGACGTTCCTGCAATGGCAAAAATATGGAACAGCGTCGTAGAGGACGGAATGGCATTTCCTCAGGAAAACACATTGAGCGACGGCGAGGCGGCTGAATTTTTCGCTTCGCAGACACACTGCGGGGTTGCCGCGGACGAAACAACCGGCGAAATTTACGGTATGTACATTCTTCACCCGAACAATGTCGGGAGATGTTCGCACATATCAAACGCAAGCTACGCGGTTGCAAAAAACAGCCGCGGACTTCATATAGGCGAGAAACTGGTGCGCGACTGTCTGGACGAGGCAAAAAAGCACGGCTTTAAGATAATGCAGTTCAACGCTGTCGTTGCGTCTAACATTCACGCACAGCATCTGTACAAACGTCTCGGATTTGAAAAACTCGGCGTTATTCCGGGAGGATTTAAAAACGGCGACGGCGTGTACGAGGATATTTTCCCGTATGTCAAGGTGCTGTAATAAAATAACTTGATCCGCGCAGTCCGGGCTTGTTTCCGGACTGTTTTTTGCGCTTTTTTCTTGCATTTTGATGAAAAAAGGTATATAATAACCCCGTCGGAGTTATTCCCGGCAGGGCAAGGCTGAAAACAGTGTAAAAGCTGGGCGGTTATGCCGTCATCTCCGCGAAAGGAGGTGATAGCTTATGGGAAACGAATACATAATTTATTTTATGCTTATTCTGTTACTTCTTGTAATTACCATAAAAAAATAACCCCCACCGACCAAAGTTAGGGTTATTTTAAAATAATACGATCTTTGGCATAACCGTTTGAGGTCTTGCCTTCTGTACTTATATTATACTCGCATATCCCGTATTTGTCAACACCAGAAACACTGAAAGGTGTTGCATTTTTGTTTTTTACGGTGTATAATAGCTCTTGCCGGCATAAAAAACGGCAGGGCAAGGTCTCTTAACGGTGTAACTCACCGGCGGTTGTGCCATTCCCGAAAGGGGGTGGTAGCTATGGAAAAGTACATGAAATTTTTTGCAATTTTCATTATACTTATTATAGCGTTTACTTTAAAAGTAAATTAACCGCCCACACGTCCAAATGTAGCGGTTAATTTTAAACAACTATCTTTGGCACAACCGTTTGAGGTCTTGCCTTTGTACTTATATTATACTCATACGTTTCCCATTTGTCAACACATACGGCAAAAAACTTTCAGGAAATAAAAAAGCCTTGCAAAATGCACCTTTTTACACCTGCAAAGCAAAAAAATGGAGCTGGTGACAGGAGTCGAACCTGCAACCTGCGGTTTACGATACCGCTGCTCTGCCATTGAGCCACACCAGCAAATGTATTATCCGTCTCTTTCGACTGTAACGAAATTATTATATCTCAAAAGACGGATTTTGTCAATAGATAAGCCGAAATTATTTGATTATTGTTTTAAGCGCAAGCATAAATCCCACAAGCACAAACAGGAATGCAAAATTGAAAGCCGAAAACTTTGCTATATATTCTCCGGTCTTTCCGGGAGCATTATTAGCGTATTCGCGGAAAGTTATAAGACTTGCAAGCGACGCTATAAGCGTTCCGACTCCGCCGACATTTACCCCTACAAGCAGATCTCTGTAATTATCTGTAAACTGCGACAGCAGAATCGCAGACGGAACATTGCTGATAAACTGACACGAAAGTGCGCTGAATACAAGCGTGCTCTTTGACAGCAGGAACGAAAAGAAATTTCTTACCGCCGGAATCCGCGCCATATTTCCCGAAAACACAAAGAAAAACACAAACGTAAAAAGCAGCGGATAATCAACCGCCTTCAGCGCCTTGGGATCTGCCGCAAGCAGCACTGCCGGTATGATTACAAGTCCGGCGGCATACGGCACTCCTCTGAAAACAATAGCTATTGCAAGTGCAAAAAGGCAAAGATAAAGCACGGTTCTTGCAGGATTTAACTCTATTTTTTCATCTGCGATTTCAAGCGGTTCCGCCTTTACAAAAACCACGCAGCAAACGGTTATAAGGGCTACGGCAAGCGCAAAAGGCGGCGCCATTATCGCAACGAACTCCGCGTTCGGTATACCAAACTTTGTGTACAGATAAAGGTTCTGCGGATTTCCGAACGGAGTCAGCATTCCGCCTAAGTTTGCCGCGATATTCTGCATTATAAATGTAAACGCCAGATATTTTTTCTTGCCGGACGCATTTATTACTATTGATCCGAGAGGAAGAAACGTGAGCAGCGCCATATCGTTTGCAATAAGCATTGAGCCTATAAAGGTTATATACACAAGTGCAAGCACGCTCATACGCACATTTTTAAAACGGTGCACTATCTTTTTTGCAAGCATATAGAAAAAGTTGATGTTTTTAAGTGCGCACACCACCGCGAGCACGCAGAAAAGGCACGACAGCGTCTTGAAGTCGAAATATTCCGCGTATTTACGGTCCGGCGGCACAAAAAATGCCGTCACCGCCGCCGCGGCAAAGGCTATTACGGCAACTGTGTTCTTTTTTGCAAAAGATACAAGCCTCGGAAAAATATCAATGTGCGCGGTATGTGTCATTCTCTGTAATACTTCCTTTATTCTGTAACATCACCGGAATACTTTACTCTTTTCCCGGTACAAAGTCAAGACAAAATTTTAAAAGCAAAAAAACAACCCTCTGACTGCAATCTTTTCGGAACAGCCAAAGGGCATTTTCGGTTTTTATACATTATTTATCTGAGATCCGCAAGCTCAAGTACAAGCTTTTCGGTCTTTTCCCAGCCGATACACGGGTCGGTTATGGATTTTCCGTAAATTCCCTCGCCTATCTTCTGCGCGCCGTCCTCGATATAGCTCTCTATCATAAATCCCTTTACCATACGGTTAATATCGGCATTATGACGGCAGCTGTGCAGAACCTCTTTGCAGATTCTTATCTGCTCAATCGGCTTTTTGCCGGAATTGGAGTGGTTTGCGTCAACTACGAGAGAAAGATTCTGAAGTCCCTTTGCAGAGTAGTTCTCATACAGATGTTCAAGATCCTCATAGTGATAGTTAGGTATTGCCTGACCGTGCTTATTCACATATCCGCGGAGAATTGCGTGCGCAAGAGGATTGCCCTCCGTAACGACCTCCCAGCCGCGGTAAATAAAGGTATGCGAGTGCTGTGCTGCGGTTATGGAATTGAGCATTACGGATATATCTCCGCTTGTCGGGTTTTTCATGCCGACGGGAACTTCTATTCCGCTTGCGGTAAGTCTGTGGAGCTGATTTTCAACCGATCTTGCACCGACCGCGACATAAGAAAGCAGATCCGAAAGATAACGGTAGTTTTCGCAGTACAGCATTTCGTCTGCGGTGAAAAATCCGGTTTCCTCGATTACCTTTGTATGCAGTCTTCTTATGGCGACTATGCCTTCAAGCATATCCGAACCTTTTTCGGGATCGGGCTGATGCAGCATACCCTTATATCCGTCGCCCGTCGTACGCGGTTTATTGGTATACACTCTCGGAATTATCATTATTTTATCCGCGACCTTTTCCTGAAGCTTTGCAAGTCTTGAAGTATAATCCAGCACGGATTTTTCCGAATCTGCGGAACACGGGCCTATTACAAGCAGCAGCTTATCGGACTTTCCAGTAAAAATATCGGCAACCTTTGCGTCAAACTCAACCTTTTTTTCTTCAAGTTCGGGGCTCAGCGGATACTGTGCCTTTATCTCCATAGGAATAGGCAGTTTTCTCAAAAAATTCATTCTCATATTTATACAATCTCCTTGACTTTATCGGTACGGCGTCCGCTTTAGGCTTCCGCAACAACTTCGACTTCGCAGAGCACGCCTTTGGGCAGCGTCTTTACGGCAACGCACGAACGCGCAGGCTTTGAAGTAAAATACTTGCCGTAAACTTCGTTGAATGCCGCAAAATCATTCATATCGGCAAGAAAACACGTGGTTTTTACCGCAAGCTCAATGCTTGTACCGGCAGCCTTGAGAACCTCTGCGAGGTTTTTGCAGACCTGTTCGGTCTGTCCCTTTATATCGGACGCGTCAACAGAGTTTGTTTCGGGATTTATTGCTATCTGTCCGGACGTAAACACAAGATTTCCCGTTCTTACGGCTTGAGTATAAGGTCCGAGCGCTTCGGGTGCTTTGGGTGTATAGATCTTTTCCATGGTGTATTACCTCCTGTATTTTTAAATAAGTCAGACAAGCTTAAGTCCGCTGTCCTTCAGTTTCTTTGTTATTGTCTTTATGTGGTCATAATTCTTTGTTTCAAGTTCAATTCTGAGGAAACAGCCGTTAATATCCTCTGTTTCTCCGGCGCGTTCATGATGCACGCTTGTTACGTTTCCGCCGCATTCGGCTATTATTCTCGAAACCTTTTCGAGCTGACCGGGCTTATCCATAAGTTCGATACACAGGCTGCAAAGTCTGCCGGACTTCATAAGACCGCGTTTGATTACACGCGAGAGGATAGTAACGTCGATATTACCGCCGGAAACAACGCAGACAACCTTTTTGCCCTTGACCGGCACTTTATTGAACATTACCGCCGCGACCGAAACGGCGCCTGCGCCCTCGGCTATCATTTTATGCTTTTCGATAAGCGCGAGAATTGCGGAAGAAATTTCGTCCTCAGTGACCGTCACTATTTCATCGACATACTCGGAGCAGATCTTAAACGTATTATCGCCGGGGCGTTTTACCGCGATACCGTCGGCAATCGTAGAAACCTTATCGAGCGAGATAATCTCATTCTTTTTTATGGAATTTACCATACTCGGCGCGCCGCTTGCCTGAACTCCGTATATCTTTATTTCGGGTTTAAGCTTTTTTGCCGCGAATGCAATTCCCGAAATAAGACCGCCTCCGCCTATCGGAACGACTATTGCGTCAACATCATCGAGTTCATTGAGAATTTCAAGTCCTATTGTTCCCTGTCCGGCGATTACGTTTTCGTCATCAAAGGGGTGAACAAAGGTATATCCCTCTTTATCACGCAGTTCTATTGCCTTTTTATATGCGTCATCATACACGCCGGGTACCATACAAACCTCAGCACCGTAGGATTTTGTTGCCTCGACTTTTGAGATAGGCGCGCCGTCGGGCAGGCATATAAGCGACTTTATACCGTATTTGGACGCGGCAAGCGCAACGCCCTGCGCATGATTTCCGGCAGAGCAGGCAATAACGCCGTGAGCCTTTTCTTCATCGGAAAGCTGCGAGATCATATATCCCGATCCTCTGAGTTTAAAAGAGCCTGTGAGCTGGAGGTTTTCGGGTTTAAGATACACGGTACAGTCAGGGTTAAGCGCGTCCGAACGAACAAGCTCGGTATGTCTTATAACGTCCTTGAGCACAAACGAAGCATGATAGATTTTATCGAGTGTCAGCATATGGTTTTTCCTCGGTTTCTTTATATTTATGCTCTATTATACTTCCATTTAATGAACTCTTAATTGATAATTTGTAATTTAGTTTTTTATAAAAGTTAATTAATTTTACGCTTTTTCGGGTGAACTATGCGCAGGATAACAGTTTATTAACTTTTTCGGTTTTTAGTTTTGTTGTTGATTGTTTTGGGAGGAAACGGGTTACTCTTTTCAAAGTGCAACTTTATATTTGCGCTTTTCTACGGAGAAAAGCTAAAAGATGTTTTGCGTTTGGCTGACTTTAGATTATTTTAGGCGGAAACGGATTATCCACTTCCACTTGCACCCCTATCCCCCCTCTTTTCGGAATCGAAAAAGTCCCCTACGAGGATAAAAGGCAAAAGATTTTCGCCGCTCAAACGCCGCAGCGAAAGCGCGGCTACGTGGAGGATTTCGCTTACCGTAATAATGTACGCCTCCGAAATCTCAAAAATCCTCGTTTCGCACTATCCACAATGCTGTGTTGCGAAATCGCCGCGCGACAGGCGCGCGGATTTGGTTGGTATCTAAGTAAATGTTTTGGCAAACACGGTTCAACTCTTATGCCATGTCACGCTGCGGTCTGCGTAAACTGTGTTTTGGGTACAAAAAATGCAATTTTTACGCGTTATTACGCAGTCAACAGGACTTACTTCTCTGCCCAGCTTGCCTATCGGCAAGAAACTTGGTTCAAATTCTACTTTTATGTTTAGTAAAAAACTCTGTGCAAAGTTTAATTCAACGCACAGAGTTATATTTATTAAATTATCCTTTGTACTCGGTTGCCACAGCTTGCTCACGCACCTGCTCACATCTGAGTTCGCAGTCCTGCCGTTCGACTGCGAACGGTACAAGCTGGCGGCACAGAGTATCCCATAATTCTTTTCTAAATTAGGGGCTATTGTTTTCTTTGCAGCTTTCTTTTTAAAAAGAAAGCGCGTATTCCTTCGTATTCCTTCGTACTCCTTCGTATTCCTTAATCTTCAAGAGGAGCTATTTCTTTTTTAAAGACATAGCGCATAAAGATAACGGAGAGAGTAAGGGAAGCGATTTCAGCGATAGGGAAAGCGAACCAGACGGCATTAATATCATGAGTAGTAACGGCGAGGATATAAGCTGCGGGTACAAGCACGACGAGCTGTCTGCAAACGGACACCGCAAGGCTGAGAAATCCGTTTCCGAGCGCCTGGAACACAGAGCCTGCGATAATGCAATAGCCTGCGAAAAGAAAGCTTATGCTTATATATCTGAGAGTATATTCGCCGAGACTGAGTATACTTGCCATGTCCGCGTCTCCGGTATTGAATATATTAAGCAGCGTGTCGGGTATAAACTGGAACGCCAGAAATCCGATTATCATGATCATGCAGGCATAAATAATACTCAGCGTCATGGTTTTGGTTATACGCTTTTTATGCCTTGCGCCGTAGTTATATGCTATTATGGGCACCATACCGTTATTAAGTCCGAACACCGGCATGAAAATAAAGCTCTGGAGTTTAAAATATATGCCGAATACAGCCTGTGCGGTTTCGGCGGTATACGCGTCAAACACGCGGACGATCTGGTTTATGCAGACAGTCATGACCGAGCCTATTGCCGACATTATAATGGACGGCACGCCGACGGAATATATCTTCTTAATAATTTCAAAGTCCGGGTGAAAAATGCCTTTAAGCGTAATTGTTATTTCGCGGTTATACTTAATATTTAAGAATATACCTATTGCCGCAGCAATAATCTGTCCTATAACGGTAGCCGCAGCAGCGCCTGCAACGCCCATCTTCGGGCAGCCGAAATATCCGTATATCATTATCGGATCCAGTACGATATTTATAAGAGCGCCGGCAAGCTGTGTTATCATGCTTAACATAGTCTTTCCAGTTGACTGAAGCAGCTTTTCGCACATTGTCTGCAAAAACAGTCCGACAGATGCTATCATACATATGCTTAAGTACTGCGTGCCGTACTCAACGACCTGTGCAGAACTGCCGAAAGACGAAAAATACGCTCTTGACGCGAAAATTCCGAGAAGCATTATAACGACCATGCTTAAAAGGGATAGGAAAATTCCGTTATCCGCAGTTTTGTTTGCCCTCTCGTAATTCTTTTCGCCGAGGCTCTTTGAAAGCAATGCGTTTACTCCGACGCCGGTTCCGACAGACACCGCGATAAGTAAATTCTGCACCGGAAACGCAAGCGACAGCGCCGTAAGCGCACTCTTTCCGAGTCCCGACACAAACATTGTATCCACAATATTGTACAGCGCCTGGGCGAGCATTGATATTACCATGGGTATTGCCATTGAAAGCAGCAGACTGTTTACGTTCTGCGTACCCATACGGTTTTCTTTTCTTTGTCCGTTATCCATTTTTCTGATTTCTCCTCTTAAACACACAATGTATTTATTTTACCACAAAACAGGACTTTTTGCAACAGATAACGTCATAAGCCGCCGATTTTCGGCGTTTTGCTGTATTTTGCACAAATACGGCATACAAAAACAGAGCATTTGACGCTTTGCAAATACTCTGCCGTAAATTTATTCCGTTAAACGCAAAATTATAAGTTTTTCAGATCCTCGTAAACAGCGTTGTGTATATTCTCTCTTATCTTGCAGACAACGCCGTAATCATAGCCGTTAAAGCCGCTTTTCATGTTGAGGTATCTTGTTGCGTTTGTGAGTATAACGACATACATATCAAGCTCGCGGTTTATGAAAAAGCACTGACCGCTGTGACCGCAATGCCCGAAGCTGCCCTTATGGAAAAGCTTTCCTGTCTGCTTGTATCTTTCGTCAACGTACAGATAGCCCAAGCCGCGCGACTCCGAAAGCTCCGGCGTGTAGTTATGCTCGGCAAGATCAAAATACTCCCCTGAATACAGTCTTTCGTCTCTGTCGAGAACCGCCTTTGCAAATATACCTATATCCTTTGCGCAAGACTGCGACGCACCGTTTCCGGCAACTCCGTGCAGAGTATAGACGTTCTGATCGTCAACACGGTACTTTCCGGGGTATTTCCAGCGGTAGCACACCGCGGCGTCCGGCTCGTCAAGCGCTATGTTGAATTTGCTCCTGTTCAGTCCGAGAGGTTTTGTAATGTACTTTTCATATATTTTGTCAAGCGTAATTCCGAAAATCTTTTCCAATATAAATCCGAGAAGTATAAACGCGTTGCAGGAATAAAGATAAGCTTTTCCCGGTTCAAAAGCAAGCTCGGCTTTCAGAATGTACCATATTACGGCGTCTCTTCCGCTGTCGGATATTCTGTCTGGTATCTCGACGCGCCTTATTCCTGAGCTGTGGGTAAGCATCTGCTTTACGGTTATGTTTTTCTTGTCGTCAGGGACTTCGTCAAAGAAGTCACCGAGTGTCATGTCAATATTCATCATGCCCATATCGCATGCCTTTAATATGAGCGTCGCCGTCACAAGCACCTTTCCCATGCTCGCAACGTCGAAATACGTGTTTTCCCCTGCGTCCTGCGACGAAATAAATCCTTTGTCGCCCTTTAAATATACCTGTACGGCATATGTGCCGAGATATTTGTCATTTTTGAGCTGTTCCATTAACTCTTTTGTCTTTGTAAGTTCCATATTACCGCCTCCTGCCGCGATTATATAACATTTCACGCCGATAAACAATAGGATTTTATACGTTTATAGCACAAAACGGTTGAAAAGCGCGTGCGGATATGATAAAATAGCCGTGAAGTGCCGCAACATCTGCACACGGAGGTGAAAAATATGTTCGGTTCGTGCAATACCGATTCTGTACACATAGAAAACGTCTTTTCCGTAAGCATAGGACAAAACGAGGTCGGAAAAAGGCGTTATGCTTTCGGAGAAACAAAGTTTTATCAGCTCGGAATTAAATTCAAGGGCAAAACAAAGGTGCATTACAACGGTCTTGATCTCGACTATTACGACGGCACGGTGCTGTATCTTCCGTGTGAGCGCAGAACAGACATTCCGTACAACAAAATCTACAAGGAACAGGGGTACGGCATCTGCATTTTCTTTACGTCGGAGCACGCACTGCCGGAAAAAGCGAAAATTTACGTGGGCTGCGCCGACGAATCAAGCCGTCTGTTCCGCGGAATGCTTGCGGCGTACACGTCGGAAAAAAGTCTTGAAACAAAGTCGCTGTTTTACAGACTGCTCTCGGTTCTCGACGAAAGCGAAGAACAAAAAAACTGCGGCGGAGATTTTTCGCGCGTACTTGACTTCATAAACGCGAATATAACAAAGCCGTATATTGAAATATCAGAGTTAGCAGCACTGTGCGGCTGCTCGGACGAGGCTTTTCGCAAAAGGTTCGCAAAGCAGTTCGGTATGCCGCCGAAAAAGTACATAACAATGCAGAAAATCAATCTTATAAAAAGCGCCTTGCTAAACAGCGGAGAAAACATTGAAAAGATAGCGCAGAATTTCGGATTTGACGACAACAACTACTTTTCGCGTCTGTTCAAAGCCAAAGTCGGGTGTACACCGTCGCAATTCAGAGCGGAATATAAGAGGTTTATGTGAGAGCATAAATGCTCAATTTATTTCACGGTTTAAAAACTCCTCAACCTCTTCCTGAGCCGGAATAGACGTTGACGCGCCTTTGCGGCTTACAACTATCGCGCTCGTTGCCTGAGCATATCTGACAGCGGCATCAACATCTGTATTTTTATACTTTGCGCAGAACGCGCCGATAAAGCTGTCGCCTGCCGCGGTCGAATCCACGGCATTTACTTTAAACGCTTTTGCGTGTCTTATCCCGTTGCCGCTGTTATAGACGCAGCCGTTTGCTCCAAGCGTTATAATAATCTGCTTAATTCCTCTGCCGAGATACTTTCCGCAGGCAGTTTTTGCAGACTCTGTATCGGTTATCTTCATATCAAGCATTGCCGACGCTTCATGCTCATTTGCGACAAGAATATCGGTATACTCCAGCATTTCCGGAAGAAATCCCGAAACCGGCGCAGGGTTTAACAAGACAGTTTTGCCCAAAGTTCTTGCCGTTTTCATAGCATACAAAACCGTCTCGGACGGAATTTCGAGTTGGAATATTACAATATCGCTCTTTCTTATAAGATCAATATTTCTGTCAATGAATTCGGGCGTCACTTTGTTGTTTGCGCCGCTTTCGAGAATAATCGTGTTGTCGCCGCCCGACACGACTATCATGGCAATTCCGCTTGTGCCAATACATTCAATGCCCGAAACGTCAACGTTAAAGCTTTTGAGATTTTCCCCGAGCTGTTCTCCGAACGAATCTTTGCCGACAGCGCCGATAAAAGAAACCTCATTGCCGAGCAGCGCCGCGGCAACGGCCTGGTTTGCGCCTTTTCCGCCGGGAACCGTTTTAAAATCTTTGCCGAATACCGTTTCACCCATCACCGGAGGATACTCTGTTTCAATTACCAGATCCATGTTTATACTGCCGATTACACAAATCTTTTTCATAAAATCACCTTCAACTTTAATTCAGCTCTGGGCTGAATTTCTTTTGTAATCTGATAATACAGCATTTTAAGGTTTAATTCAAGGGTTAATGCAAAAAATCACAAAAAAACTGCACCTCCGAAAGCATAGAACTTACGAAGGTGCAAAAACCACTCTCTCCTGTTTTGGCTTATTAATCTTCCTTTACAAAGCTTTCCCACGGGATATTTACCGTGATGCCCTTTGTAATCATATCGTATATGTGGCAGAGCAGCGGAAATTCCGACAGCTCCTTTCCGCTCTTTTTCAGCGCCTCGACGACAACCTGCGTTATTGCGACGGATTCAAGCGTTACGCCTTTTAATTCTTCGCGCGCCTCTGCATACGTCATTCCTCTGCCGAGCAGAGTTCCTATCTTTCTTGTACGTCCGCCGAATACCGTAACGTAAAGGTCGCCGGCATTGTACAGAACGGCGCTGTCCCTGCCGCCTGCAATTTTAAGCAGACTTACGGTTTCTTTTACGCTCTGCGCAAAAAGCGCAGCCTCGGGGTTATACTCCTCGGGACAGCCTATCCCGTTCTTTGCCTCTGTAAGACCTATCGCAAGCGAAACGCCGAGCGCGTATGCGTTCTTCATTGCAACCGCCGTTTCAAGTCCTGCAACGTCGTCCGTTATGTTAATATGGTAATAGTCAGTTTTAAGAAGCGACTTTATCTCTTTTAGCTTTTTTGTATCGTGTCCGCAGAAAGCGACAAAGGTGTGATGCCTGTCCGCAAGCTCAAAGCTTATGCACGGTCCGCCTACGGCGTTCAGCGAAAGACCTTCGCAGCCGGGCTTTGACGCAAGATAATCCGGGAACGGTACGAAATTTCCGTTCTCGTCCGCGTGCATACCCTTGGTTATCGAAAGCACAGGCATGCTTTTGGGTATTTTCGGCAATACCTCTTTTCCGAACCATTCGACGCCGAAACTGCTGACGCCGCTTATAAGAAGATCGCAGTCCTTCAGCGCCTCGTCAAGTTGTTCGGCTTGATAGCACTCGACGCCTTTCGGCAGCTGTCTTTTCAGCGTTATATGATAGCCGTCCTCAGACGCGCGCTTTATTATTTCCCTGTCAAGAGGTGTGCCGACAAGCCGCACCTTGTGTCCGTTATCCGACGCGGGAGTTGCCATTGCCGACCCCATCATTCCTGCGCCTACTATTGTTATAATGCTCATTTTTAATCTCCGCCTTGCTTGACATAACGTTTTGTTTCTGATAAAATACAAACGGTTTATATCATTTTTATAGCACATTATTCAGCACTTGTCAACAATACTCGGAAATATGATAAACACATTGTGAATTGTTCGCAAAATACACCGAAATACGCACAATAAAACAAGGATTGTGATTATTTATGATAAAGAATGAACGTTTTGACAGCATTATGGAGATACTGAAACGCGAAAAATACAGCACGCCGGACAAGCTTTCAAAAATGCTGTACGTTTCGCCCGTCACTATAAGGAGAGATCTGAAAAAACTCGAAAGCGACGGACTTGTAAGCACCTGCTACGGCGGAGTTTCGATAGTGTCGCATGACAACCGCGACGTACCGCTTTGCGTGCGCGAAAACTTCAACGAAAACATAAAACTTTCCCTTGCAAAAAGTGCGGCAAAGCTTATAACCAACGGCAGCACGGTCTTTCTCGACGCATCCTCAACGGTATCGTTTATAGCGAATTTTCTCGAACCGGAACAGGATATAACCGTCATAACAAACGGCATAAAAGCGCTTACGACGCTCTCGCAAAGGCACATCAAAGCGTACTGCACGGGAGGAAAGCTTATAGACAATTCCCTTGCGTTTACCGGTGCGATAGCTCTCAGAACAATCAAAGGCATGAACGCGGACTTTATGTTCTTCTCGTCGCAGGGACTGGGGTTCGACGGGAAAATAACCGACTTTTCAGAGTCCGAAACAGAGCTGCGCTGCGCCATGCTCGAACGCGCAAAACAAAAATACTTTCTGTGCGACAATTCAAAGCTCGGAAAAACGTATCTGTTTGAAGTGTGCCGCGCAGACGAGCTTGACGGCATAATCTGCGACAGGGACTATAAGCAAATCCCCGATTCCGAAAAGCAACGCCGCGATTAATTCGGGATAATACGTATTTATACATATGCACTCATGCTGAAATGCCTGAGTGCGTTTTTTTGCCGACGACGAGCCTGTGTATGCGCGTTTTTTGAAAATCACTTTCAAAAAGTCAAAGAACTTTCCACTCTCCCGTGCGCAATTTTCTTGACCGCCCCGTTTGTATTACTTATAATTAGGGCGAACAAACAAAAAGGAGAGTTGAAAAAATGAAAAAATTGTTCAGACACGTTTTACTCATCGCGTTATCGGCATTTTTCACCGCATTTACCGCGTTTGCCGCCCAGAGCATATTTTACGGCATGGACGACAACGGCGGAGAATACACCGCAAACTTTGCCTTTACCAAGAAAAGACGGTATTCTTTCCGGCACATCGGAGGACAACGATCCGCATCTGACAATACCCGTGGATTTCAGCACGGACGATTATCCGGTCATTCAGATACGTATGCGCCACGAGCTTGAAGAACGTTCCGACCAAAAGACATTTATTCTTCAGATATACTACACCGGAACGGATTTTGACGGCAGCGAGCTTTCGCTTTCCGAGGCAAATTCCTTACGCAAGGCAATACCGCAGAGTTCGGACGGAGAGTTCGTGACATACACGCTTGCGTTTCCGGATTCGGTTTCCGGTGCGCGCATAAATCAGCTCCGCGCGGATATAGTAAACTCCGCCGGAACTTTTGACATAGACTACATAATGCTTACAAATCCCGGCTCATATACCGACAAGATCTTTCACTTTGACGACGGACTTGAAGGCTGGATACCCGAAAACGTCACATCATACAGCGTAGAAAACGGAAACATAACCGGCGTAAACAGAGCGTCAAACGGACTTATCAAAAACACGTCTCTCAATCTTCCCTGCGACGTTTACGGCGACATATACGTGCGCATGAAAGCCGACGGTCTTACGGAGGACCGCCTGTCGATAATATACACAAATCTGCTTGACGCCGACGGCAGCACCGTAAAAAATCTGTACGGCTCATATAACGGCTACACATATCTCAGCGCACCCGTAAAGGCGTCTGACAATGGGAAATACGTGCTTTACAGGTTTTCGCCCTCTGAAAAGTACAGCGAGCAGATTTCGGGAAATCACATAACCCAGATGACGCTCAACTGCGTAAATCAGGCGGACGCAGAATTTTTTGTCGACTGCATTATAATAAAGAACGGCACGCAGAACTATGTCTGGGACTTTGGCTGCGACGGCTTTGCGGACGGCTGGAGCTTATCCGACTCAAACTTTTCAGTAAGCGGCGGACTTTTACGGTATACTGCGCCCGACGCATACAAAGATCCGCAGATAAATCTCTACGGTCTTTCGCTTGACGCCGACAAATTTTCCGGTGTTGAAATAATCATGAAAAACGAAAGCACAAAGTCCGACACGCTTCAGATATACTATTCCGGAACTGACTCACTCGGTGAAACGTTCTCTGTAAACGAATATGCCTCTGTAAAAAAGTCCGTTCCGTCAACGTCACATGACAGCTTTGAATACTATTATCTTGATCTTTCGGACGCTTTCAAGTGGCAGGGCAGTACCATTACAAACATAAGAATAGACCCAATAAACTCGCTTGGCTCTTTTGAAATTGACCGCATAGCCTTTATCCCTGTTTCAAAAACGTCTCAAAGCGGAACGCTCTCTCCCGACGAATGTTCCCTCTCATACGAATTCGACAGCCTTTCCGACAAATACGCAAACGGAAACATAAGCATTGACTTCGGTACGCAAAACAGCGAATACGCAAAAAACGTGCGCCTTTGCTGGGCTGTGCGCGGCGATGACGGATCATACTCCGATCTTCCGGAATATACGGCAATCAAAAGCCTTAAAGGAACAGAAGCCGAAGCAGGATACACCATCTCAAAAAACATTCTCGTTCCGGAGGGTGCAAACGCCTTATGCGCATATGTCACTGACAGCGAAAACGTCTTTGAACTGTACTTCGATCTGCCCGAGCAAAAGCAGTCTGTATACCAAGAGCCTTTATATACCGCGGCATTTGCGTCGGACTTTCATTTCGGCGGCTGGGGCAGCGAAACAAACTTTGTAACACAGCAGATAAACGCGTTCAATCAGATAAACGGCATGGCGGATCTTCTTGTCGCAAACGGCGACCTTACTCAGTGGTACGGAGAAACGGCAAAAAGTGCGGAATGGGATCTTGCAAAAAGCTATTTTGAGCAGTTTGATATTCCCGTATTTGTGGTTCAGGGCAACCATGACGTTCCCGAAACTCACGACGACCTGCACTCGGCACAGTATTTCAAGGACTTTTTATCGGACTGGATTGACTACTCGGAGCAAAACGGAAGATACACGGCAAATTATAATCCCGACGTAAACTACTACGACGCCGAGATAAACGGAAATCACTATATTTTCCTTACGATACCCAACGATTTTTCATATTCCTTCGGAACCGCACAGCTCGAATGGCTCGACAAAAAGCTGTTTGAAAACGAAGAAAGCGGAAAACCGATATTTGTATTCGGTCATGTGGCGTCAAACAGAACCGTAGGTTTTCTCGATCACTGGTCTGCAAATCAGATACAGGACGACAGCGCGTTAAAGCAAATCCTTGCAAAGCACCCGACTGCAATATACATCTCGGCGCACTCGCATTTTACGCTTGAAAGCGATCTTGCAACGGTAATCGACGGAAAGCAAACTTCCCCTTCATATATTCACGACGGCGGAATTATAACCAACAATATCCTTGACAGTTCGGCTTCCGACGGACTGCGCGAGGTTCTCGGCTCAAGCGCCGTTCTTGCAGACGTGTATGAGGACAGAATAGTTGTCCGCGGACGCGATTTTCTGAACGAAAAGTGGATTCCGCAGGGACTTTATCAGATTACCTTTGCACCCAAAGCAGAAATTTACGACCTTACCGCATACAAATCCCAAAGCTCCGGCGGAATAACCCTGATTGCCGACTGCTCTGCCGCCGACGCCGATATAACCTACACATGGTTTGTTGACGGAAAAGAACAGGCGTCCGGAAAAATGCTCACTCTTGCCGGCGAAACAGAGTCTCAGATAGCTCTCAGAGCAACCGACGCCGCAGGTTCATACGTAAGCGCCGTATTTGACGGAACAAAAAGCATTATTTACGCTGCGGAAAACACCGGGAAAATCAGTGCAAGAATAACCGCGCCGAACGGTCTGCGCTTTATAGGCGAAGTTCCCGACACCTTTTACTCGTCCTCAAATATCCAAGCCCTTGAATTCGGCTTTGTCGTCGGACTTGCCGAAAACTTTAAGGATTCTCTGCCGCAGCCGGGAAACAAAGGCACTGTAACCGGCATTGCTTACAGCAAAAAAGACGGCACAAACATAAAATATGCCGTTGCCGACGAAAAAACACAGTATTCGGGCGTACTTGTAAAAATACCGAAGGACAAGTACGATACTGAATTTACAGTCGTCACATATATGAAATATTCCGTCGGCACGGAGGAATACACGGCATACGGAAAACCCGTGACGCAGTCCGTAACACAGTTCCTTGAGTCTCTTAAAGGCACACCCGACTACGACAAAGCCGCAAAAGCTTTCGGAATAGAGTAAACAACGGTACAAAAACCAAATTAAAAGCCTGTATCAGATACTAAAATCCGGTACAGGCTTGAATTTTTATATAGGCACGCAGGAAACATGATCCAGAAGGAAATTAATTCCGACGTCGTTTGCAGGATTGCCGAAAACCGAAAACTTGTCGTAAAGTCCCGGCACATAATCCTTTGACACCGTGCGCGTACAGCTGTAACGGTGCCACTTCCCGTCGGTGGAAAACCTGAAACATTCGCTGCTGTGCGCAGACGGAGCTTTCTGCGGACTGTCGGCATAATAGAAATTCACGCCGATATTGTTGTCGGTATATTCTTTGCCGTTTACGTCCGGCAGACAGTACAGATCAAACGACACCTCGTACTTTCCTCCGGCACGGAATACCATATTTACGTTGAAAGTAGTCCAGACTTTATTCTTTTCGTGTGTTATCATGCCGAAAACCTTATTTCCCGGCGACAGCGGATCCTCATACGGCACTATGCCGCAGCTTCCGCCGTATACGTATCTCATAAGACTTTCGTCGGCTGCGCAAAGGTCTTTGAAACCCGAAAGCAATCCGGCATTATTGCCGTCACGGGACATGCCCGAAAGAAATTCGCTCGGAGTTACGCCCTTGAGCTTTTTGAACACGTTATTGAAAGTTCTTATCGTATCAAATCCGCACTCGAAAGCAGCGTCGGCAATTTTCACGTCCGACATCGAAAGAAGCCGCAGCGCGTGGTCTATACGCAGCACATACAGATACTGCTTGAAATTCACTCCGATTATTGCCGGAAAAAGCTCTGATATATAGCACTTTGACAATCCGCACATCTGCGACAGCACCGAAAGCGACATTGACGAATCGGTAAAATTCGCGTTGAGATATTCGAGCACCGACTGGAATTTACTCATGGTCTTATTGTCCACATCGCCCGTATCGTAATTGCAGCGGTAATCAGGAAACAGATACTCATATTCCGCCATAAGCGTCGTACCCGTGTCCTCCGTCTTATGATATGTTTTCACGAGCATAAGGCAGAGCTGGACGATATATGCGGTTTTGAGCGCTTCGGAAACCGGGCTTTCGTCGTAAATGCCGTTCATTATGCCGTCAAGTGCGTTTCCAACAGTTTTTTCAAGGTCTGCCGAACGTATATCCGAAAGCCTTGCTATAAAAGACGCGTTCGGTATGAGCTTTGCTATCTGAGAAATATATTTCGGTGAAAACCGTATACATTCAAGTACAGTCTGTTCGCATGAATCCGACATATATGCGTGATAATCGCAGCTCTTTAAAAGTGCAAAATCGCCTTTGTTCAAATCATACGAACGCTTTGCTATCGCAAGCCGCAAATGTCCTTCTTTGGCGTGAATTATCTCGAAATTTGTGTGCCAGTGCTGTTTCTGCGTTCTTTCAAAGCTTACGGGGAAGCAGGTTTCGGTTGCAAAACCGCACGTCTCCTCCGCTCTTTCTATTTTCATGCTTTCACCGCCTTTCGGACAAGATTATTTCAATAAAATTTTACCATAAAACCTCTTTATTTTCAAGCATATTCGGTCTATATCTTCAAAAGCGCAACGCAGACAATTCCGCAGATTGCAGACAGAATGTTATGCATTTTCATCTTTTCGCCGAAAACAAATATTCCGCAGAGCATACAGCACATAAGCGTGCCTGCCGAAATCGCCGGAAACATTACCGCCGCATTTTCAAGTCCCGACAGCACTATTGTGAAATACCCCGACGCGGCATTGCGGCGCAAATTTCAGAAATACTGCGGTATGTCTCCGAAGCAATACCTCTTAAAGCTCAGATTAAACAAGGCAACGGCGCTGCTTCTGCAAAACAAGTATACGGTAAAGGATATTGCGCGCCGCTGCGGATTCAGCGATGAAAAACACTTTTCCAAAACCGTAAAAAAGTCCTGCGGTATTACTCCGTCGGAGTTTGCGAGGGGATAAAGCATTGCTGCAAAGATAAACCCGGCAGAAATCAAGGCTCTGCCGGGATAAGAATATATAATAAATGTGTTCTGCCGTTTTTGAAAGTTCAGGCAGGTACGCTCAACTCACGTTTTATCGCGGGTGATAGGGCTTGCTTTGAGATGAAATCTTATACTGCCGCAGGGACACGGGAAATCCATTTCATACTTTTGCGTAAAGCCCCTGTATGTAAAATCGCCGCCGCAGCGAATTACCTCGCACCATGTGAACAGTTCTGTCATTACACGCGGACACATACCGGCAGGACACTCATAAGAGAATACAAACTTATCGCCTTTTTCTATGCCAAGTCTGCAATCCGCGGCTTTTCCGTCAACTGCAGTCATCTCAAAACTCCAGTCCTCAAAAACCCATCTCTTCACAACATAACCTCCTAGTAAATTTTAACACTTCGGCAACATTCATCTGCCTTCGTTTACAGATGTTTTCTCTATAATATGAGCATTATTTATTATCACAGCCATTCAGCATTACAGTAACGACCCCGCTTTTAAGATTATCCGACTCGGCATATACTTTAAGTTCTCCTGCGATAGTGCCCACCTGCACCGCAACTGTAATTCTGCCGGCTCTCATACGGCGGCTTGTAAGGTGCGGCGGATTATGGTCGGCAATGTCAGAACCCGTGCCGGCAATCTTTCCCAATCCGTTTGTGCTGAATGAAACATACGGCGACGCCGTGGGTACTTCCCGTCCTTCGCTGTCGGTGCAGTAACAGCTTATAACTGCTATGTCTGTACCGTTTGCTTTCTCTACGGTGTTTTCAAGTTTTAAATTCAGTTTGACGGCTTTTCCCGTAGTCTCATGTGCAGAGCTGCAAACGACTCTTCCGCCGTTTATACCGTCAACCCTTATTGTTCCGGGACAATATTCCACGTCCCATTCGCCGTGACCGTACCTTTCAATCTTTTTTCTGCCGAGACTGCTGCCGTTTAAAAACAGCTCTGCCTCCTCACAGTTGGTGTACGTCCACACGGATATACGTTCTCCCTCCATGCCCTCAAAATTCCAGTGCGGCAAGAGGTGGATAAGCGGTTTGTCATCTATCCAGTGCGTCTGATTCTGGTAGAACGCGTCTTTTTTCTGCAAAAACAGATCTATTGCGCCGGACTGTGAGCAAAGTCTTGGCCAGAGCGTTTCACCTCTGTGCTCAAATGCTATCCACTGATACGCGCCCAATATCCATTCTCTTCCGGCTATAAACTTCCATGTGTTTTCCCTGCCGAGAAACCAGTTATTCGTGTCCTTATCGTATGCGCTCAGATACGCCTTTTCGGGGCAATCGGCTTTATACCAGCCTCTTGTCGTTCCGGTTGCGCAGCACTCTGACGCAAATATTCCCTTGTTCGGGTATTTTTCGTGTATGTATTCGTACTTGCCAAGGTTATAGTTTACGCCTATAACATCAAGTTCGTCATATACCGTTGCGATGTCAGGATCGTTTGAAACGGCGCTCATAACATAACGCGTGTTATCAAGTTTTCTAACAAAGGAAATAAGATTTTTGCAGATTCTTCTGCCCTCCTCCGTGAGGTGATGCGGTTCCTCGTTTCCGACCGACCAAAATAGCACGGACGGTCTGTTTCTGTCACGCTTTACAAGCATTTCGAGCTGTGCCTTTCCCTCGTCGGTTGACTCGAACCACCTTGTTTCGTCCATAACTATAAATCCGAGTTCGTCAAGCGTATCCATAACCGCCTCCGGGTGCGGATAGTGGCTGGTTCTGTAACCGTTTGCACCCATTTCCTTTATAAGCTGCACCTTATATCTGTGAATATTGTCGGGAACAGCCTTTCCGGTAATGCCGAAATCCTGATGCGCGCATACGCCCTTGATCTTTACGTGTTTTCCGTTTAAAAACAAGCCTTTTTCGGGATTTATTTCAAATGTTCTGAAACCGGTTCTCGTCACATACTTGTCGCAAACTTCGCCGTTTACCCTGATTACGGTTTCCGCATTATAAAGATACGGATTTTCCGTATCCCACAAATTCGGGTTTTCTATATCGGCAAAATAAACCGCGGTTTTCTTTTCGCGCAGCGGTATGTCAATTACGGCATTTGATTTTAAAACAGCATTACCGTCTTTGTCATAGAAAACTGTTTGAGCCTCTGCCTCAACGTCCTCATAACGGTCATTTATTATTTCGGTTTCGATTTTTACATTCCAGAGCGTATCGCTCATCTTCCTGGGCGCAACGTAGACTCCCCACAGGTCAACCGCAACATCGGCGGTCTTGCAAAGCCATACGTGACGGTATATTCCGCCGCCCTCGTACCACCAGCCTTCGTGTTCGTCCGCCTGAACATAGACGGCAAGCACATTTTCATCACCACCGAATTTAACCAGATCGCTTATATTTACCTCAAACGAATTGTAACCGCAGAAATTATGCTTTGCAAGGCAGCCGTTAATATACACTGTTGCGTGCGTCGCGACGCCTTCAAAAAGCAGAGTTATACGCTTGCCTTTGTCGCTGTCGGAAAGTTTAAACTTTTTTCTGTACCACGCATTGTCATACTTGAAATATCCGAGAGCGTTGTTCTCTGTTTCACACGGGTTATGACGTATAACATAGTCGTGCGGCAGGGTTACTCTCTCCCACTTTTCCGTACAGACAATTTTTTTGGTGTCGAAATCGTTCGGCACGGCAGTATAATGTATTGCGGCGGGACCCCATACTTTCCTCTCTGTTTTGGATTGAACATATACAGGTCCCTTATCCTTCGCCGCCCTTTTCTCAAATGCGGTTGCCGTTATAAAAAACTTTGCAATTTAAGGTTCATGGCATTGCCTGTCAGGATATGCCGGGAGTGATGTTCTCAATAAGCCATTGCAGTAAATGCATTATCGGAACCGGCTCTGAAATTTACGGATATAATACCATAAAAGCCGGAGGAAAGCAATACTTTTGAATATTTTTTGAAAATCTTTTTGCCGTACTTTCCTGCAATTTTACAGCATCGGGTAAATTTTTATTTTTGAGCAGGCAGAAAAGAATAATATAAGACTCAAATATAAAAAAGCCGATATAAAGCCTGAAAAATCTTCAAACCCCATACCGGCTAAAATTTTTATTTGATTTTTTGCTTTAACAATCCGTGAAATCAGCCCATTATCTCATCGGGATCATCATATGCGGTTCTGGCAGGAATGACCCAGATCATCTTGGTACTGTTGTCCCACTCAACGCGGCAATCCAATGCGTCCGTTATATCGCGGAGCTTGAAATAATTGTTTCCTTCAATATTAAAGCAGGTTGCCTTGATCGGCACGCCGTCAAGCGTTAAAAATACCGATGATGAAAGGGCTTTTCTCTGAACGCCGTCACCCGGTTTTAATTCGCCGCCAACCGATGTATAATCGTAAAAGCTCAGCATATCAATGGAATTTGTTGCAGCGTCATACTTGACGTCAAAGGTTTTAATGGTTCCGTCAAGGATTTTTGCAATATCTCTGAGCTTAAAGTAGTTGTTGTCATCAATGTTGTATGCGACGGTGTTATATTTGAGTCCGTCCAGACAAACAGTCTGCGTTTTTGCAACGGAGTTTTTGCTGAATCCGTTTCCGGGATAGTAGGTAAATGTTTCATGTTCATCGTCCTCATGAACCAGATAGCGGATTTCGCCGTCGTAGAAAATAGTATATATTTTTCCTGTTATGATCCAGGGTTCTATATCGTCGGGATCTATTCCAGGAATATCCCTCATATCTGCGTCGCGGTCAAACGAAAATTCTTCAATACCGTATACGTTTACCCATTCTCTGTCGTGTATTTTATTGATGTCACCGTTGTTTGAAAGAATCCACTTGCTGTACTCTGACATCATTTTTTCATCAACGTTGATATATCCGTAACGGTATTTTTTCAGCTTTGCAATTCCCTCTGCAGAATATGTCAGCGCGCCCCATTCTCCCCAGGGCGTATCCACGGACAGAACGCCGATAGGTGCGCCGAGCTTTGCCGTGTCCGCAGCGGACAGGGTCTTGGTCAGATCTTCAAGATTGCCTGTCGGAATGTAACACTCCTTTGAGTTGAACCAGATCTTTGATTTTTTACCGTCATAGTTCAGCTCGATAACGTCGATTGCAGCGCCTTTTTTAACATAGCCTGCAACCGAAGAACCGTCAGAAATACTACAATCTGCGGCAGCTATTGCTTTATACTGAGTTGTCGGCTTTTCGGTATTTGCGAGCTGCATATTCACATACTTTGTCTCAACATAATAAATACCTTTTTTATAGTAGATCTTGTAATGACCGTTCTGCGGAGTAGCATCTACAATCTGAATCGACTGATTGAGTTTAATAACGCCGGATTTTACATAATCTTTGTCATCGGGAGTGGTCTTAACCATCAAAAGACCTGTTGCCTTGCCCACCGCCTGAATCTGCGGAGGAGTTGACACCTGGTTGTTGATATCCAAAATATAACAATTTTTTCTCGGAAGAAAATATACGGCAGGTTTCCAGCTTGTGAAGGCAGTACCGTCTTTCTCGCCGCACTGTCTGATTGAGCCGCGCGTTTCATCGACGCCGCCCTCGCTCCATATGGCAACCCATTTCTCGTTATAAGCAACAACTTCAAATTCATTCGTTGTTGTCGCATAAAACGCTGTGTTGGCATTTGCTTCTGTTCTGCTTTTTTCGGCAAATATCGGATCATACCCTATTGCTTTAAGCTCGTCAAGTCTTCTGGAGTGATAGTTAATCGGCGGATTTCCGGGATAGAACGAGGCTTTTACCGAGCCGATTTTTCCCTCATCGCCTATATGCACGATAGCCATTCCCACAAGCGGCAATGACGCAGGGCGATCATGTCTTACCCATTCCGTCGGCACCTTTGCATAAAAGTTTCTTTCTTTACCCTCGGTCGTTTTACTTCCGCCGTAGATGTAATCGGAAAGAAATGTCATCTCTATTGCGTGCTGATACTTGTCGGGATCGGAAGACGCCCATTGCTTGTTTAAATCCTTTTCGGCAGTCTTGCCGGCATCAAGTATCGGGGTTGTTTCTCTTGCCGTTGTATAAGCAAGGATATATCCTACCGTGCCGTCGGAAAGCTGAATTTTATGGAATTTACGGTTATCCTCTCCGACTACATAAGCTTCCAAAACCGTCACTCTTGTACCTTTGCTGACCGTGCTTACAGCTCCGGAATAAGTGGCTTTTTTTGTGACGTTTACAGTGCCGCCGTATACAACATAGGCGGTATCTCCCGCCTTTATCTCGGCTGCAAACGCAACAGTACAAAGCAGCATAAATGCGCAAAGCACTGCCATTATAATTTTCTTCAACACAACAATTCCCCCTTTATTTGCGTTGACCTATCAGTATTTACATATTATATCATAGTAATTATATACCACATCTGCATAATATGCAAGGGGATTGGAAAATTTATGCCGAAATCAGGGAAAAAATGTTATAAATATAATTATGTATTCTTTATTCACAGCGTTGAAAATTGGATATAACCGCCGGTTTGTCGGCAAACCGAAATTGAAACAAAAAATCGACAAGCACTGTTTGTACTTGCCAATTTTCGGACTTTCATGTTCATTATATGCTGTTTAATTCATCGTGCCTTATAAAAATATAATTTAGCCTTTCGTCTTTGGGGAATTACAAGCTCCAAACCCTTTTCGGCAAGTTCTTTTCCGCTTATTGCAAATTCTTCTGCCGCCCGACGCGCAATTATCTATAATTAAATTCGCAAATTCATCAAGCAATGTATCCCAAAGTCTGTAAAGAGCGTTAATATATTTAATCTCTGTTATACCGTTTCTGTCCTGTGCGTCATTTTTACGCCAAAACGGCAACGGTGAAAAGTTAAAATCAATCCTTAAGCAGTCCAGCTTTAATTCAGATATATGCTCTTTTAACATATTGCGGCAATAATTCCACGTATTTTGTTCTCCCAAATTCAACAGTGCGTTGCTCTTATCTCCTTTAAAGGTCAGCAAATGCTCAGGGTGTTTCTTGAAAAATGCTGATGTTTGTGCAATTCGCTCCGGCTCAAACCAAAGCAGAAATTTTTTCCCCGCATTATGTACCGCGTCGGAAACATCTTTCAGATTATTTTTGTGTATGAACGGGCTTACCTCCCAGTCGCCCGTGTGCGATCCCCAGTCTCCTTCAAATTCATTTTTACTCGGCTTTGTGCCCGAACCGTACCAGCCGGCGTCTATCCATATATACTCGGCAGGCAAGCCGTTATTCTTAATACATTCGATCCTGTCAAGAACTCTATCCGTTTCTGTACCGCCCCATATCATATATGAAAACGGCACGTCCTCTGCTCTGCCCGGTTTTCCGATCAGCGAAAATTCTTCTTTAACCAAGCGGCGCCACGTATTATGCGAATCAGTCAGCCCATTGCTGTATGGCATCAAAACGACTGAAGATGTCCTGAATTTTTCTCACGGCATAAGTTTAAAATTCAAAACTAAATCAGTTTGAGCACCATGTTCACCGCGAATGTGAAATCTATCTGAACCTTTCAGGTGATGTCTCATTTATGGTAGAAGATCGGATATATCCTGTTTCAGTAGGAAGCGTAATTATTACAAGACCTTACGAATATCACCACTGTATATATCATTCAAACGAACGCCACCGCCATTACTGGGTTCTGTTTATTTCAGGTAATTGGTTATCCGACATAAATAAGAAAATACGGTTATATTGCCGTATTCCTTCACATCTCCTTG
>CAKSEL010000009.1 GCA_934446675.1 uncultured Eubacteriales bacterium
TAACATATTTGGAGGATTTTTTTCACCGGTTAACCTTTTTTGAACCACGCGACTATCGCGTGGTTTTCTTTATACAACAACCGAACGCACACTGCCGTCATGCGCCGTTTCTTTGCGTATCAAAAGATTGCTGATCCACTTTCCCTTTTTGGTACAGCAGATAAACTCTATGAATTCCTTGCCGTAAAGCCTTTGCGTAACGTCCGAAAGATCTACAAACTTTTCAAACTGCTCTTTATATTCGTCGCCTATAAAAGTGTCTCCGACAAAATCAAAAAGCTGTTTTGCCGTATGTATCTTTATGGGCATAGGCATCATATATTCCGAGAGCTTTATTGCCTCAAACCTATTCTCGCGTACATTTACGGTTATGCTTACGTCATATATTTCGCTTATAGCCTTTATGGTTTCGATACTGTCGTTAAGCTCCGTGCGGTGCTTTCTCTCAAGGCTCATTCCGACAACGCGTATAAGCATACAAAGCGCCGTATAAACCGACAGCGCAAGAATTACCGCATACAGGCACGACTTTACTACCGTGCTTTCGGAATAGAAAACATATATATCGTATTTGTTATAATAAGATTTTGCGCCGTAAAAGGTTCCGCGCTCCGTACTTATTCTTTCAGGTTTTTCTGACTTTACCTCAGAACACGGCAGCGCAGCGCTGTCATGAGCTTTTCCCTTTCTTACCGCACTGTCGTCGGTGATGAGAATTTCGCCGTCCTTCATAACGTACACAATTCCGCCGTTTTCTGCGGTATAGTCCGACATTATGCTTTCAAGAGCCGCCTTATTCAGCGCAAGCAGACCCGAATTCTGGTATCGGTAGCAGCAGATAAGTCCAGACTTGTCAATTCGCGCAACAACCGCCATGTCGTAACAGTTTCCGTACTTATACACGCGTTCGCAGTATATCTTTTTTTCATAATCGGCGGTATTTGCAACATAAGGCACCGAAAGATTTTCTTTCCAGTCATTAAAATCTGTGCGTCCGTCGCTGTATTCGCTCACAAGGCAAAGATTTTCGTCAAGTATTATTATTCCCGAAAGCCGCTGATTGTCAGCATAGTCCTTTAACAGTTCGGTGTTTTCAAAATCTGCCGTAACTCCGAGATTTGTACGAAGTCCGACGGTCTGTTCCGTAAGGCGTATAAGACTCTTTGCCTCATCTGCGGCT
This sequence comes from uncultured Eubacteriales bacterium, assembly GCA_934446675.1. Lineage (GTDB taxonomy): Bacteria > Bacillota > Clostridia > Oscillospirales > CAG-382 > UMGS1387. The sequence continues at coordinate 1,181 of CAKSEL010000009.1, forward strand.
ATAATTTCGTCGTAGCTCTGACACTGGCTCTTTAACTGCGACGCGGTCTTTTCAAAGCTTTTTCCGAGAGACTCGATATTCCTCGAAAATGTAAACGCGTACACCGCGGCACACACGGCTATTCCTCCGGCGACGGCTGCAAGCGCCGTTTTAAATCTTCTCTTTTTTCCGGCATGTCCGTCAATGTGTTTTTCAGCCAACGACGCTCACCTCCGGAAACATCTCTGCGGAAATGTTATATTTTAAAAATATTTTTGCGGTGGTTCTGTCTTTATGCATCTCATTAAGCGTTTCGGAAAGCTTACGGACAAGCTCTGTATCGCCGCTTTGCTTATCAAACGCAACGCCGAGCCCTACCTTTTGCAGCGGCTCGTACAGTATTCTGAAATCTGCGCTGTCTCTTGATATAAACGATTTCAGTGCGCTTTCATGTCCGGCACACGCGTCTACATATCCTTTTTTGACGGCTCCGAACATTTTCTCCATATCTGTAAAGCAATACACGTTCTTTACGTCCGGAACGCCGTCTGCTCCGTCAAGGAACAAACTTTCGGGCTTTGTGCTGGACTGCACCGCAACGGTTCTGCCTTTAAGCTCGGATATTGTATTTATATCGCTCGATTTTAACACCGCAACCGACTGCAAACTGTAAAAGTAAGGTCCTGCCCACAGATAATCGCTTTCTCTGCCGTTCATTGAAAAGCACGACCAGACGCAGTCAACTTCATTATCGGCAAGAATCTGCTTTTTTTCGTCCCATTTTATAAACTTGAATTCGGGCTTATATCCCATTCTTGCGCAGGCTTCCGCCGCAAGTTCAATATCTATACCGGCAAAATTTCCGTCGCTGTCAATATACGAATACGGTTCATACAGATCGCAGCCTATTACAAGCTGCGGCAGCTCCTCCTGCGTTCCGGGCTTGACCGATGCATTTTTCCTGCTTGCGCAGCCGCAGAACAACAGACAAAACGACAGCAAAACCGCCGCCGTCAAAAACTTAAACTTTCTCTTAACACTCATGACTTTTCCTCCGGAGAAGTTTATAATTAATGCAAATCCGTTTCTGTATCCTTTCGGATCTTGTCCTGTATATCGCACAGACATTCTACAAGCAGCGGATTAAACACTCCGCACTCGCCGCCGGTTATCATCTCCATTGCCTTTTCATGCGAAAACGCAGGTTTATATACACGTTCGCTTGTAAGCGCGTCATAGACGTCGGCGATGGAAACAACCTGTGCGCTTATTGGTATCTGTTCGCCCTTGAGTCCGTCCGGATAGCCCTTGCCGTCATATCTTTCATGGTGCCAGCGGCAGATCTCAAACGCAACCTTGACAAGCTTCTCGTTTTTGAATTCGTCAAGCGAGCTTATCATCTCCGCACCGAGAGTAGTGTGCGTTTTTATTACTTCAAACTCTTCTTTTGTAAGTTTGCCGGGCTTATTGAGTATCTTTTCGTCAATGCAGATTTTTCCTATATCGTGCAGAGCCGAGGCTGTGGCTATAAGAGAACGTTCTTCCCGCGAAAGCTCATAATTGCCGGTTTTCTTTACAAGCTCTTCAAGCAGAAGTCCGGTAATTTTGTTTATATCCTTTACGTGCATTCCGCTTTCGCCGTTTCTGAATTCTACGACCTGTCCGAGTATATCTATCATGATACGGCTGTTCTTTTCCTTCTCGGCTGCCTGCTTTGCGACAAGCGAAATAAGGCGTCTCTGCTTTACATGGAGATTTATAATGTTGAGCACGCGTCTGAAAACCACCTTTGAGTCAAACGGACTGCTCACATAGTCCGAAACACCGAGACTGAATGCACGGCGAATGGCGTCATCCGACTTTTCGCCCGAAATCATTATTACGGGTATATCCTCTATCATGTTTGTTTTATTCATGTACGAGAGAACTTCAAACCCGTCCATTACCGGCATAACTATATCAAGCAGAACAAGAGAAATGCCCGTTCCGTACTGTCTTAACATTTCAATGCACTCTGCGCCGTCCGACGCGGTAAGTATTTTGAAATTATCGCGCAGCATGTCCGAAAGTATCTCGCGGTTAAGCTCAAGGTCGTCTACAATGAGTATCTGCTGTTTTACATAGTCGTTTTTCATAACGATATGTTCTCTCTTGCCGTCGCGGATAGCTTTGCTCTCGGTGACAACCATATTTTTAAGCCCTTTTGCCTGATACATAAGCTTATCCGCACGCGAAACCGCATCTTCAACGGTTTCGTCTCTCTTACAGACAACTCCGCCTATGCTTACGGAAAGCTTTACATCTGGATTTCCGGCAACTACCGCGCTGTGAACTTTATTCTGTATATCAGCAAGCCTTTTTTCAAGCGTCCGTTCATCTTGAAGGTTTTGAAGAATGAGCAGAAATTCGTCTCCGCCGTATCTTATAAGGCAGTCCGTCGGATTCATACAGCGTCTTACGGTCTGTACGGCGGTTATAAGTGCCTCATCTCCCGCGGAATGTCCGAAAACATCGTTGCAAAGCTTAAAATCGTCAAGATCGAGTATTGCGACGCCTGAACTCAAAACGGCACTTTTAAGGTTTTCTTCAAAATAGTTCCTGTTGTACGCACCGGTCAGAAAATCGCGGTAGGATTCCTTTTTGAACCGTCTTATGCGCGACTCGTACTCCTTTACTATATCGCTTACGTCAAGCTCCGCAAAAACTATTATAGTCCTTGCGGCGTCAAGATAAAAATACACGAACTTTTTTGAAAGCGCTCCCTTTTCTCCGAGCAATGTTGCATAAACGGTACAGTTTTCAATTTCCGACAGCACTTTTTTTACGTTCGACAGTTTCATGCTCTCAAGTATTTCACGCTTGTTTTCGTCAAGTATGCGTCCGGAAAAGAGCCGCTTTACCGCTTCGTCATATTCTGTATTTCCGTCCGGCATTGCCTTTATTTCCGAGCCTGAATAATGCGATATAAAACAGCCGCTCAAAACGTCAATATAAAGAATATTGCCGAGCAGATTTCGCGCGGTCTTTCTTATAGACTCGCCTATTACGTTTCCGTATATGTTTCTGCCGGAAATAATAACTTTTTGTGCGCCTGACTTTTCGATATAAATTTCATACCATTCCGGAACTCTGTTTTTAAAGGTAAATCTCAGCTCAAATCTTCTGCATTCTTCATCGGAGCGCAGAAATTCATTCAATGCGTCTTTTCCGAGATTTTTCCGCCATGTTTCAATGTCCGCGCCGAAAAGACAGCCGTCACTGTAAAACTCAAAAAGGCTGCACATATCATGCCATGCGTTTTCCATATCCGGAAACATAGCGTCGTAATGTATATATACTTTTTGCAGCGCCGCGTCATATTCCCATACCGTGTGGCAATAGTGCTTTAAGAGCGATCTGTCAACATTGCCGCTTTCCATAAAAGCATACATCCCTCTTTTACCGTATGTATTGTTTTTATTATACATCTCAGGTTTTACAAAACAATAGATTTAAAAAAATATTTCATTATAATTTATATTTTTTCAACGTCTCCTTAAAAAATCCGCAATGCTTTATGTCACGTCTTGCAGTACCGAAAACGAGCGGTTTGGTATACTTAACTCGATTAAATGTTTTTTTACAAAAATGTTATCGAAATTAAACGTTTTTGACTAAAGTCATCTGTTGACAAAAAGCGCCGGTAAAAGTAAAATAATAATAAACGGATGATAATCCGCAAAAACAAGGAGGAATTTATCATGAAAATTTTGGACTATCTCAAAAACGAAAAACTTCTGTGCTTTGTGGGCGGAGTTCTTGCCGCAACATACGGCGTAAAGGCATTAAAGAGCGACAAAACCAGAAAGGCTTGCGTAAACGGTCTTGCAAAGTGTATGCAGCTCCAGAGCGAGGCAAAGGAAACCTTCCGCAACATGAAGGACGAGGCTGAGGACATCTGCTACGACGCAAAGCAGCAGGCAGAGAACAAAGAATAAGGCTTTTCGGGACGTGATTTTCCATGCGATTTAAAATTGTTTACGATACTCCCGGCAGACTTCGCGTAAGATGCGGCAAAGACGTATTTTCAAAACTGCAAAGCACAAGTCTTGAGGCGCAGATATGCGCGTTTCCCGGTGTTATCTCGGCAAAAGCCTCATACGCAAACGGCGGTCTGCTGATAAACTACGGCGGCAATATACGCGAACAACTGCTTGAAGAAATAAAAAGCATAAACGCCCGTACTTTAAGCAGCGCGCCGCTTACGCCGATTCAGCTCACGGACGAAGAATTCAAGCGCGACTTTTTTAAGATAATTGCAAAAAGAATTCTTACTAAGCTGTTTTTGCCGTCGTTCCTGACAGCTCCTCTTACGATATACCGCGCAATTCCGTTTATAAAACTCGGTCTTTCGGGACTTGCGAGCGGAAAACTGAATGTTGCGGTGCTTGACGCAGTATCTATCTCAGCGTCGGTCATGAGCGGTTCATACGGCACGGCGTCGTCGGTAATGACGCTGCTGAACATTTCCTCTCTTCTCGAAAGCTACACGAGAAAGAAAGCCAAGAATACGCTTTCCGACAGTCTGTCTTTAAACATAGACAAGGTATGGAAGCTTGAAAACGGCGAGCCTGTGCAGGTTCCGTTAAAGAGCATTGTACCGGGAGATGTTGTCAGAGTTCAGCAGGGCAGCATGATTCCGATAGACGGAGTTGTAATTTCCGGACAGGCGGGAGTAAACGAATCCGCAATGACGGGAGAGGCTATGCTCTGCCACAAAAAAGAGGGCTCAAGCGTATATGCCGGCACCGTAATCGAAGAGGGTTCGGCAGACATAAACGTAACCGCACTTCCCGACGACAGCAGAATAAGCAAGGTCGTTGAGCTTATAGAAACCTCGGAGGATCTCAAGTCCGCCGTCCAGACAAAAGCGGAAAGCTTTGCGGACAGTCTTGTTCCGTTCAGTCTGCTTACGTGCGCCGCGACGTATCTCTTTTCCGGAAATCTCACAAAGGCTCTGTCGGTGCTTATGGTAGACTATTCGTGTGCCATAAAGCTATCGACGCCGATATGCGTTATTTCGGCAATGAGAGAGGCTGCCGAGTACAACATAATGATAAAAGGCGGCAGATACCTCGAAAACTATGCCCATGCGGACACAGTAATGTTCGACAAGACGGGAACACTGACCGTTTCCTGCCCCAATCTTGCAAAGGTCATTGCATTTGAGGGTTACACCGAGGACGAAATTCTGAGAACGGCTGCGTGCCTTGAAGAGCATTTTCCGCACAGCGTTGCAAAGGCTATCGTTCATGCGGCGGAAGTAAAGAATCTCAAACATTCCGAAGAACACGCCGAGGTCGAATACATAGTTGCGCACGGAATTGCGACAAAGCTGCACGGACAAAAGGCTCTCATCGGAAGTGCGCACTTTATCTTTGACGACGAGAAGATACCCTACACAGAAGAGCAGCACAGCATTATAAAGAAACTCGGCGAAGAGTATTCCATGGTCTACCTTGCTATCGGTCAGAAATTATGCGGCATACTCTGCATACAGGATCCAATACGCGAAAACGCAGCGAATGTCATAAGTGAGCTTAAACAAAAGGGACTTAAAAACATAGTCATGATAACCGGGGACGGCGAATCTACCGCAAAAAGCGTATGCAACGCGCTGTCGATAGACACTTATCATGCGCGTGTTCTTCCCGAGGACAAGCTCAACATCATAAACGACATGAAAGCAAAAGGACACACGGTCGTTATGGTCGGCGACGGCATAAACGACTCTCCGGCGCTTGCTGCGGCTGACGTTTCGGTTGCAATGAAAGACGCGTCGGACATTGCGAGAGAGGTTGCGGACATCACTCTGCTTACATCAGATCTTGAAAGGCTTTGCGTACTGCGAGATCTCAGCGAGAAACTGTTTGCAAGAATACACTCAAACTACCGCTTTATATCCGTATTCAACAGCGGACTTATACTTCTCGGTATAGCGGGACTCATTTCGCCCGTCACTTCGGCGCTTTTTCACAACATATCGACTATGGCGCTTTGTGCAGGCAGCATGAAACCGTATCTTGACAAAAAAGAAGTAAAATAAGATAGTACAGCATTTTAAAATATTCGGGGGATTTTTACAGCAAAAAACTGTATCTTTCCCCGGATTTTTTTGCGCTTTCTTACAGTCAACTTTTTTCGAGCCAGTCCTCGTACTGCGGCGCACTGCTTGTTGTCCGCCGTGCAAGCGGTAATTTTTTGTATGAAAAAAGCACCGGCACTTTTCTGCGCGATGCTTAAATCAATAATTTGAGTATAAGAAAAGCACTGTACGTTTCTGTACAATGCTCTTTTAACAATTATTTAATTGTTTTTAATACCACATTACAAGCCTTTCAGAAGGCAATGAATCAGATTTTGACATTTCGCTTAATGCTCGCGCTGCATGAGACAAATATGCATTTAAACAACCATCATAAGATGTCGTATCGCTGTCAAAAATTTCTCCTGAATTTATATCAACACTTACAAATCCTGCGATTTCCGAATCTTCCGGGTAGTAATTAGCGCTAATATAATCATTATTCCTTACGATATTTTTTAATCGAAGCATAGTATTCATTTGCCTCCTTTCCATAATTAAACTTTTTTGATGCAATTATATGAGCCTCGGCCTGCGATTTACCACTTGCTACAATTTCTTTTTCAAGTGCTTCATGATGTAATAGAGTTAAATCATGTGGCAAAATCTTTTTGCCATCAATGAGACGTTGCCACGATTGTGAAATCATATAATCTGAATCAAAGCGACAAATTTTTCCGCCCAAATCGTGCATATCCATAAAAAGATATTTTTTTATGCTTTCAATGGTTTTTAACTCTATCCCGGTATTGGCAGCAATTTTAGGACAGTCAGTATTAATAGAACGAACAAAGTCATAATATTGATCCGCATGTTTTGTCGCCGCTTTTCCATACGGATTACGTGCTCCTGTTATTCCACCAGATATTATACCATGATGTTCGGAACTTGTCAACTTATTATTTTCACCCTGCTTAGCCTTCCACCGTTCATAGGTGGTATCTCCCGGCACGGTATACGCCTTGCCGGTCTTGACGTCCCTTGCGAACCGCCTTCCGACACCTTCAAGTTCTTCAAAGTACGGAGCTGTGCAGCACCTGCAATTCGGGTGAAACGGCGGTGCGGTAATGCCCTCCTTGAACTCTTTCATGTCAAGCACCTTGCCGTCAAACCGTCCGCATATCGGACACATATGCTTGTCAAACGTTCCGACTATCTCGTATCTCTCGACCTCAAGCTCATTGAAACACTCTTTTTGCGCGGCGCTTGAAAAATACGAGCTTTCCGTCATAACAAGCCGCCCGGCGTTATGCTTTGATACTCTGAAACGCTCAGATATTTCCTTTATGGCGCCGGTTGCAAAAAAACTATTTGCGGTAATTTCAGGCAAATAAAAAACCTCTCACGGCAATTTATCCACACCGCAAGAGGATATACACTTTCTGGAGCAGACAACGGGAGTCGAACCCGCAACGTCGGCTTGGGAAGCCGAAGTTTTACCGCTAAACTATGTCTGCAAATATATTTTACGATATAATTTTACCACTTTTGAATGAGAAATGCAATAGTTACGGCGCAATTTAGCAAAAAAAAGACAAAGGCGGCAAAACCGAAAAAACAACTCTCTTTCAGGCTCCGCCGCTCTTTTTTTATCTTGCCGCAAACGTTTTTTACGTTCTTTGCGGTATTTTATTCCACCGTCACGCTTTTTCCGGAAACGTCCGAGTCATATGCCGCCTGCATTATCTTATTGACATATGCGCCGTCCTCAAATGACGGCGACGGGTTTGTTCCGGCATATACCGCATTACAGAAATTATACATACTGTGTATATGCCCTCTGAACCAGCCTATCGGCGCTCTCATGCCCGGAAAAACCGATTCCGGCATATCATATCTGTTTACGCACTCGATCTTTGTAAATCCGCGGTCTCCGCCATTGGGTGTACCTGTATACTTTGCATCATAAAACTCAAGGAAATTCGGCTCCATGAGAGAAAATCTCAGCGCACCGTCGGTTCCGCGTATCTCGACGGACAGATCGTCGTTTGCGCCGACTGATATTTTGCTTGCCTCTATGGTTCCGCACGCGCCGTTTTTCAGCTTTGCGGTTATATAAAAGGCTTCGTCGGCATTAGTCTGCCACTCTTTTCCGTCCATTCCGGCTCTGGTTTTAAAGCCTATCTGCGACATTCCGTAAAGGCTCTCAAAGCCGTACTTTTCGTTATCTCCGAGAATACAGCAAAGCAGATCTATCGCGTGTGAGCCGAGATCAAACAGCACTCCGCCGCCGCATATATCGCGGTTCTGTTTCCAGCCTGCGTTTTTCTTTGGGTCTGTGCCCGACGCGTGTAGGTACACGGCTCTGAACGTCAGTATCCGTCCGAGCCTGCCCTCTTTCATAAGCTCTTTTGCGCGCAGCACTGCCGGAAGATGCCGGTTATTGAACACCATTCCGCAGCACTTATCGTAATTCTTTGTAAGCTCAAGAATTTTCCGTGCTTCCGCATCGCTTACCGCAAGCGGCTTTTCGCAAAGTATATGCTTATTTGCCTTTACGGCTTTGCTTATAATATCAAAGTGAGTATTATTCGGCGTGCATATATCTATTACGTCTATATCCGCGTTTTTAAGGCATTCGTCTACCGAAAGGCTGTAATTTTCAAAGCCGAGTGCGTGTGCGTCGGCTTGCGCCGTTTCGGGATTTCTCGTCACAAGCGTATGCAGCTTTACCTCAAACGGCAGATTCTTATAGCAGTATTTTAGCATATCCAAAGACGCTGAATGTGCGCGCCCCATAGAGCCTTTGCCTACCACCGCAAAATTTATGGTTTTCATATTTTACCTCCGCAAAATGTATACAGGTATATCAATCAAGTTCTTTCTTTCCGGTATACAGTTCGTAGTATCTTCCGTGCATTGCAAGCAGTTCGTCATGACTTCCGCGTTCAATTATCTCGCCGTTTTCAAGCACCATTATCGCGTCGGCGTTGCGTACCGTCGAAAGGCGGTGTGCGATCACGAACGTAGTGCGGTTCTTCATGAGTCTGTCCATGCCGTGTTCGATATGGCGTTCTGTTCTGGTATCGACGGAGCTTGTAGCCTCGTCAAGAACGAGTATCGGAGCTTTGCTTATTGCGGCGCGCGCTATATTCAAAAGCTGTCTCTGTCCCTGCGAAAGGTTTGCGCCGTCGCCCTCAAGCACGGTATTGTAGCCGTCGGAAAGGCGCATTATAAAGCTGTGCGCGCTTGCGGTCTTGGCAGCCTCTATAACCTCTTCGTCTGTTGCGTCAAGGCGTCCGTAACGTATATTTTCCATAACGGTTCCGGTAAAGAGGTGCGTATCCTGAAGTACCATTGCGATATTCTCGCGCAGATATTCGCGCGGATATTTCTTTATATCTATACCGTCTACGGTTATCTTTCCGCTGTCAATATCGTAAAAACGGTTAAGCAGATTTGTGATTGTGGTCTTGCCTGCACCCGTCGAGCCGACAAATGCTATCTTCTGACCGGGTTTTGCATAGAGAGATATGTGCTTCAATATCATTCTGTCGGGATTATATCCGAAGCATACGTCGTCAAGCACAACGTTTCCGTCTATCTTTTCGGGTTTTACGCAGTCGGGTGCGTCGGGCGCTTCGGGTTCTTTATCCATTACGGCAAAAACTCTTTCGGCACCTGCAAGCGCCGAGAAAACCGTCGTCATCTGCATTGAGATCTCATTTACGGGACGTGAGAACTGTCTTGCATAGTTTACGAACACCGTAAGTCCGCCTATATCAAACTTTCCGAGTGCGCAGAGTATACCGCCGACACCGGCAGTCACGCCGTAGCTTACCTGGCTTGAGTTACCCATGATAGGTCCCATTATACCGCCGAAGAAGTTTGCGTTTATCTGGGTTTCGCGAAGGTCGTTATTGAGCAGTGAAAACTCGTCCTTGCAGGCGTTTTCATGATTGAACACCTTTACGACTTTCTGACCCGACACGGATTCCTCAATATACCCGTTTACCGCGCCTAAAGACGCCTGCTGCGCCGAATAATACTTTCGGCTCTTTGACGCTATATATCCGCCGCCCTTGATAAATACGGGCAGGAAAAGCACCGTAACAAGCGTAAGCCAGATATTGGTGTATATCATCATAACAAGCGTACCAACAAGCGTTACGCTGCCCGAAATAAGGCTTACTATGGTACTGTCAAGCATTGTGCCGATATTATCGACGTCGTTTGTGAAACGGCTCATTATTTCGCCGGTATTTTCGTTATCGTGGAATTTAAGCGGCAGCGACTGAACCTTGGCAAACAGCTCGTTTCTTATCTTCTCTATCGCGCTCTGCGAAATGTTCAGCATTATGCGGCTCTGCGCATAGGTTGAAACAAGTCCTACAACATAGACCGCAGCAAGCGTTGCAAGCGTCATCATGAGATACTGTATACGGCTTTGCGCGGAGGTTTCGGGATTCATTATATTATTGAAAATAGGTCTTAAAATATACGAGCCTACAAGCGAAGATCCCGTGCTTACAAGCATACACAAAAGCACGACGACCATATGCGCTTTATATGCCGAAATATACGAAAACAGGCGTTTTACGGTAGCCTTTGCATCTTTAGGCTTTGACTTTCCGCGCATTGCGCCGCCGCCGGGACCTCCTCCCGGTCCTCCCATAGGTCCGCGTGCCTTTCCGGGAGCCGATGCGCTGTTATAACGTTCTTTGAGTTCAGCTAAATTTCTTCCTGCCATTTTACGCGTCAGCCTCCTTTTTTGCATCGTTCTGTTTATCCATCTGGGAATAGAATATTTCCTGATATTCCGTATTGTTTGCAAGCAGCTCGTCATGAGTGCCTACGCCGGTTATCTTGCCGTCGTTTATTACGAGAATTTCATCTGCGTCGCGAACCGACGAAATACGCTGTGCTATTATTATCTTTGTCGAGTCTGCAAGCTCATTTTTGAAAGCCTCTCTTATACGCGCCTCGGTTGCGGTATCGACGGCGCTTGTCGAGTCGTCAAGTATAAGTATCTTAGGCTTTTTGAGCAGCGCTCTTGCAATACAAAGTCTTTGTTTCTGACCGCCGGACACATTGGTTCCGCCCTGATCGAGTATTGTATCGTAACCGGCCTTCATAGCGCTTACAAAACCGTCCGCCTGCGCGCTCTTTGCCGCGTCTGTAATTTCCTTATCGGTCGCATATTCGTTGCCCCATCTCAGGTTGCTTGCGATCGAGCCTGAGAACAGCACGTTTTTCTGGAGCACCATGCCGACGCCCTCTCTGAGCTTTTCAAGCGAATAATCCTTTACGTTTACTCCGTCAACGAGAACCTCGCCCTCGTCAGCGTCATAGAGTCTGGGTATCATTGAAACAAGCGTTGTCTTTCCGCTTCCTGTCGAGCCGATTATTCCGACCGTCATTCCGCGGCGTATCTTAAAGCTTACGTCGTCGAGCACCTTGCCCTCGCTGTTTTTATAATATCTGAAAGTAACGTGCTTAAATTCAATGTCGCCGTTTTTGACTTCGAGATCCTTATGTGCGGCATTTTTATCGTTAAGCGTTACATTCTCGTCAAGCACCTCGCAGATACGTTTTGACGACGCTATCGCACGCGAGCTTGTCATGAATATCATGGTAAACATTATAAGCGACATAAGTATCTGCGTAATATACGTGATAAACGCCGAAAGGTCGCCTGCGGTCATGCTGCCGTCTACTACCTGCTTTCCGCCGAACCAGAGCACGGCGATAGTTGTGATATACATAAACAGCATTACGACCGGCTGCATGAATATCATAACGTTCATTGCGGAAATGCCTGCCGACTTGAGGTCTGCGTTGGACGAGGCAAATTTATTCTTTTCGTATCCTTCTCGCACGAAGGATTTGACAACGCGCACATTTGTAAGGTTTTCCTGTACATTTGAGTTGAGCGCGTCTATCTTTTTCTGCATGATACGGAAACGCGGATAGCCCGTTGCGATTATTCCAGTGACAACGACAATCATAAGCGGAATGGTTACGGCAAGCACCGTCGCAAGGGACGGATTCATGCTTATTGCCATTATAAGCGCTCCTATAAGCATACCGGGCGAGCGTAAAAACATACGGAGCATCATATTTACAAAGTTCTGAAGCTGCGTTACGTCGTTGGTAAGGCGCGTTACGAGAGAGCCTGTATTGAACTTATCTATATTTTCAAACGAAAAGCTCTGTATCTTATTGTAAATATCCTGTCTCAGATCCGACGCGAAGTTTACAGACGCCTTTGCGCCGAAATATGCTCCTCCGACGCCTCCCGCCATCATAAGCAGCGCCATTACCACCATGCCTGCCGATATAAGCAGCACCTTCTGCCAGTTGCCCGTAGCTATGTTATCGACCACTGCCGTGTCGATTATTACCGACATGAGTTTCGGCATTACTATTTCGCCTATTACCTCTACTATCATGCACAGCGGCCCTATGATGAAGTACGGCAGATACGGCTTTACGTATTTAAACCATCTTTTCACTGCAATTTTTCCTTTCTGAAATCAAATTTTATCCTCTTTCGGACACTTTACCTTTTTAAGTCCCCTCTGCATCTTGTCAAAGCAAGCCTCAAGCGCCGCAAAGTCGCTGTCGGTAAATTCCTCAAAGGTTGTTTTGTCTACGGTATCGAATTTTTCACGCAGTTCCTTTATTACGTCTTTTCCCTTTTGCGTTACGCTTATAGTATTATACCGGTTATCGCCCTGATTTACGCTGCGGACGATATATCCGCCGTTTTCGAGCTTTTTCAGCGTAACCGCGACGGCAGCCGGGCTTATATCGAACTCCTTGGCTATCTCTGCCTGTGAAAAATCGGTTTCCGGACTGTCGACAAGGTACGAAAGCATCATATGCTGGCTTCGGTGTATTCCTACGCTGCTTGCAACCTCTTCTATCGCCATGCGGTGAAGCCGGTTTGTCTGCATAAGCTTATATATTACCGTTCTTACCTTATCCGAACCGTTCACGTTCATTTTTTCACCTCCGTTTTATTTGTTAATCAATTAACTGTTAATGCGTTAATTATTTATGCATTAATTATTATACACATTAATTTTCAAAAGTCAACGGCAAAAATAATTGTTTACAAAAATTCCAAAAAATAGTTTTACACAAAAAAGACCGCGGCGAAAAACCGCAGTCTTTAAGCATATCAAAGGTATCTCTGCACGGAAAACGGGGAGATATGCATACATATATGATTACCCGAAAATTATATAGGAGAGAGTGTATAAAACGTGCAGAGAATATGTAAAATGCGCTGAAAACTTACGCATATTACAGCGGTGGCAAATCAGAACAGCACCGACGTATCAAAGAGATTCTCATTTTCCGCAGTTTCTCCGCTGCCTTCGAGAATGTCCTCATACGACACGCAAAATTTCTCAAGTTCGGGAGAGGTATATATCTTTTTCATACTTTTCACCTTTACCTTCCGTCATTCGCCGAGGCTTGCGTTATACTTTGCGAGAAGTATATCGGCGTTCTCTTTCTGTACATCGTTTCCGTTCAGGCTGAGATAATTCAGAATATTGAGAATTGAAGTATTCATTGCGTCGCCGTAAACGTATTCGCCGTTTACATACGAGTACGCACGCACGGTAAACGAATCATTATAGTGAGAAACAGGAATGTTTACAAGCACGCAGCTGAACACGGTAAGAGCATTTTCTGTATCGTACCACAAATTAAGGTCTGTACCGGTGCTCTTGACAAAGCTCGGCTGTGCGATATATGCCTTTTGACCGTCTGCAAGTCCGGTATATGTAAACTCGTGTGTAAGCTCTTTTTCTTCTTTTTCGAGCTTATCGGTAAGAGCTACTATAAAGCCGTATTCGGTAAGTGCGCTGTCATACTTATTCTCGTCCGTAATATAGCTCTTGAAACGAAGTCCGCTCTTGGTATCTATTATATTTCCGTCGGTATCTTTCTGCACGCGGATCTCGGTGACGTTCTTTACGTCGGTCTCGTCATTAAACCACTTGGGTGCGTAATCTGCGTCTGCAAATACAGGGTACAGCTCAATATCTGTGTTTTCAAGTGCAATGCTTTCCATAACGGTATCGGAATTTTCCTCGGTGCTCCAGCCGACAAGCTTTTTGCCTGACGGAACGGTTACGGTGCTGTCCTCGGGAAGAACGGGTGTGTATTCGCTGAGAAAACTGCCGTTGTCATCAAGTAAGAAATAAGCTGCTGCCGTATTATCCGCGCCGAGATGATATGTTGCCTTGTAATAAGGATACATGCCTATGTCATCGAGATATATGCTTACGGAAGCGGTATTCACAATTTTTTGTACCTGAATTTCAGGATAAAGCATGGCGTCTGCTTCAACGCTGTCATATCCGTTTGAACGCGCCGTAACTGCGGTAATGTTGCCGAGTTCCGAAACAGAAACGGGTGTTTCAGACGTTGTTTTAATTTGCGAAAAGCCTGACGTTACACGGGTTCCGGATCCTTTTGAAGGAACAAGGGCAAAGAAGAGTCTGTTATCGGTTTCATTTGTTATATCTGACGGAATATACTTCAGAGCCTTTAACTTATAATATACCGGTCTTTCTTTTGTAACCGTTGTGTTTGCAAACAGTATCGGATAACCGTTTCCGTATGCTCTGAGTACGTTATTTCCGTCTATGCTTACAACTTCAAATTTTCCCTGTTTAACTATATCGACTTTATCGCTTGAAAGTTCATTTGTGTCAAAATCAAGCACATCTGTGTTTCCTGTAAGCAGGTTAATTCCGGGATCTCCGGCACGGACCTGTCTGGCGCCGTATACCGGGTAGAGGTCTATATCGGAGTTTTCAAGTGCAACGTCAGTCTGTACCGTCTCGGAACCGGGAGTCTGCGACCAGCCGGCAAGGGCACGTCCGTCCTTTTCGGGTTCGGCAACTCCCGACGGAAGCAGCGGCGAAAAAGATGTAAGCAGTTCGCCATTATCATCTAAAAGCACCTGTTCGGTTGCAATTACGGTTTCGTTATCGGCACCGTAATAGTTTACGTTATAGTAAAGATAAAGTCCCACATTGTTAAAGTAATAGCTTTCGCCCGTTTCTTCATGCCCGGAATACTGGAACTTGGTCTTGTTTCCGCCTTTGTTGATGGCAGTATCCGTTTCATTCACGGAAACGAACCAAAAGGTCTTCCAGTTGCCGGATTTATCAGCTTTGTTTACACCTCTGTTCAAAACATCGCACTGATATCCGAAACTGAGGTTGCTGAACACGGTGCCGTCTGCGCTCTCGCCGTATGAGTCGGTTACTATCGCATACTTTTTTCCGGCAGGTATCGTATCGGAAAGATTAAAATTCAGATTTGCGTAATGCTTTGCGCTCACGCTGCTGTTGTAAAGAATATACATTCCGTTGGATACGGTTGTCTGATACAGTGAGGAATCACTGCCGACAGACGCGGCTAAAAGCGGTGTTTCGCCTTTGTCAAAGCTATACTTTTCTTTTGTGCCGGTAAGAAGATTTATACCGGGCTTGATTTCTTGCTCAAGAACTGCTTCGGAAACGGCGTATGCATTATCCGACGTTTCGTCCGCCGTCTCAGTTATCTCGGCATTCAATGCGCCGACAAACAATGACGACGAAATCATCATAACGGAAAGAACTGCGCTGAGTAGTTTTTTCATAATTTTTATCTCCCTTCAACAATTAAGTTTGTACATTCATTATAAAGCACCGCAAAAAACATTTCAATGGAAAATGGCACCCGAATATCGTCGGAAATAGCAATTTTGAGCCAACAGCAAACGTTTAAAAAAGTTTATTTGCGGCAGCTATTGAAAAATATCGAAATAAGTTTATAATATTATTGATTATTGTAAAATCATTTCACATTCAAAAAGCACAAGGAGTATTCATGTTAAAAAAATTTATAAGCTACTACAAGCCGCACAAAAAAATATTCTTTCTCGATATGCTCGCGTCGTTTTTCGTGTCGCTTATCGGAATTGTATACCCTATCGTGACAAGAACCATGTTAAACGACCTTATTCCCGAAAGAAAATACAGGCTTATAATAATATTCGGCGTGCTTTTGCTTGCGCTGTATGCACTTAGAATGTTTTTAAACTACTTTATACAGTATCAGGGACACATGATGGGCGTAAAAATGCAGGCTCAGATGAGAAGCGATATGTTTTCGCACCTCGAAAAGCTCCCGTTTTCGTATTACGACGGGCATGAAACGGGAAAGATCATGTCGCGCATGACAAACGACCTCATGGACATAAGCGAGCTTGCGCACCACGGTCCGGAAAATCTTATCATCTGCACAATAACGATAATCATTTCGTTTACGTATCTTACGACCATAAATCTTCCGCTTACGCTTATAATTTTTGTATGTATTCCGTTTCTGCTGCTTGCAGCGTCAAAGCTAAAGACCAAAATGCACGCGGCTTTCAAACAGTGCCGCGCAGCCGTCGCCGTAATCAACGCCGCAATAGAGAGCAGCATATCGGGTATTCGCGTGACAAAGGCATATACAAACGCCGAAAGGGAAAAGGAAAAGTTTGAAGTCGGAAACGGAGAATTCGTAGAGGCGCGTCGCAGCGCTTACGACGCCATGGGCCGCTTTCACTCGGCTACGTCCTTCATAACCGATATTTTTAACGTAATAGTTCTTATCGCAGGCGGATTTTTCCTTTACAGAGGCGACATAAACTTCGGCGATTACAGCGCGTTTGTCGTATCGGTAAACCTGTTTATATCTCCCGTCATGACTCTTATAAACTTCACCGAGCAATATCAGAACGGCGTTACGGGATTTGAAAGATTTCTTGAGATAATGAACGCGCCCGTTGAAAAGGACGCAGAGGGCGCTGCCGACGCCGGAGTGCTTTCGGGAAGCATACTCTTTGACAACGTTTCATATTCGTATAACGGCTCGTCCGAGGTTCTTCACGGAATAGACCTCGACATAAAGAAAGGACAGACCTTTGCTCTCGTAGGTCCGTCCGGAGGAGGAAAAACGACGATCTGCCACCTTATTCCGAATTTTTATCAGGCAACGGACGGCAAAATACTTATCGACGGCAAAAACATAAACTCATTTACGCTTGAATCGTTAAGAAGAAACATCGGCATAGTTCAGCAGGACATATATCTTTTCAATTCAAGCATTCGCGAAAACATTCTCTACGGCCGCCTTGACGCAAGCCCCGAAGAAGTTATCGACGCCGCAAAGCGCGCAAACATTCACGACTACATAATGTCGCTGCCGGACGGTTACGAAACACAGATAGGCGAACGCGGAATAAAACTGTCGGGAGGTCAGAAACAGCGCCTTTCCATTGCGCGCGTATTTCTCAAAAATCCGCCGATACTTATACTCGACGAGGCGACAAGCGCGCTTGACAACGCAACCGAGATACTCATTCAGAAGTCGCTTGACGAGCTTGCAAAAGGCAGAACCACCATAGTCGTCGCCCACAGACTCTCGACTATACGAAACGCCGAAAGAATTGCCGTTATATCCGACGGTTACGTTGCCGAAGAAGGAACGCATGACGAGCTTATCGCAAAGCACGGAATTTACGAAAAGCTGTACAACGGCATTTCGGCTGCAAGGTAGTTTTTAACATAAAAATATGCACAGCAAAAGGCGAACCGTAAAAGGTTCGCCCTGTTTTTATTATTCCGATTGCTGTTTTGCGGCGTTTTTCTGTCTTGACGTGCCGTTTTTCTGCGGACGTCTGCGGCGTCTGCGTTTTTTTGTCTTTTTGACTTCAAGCATTTCCGCGGTCTTATCATTCAACACATATATCTGCTGACAAATATTCCAAAGTTCCTCTTTCGTCTGCGCAAGCCTCAGAACAAGCACAAATTCTCCGTGTTCTGCGCATTTCGCCTTTATATTATAGCGGTATTTTCCGCATACGACGGATTTTTCAAAGCTCATTTTTCCGCCGCATATCGGACACGCCGGACGCGTAATAAACGAATTGCCCCATATATCGTCCTTATTTCTGATATTGCCGAATTTGCGCTTTGTGAGAAGATACGAGCCTTTATCCAGCGACGCTGCGTCGGGAGCCTTGCCCAGCAGCTTAATGCCGTTTTCAAGATCGAGAGTTTTGCAGACAAGCGCCGTATACTCGGCGTCGTTAAGTGCGTCGTGAAGCTCATTTGAGAGCTGTATCTTACAGTATTCCATTGCAAACGACAGCGAATACTGCCTTTTTTCAAGGTTATTCTGCACGCAGAAGATCATCTGTATATTATAGTGCGCCGGCAGCCACGACAGATCCATTCCGTGATACTTTATATTGTTTACGAGTATTCTTATATCGTCATAGCCCCATATGAGAAATACAAAATCATCTCCGCAGAAATCCTTGAATTCGTCCATGACCTCACCGAAGGCTTTTCCGTCCTTTAAGGTCTCGTCGGTAATTCCCGTGAGCTTTGACACCATTCTGTTCATGCTCTTTATGACGGACGGCTTTACTATGCGTTCAAACTTTCCGCAGATATTTTTATTTCCGTCAAGCTTTACCGCGCCTATCTGTATTATCTCGTTTTTCAGGCACACGCCGTTTGAGCAAAGAACGGCTGTATCGGCAGAACCCGGCTGGTTCCACTCCATATCAAGTACAACATAGTTCATCAGAGTTTAAACGTCCCGGTCTGTTCAGCCTTTATACGCTGCTACCGCTTCCCTTTCGTCATAGTGCGTCTTTACGCCCTTAATATCAAGATATGTTTCCTGTCCTTTTCCGACGAGCAGAACGACGTCGCCCTCATGAGCCTGCGACATTGCGTAGTGTATTGCCTCGGTTCTGTCTTTTTTGATAACGTACTTTCCGTCGGTCTTATTCATGCCTATAAGTATATCTGCGATTATATCGTCAAGCTCCTCAAAGCGCGAATTATCCGTTGTAATTACCGACAAATCCGCGTTCTTTCCCGAAACCTCGCCCATTTCGTATCTGCGCAGCTTTGAACGGTTGCCGCCGCAGCCGAACACGCAGATTATTTTATTCGGATTATACGCCTTTATCGCCTCGAACAGGCTCTCCATGCTGACCTCGTTATGCGCGTAGTCTATTATTACAGGCGCTTTGCAGTAATCGTTATGCACCGGCTCTATTCTTCCGACGACCTTTACTGTTTTAAGCGCGCCTTTTATTGTTTCGTAATCAATGCCGTAAAGCCTTGCCGCGGTCAGTGCGCAAAGAGAATTGAACACCGAGAATTTTCCCGGAACGCCGACGTCTATCTCCGTCTTTACTCCGTCGCTGTCCGTTACATCGAACGAGGTTGACATTCTTTTATCTATAAAGAATTTTACGTTATCCGCCGTAAAGTCCGCGCTCTTATCGTCGCAGGCAAATGTGGTGTACGGTACGTTATGGCAGTTACATACGTCTATCATATACGGCGTTTTGTCGCAGTCAAGATTGAGAACGGCTTTTCTGCACATTGAGAAAAGCAATCCCTTGCAGTAAAGATAGTTTTCAAAGTTCGGGTGCTCGCCCTCTCCTATATGGTCGGGTGTTATATTTGTGAAAATTGCGGTATCAAAGGTTATTCCGTACACTCTGAACATGAGAAGCGCCTGGGAGGAAACCTCCATAACCACATGAGTCGCGCCCATTGAAAGCATTTTTGCAAAAAGTCTGTGCAAATCGCGGCTTTCGGGTGTTGAATGACCGAGTTCCTCGTAAAAATCTTCAAAATACGCGCCGTTTGTGCCGATTATACCGGTTTTAATTCCTGCGGCTTTGAGAATAGATGCAAGCATGAACGACGTGCTGGTTTTGCCCTTTGTGCCGGTTATGCCTATAATTTTAAGCTTATCGCAGGCTCTGCCGTAGAAGTATGCCGAAACAACGGCAAGCGCACGTCTTGCGTCTCTCACGCAGAGAAAAAGCACGTCTGTGTACATTTGTCTGTACTTTTCATATACCTCCGGCGTTTCGCATATAACAGCAGAAGCTCCCTTTTCGACCGCCGACTCTATAAACAGATGTCCGTCGGTCTTTACGCCCTTTATCGCGACGAAAACATATCCTTCGCACACTTCTCTCGAATCAAAAGCAACGCCGGCAATATCCGAATCCTTTATTTTTTCTATGGCAAGTTCTTCCGGGTTTGCGCTTCCTCCGGCAACTTTGATTGCAAATTCATCGGAAAGAATTTCTCCGAGCTGTGATATTTTCAAAACGCTTCACGCCTTTCGTATATTATGTTTTTTACTGTAATTTAAGTCTTTTTATGCCTTGCGCAAGCACTGCGGCAAACTCGTTTGCCTCATCGGCGGTATTAAACCTTGAAAAACTTAATCTGAGTGTGCTGTCCGCACGCGCGTCGTCAAGTCCGAAATTTGTAAGGACTCTGTTATCAGCGTGCTTTGACGAACACGCCGAGCCTGCCGACACATATATGCCGCACTCCGACAGGTATCTGAGCATTATCTCACTGCGCACTCCCGGTATGCTTATACTTAAAATATGCTTTGCAAAGCCGCCGTCACCCGAATTGAACAGCACTTCGGGACACATTTCGGTTATGCTCTTTCTTACGCACTCATTGACTTGCGAAATTATCTTTAAATACCTATCTTTATTATCGTCAGCAGTCTTTGCCGCAGTTCCGAACGCCGAAATACCGGGCAGATTTTCTGTTCCGGATCTCAGTGCGTCCTCCTGTCCTCCGCCTATCATGCGAGGGCAGACGCGTATGCCTTTTCTGACGTACAGCGCGCCGACGCCTTTGGGCGCGTGTATCTTATGCCCGCTGATACTCACCATATCCGCGCCGAGATCGGCAATTCTTCTGTCTGTTTTCATAAAACCCTGTACCGCGTCGGTATGCAAGAGAGCCTGCGGCGCGTTATTGTCGCGGATCTTTTTGAGAGCCTTTATGTCGTACACAGCGCCGGTTTCGTTATTTACAAGCATACACGAAACAAGAAAAGTTTTATCGTTTATTACGCCGTTTGCAAAATCAAGGTCAAGTTTTCCGCCCTTTGTGGGTATTCTGTGTACCTTTACGCCAAGCTTTTCAAGCTCTTTGGCGCAGTTTTCGACGGACGGGTGCTCCGAATCCGAAATCACCATATTATCGAGATTTTTGGAGTAAAGCTTATATGCGCCGGAAATTGCGGTGTTGCTCGCCTCGGTTCCGCATGATGTGAAAATAAGCTTTCCGTCGTTTTTATCATATCCGAGTGCGTCGGTTATGTTTTTTCGTGCCGTTTTAAGTATATGCGCGCTTTCAAGACCTTTTGCATGAACCGAGGACGGATTTCCGTAATATTCGGTCATTGCCTCAAGCGCAGCCTTTGCCGCGCCGCTGTCGGTACGCGTCGTTGCGGCATTATCAAAGTATATTTCGCGGTTATTTGTCATATCCATTTAATTTCACGCCGTTTCATCTGCAAAAATACAGTTTATAATAGCACAAAACGCGTCTTTTGTCAATCTTTCGGGCAAAATACAGGGAATCTCATGTGCAAAAAAACAACCGCCGGGCAAGCCGGCGGCGAAAAATGCGTTTTTATTCTTTACCTAAGGGTTGGGGTATTTCTTCGACAGGTCTTAAAACTATGCCGTACTCGGCTATCTTTTCCTGAACGAACTTTGCGGGATCTGCCTTATACTCAAGCAGTCTTGTGAAAACCGCGCTTGTTTCGGCACGGGTGATATTCGTGTCGGGATAGAAATATCTGTCGCCGGTCTTGTCGTCCTTTGTTCCCTGCATTATGCAGGCGGAATATACGGCGATTATGTTCTTATCGTCGGTATCCATATAGGGAGTCTGATATTTTCCTGTCTCTATTCCGAGCGCCTTTACGAGAAGCGCCGCAACCTCTGTTCTGCCTATCTTTTCGTTGGGTTTAAGCTCTTTGCCGTATTCGTCTACGGAGATAAGTCCGTTTGCGTTTGCGGTGGACACAACCGAATAGAACCAGTTTTCGTCGGTATTCTTTACGTCGTCAAACACATCTGCGTTGACTGTCTGATAACCCATGCACTCTACAAGCAGCTTTAAAAATTCGGCTCTCGTGATATTATTCTGCGGAAGGAACGTTCCGTCCGGATATCCTGCGATTATTCCCTTTGCCGCAAGAGGCGTTACATATTCATAATACCAGCTTTCCTTTGCGACGTCGGAGAAAGTGCTGTTATATACAGGCTCGTCCTTTTTAGTGTCGTCCGATGTACCCGAATTGCCTGAATTTCCGGAATTGCCGCTGTTGCCGGAATTGCCGCTGTTGCCGGAATTGCCGCTGCCGGGTCTGCTCGGCTTTGACGGAGTTGTGTTGCCGTTTTCACCGTCTCCGGCGTCTCCGGGATTGCTGCCGTCGTCTTTCTTATCGTCGTCCTTATTGCCGTCGTCTTTGCTTCCGTCGTCGGGCTTGTTTGTATCCTCGTCACCGAACAGCGGTCCGAGATCTACTTCTATATCAACAGCCGACGCAGGCATTACAAATGCGCTTGAAGCCATCATAAGCGAAAGAAGCACAGCCGTGAGTTTTGAATGTTTGAATCCGAACATTTTTTGCACCTCTGTTATAAGTATTTTTTATAATGATAACACACCCGTGCGGATTTTTCAATAGAAAATATAATTTTTAACAAGATTATTTTGTTAACTTTGCAAAAAGGGACGTCTGTTTGCACTATCTTTAACCGCGGTATGGTAAAAAACGACAAAAAACACGGCTCTTATTGAGTAATTTACCGAAGTCGCAAAAAAATGTCTTACAAGATTGACAAATATATTATTTTTTGGTATAATTGTCACAGTAATATTTATTCTGGAGGGAATTGTTTGAGCAAGGTTTATATCGTCACCTCCTTCAAGGGCGGCGTCGGAAAGACAACTTTATCTGCAAATCTCTCGATGAGTCTTGCGAGAATGGGACACAGCGTAGTTGCGGTGGACTGCGATCTCGAATCAAGATGTCTTGACATTGTGCTGGGACTCGAAAACCGCACTCTGTTCAACGTCTGCGACGTAATCAAGGGCTCGTGTTCTCTTGAAAACGCTCTTGTGACGGACGACAGATGCGAAAATCTGCACTTTTTATCGGCACCGGCATTTTATCCGGAAAGACACGATATAGGAGCCGCGTCTGACAAATTCGGCAAAGAGTCGATAGAACGCTTTGTAAAAAGCCTTACCGACAGATTTGAATATGTAATTTTCGACCTGCCGGCACGTCCAGACAACCTTTACAAAAACCTTACGCTTTATGCTGACTGTGCTTTTGTGGTATCGCTGCACACGGCAGCCTCGATAAGAGCCGCAGAAAAGACAGCCATCGCTTTAAACGAGCTTACAGACTACGGCAAGGACAATCTGACCTCAGGCGGACTTGATATAAAGCTCATTGTAAACGGTTTCCGTCCGAAAGACGCAAAACAGAAGAACAACGTCGGTCTGTATGACATAATCTCGCGGACAAAATTACAGCTTGACGGCGTAATACCGTTTGATTCCGAGATGTCGCGCTCGCAGGAAACGGGAAAACTCGCTTACGAGATACGTTCGGGCAAAAATCCTTTCTGCCGTGCGGTTGAAAACATTGCGCGCCGCTGCGAGGGTTACAGAGTGCCTCTTTTTGAAGGCGTCGAGACCGGCGTAAAAAACAAATACACATATTAATCTTTACAATCATTCAACAATATACGAAAAGGAGAACAAACCCATATGGAAATAGCAATAATTGCATCTGACAGCAAAAAAGAACTTATGACGGAATTCTGCATTGCATATCAGGGAATTCTATGCAAACACAATCTTTACGCAACCGATGCTACCGGCAAGTACATTTCCGACGCTACGGGTCTTGACATAGAATGTGTCATGTCCGGCACTCAAGGCGGTGTGGAACAGCTTTCTTCAAGAATTGCTTTTAACGAAATAGACCTTCTCCTTTATTTCAGAAATACAATAGCGGCTCCGCGGTTCAAAGAGTCCGAGTACGACATTTTAAGACTGTGCGACATATACAATGTTCCCTTTGCAACCAACATTGCGACTGCCGAAGCTCTTATCCTCGCGCTGGATCAGGGTACTCTCGACTGGAGAGATCTCGTAAATCCCAAATCAAAAACCAACCGCAAATATTAAGTCTGTCAAAAATCAATTTTTCCCGAAGTTTATTCGGGAATTTTTTATTGCAAAAAAATCCGGGACTGCCGATAAAGACAAATCCCGGATATATATTTTTTGTTTACGGTTTTATTTACTTTGCAAGCTCAAATTTTATATTATCGCCGGAAAGCTTTATGCCGTCCGCGGTTTCTTCAAACTCTGCGGCAACGCCGACGGTATATTTAACTCCGTTATTTTCAAAATCAATGCCGCCTTTTGCCGCAGCATATCCCTTGAATTTTCCGAATTTCCAGTCAAGCTCCGTTCTGCCCGAAATGCTTATTTCATCTTCGCCGAACGTCACTGCCGTTTCTTCGCCGCCGTCACGCTTTGCATATACCGTAAGCTTCTGACCGTCACGCTCTGTTCTTTCAAAGGTATATCCGCCTTCAAACTCAAGAAAAGCGTCGCGCGAATTGTTTTCAAAGCTCCATACGCGTTCGTCGCAGACAGGCAGCGCGTCATACGTTGCTTTCCACTCGCGGCAAGGCTCGTCAAGGTATCTCTCGGTATACTTTTCATCATATTTCTGTATATCGCGGAAATACATTGTTTTGCCGTCAAAGAAAAGGTTTGCACGGTAATTTTTATTTGTATACCAGAAAGATTTATATTTTTCCGACTTGTCGGGATCTTCCGAAGCGCAGATTGCAGCGGCAGGCGTCGTTTCAAACTCACCTGCAAACATACACGCAGCGTCTGACGTCTTTACTATGCTTATCTTTCCTTCATCGGAATACTTCTTCAGAAGTTCATACTGCATTTCAAGTCCGTCTTTCATTTTTCCCCAGCCGAAGCTGTTTTCCTGACCTATCTGCGTATATGAAATTCCCATATTTTCATTATCGAAATATGTTCTGAAAAACCATTCCATGCATTTTTTGCTCTGACCGTAACCCCACACAGGCTCCATTGTCGCGCAGCCCTTGAAATCGCAGCCGTGTGCATAACGTCTTTCATTATATCCGCGTATGGGATCAATGCCGAGAAGTCTGAACACAGGTGCGTTTACCTGATTTTCCTTTGTCTGAGCCGGGCAGAGAATATTATTTTTCGACGGATAGTACGGCTGGTTATACGGACCTCCCCAAAGTGTATATGCGTCTACCGCAAGCTGTTCGCGGCAGATTCCGAAAAATTCCACGCCGTATTTTTCCGACATATATTTTACCGAATCTATATCAAGCAGCCACGAACCCGCGCTTTTGGGGTATTCTCCGAAAACCTCTTTGAATTTTCTCATAAGCTCATCTATAAGCTTTTTCTTTTCGGAAAGCGTATATGCCGGAAGAAATCCCGGATCAACGTACCAGTCCCAGTCAAATCCGGGTCTGCCGCGCCATTCTATTCCGACGCTCTCGACAAGCGGACGTACAATTTCTATCCATACGCCGAGCTCTGTTTTTTCATTTTTTCCAGCGCCCAGAACATCGGTAAACTTCGGATTTATAAGCGCGTCGTACTGTAAGAGGAATGTGTTGTCAAACCCGTACTTTTTATTGAGCGCGATCTGATTTAAAACCGGCTCGAGCAAATCAAGCTCAGGGTTTCGCGGTTCGACGCCGCGCACGAAATTCATAACTGTTACAAGATTCATACTGCACATTCCTCTCTCTTTTACAAAAACGCCTTATTTATTCTTTTTTTCCTTTAATGCCGTAAAGTATGCCTTTGTTTCCTTTGCAACAACTCCGCTGAGAAGTATGAGAGCCACAAGGTTGGGTATTGCCATCATACCGTTGAGGGTATCGGCTATTTCCCATGCGAGCGAAAGCTCCATTGCGGCGCCGATTACGAGCATCGGGAGGAAGAGAATCTTATAAACTATCGAAGCCTTTTCGCCGAACAGAAATTCCATGCAGCGCGAACCGTAGAGATTCCAGCTGAGAATTGTTGTAAATGCGAACAGTGCAAGTGCAAACGCAACTATAACGCTTGCCGCCTTTGCGTTGAAAATAGTCGAGAAAGCCGAGATCGACAGCGCCGCGTCGGCGTTTTCTCCCCATACTATTCCCACTCCGCTCATGAGTATTGTAAGAGCCGTCATGGTGCAGATAACTATTGTATCGGCAAAAACTTCAAATATTCCGAAAAGTCCCTGCTTTACGGCGTTATCGGTATCGGCTGCCGCGTGTGCGATAGGCGCAGAACCGAGACCTGCTTCATTAGAAAAGATACCTCTCGAAATACCCTTTTTCATTGCGGTCGCTATGGTAATTCCAAGAAATCCGCCGCCGGCTGCCTTGAAGTTGAACGCGCCTTTAAATATCATTCCGAAGACCGTTCCGATATTTCCTATATTTGCAAATATTACAACAAGCGACGCTACTATATAAAGCACGCTCATTACGGGAACTATAAGCTCTGTAACCTTGCCTATACGCTTAATGCCGCCAAGTGATACAAGCGCCACAAGAACTGCAACCGCAACGCCGACGCCGATTCTGAGAGCAAGCTCGTTTGTTTCGGTAAATCTCATAGCCGCAGCATTAATTGTGCCTGCAATGGTATTAACCTGGGTCATATTGCCTATACCGAAGGACGCAAGCGCGCCGAGTACGCAGAAAAGAACGCTGAGCCATTTCCAGTTTTTGCCCAAGCCTTTTTCTATGTAGTACATAGGTCCGCCTACCCAGTCGCCGTTCTTATTTCTTTCGCGGAACTTTATGGAAAGCACTACCTCGGAATACTTTGTCGCCATACCGAGAAGAGCCGAAACCCACATCCAGAATACGGCTCCGGGACCGCCTATTGCGATAGCTCCGGCAACACCGGCTATATTTCCCGTGCCGACGGTTGCTGCAAGTGCGGTACAGACTGCCTGGAACGGAGAAACCGCGCCCTTATCCTTAACTTCGTTCTTTTCGGTGATCTTTCCTATCGTGTTTTTCATCGCATGACCGAAATGCGAGAACTGAACCGCCTTATTGCAGCAGGTGAGAAGAATACCGGCGCCGAGAATGAGTATCATCGCGGGCCAGCCCCAAACAACATCGTTTATCTTGCCGTTAATGTCGCCGATCTTTTCGGCAACGGTCTTTTCTTCCTTGGTTTCGGGAAGTTCGGGTACGGTCTGAGTGTTTTCGGCGCTGTCTGTGACGGCGTTATCTGCATTCTGTGCAGGCGCTGCCGACGAAACAAGTCCGAATGTGCCGAGTACAAGCAGCGCGCAAAGCAAAAGCGACGCTGCTTTTGAATAAAGTTTTGTTCTTTTCACTGAGATCATCATCCTTTCCTTATAAAATATAGTTTTTTTCGGGAAAGTCCGGTTTTTGAGAGACAAAGAAATTTGCTGTCACGGAAATTCTATGTGTCAAAGCACAAAAAAATAACCGCGGACAAGAGCATTTTTCAGCCAGTCTCCGGAAAAAACAGATTACACTCCGTCCTTTTGCCTGAGAGATCGGAAAGAACTGCTTTTTTCTCTCCTTACACCTTCGGCGTCCTTACAGGAACTCTCCAGAGAATATCAGTGAATAACACGTGAAAAATTATAGCACAAATATTTAACGTTTGCAATACTTTTTTTCAAAAAACGTCAATTTTCGGCACATTGCGTCAAAAAAAACTCTGTGCAAAGCAATTTTTACCGCCCGGCACAGAGTATAAAAGCATTTATTTAATTAAAAGCTTATTTAAGCACTTCTATCATGCTTTCGTTCCAGATAGACGGAGCTTCATAGCCCATGAGATTTACAAGAGTTGCGGCAATATTGGAAAGTCCGTAAGTGTCCTTTTCAATCACCTTATAGTTATCCGCAAAGCTGTTATCATAGATAAAGCAAGGAACAGGATTGAGAGTATGGCTGGTCTTTGCCTTATAGTGTCCCTCTTTATCAACCTTGGGCTCGTGGGTTTTCTTGTCAAGTTCATACATTTCGTCGGCGTTTCCGTGGTCTGCGGTAATGATCGCAACACCGTGTACCTTGTCAATTTCTTCGAGTATTCTCGCAAGGCATAGGTCAAGCGATTCCATTGAAACGATTGTTGCAAGATAGTTTCCGGTATGACCTACCATATCGCCGTTCGGGAAGTTTACGCGAAGGAATTTGAATTTGCCCTCTTCGGAGACTTCTATGAGTCTGTCGGTTATTTCGGCGCACTTCATCCATGGTCTCTGCTCAAACGGAACTACGTCGGACTTGATCTCCTCATAGGTTTCTGTCTTTTCGTCGAACTTTCCGCTCTTGTTGCCGTTCCAGAAATAGGTAACGTGACCGAATTTCTGTGTTTCGGAAAGCGCGTACTGAGTAACGCCGGTATTTGCAAGGTACTCGCCCATTGTTCCCTTGATTTCGGGAGGACTTACAAGGTATCTCGACGGAATGTGCTTATCTCCGTCATATTCAAGCATACCTGCGAATGTTACCTTGGGATATACGACTCTGTCGAACGCGGTAAAGTCAGCCTCGTCGAACGCACGCGAGATCTCTATTGCGCGGTCGCCTCTGAAGTTATAGAATACAACGCTGTCGCCGTCGGTAATCTTTCCTGCGGGCTGACCGTTTTCGGCAATTACAAATGCAGGAAGATCCTGGTCTATGCAGCCGGTTTCGGCTCTGTAAGTCTTTATCGCGTCTTCGGCGCTTGCAAACTGTCTGCCCTCTCCGAGAACATGAGTGTGCCAGCCGCGTTCAACCATTGACCAGTCCGCCTCGTAACGGTCCATGGTTATATTCATTCTTCCGCCGCCGGAAGCGATCTTCGCGTCAAATCCGTCGGTATTAAGTTCCTTTAAGAATTCTTCAAACGGAAGAACATAGTCGAGTGCGCTTGTCTCTCCGACATCTCTGCCGTCAAGAAGTATATGAACGCGCACTTTCTTTACTCCGTCTGCCTTTGCCTGCTTTATCATGGCCTTTAAGTGGTCGATATGGGAATGAACGTTGCCGTCGGAGAAAAGTCCGATAAAATGAAGAGTCTTTCCCGTGTCCTTAACGCCTGTGACGTCTTTCCACGCCTGAGATTTGAACATAAGTCCGGATTCTATGGAATTTGATACAAGCTTTGCGCCCTGTGCGAAAACCTGACCTGCGCCGATAGCGTTATGTCCGACCTCGGAGTTGCCCATGTCGTCGTCGGACGGAAGTCCTACGGCTGTTCCGTGAGCCTTGAGCTTTAACATGGGGTAATTTGCCTTTAACATATCGAGAGTGGGAGTTCTCGCGTTCTTTACGGCGTTTGAAATATTGTCCGCACCGATTCCGACACCGTCCATGACTATGCAGAACACCGGTCTTTCCTTTGCTGCCTTGTCGTTGTTCTTAAAATGCAGCGGCTTCAATGTTTCTTTCATTTGGTTTTCATTTCCTTTCGTATATCATAATTGTCATACTTACCATATTTTTAATGCGCAAAGCGCATTTCATGTGCCCCTTAGGGCACTTTTCATGAAATTTTAATTTCATTTCATGCACGCAGTGCTTTTCATGAAACTTTAGTTTCATTTCATGCCGGAACGGCAATTCATTGCGTCTGATGACGCATATATTTTACCCCCGTAAAAAACCGATATCAAGCGTATTTTGTTAAACTATTTATGACTTTACGGTTTTCAGTACATTTTCATACGTTCCGGGAAAGGACATGACCTTAATGATTCCGTCGGCAACGCAGTCAAGAGGTCTGTTTGCAACATAAACCGGCAAGTGCGTTCTTTCTCCGACAAGAAGTCCTATTCCGCCGAGCAAGGCTCCTCCTCCGGTAAGCGTAAGCCCCGTCGAGAGCAGATCTCCGCAGAGTTCGGGAGGCGTTGTTTCAAGCGTCGCCTTTATTATGTCCGTCATCTGTGTGAGCGGCTCGTCAAGCGCCTCTCTTATTTCGGAGGAATATATATTGAACACCGACGGAAGTCCCGTGACGAGATTTCTGCCCCTGACCTCGATCATTCCCACGTCTGCCGACGGGTGTGCCGAGCCTATTTCTATCTTTATGTCTTCGGCTGTGTTCTCGCCTATCGCAACGTTGAACTTTTTTCTTACATATTCCGCAATAGCCTCGTTGAGTTCGTCGCCGGCAATGCGCAGCGAATTGGATACCGCAACTCCGCCTGCCGTGACCACCGCAACCTCAGTCGTTCCGCCGCCTATATCCACGACGATATTTCCGACAGGCTGCTTGAACGAAAGTCCCGCGCCTATTGCCGCAGCCACCGGTTCTTCTATAAGGTACACCGACGACGCGCCTGCCTCAAGCGCCGCGTTTTCAACTGCTCTGTGCTCTACCTCCGTCACTCCGTAAGGTATGCAGATTATGACCTTAGGCTTTGAAAACAGCGCGTTGCCCGTGGCTTTCCTTATAAAAAGCCTTAACATCTGCAAGGTAAGTTCAAAATCCGCAATTACTCCGTCCTTGAGCGGTCTTACAACAGTGATGTTCTGAGCCGTCTTTCCGATGAGCTTTTTAGCCTCGTTTCCTACGGCAATTATACGTTCGCTTTTATTGTCAAACGCAACCGCGCTCATTTCTCTTATTATTATACCTTTTTCCCTTGTGCATACAAGCGTATTCGCCGTGCCAAGGTCTATTCCGATAAAGCTAATATATATCAGTCCTCTCCGCCGTTAAGTGCGTCCGAAATTGTCTTTATGCCATTTTTTGCAAGCTCAGCCGGCATAAGCGTCATTGTCTGCACATCTTTGGGCGCGTAATATTTGAGCACAAGCTCGTCACTCATATTTGCGTGCGACGTCATATCGGCAAATATGCAGAGTTTGCTGTTGCGTCCGACGCTTACAAGCTCCGCGCCGCCGGTTTCTTTTCCGGTGCATACCGCAAACGCCGACGTTCTTCCCGACGCTCTGAGAATTCCCGGGATAACCGTTGACGACGCGTCCTTCCACGTATTTACGTTTACGGGAACCCTGTACGAGGACATGCTTTCCTCAAACAGTCTGAGAGATGCCTCGGTCATGGATTTGGGCGTGCCGCGGTTTATGCCCGAAACAACGCAGAGCTTTTCAAGTTCAAGTGAGCAGATATGGGCATAAACGTCTGAAATCACGTCCGCAGACGAGTTTTTGGCAAGTGAGCAGTCGTATATTCCGTCCGTGTTCTCAAACACCGTGCAGACTACTGCGGCTTTACAGTCTGCAAAGTACATTTTTTCAGGCTCGCATATAATCAGTGCGCCGTCCGACAGCACTTTGTCAAGATACGGACTCTTTTTTCTCAGATGGTCTGCAAGTCTTTTTAAATACTCGCACATTTCGGGCGTAAATGCGCTTACCGCAACCCTTGAAAATCCCGAATTTACGTATTCGCACGCCTTCGAGAGAGCCTGAGACGCCTGTGCGCGGCTTATATTTTTAAGCTCCGCGTCAGCAGTGCCGTTTACGCGTATCAGTTCGTAACACGCAGAATCCGAACACGGCGAGATCAGCGCGCTGCGTCCCGAAAGCAGCACAGAATTAATATATGCGAAAAGTCCGGAATTTTTATCCGAGCATATTGTGTCGGTCTTGTAGACCCTTACACCGCCGTTATTTTTGATTGCCGAAAACATTTCGCTTTCCTGTGACGCTGACATATTGAACAGTGCGAAAGTCTTTCCGAGACTCAGAGCCGGAAGTGAATCAAATCCGCTGTCGAGCGCCACGGAAAAATCAAATGTGACGTCGTTCTTTACAAAGCTTTCCGTCAGCTCATTCGGAATCACTATACACGGCAGAACCTTTGAAACAAGCGATTTATGCTTTGAAACAAAGCTGCGCAGCGAAAGTCCGGCGTCGTTTGAAAGCACCTTCGGATCATACGTTTCGGAAAGGTGGCGCAGGCTCTGCGCATACGAGATCTCAAAGTTCTTTTCGCATCTGAGCGCCGATCTTACAAGTTCCGGAGCAAACTTTTCCTTTGCAATGCTTACGTTTGAAAGTTCGGTTTCCGAAAACAGCTCGTCCGACGCGATCCTGCACGCCGGCAATAACAGCGAACGCGCAAAAAGTCTGTCTGCGTTTCCGTCCGCGCCGTGCTTTTCGATATATTCCACAAAGCCGCAAAGCTTATCCTTTACACTGTCGCAGAGTCCGAGATATTCCGTCCACTTATCGGCAACGTCGAGGCTTTCGGCAGCGCCCGAAATAAAATCGGAAAGTCCGTCAAATGCAAGTATTCCGTTTTCAAAGCTCATATCTTCAAGCTTTGCTCCGAGAAACGTGCAGAGTTCGGTAAGCGAAAACTCGCCCTTTGCAAAAAGCTCGGCAAGCTGCGCTCGGCAGACGGTTATCTTTCTCGCAAGAACGGGATCTGCCGGAATTACCGAAACAAGTCTGAAAAATCCGGAAAGCGCTTTGTTTCTCGAATCGTATGTTATTCTGTCAAGCAGCGCTCCGGCGTCCGACGCAAGCTCTGCAAGACGCGCGCCAAATCCGAAATTGTCCTCCGACAGTCCGTCAAGCTGCTTTATATCCGCTTTGTATTCGTATAACAGCGAGTATATTTCTTCAAGCGGCTTTTCCCTGAACTGCGCGGTGTTTTCGGGGCTTACGTACTGGAGAAGTATATCCTCGTCGTTCTTTCTGTGAATGAACTTTTTGAGAAATCCCTTTTCGGCGTCCTCATATCTGTCCGCGACAAGCAGCGAACGTACGTCCTCGAAAATCTTGGGCGAGAAAAACGGAAGTCTGAAACGGATTGCCGCGCATCTTTCCTTTATCGCGGCAACGCGCTTTGCATTGTTAGAAAACTTTTCTATGTCGCTCTGCCTGAAAATTTCGGGGATATCTACGTCCCTTGCCGAAAGCGCAAGCTTATACAGGTCATTGAGCGCGCAGAGTGCGTCCGGCGTCTTTATGCATGACAGTTCAAGCGAGCATATTCCGGAAACGTCGAGAAATACGTCGCGGTACTCCGAAAGAACCGGGATTATATTTGAAACAAGCGTGCGTATACGTTCCCCGTCCTCTTTTGAATACTTGCTCTGCGGACGCGTTCCGTACAGCCTGTGCGTATTTATCGGCGCGTATTCCGGCATTCCCGACGCAGCGCACAGCCCTCTTGCAAAGGATATAAGCTTTCCTGCGTCTGCAAACAGCTTTTCAAAGCCGTCGGAACCGAGTTTTTCAAAAACGCTGTCGTCTATATGTATTTCCTCACCGTCGGACGGGAGACTTGCGTCGAGATATGCGCGCAGAAGCTCGTTCAGCGTAAATCCGAACCGCGTTTTTCTGCTGTTCTTTTCTTCATATTCGTACAGCGTTTTATATGCCGCGTCAAGCTCTTTATGCTCAAACGACGCACCGTTTTCGTTTTCATTCTTGTACTTTTCAAGCCTTGCGCAGATCTCATCGCAAAGCTTTTGCGTATCAAGACCGTCGGTCACTTCAAACGCGGCGTCATTAAGCCCCGAATTTTTAAGTATCTCATATATTCCGTGTGCGTCAAAATAGTCTTTAGCCGTAACGATAAGATTTTTGCCGTCGGCAATATGCTTTTTTGCATAGGCGCTGAGAACCCCGGCTTTTTCGTGTGCAAACGCGCCGGAAACAAGTATATTTTCCTTTGAGCAGGCAGCGCTCATACTCTCAAAATCCGAAACAAGTGAAGAAACGGGAAATTTACCGTCGTTTTTATCATGTACTCTCTCGGCGCTCTTTTCAAACACGGCTTTTGCGGCGTTTCCCGAAAGTATTTTCTTTTTGTATGCGCAAAGACCGTTCATCAGCGTATAGTCCGAAATATCGAGGCAGACAATATGCGCCTCTTTTACAAGTCCGAACGAATATCTGTCGTCGGTCTGCGCAAGCTTGCCGATTATCTCCGAGAACATCTCAAAAATGCCGTTTTTATTTTCCGGCATATCGTTTTCAAAGAAATCGTCCGCGGAAAGTCCCGCGCTTTTCAGTGCGTTTCTGACAAATATCTTATTTACCGAAAATGCTCCGGAACGTCTGAAACTGTAAACGCCGTCCTTTACCGAAAGTGCGCATTTTGCAAAGCTTACCGGCACAAACTTAATGTTTCCCGTAAGCTTGTCGCATATTCTTATATATCCGAGAAATGCATATACTTTATCGCGGTTCTCGCCGTACACCATTGACGACGCGGCAGAGCACATTCTCTCTTCTCTGAGAGCGCATACCGCACCGTCGTCCTTTGACACGCGTTTTTTAAGCAGGTCAAGACGTGCCTTTGCGCTTTGCAACTCGTTTCCGACAAAGCGTTTTCCGGAATTTACTCCGTCCTGACCCGTACTTGTGACAACGCTCGAAAATCCTTCGTCAATGCCTGCAAAATCAGAAAGTTCTATGCCCGGTTCAAGCGCGTAAAGCCTGTATGCCTTTGATGTATCGTCAAGAAAGGCGTCAAAATCGTTTATGAGAAGCGGTATTTCGGGAAATCTGCCCGTACATTCGCCGGAAAAATACCGTACCGCAGGACTTTGCGAAAGTCTTGTATAAAGCGAACCCAGTCCCGACGGCACCGTGCTTTGCGGATTATGTCCGCCTTGTCCGAGTTTTCTTTTTGCCGCCTTTATATCCACCATGCACTTAATGCACCCGGGATCTCCGAGCAGCATTCCGTACGCCGTATCGCAGGCAAGAGAAAACGACGTATTCTGCGCCGCGGCAAAAACTCCGGGATCTGTAACGATAAGATCTCCGTACCGGATCTCGGTGCATATTTTGCGTATATCCTCGCTTACGGCTTCATCAGAAAAGCCGTCTTTGGTATAAAATCCGCACAGTACGCCGGTTTCTCCCGTTTTATTTGTCACAAAGACAAGAACAGGATTAAGTCCGAACCTCTGCGCCGCAGAGCAGAACACAAGCGCAAGCTCAAGCGGAGTTGCAAGCGCGCTCACCGCTCCGAACAGTTCCTTGGGAGATTTTATATGCTGCGGCGCGTCGGCACTGTACCCTGCGGGACGAGTATATATGATATTTTTCGATTTAAGCGCGGTATAGAGCGTTTTTAAAGATCTATTCAGCGTTTCGGGTTTTGCATAATCGGCTGCCGTTTCGGAAGTAATACTGCCGCAAAGCTGCTCAATATAAGGATCTTGCGCGTCTGCGAAAAAGCTTACAAGCCCGGTTCCGGGATAAAGCCCCTCCCATTCGTCGCGTGCAAGAAGAGTTATTTTCGCACTGCCGCTGCATATCTGTTTGCCGTATGACACGGCGATGCTTATTTCACCCTCCGAATTTTCGCAAAGTCCGTCAAAGAAATTACTGTCGAAATCAAAGAGCGAAAACGGCAGTACAATGTCGCACGTACCGGACGGCTTGAAATTGTAAAGCGACGGCGAAAATCCCGAAAGAGGAAATTCGCTGCGTTTTATAAATTCGGTTTCTCCGCACTTTCCGACAACGGTAAGTTTCAGCGGCGAAACAATGCCGGTTTCAAGTCCGGACAAAGCCAGCGACACCACGGGACTTAAACCCGCGCTCATATGATGCGCCGAATAATACGGCAGAGTATTTAAGGACAAAGTCATTTTCGGCGGTTTGGCACCGTTTAACATACCTGCATACCTCTTACAAATAATATAGTTATACAAGATATATTTTATCATTTTTTGCGCCGCATTGCAACATATTTTTTCAAAATTCCCCTTTTTGCGCAAAACTTATTGCTCTTTTGCTCTTGTAAAAGACGCAAAAATCTGTTATAATTAAGATTAGTTTATTAAAAAGCTTAAAATCACCGAAAGGAACATCACCAATGAACTTACTGAATTCGATAATAGCAGGTATAATACAGGGACTTACCGAGTTTCTCCCGGTTTCAAGTTCGGGACACCTTGCGGTATTCCAAAACATATTCGGTTACAACTCTGCGGAAATGTCAAACGTAACCTTTACTCTGCTTCTGCACGTAGGAACGCTTGCCTCGGTTCTTCTTGTATACTATAAGGACGTATGGGGACTTATAAAGAGCTTTTTTTCTCTCTTGGGCAAGCTCTTTACCGGCAAATTCAAGTATTCGCAGTTCAACAACGACGAAAAATTCTTCTGTCTTTTGTTTATAGCGCTCATTCCGCTCGCTCTCGGCGCCGTGCTTGAAAACGCCGTCGAATTTGTATCAAACTACACCTCTGCCGTCGGAATACTCTGGATTTTAAACGGTCTGTTGCTTATTTTCGGCGAAAAGATAAAATCCAAACAGAAAAGCTTTTCCGAGATTACCCCGAAAAATGCACTTATTGTCGGATTTTATCAGCTTATCGCAATATTCCCCGGCATTTCGCGTTCCGGCATGACCATAACCGGCGGTCTTATGAACGGCTTTAAGCGCGAGTTTGCAGTCAAATTCTCATTTATTCTCTCTATTCCGGCAATTCTCGGCTCAGTTGCGGTAACGATTATCAAGGATCACGATGTGCTGTCCGCGTCCGGAAACATGGGGGCGATAGCGGCAGGCATGGCTGCGGCATTTATTTCGGGACTTGCCGCAATAAAACTCTTGAATTACATAACAAAGAAACATTCTTTCAGATGTTTCTCATATTACTGCTTTGCAATAGGCGCTTTGGCAATCATTTACAGCATTCTTGCATAAACGGTTTACGGATATAAAAATAACGGAGGTATAAGCTGTTTTGGCTTCGACTAAAAAAAGTACGGCTAAAAAAAGCACGGCAAAAAAGAATTCGCCGTCTCAGAACAGAAAAGAAGAAAATTTAAGGCTCAAAGAGGAAATACGCACGCTCAAAAAAGAACAGCACCGCGAGAATACGCTAAGCTATCAGCTTATGCCCTACATACTGCTGTTTCTGGGCGTATTTCTGATCATCTGCTTTGCTATACCCGACAAAATGGGCTGGCTGAAACTGCTTCCGCAGCTCTTTAAAGGTCTGTTTTCCGCAGGAGCTTATCTTATACCCGTATGTCTTATTGCAGAGGCTTTCTACTGGAAAAAAGACTACACCGGATTTTTCGTATGGCAGAGAAGCGGTCTTTTCTCCGGCTTTATACTGTCGTTTTCCGCACTGTGCAGGCTCTGGGACGCGTCGGTAAACAAAACCGAGGCTACGTTCAATCCTTCGGCGCTTTATAAGGCGGCTTTGGAAGGTCACGGCGGCGGAGTTGCCGGCGGATATATCGGCGGATTTATGGAAAACTTTACCGGCGTCGGCGCATGGATTATCTGCGTTTTTGCCTTTATTCTCCTAGGCTTTGCCTCTTTCGGAATTACTCCTCTCGACATTGCGGCGTTTATAGCGAACAAAGCGCGCGAGGTAAGCTACAACGTAAACACCGAACGTCAGAAACGTCTCGAAGAAAGCGTTTCAAGACAGCGCGAAGAGGAAAAGGCAAGAGTTTCCGAGGCAAACCTTAAAAGCGCTGAAGAAGAGGCAAAGGACGCCAAGGAAATACGCAGAAAAAGAGCCTTTATCGACGAGGACGACGATCCCGGCGTTGAAGAAACAACCGCGGCAGGCACCGAGGGACTTCCCGAAAACGAAATATCTCCCGTCATTTCCGACGACAAAAATCTGCCCGAACGCGCACCTCATTCTCCCGAGCCCGACACTCCCGTAAACGTAAACGCATACGACGAGATAATAGAAAACAACAACGCAAAACGCCAGAGCTATATGGGTTCTCCCGAACAAAGTCCGGAACAGTCTGCAAAACCTGTAAGTCTTGACGACATTCCCGACGAAAACGGCGTTCCGTGGGATACCTCCGAAAGCACTTCACAGAACGTGCAGAACGCCGTAACCGGAGCCGCCGCAAACGCGGCTGAGAACGCAGTCCGTCAGAACGGCGCGCAGAAAACGTCCGGGCAGAACGTCACGGAATTTTCCGACATCTTCACCGACGGCGCGTCAATCGCCATTGCCGGTGTCGAGGCAGGTGCGAAAGACATTTCAAGCGGCGAAAACGCCGTGCTTTCCGAAAGAACAGCGGAAATTACCGACGACAATCCCGACGGCACAAAGGAAAGCATTGAAGTTTCTCCCGAACCCGCAAAAGAAGAAATATACAACTTTCCTCCCATAAACTTCTTGCAGAAAGACCCCAATCCCACAACCTTTGCCGTAACCGACGAACTCAAGCAGACATCTGTAAAGCTTGTCGAGACTCTCGGCAACTTCGGCGTTAAAACAAAGATCATGAACATCTGCTGCGGTCCTACCGTAACAAGATACGAGCTTCAGCCCGAAATCGGCGTAAGAGTGCGTTCTATTGCCAACCTTTCGGACGATATTGCGCTGCACCTTGCGGCAGCCGGCGTGCGTATCGAGGCTCCGATTCCGGGCAAGGACACCGTGGGCATAGAAATACCGAACAAATCCGTTTCCACCGTATATCTGCGCAACCTTATAGAAAATCCCGGCTTTGAAAATCAGAAGAGCAGGCTTACCGTCTGTCTCGGCATGGACGTTGCCGGAACTCCTATATACATGAACATTGCAAAAATGCCGCACTTACTTATTGCCGGAGCTACCGGTATGGGTAAATCGGTATGCATAAACAGCTTTATCGTAAGTCTTTTATACAAGGCAAGACCCGACGAGGTCAAGCTCATACTTGTAGACCCGAAAAAAGTGGAACTCAGCATTTACAACGGACTTCCGCACTTACTTGTTCCGGTTGTGAGCGATCCCAAAAAGGCAGCCGGCACACTCGCATGGGCGGTAAACGAAATGGAACGCAGATTTTTACTTATAGAGGAAGTCGGAGTGCGCGACCTTGACACCTACAACGAGGTGACAAAGAACGATCCGGAAAAGGAATATCTGCCAAAAATCGTTATCATTATAGACGAGCTTGCGGATCTTATGATGACGGCAAAGGTTGAAGTAGAAACCTCTATCTGCCGTATCGCGCAGAAAGCGAGAGCCGCCGGAATGCACCTTGTAATAGGCACTCAGCGTCCGTCGGTCGACGTCATCACGGGTCTTATCAAGGCAAACGTCCCGTCAAGAATAGCATTTACCGTTGCGTCGCAGATAGACTCACGCACCATAATCGACGTATCGGGCGCGGAAAAGCTGCTCGGACGCGGTGATATGCTGTATGCTCCCGTCGGCTGCATGAAGCCCATAAGAATACAGGGTTCGTTTGTCAGCGAAAAGGAGATTGAAAACATTGTCTCGTTCCTAAAGAACGGACGCGCAGTCGAATATGACGCGGACATAATAGAAAGCATAGAAAGAGAAGCCGCAAAGTGCGGTGAAAAGAAAAAAGGCAGAGGCGGCGCCTCCTCTTCTGACGACTTTGACGAGGACGACAGAGCTACCATTCTCTCAAGCGACGAGGCTATATTCCCTGCAATGGAAATTGCGGTCGAATCGGGTTCGGTATCTACTTCGCTATTGCAGAGAAAACTCTCGCTCGGCTATTCCAGAGCCGCAAGGATCGTGGACAAGCTCGAAAAGCTCGGCGTTGTAGGTCCGTTTGAGGGTTCAAAGCCGCGCAAAGTGCTTATTTCCTACGACGAATACCTTGCAATGCGCATGAACTACGAATCGGACGGCGACGAATGAAAATGAAAAACACGCCGGACAAAAAACCGCGCATAAAGCTTACGACATTGCTGTTTGTTGCGGTATCGGTCATTGTTCTTTATCAAAGCAACTTTAAAAAGCCGGACGCGTTTCCCGTTCAGTCCCCTGACAGCTTTGAAAACGGCTACGATGAAACTTACACTGCCGAAAACCGGCTGCGCCTTGATTTTATCGACGTAGGTCAGGGCGACAGCACGCTTATCGAAAGTCCGGGCGGAAAATTCATGCTGATCGACACCGGCACAAACCAAAGCTCGCGTAAAATATGCGACTATCTCGAAAGCCGCGGCGTTTCGGAAATCGAATATCTGATTTTTACCCACCCGCACGAGGATCATATAGGCGGTGGTGTATCGGCTGTCGAAAATTTCAGCGTAAAAAACGTGCTGATGACGAAAAAGTCCGCAAATTCCGCAACCTACGAACGTCTTATCGACGCGCTGCTTTTGAGCAAGGAGCAGAACGGCACGAAGATAACCGCACCCGCAGTATCCGATGTTTACGAATTTGACGGTGCGGAATTTGAAATATTAAGCGCCGACGGAGACAATGACGACAGCAACAATTCAAGTATCGTGCTGCGGCTTACATACGGCGGCTGTTCGTTCATGTTCACGGGCGACGCCGAAAAGAAGATTGAAAAGAACATTGTTTCTTCTGGCAAAGACATAAGCTGCGTTCTTTTGAAATGCGGTCATCACGGTTCGTCCACTTCAAACTGCGAAGAATTCA
The DNA here is from genome assembly GCA_934446675.1 of uncultured Eubacteriales bacterium. GTDB lineage: Bacteria > Bacillota > Clostridia > Oscillospirales > CAG-382 > UMGS1387. Next base: position 41,565 of record CAKSEL010000009.1, read on the forward strand.
TACAAGCCGTATACCCGTCTGCCGCCGTCATAAGCTGCGGACTTGACAACAGCTACGGTCACCCGCACACCGAAACGCTCTCAAGGCTTAATGATATCGGCGCGCGCATATTCCGCACAGACGAACTCGGCGACATTATTTTTGAATGTGACGGAGAAAAACTTTACTATATTGAAAATGACGCCGGCAATGAAAACGGCGGCAATTCAAAAGCGGCATAACATTACGGAGAAAGAAAAATGCAAAAAATCAATGCGAGAACACAGGGAATAATTTATATAGTAGTCGCGGCGTTCGGATTTTCGCTTATGACTACCTTTGTAAAGCTTGCCGGAGAGCTGCCGGCTTTTCAGAAAGCGTTTTTCAGAAACTTTATAGCCCTTATCTTCATAACGGTTATGATGATACGCGAAAAGACGGGATTTATCCCCGAAAAGAAAAACATTCCCGACCTTTTCTGCCGCAGCTTTTTCGGCTCTGTCGGACTGTTATGCAACTTCTATGCAATAGGTCATCTCAATCTTTCAGACGCAAATATGCTAAACAAGCTCTCGCCTTTCTTTGCAATACTCTTTTCGGTATTTCTCTTAAAGGAAACCCCGAATTTCGTGCAGATACTCGGTCTTATGTGCGCATTTGCGGGAAGTCTGTGCATAATAAAACCCGGATTTGACAATCCCGAAGTATTCTCCGCGATAGCAGGCGCGATAGGCGGCATGGGCGCAGGTGCCGCATACACGTTTGTGCGCAGGCTCGGAAAGAAAAACGAAAACAGCAAGCGCATAATCTTCTGGTTCTCTGCTTTTTCATGCTTTATGTGTCTGCCGTTTATGATTTTTACATATAAGCATATGTCGCTCTTACAGCTTTTATATCTGATACTTGCGGGAACATTTGCCTGCGTCGGACAGCTCGGGATTACAAAAGCGTACCTCTGCGCACCGGCAAAAGAAATATCCGTCTACGACTACACGCAGGTCGTATTTGCAGCAATACTCGGATTCTTTATCTTCGGCGACATTCCGGACTCACTGAGCGTGCTCGGATATATCCTTATATGCGGCGCCGGAGTTGCGATGTACTTCTACAACAACAGAAATGCGCACAAAGCCGAAAGATCACGGTAAATATATCTTAAAAAAGAATATAAAGCGAAACCCGATGTCTTGGCATTCAAGCCGACACCGGGTCATTTTTTGTTTTAACGAGCAATCAGAATCTGACTATCTCACGTATTTCGCGTTTTCCGTTTTGCGTAGAATCATATGAAATACGCGTTCCGTCACAGTTGAAACGGTTGTGAAGATCGCAGCGTATGTCTATTACATCGGGTTTTAAGGTTTCCTCGGACAGCAGAAGTCTGTATTCGCCGCTCTTTGTATCGTACAGATGTATTCTGCGCTCATACACGCCGTTTCTCGGATAGTCGTCGCCTATAAAATAACGTCTGTCCGGCGAATAAACGCAGTGAATATCATAGTCAAACGCAGGTACGTCGTAACGGATATATTTATCGCTCATATCGTCCGCAAGATAAACTCCGCGTTTGCCGTCAATTTCTGCATACATCAATATCTGTTTTTCATTTTTCCAGTTATAGTGCGAAACAAGAGTGTCTTTAAGACGGCAATACATATTTCCGTCAAGATCGCTTGTTATCAGCGACGTCGACCACATAGTATTCTGTTCGGTTCTGAAATTGCGCAGCAAAAACAAAAATCTGTCGGACGAAGTATTGAAAGTTATGTGATTGACAACGAATTTTGCGTCTTTGAATCTTTCAATCGGAAATTGCTCTAACACCTGTGAAACCGGTATTATAAGCTTTGACTTTCCGCTTTTCAGATCGACAAGCCACACGCCGTCATTTTCCGGCTGAGGTATATCGTACATCGGATCTTTGATACCGGCATATCCGTATCCCGGGCGGAAATCGTATATTCTTTCAAAGCTTACGGCAAGACCGTATTCTCCGTTTGGCGCTATGCAGGCACAGGCTCTGTCGGTATACCGCTTCTGCCCTGTTTTAAGGTTATGTATGCAGGTCGCATATCCGTTTTCGTTTCTTATATTGTAAAATACCTCGTCGTAATCTGCGGCATTGTATGTAAGAAGCGCTCCCTGCTGAAAATTCCAGGCGGTTGTTTCGGCAAACTTAGTAAAACCGCCGTTTTCAAGGTCGATATACCCGAGTTCGCATACGTCGTCCTTTTCGGGAAGTCTGTCCATAAACTTTACCCGGTTTGCAAGATGATATTTTCCGTTTTTATGATACGCGTTAAGATCATAGTAACCGAAAAAATAATGATAGCCGTCGTCCGGAGATATTGTTCTTACCTTTATTTCTCTTTCCATATAATCATGCCTCTCTTTCATTGAAAAGCATATCATTTTAAATAGGTTCGGTCAAGCGCAAATTGTTACCGTCATACGATATTGACAAAAGAATTGTCTTTTACGACAAAATTGTAAACAACACGCCTTTTCAGAACCAGACCGAAAACAGCTCCATGTCGTCCTCGGACACTCTGTTTGTACCGGTCGCATAATCGCAGACATATGTGTCAAACGAATCGGTATCGTTTTCAAAGTGCGCTATAAACTTCACGCGCGTGTTGTAAAGCATATTTTCCTCGGTAAAGGTTACTCTGTAATTCTTTGCGCAAACGGTCTTTTCGCTGCCGAACATCTCGGCTGCCGTGTTTCCGCACTTTTTGGAGCGCGTCATGAGCAGCGGTCCGTAATGAAGCGTGCTGCGTCTGTTCCATACCATATGCTCTCTGTCTAAAATTTTTGACTCGCCGTATCTTACAACGCGGAAGTCGCGGTCGTCAAAGTTTATTACATCGCCGTCAAAATCATGTATTTCGGGCACGAAATCAAACTTTATGTTTATTATGTTCTCGCCGGGATTAAGCTTTATGCCGCAGTAGCTGCCTGAGGACGGGAACACTTCCCTGCCGGCGTATTTAACTGTGGTTTTTCTGCTCCACGGCGGTATTCTAAGCATCACTCTTGTCTTGTTTTCGCAGTCAAGCTTTATTCTTACGTCTCCGTTTTTGAGATATGTTCCGGAAATATCCGCTTTAACTTTACCGAACGGCGCATTAAGTATACCTGTATACTCTGTGTACATATTCACATATATGCTGTCGCCGGAGAACATGACATAGCTCTGCGCACTGTTAAGCAGACCGCGCGGCATATTGTTTGTGCAGCAGTGGTTGTATTTTAGTCCGCACTGGGGATTATACATATGTCTGCCGCTTGTTCTTACGGCGCGCGCACTTCTCTTGCAGTCCTCAAAGGCTGCGGCAAGCAGAGGATTCAGGAAAGCGCGTTCTATATCGTCCATATATTTTGACTCTCCGGTAAGCGTATAAAGCTCATAGCAGAGTCTTATCCAGTGTATTACGTCGCAAGGCTCGCTGAGGCTGTTTTCAAAGCGCGCTGCGCCCGTAAACTGATCGTTGAAACCGACCGAGAAAAGCACATTGTAATCATACTTTCTGAGCAGCTCATGGCTGTTCTTTACGGCGGTAAAATATCTGCTGTCGCCTGTATATCTGTACAGCTCGCAGAGTCCGTCAAGGCAGGACATGAATTCGTATGCCTTAGCCCAGTTCTGCGGATTCATATACCACTCATGCACGGGTTTATATTCAAGCGCATTTGAAATTATATTCGGGATCTTTCCGTCGTCCCTGTCCCAGTATTCAGCCTCTGCAACGCAGAAATCAAGATACTTTTTATCGTCGGTTATGCCGTACAGCAAAAGCATGGGCTTTATTATCGAGCCTGCCGGAAGTCCGTTGAATGTGCCGACGTCGCAAAGGTGAAGTCCGAGTTCCGAAAGCTGCTTTATAAGATGATCCGCAAGCTTTACCGCGCCTTCGAGTATATCCTTCTCGCCCGTCGCCATGTATATTTCAACGAGTCCCCAAAGCGTATACTTTCTGCACCAGACGTTCCAGTTCCAGTTGCACTCCCAGCCCATGATAGGTTTTGTCTTTTCGGGATCTGCCGCAAGAACGTTGTCTGCGTTCTTATATGTACCGAGATAGCCGTCCTCTCTCTGACGCGACATAATGCGTCTTGCGCTTTCGGCTATAAATTCTCCGAGCTCTTTGTTTTTGGTATACCTGTACACACGCGCCGCACTTATTGCAAGTTTGCCCCAGAATTCTCCTCTCCACCAGCCGACAGCGGTTGCGTCATCGTCCTGAAGTTCAAACTGATGTTCCGCCTCGGCAAAGACTTCGTTCTTTCCGAAATCCGAAACAACCCTTGTGTTTATATACGCGTCGATCTGCGCTCCTACCGAACCCAAAAGTCTGAAATCCGAAAACTGCGCCGGATCTACCTTGTTTTTTACCTTATATTCTGCCATATTGTCATTCTCCTGTTTTTTGTTTTTTCGGCGAATAAAATGACCGCCATACGCATTATACCATGAAGCAAAATGTTTGCTCGCAATGACATTTTGCAACGCTGTCAATAACACAACCGTGCCTGCACGGGACGGCGAATGCCGTAAAGACTTGCAGCGCAAAGCTTTGTTGTGTGTATTTTACCATGAGGCAAAATGCTTGCTTGCAATGGCATTTTGCAAAGCCGTCAATAACACAACCGTGCCCCGCACGGGACGGCGAACGCCGTAAAGACTTGCAGCGCAAGGCTTTGTTGTTTGTGTATTTTACCATGAAGCAAAATGCTTGCTTGCAATGGCATTTTGCAAAGCCGTCAATAACACATCCGTGCCCTGCACGGGGACGGCGAACGCCGTAAAGACTTGCAGCGCAAGGCTTTGTTGTGTGTATTATAACATACGGCGGCGATATGTCAACATTTTTCACCAAAAAAGAGAAAAAAACTAATTTTCAAAATGCTGTTCACTCAGTATTCCGCGGCATGACGGATCAAAACAGCCGTCAGAGCTGCACCCGTCCTTATACTTGTCGCAGCCTTCGCAGCGGTAACTCACTTTGCCGTCTCCGACTGTGCGCGTTACGGTCGTATTTGAGTTTATAACGTGGCAGTAACGCTGCAATGTTTCCGAAAAGCCTTTCTTATAGTTTTGCATATGGCACTACTCCTTAAATAATACTGTAAAATTGATGTATTAATAAGTATATGCAAAACATTTTCAAAATATGCGCTTTTGCGGCAGTTTTTTCAGTTTTGATTATCCGTACCGTGAGTTTTTTCGGGATTTACAAATCCGTCAATCTCCGAGCGCTGCATTGCGCCGAAAATTCTGTGTTTCAAGCCTTTATTCTGCTTTTCAAGCCCATGCAGCAAGTCCTTTACTCTCTGGCGTTCGGAATTCTTATCCTCAGGGCACGGACTTTTCATCACGGGAAGATCGGAATGGTTTATAAAGTATCTTATATCCTTTTCGGGTGCGTATATAAGCGGTCTCAAAAGCGTTATCTCACTTTTATCGAGATATGTAACCGGAGAAAAACAGCCTATTCTGCCCTCATTAAAAAGATTCATGATAAAAGTTTCAACAGCGTCGTCAAAATGATGTCCGAGCGCTATTTTGCCGCAGCCGAGCTGTTTTGCATATCCGTGCAGTGCGCCGCGTCTCATACGCGAACATAACGAGCAGGGGTTTTCTTCTTTTCTGACGTCGAAAACTATCTTTGCAATGTCGGTTTCAAAAACATGAAACGGCACCTCAAGCTGTGCGCAAAGCTGTCCGAGAGCGTCAAGCGACTTATCGCTCTGCTCTTTTGTGCAGAATCCCGCCTTATAAAATCCGGCGTCCATCGTTACGGCGGCAAGCTCAAAATTCTTCGGGTAAAATCTCCGCAGCGCCGCAAGCGCGCAGAGCAATGCAATGCTGTCCTTTCCTCCCGAAAGCCCGACGGCTATCCTGTCGCCGTCCTCTATCATGCCGTAATCGTCGCAGGCGCGGCGTACAAAACTTAATATTCTTCTTATATTGAACTGATACTCCATAATATAAAGACTGTCCTATCATAAAAATATATAAAAAAGCATAGATATTTTATCATAAAGAAAAAGCTTTTGCAACACAAAACTAAAAGTGACGGGGAAAACACATGAAAAAACACATATGCTTTACGCTTTTCGCAGTTTGCGCAATTTTCGCATACTTTTTCGGCAGAATTCACACGGATAAGCTGCTTTCCGAAAGTTCTGCCTTTCCGGTAAGCCTTACTCAGCCGATATACACGGATACGGACTCTCTGCCGCAATTTTCCGGTACAAGCGCGCACGCTGCCTGTCTTATCGACGCAAAAAGCGGCGCCGTGCTGTACTCATACAACAGCGACAAACGTCTTCCCATGGCAAGCACGACAAAGATAATGACGGCGCTTACGGTTCTTGAAACGCTGGATTCTGACAAAGAAATAACCGTGCCGAAAGAGGCTTGCGGAGTTGAAGGCTCGTCTATATATCTGTATCCGCAAGAAAAGATAACGGTTAAAAATCTGCTGTACGGTCTTATGCTGGAATCGGGAAACGACGCGGCGAGCGCCCTTGCATATGCGTGCTGCGGCTCGGAGGAGAAATTTGCAGAGCTTATGAACGGCAAAGCGCACGAGCTTGGTCTTATAGACACGCATTTTACAAATCCGCACGGTCTGCCGGACGAAAACCACTACACCACAGCCTACGAGCTTGCCTTGATTGCCGCAAAGGCGCTTGAAAACGAGGATTTCCGCACAATTACGTCTACGCCGACATACGCGTGCAAAGTTGAAGGCAAAAGCGCGTCGAGATTTTTTTCAAACCACAACAGGCTTCTTCGCAGCTATGAGGGATGTATAGGCGTAAAAACGGGATTTACGAAAACGGCAGGGCGCTGTCTTGTTTCGGCTGCCGAACGCGGCGGAAGAAGGTATGTCGCGGTAACTCTCGGCGACGGAGACGACTGGAGAGACCATACGGCGATGTTGGACTTCGCGTTTGAAAACTTCGGCTGTGCGGAAATTGCGCCGAGAGACAGCTTTACAATCTATTACCGCGGCAAAGCGTACAGAAACCGCGACGGAATTTATCTCACCGTATCAAAAGGCGAAAATCCGTCTCTTTGCTACAAAATTGATTTTTCGGGCAAAGCCACCGACACCGTTTGCTTTGCTGACGGCGCCGAAATTGGAAAATTCGGGCTTGAACCCGACGGAAAATAACAAACAAATTCAATCTGCAAGGACGATTAATGTACCGTCCTTGTTCTTTTTTACGCTTTAAAAAATTGACTTAATCGCGGTGTTTGTAACAGTATCGTAACAAATACGTGTTATCATAATATAATAGATGTAAAATACCGTAAAACGGAGGTAATAAAAAATGAAAGTAATGCTTCTCGCAGACGTCAAAGGACAGGGCAAAAAAGATCAGATAGTCAACGTATCCGACGGATATGCAAGAAATTTTCTGTTCCCGAAAAAGCTCGCGGTTCCTGCCGACGCAAAAATAATGAACGAAGTAAAGAACAAGGAAGCCGCAAAGAAACACCATGAGGAAATGGAAAGACAGGCGGCTCTCGAAACAAAATCGAAATTTGAGGGTATAATCGTAAAGCTCTATGCGACGGCAGGCGCGGACGGAAAGTTCTTCGGTTCGGTAACGTCAAAGGAAATTGCCGAAACTCTCGAAACTCAGCACGGCATTGCGCTTGACAAGAGAAAAATAGTTCTTGCAGACCCGATAAAGGCATTCGGTACATATTCGGTTGACGTAAAGCTCTATCCGGAAATTACCGGAAAGTTAAGCGTTCTTGTGGCGCAGAAAGACTGACGGATTTTTAAGGATTTAACGAAAGGAAGTATTGACGCATGGCTCAGATGTATCTGTCCGACGAGAGCATAAACAAAATGCCATACTCTCTCGAAGCCGAACAGTCGGTTTTGGGTACGATAATACTCGATCCCGACAAGATAAGGGAGGCTGCGAATGAGGTACGCGCGGAGGACTTTTATCTTGAACAGCACCGGCACATATACGAAGCTATGCGCGATATGTTTCTTGCAAACAGCACAATAGATCCGGTAACGCTTACCGATGAGCTTGTCAAAAACGGCGTATACGACGCGTCGGGCGGAAAAAGCTACATCACCGCGCTTGCGCAGTCGGTTCCGTCGGTTGCAAATCTTCACGACTATCTCAGAATTATACGCGAAAAGGCAATGTTGCGCCGTCTTATCTCAGTTTCCGAAGAAATACGCGGTATGGCTTATGCCGGAGAAGGAAATTCAGCAGATATTCTCGACCGTGCCGAACAGCTTATATTCGACATCGCCGAAAAGAATGAAACCAAGGGCTTTTCACACATCAAGGACGTAATAGTCGCAAACTACAAGCACCTTGACGATCTTATCAAAAACGGCACCGACGCGCTCGGAACGCCGACGTATTTTTCGGCTCTCGACAAATACCTTATAGGTATGGGAAAAAGCGACCTTGTACTTGTCGGCGCACGTCCCGGTATGGGCAAAACCAGCTTTGTGCTGAACATTGCCTCTCAGGTTGCGCTCAAAACAAAAAAGACGGTTGCGATATTCTCGCTTGAAATGTCGTGCGAACAGCTTGTATCAAGACTGCTTTCGTCCGAGGCATGGATAGAAAGCTCAAAAATGCGAAAGGGCACTCTTGACGAAAAGGACTGGGACAAACTCGCACGCGCCGCCGGCGTTCTTGCCGAAACAGACATACTCATAGACGACACGGCAGGCATTACCGTAACGGGTATGAAAGCAAAGCTAAGACGCGTTAAAAATCTCGGACTTGTCGTAATAGACTATCTGCAGCTCATGCAGTCCGACCGCAGAAACGACAACCGCGTACAGGAGGTTGCCGACATCTCGCGCGCCTTAAAGCTTATGGCAAAGGATCTGCAAGTACCCATCGTCACCTGTGCGCAGCTTTCAAGAGGTCCCGAAAGCCGAACCGACAAAACGCCCATGCTGTCCGACCTTCGTGATTCGGGTGCTATCGAGCAGGACGCCGACTCGGTCATGTTCCTTTTCAGAGAGGACTACTACGAAAAAGATCCCGAAAAGAAAAATATTGCAAAATGTATAATTGCAAAGAACCGTCACGGCGAAACCGCGACAGTGGAACTCGGCTGGTTCGGCGAATATACAAAATTTACAACTCTTGACACCAATCATGCATAAAAACGACATAACAAGCCGGCTTTTGGCCAAAATAGAAAGTGCGAACGAAAAATACGCTCTGTTTTGCGGAAAATCAAAAATTCTGACCGGACTTTCCGGCGGCGCGGATTCCGTCTGCCTTACTCTAAGCCTTGCGGCGCTTTCGCAAAAGTACGGATATACAGTCGGTGCGCTTCACGTAAACCACATGATACGCGGCAGCGAAGCCGACCGCGACGAAGAATTTTCACGAAAGCTCTGCGAAAAGCTCGGCATTGAATTTTTCAGCGAAAGGGTAAATATTCCCTCTCTTTGCGAAAGTTCGGGAAAATCGCTTGAGCTGTGTGCGAGAGACGAAAGATACCGCCTTTTTGAAAAAATATGCCGCGAACACGGCTTTGACTCTGTCGCTACGGCGCACACCGCGTCAGACAACGCCGAAACCATGATAATAAATTTAGTACGCGGCAGCGGAATAAAGGGTTTATGCGGAGTTCCGCCAAAAAGAAAGCTGTCTGACGGGAGCAGTTACGAGGTCATACGTCCGCTAATATACTGCGAAAGACGCGAGATAGAAGAATATCTCGGCGCTCTCGGACAAGACTTCGTCACCGACTCGACAAACCTTTGCGACGACTGCACGCGAAACCGCGTAAGGCACGAAATAATACCGATGCTCGAAAGCTTGAATCCGTCGCTTGTAAATTCGCTGAATTCCTGTGCCGCGGCTCTGAGAGACGATGAAACATTTATAGAAGCCAAAGCAAAATCGGCTTTTACAGACAAAGCGGACGCGCTTTACGCTCTTGACTTATGCATACGAGGCAGGATTATTTCCGAAATGTATTCGCGCGTGTGCAAAAAAGAATTTATTCTCGAAAAAAAGCACATTGACGCCATAAACTCGGCTCTCGAAAGCTATGCGCAAAACAATTTTTGCGGCAAAAGCATGACCGTCTGTCTGCCGGGCAGAATAAGCGCGGTAATTTACGGCGGAAAACTTGAATTTGTACGCGAAAGCACACAAAAATGCGGAAACACGGCATTTGAAATTCAGCTTTGCCAAGGTCTTAACGTAATTCCCGGCAGATATGCCGCAGTATTTGTTTCAAAAGACAAAAACGAGCCTGTAAAAGACGCTGTTATATATAATGAAAATGTTTACAAAAAATACAAAACTGAGTATATCTATTCTGATACAATAATCAGTAAGCTTTGTGCGAAAAACCGAACGGGCGGAGAAAAAATCGCCGCAAATTCCATGCACAAAAGCGTAAAACGGCTGTTTGCCGAAAAGAAAGTGCCGGAAAGACTGCGTTCTCTTATTCCTTTTATTTATTATGAGAACGAGCTTATCTGCGTACCGGGCGTCTGCGTAAACGACGCATTTTCGGACAAAACAAAGCCTTTATCCGCGACTATTACCGTTTATTTTAAGCATGACGGTTCAGATTTCCAAGGAGTGATGTAATCTCAATGAAAAACAACGCAAAAATAATCGTATTCTATCTCGTGCTTATTGCTGCAATACTTATAGCGGCGTCGGCTCTTTTCTCCGAACCGGCATCGGATAAACTTATGTACAGCGACATAGTTGATCTGTTTGAAAAAGAGCAGGTAGACAGTTTTGTTGTAAAGCAGAACAACGACCTCATACTCCAGACAAAAGACGGAAAAACACTGGAATTCACCCTGAGAAGCCTCGATCTGTTTGAAAGAGATCTCAAAGACTTAATTCTCAAACAGCAGCAGAAAGGCATCATAACCGAATACACTTACGAAGAACCCACGCAAATACCGTGGTGGGTAAGTCTGCTTCCTTACGTCGTCATCATAGTGCTGTTCATAGTACTGTGGATGTACGTCATGAACCAGGCTGCCGGCGGCAAAGGCGGTAAGATAGGCTCGTTCGGCAAGGCTCACGCAAAGCTCGGCACAAATGAGAAAAACCGCGTTACATTCGCGGACGTTGCGGGCGCGGACGAAGAAAAACAGGAGCTTGAAGAAGTTGTCGAGTTCCTCAAAAATCCGCAGAAATATGCAAAGCTCGGCGCAAAAGTTCCTAAAGGCGTACTTCTTGTAGGCCCTCCCGGTACCGGTAAAACCCTGCTTGCAAAGGCGGTCGCCGGAGAAGCTAACGTCCCGTTCTTCTCGATTTCGGGCTCGGATTTCGTTGAAATGTACGTCGGCGTAGGTGCGTCGCGTGTAAGAGATCTTTTCGACACGGCAAAGAAAAGCACAAATGCAATTATATTCATCGACGAAATAGACGCTGTCGGTCGTCACAGAGGTGCGGGTCTCGGAGGCGGACACGACGAACGCGAGCAGACTCTGAACCAGTTGCTTGTCGAAATGGACGGTTTCGGAAACACCGACGGAATTATAGTAATGGCTGCGACCAACCGTCCCGACATTCTCGATCCGGCGCTGCTGCGTCCCGGACGTTTTGACAGACAAATCACCGTAAACTATCCCGACTTAAAGGGCAGAGAAGAAATTTTGAAGGTTCACGCAAAGAACAAGCCCTTTGAAAAGGACGTAAATCTCAAAACCCTTGCGAAATCGACTGCCGGATTTACCGGTGCGGATCTTGCAAATCTTCTCAACGAGGCTGCTCTCCTTGCGGCGCGCCGCGGCAAGAATCTTATAGGTATGTCCGAGCTTGAGGACGCTACCATAAAGGTAATCGTAGGTCCGAAAAAGACCTCGCGCGTAATATCCGAACGCGAAAAGAAAATTACCGCGTTCCACGAGGCAGGTCATGCAGTCATAACCCAGCTTCTCAAAACTCAGGACGACGTACATCAGATCTCTATAATTCCTTCGGGACGTGCAGGCGGTTACACGCTTTCGCTGCCGCAGGAGGACAAAATGTATATGTCAAAGCTTGAGATGGAAGAAGAGATCATCTCGCTGCTCGGCGGACGCGTTGCAGAACAGCTTGTAATCGGCGATATAACGACAGGCGCATCAAACGACATTGAACGCGCGACAAAAATGGCACGCAGCATGGTTACAAAATACGGCATGAGCGAAAATCTCGGCCCCGTTGTTTACGGTACGGGACACGACGAAGTATTCTTAGGAAAGGAATTCGGCTCAACGCGCGACTACTCCGAAAGAATTGCGTCGGACATCGACGGCGAAATTAGACGTATAATCGGAACAGCATACAAAAAGGCTGAGGAAATTCTCGGAGCAAACAGAAACAAGCTCGACTTTACCGCAAACTACCTCATTGAGCACGAAACCATGGACGGCGAACAGTTTGCGCTCGTTATGTCAACAGACGAGCCGACGGTTGAGGCTCTTGAAGAAATCGAAAAGAAAAAATCCGAAAAGAGCAATGCCGAAAACAAAAATGCCGGCAGTTCAAAGACGGACGGTTCTTCTTCGGAAGAAAACGGTTCTGCGGACACTGAAAACACCGGCGGCAGCGCAATAAATTCCGCGCCCGAAACAAAAAAAGACGCCGACGGAGCCGTATATCGTTTTACCAAGAAGGAAAAGAACGGCGAAAGCACCGAAAATGGCGGCAGCAATAACGATCAGAACAAAGACAAGTAATATTTGATTATTTTCAGAGTGTCGGAAAGACCGGACATTTTTCCGGATTCTGCACTCTGATTTTTTATTAAAGAGGAATTTTATGAAATTCACACCCGTACCCAAAAAAGTTATGACGGTTCACGACGTTTCGTGTTTCGGAAGATGTGCGCACACCGTTATCATACCCGTCATGTCGGCTCTCGGCGTACAGACCGTTCCGCTGCCTACGGCGCTTCTGTCAACTCACACCGGCGGCTTTGACGGCTTTACGTTTCTTGACCTTACGGATCAGATGACAAAGATTCAAAGTCACTGGGAAGAACTCGGCATTGCCTTTGACGGCATTTATACCGGGTTTCTCGGGAGCGAAGAGCAGATAGACACGGTAAAGACCATTGCCGATAAAACAAAGTCCGACAATCCGTTATCTCTCTTTCTCGCAGACCCCGTTATGGGCGACGACGGAGAAAAATACAAGACGTACACGGCAGGTATGTGTCTGCTTACACGTGAACTTCTTAAAGACGCCGATGTAATAACGCCCAATCTCACGGAAGCCTGTATTCTAACCGACACGCCTTACAAAAATCACTTTGACGACGGCGAACTGACAGAACTTTTAGACAGACTGTCAAAGCTTACCGGCGGCAGCATTGTAATTACGGGTATCCGCGGTACGGGCAAAGATTCCGGACGCATATACACGGTTTTCCGCGACACATATACATCTTTCGGCAAGGTGAGCGCCGAGTACATCGACGCAAATTATCCCGGCACGGGCGACGTGTTCTCGTCGATACTGATGTCCCATCTGCTTTACGGAAATCCGCTGTTGGAGTCGCTTGAGCTTGCCGGCAACTTTGTAAGCTCGGTATCGGAATACACCTTCAGCTGCGGCACGCCCGTCCGCGAAGGTCTGCTTATAGAAGCTTTTTCCGAACAACTTGCGTCATACAGTCCGTTTAAAAATCATATAATTAAAGAACCCTAATCCAAAACAAGGAGTGCTGACAAATGAAACACATCAAGCCCGAAGAATTCGGCGAAAACGTATTTAAGCTCATAGGCAAAAAATGGGCGCTTGTCGCGTCCTATGACAAAAACCATACTCCTCTGCCCTACAATGCTCTCACGGCAAGCTGGGGCGGCATGGGCGTACTCTGGAACAAAAACGTATTTTTCTGCTTTATAAGACCGCAGAGATACACAAAGGAGTTTATCGACGCGTCGGACACCGTAACACTCTCGTTCTTTGACGAAAAGTACCGCAGTGCGCTGAACCTCTGCGGAAAAAAGAGCGGACGCGACGGCGACAAGCTGACGGAAGCCGGGCTTGACGTAATAACGGAAAACAACGCCGTAAAATTCAGGCAGGCATCAATAACCGTGACCGGAAAAAAGCTGTACGCCGGTCCTATTCTTCCCGGCTGCTTTACCGACAAGTCGATTATTGACACCTGCTATCCGAACAAAGATTTCCATGAAATGTATATCTGCGAGATTACAGACATTGAAACCGAATAACAAAAACAATCTGCATAGAAAAAATGAAACTATCAACCGAAACCTATGTACTGCGCGAAAGATTTGACGACAGAACCTCCGTCAAGATGATAAAGGACGCGTGATTTGACTGCTTTGACTACTCTATGTGCCGGGTGAAAAATCCGGAGTGCGATATGCTCGTTGACAACTACACCGAAAAGGCAAAGGAACTTCGCGAATACGCCGACAGTCTCGGTATCTGCTGCAACCAGACTCACGCGCCGTTCGACTTTACTGGAAAAGACACTTTTGAAGAATCAAACGTAAACTTTCTGCGCCTTGTGCGTTCTCTTGAAGTTTCCGCAATTCTCGGTGCGAAAACAAGCGTCGTTCATGCTGTAAAAGGCGGCGCTCTTCCCGAAAACGCGGACTTCTTTGAGTACAACACGAAGTTTTACAAGAGTCTTTTGCCTTACTGCGAAAAATTCGGAATATGCGTATCCGTCGAAAATCTTTTCTACTTCACCGGAACCGTACCGCAGCCGGTTCTCTCAGACCCGAAAGAGCATATAGAATTTGTAAAGAGCCTCGGCTCGGATTATTTCAACATCTGCCTTGATATAGGTCATTCGGCGCTTCTCGGATACAAGCCTGAGGACACAATAGCCGGAATGGACAAAACGCTGCTTAAATCGCTGCACATTCACGACAACGATTACCGTTCCGACCGCCATATGCTCCCGTACACTGCGGATTTCGACTGGGACAAAATATGCTCTGCTCTCAAAAATCTCGGTTATACGGGCGAGCTTACATTTGAAATTTTCGGATTTCTCTCAAAGCTGCCCAAAGACACTCTCGGCAAAGCTCTTGAATTTGCTTGTGAGATAGGCAAAAGCATGATTGCAAAAATAGGCTGACAATTCTAAAAACAAAACAATACATATCCGGCAGGGCTGCAATGTGCGGCTTTGCCGTTTATTTTTTGCGCGGATCCGCAACGTCTATTACGACTTTTACTCCGTCGGGCGTAGGAATCTGCGTCTTTGTGACGTTCATGCCGAATTTTTTTGCCTCTCCCAAAGCCCTGTCAAGGCTGTTTAGCAGAAGTCCCGCGTCACGCACTATTCCTTTTATGCTCATTTTAGAGTCGGGTGCGTTCTTACTCTCCGTTTCGGATTTTTCGCGTTTCTCCGGCTTCAAAAGCTCCTTTGCATAGTGCAGGGCAAGCCGCGAATCATATTTATTTTCCCTGCAATGCCTGAATGCACAAAGCCGTGTTTTAGGTTCAAGCGACGCAAACGCAACCGCTGTACACTCAGAAAATCCGAGCGTTTTTACATACCTTCTCTCACGCGGCGTAAAGTCAAGCAGGCTGAGTTTATCGCAAAGCTGCTTTAAAGGTATGCCGACAAGCTCGGACGTCTGCTGCAATGTATAGTTTTCGTTAAGCATCAGTATCCGCAGCGTCTCCGCCGACTCAAACATATCAGTATCGCCCTTCAGCAGCCGTTCAAGCACGCCGTTCACCGCAGGCGGCAGTTTCTCCGCACACGGATTATTTTTTACAGCCGTCTTTTTTTGGCACACGTCGGCAATTTCAAACTCTTTCTTTTCTTCGCCCAAGCCTATTCCGGCAATGGGCTTTAATTTTTCGGTTCTCTTATCTCTTATATCAAAAGACACGCTTTTCAACCTCCTTAAACATACACAGAATAGCACATTTCGTGCGCAAAAGAGGTAAAAGCGTGTCGCATATTAAATATTTTTTCGTTTCATAGAGTTTTTTTCAGTATTGCTGCATAACGTCGCGGGTACTGCGGCGGAGTTTTGCGTTTTTTCCCGATAACGACAAGCACATGAGCCTGTTCGTCGCTGTCGTTCATGGAAAATCCGGCGTCAAGTATCTCCTTTATGTTTCCGCCGAGAATTTTTATCGCGTTCTGCGCCTTATAAAGCTCGCTTTCGGGATTATTCATATCGCTTTCCTTTTTGCTCTTATATGCGACGAAAACTCCTCCCGGCTTTACGAAAGGAAGCGCAAGCACCGGCAGCGACGCTACGGCTCTCGATACAGCACAGTCATATGCCTCACGCTGTCCGTCTTTAGCGCAAAGTTCTTCGGCACGTTCGGGATAGAGTCGTGCGTCAAGTCCGAATTCGTCCGACACAAGCTTTGTAAATTTAAGTTTCTTTGCAGTGCTGTCCACAAACGACATTGTTATATCGTCTCTGAGTATTTTTACCGGAAGTCCCGGAAATCCCGCGCCGCAGCCTATATCAACGGCCTTTGCGCCCTTTTTTATTATATCGTACTTTAAAACTCCGAGCGAGTCGATAAAATGCTTAAAGCATATATCTTGTTTGGTTTTGAGCGCCGTCACGTTGGTATGCGAGTTAAACTCTTCAAGCATATCCGACATTCTGTCAAACAGCTTTGCTTTTTCCTCGGAGCACTCTATATTATTTTTGCGGCAAAAATCCAGAATTTCCGCCGATGTGCAAAATTCCATTATTCTTTCTCCCGTCCGTCAGTCACACTTATCTTTTTGCATATCGAGATAGGTCTGAAGTATTATCTGCGCCGACAGCGTATCTACGGAAAGCTTGCGTTTTTTGCCGTGAGTGCCGGTTTCGTTCATAAATCCGTGCGCCATGATCGTTGTTCTTCTCTCATCGACCATTATTACGGGTATTCCCGACTTTTCTTCGAGAAGCTTTGCAAACGCGCGCACCTTCTGCGCCCTCTCGCCCTCTGTTCCGTTCATGTTCAGCGGAAGTCCGCACACCGCAGTTTCCGCTCCCGTTTCGGTTATCTTTTCGCATACTGCCTTGACTGCCGAATTAACTCCGGCAACGCTTACAAAGCCTATTCCTCCGGCAAGCGTCTGCGTAGGATCGCTTATTGCAAGACCTACCCTTGCGTCGCCGAAATCTATTCCCATTATACGCAAAATCACTACCTCCGCCGCATGATAAATCAACAAAACGCCGCACTGAGTTTCAATATCAGACGGCGCACAAGTATCAAAATCAAAAATCCGTGAAATTTCTTTAAAACAACGACCGGGACTGTAAGCCGGGTTCTGTCGCGAACGATCATCTATCTTGTCTTTGCGTTGCCGCAAAGCTCTGTGCCGCCTTTGCATATTCCGCCGAGCAGACGGTTCTGCGCATAACGCAGAAAATGCGTCAAGGCGTTGCTTCGGATAGGGTTTACAGGGCAACAGCGTCTCCGCTGCGCCGGTGAGCTCTTACCTCGCCTTTCCACCCTTACCGCAATTTCTTGCGGCGGTATATCTCTGTTGCACTTTCCCGGGAGTCACCTCCGGCGGACGTTATCCGTTATCCTGCTCTTTGAAGCCCGGACTTTCCTCACCGAAAAACCTTGCGGTAAGTCGGCGCGATCGTTTGCCCCGGTCGCCTTGTATATTATACACGAGTTTTTGGGGATTGTCAAGGAATTTGGCAGGCAATAAAAAACGACTTCGGAATTTTCCGTCCTTAAACATAATATTTAAGGGCGTTCCAAAATCGGCAATATCACTTAATTCAGCGGCTGTTTTGTTTTCGGCAACACTTGATGATATAATTAATATATCACAAAAATATCCAAAAATCAAGTGTTTTACAACATTTTCTGCAAAATGCACAATGTTTCTGCTTGATTTTCCGTCACAAACATAGTCAAAACAGGAGATGATTTTATGGCACGCAGAGGTGAAAACATTTACAAACGAAAAGACGGGCGCTATGAGGGCCGCTATATAAAACACTACGACATATCCGGAAAAGCTGTTTACGGTTACGTATATTCAAGAAGCTATCTGGAAATCAAAGAACTGATTGCAAAATGCAAAACCGAGAAGCCGTCACGGTGCTGCAACAGCACTTTACTTTCAGACTGGCTAAAAAACTGGCTGAAATCACAGGGCACATTAAAACCCACAACAAAAAAGATATATACAAGTCATATAGATAATTATATAAATCCGAAATTAGGAAAAATACAGTTAAAAAAACTTAACGGCGATATTCTCCAGAGCTTTATAAACGGCTTAGCTCTGTCGGCATCAACTGTTAAAAGCATATTCAGCATATTAAAATCCGCACTTTCCTGTGCAGAGGATAACGGCTTGATTTTAAATATATGGGACAAGGTAAAAGTGCCGAAAAGAGAAAAATCCATTGTTCAGGTCTTAACCGTCAATGAGCAGAAAAGTCTTGAAAGCGTGCTGACGTCGCCGTTTGATACAGGTATATGGATCTGCCTTTATGCAGGGCTTCGCATCGGTGAGGTCTGTGCATTAAAATGGTCGGATATAAACTTTGAAACTTCAACCATGACTGTCAACGGCACACAGGCGCGGACAGAAAACGGCATTGAAATTATTTCACCGAAAAGCAAAAGTTCAAAACGAGAAATTCCCATGCCGGATTTGCTTATGAGCAAGCTCAGGGAACTTCCGCAAGCCTGTGAATACGTTTTATCAAAGAATAATAAGCCTGTCGACATACGCACATACAGACGTTATTTTAAAAAGCTTTTGCAAAAAGCCGATCTGCCGGATATTAAGTATCATGCACTTCGGCACACATTCTCGACCAGAGCGCTGGAAGTCGGAATGGACTATAAAACGCTTTCGGAAATTCTCGGTCATTCTTCTGTCGGCATAACGCTTGATTTATATGCACACTCATTAAAAGAGCATAAACGCAACGAAATGAATAAACTCGGCAATATTTTTTATTAATAATTATTTGCCGTCAGAATTTTCAGTCAAAACTGCCGCACAAACCTTTATATCAAGGTTCTGCACGCTGTTCGCCCTTAAATATTATGTTTAAGGACAAAATTTCAAACAAGGCTTACAGTATTGCTATTCTTACATGGCTTATTATGTGTTTTGGAACAAAAAATTATATATCTTGTGAAAGGAGAATGCAGCGAGAGATATTATACAGACAAAAAAAGTTACGAAAATGGAGGAATTACAATGAAATTGAAAAAAACACTTATTATGGCAGCAATAACGGCAGCCATTTCGGCATTTATTTTAGCAGGTTGTACAAAACAAGTTACGCTTGTGTCTCTGGACAAAGAGACGCTTGAAGTAACACACGGTGAAACATTCGTTCTCAATGCAACAATATTACCAGACGACGCGGAGAATAAATCCGTAACGTGGAATATCGATTCAAGCAATGTGTCTGCCGTAACGAACGAAAACACACTTCAAAAAGAGTTTTCCGCAGCAAGCGTAGGTACAGCAAGAGTAAAGGTTGTTTCTGCAAACGGGAAATCAGCGTTTTGCGATGTTACGGTTACAGAGAATGAAGAGGATATCGCTGCACGTCAAAAAGCCGAAGAAGAGGAAAAAATAGCTGCCGAGAAAAAAGCTGAAGAGGAGCGAATTGCGGCAGAGAAAGAAGCGGAAGAAGAAAGACTCAGCTACGAAACAGGCATAACATATGATCAATTAGCGCGCACGCCAGATGATTATAAGTGGAAAAAGGTAAAATTCTATGGAAGAGTAATACAGGTTCTTGAAGGAGACGGTGAAACCGACCTGCGCATTGCAACAAAGCCTACAAGTTACGGCAGTTATTACGATGATATAATTCTCGTATATTACGATCCGTCCATAACACCTTCCCGCGTATTGGAAGATGATATGGTTACAATATACGGTTTATCAAGAGGATTACATTCTTATGAATCTCCGCTGGGACTCACAATAACACTTCCGCTGATTTCAGTCAGCAAAATAGAAATCGAATAATTCAACAAAAATTTAAAACACAATTAAATACCAAACAGGAGGCATTTTTATGGTTTGTAAAAAATGTGGAATGGAAGCCACTTCCGACGCAGCATTTTGCAATTATTGCGGCTGCAAACTCGATCATCCTCAGCAAAGCACGGCACAGCAAGCAGAGTCCAAACAGAAATCAAACATTATGGCTGTTGTAGGTTTTATTTTGGGCTGTGTTTCTCTGTTAATTAACTTTTGGGGCATAGTCGGAATTGTTGCACTTATTTTTTCCATTGTCGGCATTGTCCAAATTAACAACAGCGGCGAAAAAGGTAAAGGTTTTGCAATATGCGGAATTATTCTGGGAGTATTGGGTGTAATATGGGGCATGGTTGCACTTATATATTTAAGCTCTTTAGTGTAAAAACAAGCATATGATCGGCATAAACTATCTAAGGAGTCAACGTATGTACGACATTTACATAAAAAGCGGCGAAAACATACGCTACATTCTCGGCACAAAAGGCGGCAACACCTTGATTGTATTCGGAATAAATCCAAGCACGGCAACGGCGGAAAAGTCAGACAAGACAATTTCAAGGGTAAATACATACTTGAAAAAATACGGTTTTGACAGCTTTAAAATGCTGAATATTTACCCTGTAAGAGCAACATACCCGGACGAACTCCCATATACGCTTGATAAAGAAATTCACAAACAAAACCTGACTGAAATACAGTCGGCAATAAACAACGCTTCCGCTATATTATGCGCTTGGGGCAATCTGATATTCAAAAGACAGTATTTGCCGGAATGTTTCGGCGACATAGCGGAAATAATCGTCAATTCAAAAATACCGACGTATTGTTTAGGATTGACAAGTTCCGAAAATCCGCGGCATCCGCTGGCAAGAGAAAAAACTCCGGACAGGCTTACTGCCTTTGACGTTAATGCTTATCTGAAAAAAGTGAAAGGTGATGTGCAAAAATGATCTGGTTAATTATAACTATCATTGTTATAATCGGATTGGCTGTTTTATCGGCATATTTGAAACTCCCGAAATGTCCGAATTGCAAAAAAAGAAAAAGCAAGGAGACAGACAGGAAAATATCATACGAGGAAAAAATAAAGATAAAAAAAGAAGAGCAGGTCGCTCATTACAGTAAAAATCAGATTTCATACGGTCAGATACGTTTCGGTCAAAAAAACAATCCTTCCTCCGTTACGGTGCGCAAATATACCGTGCCCGGCAAAAGAATATATTACGATGTTACATATCATTGCAATAATTGCGGTACGGAATATACAAGAACCGAAACTAAAGATGAAGAATGTACCTGATATGCAAACCACGCTTTAATGCGTGGTTTTTTCTGTAATTACAAACCCTCATACCGCCTATCTTTTTAGCCGGCAGTCTTGCGGCGGACAGTACGGGTAATATTACAATCCGGTTTCCATTCTATCATTTCGGGGTATTTCTCTTTTCCGACAGTCTTTCCATAACGAACCGACGCAAGATCCGAAACCTTTACCGGATCATAGCACACATCGGCAAACGCCGTTAAAAACAGCGCAAATTCCTTATGTACAGCTTTATCATCGAAAATTACTTTATAACGGTTTGCTACGTTTACCGAAACACTCTCTTTTTTAATCAGCGCAGCCTGACTTTCGTCTTTCATCACCGATATATAATTATCCGAATGGGTGCGGAACCTATATACTCCGTCCCGCGTGTCAAGCACAAGCCCGGACGAAAAAGGTTTACCTGCCGTACTGCCGCAAAGTTCACCGTTTTTATAAAAATAATACTTATTCATTGAATAGTCGGGAACAATAACCCGAAACGGCAGCGATACAAGCTTAAGCGCGGTACTTCTTTGTTTAAGGGTGCAAACTGCTTTGCCGTCCTTATCGCACAGTTCGGCTTTTCGCGGCAGTATGCCAAAAGTATAATTTGCCCTTGCATAAAATTCCTCTCCGTCCGTGCGGTATATGTATCCGCAGGATTTCAGTTTTCGTTCTGCAAAAAATGTCATTTTTACAATACCTTTCCGACGTTTTCCGGCATCAGCACATTAATGTCTGAAATTTCAGTATTTAATAACGTAATATCCGTATTTTCCCCACCGTCAACAGACAGCGTATTGCTGTCGATCCACTCAAATCCGTACAGATCATACGACTCGCATATATCGTCGTTTTCAAGCTGAAGTTCTTCACCGCGGCGCAAAACAGTCAGCTTATACAAGATTTTCGGCGATGTTTCGGAAAAGCGCTCATAGATATACGCGTCATATCTGCCGTCAGGCGACGTTTCTGACTTTACAATCTTCTCCAGCTTTTCATTTACATACAAAGTTGAATTTTCCGATATATCATACATTTCGATAAGCTTTCCGTAATCCGAACAGCGGTAAAACAGCTTATCGCCTGCAATGTTTATATCTTTTATCTGATGTACGGTCGTAAGCAGCTTGTTTTTCTGCATTGTTCCGGTATCAAGCAAAAACAGCGAACACATCTCCGGGTTTCCCCAATCGGAATAACAGCAGTATTTGCCGCTGACATTGAAATCTCCGGATACGATATTTTCAGCGAGAACCCTGACTTTTCCGTTTTTCGTATCGTATACGCACAGATCCGATTCCGGATATTCTCTATCTTTCATAAAGTATATATTTCTGCCGTCCGATACCGCCTTATCCGAAAACTTTCCGTCTTTCAGAGAAAACAGGCTGCTGCTTTCCAATGTATAGAAATCAAACATACACATCTCATTCTGAGATTCTTTCGTGCAGTACAGAATACCATTATCATCAGCAAACAAAACGCGTCCGCACTCAAATTCATATTCATTTACTGAATTATCGGCACAAATAAAGAGTTTATCCTCACAAACCGCCGCAAAGCCGTCGGCAATCGGCGCAAGGTATATGACATTATCATCGGGAATGACAACACTCTTCTCTTTGGTGCAAAGATCAAGGCTGCAAACACCCTCGTCCGGCGAGATCCAATACAGAGTTTTGTTTTTAATAAACGGATATTCGCAATAGCCGTATGTAAGCCTATCTATATTTTCAAAGGTTTCGCTGCATTTCCAGATCCCGTCCGTCAGATTGAAAAAATATTCGCCGTCATGAAAAATTGCAAGGTTTCTGTTTGATATATTGCCGTCAAATTTTTCGTTTTCTGCGTTCACGGCAGTATTTTGCGTACAGCCGGAAGAAATAAACAGCAGTACGGCAATAACAGCCGCTGCGATTAAAGCAACTCCTGAATTTTAGTTTTCAATCAAAGCACCCCGTTTATATAACTTTGATAATTTATTTTCATGCATTTTCATACACCAAAACGATATTATGTAATTTACAGTTTAATTATACACGGCATTTAGATTTATGTCAATGCATTCAAACGTATTAACGCTTAAAAATTCATGCATACATAATGATTACGGACAATCACAGACCGCAGCCGCATAACGGATAATAAACGGAAAGGTACCTATCACACAGGTACCTTTTTATAAATATAATTTCCGCTATAATTTTATCCGTCACAGGAATTTCGACAGCCTTTTATCTCAACTCTTCTGCCGCCGAGATTTTCATAAAGGCGATGCGATATTGAAAGCACCGTTCGTCCTTTTGAAGCGCGGTGCAGCGCCTCAAGCACGCGGCTTTCGGTTTCGGCGTCAAGATTTGCGGTTATTTCGTCCAAAAGCAGCACCTTTGGATCTGCCGCTGCGGCACGGGCAACCGACAGCAGCTGCCACTCGCCCTGCGAGAACATTCCTTCGCTGCACACGGTATTGTAACCGTCGGGCAGAGAAAGCACGGCGTCGTCAATTCCGGCAAGCTTTGCGGCAGTGCGTGCCATTTGCTCCGTAATATTAGGGTCGCAAAGCGTTATCTGATCCAGCACCGTCCCGGGCACACGCGAAAAATGCTGTTCCACACAGCCTACACACGCGCGTCTTTCGCTATCCGCAATATCCGAAACATTTACTGAGCCTATTGTGATGTTTCCCTTTTCGGGCGTATAAAGTCCGAGCAGAAGTTTAAACAAAGTGCTCTTGCCTGCTCCGGTTCTGCCCGTAAGCGTCACCTGCTCTCCCTCTTTTACCGTCATTGAAAAGTCTTTAAGCACAGGTTTATCAGCGTATCCGAAAGTAACGCCTGAAAATACAACATCTCCGTGTACGGAGTCTCTATGTTCCGGCATGACGGTGCGTTCGGGCTGTGCGAGAAACGCGTCTATACGCTTAACCCCCGCCATTGCCGACTGAATTGTCTGTATTTCCATACCGAGGCTTTCAATCGGAGAGAAAATACGGGATATGTAATTTATAACGGCGACAGATGTTCCGACGGACATTCCGAAAAGCGTAAGGATCTCTGCGTTTCCCGAAGCCGACAGCAGCATGACAATGCCGACAACGGCAGCGTTGAGCAAAAGAACCACGGGAGAATAAACTGCGTCATAGAAATTTGTTTTTTCAACGGCGGCGTAGCTTTCTCCGATAAGCGTGTCATACCTATGCTCCATATAGCTCTCAAGTCCGAGTGCGCGTATTGTGCGTATATTATGCAGCGTTTCGGGTACTTTTCCGGATACTGCGGCGACGGCACGGCGATTATCGAGCTGAGCCGAAAGCATTTTTTTCTGTACATGGCGCGTAAAAAGCGCAAACAGCGGAAGTACAAACAACAGAATCAGCGCAAGTCCCGTGTTTTCTACCGCAATGACCGCCAAAATCGAAATTATACGGCACGCGTCCGCAGCCATGCTGATAATGCCGGAGGTAAAAAGCGCCTCAACCGTATCAACATCGCCCGAAAAGCGTGCGGCGACCTCGCCCGGATTTTGAGAAACAAGCGTATCGGCAGGCAGACGGATAAGCTTTTGCGACATTTCAGACCTCAAAGCGTGCGTCATTTTCTGACCGAAAAGCACAAGCAGCGTTTCCTGTGCCGAAGAAAAAACACCTTCCAGTACAAGGCTGCCGAAATAAAGCAGCACCGTGGCAAAACTTAACGGAAGTCCTCCCGTAAGGCGGTCTATCACACGTGCAAGCAGCAGAGGAGGAATAAGCGACGCCACAACAGACGCCGCAACGCAGAGAACCGTTCCGGCTGTGAGAAACCGGTGTGTACGTATTGCCTCAAGAACTGCCGCAAACACGCCGTTTTTATTGCTGTTCTTCATCTTTTGCGCCTCCTGTCTGACTTTCGTAAAGCCTGCGGTACGACGGTACATTCTTTATAAGCTCGTCATGCGTACCGACCGACGTTTTTCCGTCCTCCATAAATATCACCTTACGCATTTGCGAAAAGTGGTAGAGCCTGTGTGAAATAAGAAACACGACTTTATCTTTTGCGTATTCTTTGAGATTTTCAAACACTGCGTCCTCGGTTTTACGGTCAAGCGCCGAAAAAGGATCGTCAAGAATCATAAGCGGCCGCGGATGCGCAAGCGTTCTCGCAAGTGCAAGTCTCTGAGCCTGACCTCCGGAAAGGCGCATACCGCCCGTTCCTATCACGGTTTCGGCACCGTTCTCCATAGCCGCAACCTCGCCGTCAAGCGCAACTGCTTTAAGATACGGCACAACATCTTTTTTGCTGCCGCAAAGTACGTTGTTTTGAACGGTGTCGGCGCTGAGCTCGGGATCATGTCCGAGATAACCGACGGTTTCCGAAATTTCCCTTTGAGAAAGCTCCGAAAGTTCTCTGTCTCCGAAACGAACCGAGCCGCCGTACGGCGCTTCGCAAAGGAATACGCGCCCGAATGTTGATTTACCGCAGGCAACGGGACCTGTCACTCCGATTATATCACCGGGCTGCGCGGTAAGCGAAAGTCCCGAAAAGACCGGTTCCGCACCGTAGGAAAACGAAAGACCGTCAAGCGTTACATCGCAAGGCTGCGGCACATCAAGCCCTTTAAGCGGCTCCGGAGTTTTCATCAGCGGTTTTATTCTTTTCCACGAAACCTCGGCTTTCTGCACGGAGTTGAACAGCTTTGCAACTTTAGAGGATTTGACCGTCAGCTTTGTAAAGCATGAAAGAAATGTCGTAAACGCCGCAATATCCCATGCGCTCCACCCTGTTCCGAGTACGTTTTTTGCGCCGAACCACAGGATAAACAAAGTGCCTGCGCCAGATGCCGCAAGATACAGCGGCGGAAGTGCCGACTGCCACACATTTGAACGCACAGCGCTTTTTTCGTAATTATTCAGGGCGTTTTCATAAAGCTCTGCTCTTGCGTTCTCGCATCCGTATGTACGGTAAGTCACGGCATTTTCCGCGCGGTCAAGAGTAGCGCCGCTCA
This sequence comes from uncultured Eubacteriales bacterium, assembly GCA_934446675.1. Taxonomy (GTDB): domain Bacteria; phylum Bacillota; class Clostridia; order Oscillospirales; family CAG-382; genus UMGS1387. Next base: position 67,826 of record CAKSEL010000009.1, read on the forward strand.
GTATTCCGGCAGCTTTTTTATATGCTGCTCCGGCACGCTGCACAGGCTTTTTCATTCGCGCCGCGCAAAAGTAGGATATGGGAGTAAATATCAGACTCAGCAGCGCAAGACGCCAGTCGTATACAAAAAGCATGACCGCATATCCTGCCAAAGCAACGCCCGTGTCGAAAACCTCGGTGGTGAATTTTCTCATTCCCTCAACGCAGTCGTCAACGTCGGATATGGCTTTTGTCATAAGCTCTCCCGCGCCCTCATTTTCCAGCGACGCACGGCTCTTGCGCACAAGATTTGCATACAGAATTCCTTTCATTCTGCGGTTTATATTGTTTGCAAAGCGACGTACATAGAACCGTTTTACAAATCTTGCAGCCTGTACGAAAAGTGTAACGGCAATATATGCAAGCACAAGAAACGCCATTGCCGCGGCAGTCTCATTTCCTCCGAGAATATCCGCAAGGCACTGTGCAAGCCGTCCCTCAAACCACGGTGCCGCAAGCAAGCCTATATTATAAATCAATCCCGAAACGGTGACAAGCGCAAGCGGCAGCCACTCCGCGCCGAAATAGGACAGTATCCTGTCCGGGCAAAAATTTTCATTCTTTTTCATGTTTTTTCACTTCCCCCGATCTTCCGGTAAAGTGCGGAAATCCCGCGCGGCTTTCTATTTTTGACGCGGTATACATTCTGTCAAGCAGCGCCGCAAAGGTTTTTGTCTCGTCGGGCGTCAAAAAGTCCGTCAGGTAGCTGTAAAAATCTCCTTCGATCTCAGCCTTTGTCGATTTCAGCGTTTGCGCCTTTTCGGTAGGATAAATAAGCTGGCTGCGCTTATCGTCGGGATCGTCCTTTCGCACAAGAAAGCCTTTTGTCTCAAGATTTTTTGTTCTTCGCGCAATGGCTGCCTTATCCGCGTGCAGTATCTCCGCAAGCTTTGCCTGAGTACAGCCGGGATTATGCCGCAGCGCGTGAATCAGGTCTATCTCTGCCGTACCTACTCCATCTTCACGCAGCATGACAAGCACAAGCTTTTCTGCCTCACGTGCGATTTTGGTTATTTTACGTTCCGTAATGTCCATATATGTTCCTCCGAAGCGTTATACTGTTGTATGTACATAGTTGTACCTACAACTATTATAGTAAAAATAAAGCTTTTGTCAAGAGAATAGTTTTAAGCCTTGCACAAAAAAACACAAAATGTATGCGGCCGATGCGCACAGCCGTATTTCACTCTCATATACAGACTGAAAACTTTCCGTTCGGCTTAAAATATAAGCAAAGCGCGATATTATCCGAAAGGCATACAAAAATCCGCTGCGGCAGTCAGATTCGCAGCGGAAACACAAAGAGATACAAAAAACATTGAAAATAACGGTTTACTCTTCCATTTGCTTGCCGAGAAAAACGGCGGCGGTCTGTATAAGCTTGGTTTCGACGTCGCCCGGTGAGGTCTGTTCGGCGCCTTCGGGATATATGCTTGCAACAGCGCCTATCACATCGCCCTCGGAGATAACCGGCATTGCGCAGGAAATGTTGATTTTTTCGTTTCCGTCGATTATCTGCATAAGCTTTTCGCCGCTCTTGTGAACGTAGATCTGGCGCGATTCCATGACGGACTCAATATCCGGAGATATTTTCTTATCCGCACACTCTTTCTTTGAAAGTCCGGCAAACGCGACAACCGAATCCCTGTCGCATATCACGACAGGATACGAGCTTGTTTTGTAAAGCGTATCGGCATACTGCGACGCAAATCCGAGAAGTTCTCCTATCGGAGAATATTTTTTGAATATGACCTCGCCGTCGCGGTTTGTAAATATTTCCAGAGGGTCGCCCTCGCGTATACGCATTGTTCTTCTGATTTCCTTAGGGATTACTACTCTTCCGAGATCGTCTGATTATGTCAAGTAGGTACAAAAATTATTTACAAATCCCGGAAAACCCTTGTAAATTGGGCGTTTTCGGCTTCTCACTTTTTGAACCTACTTAACATAAAGGTTTTACCCATTATGTTATTTTAGGACAACTCGGTGCTTTTTAGTGCTTCAAAGCCACGAAAAGATCATCGAATTTCCAGCTGATTTCTATTTTATCAGGAGCGAAAACTACGATTTTTTCTATCGCCTCATACATGTTATTGCGAAGCATTTCATCGTTTGTCTTTGCTATGATTATTGCCTTTTTCTCTTCTTCTCGGTTTTGACTATCCTGTGCTATTGCATTTTTGTATTCTTCCTCAGTATCTGATAGTCGTTTCTTTAAAGCATCCAATTTTGTCATAAGCCTATCTTTCTTCTCCATATACTCTTCGACAGTTAAATCTCCGAAGCGGTACATTTCGTAAAGCTCAAGCTTTTCTCTGTCGAGAGAGGATATTTCGGAGGAAAGTGAATCAAGCAGCCGTTTAATTTCGGTGTGCTTGTTTTTGTTTTCCGGTATCGAGTTTCTTACACTAAGCTTGATAAGTGATAGCTGTGCTTTCAATGCCTCGAAAACTACGTCTTCCATAACACTTTTTCTGAATCTGACTTTTTCACATTCGCTTTTCTCATGGAATCTGTGAGAAATGCATGCAAAAACAGTTCCGTTCGCTTTTTCAAGCTTTCGACCGCAGTATGCACAGACATAAACCCTGTCGCTTGTGGGTAGTATTTGCTTTGTGCTCATCTTACGGCGCTGTATCTTTTCGTTGGCTGCTTGAAACTCTTCCATTGTAACAATAGGCTCATGTGCATTTTCACGCACAATCCATTCATCAGGAGAGCATTTTCTTTGAGATTTATCTCGTATAAATCTGCTTTCACGGGTATGATTGACCATTGTGCCTGTGTACTTAATATTGGAAATCATCTCGTGGATTCTCATATGTGACCATTGATGACTTTGGGGTTTCTTATACTTTATTCCTTTGTATTGACCGGGGGTTGGAATTCCATCGTCATTAAGTCCTTTTGCCACTTGCGTAGTCGTTTTTCCCGATATTATTTCAGCAAATATTCTGCGTACAATTTTAGCGGCTTCTTCGTCAATGACCATTTGGTGCTTATCACTTTCGGAAGGCTTATAGCCATACAGAACACAGCTCAGATAATGTGCATCTTTTTGCTTGAGTCCCATCGCACTCTTGACTTTTTTTGATAGGTCTTTGCTGTAGTAGTCATAGATAAGATTTCTGAAAGCAATATCCATTCCGCTTGTTTTACCCGAATAATCATTACTGTCATAATAATCATTTATGGATATTATCCTGATTCCAAGGAACGGGAAAATATGCTCCAGGTAGTCGCCGACTTCGATATAGTTTCTGCCGAAACGGGAAAGGTCCTTGACTATAATGCATCCAATCTCACCCTTTTTGACAAGCTCTATCATATTAGTAAAGCCTTGTCTGTCAAAGTTGGTTCCGGTGCAACCGTCGTCAATGAATTCTAAAACTCTGTAACCTGCGAACTCTTTGTTCTCAGAGATGTATTTCTGAATAAGTCTTCGCTGTGATAGTATACTGTTGCTTTCGTCCTTTGCGGAGTTGGTTCTCTTGTCTACATCCTCAAGGGATATACGCATATACATTGCAAGTGTTTTAACCATTATGCCACCTCCGCTGAAAGTCTGTTGCAAAGATGCATAAGTGCTTCAATCTCATCAAAGTATTTTAAAGTAACTTCAATTTGATTTTCTGCGTTAATGCAGATCTTTTCAATAAATGCTTCAACGATTTCCGCTGACATTTCGGTTATATTACTGTACTTCTTGACAAGACGTTTCCAGTTGCTTTCCGCTTTGGATTGCTTGCGAGCTTCAGACAGTAACATATCAACTTCTGAAAGTTCCTGTTTGAGTTTTTCTATATCTGACTTCAGGATGTCACGGTTGTCTGCATACTCAGTTTCGGTTAGAAAGCCTTCTTTTAAGTCAGCATACATAGTACTCAGAATCGCTTCTTTTTTAGCTATCATCTCACGAATAGACTTCACCTTGCTATTGTTGTCAGCGAAAACTGCTTTTTGCTTTTTCACCGCTAATAGCCGTTTTAGTGTTTCATCCATATCAACAAATAGCTCAATATGCTTGTTGATGAGTTCTATCACCGCCAAATCCATATTTGCCTTTTTGATTTTTACGTCAGAACATCCTGTTTTTCCGTGCTCAGCATATGTGGGACACTTAAATGTGAAATACACCTTATCCTTTTTACTGTTAAAGGAGCGTTGGAGCCTCATAACTCTACCGCAGACAGCACAAACAAACTTTTTGCCGTATAGGTTTTCAGTTTTCGGAAGGTGCGAATACTTTCCGCTGTTTGCCCGTGTTCTTTCTGCAGCTTCTGTGTTAACCATCTGTACTCTTTCAAATAGATCATAATCAATGATTGGCTCGTGTGTATTCTCGGCTACGATGTATTCATCTTCGCAAGTTCTATGAAAAGTTTTACCTTCGTATAAGCATTGACTTGATTTTCTCTGTACAAGACTACCAATATAAACGACATTCGACAGTATTTCTGTTATCATATGCTTGTTCCAAAGAATTCTGCCGGGTTTATCGTTATTATTGGTAGTTATACCGCATTGCCTTTTATACTCGCTCGGAGATAAAACACCTTCATCATTAAGAGTTCTGTTTATACTCATAAAGCTTCTACCGTCTGCTCTCATTTCAAAGATTCTCTTGACAACATCGCAAACTTCATAATCTATAACAAGGTGATTCTTATTTTTAGGATCCTTAAGATAACCATACGGAGCATAGTTGCCTATATAGTCACCTCGCAGCATTTTTGTTCGAAGTGCCGATGTTACCTTTCTTGAAATGTCCTTTGCGTAATAATCGTTTACGATATTTTTAAGAGATACGGAAAGAGCCGTGCCTGAAAGACTGGTTTCTGTGTCATAATCATCGTTGACCGATATAAACCTCAGTTCAAAGAACGGACAGATTTTTTCGATAAAATCTCCTGTTTCTATATAGTTTCTTCCGAGTCTTGATAAATCCTTTACGATTACACAGTTTACAAGTCCTTTTTTTACATCCTTCATCATACGGTTGTACTCTGGACGTGCAAAATTGGTGCCCGTGTATCCGTTATCGATATAAATATCAACCTTTTCAAGATACGGTCTTTCGGAAACATACTTTTCAAGAATCTCAATTTGATTACTTATGGAGTCCGAATCTTTGCCGTTATCTTCTACAGAAAGTCTTACATACAGAGCAGCGTTCCAAATGCGAATTACTTCGGTTTTGGTTACATATATATTATTGCTACCTTTGCGGGATACTCGTGCCAATTATACCGCCTCCTTCTTCTGATGTTCTATAAACTCGGAAGCTGCGGCAAATTGGTCCTTGTGACGCATTATAACTTCTATTTCGTTATTTGCACCAACATAAATTCTATCAATGAGATTGACTACTATTGTTCTGTTAAGGCTATCTATACCTTTATATTTTGTAAACTGAGACAGCCATCCTTGCTTATCGGTAAGTCCCTCAGAAACACTGTTTAGATCGCTTTCCAAAGACATAATAGTTTCCTGTATTGTTGCAATCTTTTCGTCATACTCCTTCTTAAAAGTATGATATTCGTCTTCGGTGATGATTTCTTCCCGAAGATCTTCATAAAGACTTGCTTTCAATCGCTTCACTTTTTGAATTGCCTCATTTTTTGTGGAGATTTTCCTTTTCAGTTTTTCAATCTCTCGCTTTTCCCACGCCAAATTCTCAATGGCTTTCAAAGCTCTTTCCATTTCAAGAAGTATATCAAGCTGAGATTTAACAAAAGCAAATACTGCCTCATACAGCACTTCTTCCTTTATGTTGTGAGGGAAGCAATTGGTTGTGCCTTTCTTATGACCGTTGCAGATGAGGTAAGCATATTCTTTGTTTCCGCTTTTGGAAACCTTGCGAACCATAGTGCTTTTACAGTCCGCACAAAAGACCTTGCCTGAAAAGATGTGTACCTTATCTTTTCCTTTCGGGCTTCTGGTATCATCAAGCAATATTCTTTGAACCAACTCAAACTGTGACCTTGAGATTATTGCTTCGTGTGCATTCTCGGTTCTCGACCACTCATTTTCAGACTTTTTTACAGTCTTTTTCACCTTATAGTTAGGAGTTGTAGTCTTACCTTGCAAAAGAGTTCCTGTATAGATTTCATTGGATAATATTCTATACACTGCAACTGCACTCCAAAGTGCCTTTTTGTGCTTTTGAAAAGCGTATTTTTCCTTTGAACCGTTTGCTTTCTTATACTCGATGGGAGAAAGAACACCACTGGCGTTTAAGCTATCTGCAATACGTTCAGCACTCATTCCTTCAGTTTTCATCCGAAAGATGTCCTTAACAACAACAGCGGCAGTTTCGTCTATTACAAGTTGGTTCTTGTTCTCAGAAGAACGTCTATAGCCATACACAACACGGCTGCCGACAAATTCTCCGTTTCTTCTCTTAACATCAAGGTTACTTCTTACTTTTACGGAAATATCCCTGCAATAAGAGTCGTTAATGAGATTCTTAAACGGGAGAATAAAGTCATTCGCCGCTGAATTATCAGCTACATTGTCATAGTTATCGTTTATTGCGATAAATCTTACACCAAGCGACGGAAAAATCTTTTCGATGTACCTACCGCTTTCGATGTACTCTCTTCCGAATCTCGACAGATCTTTTACAATAATGCAGTTTACAATTCCTTTTTTTACATCAGAAATCATATCCTGAAATCGAGGTCTGTCAAAATTCGTACCCGTGAAGCCGTCATCACAGTATTCGTCATAAACAGTTATTTCCGGATGCTGTTTCAGAAAGTCTTTTATTAAAAGACGTTGGCTCGCAATACTGTTGCTTTCGTTTTTGCCGCCTGAAAGCGACAAGTCGCCATCATCTTTAGAAAGTCTAAGATAAATGGCGGCTCTGTATTCGATATCTTTAATTATTTGCATAATAAACCGCTCCTGTTACTTTATAAGGTTGCCCTCAAACATAACCGGAGTTTCGCTGTATTTTGTCCGTAAATATAATAACACATATTCAAGCGAAAATCCAGTTTGCAAATTGCAAAATTCGGATGTAATTTTTTGAAACAATTCCGAAAATTACATATTTGCTATCATATTTACAAAATTATCACTTATAGTGTTTTCATTTCCGGAAAAGGAAACCTTTACTATCACATCTCCAACTTTGAATTTATAAGGGTTTTTGATTTGCTCCACATAAGACTTTATACGTTCCTCTGTGGGAAGACTTTTATCAATCTTAACATCTCTTATATCAACCAAAGATGAAAGCACGTTGTCGGTATTATTTATATTTTCACTCAATTTTTTCACCTCTGCGTTTATTGTTGCCACAATTTTCCTTTATATTCTGAAATGATTTATAACGCCCCTTTTTAACAGCCGAAGGCAATCGGCGTACATAGCATTTCAGCTCTCCCGGGTACTCCGCGAGGTGCGTACACAAGTATCAATTACTGACCGTGCGTTTCATTGCATCCCTATATGCCTGAGTATAGGTTTAGAACTCAGTATTTCTCGCTCGTTCGTAATTAAAGATACGAAGTCTTGGCGTACCGATTCAAGTGCTGCCGCTTTCACAGCCGCACGGTTTTACGATTAAAAAGGTGCTATTCAATATTGTCAAAGATCAGGAAATGATGTAAATATCATTTTTGGAAAGCATACCTTAATAGAAAGATATGCTTTACGAAAATGACAGTTAAAATTTGGCTCCCCGTTAATAAAAATATCTTCGAGGAGCCGGCTCAAGGAGTTGACTTATGCTATTTCATATCCGAGAATCAACTCATGCAGCTTAAGCTTCAAGCTCATATAAATATCCTCGTCTATCACATATCTTATCTGACCGTTTGAGCTGATAACGGGAATCTTTGAAAGCTTGATTATATATGGCTCGTAGTATGTAAGAATAAGCTCTTCGGCTTCTTCATTGCCGTTTATTGCTTCGCAGATTATTTCGTATGTTAATTCAGCCTTTTTTTATTCATCATCTTCTTCACCTCCGACAAGTTTTCTCTTGAGTTCGTCATGTAACCGTTTCTTTATCCTTTGTACGCTTGAACGGGACATATTAAGCTTTTGCCCGATTTGCTTGTCACTCCAGCTTTCGCATAAACTCAGATATACAATGTCTCGATGTCTTTGCTCCATTGACCTTAATGCCTCATAGAGCAAATCATTTTTTATCATCATATTGAAGTCCATTACTCTGACGAAGTTCTCAAGGAAAGAGTATTCATCGTAGACGGCTTCATCGTACAGCATAGCATCTTCCAGTTCAATTTCCAGTTCCTTGAGCCTGCTATGCTTTTTGTGTAAATTGATAGAGTGATTTTGAAGTGACACCCGAATAAACTTTTTGAATCGGTTCACAATTATCGTATTCTCACTCATGGCAATAACCCTCCTTTTCAAAAAAATGAAAAGAAGTTTGATGCCTCTGTAATATAATGACAATCGAGATTGCCCAAATTGCCCACTTTTTGATAAAGTTTTTTATTTTCTTCATTTTGTATCTCCTTAAATTTTTGTTTGGTTAGGAGATACAAGAGGAGGAGCTCTGATTAGATAAAAAACAAAAAGGACAATAAAAATCCTTAGAACAGAATTCTTATTGTCCTCATAATTAAGTATATGGTTTAAAAAGTATTGTCGGCGTTTTCTCGTCATAGGCAATACCCGTATTATTAAAAAGGCACTATAGCATTTCTGCCATAGTGCAATAATACAAAGTACTACCGATAAAAACTTTTTATATCCGCAAGCTATGACCGAAGTGCTGCATCAAAATTTTCTGCATAGTAACAAACAACACTCTTTTCACGGTCATTCACCCTTTCGCAATTTTATCTTTCAAATATTTTATGTAATATTCAATCGCCTCTAATAAAAGTATTTTTTCGCCATTTGATAATAGCTGTAGTCTGATTAATATGGTGTTTGTAAGATAATCATCGGTCGTTATGCTTTCACGCCCCGCAAGATAGTCAAGTAAAACACCCAAAAGATTTGCCAGTTCATATATTTTCGCGAACTCAGGCTTTGCTCCGCCATGTTCGATTTTAGATATGTATTTTTGTTGGACACCTATTTTTTCAGCAAGGTATTCTTGCTTATAGTTAAGCTTTACTCGCTCAACTTTTAATTTGTGCCCCATTTCTTCATAATCCACATTATCACTTCCTGTCTTTATATTTTATCAAATATTGTCGAATATTTGAATGCCTGCAACAAGCATTTTTAGAACTGTAAGGGATATTTTGGAATTATGATGTGTCAAAGTAATCTAAAAGCGGTTTTTCTGATATAATAGTCCTCTCAAAAAAATTCAATAAGTATCTTTATGCCTTAAATGAAACTTTTTCTTTTTATTTGTGGAGTTATATATAAAAATACGGCAGTATGAAACATCATACCAGCCGTATTGAAGCTATGTTATTCTATTATATCGGTGGCTGTGGCATATTGATTTGATATCAGATCAAACATGTTATTTACTTTCACAAGCACTAAACGCCGGACGCATATATTCTATATTGCTTCTGCTGATTCCATATTTAGAAGCAAGTCTTTCCCAGTTATCCTTAACAACTGTAAGAATTTTTTGTGCCTCTGTCTCGGCTTCGTTTTTAGAGAAACCATAATACTCGCTTGTTTCAATGGCAAGTTCAACGGAGATGGATGGATCTTCCTCACTTACGTTAAGCGATAACTCATCGCCATACGGCACGGGGTTAACATCAAACAAGGGAGATAAGCACCAACCATCCGGAGTAAGAATAAAACCGTGATTTCTCAAGTGGTCATCAATGTTGGAAATAGCCATATTGAATACGATTCTTCGCCAAAGTTCCTTTAAGTCCTTTTCGGGAGCACCACCGTTTGATTTTATAAACGACACAATATCAAGATAACTTGTTCCGTCTGCGGCAGACGCACCGTCCGCCTTTCCGAGCATAGTCATGGCAGATGCGAAATGAATTCTTCTTTCTCCGTCTCTGTCAAAACGCTTTACAAGGAAGGTACTGCCAAGCTTCGAGAATTTTTCAAGCTTTGCAGGAGGAACATCGAGGGAACACAATTTTGCAAGATCGTGAGCCACCATTTCCCAAGCACCGCTGTCTACTTCATCGTGCTTTGATGGGAACTTTGCGATCCACAAGGAACCGTCAACATCTTCCACCGTTGCTTTGGGTCTTGCGCCGCCAAGAGACGAACCGGGACCGATAAGCTGACGAAGCCATTTTTCATCAAGTGCATTTTCGTCCTGTTCGAAGGCACGGGAGGCTTCTTCAAGTGTACGAAGGTTTGCCCACGGCGGTGTTGCCATACCTTTGTCATCGGACAGAAACGGACCGTTTTCGTCCAAACTGAATCGCAACGCTCCCATTCTCGACTCATCATATACGCCAAGCAGAAAATCGCTTTCACGAAGTTCCCTCGGCTTGCGCTCTTCCCGTTTGGCAACGGCTGCTTCCCGGCGTTTCATAAGCACACGTCCCCAACGGTCGGGGCATGAATCGGAAAATATACCGAACATCGCTTTATCAAGCGGTGCAAACTGACGACCGTTGTACATTGCAAGGTCGGGATCGAGAACAAAAGCAAAAGAGCTGTTTTTTAACCATTCGGAATCATATTCAAAAGAAAAGGTTTCTTTCCCTTTTGAAACGTCAACATACAGCGTCCCTATTTTATTCGGACAAGTCGCACTCCAATTTTCATAAACATATATTTTCTTTTGGTTATTTACCATCGTCACTTATCCCTCTTTTCCGAACGCTTGCGGATGGGCAATTCCAGATCCTGAAGCTTTCTTCCGAGTTCATCGTCTTTTGCAATTAAAAGAAAGTCTTTATCCATATCATTCAGTGCATGAAGAACTGCGGCATATGCGCCGATAGCAACCGACGATGCGCCCTTTTCAATGTTCCAAAGCGTTGTTCTGCTGATACCTGCCCTTTCGGCGACAAGCTCTACGGAAAGCTTTCGGCGAAGTCTTGCGTATTTTATCTGTTCTCCCATTAAAGACAGCCTTTTTTGCGTCTCGGGCATGATAACTACATTCTTTCTGTTCAAGAATATCACCTCTGTGTTAATTATTATAAACTATAATTATGAATATGTCAACTATAATGAACGCAATATTTTGTCATGCAAAAACAAAAGCTTATGTACAGTTTTACCCATACATAAGCTTTCTATTATTATTTACGTATTCCCGTTAAAATGCGCAGCTTGATGAAGCGATGTAAAAGTCTTATCGATGCATTCTGTGATTTCGCTTCTGAAACCATCCTCATGTTTCAGCCATTCATCATAAACCTGTTCAAGAATATTGCCCTTGAACTCAAGTACGATTTCAGTCTCATAAGGTGAAAATTCGTAAGCATCGAAAAGCACATCGAAAATTTCTGCAATAATGGAAATCTTGTATGCTTTCTCAAAAATCTCTTCGGGATCTTCTTTCAGCATTTCTTCTTTGAACTCGTTGTACGCATCTTCAATTTTATCAAAAACACATTCCTGCATTTTCATAACCTTACCTCCACTTGTTTTTCATAACAGCAAATCGTATAATATCTTTCGGGGTGTATCTGTCATAAACACTTTTAAGCCTCTCGTCAAAGTTTTCAATCTTTTCTTCCCACTGCTTTTGAGCGAAGGAATAAAGTTTTGAACTGAACTCAGGATCAAATCCTACGACACGAATCGCTCTTATGATATTGTCCTTGTTATCCACCGCGATAATCGGCACTGTATAACCGTAAGGTGCGGGATCTTCAATATTGAACTCGGGATAAAGACCGGCATTGAATGGCATATCCAGTATGAGTTCATTTTCGAAGTTTGCCGTAATAAATACGAGTCCTTCGATAACGCTTAAATAGATATCCAGTTTGCCGCAGTGAATTGCGGCAATTTCTTCGTCGGTCATGTTTGTAAATCCGATATTTATGAAACCGTTGTCACCGCCAAGTTCAAATATAGCGCCGTCACCCGGCATAACTTTATCGTATTTCTGTCCTATATAGTAACAAGTAAAACCTTTGCTGTTTTCCATCGTTTTTCCTTTCATACGATAAGAGGATGTGGAATAACTCCACACCCTCCGTTTTTGTTTTAGAGAAGATTTATGCGGCTGCAGCACCGAATACCTGTGATCTGAGAACGCTCATCTTGAACTGTCCTACCATATCACGAAGCATTGAAAATTCTTCGTCTACACCCGACAAATCCTGTTTCAGAATATCCTCGTATTCACGCTTCTTACCTTCAAGGGCTTGGATTTTAAGTTCCCAGCGGTCGAGAATCTTCTGACTGCTGTTGCCGCTTTGAATAAGCCGCAAGATACGGCTCTGATATTCCGCAATCTCTCTTCCCATATCCTGATAAAACTCACGGGACATTTTTCCTCTCTGCTTAGCGTCATCCGCTACATACATGGAATTAATGCTTATGTACTTTGAATCTCTTCCCGTAGAATAGGTGAAAAGGTTTTCATTTCCGATAAGCTCCATAAAATCTTCAAGGAGTGATATGCCGTGCATATATGCCTTTGGAATAAAGTAGTGATGACCTCTTGCCGAAATACCTATTGCGTGCATATTGCTTATGTACTTTTCCGCCATAGTCTCAATGCTTCGGTTGCCGATACAGTCTTGATAGAGCTTAAAAAGTCTTTCAGCCTGTTTAAAGTAACCGAGTATGTTTCTGTCAGAGGAATAGTCAACGTCAGATAACACCATCTCGCCGGAATTTTTGTCAAGCGTGATATTTGCAAGCTTTCTGTATGTATTTGTCGTTTCATACAGTGTTTCCTCTACAAGCTCGCGGGACAGACTTTCGGCTCCGACTCTTTTGTTGTCACGGCAGTAGATACGGCAGACCTTAATCTCCGAACCGTAGGGTTCTTCGATTCTGTCGTGTATCTCGCCTGTGGCACTTCGGAAAGCGTCGGTTACCGAAATGTTCTCGTTTACCGTAATGGGAAAACCTATCTGCTCACATATTTCACGGACACGTTCCGCTTTGATGATAAGCTTCGGCAAGGAGTAGTACATATACTTGCCGAGAATGTCGCCGTTCTTTTCATCGTCTGTGTGTATTGCCATAAACTGGTTCATTGTATTATTCATATCGTTTTTCTCCTTATCACGCAGCGAGAGATATTTGCTGCATACTCATTGTTTTGGCGAGAATGTAATCATCCATACCCTTGTATTTCGGATTCCATGTGCAACTCACGCACTCAACGCCCATATGACAAAGCGTATTTTTCAGAGTGATCAACGCCTGTTTCACCTCCGGTTTCGATCGCTTGTCCATATCAAAAGCTTCATATACCTTTGTAATGCCAAGCTCACGAAGCGTATTCGGTAAATACTCGATGGCGTTGACGCCCGGAATGGCAATAAAAAGTTTTCCGTCGGAAAGAACGCTTGTTATGTCCGCTTTCATTGCGCCTTCTGTCAGACACGCTTCTTTGGCAGTGGTGTCTCCCACGACGTGTATCCAGGATCTTGCGCCCGTACCGCCGTTAAAATGCTTGCTGGAAAACCAGCGGAACTTCTTTTCATCGGAGTCCGGCGGCACATCCAGCCTCATCTGTAAGCCCTGAATGTAGCCGTCCTTATCACACACGGGGATAAAAATACCGCCGATTTTTTTGCAGTACATCTGAAGATCGCTCTTATCATCATACCAGAATCCCGGAATACCGACTAAATTGTACTTTGAAGCGAGAGCTTCAAGCACCTCGCGTCTGAATACGTTGTCGGTGGGAATACTGCGGTACATAAATTTATGTATATGACCGAAGTTAAGTCCTCTGTTTTCAAGATTCATAAGATGATTTCGGTTTAAGCGCAAAAGGCTTAAAAACTCATAGTAAATATCGTGTCTTTCTCTGGTGGGACGGATAGGAGTTTCTTCCTCCGCACGAAAATACAGAGTCTTTGTTTCAAGCGTTTCCTGCTCGCCTTTGAGTACCGTGTAAGCCTCCTTGTTGCTAATGCCGTTGATTTTGGCAAAGAGAGACACGCTGTTGCCTTTTTCTTTGCATCGGAAACAGTTAAATCTGTCTTTTTGCCGGTTAAGCCCCAAATGGTACTTGGTATCGCCGCAAAAGGGGCACAAAGCTTTCAGTTCCACATCGTTTCTCTGTATCGGGTGAAAATGTATGCCGCATTTTTCCGCCACCTCCGCAATATCAAAGCTATCGTACTTAAAGTCAATCATGCCGCCACCTTTTCTTTTGCCTGTGCTCTCTGCCTTAACGGATAAGTTGCCGTGAGAGCCACATTTCTTGCATAAGCGAGAATAACCTGCCCGTTCACGGGCAAAAGTTTGGTGGTAATGCATTCGGCGTTGTCTATGTACTTCGGGTAAACAAGCCCTGTAAGTCTTTCGAGTAACGCTGAAACTTCAAGTCCTGCCTTGATTTTTTCAGAGGTAGACAGCAAACGGTAGTCTTTCCCGTCATAGGTGAAACGGAAAGTATTTTTTACTTCGCCCGTGGTTTTCACCACATCAAAAAGCTTGATGGACGCACGGTTCATCTGTAAACTCTGCAAAGTAATTTCCGCCTTCTTTGCGGCGTACTCACTCACAGCCGTAATGAGCCTTGAAAGCTCTGCTTTCTTTGCGGCGCATTCTTCAAGCTGTTTGTTTATCGCCTTTATCTTTTCGGGTATATCGTTTGCTTCATAAAGCACCTGCACTTCGTTCGCAAAGGCTTGCGCCTGCTTATTAAGGTTTTCAAGCTCTGCATATTCTTCGGAGGAAAGATTACCGTACTTCATTTTATCTTCAAGCATTGCAATTTCGGAAACATCCGCACTGCCAAGGGCTGCAAGATCTGCCTCGATTTGGGCAAGATCAGCAGTTTTAAATTTCTTGAACTTTTCAGCACTCTTTTTATCAAGCGCCGCAAGCTCGTCTCTTGCCGACACAGCGTTCTGACCTTTTGTGCGAATATCATCGTACTCAGCCTTTAAGCCCATAGCAAAAGCCTTACAGTTTTCCTCGGTTACAACCGTGTGACAAGTCGGACAGGTATCTCCGACCTTAATGCTTTTGGCTCTTGCAATGATTTTCCGGCACTGTGCCGAAAATGCGGCAATCTCGGCATTTATCTTTGCGATCTCCTCTGTGAATTTTGAAACATACTGCCTGTGCTGTACCTCTGCCCGGCGTTCAAGAAGATGTTTTCTTTTGTCGTCAGAAAGAGCGGAGGCAATTTCGTTTTGTCTTTTCTTCAATTTCTCAACATCAATTCCGTCAAACTGCTTTTCTTCAAGAATCTGCTTGCGGTTTACAATGTCATTTCCTTTGGAGACAATATCATCGAGCTTTGCCGCCGTTTCATCGTACTGCTTTTGAAGCAGATCCCGCTGTCCTTCAAGGTAAACTGCCGTTTCCCGTATTTCCTTTAATTCTTCGCGCTTTTTCTTCGCAAAAAACTCGGGATCAAGTAAACTCTCGTTTTCAAGAAGTGTACGGGTGCTTTCGCTCATTTGTGCAAGTACGTCCTTTGGCTCTGCCTCCGGGACAAGCTTTTGAAGAATTTCTCTGCCGTCCTCGGCAATTTTTTCGATAAAGTACAGAGGATTAAGCAGTGAAAGAAAGATATCCTTTTCGGCAAATCTCTCGGCAATATCTGTCTGACGGATATTTACCGTATCAAAAACAATGCTTGTGCCGCCGTCATTTCGTCTGCGTGACAGGGTATGTATCTCACCGTTTTCATCGACAAACCGCACTTCTGCATACATCTCGCGGCTTTCGGAGTTGAGAAGCCTGTCACAGCTCTTTTCTCCCCAGAAAGGTGTTCTGCAAAAAGCATATGCAATAGCGTCGGCAATGGTACTTTTACCCTGACCGTTTCCGCCCGATATACAGGTATAGCGGTCAAAATCCATCGTATACGGCTCTTTGAAGTTTTTGAAGCCTGCCATTTTGATGTTTACGATACTGAATTTATTGATCTTTTTCATAACCGCACCTCTCCTATGCCGCAATGTCGTAGGAATTGAGAATAGCGTATGTGCCGTAAGAGTTCTGACCTCTGCCTGCGTTTACATTCTTTATTCTCGTTCCCACTTTCAAGCGTTCATCGGCTCCCTGCATAAAAGCCTGGAATTGTTTGCCCTTACCGAACAAAAGCATAGAACTCTGATTGTTCTGCACGTTTATCTTGCGAACCTCGTAAACATCGGCGTTTTCGTCACCGTTATTCTGAAGAGGAGTCATTGTTGGTGCAGAAGGCGGAGTTGCCGCTTGCTTCTGTGACGGCGGAGGTGTTGTGGTTGTTGTTCCTTTCGATGCATCGGGTTTCTGCTTTGGAGCAGATGTACCGAACAGTTTTGCAACAGTATCGTTATATGCCTTTTCGAGCTTGGCATTTTCGGATTCGGGAATAATATAACTGTTACCCCTTGCTTCGGCTGCCACCCACACAGTATTAAAACTGTAAAGATATCTGCCGATATTCCATTTTACCGCCGCACGCTTAAAGGCATCGGAAAGTCCGCCCTTAACGGCTTCAATATCACTGTCCTCGGCACCGTCTGTTTTGTCAATCCACTGCCCCAGTTCGTCGTCGTAGATAGAGATGGTACAAAGCTGTGAGGACTTGGTTTTCTTTCCCGACACGCTCTCGTGCCAGGGAGTGAAACTATCCTTCCAGCGATTCTGTCCCACTACCTCGTCAAGTCTGTCTGCAACAGCTCTTGCGTCAAGATACGGTACCGCTATACCTTGCATTTTCTGTTCGTTTACATACTGCAATCTCCAGCTCACATCCGACGCTGGAAAAGGTTTTCCGAAAGCTTCAAGGTATTTGTTTTCCCTCATGGTTTGTTCCTCCTTGTTATTGATTGATAAAATTCTTTAATGTTTTACCGCTTGGTATCAGGACTTTACCGTAATAGTAATCGCTGTCCCTATCCTTCATAAATTCAAGCAATTCGCGATACTGCATACAAAGTTTTGTTCTGTCGGGCGTGTACCTGTCGTTATTGTCCGGCATTGCAAAAATGTAATACGGTATTCCGTTTAACTGTCTGAGCTGCTTTATTCTTGGCATAGCGTTAGAGCCTATGCATATATTAAAGCCGCTTACGTTTGAAAAAGGATATTTGTAAAGCTTTGTATCTTCCCGAAGCGGTCCCTTATCGGCAACCGCCACCTGTGCCTCGGTTATCTTGAAATCCTTACTGACGTAAAATCCGAAAAGCAGCCTTGGTATCGGAAAATCTTTGTAGATCGTTTTCTCATAGGTGATATTGACATTGAAATTTCCAAGGTCAAGCGCCACAAACCGTTCTCCGTCCGTATTTTCACGAAAGCAGATACATCTGTCGGGCAAAAGTCCGCTTTGTACCGTTTTCGGTTTCGAGGATTTTTCGACAAGCCGGCAAAAAGTATTCAGCGATATGATTTTATGCCTTACTGTCTCCCTGCGGCAATCGTCAACAACAACATTCAGATCGTCGTTGATATAGAATTTAAGTCCGGATATGTTGCTCATTGCTTCACCGTCCAATCCTCAAATCTCTTTCTCAGTGCTTTGAGTCGCTGAGAATACATGTCAAAAAGAGTTCGGACAGCACAGGCAATTTCAAATGTACTGTAACAATAATTTGAATCGATGTATATGTTTATCGAACTTGCGTACCGATGATTGAACTTTGTATACAGATTGAAACTTACGCCGTTATAATAGGACATCGGAGAACCGATAAGGTATTCGCGCGCGGTAAACAGCATCTCATTTTTCTCTTTGTTGTACTCTTCCCGGGTAAGAAAGCCGGTACGGTACAGCTTGTTGAGAAATCTGTAATACTCTGTCATATCAAGACTCGAATAAAACCAAACATCGCAAATGGGATCATCTTCATCCGCTTCTCCGTTTTCATTCCGATAATACAGCGTTTTAAGTCTCACAAAATCACCTGCGTTGTACAGTATTTCATAGTAATCGCATTCAATTTCCTCAACATATTCACTATAATCCGAAAAAAGCTTTGCGACATTATCGCTCCCCTCATCAAAATAGCGTTTTATCACCGTAAGATAATCAAAAAGTTCGATCATCGGTGCTTGCAGTAATCGTTCCATGCCCCACCTCAAAAGAACTTCTTTTCGGGTGAGAAGACAGATCCCGCATTTCTTATGATTCGGAACAGTTCACTTGCCGTTTTCACTTTTGGTTCAAGAATTTCGTTGTAATATTCCATGTATTCCTCAAGGTCATTGTAAGTGAACTTGCTGAAATCAAGGTTTCCGATCTTAAAATCATCGCCTGTTGCCAGCCTTTTGGTAGTCATTTCGTGGATATACCGAAAGCCTTCCGTGTGTTCATCCGCCTTTTTGGCAGGCATATTTCTTATTTTTGTAAACTCGTCTACAAAGCTTACTTTGTCTAAAATTTGTTCCATAGTTATTTTCTTTCCTTTCTAAGCAAGGTGTTTTACTCCCTCCGGAGTGAGAATGTTGAATAACATTCTGTTCACTCTCGTTTCGGTGAGAGTCCCTTCTTCTTCGTTTTCACGCCGTTTTACTTCCTTAATAATTCTGCCTTTAATTACATGGGGAGTATCGCAGTCAACGTAACCGTTAATAAGTCCGCTGCCGCCGATGAGTCCTACCTGACCGATATTAAGAGGCAAAAGCGGTCGTTTTTCCATAGCGTCTATCTTGCTTTTTTCAAAGAACATATTGATGGACTTTGATTTTGCAAGCTGACGTTTAAGTTCCCCTAAGTTAAAGTTTGCTCCTTTGAAAACTTCGACTTTTTTCTCTATACCGGGAACAGCATATACTTCGGTGCCGAGCGTGTCTACCACCGGTATCTTTTCGGGAAGCATTGCAAAACGCGAAAGCTTTTCCGCCTCCGCCGAGCCGTCTTCTTTTTTCTTTTTGATACCGAACACAACGATCTGCCTGAACTTTGAAAATTCACTGTCCAAAAAACGAAAGACCGATATATTTCTGAAATTATCGCAGAGCACACGGCAAATGTCGTAAGTAAGCCTATAATACGGAACGATGTATATGAGCACACCGTCCGGCATCAAATGGTGCATACTTTCAACGAGAAACCGCTTCTCGCTTCTTGCTTTTACCCCGCCTTCGCCGATTACGTTAAGGTAAGGAGGATTCAGAAACAGAACGTGAAACGCCTCCGAGCTTATTCTCGAAAAGAAGAAACTTCCGAAACCTACGCGGGAAAGCCTTGTTTCGGCTTCTTTGCCTCTTGCTTCGTCAATTTCCGTTCCATAAGTTACAGAGTCCGTCCCTAAAGCCAAAGCTTCAAGAGCAAGACCGCATCCGCAGCACGGATCAAAGATATTGACTTTGTTTTCGGGAAATTTGAGAGCATTTTTCATCATCTTTACGTGAGCAAGGTCGGTTGGGTAATATCCCATCTTGACATTGTTCATAAGGCGACCTATGAGAGTTGCATCTACCGTTTCGGTTTTAGGTATCTGTTTCTTTAGTGTTTCAACAGCAGAAATGAGCTTGGTGTAGTCGGGAGTCAAAAGGTTAAATGACTTCACCGCACCGTAGAGCTTGTTTGCAAAGGCTGAAGCATCGGACATATCGCACTCGGAGAAAAGAAGACCTAATTCCCGAACTGTATCAAGCAGCTTTCGCTTTGTGCTTTCAAGCTCGGTAAAGGTATCCTTTGCTCTTTGTACGTTGTTCTTTTCCTTGTAAATATCAATGGCTTTACGCTTTATGGGCATAGCCTCGATAATACTTACAAGACTTCTTTCGGCTTCTACAAACTTTTCTATGGCATAATAGCTTTCAGACATTACGCAGCCCTCCTTAAGTGATTTCCGTTATCGTGGTAATCAACCTGTTCGGAGTGTGTGATCTTCTGTACCTGCTTTCTGCCGAGAGCATCTACTGTTTCAAGCTTTTCTGTTGTAACCGTCACTGTTTTTTCAAAGGTCATTACGACCTCTTTTGTTTGAGTAAGAATAAAATCATTCATTATGCAACCTTTCTGAGACTGAGTTTCCTTGAAGAAAACGCAACTCTTGTGTTTTCAAGACTTCCTTCGATGAGAAGGTAGTACAGCATACTTGCTACAGCCGTAGAAGCGAATACGTTTGCCGCAATAGTCTGCGGTGCTGATACGCTTCTTTCGGCGCAGGAAAGCTCGGAGGGAAACTTTTCGGTATCGGTAAGTATATCGGGATAAACCCTTGCAACGGGCTTACTTAATACCTTACCGCCCATTTTCACACCGCACACTACCTGTCCCGTGAATTCACCGTTGCCTGAATCAATGTAGATAATATCCTCAAGCTTGTTGAAGACGTTATTACACATAATTCTTGAACGGTTGTTATCCACAGCACCGATAAGTATGCCGATGGGTTTAGGGCTGCCGTAGCTTCCTTTTACATTGAGAAGCTCGTAAAGTTCCTCTTCGCTTTCTATGTAGTCAGGGATATATTCGGTTTCTATACCAAATACCTCCGAATACCTTTCTGCCATAACCTGTGCCTTATTTTCACCAATGTCGCACTCGGCGAAGTTCTGCCTTATGAGATTTTTTCTTTCCACAATATCACCGTCACAGATGATTACCTTGCAAGGACGGTTAGAAGAAAACGCAATCCGATAGAGATGCGGAATTACGTTTCCTCCTGTGCCGCCTGCACCGATAATGACTATCTTCACAGGTCTGTTAAGTGCAAGCTTCATTCTTTTTCCTCCTTTTGGTACTTGCGTATTTCAACGGCTTCCTTCCACTTTTCAGGGAACTCACCACCGATACCGTCAAATACAATAGCAGGATCAATAACGAGATGCTTACCACCTACAGATATGCGTGTTGTCATATCGGGAAAGACCTTATCAAGTCTTCCGATAACCGTATAAAGCCTTGTGGCAATCTCATCCTTGTCGTCTGTTCGTGAAAATACAGCTTCCATCGTATTGTGAGAATGTACTTCCATAACAAGAAGGAATTTTTCCTCATCAATATCGGGAAGATTTGTGTCAACGCTCGCTTTGGTAACTGTTTGCTTTGGAACGTGAACACGGTACTTTTCTTCTTCAAACGACCAGTAGATATTTGCCATTGCTTCGTTTTCGCTTTTTTCCGTCACGAACGTTTTGAAAAAGGCGATAATCTCCGACAGGATACTGTACGGTATTTTCGGCAGAGCCGGGATAAACCCGGCCCTTACCTTTGAAAAAAGGGATACGCTGTCAGCTTCGGCTATGAATGTCCCAATCTGATTGTTGCGAACTTCATAGATTTTTCCGTCGCTGGAAGGTACGAATACAATTTGTTTTCCGCTGCTTACTGCTTCTTCAAGGCTGTTTGCAACTCCCTTATAGGAAGCAACAATGCCTTTCTTTTTAGCCGTAACAGATGGGATAACCTTGCATTCGACCTCACCCTTGGCTTTTTTAAGACAATCCATAAATTCCTTTGATTCTTCAATCTGCTTTTTCAGACTTGCAATCGTGGTTTTCTTAGGCGTCGAAACCATTTTTGTTATCGTTCCGTAAGTCATTTTCCACGATACAGCCGTAGCGTCGTCAAGCTCGGGAAAATCCTCTGCTTTTTCGTTACGGAGTTCGTCAAAGGTCTTGGAAGTGTCTGCGATATCCTCTTTGGCATTGGCATAGGAAAAGACGGGGAGTTTCTGAATCAAGCCGCTCTTATCCTTTTCTGCCTGTTTTTGGTTTGCCTGTGCCAGTGCCGCTTCAAAAGGATCCTGCTCCTCAGATTTATCGTCTGCGATATCAGGTTTTGCTGTTTCCACTGTTGTTTCTGCGGTTGGCTGTAATACGGTAGTTGTTTCTTCATTGATTTGTTTTTCCTCCGGATTATCGGTAACTTCGGGTACAGATGATTCACTCTCAATCTCTGCACTTTCCGTCATAGTTTCATCTTTCTTTTCCGCCGTTCCGAATATTGAGTCAAAATCCGAATCGGGAAAATCCGGAAGCTCCGGAAAAGATGCGTCGCTTCCGAGATCGATAGGTTCGTTTTCATCAAATAATCCGTTGTTTTTTTCTTCACTCATTTTTGAGTCCTCCTAAGTAATTTGTTTTGTGCGGTCACGGTTGATCTTACGAATGTTTTAATCCCTGAACTTGAACATCTCCAAACTTCGGAAGCGAACAGGAGCGGGGCAAAAGACACTCATCCCGAGCCTCGACTGCTTGCTGAAATTCTGCATTTTTTTGTTTGACCTCCTTCCGAAAACAAAAAACACACGCAAAAGTCCTGAATTAGACTTAAACGTGTGTTTGCTTCCGATTAAAATATTTGTTTCCCGTAAAAATGATAAAAGCAGGTAAAGGAAATGCCCATACCTATCCCATAGGATGGAACATATCTTTACCCGCTCAACTGCTTACCGTTTTAACTGCTTACCATTTTTACAGTGATATTTTAACATAGTATTTTTCGCCTTACAAGACCAGGAGAAAAATTAAGGGGTATTTTTCAAAAATTTTTTAGAGGAGAGAAGCGCTAAATAGATTTCGTGTGATATTAGTTCTTCTTATTTCTTAAATGTGTTTCAATTTTCTCTTTCCAATTTGCCGCCATAGGGCGAGAAGCTCTGACGTCTGAAACAACATTGCTTACCGATTCAAAATTAAGAGCAGTTCCATCTTCGTCCGCTTCGTATGTTACTGCAAACTCTCTTGTAGCTCCTATAATTTGACATATAGAATAATACATAGATGTCCAAAAATCAATGCTTTGAAGAGTATCATTGTTTATTGTTATAAACTTCAACTCCGGAATAGTACAATATAACATTGTAAATATCACAGTGTTTAAGATTATAAAAATAATCCATCTACTTGGTATGTATAAAGCTCCTGTTAACCATATAAGGAAACGTTTAAGCCCTGAATTAGAATATAACGCCTTTTGGTATTTTAAATTACCATATAGATGGTTGTCATTTCCAAAGTGTCCCTTAGTTAAGAATAATTCCACTTGATTTACAAAATTATCTTTTGTGGATTCGGTACATTTGACATTTTCATCAGCCTGAAAAGTTAAATAAAATTTGTTTGCATCTTCTATGTTAGTTGGAGCATCTTCGATAATTTTTCGAATCGTGCGAAGGTTAACCTTTTTGGTGTCAAATTGAGAAATATCAATCTTAAAATCGCAATCCTGCAATCCTGAATTTACTATATATGGTTCAAAAAAAATATTATTAAACATTCTCGGATTCTTTATTGAACAGTTACTAAGAAGGAATCTAAATACTTTGCAGTAGTCAAAATGAAGGTTATCAAAATCACAGTCGTAAATTTTCAGGCGATTTACATTAATACTACTAAAGTATGCATTCTGAACGTTACGACATTCCACTTTTCCTGTTATAATGCATTGAGAAATAGTAACATGCTCTGCAAATTTTATTAAAACATCTCCATCTATGATGCAGTTCTCAATTTTCACATTTGCTTTTGATACTTCAAAACTCCTGTCAATGTATCTATTAGCCATATAAACATCTGCTCCCTCAGTTTTTATATATTCAGGAGTTTTTTCGAACGGGCAAATGGAAAAAATATTAAAATAGTCAAATTGATTAAGAGGCAACAACCCGGAAAAAGGTCTCTGCTTTAAGTTAATAGCTTCCTGTATACTCGTTATTTTAAATTCTTTTATAATATTTCTCAACATAGGCAACGGAGATGGTGCGATTTTTTTAAAATCATGAAGTAAGATTCTTACAACCATACTATCCTTTAATTGAAAATATATTGCTTTTTCTTACAATTCATATTGGAACCATAATGACATTGGCAATCTATAATGTTTTTTT
The DNA here is from genome assembly GCA_934446675.1 of uncultured Eubacteriales bacterium. Lineage (GTDB taxonomy): Bacteria > Bacillota > Clostridia > Oscillospirales > CAG-382 > UMGS1387. The sequence continues at coordinate 91,677 of CAKSEL010000009.1, forward strand.
CACCGAATATTTTCTTTATCCACTCGGCGTTCTCTTTCGTCCATTCCTTGTATTTTTCAGGCGGAATAGCCTCCGTTGAAAAAGCGCAGACAATTTCGAGTGCATATACGGCATTCTTTCTTATCTTCTGCCCGCCCAGTCTTTCCTTGAAAATCTGCTTGAACGGTTTATGCTTATCTCTACGCATTTGCTCATTCAATACCAGGCGGGCATTTTTTACTCCGGGGGTGGCTGTAGCGCACGGTATCAGCCTACGGTTATGACGCAGCCTCTCACCCGCGCGTGACACAGACTTAATCTTGTCTATGCGTAAAATTGCAAAGTTGTTTGTCACGCGAACCAATCCTTTCGTTTCGTCTTTCTTTTACATATACAGTATGACAGAAATTCTGCCGACGAAACTCCCATATTGATACTTACTCCACATTTGCTTTGCAAATGTAAGTAAGCTCCCTCGCCGGGAGGGGCGTCTACGACGTTTTTCTTTTCTCTTCTATCTACTTTTCCCGCTTCTATTCTTTCTTTTTCTCCATTCCTTTACTTTTCTCTCCTCCACTTCTTTCATACTTATATCAAGAAAATAGAAACACTAAAGGAGTGACAATCAACCACTCCTTTTTCTGCTCTATTTCTTTTTAATTTTTTTAATTTATGGAGGAAAAGAAAATGAAAAGAAGAAACAACAGAAGAGAAAAGGACTTTTTTGAACTACGTTGCAACACGGAAACCGAGACCCTGTCGTTATACATCACGGATCGCATCTACAATGACTTTGAAAACCACCTGAGTTGTTCTAACTGCTTGCAGACCTTTACGAATCTTTCGGAAAGCTTAACGAGGAACAAAAAGAATTTTATCAGGCAATGATTTTCGAACACGCAGACAAAATCCTTGGGATTGCGGATCTCAAAGCCATGTTGCGCGCTTTTGTTAAGGTCTGGAAATAATAGTAGTGGTTGATGAAAAGCAAAGCAGTAAGATTTTTAAGTCTTACTGCCTTTTCTTTTATACGCATATGTGCAAGCAAATCAATCGGTCATATACTCATATATTTTTGCCATACCGACAGATGTTGAATACTCAACCGTTTTTTCGTCAAGTTCTATGATTGTTTTATCTGTTTTCTCTTTAAGAATTAAAGCCGTTGCCTTTTTAAGCTGATTCTTTCCTCCCAGAACAACAGTTTCTGCATCTTCCTTTATGATATTCAGTATTTCATCACAGAGAACTGTTCCGACAAAGAAACTGTAGATTTCTTCTTTGGAACGTCTGAAGATGTTTTTCAGAATTCTGACTTTGAAAAGAGCCTTGTTTATACCTTCGGATTCGGCAAGTTCATATCCCTTCAAAAAGTAATCACGGTCAATTTGTGTAACTGACAAGTCTACAGCATCCTTCAATATCGTACCTTGCGACAATGCTGCAATCATTTCTCCCGACATCATCGTGGAAAAACAAACTATTCTTCCCTGCTTATCGGTTTTAATTATCTTTGAATGTGAGCCGGGAAGAACATATATACATTCACCGTAGTCCTCCCGCATTATGCCCGCAAGCTCGGTTTCTTCACCACGCATCATATCGCATTCGGCTATATCCCGGCTGTCAATCTTAATCCCTCTTATAAAGACAAACGGAATATCCGAAATTTCATTTATGACTGTTTCATGCATTGAATTGTGAAGCTCACAAAGACCTGCTGGAACATTTATGTGCGGCAGATTGCAAAGACCGAATTCACTTGTTATCATACCCGATGCCAGAATTCTTTCAATTTTCTCCGATTTGTTTCTCGAAGAAATATCACCAACAGCACATTTTATTGCATCAATGTATTTTTCACGGTTTGTAACACCGACACGTGCTCCGACATCAAGTTTGACAGTATCACGGATTTCCCCGTCCTTAAACAAATTCACCCTTGTGCTTGTCGTACCGCCGTCTATTGTTATATATGTGCTCATTGTGCTATCACCTTTGCATATCTTTCTGCAAGTTCGGTTATTGCAGAAAAATCTCCTGCATCCACAAGCTTTTTATTTGCAATATTCGAGCCTATTCCAAAACCGCACACGCCCGCCTTCAAATATTCAGCCATGTTGTTTTCATTTATTCCGCCTACGGCAAGAAGCTTTATATGCGAAAGCGGAGCTCTGACTGCCTTGACATATTCGACTCCCATATTGGTTATCGGAAAAAGCTTTACAAAGTCTGCCCCACATCTGTGAGCATTTTGTATTTCAGTAGGTGTAAGTGCGCCGGGCATTGAAACCATGCCGAGTTCACGAGTTTTCCTTATGACGTTTTCATATGTGTCAGGTGAAATTATAAATCTTCCGCCCGCCTGTTTTGTCAGTTCAACCTGTTTTTCCGAAAGCACCGTACCTGCGCCTATATACATTCTTCCGTCAAAATGCTCTGATAGGAGTTTGATGCTTTCTGCGGTTTCTTCATCGGAAACTTTACCGTCTGCACTGTATGTAATCTCAAGAAGTCTTATTCCTCCGTCATACATAGCCTTGGCAAGCGGAACAAGCTTGTCAGCCTGTACTCCTCTGACAATTGTAATGATTTTATGTTTTTCTATTGCTTCTATGACCTTTTCTCTCATAAATTCGTTCACCCACTATAACTTTTTACATCGTGTTCAATCAATATCAGACTGCAGACTGTGTACGATTACAGTCTGCAGATGAAATAATATATTTTAATTATTCTCTGATTCCGCTGTATGCTTCGTTGAAATCCTTGAGTCTTGCAAGCTGAGCCGCTTCATTCGCCGCATAATGTGATGAGAAGTCAGCCGTCAAGGTCTTTTGCACCTTGCTTTACAAGTGTTTCAAACTCATCAAATGTCCATTCTCCGTTCTCCACAAGTTCGTATGGATAATCAATGCCAATCTCGTCAAACACATTCTTGTTAAAGAACAGGCACATTGCATTGTTCAGTCTGTGAAGTGAAATATCTCCGTCAAGAACATAAAGATTTCCGCCAAGAGTACAGTTTTCAATAATATCCCTTGACCACCATGGCTTATCAAGATGTATTGTATCTATGTCATGAATGTTTTTTACCGCACCCTGAGTTGCATACTGAAATGCAGCGCCGGTGTGTGTGAATATTGCATCGTATGCATCATCACCGGCAAGAATGAGGCTCAAGGCATCCGTTTCTGAATTTGAATTTGATGACTCGGTAGCCGTAATTTTTATATTGAACATTTCTTCAACAAGCCTATTTCTTTTATACACAGCATCTTCAATCGGGTCGGTTCTGCCTTCTTCAACATACTGGTCAGCAGTTTGTCCGGGACGTATAAGAATTGATGCCGTGTGAAAGATAATTCATTGCAACAGGTTCTGCTTCTCTTGGTGTGGTGTAGCTGTATCCGCCTCCGGGAAGGATAAGAACCGTGGGTCTTCGTGGCGTAAACTTATTCACTTTATCTTCCGTATTGGGGATAAACACTCTCAGTTCTGCCACATGTCCCGTGTCCGGTACTGCTATTTTTGAATAATCTATTTCTATTTTCTTTTCAAGATAAATCACAAGGTTATTCCTTTCACTTTGAAATCTTCATCGCTCCGCCAAGTACTTAAAGTGTCAACTCTTTCCACGGACTTTGTAAAACCAACGTATTTTCGATCAGGAATATTAAAGAACATCTGTACCGCAATTAGCATACACTTTTAATCTGCGGTTTGTTTTTTTCGTTATTCTACAATTCCACCATAAGATTCATTGAAACGTTTAAGCTCCATCAAGGCTGATGACTCATTTCTCGCATAGAAAGAAGCAAAATCATGATTTGCACTTCTTGCAAGATTTTTACCTAAAGCCTGAAATTTACCGCCCCAAGAGTAGCCGAGGTCATAGACGATGCTTTCACGGATAATATCCATCATATCTTCTGACTCATTGTCACGGGCAAATTTCGTTTTAAGCGAAACGTCATAGAATGCAGGAAGAACATCACGGTGACCGATAGCACAGAGTGCTTCAACAATGGCACCGGTTTTTTCTTCATCTTCAACGGTTACAGGCATTATCACAACATGTGAAAAGCCGTTTACGATTGTTGCATAATCATCGCCATACTCAAATTTGGGAAGCGGAATTACGCCGAAATCATCTTCCATAGATCTGAATATCTTTGCTTCGCCAAGATTTCCATCACCAAACATTGCTCTGCCTTCAGAAAAAACATTCGGACCATCATAATTCCTTGGGTTATCTGTAAACCAAATAAAAGATGCTTCATGTTCTAATAAATCAAAATATGTATCATAGATGTCTGTGGTTTTGACAGAATTAAGCGTGAGCCTGGGGATGCCTTCTTCGTCCTTTGTGTAGATTCTCTGTCCGCCTGTATAGATAATCGAAATAGGTGTCTGCCACTCTTTCGCAAAATATCCGTACTGGTCATCTTCGGGATTCATTACACCATCACCGTTTAAATCTTTTGCACCTTGCTTTACCAATTTCTCAAACTCATCAAATGTCCATTCGCCATATTCAACAAGTTCATAAGGATAGTCAAGGCCAAGTTCATCAAATATTGTTTTATTGAAATACATACACATTGCATAAGTGAGTCTGTCCATTGAAATATCACCGTCAACAATGTAGAGATTGCCGTTAACATCGAAAGAATCAATGATGTCCTGAGACCACCAAGGCTTTTCGAGATGAATAGTCGATACATCATTGAAGTTTACGCATGCCCCCTGTACCGCATAAGTAAAAGCAGAGCGTGTATGCGGGAAGATTACGTCATATGCATCATCGCCTGCAAGAATTGAGTTAAGCGCATCTGTTTCGCTATTAGGATTCGAAGATTCTGTTGCAACTATGCTGATATTATCATTTGCTCAACAGTTTCATTTCTCTTGTAAACAGCACTTTCTACAGGATCATCACTGTCCTCTTCGAGATACTGGTCGGTTGTTTTACCGGGTCTTATGAGAATACGGAACTGATATCCGTCATAGTCTGCAACCTCAAGGTCTTTTGTGTAATCGGTGTCATCAAAACCGACAAGGTTTTCATTGGTTTTTGGGACTGTATTTTCTTCCTTACATCCGGCAAATGCCGTAAGAGTAAGAGCGACAAGTACAAGTGCTATAATTTTGTTTGCTTTCATAAAAGTTCTCCTTGTTATTTATTTGGACATTTATACTGCATCGAAAAAACATTCGAAAATCTTGCTTTTCCCCGGAAATGGCGCATAATTCACAAGCGACGGTAGGTGAGAAACAGTAAATTTTTCGTTTTCCAATGTTATTAGTGTACCTCCGAGCTGACCGGGATTATGATAATCGTACTGTCCGGTCTTCAACCCCATCACCCATTTCACACCTTCATACATTATACATGTATTGACAGAATGAAAATGCCCTGCAAATACAGCCTGAATATTACATTCTTTAACTGTATCCAAAAAATCGGGGACGCATACCGTAAACATTTTTTTGAAGTTCTGATTCTTTACACCAAAATCATTATCTTTTGCATCAACGTCAACACCTATTACATAGCATTCTCTGTCCTCAGTGATATACCCCTTAGACAATTCTGCCAATTTGTATTCTCTCGTCGGAAAATGCATGCATATAAACCCGGGAACTTCTTTATTCTGCCTATTATTTATCAATGCTGTGTTCTCTTTTACAAGTTGAATTTGATCAGGATATATCCCTGCCGGAGAAAGACACCCATGTGAGTCAAGCATATGCAAAACTCTGATAACTTCATTACCTATGCAAATTCCCACAGTATAGTTCCCATAACCGGATACATCACCCTTTTTAAACAATCCATAGCTTGTGTTTTCAAGCATACAACATTGCCATTCCGCGCCTTTGTTCGACTCATTATCATGATTGCCGAACACACACGCCCATGGAATACAAAATGAATCCATAAAGTTACAAAATCTTTCAAACATTCTTCCACTGTCATCAAAAGAGCCATACACCATATCTCCGGTTATAAAAATCAAATCCGGCTTTGACTGTGCAATAAGCGATTTTACATGATTTCCAAAATTACCATCAAATCTGTCTGGACTCCACGCAACTATCTCATCTTCTCTTAATCTGTCTGGAGTTCTTCGTTGTTCTGCATCTATAATTTGCATATCTGTAAGTTGTAAGAGTTTTATCTTTTCGCTTTGTCTGTTTTCAGGAAGTTTAACTACAAAATCGCATCCAAAATTAAGTTTTGCCTGTGAATCCCTTATTACTTCCATGATTTCACCTCATGCTTTTTATTGCTACTGCATGTTTCTCAGCACATAGAAAGATGCAAAGGTCAAAATTAGGTCCAAAAATGCCTTTCGTCAAGATGTTCTCTCTTCTTTTAATTTTGTCTGAATTCCAGTCTTTAAAAGAAAGGCTATGTAATTAATTATGATTTTTTTACATAGCCCTTATTGCAAAACTTATTTAACTAAAAAAAAGGAGAGAAGAAAAAGTTAAACAAGTTCAGCATCAAAACATTAATCCGATATCACAATCACAGAGATTAAATAACCTTTTATCCAATATCAAATACATTCGTCAATATCAAGCAACCTGAATTTTCGATAGCACATATTGTAATCTGCAGATGTTCCATCGTTTTTCCTTGTGTAATCAAAGAATTGCCTTGGCAACTCTTACACAGTAGTTATATCCATAACTGCAGCCAGTGAAATCTACAGTAAGATTTTCTCCGTCTTGCATAAACTTGAGTTCTTCATCATTGTCAAGCCAATGAATTGAACGAACAGTATCCTTAATACCCGAAAAAGCATACGGACCTGAATATTTTCCGCCAACTACAACATGTTTGTTTCTTTCCTGACCAATGTTGTAAGCAAACAGATACAGACAGCCATCGCCCTTAAGAACAGCGTATTTTCCAATTCCGCAATATTCGTAAGGTTTGCCTTCATAAATCGCTTCTCCGAAAATCTTCATCCAGTCGCCTACCGTTCTCATAAGTTCACGCTGAAGTGGAATGATTCCGCCTTGAGCCGTAGGACCTATGTTAAGCAGAAGATTTGCCCCCACCTTTCGGCAATCGCAAAGACATTCAATAAGTTCGGCAGGAGATTTATAGTTGAAATCGCATTTTGCGCACGCCCAATGATCGTTAAGAGTATAGCACATTTCGGCTGCTATGTACTTTGTCATATTGCTTCTGTTCATGACAGTCGGACGACCTTGTTCAAAAGTAACAGAGTCAACTTCAGGATGACATATTTCGCCTCTGGCACTAAGTCCTGTATTGTTGATAATCATAGCCTCGGGCTGAAGGCGGCGGATAAGACCATATAATTCATCACGTTGCCATACATGACCGGGTTTTGACCAGTCGCCATCAAACCACAGTCCGCCGATTTTGCCGTAATTGGTACATAGAATTTCAACGCTTTTTCTAAGATACTCCTGGTATGCATCAAAATTGTTGTTGAAATCGGGGTTATACCAGTCAAGGGTTGTATGATAAAAAAACGGTACAATGTCGTGTTTGTTGCAGGCATCGACAAATTCTCTTACCAGATCTCTTTTGGCAGCAGAGTGAGGCGCATCATAATCGTTGAGCCCCTGTGTATCATACAAAGAGAATCCTTCATGGTGGCGTGTGGTAAGCGTTATGTATTTACAACCTGCGCTTTTTGCTGTCAGAACCATCTCTTCAGCGTCAAAATCCTCGGCAGTAAATGTATCCATAAGCTTTTTGTAGTCTTCCATTTTACGTTTGTGCATATGGTATGTCCATTCACCCATACCAAGCTGGGAATAAAGTCCCCAATGAACAAACATGCCAAATCCCATTTTTTCAAATTTTTCTATTCTGGGTGCCGGTGTAAGTATAATAATTCCTCCTAACGTACAATTAACAATTTCATTTAAATAACGAAATACACTTTGCAATAAAACCATATTTTATGTGTTTGCAAAGCTTTGCAACCTATGTTTTCGTACATTTGAATTTCAATTATTTGACCAACTGTACATTTTCAACATCGGTATTTGTAATTCTGATTATTACTTCATCATCACATTATATAGCAAGCATTCAATAAAAATTTCCACGTTAATCTTATTTATTACCATTCCTCATTTTTTAATCACAAGATTGCAAAAGGTGAACCGAGTACAAATTGAATTTCAACTTATACTCGGTCACTACGACAAAACTTATTCAACTATAAAAAGGAGAAAAAACGTCAAATAAGTTTAGCAGCATAACATAAATCAGATGGTTTCATCGCAGAGATTAAGAATTCCTTCTACATAAGATCTGCTATCTGCATCAAGGCCAGCATATCCTGCATCCCTGATAGCACATGCAACCTGCAAAACACTTCTCTTTACCGGCTCAGCATAATGATAAGTACCGTCGGAATCCTTAAGATATGCTCTTACAACCGTCTGCTCACTATACGCCTGTTTTGTCGCGGGTATTCCGCAGAGAACTGCTGTAAAGAATATATTTTCTGCGTCTACCTTAAAAAATCTGTCAACTTGTTTGCCCGATACGGTGTCATATCCGTAACTTACGCCTTGGCACTTGGGTATATCGCTGTCAAGGGTGAGTGTAGCTGCATCAGCACCGCCAAGGTGTCTTTCAAGAGTTACAACAAATCCATATTCGGTTGCTTCGGCTTTCTGATCTGCTGTTACAGATGCTCTGAAACGAATACCGCTCGGATCGGCCACTCTTATGGATGAATCATCATAACTTGTAGGTCTGTAATCAAAAGGCTTGTAATAAAGTGCAAAGCTATCAACTTCAATTCCGACACCGGCTTGAATAATCATCTGAGCTAAGTACATTTCAGTGCTTGGTTCATAGTCATAACTTAATGAATATTCTTTAAATTCTTCCGTCAACGTGAAACCTTTGCTAACTGTATTTTCAAAACTTCCACTTTGATTACGTCTTCTGATATAAACAGTTGCTCTGGATGCCGTACCTTTTCTCGCTCTCATAACTACGGTATATGTGCCTCGTTTTGCATTTTGACCGTTTTGTATTCCAACATACTTGTCTCCGACAACCGTTGCATATCTCAAGCCGGTAGAAGGAACAGCAGATACCACACCCTCTAATATCATACCGTTAGTTACATTTGAACCGTTATTTTCGTTGTATATTTCTGAATAATTATTTCCGGCTGCTGTTTCTCCGATATTTCTGTTTTCATAGCCTTCCCAACATATCACATTTCCAAATTCCGGTCTTTCATAGTTGTCATAAGGTTTGTAATAAACTGCAAAATTATCAATACAGAAGTCTAAGTTCGTTCCATCTTTACTACGAATTTGAAATTGTTTCATAAATGTATCAGCCGTATATCCTGCATAGTCATATGAAAACGCATATGTTGTAAATGAATCAGTCAAAGATACAGCTTTCAAAACCTTCAGATTCATATTCGCAGTACCATTCAAAGTTCCTCTGATTACAACATCTATCGTCCCAGCTGTTTCCGACTCTGCTTTTTTTGCATCAATTACAATCGTATATGTGCCGGCCTTTGCTGTATTAGGCGTGTTTAATACAGGCCACGGATTAAGTGTACAATTAACATACTTGTTGCCTGAAACCTCATCATGACATACTGTTCCTCTAGGAATTCCTATGCCTGTAATTCCCGAAGAATTGTTGGAATTAATATATACTGCTGATGTTGTATGACCGCTAATTACCGTGCCCTCTTGATATGTTTCAAAACCTTCCCAGACGATAACTTCACCATATTCGCCACCTCGCTGATACTCCGCTGGTGAAGGCACATATTCCGAATAAGTATCAGCTGTCTGAGCTGTTCCAATATTTTGTGTAATTTCATCAACAGATTCAACTGTTGCAACTGTTGTAGGAAGAGCATATGAAGAAATTGCCAAACAAAGAGTAAGAATTGAAACAAATGTTATTTTAAATATTGTTTTCATGACTGTAATCCTTTCATAATATGTTTTGATAATTATTAGTTTTGTTCTGTGTCAGACCATAAGCCGCTAACATCCACGAAAGTATCACTGCCGTTAAGAATGTCTTCGTGCGATACCATAGCAACTGAAAATTCAGGAACTACGTATTTTTTCATCAAAATACCTCCTTTTCTCCGAACTACGTATTTTTTCATCAAAATACCTCCTTTTCTCCATTGTGAATTTATATTAAAATAATCTTACGCTATTTCCTCGACAACAAGATTGTCAAGTTCAAAAGTACCTGATGTTTCTTCACTCGGAGGATTTACATAACAAGAGAAGAAGGACTGATCCTTTGCCGTCATTGGCCCCGGAATATATTCTATTTCAACGTGTTCCCATGTACCATCAGCATCAAGTGTCTTTCCACCCGAAATATGATTAACACCTTCAGCAGAAGGATACTGAATATTGACAGAAAGTCCTAATTTTACTTTTTCACCTTTGGAATCGCCAACGCCTCTGACATCAAAAGAAATTTTATATTTCTTACCTGTTTCAAAGGGATATTTATGTATGGCGTATGTCCAAGCTTTAGATTCACGTCCGGTGAATCTATATACATGGTTACCGGGATTTGCGGCATCTTCTTCAATTGTAATCTTTGCGGTATTAGAGGTGAATGTGATTAAATTCGGTGTTTCAGCATCACCATTGATAATTCCGGTTCTTTCTTCCAATAAAGTTCCTTCGCTTTCCTCATAATCAGGATTTTCAATAAATCTGATATAGTCAATATCCATAGTTCCAAGTGCGGAGAACGGGTCAAATCTTAATGCCTTGATTTTTCCTATCCAAGCTTCTTTTTGCGTAAGATCATAGGTATAAACTTCCCATTCACCCTTGGAGTCTGTGGAATTAAGCGGAATTCTGAGCGTTTTGTTTTCGTTCATTTTGGTATCGTACTCGGTGGTAAAGTAGAAGGTCATATTATCTTTTGATGCTCTGTCATACTTATATCTCACCTTAATTTCAAGTGAACCATACTGCTTTGCATTGAAACCAAGTTTATCAGAAGAAGCTGTCATACTTGGGTCTGCAATTTTGCTTTCCGTATTATCAAGATGCAAATAATTAGATCCTGTAGAAAGATTGGTATTAATACTTTTCCAACCTTCTGTACCATAGCCGTTAAACTCCCATGCACCGGGCTTTAAAAGACCACTTGTTGTAAAGAGTTCAAGTTCGGGAGTGGTGATATACACATTATTTTCTTCTGCTTTGTAGGTATATCCGAATGCTTCTGCAAGAATCTGCATATCAAGCATGGGAAGACCATCTACATCATACAAAGTATATCCGAGGCTCTTTTCCTTGCCATCAACAGTAAATTTATCAGATCCAATCTTGAATAAAACCTTATGATTATTGCCTTGGAGAGTGAGAATCTTGTCATCATGATTCCAATCAATGAATGTATACAAAAGTAAATCAATTGCCGTTTCAGGGTCGAAAGGATAAACTACTCTATCCCCGTGCATCTCAGGATAAATCTTACTTTTCACTTCACGCTCATTTATGAAAAGTTTATTATCTCTCAAATATTTAGGATCCATTTCGTGTTCAACTCTTTTGATGAACTCAATGTTGCCAACCTTAAACTCAACATCGCTTCCGTTACACGGGTCAATTCTGAGATACTTCATTTTGCCTGTCCAAAGACTATTTCTTGCAGCAAAATCAACAGTTACCTTGTTAAGTCCTTCTTTTGTAATTTTATAAGTAGCAGATTTAGTTTCGGAAAATCCCTGTTCACTTTCAGTCGAAAAGAATACCTGTACGCTCTTACCCACGGGAACCTGAAGCTCAAATCTTATTCCCGCAACATCATCAAGATCAGTTCCTTCAACGCCGTTTATTAAAAAGTTAAAATCATCACCTGTGCTTTTGCCTGAAAGTATACCCTTTTCATAGGCTGCACCTTCAATGTTTGAAATTTTGTATACGTTTTCTTCGGATAGAGGAATTGTCTTTACAACTTCATATTCAACTTCGGTTTTAGATGTATCAAAAGGATCTTTGTAATCTCCTTGGTATCTTAAAAATCTTCTGTATTGAGGATACATATGATTGATACGCTCAAGTTGATTTTCATCAGGAATTATGTGAGGAAGTTCCTTTGGCATATCGGTATACTTATCACGGAGAACATCAAGGTAATCAAAACCTCGAAGGCCTTCACAAGGCATTATATACGTACCTTCACCGTATTCATTCCAGGTTGATATCCAGACCATCTTTTCTTCCCATGTGCCCTTTTCGGCGTACTTTGGGATGTATGTGGTCTTAACCCACTCATGGCACTTGTCCCAATCTTCGGTAGTCATAAGAGGCATTTTGGCACCACGCCATGCAAAATCACTGTAGCCAACGCTGATTGTAGGAATTGTATAGAACGTTTTTGCCTTTTCTTGCAATTCAATATTTTTACCGGTGTTTATTGAATACTGATAACCGTCAGCACCCCAATGATATGCAGCATATCCGTTTATTCCGAATTCTTCAAGGGTCTTGGGCTGTCCGTTTGATACGAAAATAAAGCCATCAAAGCCGTAACTTTTTGCAGTTTCTTCAAGATATTTGAATTCTTCCTTTGCTTGTGCTGTCGAGCCGAAATAGTCTTCTCCACCAATAATATCAAGACCATATAAATGAAGCAAAAGTTTATTTTCTATTACTGCATAATTTTCATCAAGGAAGAAGTTTTCAAACCAGTAAGGAATCACATGGTTTCTGAACTGTTCGCCGTTAAACTTTGTGCCGCTTCCTGCTTCCCAAATGAGGCAGTACTTCATGTAATCTTGATACTTTGAAAGCTGTAACCCTTCATTAAGCTGAGAGGAAAGTTTTGTTGTTTTGATAGGACCATTTTCAACACTTGCATACCAACAAACAGCCTGAATATCAATACCGCCTTCAACCATGTACTTAACTTCCCAGTCAGCGGTTTCTCTATTACCTTCATCGTAGTAACCGAGAACCGGTCTGTTTTCATCATAAGGAGTGATAACTGCCCAACCAAAGTGAGAACCGTCATTGTACCACAGGTTACAAACGTTCATAGCAACTATGTAATCGTCAAAGGTTGCCTTCGCATAGGGTGCGGGCACATAGTCATAGTGGTCAACATCAGCATAAACCTTGATGTTATCCATTCTTGCATTGCCGTCATTCGAGTACATTACAAGACTGTCCACAGGCTCTGTTGCACCGAGAGCAACCGTTGCGAGCTCACGTCCGTTGATAACGATCAAGGCCTTACCAATTGAGGGATTGGCTTCTACTCTAAGTCTGTACCACATGTTTTTGGTAACCTTTTCGTAAACAACAGTACCATTTGCATAAAGCTTGCCGTCTTTACTTACAAAATCAACAGCAACAGTATCACCGCTGAGAACCTTAAAACCTGCATTTTCGCCATCGGGAAAGATTGCAAGCATTTCTGCGATATACTTTGTATCAATTGCTTCAAAAGGCTTTGTTACAGTTGACTTACCTTTAAGAACAAGTTCGTCGTCTGCATTAATTTCAACTGCTCCGTCTTTCTTCCAGCCATAAATATCTTCAAGTGCAAAAATGTCAAAGTTTTCAAATACTCCGTAATTGGCAACAAAATTCATCTTGCCGGGTGTTATTGAACCGGTTCCTTTTTCGTTAATATGGTAGCGGATACTTGCTATATTATCGGAAAGAAGTTCAGATTCGCCGCAGTCCTTGCCGTCGATATAAGTTCTTACCTTACCTGCAGGAATATCCATATATACTCTGAAATTATAAGCCGTGCCTTCTACTGCATCAGCAACAGCAGTATACTTGCCATCCTTACCGAGAATATTCCACTTTCCGTCAATGATTGCGTAGACAAATGCGTCCTTAACATCAATATCTGCAAACTTAACGAAACCGCCGTTTTTAACAGCGTGTGTTACAACAAATTCTGCTACAACTTTGTCTTTGTCAATCTTATTGAATTCACGCATGAGAGTGGCAGGTTGCGTTTCACTTATATCGGTAACAACAGAGTAATTTTCTTCAATACTGATTCTCGGTGGACCGCCTCTGTTATCAAGTCGCCATCCGGACTCAATATTTTCACGAATTGTATTTGCGTCCGCCTGGAGTTTATTAACCATCACTCCATCATAGTAAACAAAGGTATAGGCATCACGTGCCGTATATTCTTTGAGAGTGCCCTTTACTCTGTTTTCCTTGAGGGCAACACGATTAATAATCGCCGCACTTTCGCTTCTCTTGATGTCTGCATCAGGGTTAAATGTACCATAGTCATCACTGCCCATTACGATACCTGCGTTGTAAAGCATGAGAATCTTCTTTGCATAATCATTGCCTTCAACAACATCAGGAATATGTTCAACCTTGTTGATTGCACCGTATTCACTTGCAGGCAACGCATTTGCAAAAAGCACAGCCATTTCTGCTCTTGTTATATTTCTTGTAAAACTTTCAAACTGACCGTCTTTTATAATTCCATTTTCAACAGCATATTTAACATAGCCATCGTACCAATTTCCGACCGAAACATTAGGAATAGCCTTATTGTTGTAAACAGAATTAACACGTGCTGCCATTGTGATTCCCTGAGCAACGGTTACATTGCTTTCAGGGCTGAACATATCATCATCAGTTCCGTTCATAAAAGCGAGTTCATATGCAGATGCCACCTCGCCTGCATACCATGCACTGAGTTTAACATCTTTAAATTGTCCATCCGTATAAGTAGATGTTTTTTCAAATGCCGCATTGACACCAACTGTCAGTGCGACAGCCATGGTGAGACCTGCGATTAATTTGAATACTTTATTTGTTTTCATTTTTCTTCCTCCTTACATTTAAAGTTTTCATTAGATCAACACAAGATATGAATTTCTGCATAGTTAAGGATTGCCCCTTCACTACAATTAACCTCCACAATTTGTTCGTCCTGGTTGAATCTTGATATCAAAAACTCCTGAATCTTCCCATCAAAATACTGCGATTCTATTTTGGTTTCACCCAAAAATTCACACTTTTTACTGTTTACGTACACGTTTTTCAAACGTTTATCAGCGCCCAGTCTCAACACAACCTTACTTTTCTCATCGATTCTGCCTGTTTGTATCCTCAAATAAGAATATGGTGATTGAAGCTTAAGCGGAAGCGGAAGATAAAGAGTGCTATATAAATAACCCACATCCTGGAAACTTACTATATGTCGGCGCTCTTTTTTTATAAGCTCATCAATATTGCCGAGATATTTATAAACAGTGAAATCTTCGAGATACGTATAATTAAACAAGTAGATATAATCTGCTCCGTTTGACAAATACTGCATGCTGAGTGCCGCTACTGTTTCGTGGTTTAATGCTATGTCTTTTCTCTGTGATGAAACATACAAATTGTCAAGACCTGCTGCAAGTTCTATTTCGGGGAATATCTTTCGCCATAAATATAACGGTATATCCGAATCACAGGTTCTCCATCTCGGAGTAGGAATTACTAAATCAAAAGTACCGTTTCTGACAAGCACAAAAATATCCATGCCTGCATCATAGCAATTTTGAATATCTCTAAAACATCTGATGGAAAATTTTATTGGATGACCATATTTCTGTTCGGCTTTCTTTATGATATGTTTGACTTTGCCGAAAAACTCCGTCAAAATTATGCGGAGTTCTCCTTCCTCACCCGGTGAACACAGAAATGGCTCACGCATATAGTCCATTTCCACACCGTAAACATCATATTGTGAAAGCTGTTCTTCTATATAAGCAAGATGATAGTTTCTTACGTCTTCGTGCTTGTAGTCAAGACAATCATCAAAATAACCTGTTTTTTCACGATGGGATGTTATAACTTTTCCGTTTCTTCTTCCATCTCTGAAATATGGTGAACGCCGAATGCCACCATATTCTTTGTGATTATCGTGGGTATCATTCATGCGAAATGAAATCCACGGATGAACACCTATTTTATTAAGTTCTTCAATCCAGATTGAATACATATCAAGCTTTTGGAGTACGAAAATATCATACCAGACTTTATAATAGCTGTTTGTATAGTTTACGCTATGTCCCATTTCTTCTTTTGTTTCATATTTCTCAGCCGCTGTCATCCACACCCTGGACGGGGAATAAGACATCTGTGCATTAACATTGAAAACAAAATCAGTGACAGTTGTATCTTTGAATTTCCTTATATATTCTCGAATATCCCGTTCTGTAACCTCACCAAATTGATAATCATCATGGTATTTTGAATTAACAAATCTCATGAAATCATCATTTACCATAACCCCAGCCAAAAAATCACCTTCTGTTCTTATATATTCTTCTAAAGTATGTTACCTGTAATAAAATTATAAATAAGAACCTGTGTACCTTCTGTGCCGTCTTTGGTATACTCAACTGTTCTTATTTCAACATCATGTTCGCCGTCAGGCAAGTCAAAATTAATGTAGCCTACCACAAGCTGATTGGTTCTTATATCACCAGAAACAGGATGTATTGTATCTTCCTTTTTACCATCAATTATAATTTCATACATATTGCTGTCAGCATGTAGCCCATGTTCTATCGCCAAGATGTTTCCTTCAAAGCGTAAAGAAATGCTATCACCAACTTGAGATGATCTTGCCCACGGACGATTTGGACTACTTGTGCTTATTTGCCAATCTCCACAACGCTTAACACCATCTCCGGCAGATGAAACAAATTGTGTTTTGACAAGAAAACTGTCAGTCAATGGTTGCAATGTGCAGTCAGGCTTTTTGAAATATTCCCCTGTTTCAAGGCAACTTATAATCTTTCTGTAATATACATCGTATCCTTTGTCAGTCGGATGAACACTATCAACAAGATACCCCATATCTTTTGCATTCTTTCCGCCAAGTTCCTTCTCCAAGGCATCCTTTAGGCTAATCTGAGAAATACCGTAATACTCAGCCACTTGCTCATGATATGATGTTACAGTTGTATACTCTGAGTTGGTAGTGTAAAGAAATACAATATATGGATTTGACGCAGCCATAAGACTTCTTACAATACTCTCCATATATTTCCTGCTGTCCGTTCCTGCGTCATTGACAGCAAATTCCACAAACACAAGGTGCGGGTTAAGACTTATGACATCTCTTGACAGACGCAACAAACCATACTGCGAATCTGTTCCGCCAACGCCCTTGTTAAAACACTTTACAGTCTTTGAATCCGAAATGTTCTGTTCCAACCATCGACTGACTCTTTGTGCATAACAATGTTCACGCTGTGATGAACCTGCTCCTTCGGTGATTGAGCCACCTAAAAAGATGACATTGATTTCCTCTGTGTCAGTAAAATATTTATCAAAACTCATATGTATATGCTCCCCTGTACATTAAAAAATATATTAATCATTGTGTTACTGTCATTTTCTTGCCCAATCCGACGGCTTATCACCCATAACAAAGTGAAGCTCGCCGCCTTCTGTCATTTTCCAGTGTTTCGGGACTTGGGTGAATGGATCTTGAAGGAAGTGCAGGACCGGCACTTGTTGCACTGCCTACGCCAAAGAGTGTATCGGCAAATTCACACAAGTATTTTTTTATCCATGATTAAAGAATCCCCCCATATCAACAAAGGTTTCGTCATCGGTCTGAACAGAATTTACAATATTTCTTAAAAATTCAATTTCCCCATCAGTGAGTCCGTTGTTTTCATCGGCAAGGACTGAACGAGCCACCTGATATATACTTCTGGAAACTACTTCACCGTATACAGTATATACACCGTTTGCAGACCTAATCTTCATATAAGGTCTTGCGGAAATAACCGATGCATATGCTTTAACAGGAATATTTATTGCAACACCTGTGAAGAATATATCTGTATCATCAATCTCGAATATCTTGTCCTTTACAACAACGCTGTTATCATTCTTGAGATATGCAGCACCGTAAGCGATATTGCCAAAGTCAAAGTTGAGTTGTGCTTTGTTCTTGAGAAGCTGATCCTGACGTGCCATGATAAAGCCGTATTCTACAACTTCGTAAGTTTCCTCAACTGCTCTTGCGTCCATTGTGATACTTGCACGGTAACGGACACCTGCATTTTCAGCTGTTCTCACGGAAGCACCGGGAGTGGTGATAAGAGAGTTTCCAAATACATCGATAGCAGTAGCGGTGCCGTCATTTATGCAGTAGTACCGGCTGTCAATAAGAGTGTCGCCGTTCTTTGTTATGATAACAACAATCTTTTCTTCGGGATATGCAAGACCAAGTACGTTTTCACGTTCTCTTACTGCATATGTATAACCGTCAACCTGAATGAATCTTGTATATGCTTCATCAGCCTTTTCGCCAAGGTCAATCACAGAATATCCGGGAAGTTCAACATCTGTAAAGAGGTTTGCATCAACAGTTGTGATTGCATCTGTGTTTCCTGTGAAGTTATCAACATGGAAAATACCGTTCTTGAGAATTACGGAAGCATCTTCGGCAATATCGATCGTGCCATAGAAGCATCTTTCACCGTCAGCATCAACAACTGTATTTTCTTCAGTTACATAAAGTATATCTTCACCGGGAAGTCTTATAAATTCTATTTCTTCAACATTGATTGCTGCTTCATATACAACAGGAGTAATCTTAAAGCCGGTAATTGTTCCTGTAAGATCGGAAATATCAAAGGAGAATTCTGTCATATCGGGAGTGGAAACATTTGCAGTATATGTGTGATCACCATTTGTTGTATTGATAACAACATCGTATTTTGTTCCTATACCTGCTGTGGACATAGACGCTTCAAATCTGAAGGTCATGTAGTTCTTGCTGTTGATAAGAAGTGCATCATTATAGATGTACATACCATCCTGAGATTCATAGGAAATACCTGTGTACATACCGTTTTCAACCTTTTCATTGAAAAGACCGAATCTCTTGATACCTTCGTAGTCACCGTCATTTTCAAAGTACCAGCTATCGGCAAACGCCCATGTTGCATATACTGTTGTATTATCGGTAATGGTTGCAGAAGTTACAGGAGTACCGTTTTCCTTGAGTGCCCATCCTGCAAACTTGTAGCCGTTTCTTGTGGGATATGTTGTTGAAAGAACATACTCGTCCTTTGCATATATGAATGCTTCGGGAAGTCCTTCTATGCTTTCATCATCTGCACCTGCTGCATATGTAACTGTGTAGCAAGGTGTCTGACCGGAAACTGAAACTGTCTTTGTACCTACAACAGCATCATTGTAAGAGCTCTTTGCTGTAATCTTAACAGTACCGTTATTGATAGGAGTAAGAACACCGTCCCGGCTGATTGTAGCAATATTTTCGTTATCAACAGACCATACAGCATTCTTAACAGCATCGGAAGGTGTAGTAGCTATTGTATATTCAGCAGTCTCAGTTACGGAATCATCACCGGTGATTTCAAAAGCTGTAGGCATATAGATGTACTCGGGAGAAATTTCAGAAGAAAGCTTTGTATTAATCTGTTCTACATTTCTGAGAGCTATCTGATCATGTCCCCAGTCACCGGGATGTGAACCGAACGCTCTTACTGTAGGTGAATCATAATACTGTTCAAATGCGTAGAAAGGATTATCCCTGCCACTTCCATAAGAAGGAACATCTGTCATATCGGTAGTAAGGAAGCCTGCCTTCCTTGCAGCGTTTATTACTGCATTACAACGGACATCAGCAGTTGTCCAGAAAGGAGTAATCGAAACAATTATACATTCTTCGGGAGCCGCTTCCTTGATTGCACCGTAAAATGCATCATAACAGAGTTCAAGAATCTCAGGATCCATCTGTCTTATGTTCTCGGCAAGCTGAACAGTAATAAGATTAGGCTTGTAAGACTTTACAAGATCAATAAGAGGTTTACACTGAGCCAAAGAACTTTCATAAGCATTATCTTTTGTATAATTTACAAGAGCAGATTCCCATCCGTTGTTTTCGCCCTTCCTGGCCTCAACTGTAGCATAGTAGTCCTGACCATGTGTAAGGTGATAGATAGTTCTGTTGAAGTAATCAAGCTCTGCTCTTGAAGCAGCCATACCTCTGTTTGTGCTGTAACCGTCTGCCCAAGGCCATCCGTCATAAGGACCGTGATCCAGGAATGAGTTACCGAATGCAAGATACTTGATATTATATGAGAGGAATTTTTCTCTCTGACCGGATACTGAAACAGCAATGGTAGCAGTCTTGGAGTTATCGCATACTGCAGTTACTGTAATATTTGTTTCGCCGTCTTTAATTGCTTCAACAGTAATAGTACCGTCAGAGTTCTTGAACACTCTTGCAACGGCATCATTACTGTTTGTAAAAGCAACAGCCAAATCGGTGTTCTGCAGTTTGGAGAATACATTTGCAGTAATAATTACTTTTCCAAGGTTTTCTGTAATTGTTGCTGATGCAGGTGTAACAACAAACTTTACATCATCAGTTGTGTTCGTGTCGGAAACATAAAGAGTCACACTCTTTGATGCAAGTCCTGCAACAAGAGCTGTTACAGTTACAACACCTTCGCCGCTCTTTGAAGAAACCGTTGCAGTTCCGTTGCCGTTATCGGTAAGAGTAGCAGCACCTACATCACCGGCGATACTCCACTCTATTGTTTCAAGAGGAGCGTTATCATCATAGAAAGAAATATCAACTGTAGCAGGAGTTTTGGGTGTTACATATGTAAGACTCGTTGTCATATCGAAAAGCTTATAGCTATCCTTTGCATAAAGAACGATATCTTCATTTTTCAGTTGTACTTTTTCAACTGCTTCGCCGCCGATCGAAGAAGACCATGTGAGATAGCACATATCATCGGTATACTTGGGTTCGGTAGCATAATCAGTAAGAAAATTTTCTTCATCATCAAGAAGAACGTAATCTGTAGCAATAACACTTGAACCGGTTGCATCCATAAGCGTTACCTTGTATGTAGGGTAGAAACCGATATCATCCATCATTATAGTTGTCGGAGTAACATTCTGCTTTTTAGTTGTGTACTGAATCTTGATGTGGCCTATCTGACCGTCATCAGCCCATGTAGCATCGTTATCTAAAAAATTAGAGAAATCCACAACTTCATCAAACCGTTTCCAACCACTGTCAGTAGCGAGAGCATAAGTAGTATTTACACCCTTGCCGGCATCGTCAGACATAATCCATCCGTCGGATGTTAATGAGTACTCACCGCCGTTCACTTTATTTGCATCGAAAGTGATGTAAATCGGTCTTTCTTCAATTTCGGGTTCAAAATCAACACGAAAACCGGGATAGATAGTGCCTGTTTCATTATTGTATTTGACATGAGTAAAAGAATATACATTATCTTTGGAATCATCAGGATTCTTAACAATAGCAAACGACGAAGCGTCATAAAGACCAACGGAAGGTTCAAGTACATCAGTAAAATCTTTAATACTTGCTCCATTGCCTTCAGCATTAAGAAGCTCTGTTGTTCCGGTAAGCATATTCAAACCGGGTTTTACGGTTATGGGTGCAGCTGAAAGAACTGCTGTTTCTTCGGCAGTATCAACTTCTGCCGCATTTTCTGTTACCGACTCAACATACTGCATCATTGCCGGTGCTGCCCATACTGTTGGCATAAGAACCATCATAAGGGCAAGTACGATACTTAGAAATCTTTTCATAAGTATACCCATCCTTTCAACAAATAATCTTGTAAACAACCCATGGTTTCACATTATACACTCCACCTAAACAGTAGCAGCATTTTGAGTTTGAACGAAAACAACCATTGTATATCTACAAATACATTTTACAGCAATATGAAAAAGTTGTACATATTCAAAAGTTGTTTTCTGTATGTTAAAAAGTATTTTTTTTGCAATTTTAAAGATTTTTTTGATATGCACTTGCACAACATTGAATTTCATGTTATTATGTATATATTGAATAACATGATGCACCACGACGAAATAGTTATCTTTTTCCATTGATTCCACATTTTGTGCAAAAAGTAATCATTAGGAGGATTTATGAAACGAGAAATAATATTTCTTGCGTGTGGAACGGGCTATACTACCAAATGGGATTATTCACAAGCAATTAATCGTCACCGTTTATACCATATCCACGGAGGAACAGGATATTACACAGTAAACGGAATCACACAGCAATTCCGTTCCAATCACATCTACTTTCTGTCCGGGACAGTCGAATATTCTTTGAGCCAGGATATTTCCGACCCGCTTCATCATACTTACTTTGATTTCGCCAGCACTTCAGAAAATTCTTTTTCAGATATTATTGACATTACTGAAGATTCGGATGAGAGCAATTTGTGTATTTCATCTTTTTTGTTTAAAATGGTTCCGTATCTTTTATCCGAACACTATACACCCTCACTAAAACGAGTTGCCGACATCGAATATTCTTTCAAAAAGTATGGCACGATGTTTGAGGCATGTATGATTGCACTGTTAAATAGACTGGAAGAGAAGTACAGCGTTCTTATACCGCTCAAAAGCGAAGAAATACAACAGGCAATATCATATATTCACTCCCACTACAGCGAAAATATTGATATACACAAGCTTGCCTCGTTGTCGTTTTTGTCTGAAAAATATTTTATCAAAAAATTCCACGAGGTTACAAACCAGACACCTTATCAATACCTTCAAAACATCAGATATGATGTGGCAACCACACTTATCTCATATGGTATAACCACAAGCCGCGCTTCCGAACAGGTTGGCTTTTCATCTCCGTCATCTTTCTACCGCATAAAAAAGAAAAGAGATAAAACGAAATAAATAAACACAGGAGCTGTATCACCCGATTTTGATACAGCTCCCTTAATTATATATATATTACTTCTTGTCTCCGTATGTACCATCAAAGTTTGCAACAACTTCAACAGTACGCTTTTCGTACTTGGAATTTTTGATCTTATCCTGAAGCATTTCGTAAAACAAATCACCGTCAACAGGAACGTCAACAGTCTTACCGAGCCAACTTGAAAGAAAGATTGCATTGGAAATTCTGAGACCGTTGATACCTTCCTCTCCGGGAGCCATAAGTTCTTCCCCGTAAAGGATTGCATTTGTGAAGTTCTGTGTAATACCCTTGTGCTGGGCCTTTGTCGTATTGAATGCAGAACAGTCAACATCAATTTCCTCTTTTTCGGGACCTGTAAAGATCTCTCCTGATTCAAAGCACCATTTTCTTTCAGGAGAAGCAAGCTTTGTGAATTTCATAGTATTATTTTCGATAACAAGTTTTCCCTTGTCTCCGGATATTTCAAGTCTGTTTGTGCCGGGATATTCGCCGGTTGTTGTAATAAATACGCCTGTGGCACCGTTTGCATATTCTGCGTAAACAGCAACATCGTCTTCGACCTCGATATTATGGAACTTTCCTTCATGACAAGCAGCAAAAATCTTGTTAGGCATACCGAAAATCCACTGCCACAGGTCAAGCTGGTGAGGGCACTGATTAAGGATTACACCGCCACCTTCGCCACTCCATGTTGCTCTCCAATCACCGCTGTCGTAGTAGGTCTGCGTTCTGTACCAGTTGGTAACAATCCATACACATCTCTTGAGCTCGCCAAGTTCACCTTTCTGAATCATATCTCTTGCCTTTTTGTACAGTGGATTGGTTCTCTGGTTGAACATTAGTCCGAAAAGCTTGTCGCTCTTTGAAGCAACTTCGATAAGCTCTTCTGCCTGCTTTGTATAAACACCGATAGGCTTTTCGCTGATTACGTTGATACCGGCGTTAAGTACATCAATACAAATTGGAGGATGATAGTAGTGCGGAACAGCTACAATGATTGCACCGCAAAGACCGCTTGCAAGCATTTCCTTGTAGTCGTAGAAAAACTTCACGCTTCGGGAAGGTTTTCCTTTGCCCATTCTTTTCTGCTTTCCTTAATATCGCAAACAGCGGAAAGAACAGCTCCTTCTATTTCTCCGTTCTTAAGATAGTTGGCATGTATAGAACCCATGCCACCAATACCAATAATGCCAAATCTTACTTTTTCCATAATAAAGCTCCATTCTGCCGCTAAAACGTCAGCACAAATAGCAATGAAAGCTGGCGTAACGGCGATTAATATCAAATTTGTTGTATACTGTATATGAGGAAAATACAAACAACACCCCATTGTAGTAGGAGTCGTAGAAAAGATTCATCTTTAAAACAGTCTAACAATCAGTGTTGAGACCATGCACAATTGAGTGTTGCCAATGAGCATGTACGCTAAGAATTGTTTTATTATCACTCGTTAGATTGTATGATAATCCAGTCACTGTCTTTTCCTCTTATCTTAATTTGAGGAGGTCGCTCCCCGGCGTTGCCCTATCCTACGATTCAGCAAAATCATTTCTATTATATCACAAACGCTATTTCAATGAAAGGATTGTGTAATTGAATCTTCGGCTGGGGGATGATTTAATTATACCAGGAGTATATATTTGAAAGTTATTTATCTGGTTTGCTGTGATGTAGATGTTCACAGGATATTTATTGTCATTTATAAGCATTGCTTTCATTTTCTGCTCATTACACCTTAAAATACAAGGTGTTTCTTACCGCTTTCATTCTATTCAGCGAAAGCGATTCTTTTACATTTCCCATATAACCGTCCTCGTAGCAAAGGTACATACACACACCAAAATTTGCTCCGATAAATCTTACCACCTGTGCTTCTTCACTTGCAAGGAAGAGCAGTTTCTTTCCCGTTTCCTTACTATATCATATCATTTAAATTATAAAATAAATTCTCAATATACGCAACACTTTTACTGATAAGGCGAATTATTATGATATAATGTGATCGAAAAGTAATATTATGTATTTTTTAACAAAAAAATTGATAAATCGAAGATTTTATGCTATAATGAAACGAATGAGTGTTCCTCTGTATGTATAAATGAATGTGGGTTCATATACTGTTGCCCAGAAAAGGATACAGATTAAATATTACAATAAAAGAATTCGCAAACAAGGCAGTGAAAAAAATAAAAATCAAATGATTTTTGTAAGGAGAATGACCATGTATCAGCACATCACAAAAAGCGTTGCCATAACCGTTGATTATGAAGGCGGATATGTTGCAAGTGCAAAAGTTGGCGAAAAAGAACTTATCGGAGGCAAAAAGCCTTTGTTTACACTCAGACTTCGCGATAATGAAGCTGTAGCTCACGAATTCGGAGCTTTTGAAGCAAAGAGCTGTACTGTTGACGGTAACAGAGCTACATATTCAGGCTTTGAATATGATGTAAAGGTTATCGTAACTCTCGAAGGAAAAGACAGAGCAGAGTGGAGAATTGGCGTTGAAAACAACACAGATATGCTTGTTGAGTGGGTAATATTCCCCGAGGCTGTGTTCAAGCCACTAAAAAAGAATGGTGGTGACGGAAGTGTTGTATGTACTTTCAATGAAGGTACAATCTGTGAAAACATCGACCTTCACAGCACATCCGTTGTTCCCGAATACCCTTCCCGTGGTAGCTACTGGATGTTCCCATATATGCTATTTGGTCAATTCTTGTGCTATCAAACTGCAAACACCGGTCTTTATCTCGGTGCGGAAGACCCTGACAGAGCACCCAAAGGTATTGACTTTTTCAAGAATGATGAAGAATGCAACGTTGACATGTACTTCAGACACTTCCCGGGTATCAACTACGGCGACAGCATGAGTCTTGAATATCCTCTTGTATGGCAGGGATATGATGGCACATGGCACGACGGAGCTCAAATTTATAAGAACTGGTTTGAAAACAATCTTCCCGACAACGTAAAGAAGGTAAGCGAAAATCCTGCAATCCCCGAATGGTACAAGGATTCTCCTCTTGTTATCACATACCCTGTAAGAGGTATTCACGATATGGACAAGATGGACCCCAACGCTCTGTTCCCCTATGAAAACGCTCTTCCTACCATTGATGAAATCGCAGAAAAAGTAGACTCAAGGCTACTTGTTCTTCTGATGCACTGGGAAGGAACGGCACCCTGGGCGCCGCCTTATGTATGGCCTCCCTACGGCGGAGCAGAAATGTTCAACGCCTTTGCGGACAAGCTCCATGACAGAAAGCACATCCTTGGTGTTTACTGCTCCGGATTCGGCTTTACAAAGCAGTCCAATCTTATTGCAGAATACAACAACGAAGAAAGAATCGAAAAGGAAAATCTCAAGGAAGCCTTCTGTGCATCTCCTGCAGGCGTTGCTGAAATCAGCCGCATCTGTACAGGTCAGCGTTCCGGCTATGACATTTGTGCTGCTTCCGAGAAGGGTAAGGAGCTTCTTGATGAAGCATATCTGCCTCTGTTCAAAAGTAAGGTAGACTACTGCCAGATTCTTGACCAGAACCACGGAGGAAGCCAGTACTTCTGCTACAGTAAGAAGCACGGACATCCTCACGGCCCCGGTAAGTGGATGACAAAGGGCATGAGAAATCTCCTTGACGGCTGGAACAAGATGGGTGAAGGCAAACTGTTTGGCTGCGAATCTGCATCAGCTGAGCCTTACATTGGAAATCTCCTTTACAGCGATAACAGATATGAACTTAGCTGGAAAATAGGTAGACCAGAACCGATATATTCTTTTATTTATCATGAATATCTGCGTAATTTTATGGGCAATCAAGTGTCATGCCCTCTTACCAATGCTAAGGACAGTATGTGTGCAAGAATGGCGTACTCCTTTGCTGCTGGTGACTGTATGACAATCGTACTTACTCCCTTCGGCAAAATTATGACAAACTGGGGCAACCGTAACTTTGATATTCTTCCAGACAAGGACAGAGCAATTCAATTTGCAGCAAATATGCAGAAGTTTTATAAAGAAAAAGCTTTTAAGTTCCTTTACGATGGAAAAATGATAAAGCCTCTTGATATTGAATGCGATTATGAAGAATATCCTTGTAACATTGGGGTTCCCGCTGAAATTCCCGATGTTTACACATCCGCTTGGGAAAAGGACGGAGAGAAGGCACAGATTCTCGTTAACCATACTCAGCATGACGTTACCGTCAAGGTTGGCGGCAAGGAAGTTAAGGTTGCGGCTCTCAATGCCGAAATGGTTAGTTATATTGATCATTCTCGTTTCTGACTGTGGTACTTTGATAAAACTGTCCCAGTGAAGGATCATTATTGTTTTTTCTATCTTCTTGAGAACTTGTCAGGATTCTCACATGTTAATTCATAGTCAAGTATCTGTAGCTTGACGTGTCTGTGGGAAGCAGCGGATCATGCATGCGACCGAGATAGGTGGCGCAGTATCGTATGCACAAGTCCGTTAAAAACGGACAATTGAAAAAAGAGACCTCCTATGGTAGAATTAAAGAAACTACCATAAGATAAGAGGCAAAGTAATAGATGATATTTTCCTGTTCAACATCGCTTTTAAGATAGAAGTTTACGGGAAGTACTTCAAGAATCTTTATGTATCTTCCGTCCTTCAGAAGAACAAGACCGCCTGTAACCGTTTCAATGGGAAGCCACCTCTGCGTACTGTCGGAATAGTATTTTCCGAAGGACTTTTCATCTGTCTTTTTTGAAAAGGGATTTTTCATTTGACCTCACCTCGATACTCAATTATTTTTCTGTTTCTCAGCCATCGCCACCAGTTCTTTACGAACAGTGACAGCGGATCATCATTTATGCCTATGAGAGCAAATCCGCCGATGGGTATTACAAAGATAGCAGATACGATTATCTTCCAAGTAAGCCCAAGCGGTAAGAGAAGGAATACGAGATAAATAACAGGCAGAGATATTATCCCTGCCTCGATAATGTTTCGTACACCGAATACTCCCATAATTTTGCCGCCTTCTTCAAAGTTTGCTGGAATGTAGAACTCATTCATTTAAGCCCCATCCTTTCATCTGCGTCACCTGCAGCGACACACAGGCACATTACAACAACGCCGAATATACCGCCGAGTATAAAACTAATAATATAACCTAACATAGATTTTTCTCCTTTCATTCTTCTTCGGGTTCTGGTTCGGGTAGAGATAGACTCCAGAACGGACCGCCCGAGCCTGCGTTTTTAACTTCTTTAAGGATTGTGGAAACATCCCAAGCCATTGTACTGCGGTTATAGCTTACAGGATCGGCGACAAGTATTTTGCCGTCGTCTGTTACACCTCGAAGCACAATAAAATGTCCCGTATTGGTGAAATGTCCTGCACCCATAATTGCAATTATCATTTTGCCGTCTTCAAGGTGTTCCACAAGCTCCTCAGCGTTCGATTTACCGAGTTTTTCAACTGACATACCGAAGTGTTCAGCGGCATTCGGAATAAGGGATATATAACTTCCGCTGCCTTCACAGACATATCCGTTTTCATACGACCACTTTGCAACCTCTGTGGGATCTGTTTCTTCTCCCGTTAGATTTGTAATTGCTATTGCAAGAGCCGTCGGACCGCATCCGGCAACACCGATAGTATCTGTTTTACCGTATTTTTCATTCGCCCACCTTTCGTCAAGCTGATTGAAATATGTAAGTCCGTCAAGAGTTACACCTTCGTAATTCTGAAGCCTGTCCGGATCAATATAGCCGCTGTCGGACGTGAGTTTTTGCCCCGTAAAGGTATTGTACATAAGATTTGCCCAGTTCTTCTGCTCATCGGTAAAGCCCATTTCGTCCATTATTTCATCCGAAGTCTTGTTGTAAACTTCGCCCGTTTCATCATCAACGGAAAAGCTTATTTCGATCATATCGCGGACATCGCTTTCGTCTATGGATTCTATTTGCTGTAATTTCTGAACTGCCTGTATGCAAATAAGTCTTGTAATATCGGGATCTACGCCGTCTTCCTGTTCTCCAAGCACCTCGTAATAATAACTTTCCATTTCGGAGGCATGCTCATTTCGGAAGATGAGATCGTCAAATTCCGAAAGACTCCAATTTACAAGAAGTCCGGGAAGAGAGAAAATAATGATTATGGGAATAAGCAAAAGGAAAAGCAATGCGCCGATAACCGTAAGCACCTTTTTCCAAGGTATAACCTCAATAGCGCCGACAATAGCCTGCGCATAATTCTGTGAAGCGATACCCGTGGCAATCTTAACGATTCCGCCTACGACCTGCGCTCCGCGGGCTGCCTTCTGCGTTCCGCTTTTTGGCTGTTCTGCCATTATCTCTTTCTCCTCTCCTATATTCGCCTGTGAGTTTTAAGATTTCTGTGTCCTTGGCGTAATAATTCTTCTTACCCTTGCGGTTTGCTGCAGCGGGATCGTATCTTCCGAATTTGTATTCGGGATCTACTCTTCTTTCGGTGGTACCCATATTGGTATTTGCAACGTACTGCGAATTACCGCCGTAGTCCGAATATGACACACCGGAGTTGTTAATAACCGTACCGCCGTTTGACACGTTTCCGCCTTGGGAGGTTACGGTATTGTTTGAGGCACCGCCATTCACTCTGATTCCCGTATTGCCGCCCGAAACATTATTTGCAGATATATTTCTGCCTGCAATAACTGTACTTCTTCTATCAGCTTTTCCGTTTTCGGCAGAAACATTAGAAGTATGAACATCGGAATCATTGTCTGCGGAGAAATTACCGCCGACATTGTTGTTTACGCTTCTGTTGTCCGCGCCTCTGAAGTTTCCCGACGTTCTGCTCATGCTCTGTGTTTGAGACATAACCGGAACTGTAATGCCATTTGCGCCTGTTTTGCCGGCAGAAGTATTTACATTGACACCGCCCACAATTCCACTGTTATTATTGACAACAGACCGATCGGCGCGCGCCGTTGATGATATGGGGAGAGCGGGAGCATTTGTCTTTGCACCCGAAGTATTCCTTGACAGCGGAGGACGGGATGTATTCTGTGTCCTTTGCTGATTTGAAGAATGAGTATCTCTGCCGCCGTCGTGTGAAGATGAACTGCTTCTGTCGGTTGTATGAGCTGTATTGGGTTTCGCACCCGGAATTGATGCAGCATTTCTTGCGGCATTCTGCACCTGTGTCTGATTGATAGTAACATTACCGCCGTTACCGTTTGGCTTTGTACCTCTTGCTTGAGGCTGTGAGGTGTTTCTACCGGAGTTTTCACGGCTTGAGTTGTCGGTTCTCGAATTGCTTCTGCTATCGGTGTTGGAGCTATTATTGTTAGTGTATCTGCTGTTGTTTGTAGCATTGTTAGCTTGACGGTTTGCAGTATTACCAGCAGGAGTACTAATCTTAGTAGTTCTGCTTTGGTTGTTTACAGATACATTTACATTTGCATCACCGGGATTTGCATTACCACCGTTATTCGACGGAGGAGGTGTATTATTACGTGGTCTTGTCCCACCACCGCTTGAGCTTCCGCCGCCGTGGTTGTGGTTATGATTACTGCTGCCGCCTGAACGGTTACCACCGCCGGAGCCACCCTTCATACCGCCCATATTCTTATCCACAAGGGATGCAAGGGTTCTTACCACAACAAGAGTCATACCGCCGGGGAATCTTACACCGACACTGTTACTTGTCTGTGCAGGGTTAAGCCCGATTTTCGCTATATGTGCATCGATCTTTCTTGCTACTCTTGTGAGTGCCATTACGAATACAAGCCATACAATAATGTTTGATGCCCACATATTAACCATTGCGTTCATTATGAGCTTTAAGAAGATGATATTCATAATGAGCATAAGGTTCATAGAGCCGTACATTCTGCACCAGCCCTTGAATATGTCGTTGGTATTCTTACTTCCGCCCATAGCAAAAGCGAGAGGTGCCATAAATGTGAGAACACAGGCTATGACATATCTCTCGCCTATATCAAAGAACAGCTTTACCACCTGAACGATCAGTATAATACTCACAATAATGGCAAGCAGCCACGAAACACCGCCGGCATCGGTAAACATAAGTCCCGTAGGAGCAGAAAAAGCAAAGCTTCTCGGAATATTTAAATATGCAATTACCGTTCCTGTCATCTTGGAACACATATCGCATATCTGCGGAGACGCAAGGAGAAGAAACGCAAAGGCGAAAGTACGCATAAAAAGAAGCTTCGGATCTTCTCCTTCAAAACCTGCTCCGGACATTATGCTTTTCATCAACTGAAATACAAGGTTTCCTAAGAGCAATGCCCACCCGAGAGCAAGTATTATTTCCGAGATGTCCTCCACAATAGGTGCTGCCTTACGAAAATATGACATATCCATCGTAAGAACATCAATAATATCACCGAATACGAAGTCTGACATATCCTCGATCAGTCCGTATATCCATTCAATCAACCCCTTTATAATGGGTTCAAGCAAAAGCTAACACCTCCTTGGTAAAAAATAAAGCAACCAACTTTTTTGAAGCTGATTGCTTGAAATGCTTTGGCGTGTCCGCATTGCAAAGCGGAGTACCAAATTCTATTAAATATTGTATTTACTTACTGTATTTAGATATGTTTTCCCAATTATTCGGGAATCCCATATACCCATACAGCACAGTTTCTTCAAGAGCATTTTGCGAATCAAGGTAATGATTCAGTATTTTTGATAAGCTGCCCTTAAACTTATCAAAATCACTTTTTGTCAAAAGATACTTAAAAGAAATAACGAGAGCGAATAAATCGTGTTTACCACATACATATTGAGTACCTGTTTGCGGTAACCCAAGCTTTTTGTGAATAGCTGTATTCGGAATATCATTCATTGTTTGATAGGAGTACAAGCGTTCATTGTGAGCACAAACATTTCTGAACTTCGTTATAACTGATAAGTATTGCTCTAGTTGACGTTCATTTACATTTACAAAATTTTTAGAAACTTTTACTTTTAAATCAGGAGTAACAAGACTATAAAATTTTGAAAGTGAACCAAATGTTATACCGCTGACAAGCACCCAAAGGGGAACATTTCCGTAGGCTCGTCTTTGATGATTAATATACGGATAATCGCTGTTCGTGTTTGCAAGATTATCAAGCATTCCAATAAGCTTGACTATATCATTTGAATTTCGTGCTGTGTTGTTATAGTTGGAAGGTGTTAAGTAGTGAATTTGGTTTTCACCGTATTTTTCTGTGAAATAATATGAAAGCAGGGAACGAATGTGTCGCTCGATTTTAAGTATGTATTTTAAAAACAGTTC
Organism: uncultured Eubacteriales bacterium; assembly: GCA_934446675.1. Lineage (GTDB taxonomy): Bacteria > Bacillota > Clostridia > Oscillospirales > CAG-382 > UMGS1387. The sequence goes on from CAKSEL010000009.1 coordinate 123,710, forward strand.
TCTTAAATTCTCATCGAGCTTATATAATTCCACGATATTTTCAAATGTGGTTCCATCGCAATACTTTTTTGTAGTTGTGTTTTTGAACGGAGTTTTATAGCCACCAACAAGACTAAAGTATCCGATTTGCATAAGCTTTTCCAATGCATACTCGTGATTACTTATAATTAAGTTCTTTTGATTAACCAGATAGTCAATTTGATCTTCAAATGATAAAAATGGTTTTGCCATAGGAAGCTCCTTTAAAAAATAAACATCCCCCCGTAAAACGGGGGGTATTTCAGTTTCGGGCATAGCCCTAATGAATACTGGCTACGCACAAG
>CAKSEL010000010.1 GCA_934446675.1 uncultured Eubacteriales bacterium
ACCCAGTAAATCCGGATAACGCTCGCCACCTACGTATTACCGCGGCTGCTGGCACGTAGTTAGCCGTGGCTTATTCATGAGGTACCGTCACGTCCTTCGTCCCTCATAAAAGAAGTTTACAATCCGAAGACCTTCTTCCTTCACGCGGCGTTGCTGGGTCAGGCTTTCGCCCATTGCCCAATATTCCCCACTGCTGCCTCCCGTAGGAGTCTGGACCGTATCTCAGTTCCAATGTGGCCGTTCAACCTCTCAGTCCGGCTACTGATCGTCGACTTGGTGAGCCGTTACCTCACCAACTATCTAATCAGACGCGAGCCCATCTTTCTGCGGATTGCTCCTTTGACATACTTACAATGCTGTTCGTATGCTTCATGCGGTATTAGCACAAGTTTCCCTGTGTTATCCCCCTCAGAAAGGCAGGTTGCTCACGCGTTACTCACCCGTCCGCCACTAACTTTCTTCAATAGCAAGCTATCGAATCAGTCCGTTCGACTTGAATGTGTTATGCACGCCGCCAGCGTTCATCCTGAGCCAGGATCAAACTCTCTAAAAAAATATCTCCACGGTACTTGGTACCGCTTTAATCTCTTTCAGAGCTTGATTCGCTCTCTTTACTTTAAGTTTATTCTTTGGGTAACATCGACGTAATTGTCAATGTTCTCTTTGGAATTTACGAGATCCTTCAAGCTTTTTTTCTCAGGAGATTTTACTCTCCTTCGAGCTTTGTTTTCTCGTCTTTCGTTGTTCAATTTTCAAGGTCCGTTTGCTTCCCGCTCTCGCGGACAGCTTATACAGTATATCACATCGCTCTCGCTTTGTCAAGAGGTTTTTCAAAACTTTTTTAAGTTTTTTCTTCTCTCTTTCCTGCTTCAAGCTCTGCTCTCTGCCCGCCGTCTTTTCGACAGCTTGTCTATTATATCACTCCGTGCTCCGTTTGTCAAGAGGTTTTTTCTAACTTTTTCAAGTTTTTATTCTCTCTTTTCTCTCTTTACACTCTTTCGCGATACCGCTCTCTCGAGCGTGCATTTATTCTATCACTTTCTTTCCCCTTTGTCAACTCTTTTTTGTCTTTTTTTACCTCTCTCCTCCCAACTTCGTTGTTTTGCACACTTTTTGTGCTTTTTTCATTCTTTTTTTGCACACCCGCGGTTTTACGCCGTTTTCTGACTTTTTATTCCTGTTTTACATATATATGTCCGGGCTCTTTATCTGCGATACTATATATTGTTACCGGCGTCGATTTGTGTTATTTTCAGCACTCCGACGCCCGAACCCGTCGGCAGACCCGATTTCAGTCGATTTATACAAACGCTTTGCAGACGTGTTGAGCACGGCAGCGAGGAAATATCGGAAAAATCCGCATTTCTGCCGAACACACGGTGCAGATCTTCGCGCTCATGAGTTTCAAAAACCGATACAATTTCAAAATCCGAAAAGAAAGAGCGTATGTTGGAATTTTCGGGGAGTTCCTTTACCGTCGGCTCGTACAGAAGCCACGAATCGCAGACAAACAGATCCGTTCCGTACAGTTTTCGCGCAAGCTTATACGACTTTTCCCTTGCGCTCTTTGAGAGATCCGTGCCGTCGGGGACATGGATAAACACCGCGCGTTGCCCGTTTTCAATGCACCATCCGTCTTTCAGGCGTACCGTGTTTTCAAAGTCCGCGTTTCCGTTCTGATATTCAAAGCTGCCAAGACGCAGCACGTTTGCGCGCACATGGTTGCAGAACCAGACATAATCGTAAAGTCCGTACACGCCGCAGTTTCCGAAATATTCTCCCGTCTGTCCGGCAAGTGCGCTCATTGTATCAAAAAACAAGTCGCCGCAGCCGATACTTTCAAATACTTCATACGATTTTTGCGCAAAGCATATATAAAGGTACAAAAATCCCGTTTCGGGACACATTCCGGCGGCTTTTATTACTTTTCGCGCGAAAGAAAAAAACTCCGCAGGGTAAAAAGCCTCTTTAAAAAACAGCGTGCCGCCGTCAAGCCTTTTGGGCGTTCCGGACGAAAAAAACGCCTGCGACAGCTCGCTTGCTCTCAGTTTTTGCGCGCTTTGCAGCGCAAGAGCTATGCACTTTCCGTCAAATCCCGATATTCTTTCAAGATTTTCGTAAATATCACTGTTTTTCATATGCTTTTCTGTACTCTGTCGGAGTTTTTCCGATTATTTTCAAAAACATTTTATTAAAGCTTGCCGTGCTGTTATATCCGCACTCCAATGCTACGTCAAGCACGGACAGTCTTGTGGATTTCAGCAGGCTTGCAGCCTTATCGAGTCTGAGCGACGTTATATAATTTTTCGGAGAAACGCCGTTGAGCGTCTTGAAACCGCTTGTCAGTGCATTTCTCGACATTCCGAATCTCTCCGACAGTTCTGACAGGTTTATTTCCTCGGTAAAATGCTTTTCGATATAGTCCTCCGCAAGATTTACCGACCACAGCGCGTCCGCTGACAGCCGTTCCGCATCGGAATCCACGTTTTGCCCGTATCCCGATTCTCTTGCCGCAAGCACGAGAATTTCAATTATATACTGCTTTATGAGAATATCGCTGCCGGGCGCAGGCTTTGCCGTTTCCTCGAAAATCTTTCTCAAAAGCGCGGTATACCGTTCTCCGCCGGGTTCCGACGTCATTATCTTATGTGAAAAGCCCTGTTTTCTGTTCCAGAACAGATCGAGATAAAACGGCGCTTTTCCGTCCGTGCTCTCCTCGCGTATTGCCCTCGGCAGAAATTTGATGTTGAACAGCACAAAATCGCCGTCCACATACGTTATCTTATGCAGCTCGTCGTTTGAGAACAGGAATATATCTCCGCGGTTCATCTCGTAAACGCGGTCTTTCAGCGTATATTCTCCGCTGCCGCTTACAAGATACGACATTTCAAGCTCGGTATGATGGTGCGGAACAAACTCGCGTCTGCCGCGCGGCGCCGGCTTTGAAAAATAAATCTGCGGCTTTGCGCTTATTCCGAACTGCGCATTTTTCAGCAAAAGTTCGTCGGTTTCTTCACGCGTAAAAATTCCGTACTGCTTTTCCATTCCGCCACCGTCTTTCTTTTTATACTTCTGCGCCGCGTTTTCTTACTGTATTCCGAAATATATCATAAGTACCTGAATATCCGCAGGGCTTACGCCCGAAATGCGCGACGCCTGACCTATGCTTGTCGGCTTTACCTTGGAAAGTTTCTGCTTGGTTTCGGCGCGGATTCCGGTAATTGCAAAATAGTCGGTATCGGCAGGAATCGGGCGCGATTCGAGTTTTTCAAAGCGTTTTGCCTCGCGTATCTGTCTTTCAATATATCCCGAATATTTTATCTCGGTTTCGACTGCCGACTTTTCTTCGCGCGAAAGTCCCGCAGGACGTTCGGAATCAACCGGTTCAAGCGCGTCATAGCTGAGCTCGGGGCGTCTTATCAGCTCCGCAAGGGAAACGCCGTTGGTTATACGCGTCGAGCCGTGCTCGTCAAGTATCGAAAGCAGCTTTTCTGAAGGTCCGACGTGCGCCTTTTCCACGCGTTTTACTTCATTTTCTATAATTTCTTTCTTTTTGAGAAATCTCCCGTATCTTTCGTCGCTTATAAGTCCGAATTCATGACCGAACGGCGTAAGTCTGCGGTCTGCGTTATCCTGTCTGAGCAGCAGTCTGTATTCGCAGCGCGAGGTCATTATTCTGTACGGCTCGTTGGTGCCCTTGGTCACAAGGTCGTCAATAAGCGTTCCTATATACGAGCTGTCGCGGCGCAGGGTAAATTCCGGCTTGCCCTTACATTTAAGCGCGGCGTTTATTCCGGCTACAAGTCCCTGAACCGCAGCCTCCTCATATCCGCTTGTTCCGTTGAACTGTCCGGCGCCGAAAAGTCCGGGGTTATCCTTGAACTCAAGGCTCGCTTTAAGCGACAGCGGATCGCAGCAGTCATATTCTATCGCGTATCCTATACGCATAACGACTGCGTTTTCAAGTCCCTTTATACTATGCAGCATCTCGATCTGCACGTCCTCGGGCAGCGACGACGAAAATCCCTGAAGATAGACTTCCTTTGTATCTCTGCCGAGAGGCTCGATAAAAAGCTGATGCCGGTTTTTATCCGCAAAGCGCATTACTTTATCTTCGATACTCGGACAATATCTCGGCCCGATACCGTGTATCATTCCCGAATACAGCGGAGAGCGGTGGATATTATTTCTTATTATCTCATGGGTTTTCTCGTTTGTATAGCAAATATAACAAGGAACGGAATCGAGATTTTTTTCAAAATCCACGGTATCTGCGCTGAAATGTTCGGGGATCTCATCTCCGTTCTGTCTTTCGAGCACGGAATAGTCTATACTGTCGGCGTGAAGTCTTACGGGAGTTCCCGTCTTAAAGCGCATCATAGGCACGCCGATTTTTTTGAGCGAATCCGTAAGTCCGACAGCCGCGTGCATACCGTCGGGGCCGCTTTCAAAGCTGACATCACCCACGATTACGCGTCCGGCAAGGTAAGTTCCGGTACAGAAAACGATACATTTTGCCGTCCACACCGCGCCGTAATTTGTTACGCACTCCCACATACCGGGATTATCGCCGCTTTTTCTGACGTCAGTTATCTCGCACTGTCTGAGTGTGAGATTTTTTGTATTCTCCACGGCATTTTTCATATATGTACGGTATTTTATTCTATCCGCCTGCATTCTCAGCGAATGAACGGCAGGGCCTTTACCGCGGTTAAGTATTCTCGACTGCATACAGACTTTATCCGCAGCCTTTCCCATTTCTCCGCCGAGTGCGTCAAGCTCGCACACGAGGTGTCCTTTTCCCGAACCGCCGATTGACGGATTACAGGGCATATTTCCCACCGCGTCGAGATTTATTGTAAAAAGGACGGTTTTACAGCCCATTCTTGCGCTTGCAAGCGCGGCTTCTATTCCTGCGTGTCCTGCGCCGACAACTGCGACGTCTACGGATTCTGACTTATACATCTTTTTTCTTTTTTCTTCTTTCTCTATATCTTTATTTTAAACAATATAAATGGGCGAAACGAGAAAATACTCTGCTTATTTTGGGTGCGCACTCTAGCTGGCTGGTGCTTAGTTTTGGCTGAAACGGGTTATTCTCTTCAAAGTGCAACTTTATATTTGCACTTTTCGGCGGCGAAAAGTGGTCGAAAAGCCGTTCAAGGGACTACTCGCCCCTTGACAATCCCCCGACGGGAGGATTTCACTCTAAAGAGTGTAAATGCCCTGAACTTGGATTTCTACCCCTCAAACGCTTTTTCTAAAGTGACCGCACTGCTACTACGGTGTGTCCACATAACCTACGGCAAAATCGCCGCGCGACAGGCGCACGGATATGGGGTTCTGTACAAAGTCAAACCCAATTCGGCACAAGTGTTATTATTTTTATAATCTAACAGTCAACAGGACTCGCTTTTCTGCTCAGCTTGCCTACGGCAAGATGACTTTTACAAGTGTTAGTTTGTTGTTTGGTTGGTGCGGCGTAATTTCACTTTCCAAAGCAACCCCTTGTACTGAATTTCCATAGCTTGCTTCGGCACCGGCTTAGATTTGAGTTCGCAGTCCTGCTGTTCGACTGCGAACGGTACAAGCTGGCGGCACAGAGTATCCCTCAACTTTTTTCTAATTTAGGGGCTATTGTTTTCTTTGCAGCTTTCTTTTTAAAAAGAAAGCGCGTTCTCCTTCGCGTTCTCCTTCGCGTTCTCCTTCGCGTACCTATTCAGCGCTGAAGTTTATGTGCGTGCGGGTAATGCTGTAATCGGTATCGGAGAGAGCGAGGCTTTGTATAACAAGTTCGGGGTTAAGATAAGCGTCGCCGGAGGATGAGAGAGTAAGTTCAAGGGAAACTTTGCCGTCGGATTCTGACGCACGTGCGGCAAAGACCATAGGAGAAATATCGAGCAGTTTTTCCGCGCCGCTCTTGGTTTTCTTGACAACGGGCGGCAGATTTTCAAGCTTTTCATTTATCTCATCTGCCGTCAGAGGACAATTTTCAAAGTACACGGTATAATCCGCGCTTTTAATCTTGCCGAGTTTAAGTCCCGGTTCGGACACATCTTTAATTTCCATATCGCTTGTCATGGCAGCGGCAAAACGCGCCTTGAAATCCTCATTTGAAACGTCGTCCGACACAAGAGTCACGTCAAGCAATTCGTTTTCACCCGTCATGCCGACGGACAGGGGAAGTCCGAAAACAAGTTTCGGGTGCGGCGAAAATCCCTCGGAATATTTTATCGGCAAATGCGCGCGTTTAAGAGCACGCACAACGCTGTGCGAAAAATCAAGGTGCGAAACAAATATCAAAGCTCCGCGCTTTGCAAAGGTAACACGGTAGGTTCTCATTTTGCTTCACTCTCCTCTTTGTTTGGATCAATACTGCGCTTTATGCAAAGATCCGCGCCGAATTTTGCGGCTCCGCAATGCGAACATTCCGTCAGACAATCCGGCGTCGTAACTTCGGCATACGCCTTTTTTGCCTCGTCAAGCAAAAACTTTTCCGAAACGCCGCAGTCTATATGTCCCCACGGCAATATCTCATCATAGCTCATATGGCGGTTGGCGTAAAACGCCGGATCTATACACGTATTCTCAAACGCCTTTATCCAGTTGTCATACAAAAAATATTCTCCCCAGCCGTCAAAATACTGCCCGTTCTTATATGCGTCGAGTATCGCCGCCGAAAGACGTCTGTCTCCTCTTGCAAAAACCGCTTCTATAAAGCTTACTTTTGCTTCATGCCAGTGGTAATGTATCTTTCCGGAACGTATATTCTGTCCGAGAAGTTTTTGCTTTCTTACAAGCTCCTCGACGGTATCCTGTCCGAACCACTGAAACGGCGTATGAGCCTTGGGTACAAAGCACGAAACCGAAATCGTAACATCAACTCCGCGTCCTTTGGGCTTATCGGGATTTTTATAGAACGCGTCAACTATACTCTGTCCGAGTTCGGCTATTCCGATAACGTCTTCGTCGGTCTCCGTCGGAAGTCCGTTCATGAAATACAGCTTTACGCTTGTTCTTCCTGCCTTGAACGCACTTTCGCAGCCGTTCATTATCTCCTCAAACGTGATATTCTTATTAATAACATCGCGCAGTCTTTGTGTGCCTGCCTCGGGCGCGAAAGTAAGTCCGGTCTTTCGCACTCCCTGCACTTTTTTCATGATCTCCGCCTCGAACGAGTCTATTCTCATCGACGGCAGCGACATTGCGACCATTTCACGGTCTGTCCACTCCTTGAGCGTATCGACAAGCTCCATGAGCTGCGGAAAATCGCTGATACTGAGCGACGTCAGGGACATTTCCTCATATCCCGACGAATTATAAAGGCACTGTGCCTCCCTGTCGAGAGTTTTAGTGCTCTTTGCCCTGTACGGTCGGTAAATAATGCCTGCCTGGCAGAATCTGCACCCTCTCATACAGCCCCTTGCACATTCGAGCATGATTCTGTCATGGACCGTTTCTGTAAACGGCACGGGAACGGCTGACGGAAATTCCGCCTTATCGAAATCCGAAATACACGACTTTGCGACCTTTTTGGGCACGTCCTCATATTTCGGCGTTATGCTTTTTATAAGCTTTGTATTCTCGTCGTACTCAACGTCATACATTGACGGCACGTAATTACCCTTTATACGTGAAAGCTCATGCAGAAATTCATGTCTGTCAAAGTCCGGGTGCGCCTTTTTATAGTCGATATAGAATTCGACCGTTTCACGCAGAGAGTTTTCGCCCTCGCCTATGCAGAACACATCGAAAAAGTCAGCTACGGGTTCGGGATTATACGAACAAGGTCCACCGCCTATCACTATCGGATCGTCATTTGACCTATCCTTTGCAAGCAGCGGAATATTTGCAAGATCCAGCACATACAGCACGTTTGTATATGACATCTCATACTGCAATGTAAAGCCCACAAAGTCGAACATTTTGAGCGAATCTCCGCTTTCGAGCGCGTACAGATCTATATTATTATCTCTAAGCACCTGTCCCATATCCGGCCACGGCGCAAAACATCTTTCGCACCAGATACGCGGACTGTTATTCAGGCAGTTACAGAGAATTTTCATGCCGAGGTTAGACATACCTATTTCATACGTATCTGGAAAGCAGAAAGCAAAGCGCGCGTCTATCTTACTTTTATCCTTAATTATTTCATTAAGTTCTCCGCCGGTATATCTCGACGGTTTTGTAACCTTTTTCAAGAACTTCCACGCTTTTTGCTTTTCTGTCATATTCTGCGTATTTTTCATTCCGTCACCCTATTACATTACAAATTTAGCTATTTTATATTTTAGCACATATGAAGGGTTTTGTAAAGACAGATGTTTGGGGGCGGTGGTAAATTGTTGTTTATTTGGGATAGAAAAGATAGTTTACTGCCATGTGCAGCTCTATTCTCCGACTTTTCGGAATCGAAAAGCGGAAAGATACTTTGTGTTTGGCGGATTTTTGCCTGTCTTTGACTAAAACGGATTATCCACTTCCACTTGCAAGTCTATTCACCGACTTTTCGGAATCGAAAAAGTCGCAAAAGATTTTCGCCGCTCAAACGCCGCAGCGAAAGCGCGGCTTCTTCTCCACACATCAAACTATCGTCGGTAAAACTTTCCCGCACCTCCGAAGTTTTAAATTTTCGCTCGCAGATGCTCCGCACTGCTCGATGGGGTTGGTATCTAAGTAAGATTTGTTTATCTCAGCTTTAACTATTATGACATGTCACGCTGCGGTCTGCGTAAACTTTTGTTTAGGCTCAAAAGTGCAATTCTTATGCGTTATTACGCAGTCAACAGGACTCGCCTTTCTGCCCAGCTTGCCTATCGGCAAGAAACTTGGTTCAAATTCTACTTTTATGTATAAAAAAACTCTGTGCAAAGTTGTAGAACAATGCACAGAGTATATTTTTGTATTTAATTCAGAGCCGACTTACACTTTTATCCAACCAAACATAAATGTAAAATTCAGCCGTAGTCATCTCGCAGCAGCGAGCTGGTCGTAAAAGTGTGTCCTGTTGACTGTTTGAGTATATGAAAAGTAACATTCTTGCCAAAATGGGTTAACTTTGTACAAAACCCCATATCCGCGCGCCTGTCGCGCGGCGATTTTGCCGTAAGCTACACGGACGTACCGTAATAGCAAGGCAGTCACTTTGGTAAGGGCTGTGGAGGAGAAAAATGTGTGTTCAGGGCATTTACACTCTTTAGAGTGAAATCCTCTCGTAGCCACGCTTTCGCGGCGGCGTTTGAGCCGCGAAAATCTTTTGCCCGTCTTTTCGATTCCGAAAAGCGGAGATACAAAGTTGCACTTTGAAGAATATAATCCGTTTTCGCCCAAAATAATCTAAATTTAGCCAAACGCAAGTGTAGTTCGCTTTCGCGACGGCGTCCGAGCTGCGAAAATCTTTTGCCCGTCTTTTCGATTCCGAAAAGCGGAGATACAAAGCTGCACTTTGAAGAATATTTCCCGTTTCAGCCAAAGACAGGCAAAAATTAAGCCTGCGTCACCTCTTGATCTTGTGCGTCGTGGTCTTTTCAAACTCGGTGTATCTTATTGAAACCTTGCGTACAGCCTTGTAGTTCGGTAAGCGCCTGTTCACAGTCTCCTTGATTATCTTTAAGAAATATTCCTGCATGAGCGTGTCGGAATCCGGAAGCTCTTTGTAAATCCCGTGCGTTTCAAGCTCGTCAAAATCCGGGTAAATCTTTACCGCAACAACCGTCGAACCGTCCTCCTGAACGTCGCCGTATGCAACACATTCCTTTACCGACTTGCACGGCTCAAGCAGATACTCGATCTCCTCAGGAAATATCTTCTTTCCGTTATCGGTTACGATCATGTTCTTTATTCTTCCGACTATCTTGTACTGCCCCGACTCCTTGTCGATCATGCCGAGATCGCCGGTGAGAAAATATCCGTCGTCATCAAACGCCTCGCGCGTGCGATTTTCGTCGTTGTAATATCCGAGCATGACTATCGGACCCTTTACGGCTATCTCGCCGACGCCCTCTTCGTTGCAGTTTATAAGCTTTACCGAAACTCCGCTCATCGGAAGTCCCACCGTGTCGGCTTTTCTCATGTCGTCGTGATGAAGTATGCAGAGAGGCGACGTTTCGGTAAGTCCGTAGCCGTTGTACATCTTAAATCCGAACTTTTCAAAGTCGCGGAATATCGCAGGCTCAAGCGCCGCAGCGCCTACAAGTATAGTTTTAAGCTTTCCGCCGAACGCCTCGTGTACGCTCTTGAAAATGTGCGGAGCTACCTGCGGCGCAAATCTGCCCGAAAGCGTGGTGAGCGTCTTTCCGACGTTGAGGAACAACATTCCGCCCTTGACCTCGCTTATCTTCTTGATTATTCCGTTGTGCATTGCCTTTACAAGCTGCGGAACGGCAAGAAATACCGTCGGCTTATATTCTTTGAACTCGCTGACAACGCGCAGCAGACTCGACGCAAAACAGATGCACGCGCCCGAATAAAGCACGGCAAGCAGTCCGAGCGTACATTCGTATGTGTGATGCAGCGGCAGAACGCTTAAAGTTCTGTCCTCCGGCGTAATAAAAACTTCTTTTCTTGTGCCGATTATGTCCGAGCAAATGTTGTACTGACTGAGCATAACGCCCTTTGCAACGCCCGTCGTTCCCGACGTGTATATGAGAGAACCGAGTGCAAACGGATCGATTTTATGGTTTTCCCACGACCTGTCGCCGTTTTCGATAAGCTCATTTCCCTGTTCTATAAAGGACGGTATGTTTTCAGTGGAAATTCTCTCGCAGTCCGCACCGCAGCCGTCAATAGTTGCCGCAACATCGGGAGAATACATAACAGCCGCCGCGCCCGACATTGTAAGTATATTATTTACCTCCGGGCTTTTAAGCTCCTTATCGACCGGCACGATTATACCTACGCCCGACGTTACCGCAAGGTATGTCAGCGCCCATTCATAGCTGTTTTTGCCCATTACGGCAATCTTTTGCCCCGAAAATCCCTTGCTGTTGAGATAAACCGCCAGAGCCTTAACATTTTTGAGCAGCGACGCATAGGTTACGTGCCTGTGATCGCCGTTCTTTTCCTTGACGATAAACGCGTCGTTTTCGGCATAGAGATCCGCGCTTGTTTCAAGCAGTTCTCTTATGGTACACAAATTTCTTACGTCATATACAAGCGACATTTTTCTATCTCCCGTTCAGAAATATTCTCCGCCAAGCGCCGTTGCTTATTTGCCGAAACGCTGTGCGAGAAGCGGAGTGTGAAGTGTTTTTTTGACCTTATTTGAAAAAGTAAGTATTGTTACGATATCATGTGCGATACAGACAAGTGCCGCCGCGGAAAGCACCATCATTGCGGCGATTCTGATATTACGCATGATACGCAGCCGTCTTGAAAGCTTTGCAAAGTTTTTTTTGAGTTTTTCGCCGCTGTTTTTATGATCCTCGGAAGACGGGCTTTTATCTGCACTTTCAGACGTGTTAAAATTACTGCTTTTTTGTATGCAGGACGGATCGTTCTTACATTCTTCATAAAATTTTGCGCAATCCGGGCAAGTCCTCATATGTTCCTCAACGAGAGCAACCGAATCGGCGCACGCGGTATTATCGGCGCAAAGCGGAATGAGATCTCTTGCGGTATCACAGGTTACAGACATCAAAAAGTTCCTCCTTGAGAGTTTTTTTGGCTCTATGATAGATAACCTTTGCGGAATTTTCGGTAATTCCGAGAGTTTTTGATATTTCCGAGAACGGCATATCGGCATAGGTACGCAGCACGACGACGTCGCGGTATTTCTGCGGAAGCTTTGACACGGCGTTTTTGACGGAATCCGAGTAAAAATTTCTCATACACGCGCTTTCCGGCGTTTCGCCCGACGAACAGGTTTCCGAGAGCAGATCTATATCAACATACTCGATCTTTCTTTTTCTCAGATATTTATAGCAGACATTTTTAGCTATTGCCGCGAGAAACGTGAACATTGTACACGTACCGTTATATTTATGCAGCGATTTATATGCCTCGAAAAAAGCCTCCTGAGTCATATCCTCGCACATTTCGCGGTCCCGGCAGATTTTATAGAGAAAAGCGTAGATTCTATTATAATATTCATTATAAAGCGCCTCGAATTCAGGCATTCTTTTCGCTCCTCTCTGATTTTGCTCTTTTTTAAGGAAAAGCTACTATGTTTATACCGCGTACAAGGAAAAGGTTACAGGGGCATGAGATTTTTTTGGTTTATTTGGGCGAAAACGGGAAATATTCTTCAAAGTGCAACTTTAAATATGCACTTTTCGGCGGCGAAAAGTGGAAAAGCTACTTTTGTGTTTGGCTGACTTTAGAGTGTTTTGGGCTGAAACTGATTATCCACTGCCATTTGCAACTCTATTCCCCGACTTTTCGGAATCGAAAAAGTCGCGCTCTAAAGAGTGTAAACAAAAGATTTTCGCGGCTCAAACGCCGCCGCGAAAGCGAACTACACTTACGTTTGGCTAAATTTAGATTATTTTGGGCGAAAACGGATTATATTCTTCAAAGTGCAACTTTGTATCTCCGCTTTTCGGAATCGAAAAGACGGGCAAAAGATTTTCGCGGCTCAAACGCCGCCGCGAAAGCGTGGCTACGTGGAGGATTTCGCCTTCCAAAACATACTCCCCCTCCGAAATTTCAAAAAACTCTCGTTTCGCATTGTCCACAAAATTGTGTTGCGAAATCGCCGCGCGACAGGCGCGCGGATGGGGCTGGTTTCTAAACACGGGTTGGTTGACATAATGCCAGACTTTTATGCCATGTCACGTTGCGGTATGCGTAAACTTTATTTGGGGTGCGCAAGTGTTGATTTTTATTGTTATTATACAGTCAACAGGACTTATTTTTCTGCCCAGCTTGCCTACGGCATGATGACTTTTACAAATGTTAGTTTTATGTTTGGTTGGTGCGGAGTAAAAATTCGGTTCTGTTTTGCCGGTACAAAGTGAAATTTTAATTTCACTGTTGCAAAGTAATTTCACTTTCCAAGGCTACCCATAGTACACAATTTCCATAGTTTACTCACGCACCTGCATATATCTGAGTTCGCAGTCCTGCTGTTCGACTGCGAACGGTACAAGCTGGCGGCACAGAATATCCCACAGCTTTTTTCTAAATTAAGGGCTATTGTTTTCTTTGCAGCTTTCTTTTTAAAAAGAAAGCGCGTACCCCTTCGTCCCCCTTCGCGCTCCCCTAATGCAGAAATGAGAGGCGGTGTTCAGGGCAAGGACCGAGAGAGGCGATAGCGGCGTAATGAGCTTTAGTACCATAGCCCTTATGTTTAGCGAAACCGTAGCCGGGATAAGTTTTATCGAGAAAATCAATACAATACAAATCACGTTCGGTTTTAGCAAGAACGGAAGCCGCCGCGACAGACGGGCAGATTGCGTCGCCATGGACGAGCGCCATTGCCGGAATCTGAAAATCACGGCAGACAGAGCCGTCAACGACAGCAAAACCGGGATCTACCTGTTTACCGCCGACAAAGCTCAGGCAATTATCGGAGAGAAATTCACCCGTCACAAGGTTTCTGTCGAGCGAAAGTCCCGAAATTGCGCGTCTCATTGCAAGCAAAGCAGCATTAAGAATATTAATTTCTTCAATTTCCGCAACCGTCGAATATGCAACGCACGACGAAAGTGCAAGTTCTTTAATTTCCGGCGCTATTTCAAACCGTTTCTTTTCGGTGAGTTTTTTTGAATCGTCAAGCGCTTTAAACACGGGATCATCTTTGAATTTCTCATCAAGCACGACTGCCGCTGCATAAACCCGTCCGGCAAGAGGTCCGCGCCCGGCTTCATCTGTTCCGCACATGACGACGCCTTTATTTTTATATTCTATTTCATATGTCCACTCAAGGGGCTGCTTTTCTTTCTTCACGGGGTAACTTCCTTTTTCTTGTTTCTTGTTTCTTGTTTGGGGCGGGAACGGGAAATATTCTTCAAAGTGCGACTTTCTACTGACGCTTTTCTTTACAGAAAAGCTGAAAGAAGTTTTATGTTTAGCTTATTTCTACCTTATTTGGGGCGAAAACTGATTATCCACTTCCACTTGCAATTTTCTACACCCTCTTTTCGGAATCGAAAAAGTCCCCTGCGAGGATAAAAGGCAAAAGATTTTCGCGGCTCAGACGCCGCCGCGAAAACGGACTACACTTGCGTTTAACAGACTTTAGATTATTTTGGGCTGAAACGGGTTATATTCTTCAAAGTGCAACTTTAATATACGCTTTTCTACGGAGAAAAGCGGTCGAAAAGTCCCCTACGAGGATAAACCGTTCAAGGGACTGCTCGCCCCTTGACAATCCCCCGACGGGAGGATTTCACTCTAAAGAGTGTAAATGCCCTAAACACAACTATTTTCGCCTTTACTATCTTTACAAACGTGACCGCATTGCTACTACGGTGCGTCCGTATAACTTACGGCAAAATCGCCGCGCGACAAGCACGCGGATGGGGTTGGTTTCTAAACGCGGGTTGGTTGACATTATGCCGAGCTCTTATGCCATGTCACGCTGCGGTCTGCGTAAACTCTATTTGAGGTGCGAAAGTGTTGATTTTTACTGTTATTTTACAGTCAACAGGACATGTTTTTCTGCCCAGCTCGCTTACGCGAGATGACTTTGCTGAATTTTAGTTTTATGTTTGGGTGGTGCGGAGTGAAAATTCGGTTCTGTTTTGCCGGCACAAAGTGAAATTTTTACTTTATTGCGCTGTCGCAAAATGGTTTCACTTTCCAAAGCAACCCTTTGTACTGAATTTCCATAGTTTACTTCGGCACCTGCATATATCTGAGTTCGCAGTCCTGCTGTTCGACTGCGAACGGTATAAGCTGGCGGCAGAGAGTATCCCACAGCCTTTTTCTTATTTAAGGGCTACGAAAGTCTTTTGCAGCTTTTCTTCAGAAAAGCGCGTTTCCCCGTTTTCTTTGCAGCTTTCTTTTTAAAAAGAAAGCGCGTACCCCTTCGTACTCCCTTTTGGGCGAGAATGTATCTACCTGTCGAGAGTAATTCTGCCGATTTTGCCGGAACGGAACTCGTCGATAAGCATACGGGCGGTACGGGGATAATCGACCTCGGCGCCAGAGATAAGCAGACCGCGTTTACGTCCGATAGCCTCAAATATTTCATGCGGAAGTTTGCCGTCAACATCTTCGCGGGAGAGCTTGTAGCGTGCAAACATAAGTGACGGATAAAGCTTTAAGAGTTTTGACATAAGCAGCACCGCAATACTTTCAATATCGAGAATTTCATCGCGGATAGCCCCGGTAAACGCAAGATTAAGACCGACGTTTTCGTCATCGAACTTGGGCCAGAGAACGCCGGGCGTGTCAAGCAGCTCAAGCTGTCCCTCGACAGTTACCCACTGATTTATGCGCGTAACTCCGGGACGGTTCTCGCTCTTAGCCTTTTTCGAGCCGTAAAGCCTGTTTATAAGCGTGGATTTTCCGCAGTTTGTAACGCCTATTATCATGGCTCTCGGAATACGCCGCATACCTTTCTGCGCATATGCGTCAAGCTTGTCTTTAAGCGCCGTCCTGATTGCCGGAAGTATCTCGTCAATGCCTGCGCCCGTCATGCAGTCGGTAAAGATAACGCGGTTTCCGTTTTCCGTCATCTTTGCTTTCCATAACGCGCTCTGTTCGGGATCGGCAAGCGCAGACTTGTTCATTATCGTAATATAAGGCTTGTTCGCGACAATTTCCGCAATCTTCGGGTTTCTGCTTGAAAACGGAACTCTTGCGTCGCATAATTCAAGCACAATGTCAACCTGCTTTATGCACGCGTCTATCTCGCGCAGAGCCTTTGTCATATGCCCGGGGAACCACTGAATTACCTTTGCGACCTCACGTGCGTTTGCAGCACCCGGCGCTGCCTTTTCTTTCTTGGGTTTCGGAGCGCGGCGCACGGTTTCGTCGGTCTTTTTCGGCGGAGCATGGTAGAATTTCTTCTCCGCAAGCGCCTTTTTGTTTCTTTCTTTTTTCGCCGCGGCTTTGTATCCCGGCTTTACCTTCTTCTTTGTTTCTGCCACTGTTTTTTCTCCCATGAACGCGTTTTGCGCCCTTATATTTCGTCAAGCAAACTTGTCTGACCGTCGTCGGTTTTTGCATTTTTGCGGCTGCTGTCCGCTGATTCGGGATATGCTTTTCCCAAATGCTCGTATGCGCGCCTTGTTGCAATTCTTCCGCGCGGCGTGCGGTTGAGAAATCCGAGCTGCATGAGATACGGCTCGTATACGTCCTCAAGCGTTACCGATTCTTCGCCTATCGTCGCAGCAAGCGTTTCAAGCCCGACAGGTCCGCCGTCGAAAAAGTCTATTATGGCGCTTATCATGCGTATGTCTGTAAGATCAAGTCCGAGTTCGTCTATTTCAAGCATGTTGAGCGCCGCGTTCGCCGTCTTTTTGTCAATGACTCCGTCGGCCCTTACCTGCGCATAGTCTCGCACGCGTTTAAGCAGCCTGTTGGCTATTCTCGGCGTGCCTCTCGAACGGCGCGCTATCTCCATTGCTCCGTCGGGCTTTGCGTTTATGCCGAGCAGCTCCGCACTTCTTACAACTATGTCGCAAAGCTCCCCGCCGTTGTACATTTCAAGCCTGTAAAGACTTCCGAATCTGTCTCTCAGCGGAGATGTGAGCTGTCCTGCGCGCGTAGTCGCGCCTATGAGCGTAAACGGCGGCAGCGGCAGTCTTATGCTTCTCGCCGACGGACCTTTGCCCATGATTATGTCGAGATTGAAGTCCTCCATTGCCGGGTACAGTATCTCCTCTACCTGGCGCGACAGCCTATGTATCTCGTCTATAAACAATATGTCGCCCGCCTTGAGGTTCGTAAGCAGCGCCGCAAGGTCGCCCTGCTTTTCTATCGCCGGTCCCGACGTTATTCTTATATCCGCACCCATTTCCGCCGCTATTATCGTCGCAAGCGTCGTCTTGCCCAGTCCGGGCGGCCCGTGCAGCAATATATGGTCAAGCGTATCTCCGCGCATTTTCGCCGCTTCCATTGATATTGCAAGCTTTTCTTTGACCTTTTCCTGACCGACATATTCGTTCAGCGTCTTAGGGCGCAGCGAAATTTCGTTTTCTCTGTCCTCGTCCGCCTCTCTCGCGCTGATTATTCGGCTTTCAAAGTCAAAATCCTGTTCTTCGGATTGGTTTTTGCTGCTTTTTATCATCTTAAAAATCCTTTTGCGGATAAAATTATCCGTTTTAATCTAAATTTCGTTTTTTGTACCGCGTCAGCCGTTCTGCCTGTCCGTAATTTCAAGCACCGCCCACCTGTCCTTAATGCGGACGGCGGCAAGACCTTCGCTGAAATTCTGTGCAAAGTCGTATTTTAAAGGCACGGCAATCTTTCCCGATTCGTCGGCATAGCCGTATTTTCCGTTCTTTTTGACAAGCGCCATACCGTCGAAAAAAGTGTCTGCCGAGCCGTCGTATGCGCTGAAGATCTCGCGGTTTGTGCCTTCTCCGTTCTCGTCGTTTACCGCTTTGAACACGTCCTCGTAATCAAGCTCAAACGGCACTATCACGTTTCCGGTTCTGTCAATGGCGCCCCATTTCCCGTCCTTGAAAACGTACAGCTCGTCCTTTGTGAACATTCCGGAGCCTACATAATCGTATTGCAGCGGTATTACAAAATCGTTAGCCTTGTTTATAAAGCCCCACTTGCCGTTTTTCTTTACGGCGGCTATTCCCTGTCTGAAAGCATAGGTCATATCATACTCAAACGGAATTTTGACTTTTGCATTTTTGTCAATATATCCGAACATTCCGTTTTTGTCGATAAACGCTGCAAGTCCTTCGCAAAACTGCGGATAATGCAAAAATTTTTCCCTGTCGAACTGCGAATAATATTCGGCAGGCACTGCGACCTTTCCGGTTTTGTCTATATATCCGGCTCTGTAATCGCCGAAACGTGCGAGTGCAAGTCCTTCATGAAAAACGCCGATATAGTCATATTTTTCCTGTATCAGATAGTGCCGCATATGACAAAACCTCCTTTCGGTCTGCGTTTTTGCAGAACAAAGCCCAATATCAGCTCACAAATGTCTTTTTATTACAAAAGCGAGCTCAACGCCTTTCTGATTATCTCTTCGACAGATCCCGAACCTGCCGCCGACACGGCTTTATTTGCCTCAGGCTTTGAATATCCGAGATTTACAAGCGCCTCTGCCGCAAGTTTCTGATTTTCTCCGAGAGACTGACCGCCGCGGCCCTGAACATCTCCTCCGGACGCGCCCGAATCGGCTCTGCCATACAGCGAGTTTTCGAGCATGAATTTTTCAAGCTTGCTCTTTAAGTCAATGCATATCTTCTGCGCGGCCTTGGGACCTACGCCCTGTGCCGTGGATATAAGCTTGATATTTTCGTCGGCTATTGCGCCGCAAAGACTTTCTACATCAAGCGCCGACAGTATTGCCATTGCAGCCTTGGCGCCTATTCCCGAAACGGTTTGCAGAAGATTGAACATCGAAAGCTCCTCTTTTTTCGCAAAACCGAAGGTTTCAAACTTGCTCTCGTCCACAATTCTTACATAGGTATACAGTTTTACCTGTTTTCCCGCGCTCTCTCCGTCGGCACGGAAAGTGCCGTTAGACAGATAATCGTAAGTCTTTGCGGTAATTGTGAGCATATATCCGACGCCGGCGCAGTCTATCACGGCTCTGTCGGCGTAAAGCTCTTCAAGAGTTCCCTTAACGTAGTAGATCATGGTTTCATCCTTTATTGCTTTACGCGTTTATGCAAGATACTTTTCGGCAGCCGGGCAGAGTGCCTTAAATTCGTCCGCCGAAAAGCTTATTTCAAACGAACCTGCGGCATACGGCGCGATATCGTATGTGTTATACATCACCTTAACTCCGTCGTCGGTGAATATCCACGAATCCTCTGCGGCGCTGAGCAGCTGAATGCTGTTTTCGACGTCATTATAGCCGAGATATGTGTCTATCTCGTCAAGTGCGTCCTTGCCGTAGTTTTCTTCGAGCTTTGTCCTGATTGCAGTCTCAAAAGCAAGATATGCTTCGGTATTCTCTCCGGAATCTCCGAAAAGCGTGATAAATGTTATCTGATCGCCGGTCTGCGCATCGAAATTATATCCGAATTTATAGCTTGACGGGTGTGCGCCGCCGAAAAACGATTCTGTCTGCTCAAGGAACGACACTGCGTAAGCATTATTCTTTGTAACCTCGTACTTTGTTTCAAAAGTCCATGGTGCAACGGGCGCTTCACCCTGTTCGAGATAATTTAAACACTCCTGTTTTGCCTTTTTAGCCTCGGTTTCACTTCTGTCATTTGCAGTCTGCATAACTTTACCGATTTTTCTTGTACTTTCGGTATTGCCGTTTTCGCCGCTTGTGAGCTGAATTTTATCGACGCTCTTTTCAAACATCACTGCTCCGCTTTCTTTAAGCGAGATTGTATCTTTAAGCGGTTCAAACGAAATGTTGAGCGACGGTGCGCCGGGATTTTCAAACTTCTTTTCGGTATCGGTATTTCCGTCGTTATTTGTGTTCTGTCCGTTCTGCTGTTCACCGTTATTCACGGGGTTATCGGGCTGTTCATCAACGGTCTTTTTACAAGCAGTCATTGACATTACTGCCGCGAGCACGAGTGCAGAGACTATTACGGCTGTTTTAATGTTTTTCATAGGTATACTTCCTTTCTTTTCTACTCACAAGATTCTTATTGATTTGGCTGATTTTTGATAGGTTTTGACTTAAACGGGTTGCTTTTTTCAAAGTGCAACTTTTGTACTGACGCTTTTCTGTGGAGAAAAGCTGAAAGATTGTTTTTTGTTTGGCAAGCATTACTTGTTTTTGGCAGAAAAAGATGATTTACTGCCATGTGCAACTCTATTCTCCAACTTTTCGACGGCGAAAAAGTTGCACTCTACTAAAGAGCGTAAACAAAAGCCGTTCGCGGCTCAGACGCCGCCGCGAAAGCGTGGCTACGGGAGGATTTCACTCTAAAGAGTGTAAACGCCTACCGCAACTAACTACCCCTCCGAAATTTCAAAAACTCTCGTTTTGCACTTGTCCACATTGCTGTGTTGCGAAATCGCCGCGCGACAGGCGCGCGGATATGGGGTTCTGTACGAAGTCAAACCATTTTGGAAAAAGTGTTATTTTTTATATTCTCCGACAGTCAACAGGACTCGCTTTTCTGCTCAGCTCGCTTACGCGAGATGACTTTTACAAATGTTAGTTTTTTGTTTCACGGGCGCGGAGTGAAAAATTCGGTTCTGTTTCGCCGGTGCAAAGTTAAATACCGCATAAATTTCGGTTTCTGCGAAACAATTTCACTCACCAAAGTTCCCCATAGCACACAGTTTCCATAGTTTACTCACGCACCTGTTTACATCTGAGTCAGCCGCCTGCCTTTTGGTGGCTGACGGTACAAGCTGGCGGCAGAGAGTATCCCGTAGCCTTTTCCTTATTTAAGGGCTTACTTGTTTTTCTTTGCAGCTTTCTTTTTAAAAAGAAAGCGCGTATTCTTTTTCGGCGTAGTTGTATCTATGTTTCACGTGAAACATTTACCAGTTTTCGGGGAGATAATCATAAGGATTTTGGACAGAGCCGTTAACAATGATTTCAAAGTGGACATGGACGCCGGTAGCCATACCGGTTTTTCCCATAGCGGCGATAACTTCGCCCTGTGCGACCTTTTGACCGACTTCGACATAGAGTTCGGAGTTGTGTGCGTAACGGGTTTTTGTGCCGTCGTCGTGCCTTATTACAATACACTCGCCGTAGCCCGACTTGTCATGCCCGGAGAATATTACTTCGCCGCCGTCGGCTGCCACGATGTCGTCGCCGAGATTACCGCAGATGTCAATTCCCTTGTGGAACTCGTTGCTCGAGCCGTTAAGTCTCCAGCCGTATCCGCTTGAAACCTTGTCGCCGGAATGCGGCCAGATGTAATACCCCTTGGACGCAACGCGCTTTTCCTCCTCGCTCATCGGACGCGTGCCGACATTGATAACCTCGGTAATCGGCTCGGAAATAACCCTTTCGGAAATCAGCGTACGTTTGACCTCGTTGCCGCCGACATATCCTACGCTGTAAGTAAGCTCCTTGCTGCCGTTCACACCTTTGGTTATCACCTTGGTTCTGCCTTCGACAAGATCGGGATCTTCTATGCTCTGCTTTTCGTATTCAATAGGCGCGGTCTCTGTTTCGGTCTGCTCTATTACAACGTCAAGTACAGCCGAATTCCGGGCACTTGTATTCGAGTAAAGCGACACCGAGTTGTCAAGATCCGTCATGTACGCCGGGACGTTGTTCTGATCTTCAGACGGCATACTGAACACTACCGCACCGCCGTTTTCAGCAGGATTTCCGTCCTGTTCGGATAGCTCATGTCGGTATTGCTCGCCGTCCTCGCTCACAAACGTGTCATACCTCTGCTCGCTGAAATACGCAAGATCCGAGTTTGACGCCGCCGCCAGTCCAAACATTCCGCGAAGTTCCGCAAGCGTGAACATCATTGCCTTGGGATACGTGCCGGCATTTACGGTAATATTATTATAATATGCAACATTGTCCGCATCTATCCCGCTTTTTTTCAAAACCGCGCGTTTATTTTCAAGGCTGTCCGCAACCGCCGAATCTATCCACGACTTGTACGGCACGGCACCCGTAAGAGCACCGTCAATGTAAAGTCCGTAGCCTTCGACCATATCTTCAAGCGCACACTTTTCAAATACGCCGTTCAAATCCTTCTGACTCAGGACCTCTCCCGATTCTCCGGCGACTGTCGGCACATACTTCAGCGTCGTGTCAAGCCTGTACGACCGCCCGAGGTTGAGCGACATACTCTCATTGAATACATTTTCCGCCGTTTCCACCTGTGCTATACTCGAAACAAGTCCTGCATAATCGCCGTCGACATATAGTTCAAACATCGGCGAGAGTTTCATCGCGTCGCCCACCGACAGTGCGCACATTACAAGGCACGCCGCCGACGCACCGTACAGCACGGTATATCCGACTGCTTTGCCGATAGATTTTACCGCCACATGGCTGTATTCAAAATTCCTCCAAAGAGACTTTTTAATTCTCGTCTCGGCTCGCGTCACCTTGTGCAGTATAAAGTGTCCCGCTCTCTGAAACGCCGGTACGAGATCCAGCGCCGCAACCGCAACAGACCACTTGTTGTGCCGCCAAAGCGCACTCGCGTTTTTGTACCACATTCCCGGGTGAGCATATATGTTTTTGAACTTGCCTTTTACCGGCGCTCCCGACGAGTAATATTTGTCATTGCAATACAGATACGCCGCATTGTACCAGCTTTCCAACGCCGACAGCTTGTTCTCGCGAAATCTCTTATACAGTTCTCCGAATGTCGGCGCAGCGCTGTTATCCACCGTCTTTTCTTCGACGTTTCCGTCCGCCGAACCGTCATTTCCGAGATCGTATACCCTGTATTCGTAATTATCAAGCTTTGCTTTTTTGCTTATTCTCTCTGCGTCGCGTTTTCTGCGTTCAAGATGTTCCTTTTCGCGCATTGCACGGCGTTCGGCAGCCTTTTCGGCGTCATCTTTTATTCTGTGCGTATGTTTTACGGATCTATCCGCCTTATTATTGACGCCGTTCCCTGTTTTTCCAGACGTTCCGGATTTTTCCGCATATCCGCCGGCACCGTTTTCGCTGACATTCGCGATTGTTTCACGTGAAACATTGCTTTTGCCGTGTTCGGCACCATAAAGAACATTTGTTCTGCACTCGGAATTCCGTTCCGTATCCGTTTTGCTTATATTGGTTTCCGGATTTCTCAAATAATCTTCTCCTTTCCGCACCGCGGCAAATAAAATGCGCGGAGCATAAGAATACTATTATACAATTATATATTATACACGCTTTTTTCAAATAAATCAAGTGGCAGAATATGTACGCGGCGTGTGCTGCGTGTGACAGGGACGGACAAAGTTTGAATAAAGTTCCGGGATAATTTTAAAAGTCGTGCCCGGCACGCGTATTTTCGCGGTTATACTTGACTTTGGCGCAATAATTGTGTATAATAAAATGTAAAAATATACATGAGAGGATGACAAAACAACTATGGATATGTTTGCCGAAAAATTTGCAAAAGAGGGACTTACATTTGACGACGTGCTGCTTGTTCCGGCAAAGAGCGACGTCATGCCCAAGGCTATTGACCTTTCCACCGTACTTACAAAGAAAATAAAGCTCAACATTCCGCTTATGACCGCGGCAATGGACACCGTTACAGAATCGAGAATGGCTATCGCCATGGCGCGCGAAGGCGGAATAGGCGTAATACACAAGAACATGACCGCCGAAAGACAGGCGGACGAGGTTCTCAAGGTAAAGCGCAGCGAATACGGCGTTATTTTCAATCCCTTTTCGCTCTCGCCAGACAATTACGTGTACGAGGCTGAGGCGCTCATGTCAAAGTACCGCATTTCGGGCGTTCCGATCTGCGACAGGGACAAAAAGCTCGTGGGCATCATCACCAACCGCGATATGCGCTTTTTAAAGGACTTCAACTGCAAGATCGGCGACGTTATGACAAAGGGCAATCTTGTCACTTCTCATGTCGGAACAACGCTTGAAGAGGCAAAGGAGATACTTTGCGCGGCAAAGGTCGAAAAGCTGCCGATAGTCGATGAAAACGGCGTGCTCTGCGGACTTATCACGACAAAGGACATACTCAAAGCCGAAACATATCCGAACTCCGCAAAGGACTCAAAAGGCCGACTTTTATGTGCTGCCGCAATAGGCGTAACAAACGATGTGCTCGACAGAGCAAAGCTGCTGCTTGACGCAGGCGCCGACGCGCTTGTTCTGGATTCCGCGCACGGACATTCAAAGAACATACTCTCATGCGTTGAAAAAGTCAAAAACGCATTTCCGGACGCGCAGCTTATTGCCGGAAACATAGCTACCGCAGAGGCTGCTCACGATCTTATCGCCGCAGGCGCAGACGCCGTAAAGGTCGGTATAGGCCCCGGTTCTATCTGTACGACGCGCGTTGTCGCAGGTATAGGCGTTCCGCAGATCACCGCGGTTTATGACTGCGCGTGCGAAGCCGCAAAGACCGGCACTCCCGTTATCGCCGACGGCGGTATTAAGTACAGCGGCGATATTACAAAGGCTATCGCAGCAGGCGGAGATGTCGTCATGGTAGGTTCGCTTGTCGCAGGCTGTGAGGAAAGCCCCGGAGAAACCGAAATATATCAGGGCAGAAAGTTTAAGGTTTACCGCGGTATGGGCTCTCTCGCCGCTATGGAACACGGATCTAAGGACAGATATTTCCAGGCAGATCAGAAAAAGCTCGTTCCCGAAGGCGTTGAAGGCCGTGTGCCTTATAAGGGAACCCTCGCAGAAACCGTGTTCCAGCTTATGGGCGGTCTCAGAAGCGGTATGGGCTATTGCGGCGCTCATGATGTTCCGCACCTTAAGTCCGACGCTAAGTTCGTCCGTATCACGGGCGCAGGTCTCCGTGAATCTCATCCTCATGATATCTATATCACTAAAGAGGCTCCCAATTACAGCGCTCACCACGAAGGCTAAGGGTACGCAAGAATACGCGCTTTCTTTTTAAAAAGAAAGCTGCAAAGAAAACGGTAGCCCTTAATTTAGAAAAAGGCTATGGGATACTCCCTGCCGCCAGCTTGTTCCGTCCGCAGTCAAACAGCAGGACTGCGGACTAAGATTATAAATAATGTGCCGAAGTAAACTATGGAAATTCAGTACAAAGGGTTGCTTTGGAAAGTGAAATTACTTTGCACCACCCAAACAACAAACTAACATTTGTAAAAGTCATCTCGCGTAAGCGAGCTGGGCAGAAAAGTGAGTCCTGTTGACTGCGTGATTATATAGAAAATAACACTTGCGCCGAATTGGGTTTAACTTCGTACAGAACCCCATATCCGCGCGCCTGTCGCGCGGCGATTTCGCGGCACAGTTTCAGGGACATTGCGAAACGAGGATTTTTGAGCTTTCGGGGGCGTATTTGGTTTCGGTGCGCGTTTACACTCTTTAGAGTGAAATCCTCCACGTAGCCGCGCTTTCGCTGCGGCGTTTGAGCGGCGAAAATCTTTTGTTTACACTCTTTAGAGCGCGACTTTTTCGATTCCGAAAAGTCGGTGTATAGACTTGCACATAGCAGTGAATTATCTCTTTCCGCCCAAAACAGGCAACAATCACTCCCCCAATGTAGAAGAAAGGAGCAGAACACATGAAAAAATACCTCAAAAAAATACTCCCCGTACTGTGCTCTGCACTTGTTCTCTGCGTAAATTTCACGTCCTACGCGTCCTATAATGACGAACGCTTTGAGATATACGTCAATATGAATAATAAGGTCACAAATTCGTATGTCGTGCCTAATCTCTACCGCCAGGACGCAGCATATACCTATGTAAAAAGCTTTCCTCTCGTAGTAAGCGGCGGCGTGGAATATGTCCCTATAACCGAGTTCTCGCTCTTTTACTATATAACCGTAACGTATAGTAAAATCAATGATAATTTCTATATGACAAATACTAAAACCGGTTCGTATCTGTCTTTCGACGTTGAAAATAATATAGCCGAGTCAAATGACGGCGTTATAACCTCCATGAAAACCAAGCTGTATTATAAAACAAGATATATCCCGGCACGCGACGTTGCGGATATTCTCGGACTTGAGTGCGAAAGCTATGACGATAACTCGTCGGGTATATACGCTTTCCGCGTAAAGGATTCAAGCGCCGAGCTTTCGTTTGACGCTTTGCTTGAAAAGTATATCCCGCCTAAAAAACGCGAACTTCCCGATATACCTCTGCCCGAAATCAAATATCCCGACGACGGTAAAAATAATCCCGACGGTAATGATAATAAGGGTAACGGTTCCGATAATCCGGACGGCTCGAATACAGACTCCGGAAAGCAAGATCCCGATAACGGTAAGAATAATCCGCAGCCCGAACCGGAAGACCCGTATAAGGATATAGCCCCGAGACAGATGTTTTTCGTTTATACCGATTTTAACGCCGATTGCGCTTCCGATATAGTAAAACGGTTCTCTTCTTATTCGGAAAACTGTACCTTTGCCATGACGGAACAGGATATAAAGGATAACCCGGATTTTGTAAGACTTGCCGTGGTGAACCAAAACGGTATCGCACTTGCGGCAGATGATGTGAATACCGACGGTACGATAACGGATTCAAAACAGCTCGCAAATGAGCTTGCGGATAAATACGATAAAGCAAATGACGCGCTGTACGCCGCACTTAAACAAAAAATAAGACTGTGCGTTGTTCCGGACGGGGTTCTGGCAGCGGCGGATAACGCAGATACACTGTATAATGAGCTTAAAGCGCGCGGATATGCCGCGGTAAAGTTCAACTGTACCTCTCCCGAAAATTATAACAGAGCCTATAACGTGCTTTCCTCGGTAAGACGTGTAATAACGTCGTATTTTCCTAAGAATACCGCGCAGAAACCGGTTCTGAAACTCAGCATGAGCGATAACAGCGCATATTATACCGGACTTGTTCTCGGATTTATGAATGATTACGAGCAGTTTACGACCGGCATACCCGATGAAACAATGTTCGGCTGAAAATATCCGAAAGGAGCTTTTGAATAAAAGTGGAACAGAGAAAAAAACGTATTCTTATCGTCGAAGATGAAAGAGATATATCGGAAATTCTCATGTATAATATAAAAAAGCAGGGGTTCGACGCCGACGCCGCGTTTGACGGCGAAAAGGGACTGGCTCTTGCGCTTTCGGGCAGCTATGACCTTATATTGCTCGACGTAATGCTGCCGAAAATGGACGGCTTTGAAATATGCCGCAGGGTGCGTATGCGCCTCGATACGCCGATAATCATGCTTACGGCAAGAGAAGAAGAAAACGATAAGATAATGGGGCTGGATCTCGGCGCCGACGATTATATGACAAAGCCCTTCAGTCTCGGCGAGCTTACCTCCAGAATAAAAGCCAATATAAGACGTTATTCCGGCGAGGCGGTAGTGAGAAATACGGAAGATGACAGCGAAGACAGATTTATAAAAATAGAAGATCTCGAAATAGATACCGCAAGCTTTTCGGTAAAGAAAGGCGAACGTGATATCTCCCTCTCAAAGCAGCAGTATGAGCTTTTGCTGTTTCTGGCAAAGAACCGCGGCAAGAAGTTCAGACAGGAGGCTCTTCTGGAGCAGGTCTGGGGATATGACGACGGCTTTTACGGCGATGTCAGAACCGTAGACGTAACCGTTGCAAGGCTCAGAAAACAAATAGAGGATAACCCGTCCGAACCAAAGATAATCAAGAATAAACGCGGTCTCGGCTACTATATCGACTGAAAATAAATCGGATAAGAGAAGTAAAAAATGTACAAGACTTTAAATTCAAAGCTCGTGCTCATCTTCATAGTGTTTATAATTTCGGTAATGGCGACAGTGGGAATATTTCTCATGAACAGCGTTTTCAGCTTTTATACCGACGAATTTGTGTCGCAGGTAGACGAAGGCTTTTCCGATACCGTTGTAAAACAGCTTACCGACGCTTTGCAGTACGACGATTTCGCAAGCTCCCAGAATAAACTGCTCGGCGCATATGCCAATGTGTTCGGCTTTGATTCGGGAAGAAGCTATTATATACTTGACGAAAACGCAAAAGTGCTTGCAAGCTCCGATTCCGACGCAAAAAGCCTTGAAATAACACAAAACCTGATTTCCGCAATGAACGGCACGGACGGAAAAAAACAGTCCTACGGCGCGGATTTTCTCGACTACGCAAGAGTGGTGAGCGACGGGAGCCGTTCGTGCATAATATATGTAAAGGACGATCTTTCCGAGATGAGAAAGCTGTCTTTCATGCAGTTTTCCATAATCATACAGTCGCTTATAGTCGGACTTGTGATTGCTCTTGTAATGTCGTTCTTTCTCGCAAAGGCTATTACAAACCCGATAAAAAGCATTACAGGCGGTACTTTGAAAATTGCCTCGGGCGACTATTCCTACCGCATAACCTCGCGTTCGCGCGACGAGATAGGCATACTGTCAAATAACTTTAATTCCATGGCGCAGGTTATTGAAAACACTCTCGACGAGGTTTCGGGCGAGCGCGAAAAGCTCAAAAACGTGTTTAACCGCCTTAATGCGGGAGTTGCCGCCTTTGACGAAAACGGCAGCCTTATGCATATAAATCCCAGCGCTCTTTCAATGCTCTCGCTTCCCGAAAACAACGCGCCGACCTTCAATGAGCTGACCGCGGCTCTCGGCACTCCCGAGGTTTCCATGCAGACGCTTAAAAACATAGGCAGTATTCATATAGATGAAAAGACGCTGTGCGATATTAAGACAAGAGAACTTGTGGTAAGCATAGATTTCGGCGTATTCGGATATGACGGCGCGGCAAAGTCGGGCTTTATCGTCGTGTTCCAGAATATAACCGAAACGGCGCTGCTTGAAAAGAACAGACGCGAGTTTATCGCAAATGTGTCGCATGAGCTGCGCACACCTCTCACAAGCGTAAAGGGCGCGACCGAAACCGTGCTTGAAGACGACGAAATGCCCGAAAGCATAAGAAAGCACTTTCTGAATATAGTAATTAACGAATCCGACAGAATGACGAGAATAGTTCAGGATCTGCTTGTGCTCTCAAGGCTCGATAACCGCCGTATGTCATGGAAACCGCATAAATTCGACCTGTACGACGCAATGAACCAGATGTGTACTGCTCTTCGCGCCGAAGCTCAGACGCACTCGCATACGCTTGAATTTGTAACGCCAAAGGGCGAGCCTATGCCCATCTTTGCCGATAAGGAAAGAATTGAACAGGTAATTACAAATATAATCGGAAACGCTATAAAGTACACTCCCGACGGAGGAAGAATAACCGCGTCGCTCGAATACGACGAAAAACAGAGATATAAGATAACCGTAACGGATACCGGCGTCGGAATTTCAAAAGAGGATATTCCGCACCTGTTTGAAAGATTTTACAGAGTTGATAAATCGCGTTCGACCGACGCGGGCGGCACAGGACTCGGACTTTCCATAGCAAAGGATATTGTTGACGCGCATAACGGCAGCATATCCGTAAGCAGCGAACCCGGAAAAGGCACAGCCGTGACCATAATCCTGCCCAAAGATACGAGAGTCGGTGAGGATAATGGCGAAAAATAACGGCGGCGTGGAAAGTACGCGAACGGCAGGCTCTTACGGCGAAGACCTTGCGTCAAAAGAACTGCAAAGATTGGGGTATACCGTAATATGCAGAAATTATACCTGCCGCGGCGGCGAGATAGATATAATCGCGTCAAAGGGTGAATATCTTTTCTTTGCCGAGGTAAAAATGAGAAAACAGGGTACCGGAGACAACGCCGCAGAGGCTGTGGATAAAATAAAGGCGCAAAGAATAAGAACCGCGTGCCGAGGCTTTAGAAACGAGTACCGCGACAATCCGCTTATAGAAAACCTTGTTCCGAATGCAATGATAATCGAAGTATATACCGGCAAAGAAACAAAGATCAATATTCTTGTCTGCCCGG
The DNA here is from genome assembly GCA_934446675.1 of uncultured Eubacteriales bacterium. GTDB lineage: Bacteria > Bacillota > Clostridia > Oscillospirales > CAG-382 > UMGS1387. The sequence continues at coordinate 29,518 of CAKSEL010000010.1, forward strand.
GACTTCTGTCAGAAAGCTGAAAAATATATTTTCCGTAAGGAGAACAGTCATCATGGATTATTTTGACCTTCACTGCGACACGGCTTATGAGCTGTATCACAAAAAGGCTGATCTTTATTCAAACAACCTTGCCGTGTCGATAGAAAACTATTCGGGTTATGACCGCAAGGCGCAGATTTTTGCCGTATGGTGCGACAAAGACAAGACCGACGACGAATGTTATCTCGATTTTCTTCACATATCCTCGGAATTCAAAGAACAGATAAAGAAATATTCCTATCATATAACGCTTTGCACCGACAGCGCGTCTCTTACAGACCAAGAGGATAAAAGATTAAAGGCTATACTTTCCGTCGAGGACGCAAGACTTGCCGGAAACGATATTTCAAGGCTTGAAAAGCTGTATGCCGCAGGCGTAAGGCTCATAACTCTCGGCTGGGGAGGAAACAGCGTTATCTGCGGCTCTCACGATACGGACGACGGACTTACGAAATTCGGATTTGAGGTTCTGCGCGAGTGCGAAAACCTCGGAATTACCGTTGACGTGTCGCATCTTTCGGAAAAAAGCTTCTGGGACGTTGCCGGAAAGGCACAAAAGCCGTTCTGCGCGACTCATTCAGATTCCGCAATGCTCTGCCGCCATCGCAGAAACCTGTCGGACACTCAGGCAAGAACCGTCGCGGCGTCGGGCGGAGTCGTGGGCGTAAGCTTTGTGGGAGAACATCTTTCGGCGTCGCTCTCTCCTTCGTCAAGCAGTGAAAACGAGGTTTATGAGGCAGTCGCAAGCCACATAGAGCATTTTCTCGCAATAATACCCGAAAACGTCTGCATAGGCTCGGATTTTGACGGCACTGCACCTCTTGCCGGACTTGAAAACGCATCTCACGCGGAAAATCTCGCAAAGGCGCTCATCAACCGCGGCTGTGCGGAAAGCACGGTAAACCGGCTGTTTTTTGAAAACGCATATAATTTTTTCTCAAAATCGCTTGAAAATTAACACAGTTTTATATTTATATTCTTGCAACCGTATAAGAATTGTTGTAAAATAATTCAAAACATACTCCCGGTGACGTATGGGAAAGGAAACATAAAAAATGAACTATTACAGCACGCGCGATCTTAACAGAACAAAGCCTCTCACTTCCGCAGAGGCGATAAAGAAAGGTCTTGCCGACGACGGAGGACTTTACCTGCCCGAAAGCATACCGCAGATTGACCTTGATTTTATAAAGAGCTTATCCTCTCTTTCATACAGCGAGAGGGCGGCAAAAATATTATCGCTTTATCTTACGGACTACACCTATGACGAACTTCTCGACTGCGCAAAGGGCGCATATGAAAGCGGATTTGACGGATATGCCGCGCCCGTGAGCATGCTTATAGGAGACGATCTGCGCGTACTTGAGCTGTGGCACGGTCCCACCTGTGCATTCAAGGACATGGCACTCCAGATAATGCCTCGACTTCTTTCTCTCGCACTCAAAAAGACGGGAGAAAAGCGCACCGCGCTGATACTTGTCGCAACAAGCGGAGATACCGGAAAGGCAGCGCTTGAGGGTTACAAGGACATTGACGGCATAAAGATAACGGTATTTTATCCCGAAGACGGCGTAAGCCGTATGCAGAAGCTCCAAATGACGACGCAAGAGGGTTCAAACGTAAAGGTATGTGCGATAAAGGGCAACTTTGACGACGCACAGACCGGCGTAAAAAAGATATTCTCGTCGGAAAGCATAAGAAAAGAGCTTGACGGAAAAGGAATATTCCTCTCCAGCGCAAACTCCATAAACTGGGGCAGACTTGCACCGCAGATAGTTTATTACATTTCGGCGTATGCGGATCTTGTCGAACAGGGCAACATAAAGCTCGGCGAGCAGGTTGATATAACCGTTCCGACCGGAAACTTCGGCAACATATTCGCAGCCTTTCTTGCAAAGCGCATGGGACTTCCGGTAGGACGTTTTATCTGCGCCTCCAACAGCAACAACATACTTACGGATTTTCTCACCACCGGAACATACGACAGAAACCGCAGATTTTACACGACGATTTCTCCGTCCATGGACATACTCATTTCGTCAAACCTTGAAAGACTGCTTTATTTCACGGCAGGCGCGCAAAAGGTATGCGAATACATGAAATCTCTTTCGGAAACCGGAAAATACACGGTTGACGCCGAAGTATTCGACGCGATAAAGTCAGATTTCAGCGCATATTACTGCACCGAAGAAAACTGCAAAAAGACAATATCCGACGTATTCGGAAAATACTCGTATCTTATAGATCCTCACACTGCCGTTGCAGTATATGCGGCGCACAGATTTGTCGAGGAAAACCGCACCGGAAGAAAGAACATAGTAGCGTCAACCGCAAGTCCCTACAAGTTTGCAATCGACGTACTCAAAGCGCTCGGACAGACTGCGCCCGAAAACGATTTTGACGTATTGAAGGCACTTTCCGAGTACAGCAAGACCGACATTCCCACTCCTCTTGCGGCGCTTTCGGGCAAGACAGTGAGATTTACTCAGTCTATCGAAAAGAATCCGGAGGATCTTGCAAAGGCGATGCTGTGAGAACAGGAGGCGGTGATTTTTGACCGGTTTGGGCGGGAAAAGATAATTCACTGCCACTTGCAATTCTATACACCGACTTTTCGGAATCGAAAAAGTCGCGCTCTTTAGTTTTATGTTTAGTTGGCGAAAGAGTGCAAGTCTGATAAAACTTAATACAAAAATATACTCTGTGCATTGTTCTACAACTTTGCACAGAGTTTTTCTATACATAAAAGTAGAATTTGATCCAAGTTTCTTGCCGATAGGCAAGCTGGGCAGAAAAACGTGTCCTGTTGACTGCGTAATAACTCGAAAAAATTACTTTTTTCACCTAAAATTAAGTTTACGCAGACCGCAGCGTGACATGGCGTAAGAGATAGAGCTGAGATAAACAAATTTTACTTAGAAACCAACCCCATCGAGCAGTGCGGAGCATCTGCGAGCGAAAATTTAAAACTTCGGAGGTGCGGGAAAGTTTTACCGACGATAGTTTGATGTGTGGAAAGGAAGCCGCGCTTTCGCTGCGGCGTTTGAGCGGCGAAAATCTTTTGCGACTTTTTCGATTCCGAAAAGTCGGAAGAATAGAGTTGCACATGGAAGTGAATTATTCTTTTTCGCCCAAAACAAGCGTCAGTTAGATAAACACAAAGTATCTTTTCTACTTTTCGATTCCGAAAAGTCGGAGAATAGAGCTGCACATGGCAGTGAATTAAAATTTCTCGCCCAAAATAAGCAACAGCCAGCCAAGCACAAAACATCTTTCCGCCCAACCTCCCTGCTCTCTTTTTAAGATAGAAAAACTCAAATTTCCCTTGACGAAAAAACTAAAAAATAGTATAATGTATAATGTAAAATTGTATAGGGAGGAATATGCGTGTCAAAGAAACTGCTGCTTGTGATGAACCCGTGCGCAGGTATAAAAAAGTCAAATAAATACTTGACCGATATACTGAGCGTGTTCGCCGTAAATGATTATGAATGTACCGTTCAGCTCACCACACTTAAAATAAGAGCCGCAGATATTGTCGAAAAATACGGAAAAAATAAAGACCTTATCGTGTGTATAGGCGGCGACGGCACGTTTAACGAAACCGTATCCGGTATTCTTAAAGCAAATCTCCATGCAAAACTCGGATATATCCCTTCCGGCAGTACAAACGATTTTGCATCAAGCCTCGGTCTGAGTTTAAATCCGGTAAGGGCGGCTGAAGATATAGCATACGGAGACGCGGTAAACTTCGACGTCGGGCTTTTCAATTCAAGACCGTTTACTTATGTCGCGTCCTTCGGCGTGTTCACAAAGGCGTCTTATGCGGCGCCGCGCGACCTTAAAAATATGCTCGGACACCTTGCATATATACTTGAAGGCATGAAAGAACTCGGCGATATAAAACCCTTTGACGTAACCGTTAAAACCGCAGATAAAACGTATAGCGGAAAATATCTTTTCGGCGCAGTCTGTAATTCAACGAGAGTCGGCGGCGGCGTAATTAAACTGCCTAAAGACCTTGTGGATATGAACGACGGACTTTTTGAAACCGTGCTTGTAAAAAATCCCGAAACTCCGGCGGATTTCATGCAGCTGCTTATAGATCTCCAGACCTTTAACTATAAAGGCAATATGTTTGAATTTTTCACGTCGGATAAAGCTGAAATAACAGCGGATCCGAATATGAACTGGACTCTCGACGGCGAATATGAAAAAGGCTGTCAGAATATCACGGTCGAAAATCTGCACAGCGCAATATCCCTTATGATAAAAAGAAAGTATGAAGAATAATGAGCAGTCTTTATAAAACAAAACAGGGCGCGCTTGTTCTCGATTGCTTTAAAAACAGCGGCGGAACACATCTGACTATCGACGCCGTGTGCCGTATTCTCGAAGAAAATAATACTCCCGTCGGCAAGGCTACCGTTTACAGACAGGTGCAGAAACTTGTCGATGAAGGAACTGTCAGAAAATACAGCGCAGATAACGCGGATTCGGCTTGCTTTCAGTACGTCGGAGATGATGAACACTGTAAACAGCATTTTCATCTTAAATGTACAAGGTGCGGTAAGCTTTTCCATGCGTCATGTCCGTATCTTGACGGTATAAATAAGCACATTTTCGAGCATCACGGCTTTACAGTCGATAATACGCGCACCGTGTTCTACGGAATTTGCGAAGATTGTATGAGAGAGCAGAAAAAGCTCTGAAATTTTAAGATTATAATGAAAAAAGATAGAAAACTCTTTATAATACGCCGCGTCTTTTCTTTATTGACAGTATTCCTGTTTGCCGCGGCGATAACCGTAACAGGCGTGTTGTTCTTTGTCGTGCCTAAAAGCGAAAGCTCCGAAATCGAGCGCAGAAAACTCGCAGAAATGCCGGAATTTACGTCAAAAGCACTTGCTTCTGGTAAATTCACAGATGATTATTCGGTGTACTATTCCGATAATTTCGCTTTCCGCGATAAGCTTGTAAAAACCTCGTTCGCACTTGAGGATATGCGCGGTATAAGATACGGAAACGTCAAGGTCTACGGATCGGATAATAATGCAAATACCGGTAAAAGCGAAAATTCAAGCATTGACAAAAAGCTGTATACACTTAAAAAATCAGCTTTAGATAATGTTTCCGTTAAAGTCGGCGAGGATAAACTGCCTGCAAAGCCCGTTCAGACGGTAATTCAGAACGAATCGGAATACGCCGACCTTACACAGGCTGATCTTGAAGGCGAAAAGCGCGGTTCGCTGTTTATGATAGGCACAACGGCTCTTGAAATATTTTACGGAAATTCAAACGTTGCCGCCGATTATTCAAATACCGTAAATTCGTTCAGATATTCGCTCCCGGCAGACGTAAAGGTTTACTGCGAGGTAGTGCCGACGCATTTTGAGTTCGGTCTGCCGTCAAAATATAAGACAAGCGTCGGACGCCGCGAAAAGCCGTTTATCGACGATATATACTCAAATCTCGACGCAAACGTATACGCAGTTGACGCTTATTCAAAAATCGAACAGAGCTATAATAACGGTGATTACGACTATTTCAGAACCGATCATCACTGGACTGCACGCGGAGCATATGCCGCGTATGCAGCCTTTGCAGAAACCGCAGGATTTATGCCTAGCGAACTTTCGGATTTTGAGTCGGGCAGGATAGATAAATTTCTCGGTACGTTCTATTCGAGTACATATGATAAAAACCTTGAAGATAATCCGGATTACGTCGAATATTTTTTACCGTTTGCCGAGTATGAAATGACAAACTATGAGTCCGACGGAGTGACACATTCTTCGGGCAAGGCTGTCTATACAAAGGTTTCGGGAGAATCAAACGGTTATCTTGCCTTTACCGGCGGAGATCACCCTATGTCCGTAATCAAGACAAAGAATACGACGGGCAGAAAAATCATTGTTTATAAGGAAAGCTACGGAAATGCGTTTGTGCCGTTTCTTATAGCTAATTTTGATGAGATATACGTCGCGGATATACGGTCTTTTCCGTTTTCGTCGCTTAGCTTTATCGAGGATAAGGGAATCACCGACGTGCTGTTTCTCAACAATATTATGAGTGCCTGCACGCCTGCGAGAGTCATGAATATAATGAATCTTTTGAAGTAAATGAATTGTGGGTTATTTTGGATTGAGTTATGCTTGGTTTGGGTGAAAAAAGATAATTCACTGCCACTTGCAAGTCTATTCTCCAACTTTTCGATTCCGAAAAGCGGAGATACAAAGCTGCACTTTGAAGAATATTTCCCATTTCCGCCCAAACAAGCAACAATCAACCAAAATTACCTTTTCCACAAATTAACATCGACTTTCCCACAAAATCCACAAAGAGTTATACACATCAAATCCACAGGAAATCAACAGGTTACGCATAAGGTTTTCCATAGGAAAAAAATTCTGGAATCAAGGCAGAATAAGCACTTCGGGAGTTGTCCACAGTTTCCACACCCTCTACTACTACTACTGCTTCCTATAAACAATATATATTATATTATTTTTGTATCGGATATAAAGAAAAAAGAAAGGATAGATAAACATGATTTTTACCGTAGATAAGGACGAGTTCGAGAAAGCCATAATACCGGTAAGTATAGTGGCGCAGAATAAGTCGTCGGAGGCAAGCCTTTCCGGCGTTTATATGGAGGCAAAAGATAATAAACTCGTGCTGTATTGCTATGATATAGAGCGCGGTATAAGAACCGAGATAGACGCCGACGTAAAAAAAGAAGGCTGTATAATAGCCGATTATCAGATAGTGCCTATTATACATTCGCTTAACGGCGGAGAAGTCTATATCGAAGTAGATGATAATTATATAATTAATATAAAGAATGATGAATCCGAACTTCAGATAATGGGCAGAGACGGCTCGTCGTATCCGAAAATTCCCGAAGTCAGAGGATTTTCAAGCTTTACAATAAGCCGCAGACAGCTTAAAAATGTTATATCAAAGACTATGTTCGCAGTGTCTGATGATGAGTCTAAGCCTATACTTAAAGGCTCGCTGTTTGAAATTTCAGACGGTAAACTCACAGTCAGCGCAATAGACGGATTCAGATTTACCGTAAGAACCGAAAAAAGTACCGTTGATAAGTCCGATCTTAATGTAAGCTTTATTCTGCCCGGTAAGGCTGAACAGAACCTGCTCAGAATTATTGATGACAGCGATGATAATATAAGCTGTGAACTTGCAAATAAACATATAATTTTTGTTATGGATAACCTTTATATCCTTATCCGTTTGCTTGAGGGTGATTTTCCGTCTTATCAGAAGTTTATTCCGCAGTATGATGTTAAGGCTGTCGTTGATAAACAGGAACTTATTGCAAGCCTTGAAAGAGTTAATATTATTAACGCTAAAAAGAAAACCTCCGCTAAACTTACTTTCGTTAATGATCAGCTTAAAATTTTCTGTAAAACCGATCTCGGTCAGGTTTCCGATGTTATCTCTATCTATATGGAGGGCGATCCTATCGAGGCTAATTTTAATCAGTCTTACCTCCTTGACGCTCTCCGCGCCTGCGATGATGAAAAAGTCGTCCTTAGAGTAGCCGGTCAGGGCAGAGGTCTCGTTATCGTTGCCCGTGAAGAAGATGAAAAAGATGATTCCTCTTATCTCCAGCTCGTTATGCCTGTCAGAGCAAGATAGAAACATTTTCGCCGAAGAAGAATACGCGCTTTCTTTTTAAAAAGAAAGCTGCAAAGAAAACGGGGAACGCGCTTTTCTGAAGAAAAGCTGAGCGCTCTAAAGAGTGTAAACAAAAGACTTTCGTAGCCCTTAAATAAAAATAAAGCTGTTGGCAACTCTGTGCCGCCAGCTTGTACCGTTCGCAGTCGAACAGCAGGACTGCGAACTCAAATCTAAGCAGGTGCCGAAGTAAACTATGGAAGTTGTGTACTATTGGTAACTTTGAAAAGTGAAACCCCTTTGCAACAGCGAAATAAAGTAAAAATTTCACTTCGCACCCGCGAAACAAAAACTAACATTTGTAAAAGTCATCTTGCCGTAGGCAAGCTGGGCAGAAAAATTTGTCCTGTTGACTGTTTGAATATATTAAGAGTAACATTCTTGCCAAAATAGTTTAACTTCGTACAGAACCCCATATCCGCGCGTCAGTCGCGCGGCGATTTTGCCGTAAGTTACACGGACGTACCGTAGTAGCAAGGCGGTCACGCTTGTGAGAATAATAGAGGTGAGAAAAGCTGTGTTTCGGGCAAAATCCTTCCGTCGGGGGATTGTCAAGGGGCGAGTAGTCCCTTGAACGGCTTTTCGACCACTTTTCGCCGCCGAAAAGTGCATATTTAAAGTTGCACTTTGAAGAATATAACCCGTTTCAGCTCAAAATAATCTGAAGTCAGCCACACGCAAGTGTAGTTCGCTTTCGCGGCGGCGTTTGAGCCGCGAAAATCTTTTGTCATTTATCCTCGCAGGGGACTTTTTCGATTCCGAAAAGTGAGAGAATAGAGTTGCAATTAGAAGTGAGTTATCCTTTTTAACCCAAAATAAGTAACACTCAGCCAAACAAAAAGTATTAAAAAATTTTGAAAAAAGAATATAGGTGAAAAACTTGCCGAAAAAAAAGCAAATCGTAAAAGAATCCCTGCCGGAGGCAGTAATCTCCGATCAGAAAATAACCGATACATTGAAAAATAATTATATGCCGTATGCAATGAGCGTAATTATCTCAAGAGCAATACCGGAGATAGACGGATTTAAGCCGGCACATAGAAAACTTCTCTATACAATGTATAAAATGGGACTTCTTACCGGAAACAGAACAAAGTCGTCAAACGTAGTCGGACAGACAATGAAACTTAATCCGCACGGAGATGCCGCAATATATGAAACTCTCGTAAGACTTACACGCGGAAATGACGCACTTCTCTGCCCTTTTGTCGATTCAAAGGGATCTTTCGGTAAGGTTTATTCGGATATGGCTTTCGCTGCGGCAAGATATACCGAGGTAAAACTCGATGAATTCTGCGAAACCGTGTTCCGCGGTATAGATAAAGACGCCGTTGAAATGGTAGATAACTATGACGGTACAATGAAAGAACCGACATTGCTGCCTACGGCTTTTCCAAATATACTTGTTTCGGCAAATATGGGTATCGCAGTCGGTATGGCGTCAAAATTCTGTTCTTTTAACCTTGGCGAGGTCTGTGACGCTGTAATAGAGTATATTAAAGACGAAAATGTTGATCTGACCGAAATTATAAAGGCTCCCGATTTTTCTACCGGCGCATATCTTATCTATGATAAACAGCAGATAAAAAATATCTATGAAACCGGTACGGGTTCGTTTAAATTAAGATCAAAGTATAGCTATAATAAAAAAGATAACTGTATAGAAATAACCGAAATACCTTACGGCGCGAAAGTCGAGGCTATAATAGATAAAATTTCGGCAATGGCAAAGGAAGGTAAAGTCAAGGAAATTTCCGATGTCAGAGATGAAACGGGACTTGACGGACTGCGGCTCACAATAGACTTGAAACGCGGAGCAGATCCCGAAAAGCTTATGAAAAAGCTCATGAAAAATACCCAGCTTGAGGATAGTTTTTCATGTAATTTCAATGTGCTTATAGCCGGAACTCCCAGAACTCTCGGTATAAGAAGTATAATTGAAGAATGGACAGCATGGAGAAGCGAGTGCATAAAACGGGAGCTTTATTTTGATCTTGAAAAGATGAAAGCAAAACTGCACCTGCTCTACGGTCTGAAAGAACTGCTTGTCGATATAGATAAGGCAATTAAGATAATACGCGAAACCGAAAAGGAAAAGGACGTTGTTCCCAACCTTATGAAAGGCTTTTCGATTGATGAAATTCAGGCGGATTATATCGCGGAAATTAAATTGAGATACCTGAACCGCGAATATATACTCAACAGGCTGTCCGAAACCGAGGAGCTTGAGAAAAAGATAGACGAAACCGAGAATATTCTTAAAAGCGAGAAAAAAGTCCGCGGCGTAATATCAAAACAGCTTGCCGATATTAAAAAGAAGTACGCAAAACCCAGAAGAACAGAGATTGTTTACGATAAACCCGAAGAATATACAGAAGAGCCGGAAATTCTCGATTATCCCGTAATAGCCGTTGTCACCAAAGACGGATATTTTAAGAAGATTTTGCCGCCGAAGAGCGCAAACGCTAAGGTTGAAGAGCATAAGCTTAAAGAAAATGATGAGATCGTGTTTAATGAAACCGTTACAAATGACTGCGATCTGATTGCGTTTACCGATAAGTGCCAGGCATATAAGGCAAAACTTGATGATTTCGATGAAATTAAACCGTCCGCACTCGGAGATTATATCCCGGCAAAGCTGAAATTTGATGACGGTGAAAATGTAATGTTTATCTGCGTTACTAAGGATTATTCCGGATCGGTTGCGTTCTTCTATGAAAACGGTAAGGCGCTGACCGTTCCGCTTAAAGCTTATGAAACAAAAACCAACCGTAAAAAGCTTGCCAATGCGTATAGTGCGGACAGTAAGCCCGTAGGTATATTCTTTGTTCCGCAAAATACCGGACGCAGCTCGAGCGTTGATTTTCTGCTTAAAACAAGCGGCTCTAAGGCTATGATCGTTAATTCTTCCCTGCTTACCGAAAAGGTTACGCGCTCCTCTTCCGGCGTTATCGTGTTTACTCTTAAAAAGGGTCAGATACTTACCGATGTATCACTTTTCACCGATGATGGCTCAGAAGAAATGAAAGAATTTTCCCGCTATCGCAAAACCAAAGTACCCAGCACCGGTACTACCATTACCTCCGGCAAACAACTTTCCCTTATATAAGGACGCGAAGGGGAACGCGCTGAAGGTTACGCGCTTTCTTTTTAAAAAGAAAGCTGCAAAGAAAACGGTAGCCCCTAATTTAGAAAAGAATTGTTGGATACTCTCTGCCTCCGGCTTGTACCGTCAGCCACCAAAAGTCAGGCGGCTGACTTAAATGTGAACAATGGTGCCGAAGCAAGCTATGGAAATTCAGTACAAATGGTTGCTTTGAAAAGTGAAATAATTACGCACCGACGAAACACAAAACTAATACTTGTAAAAGTCATCTTGCCGTAGGCAAGATGGGCAGAAAAATGAGTCCTGTTGACTGTTGGAGAATATAAAAAATAACACTTTTTCCGAAATGGTTTGAGTTTGTACAAACCCCATTATCGAGCAGTGCGGAGCATCTGCGAGCGATTTTGCCGTAGGTTGTGTGGACGCACCGTAGTAACAAGTGGTCACTTTGGTAAAAGCGGTTGAGGGGTAGAAATCCGAGTTCAAGGCAAAATCCCCCACGTAGCCACGCTTTCGCGGCGGCGTTTGAGCCGCGAAAATCTTTTGTAACTTTTTCGATTCCGAAAAGTTAGAGAATAGAGTTGCACATGGCAGTGAATAACCCGTTTCCGCTCAAACAGGCAAAAATCAGCCAAACAAAAAACATCTTTCAGCTTTTCTACTTAGAAAAGCGTCAGTATAAAGTCGCACTTTGAAAAAAGTAACCCGTTTCCGCCCAAAAAAAAGTAAGTAAAATTTAAATATTTACCCAAAATTTAAGAAGAAGAAAAGGAGAATTTTCCGTGGTAAAAATTTATAGCTTTCCAGAAAAAGAGGAACAGAGCACAGAATTCAAAGTAAAAATCAATGGAGAAAACACTGCTTGCTATAAGGCAAGAGTGTCCGCAGAACCGTTTAATCAGGTCTGGCCCGGCTATCAGAGACCGATAGAGCAGACAGAACTTACTTCTTTCGTTTCGCTTGGAGCAGATGAACCGGTAAAACTCGAAGTTGAGTGTGAGTATGATACAAAAAATGTCTGCATAAAACCCTTTTCAAAGAACGTAAAGGTAAACGCGGACGGAAATAAGTGTACATTTGAACTTCCGGGCGTCGGACAGTACGTTCTTGAATACGGTACAAGACATAAGGTGCTTCATATATTCGTAAACCCCGTTAAGGATTTCGGCGTTGATGAAAACGATCCCGATGTTATATACTTCGGCAAGGGTACTCATTATATAGATACGCCCATAAACCTTAAAGATAATCAGACTCTTTATATAGACGAAGGCGCAGTGCTTTACGGCTCGGTGTCTACAAGCGACGCAAAGAACGTGAAAATTCTCGGTTACGGTATACTCGATAATTCGCTGTTTGAGCGCGGTAATGGAGATCCCGTAAGATTCAGCCATTGCGAAAATGTTTACGTCGAGGGTATAACCGTCCGCGATTCGTCAACCTGGACAATGCATATGTACGGCTGTAATAACTGTATCGTCGATAATATAAAGTTTATCGGAATGTGGAGATATAATTCCGACGGCTGTGACTTTACAAACTCGACTAACTGCGTGCTCAGAAACAGTTTTCTGCGTAATTATGACGACTGTGTCGTAGTTAAGGGACTTTTCCCCAATACTCACCTTAATGTGCAAAATATTTTCGTCGAAAACTGCGTTACTTGGTGCGACTGGGGACGTAATATCGAGATAGGCGCCGAAACCTGCGCAGATACTTTTGATATGATAACTTTCAGAAATTGCGATATAATCCATGTAACTCATATTCCGCTTGACGTTCAGCACGGCGACCGCGCAGTTGTTACAAATGTGCTCTTTGATGATATACGTATCGAATATGATGATGAGTATGAGGAGGCTAAACTCCAGACCTTTAAAGGCGAAGTTTATGACCATGAGAAAATGGACGGTATTCCCGTTATCTCCTGCGTTAATACCATAAGAACCATGTACTCTAAAGATGATCATACCGGCTCTGTCTCCGGCGTTACTTTTAAAGACGTTAAGGCTGTTAATACTCATGGCAGAGTTCCCGGTTTCTGGGTCGGCGAAGTCGATGGTAACGGTGTGGTTTCCGATATTAATGTTGTTAACCTTACAGTTGACGGTAAAAAAATCACTTCCGTTGAAGAAGCCCGCGTTGGTACTCCCTCCGGCTGCAATCCTGACAAATACATTACCGTAAAATAAAGAATACGAAGGGGTACGAAGGGGTACGCAAGAATACGCGCTTTCTTTTTAAAAAGAAAGCTGCAAAGAAAACGGTAGCCCTTAAATAAGAAAAAAGCTGTGGGATATTCTCTGCCGCCAGCTTGTTCCGTCCGCAGTCGAACAGCAGGACTGCGGACTAAGATGTAAACAGGTGCATGAGTAAACTATGGAAACTGTGTGCTAAGGGTAGCTTTGGAAAGTGAAATTGCTCCGCACTATCTAAACATAAAACTAAAATTCAGCAAAGTCATCTCGCGTAAGCGAGCTGGGCAGAAAAATAAGTCCTGTTGACTGTGTAATAACAGTAAAAATTAACATTTGCGCACCCAAAATAAAGTTTACGCAGACCGCGGCGTGACATGACGTAAAACTTGGCATTATGTCAACCAATCCATGTTCAGATACCAACCCCATCGAGCAGTGCGGAGCATCTGCGAGCGAAGATTGCAAACTTCGGAGGCGCGGAAAAAGCTTTACCGACGATAGTTAGATGTGTGGAGAAGAAGCCGCGCTTTCGCTGCGGCGTTTGAGCGGCGAAAATCTTTTGTCATTTATCCTCGCAGGGGACTTTTTCGATTCCGAAAAGTGAGAGAATAGAGTTGCAGGTGGAAGTGGATAATCCGTTTTCGCCAAAAATAAGTGAAAATCAGCCACACGCAAGTGTAGTTCGCTTTCGCTGCGGCGTTTGAGCGGCGAAAATCTTTTGTTTACACTCTTTAGAGCGCCCGTCTTTTCGATTCCGAAAAGCGGAGATATAGGGTTGCACATGGAAGTGAATAATCAATGTGGCACAAAAATATTCATTCCTCCTAAACTAATCAAAAATCACCCCAAAAAGGAATAAAAAATATGCATAAACGTATCTGTGTCCTCGGCTCAACCGGCTCGATAGGAACGCAAACACTTGATGTCGCAAAACATCTCGATTTTAAAATCACAGGACTTTCCGTAAATTCAAATATAGATGTCCTCGAAAAACAAATAAAAGATTTCGACGTAAAAATCTGCGCCGTTGCCGATGAAAAACAGGCGGAAATTCTTAGAAAAAATACTGCCGGAACAGGGCTTAAAGTCCTTTCGGGTAAAAACGCAGCAAAAGAACTCGCACAGTGCTGTGACTGTAATACCGTCGTTAACGCAATAATCGGCTTTGCCGGACTTGAACCGACGCTCGCGGCTCTCGAAAGCGGAAAAAACGTCGCTATTGCAAATAAGGAAACGCTGGTTTCGGCAGGCGAACTTGTTATGAATACCGCACGTAAAAACCGCGTCGAAATAATGCCGATAGACAGCGAACACTGCGCGCTTCATCAGTGTTTAAGGGCAGGTAAACACTCCGAAGTCAAAAGACTTGTCGTCACAGGCTCGGGCGGCCCGTTTTTCGGATATACAAAGGAAAAACTTAAAACCGTCACTAAGGAACAGGCGCTTAAACACCCTAACTGGAGTATGGGTAAGGGTATTACGGTGTATAGCTCGACGCTTGTCAATAAGGGACTTGAAATGATAGAGGCAATGCGCCTTTATGATATCCCTATGGAAAAAATCGACGTAATTATACATAGAGAAAGTATCGTTCATTCGCTTGTCGAATTCTGCGACGGCTCGATGCTCGCACAGCTCGCGAAACCCGATATGCGGCTGTGTATTCAGTACGCGCTGACATATCCAGACAGAATTGAAGGACTTACCGATAGCCTTGACCTTGCAAAAGTGTCAAAACTTACATTCTACGATGTGGATAATGATGTTTTCCCGTCGGTTGAGCTTGCAAGACGCGCGGTAAAATACGGCGGAACGTCAACCTGCGTGTATAACGCCGCAAATGAACAGTGCGTAGATCTGTTTCTGGCGGATAAAATAGGATATACTGATATTTTTGATATAATGGATAACTGCGTAGAAAGTATACGTAACCCCAAAACCGACCTTGAAAGTATAATAAATGACGATAAATGCGCAAGAGAGCTTGTAAATGAGCTTTCAAAAAAAGCATAAACGAAAAGAGGAACTTTTATGAAAAAATATAAGGGCGTCGTGTTCGATATGGACGGAACTCTGCTCGATACACTCGAAGATATGCAGTATTCCGTAAACCTTGCAATGAAAGAGTACGGCTTTCCGATGCATACGCTTGAAGATATAAGACATTTTATCAATAACGGCGCATACAGACTTATCGAACTTTGCCTGCCCGAAGATAAACGCGACGAAAAGACCGTGACCGAGGTGCTGGGCAGATACCTTGAAATATACGCAAAGGACGTCTGCATAAAGACTCACCCGTATGACGGTATTGAAGAGCTCATGAAAAAACTGCATGACGGGGGATATAAGCTCGCAGTTGTGTCGAATAAGCCGGACGCGTGCGCAAAGCTGCTGTCGGATAAATTTTTCGGCGATACCGTAATTTATACGTCGGGATCGGGTATAGGACTTCCGACAAAGCCGGATAAAGAGTGCGTCGAAAGAGCGGCTGAACATATGGGGCTTGATAAAGAGGAGCTTATATTTGTCGGAGATTCCTGCGTAGACGTGCTTACGGCTCATAACGGCGGACTTGAGTGCGTCGGGGTAACATGGGGATTTCACGGTGCAAACGGCTTCGGAGAAGATGTACCGGATTATACCGTAGGAAATGCAAATGAGCTTTATAAGATTATAACCGCAGAAAAATAACCGCGGTGTAATAAAAAGCAGAAACAGCAAAAAAGAAAAAACAGGAGAGTATGGCAATGGAGAAATTTTACAGGCATAATAACCTTAAACTTCACTTTTCGGGAGAAACCGGAAGTGCGTTCGGCATGAAAAGACTTGAGACTGCCGATATGGAAAACGATAACCGCGAAGCAGAACCCAAAGCGCCGTTTATTCTGAGAACGGATAATTTCAATGTCAATATGGAGGGCTGCGCAAGTATAGTTCCGGGTACGGAAAAGCTTGTAAACAGCATCGAGGATAAGGACGGAGTTACGCTCGTGTATGAAAAGGGCGGACTTGAAATAACCGCAGTGCTTAAATATACAGACGGTGCTGACGTTGTAAGACAGACCGTTACCGTAAAGAATACGTCGGATAAGACTCAGAAACTCACTCATGTTTCAAGTGCGCTCATAAACGGACTTTGCACCGGAGGTCTGCTTAAAATTCATGATAAGAGAAAGGTCAAGGTTCATTACTGCCTGTCGCATTGGCAGGGAGAGGCTCAGTGGAGAACTTCAAACCTTGTCGATCTCGGAATTTATCATAAGACCGCGCACGCATGGGATACAATGGGATTCCGCGTAAGCTCGACAGGTTCGTGGAGCACGGGAAGATATTATCCTCTTGTAATGCTTGAGGACGCGGAATGCGGCAAGATCTGGTATATGGAGCTTGAGGGCGCATATGACTGGACAATAGAAGTCGGAAATGAAAACGGAAAAGACGGCGGCATGCTGTTTATGGAGGCAAACTGCGCAGATCAGAATCAGAACGGCTTTGTTTACGATCTTAAACCCGGAGAGAGCTATACCGCGCCGTCCTGCGTTTACGGCTGTACGACCGGCGGCTTTGACGAGGCTGTAAGAGAACTGCTCAAATATAAGAGAGCGACGACAAAGGGACATTGGGACGCAGAAACTCCCGCTTGTTTCAATGACTATATGGACTGTATCTGGGGACAGCCCAGCCGCGAAAAGCTTGTTCCGCTCATAGACGCCGCGTCAAAAGCCGGCTGTGAGGTTTTCTGCATGGACGCAGGCTGGTACATAGGCTCGAACGGTCTTTGGCAGGTCGATAACAGTAAATACGGCGAAGGCGGACTTGCCGGAATTATAGATTATATAAAGCAGAAAAAAATGATACCCGGAATATGGCTTGAAATTGAGTCTATAACCAAAGGAACGCCGCTTTATCAAAAGGATCTGCTGCTTTGCAGAAACGGCGAGATAGTAAATCCCGACAGAGCAAATGCGGACTTTACGAGAAAACCGGTTCGCGACTATATTATGGGCGTGTTCGATATGCTCTACGGTATGGGTATACGCTTTGTAAAGAACGATTATAATATGTCCGTAATGTTGGGTTCCGATAAGGACGGCGATTGCCCGGCAGAGGGACTGCGCAAGACGACAGACGCATTCTATTCGTTTATAGACGAAGTTAAGGCAAAGTACCCCGATCTCAAAATTGAAAACTGCGGCAGCGGAGCCATGAGATGCGATAACGGTACGCTTTCGCACTTTGAACTTCAGAGCACAAGCGACCAGGAATTTTATTATAATAATACCTCTATAATTTCCGGAACTCTCGCATACCTCGCACCCGAAAAGGCAGGTATCTGGTCTTATCCTTATCCGGTAAGCTTCTATGAAAACCGCGATAAAATAAATGTCTGGGAAAATAAGGATTATGTCGCACAGCGCGCCGACGGCGAAGAAACCGTTTATAATATGGTCAACGCTCTTATGGGTACGCTCTATCTCTCCGGCAGAATAGAACACGCAGATAAAAAGAACTTTGCACTCGTTAAAGAGGGCGTAAAGGCGTTTAAAAAGTACCGTAAACATAATGCGTCGGCTCACCCAGTGTGGCCCTGCGGTGTGTTTAACCTCGGCGACGATAGCTTTACAAGCCTCGGTCTTGTTGATGAAAAGAATAAGAAAATGACTCTCGCCGTGTGGAGACTTAATTCGTCCGAAGATACTATCGTTGTAGATCTCTCTAAGTACCTTGCCGCAAACAGTAAAGTATCTCTCGCTTATCCCTCCGATCCTATGGGCGCTGAATTCGTATATAATCCTTTCTCTAAACTCCTTACCGTTAAACTCCCTAAACGCTGCTCCGCAAGATTCTTTGAAATAAGAATATAGTTTTTGTCCCGAAGGGGTACGAGGAATACGCGCTTTCTTTTTAAAAAGAAAGCTGCAAAGAAAACGGTAGCCCTTAAATAAGAATAGAATTGTGGGATACTCCCTGCCGCCAGCTTGTTCCGTCCGCAGTCAAACAGCAGGACTGCGGACTCAGATATAAATAAGGTGCCGAAGTAAACTATGGAAATTGTGTACGGACGATAACTTTGAAAAGTGAAATTGCTCCGCACCAACAAAACAAAAAACTAACATCTGTAAAAGTCATCTCGCGCAAGCGAGCTGGGCAGAAAAACGAGTCCTGTTGACTGTGAAATAGCTCAAAAAAATTACTTTTTTGCACCCAAAATAAAGTTTACGCAGACCGCAGCGTGACATGGCATAAAAATCCGGAATTATGTCAACTAAACCGTGTTTAGATACCAACCCCATCGAGCAGTGCGGAGCATCTGCGAGCGATGATAGAGAATTTCGGAGGTGCGCGGAGGCTTTACCGACAATAGTTTGATGTGTGGAAACATAGCCACGCTTTCGCGGCGGCGTTTGAGCCGCGAAAATCTTTTGTTTACACTCTTTAGAGCGCGACTTTTTCGATTCCGAAAAGTCGGAGAATAAAGCTGCAAGTGGCAGTGAATAATCCGTTTCCTCCTAAACTTAAGAAACAATCAGCCCAAATAATCAGTACCCTGAAAAAAGTAGAGAAAGGAAGATACCCGTTGACGGAACAAATTTTCCAAAACGCTAAACGCGCGGCATATAACTGCGCAAACCTGCCGTCCGATGTAAAAAATAACGCGGTAAAAAATATAGCCGCAGTAATAAAACAAAACGCAAAAGAAATAATAGAGGCAAATAAAATCGACCTTGAAAACGCAAAAAAGACAGGAATTTCGGCGGCAATGCTCGATAGACTCCGCTTTGATGAGAAAAAGATCGACGCCGTTGTAAACTCTCTGTTTAAAGTCGCGGCACTTCCCGACCCTGTCGGAACGGGTACCGTGCAGACGCGCCCGAACGGACTTGAAATTCAAAAGGTGCGTACGCCGCTCGGAGTTGTGGGTATAATCTTTGAGGCAAGACCTAATGTTACCGTTGACGCGGCAAGTCTTTGCCTGAAAACAGGTAACGCTTGTATACTCCGCGGAGGAAAAGAGGCGGTAAATACAAACGTCGCACTCGGTAAGGCTATATCTCAGGCTTGCGTGCAGTCGGGCGTAGATGAATTTGCCGTACAGGTCGTTTCCGATACCTCGCGTGACAGCGCAAACGCTCTCATGACCGCAAACGGATATGTAGACGTGCTTATTCCGAGAGGCGGTAAAGGTCTTATAAACAGCGTCGTAAAAAATGCAACCGTTCCGGTTATCGAAACCGGCGCAGGTAACTGCCATGTCTACGTAGACCGGTACGCTGACCTCGATATGGCGCTTAAAATCACCGATAACGCTAAAAATCAGCGCCCGTCGGTGTGTAATGCCGCGGAAAGCCTGTTGGTTCACAGTAAAGTCGCACATGAATTTCTGCCGAAACTTAAAAAGCTGTTTGATGAAAGAAAAACCGAACTTCGCGGCTGTGACAGAACGCTTGAAATATTGCCGGGTATCGCGCACGCGTCGGACGAGGACTTTTATACCGAGTATAATGACTATATCATGTCGGTGAAGATCGTCGATAGCGTTCAAGAGGCTGTCGCGCATATAAATGAACATAGCACTCACCATAGCGAGACAATAATTACCGAAAATATGCAGAATGCACAGTTCTTTACCCAAAATACGGATTCAGCGGCTGTCTATGTAAATGCCTCCACACGCTTTACCGACGGAGAAGAATTCGGACTCGGCGCGGAAATAGGAATAGCAACCCAGAAACTCCACGCAAGAGGTCCTATGGGACTTGAGGCGCTTACAACAGTAAAATATATCGTACACGGAAACGGACAGATAAGAAACTGAAATTTATAAATTAAAGGGGAGATTATAAATTATGTTTTCAAAGAATTTCTACGGTGCGGGTAAGGAATACTGCACCTACGACAAGCACGTAAACGCACCGTATCTGCGCCGCACATTTGAACTGGATAATATTCCGGAAACCGCGTCGCTCAAGATAACTTCTTCGGGTTTTTATGAACTGTACATAAACGGAGAAAAGATAACAAAGTGTCCGCTGTCGCCGTATATCACAAATCCCGACAGCGTGCTGGTGTATGATACTTATGACCTTAAACCGTATCTTAAAAGCGGAGAAAACTGCATAGGCATTATTCTCGGAAACGGACTTGTAAACTGCCTCGGCGGATTTATCTGGGACTTTGAGAAAGCGCCTTACAGGGCGGCACCGTCGGCAGCGTTTTACTTTGAGGCAAAGAACGGCGATAAGACCGTGCTCAGCTTTGAGGCGGACGAGAATATAAAAACTCACCCGTCGCCGATACTCTTTGACGATCTCCGCAGCGGCGTTATATATGACGCGCGCCTTGAAATTCCCGACTGGTGTAAGCCGGGCTTTGACGATAAAGACTGGACGCCTGCAATAAAGGCGGATACTCTCAGAGGCGAGCCTGTCGATTTCGATACCGATAAGCTATCTTTCTCGGAAATACTCGACGCCGTAAGCTTTGAGCAAGGTAAGGAGCAGGAGGTTCAGATACCGAGCTGCAAACGTCCCATGCCGCCGTCTGTACCCGTTATGGAAAACGATAAACAGGGCTATGTGTACGATTTCGGCAAGAACAGCGCCGGTATTCCGATTTTTAAGATCAAAGGAAAACCCGGACAGATGATAGCTCTTCAGTTTTCGGAATATTTCCGCGGCGGAGTTTATTCGTATGAGAATATAAACAGATTTTACCCCGACGGATATACCCAGAGAGATTATTATATCTGCCGCGGAGACGGCAGCGAGGAAACTTTCATGCCGCCGTTTACATATCACGGAGCGCAGTACTGCACCGTTATCGGCGCGGAGAAAGAACAGCTCGATATAGATACGGTCAAATTCTGCGTTATACATTCGGATTTTGTTTCAAGAGGAGATTTTGACTGCTCGGACAGAATTGCGTCTGAACTGCAGAAAGCCGTAAGAAGAAGCGACCTTGCAAACTTCGTATATTTCCCGACAGATTGTCCGCACCGCGAAAAGAACGGCTGGACGGGAGACGCGTCAATGTCTGCGGAACAGTTCACACTCAATTTCGGCGTTGAAAAGAGCTTAAAATTCTGGATGCGCCTTATACGTCAGTCGCAGAGAATTGACGGCGCGATAGCCGGAATAGTGCCGACGTCGGGCTGGGGATATGCCTGGGGCAACGGTCCTATCTGGGACTCGGTAATCGTCGAGCTGCCATATCAGACGTATAAATACCGCGGAGATATTTCGATGTTTAAGGAAAACGCGGATATGGTGCTGCGTTATCTTCATTACGCCGCGAAAAAGCGTAATAAGAGAGGGCTTTGCGCATTCGGACTTACCGACTGGGTTCAGCCGGGATATGACAGCGCAAATCCGACAACTCCTCAGGTCGTTACCGATACGTTTATGCTTGTAAATATCTGCCGGAAAGCCGGAATTATGTTCGCCGCGGCAGGACTTAAAGCCGAGAGCGACTATGCGTATGCGCTTATGAACGAGTACAGAAACGCCGCAAGGGAATATCTTGTCGATCTCAATACAATGACCGCACTCGGAGAAACGCAGTGCGCACAGAGCGCCGCAATATACTATGAGATATTCGATAAGGCGGAAATTCCCGAGGCAGGGCGCAGACTTGTGGAAATCGTGCATAGAGCAAATGACGTTTTTGACTGCGGAATGCTCGGTGTAAGGCTTGTGTTTAATGTGCTTGCGGATCTCGGATATGCCGATCTTGCGTATAAGATGATCACGCGTTCCGATGTGCGCGGATATGGTATATGGATTGAAAAGTTCGGTATCTCCACACTTCCCGAATCGTTCCATGATACTATCGACGGATTTACCACCTCTCTTGATCATCATTTTCTCGGTGATATTTCTGATTTCTTTATTACAAAAATTGCAGGTATTCGTGTAAATCCTAAACTTGATGACGCAAATTATGTCGAAATCAGACCGAATTTTGTTAAAACGCTTGACAGCGCCTGCGCACACTACGATACCGTTTCCGGTAAAGTCTCGGTTTCCTGGAAACGCTCTCCCGACGGTACTGTCTCAGTTTCCGTCGATAAACCCGATGCGGTCAGAGTAAATCTCTTCCTCCCTAAAGGCTTTGTCTGCACTACTCCCGGTTTCTATCGCGGCAAATCAGCTCTCCTTAACTTCTCCGGCGTAACAGACGCAAAGGAGTAAGGAGTACGCAGGAGAACGCGCTTTCTTTTTAAAAAGAAAGCTGCAAAGAAAACAATAGCCCCTAATTTAGAAAAGAATTGTGGGATACTCTCTGCCGCCAGCTTGTACCGTCCGCAGTCAAACAGCAGGACTGCGGACTAAGATGTAAACAGGTGCGTGAGTAAACTATGGAAATTGTGTACTAATGGCAGCTTTGGAAAGTGAAATAATTACGCACAAACGAAATAAATCCCAAATTTCACTTTGCACCCACGAAACAAAAAACTAAAATTCAGCAAAGTCATCTCGCGTAAGCGAGCTGGGCAGAAAAACGAGCCCTGTTGACTGCAAAATAACTTGAGAAAATTACTTTTTTGCACTCGAAATAAAGTTTACGCAGACCGTAACGTGACATGGCATAAAAGTTTGGCATTATGTCAACTAAACCGTGTTTAGATACCAACCCCATCGAGCAGTGCGGAGCATCTGCGAGCGATTTCGCCGTAGGTTACGTGGACGCACCGTAGTAACAAGTGGTCGTTTTGGTAAGGGTTTTGGAGGGGAAGAATGTGCGTTTAGGGCGAAATCCTCCACGTAGCCACGCTTTCGCGGCGGCGTTTGAGCCGCGAAAATCTTTTGTTACCTTTTCGATTCCGAAAAGTAAGCATATAAAGTCGCACTTTGAAGAAAGTAATCCGTTTCCGCCCAAACCAAGCAAAAATAAGCCAAACGTAAAACATCTTTTCACTTTTCGATTCCGAAAAGAGGAGATATAAGGTTGCAATTGGAAGTGAATGTCCCGCTTCAGCCCAAAATAATCAAAAAAAGAAAATAGAAGAAGAAAAGAGGAGTCCCCGTGAAGTTCTCGGTAGTAGGAATCCAGCACCCGCATATATACGGAATGACAAGTGAACTTGTCGCACATGGCGCAGAACTCGTCTCGGCGTATGATAGCGATAAGATAGCACTTGACGCGTTCGTAAAAAAGTACCCGGGCGTAAAGCCGGTAAGATGCGAAGAAGAAATACTTGAAGATAAAAATGTTCAGCTCGTGGCAGGCGCCGCCGTTACGTCCGAAAGAGCCGATATAGGTATACGCACAATGAACGCAGGTAAAGATTATTTTACCGATAAAGGTCCGTTTACGTCGTTTGAACAGCTTGAAAGAGTAAAGCAGACAGTAAAGCAGACCGGAAAAAAGTATATGGTTTGTTATAGCGAAAGACTTCAGAATTCAAGCGCTGAAATGGCAGGAATGATGATAAAGCGCGGAGATATAGGAAAAGTCGTTCAGGTCGTAAGTATGGGACCGCACAGACTTAACGCAAAGTCAAGACCGGAGTGGTTCTGGCAAAAAGAAAAGTTCGGCGGTATACTCGATGATATATGCTCGCATCAGTTTGAACAGTTTTTGTATTTCACAGGCGCAGATAAGGCAAGCGTGGTTTCGGCAAGAGTCGAAAACTTCGCACACCCCGAGTACCCCGAATTTGAAGATTTCGGTGAAGCAAGCCTTGTCGCCGATAACGGGGCGTCGGGATACGTAAAGGTCGATTGGTTCACACCCGACGGACTTGATACGTGGGGCGACGGCAGAGCTTTTGTAATAGGCACGGACGGATATATCGAACTCAGAAAAACCATAGATATATGCGGAAGACCGGGTGCAAATCACCTGTTTGTGACTACAAATAAGCAAAAAACAACGTATGTTGACGCAAATTCTTTCGGACACCCGTTCTTTGACGCGTTTATAAAGGACTGCCAAGAACGTACCGAAAACGCAATGACTCAGGAACACGTCTGGGAGAGCGCAAGACTTACGCTTGAAGCTCAGCAAAAAGCCGATGAATTCAGAAAAAAACTAAAAAATATGCTTTAAAGTAAAAAAGGCGGTAAACATCAATGGAAAAAGCGCATAACAGAGTTGTCGTAAAGGTAGGAACCTCGACGCTTACATACGATAACGGCGGAATCAATATCAAGACAATAGATAAGCTTTGTCAGGTGCTGTCGGCTCTGAGAAATTCGGGATATGAAATAATCCTTGTTTCGTCGGGAGCGATAGCTGTGGGCGTAAATAAAATGAGACTTGCCGAACGCCCGAAAGAGATAAGAATGAAACAGGCTGCTGCTGCCGTAGGTCAGTGCGAGCTTATGCACCTGTACGATAAAATGTTCAGCGAATACGGAAATATGGTGGCTCAGATACTGCTTACAAGCGAGGACTTCGAGGCGGATGATAAAAGAGAAAATCTGCGCAATACCTTTTCCGCACTGCTCGAAAACGGCATTATTCCGATAGTCAATGAAAACGACTCGGTAAGCCATACCGAAATAGAGTCGCCCAAAAAGCTGTTCGGCGATAACGATACGCTCAGCGCCGTTGTTGCGGTAATGTGCGGCGCGGATAAGCTTATAATACTTTCGGATATTGAGGGACTGTACGATAAAGATCCGCATAAATGTGCCGACGCAAAGCTGATAAATACCGTTGACAGCATAGACGGCGATATTATGTCGCTGGCAAACGGCGCAGGCACCGCAAGAGGAACCGGCGGTATGATAACAAAGCTCGACGCGGCAAAGCTTGTAACGTCGCACGGGATAGATATGTATATAAATCTCGGCAAATATCCCGAAAGACTGTATGAAATTCTGTCCGGCGTCGATACCGGAACGCGTTTCAAGGCTTGTAAAAATATCGGGAACGATACTCTCTGAATAAACTTTGCGGATAAAAAGGCATAATTTAAGCCCTGTACGTTTTTTGCAGCGTACCGGGCTTGTTTTGTTTCTGACCTGATATAATTTTTAATGACACTCGTCCCAGTTATATCCGTCCTTAACGTCAGCACAGAGCTTTACGCGTAGCTTTGCGGCGTTTTCCATTTCCTCTTTGAGAATAATTTTCGCGCGTTCCGCCTCGTTTTCGGGACATTCGAGAATAAGCTCGTCGTGAACCTGTAAAATGAGCTTTGATGACAGCTTTTCGGCTTTAAGACGGTTGTAAACGTTTATCATCGCGATTTTGATGATGTCCGCGGCAGTGCCCTGTATCGGCGCGTTCATCGCGACTCTTTCGCCGAACATTCTCTGCATGAACGCCTTGCTTTTGAGTTCGGGAATGTATCTTCTTCTGCCGTAAAGCGTCGTAACAAAGCCGTCGTCGCGGGCTTTCTGCTTTTCTCCGTCGAGATAAGCTTTTATGCCGGGATATTTTTCAAAGTAGGTTGCAATATACTGCGCAGCCTCTTTTTTTGTGACCTTTATATCGCCTGCAAGAGAAAAGTCGCTTATGCCGTAGATAATTCCGAAGTTTACGGCTTTCGCTTTCTTTCGCATTTCGGGCGTAACTTTGTCTTTCGGAACTCCGAACACGTGAGAGGCGGTGGAGGTGTGAATGTCCGCGCCGCTTTCAAAGGCGGAGCACATATTGTCGTCGTCCGAGATTGCCGCCATTATGCGAAGCTCTATCTGCGAGTAGTCAGCGTCAACAAGAACGTGACCCTCTTTCGGGATAAACACTTTTCTGAATTCCCTGCCCTCTTTTGTGCGCACGGGAATGTTCTGAAGGTTGGGATCGGCGCTTGAAAGACGTCCGGTAAGAGTGAGCGCCTGTTTGAAGTTTGTGTGCAGCCTTCCGTCGGAGCTTACCGCCTTTAAAAGACCGTCGGCATATGTGCTTTTGAGCTTTGCGACAAGACGGTACTCGGTGATCTCGTCGATTATGGGACTGTACGGGCGCAGCTTTTCAAGAGTGTCGGCGTCCGTTGAGTAACCGCTCTTGGTCTTTTTGCCGTGCGGCAGCAGCATTTTTTCAAACAGGACCTCGGAGAGCTGCTTGGGCGAGTTGATGTTGAACTCGGTCCCGGCTATTTCGTATATTTCATTTTCGCGTTTTTGCTGAGCGTCGGACAGCAGACTGCCGTATTCCGACAGTTTTTTGCGGTCTATTAAAAATCCCGTTTTTTCCATGTCGGCAAGCACAAACGAAAGCGGAAATTCAATGTTATAAAGCAGATCATGCTGACCGTTTTTCTCTATGGTTTCGGAAAGCTCCTCTTTGAGTTTAAGGATCGCCGTAACTTCGAGAGTTTTTCTTGTGCGTGTGTCGTTTATGTCGGCGCCGGCGCTGCCGTAGACCGTGCACAGACGTTCTTCAGTTATTACGCCTGACGGATCGGCAACGTAGGACGCAAGCATTACGTCAAAAATTTCGGCTTTTACGCTGTCAAGGCTTATTCCGATTGAATCGAGATACAAAAGCTTTGATTTAAGGTCGTGCAGCGCTATATTGTTGTTAGCACGGCAGAATATCTTTTCGAGATTGTCTTTTGTGAGAGGGAGATCAAATATCTTGCCGCCGTCCGTCTTTATATATATAATAGAATCGGTTTCGTCGTATGCAAAGGAAAAGACGGTTTCGCCTATTTCGGAAAAGTCGGAAACATCGGTAATCTCGGGAAAGAGCGGCAAGGTTTCGGTTTTTTCCGCCGAACCGGATTCGCGCAAAGAGAGCCTGTCGATTACGGAATTAAGCTCCAGATCTTCGCAGAGATCCAAAAGTTCTTTTTTTTGTATTCCGTGATATTCAAGGTCTGAAAGCGACACGCCTATCGGTGCGTCAAGCTTGATTTCGGCTAAAAATCTGCTTTCAAACGCGCTGTCCCTGCCGTCGGTGAGCTTTGCCTTTACTGCTTTTGTAATGAGGTCGGTGCTTTCAAGATTTTCGTAGAGATTTTCGAGCGTGCCGAACTTTTTGACAAGATCGACGGCGGTTTTTTCGCCTATTCCGCGCACGCCCGGAATATTATCTGACGTATCGCCCATGAGAGCTTTGACTTGTATCAGCTGTTTGGGCAGAAGTCCGTATTTTTGTTCTATGAGCGCGGTGTCGGTAAGAATAGTCTCTTTTGTGGAAACGTATCTTACGAAAACGTTTTGATTTATAAGCTGATACGAGTCGCGGTCGCCGGTTACGATATAGACCTGAGTGCCGTCATCGGCAAAAGAGCTTAGCGTGCCGAGAATATCGTCAGCCTCAAAGCCTTCGCAGGTTATTGTGTGAAGTCCGAGAAAAGCGGCGGCTTTTTTTGCGTCCTCAAACTGTTCCGCAAGCTCCGGCGGCATACCCGTGCGGTTGGCTTTATAGTAGGAACACGCTTTATGGCGGAACGTCGGGCTTTTCAGGTCGAACGCTATTGCCGCATAGTCCGGCTTTACTTCGCTTATTTCGCGGTTAAGCATATTTATAAATCCGTACACCGCGTTAGTGTTTCTGCCGTCTCTTGTAGTCAGCGGCTTTACGCCGTAAAATGCGCGGTTTACGAGGCTGTTGCCGTCTACGGCTAATACTTTGGACACAGGGAGTTCCTCTTTTCTTCTTCTTTTCTTTGATTTATGTTGGGCTTGTTTTCTTTTGTTTTGGGCGGAAATTGGTTAGTCACTGCCATGTGCAAGCGTATACCTCCGCTTTTCGGAATCGAAAAGACGGGCAAAAGATTTTCGCGGCTCAAACGCCGCCGCGAAAGCGTGGCTTTATTTTCCACACAAAATTGTATCGTCGGAAAAACATCTTCGCGCCCCCGAAGTCTGCAATCTTCGCTCGCAGACGCTCCGCGCTGCTCGATATGGGGTTCTGTACAAAGCTAAACTATTTCGGGGAAAGTGTTATTTTTTATATACTCATGCAGTCAACAGGACACACTTTTACGACCAGCTCGCTGTCGCGAGATGACTACGGCTGAATTTTACTTTTGTGTTTGGTAAACTAAACTTGCAAGTTCGCTCTAAAACGTAATATACCGCACCAAATTGCACTCACAAAGACGTGACACGGCAGAAAAACAGTATTATGTCAACCAAGTCATTGCTAAGAAACCAACCCCATCGAGCAGTGCGAAGCATCTGCGAGCGATTTTGCCGTAGGTTATGTGGACGCACCGTAGTAACAAGTGGTCACTTTGGAAAAAGCGTTTGAGGGGTAAAAAGTCATGTTTAGGGCAAAATCCTCCACGTAGCCACGCTTTCGCGGCGGCGTTTGAGCCGCGAACGGCTTTTGTTTACGCTCTTTAGAGTGCAACTTTTTCGCCGTCGAAAAGTTGGAGAATAGAGCTGCACATGGAAGTGGATTATCTTTTTAGCCCCAAATAAGCAACACTCAGCCAACCGCAGAACATCTTTCAGCTTTTCGATTCCGAAAAGCGTCGGTATAAAGTTGCACTTTGAAGAAAATTCCCCGTTTCCGCCCAAATCGACCTCAAAATATCTTCAATCTTCTCAGTTCAGCGAATCCAGCGACATTTCAAACGCACCTGCAAAGTGCTCCATAAAATACTTAAGCTCCGGACATGACTGCATGTGCTCGTCAAGCGCGCGTTTGGTTGAGTTGAGAGCGTCGCGGAACTCGGAGTTTCCGTTTTTGTACTCGTCAACGCATTTGAGATACGCGCATAGCTTGTCCGCAGCCTTTACAATGCGCTTTAAGTCGGCGCTTTGCTCAAATTCAAGAATTTCTGCATAGTTTTCTTTCAGATCTTCCGGAAGTTTTGACAGCGCGTTCTCCACCGCGTTCTTTTCAAGCGATTTGTAACTTTCGCGTATGGTGTCGTTAAAATATTTGACCGGCGTCGGCAGATCTCCCGTGAATATCTCGCTCATGTCGTGGTACAGGGCGCAGAGCGCGGTCTTTCCGCAGTCGTAATTCTTGCCGAATACAGTGTTGCCTATCTCGGCAAGCGCGTGCGCAAGCATGGAACACTGTGCGCTGTGCTCAAGTAAGTTTTCGCTCGTGAGATTTCTCATAAGTCCCCAGCGGTTTATGTATTTCATTCTGAATGCAAGCGCAAAAAATGAGTAGTTTTCCATTACTTCCTCCGGAATTATTATTAATAATGCGCATAGCGCATTTCATTGCGTAAGCACCATGCCGACAGGCAATTCATTGCGTTAGCATAATTATATCATAAACCATACCCGAAAACAACACGAAAACCGAAAATTTTACACCGCACGGAGCGCCGCGGCGGCAAAAAACAAAAATAATATGTTAATTTACATAAATTGATATTTACTTAACGGGAAAATAAGTGTATAATTATACTGATATTTTATATTGCTGGAGTGTGCCCCGATAAGAACGCACGCAAAAAACTCCGCAAAAAGGAAAGGCGAAACATGAAAAAGAAAACCTGTCTTGCGATATTTGCAATAACCGCCGCCTGTATTTTTCTCTCGTCCTGTTCGTCGGGAAACGATCCCAAAGAGGGATTTAAAGTCCTGTCGGACGCGAGCTGCGATTTTGCGCTCCGGATACCTTCGGACTGGAATATTTCCTATACCGACAGTATGCTTGCCGCAAACGATCCGGACGATAACGCAAACGTCACCGCGTACAGCTTTGACACTGCGGAAAAAACCGGCGCCGACGATTATTGGGAGCAGTATCTCGAAAATCTCGAAACGCTGTTCAAAATAACCGTAAACAAGACCGAGGAAACCACACTTTCGGGCGTCATAGCGCGCCATGTGTTCTATACCGTGGATAACGGAAAGGACAGCTTTAACTGCGAGGCTGTAATCTGTTCGAGAGACTACTATTCAATGTATATCATTACCCTTACTGCGTCTGTCGATACATACGAAAGCCACACCGAGGACTTTAAGAATATAATTTCGTCCTTCAGTTTTAAGTGATAATAACGAAAGAGGTTAAATAATAATGTCAATAATTTCAAAGATATTCGGCACAAGAAGCGAAAGAGAAGTAAAAAAGTTAAACGATACCATAGATAAAATAGAGGCTCTTGACGAAAAGTTTTCCGCAATGAGCGAAAAAGAGCTCCGCGGAATGACGGCGGTTCTCAAGGCAAGACTTGCGTCGGGCGAAACGCTTGACGATATACTTCCCGAGGCGTTTGCAACCGTAAGAGAGGCTGCTTGGAGAGTTCTCGAAATGAAACACTTTCGCGTTCAGCTCATAGGCGGTATGATACTCCATGAGGGCAGAATTGCCGAGATGAAGACCGGTGAAGGAAAGACGCTTGTCGCGACACTTCCGGCATACCTTAACGCGCTTAACGGCAAAGGCGTCCATGTCGTCACGGTAAACGATTACCTTGCGCGCCGCGACAGCGAATGGATGGGAAAGGTATATAACTATCTCGGACTTTCCGTCGGACTTATAGTTCACGGCATAACCCAGGAGCAGAGAAAAGCCGCATATAACGCGGATATTACCTACGGAACAAACAACGAGTTCGGATTTGACTATCTGAGAGACAATATGGCAGTAACAAAGCGCGGCGTCGTTCAGAGAGGTCATGCATTTGCCATAGTTGACGAGGTTGACTCTATACTCATAGACGAGGCGAGAACTCCGCTTATCATTTCGGGCGAGGGCGACGCGTCCTCCGAGATGTACGAAAAGGCGGACAGATTTGCCGCGACTCTTACTCCGCATATAATCAAGGAGCTTGACAATAAAGAGGAGCAGGACGACATTTCTGGCGATTATATCGTCGATGAAAAGAAAAAGACCGTCGTTCTTACCGCAGAGGGCGTAAAGAAAGCCGAAAAGTATTTCGGAGTAAATAACCTTTCGGATACCGAGAATATTCAGCTTTCAAACCATATCAACCTTGCAATAAGAGCGCGCGGAAGCATGAAACGCGACGTAGATTATGTTGTCAAGGACGGCGAAGTGCTTATAGTAGACGCGTTCACCGGAAGAATAATGCTCGGCAGACGTTTTTCCAACGGACTTCATCAGGCTATCGAGGCAAAAGAGGGCGTAAAGATAAAGAACGAGTCCAAAACGCTTGCCACAATTACATTCCAGAACTTCTTTAGACTTTACACCAAACTTTCCGGTATGACGGGTACCGCGCTTACCGAGGAGGACGAGTTCAGAGAAATATATAACCTTGACGTCGTTGAAATTCCGACCAACCGTCCCATGATAAGAAAAGACCTTCCCGACGTCGTTTACAGAACGAAAAAGGGCAAGTACGACGCGATAGTAAAGCAGATAAAGGAATGTCACGAAAAGGGACAGCCCGTGCTTGTGGGTACGGCGTCCATCGAGATGAGCGAGGTTCTTTCGGCAATACTCAAGAAAAACGGTATTTCCCATACCGTGCTCAACGCAAAGTTCCATGAGAAGGAAGCCGAGATAGTCGCACAGGCAGGTAAGCTCGGAGCCGTTACCATTTCCACCAACATGGCGGGACGCGGTACGGATATCATGCTCGGAGGAAACGCCGAGTACCTTGCAAAGAACGAGATGAAGAAGAACGGCTGCGAACCCGAACAGATAAGCGCCGCAACCAGCTATTACGAAACCGACGACGAAGAAATTTTAAATC
Organism: uncultured Eubacteriales bacterium; assembly: GCA_934446675.1. Lineage (GTDB taxonomy): Bacteria > Bacillota > Clostridia > Oscillospirales > CAG-382 > UMGS1387. The sequence continues at coordinate 61,103 of CAKSEL010000010.1, forward strand.
TCAGAAAGACGTATTCCGAGCTTTATAGAAAGTTTAAGGACGAGATAGCGCCCGAAGCAAAGCAGGTTGCCGAAGCCGGAGGACTTTTCATACTCGGCACGGAACGTCATGAAAGCCGCCGTATAGATAACCAGTTAAGAGGCCGTGCCGGACGTCAGGGAGACCCCGGTTCGTCGAGATTTTTCCTTTCGCTTGAGGACGATCTGCTCAGACTTTTCGGCAGCGAGAGAATAAGCGGCGTTGTCGCAAAGCTCGGACTTGATGAGGATACGCCTATCGACGCCAAGATTCTTTCAAATACCATAGAAAACGCACAGAAACGCCTTGAGGAAATGAACTTCACAAGACGTAAGAACGTGCTTATGTACGACGACGTAATGAATAAGCAGAGAAGCCTTATTTATGAGCAGAGAAGCGAGGTTCTCAACGGCGACGATATTCACGAAAAGGTTGTTGGCATGATAGACGAGTTCGTAAGAACCGCGTGCGAGAATTTCCTGTCGGGAGAGACGTATGAAGAATGGAATCTAGACGGACTGCGCGGCGCGCTTTACGGCGTTCTTACAAACGATGACGATTTCAGATTTACTCAGAGCGATTACGATAAGCTTACCGCCGAATCCCTTACAAACGACCTTGTAAAGAGAGCCGAGGATAAGTATGCCGAAAAGGAAAATATGTTCCCGGACGGAGCTTTGAGAGAGATAGAGAGAATCGTGCTGCTCAGAAACGTTGATAAATACTGGATAGAGCATATCGACGCAATGGAGGATCTCGAAGAAGGTATCGGACTGCGCGCATACGGTCAGAAAGATCCCGTAAACGAGTACAGATTCGAGTCGGCTAATATGTTTGACGAGATGATAGCCGGCGTTAAGGACGATACTGCGAAAATGCTGCTGTCGGTAGTGCCGGCGTCCAACGTAAAGCAGAGCGAAGCGCCCAAGAATATGTCCGAGGCGAGAAAAAATCCTCTTGCCGGAGCAATGAAAGCGCCCGCAGCGCGTGAAAACGTCTACGGCAGAGCCGCAAAGCCCGAAGCCGCAAAGACGCCTTACAGAAAATCCGCAAGCGAAAATATAGGCAGAAACGATCCTTGTCCCTGCGGCAGCGGAAAGAAGTATAAGAAGTGCTGCGGCGCAGGTAAGTTCGATATAAACGACGGCGAAGAATAAAAATGGGATTCGGACTGTTATTTCTCGGATTTCTGCTGTTTCTGTCGTTTAAAATATTTCCCGTCGGAGTAATCGGTGCGGCGCTTATGTATGCCGGACTTTCAAAGCTGTGTAAGTCCGCACCGTACTTTTCAAAGGTCAGAATACCGTGCGCCGTGTATTTTGTTTACAGCGTGCTGTTCGCCGTGCTCTGGACGTTTAATATTACAGGCGCGCTCGATGTTCTCGGCGACGGCGCAAAATTGCTCTGGATCGTTGACGACGCAGTTTATACGGTTATATTCTGCATACTCTGCGATTTTCTCTTTAAAGCGCTAAAACGTATTTGTGAACAGGTCGGCTTTGATAAGGGCGTGAAAAAGTATAGACTTTGCCTTGCGTTCCTTGAGGTTTATGCTCTCGGCTCCGCAGTTAAGTTTGTGTGCTATCCTCTCGGATATTCCGCTTATGTTACCGCTCCTCTGCTTGTTGCCGAACTGCTTACCGTTGTCTCCGCCGCTGCTTGGCTCTATTCCTGCTATATGATGATCGCTACTCAGGAAATTATCGACGACGAAACCGAAAAAATCCGCAAGTACGACAAGTTACACTCAAAAAAACGGTAGGGGTACGAAGGAGTACGCGCCGAAGAATACGCGCTTTCTTTTTAAAAAGAAAGCTGCAAAGAAAACAATAGCCCTTAATTTAGAAAAAGGCTACGGGATACTCTGTGCCGCCAGCTTGTGCCGTCAGCCACCAAAAGTCGGGCGGCTGACTCAAATCTAAGCAGGTGCGTGAGTAAACTATGGAAATTATGTGCTGACGGTGACTTTGGAAAGTGAAACTCTTTTGTCATTTATCCTCGCAGAGGACTTTTTCGATTCCGAAAAGTGAGTGTAGAAAGCTGCAAGCAGAAGTGAATTTCCCGTTTCCGCCAAAAATTAAGATATATTTCTCAAATTTTTAAGATACATTTTTCCCAAAAAAGAAAGGAAGAGTCCCGATGCTAAAGGTAGGAATAATCGGAAATGAGCAAATGATAGTCAGCCGCAGTAACAGCGCGGCGGAAAACGGCGGAACGCTTGAAGTGTTCTCCACTCCGTCAATGTGCGCCCTCATGGAGGCTGCGGCAGCGTCAAGCGTAAATAAACTTCTCGATAACGGACTTACGACAGTCGGCGTGTCAATGAACATTAAACATACCTCTCCGACTGCTCTCGGAATGACGGTTTATTGCGAAAGTACGCTTACGGAGCTTGACGGAAAAAGACTTGTGTTTAAAATAACCGCGTTCGACCGTACCGGAGTTATCGGCACGGCAGTGCATGAACGCATGATAGTCGACGCTAAAAGCTTTATGGAAAAAGCCGCGGCAAAAAGAGATGTCAGATTATGAAACAAAAGGAAAAGAAAAATAAAGTAAAGATACATAATAAAAAGACTAAAAAGCAGAAACTCATTATCGGTGCGTGCGCCGTTGCTTTGTGCCTTGCGGTAATGGCTGTTGCGGGAGCGCTTATAGATAATTCAAAAAAGAATGACCCGTCGCTGCTTCCCGTCGTGCAGACCGAGGACGATTACCTTACAAAGTCGTTTCGTAATTATTACCCGACGGATTTTGACGCCGATATTATGTCCGATGAAGAATATACCGCGCTTGACAGACAGGTAAAATATACCGATTCTTCGGGAAGTACATATTCGCTTGAAGATGTTTCCGAAAGTAATCTAAATGAGGGACAGCGTTTTTTCAAAGCTTATTTCGATACCGTAATTTCGGGCAGCTATGAAGAATATCCCGGTATGTTCTCCGAAAGCTATAAAAACGATACGCCCGGATTTGAAAAATACGTGGATAGAGTTTTTCCTCCGCAGAGAGTCTATAATATAACCGTAAAGGAAATCGCAAGGACTGATGTAGACGATACGTCTTATACGTATGACGGAAAGCCGTGCGTGTTCGGATTTTATGAAGTTGAGTTTATGATTCTGAAGAATGACGGCTGTTTCAGACGCGATCTTCCGGAAAATGCGTCGCGTCCGCTTATATTCGAGCTTGTGACGTTTGACGCAGGCACGGAAAATGAGAAAACATATATTAAAAACCTCTATACGCCGTCGAGCCTTGTGAATAATGCGGATAATAGCGCCGCAGATGACGGCACAGATGCGGACGGCGCGGATAACGCGGAAAATAATTAAATTTTTGAGAGGATAAAAATGAAATCCGGACTTGTTTTGGTGTTTTTCGGACTTGTTTTTCTGATAAATCCGAACTTTAATATGTTCGACATATTGCCGGACTTTATAGGATTTGCGCTTGTGTGCGCAGGACTTGCAAAATACGCGCTGATTGACGAAAATCTGTCGAGTGCAAAGAAATGTTCGATGTACTGCGCGTTTCTGTCTGCCGCAAAGCTTGTTTTTTCGCTGTGGACGAATGCCGGGCATACAGATTATCTTCTGCCGTTCGGGTTTGCCTTTGCGGTGCTTGAAATAATCTTTATGACGGCGTTTTTCAGAAACCTCTGCACGGGATTTGACTATATGGCTCTGAGAGCGTCGGAAGAAGGCGCAAGAACAAAGCTGTCGAACCTGTTTGCAATGTCGGCGATATATACGTTCGGCACGCGCATACTCGATTTTGTACCGCAGATATTTTCGCTCGCCGTGCAGAACGAGGAGCTTGATTTAAGCTATAATGCGCATAGAAAAATGCCGCTTTCGGCGGTAAAGCCGTATGTTATGCTTGTCTGCATGGCGGCAAGCCTTGCACTCGGAGTGCTTTTGGTGATTGTCGCGTCGGGAGCATTGAAAAAACTGCGGAAAAGTGAGAAATTTATTGGTTTTGCGCAGCAGAAATATGCAAACGACGTCGAAAATGACCGTGAAAGATACGTAAGCCTTGTAATGCCGGGCGTTTTTACGCTCTGCGTGATTGCGTCGGTGTTCCTGTACGATTTTGAGATAGGCGGATTGAATTTGCTGCCGACGGTTCTGGCGCTGCCGTTTTTTGCCGCAGCTTTTGCGAGAATGAAAAAGGTCGATGCAAATATAAAAACTCCGTATGTGACATATATTGCTGCGGCTGTATTCTGTGCCGCACAGTATGTGCTTATGTACGCGGTAAATGTCGGCGTGGGCGAGCTTTATGCGGAAAGTGCCGTTACTTACGGCGCGGCGTTAAGACTGTCGTCGGTCGGCGGTACGGTATTGACGGTTGCCGTTTGCGTGCTTTGCGCGGTGTTTACGGCGCTCGGTGCGGTTAAAACACTTAACGCGCTCGGTACTGTCTGCAAGGATAACCGCAGAACGGCGGCTCTCGGACGTATTTTTCTCTGCAAGATTATGGTCTGCGCGGTCTGCTTTGCCGGATTTGTGAGCAATTCGCTTAGAATAGCCGTTCTGTATCTCGGCAACAATGCCGCAGTGCGTGAATTTCTCCTTGTACGCGGTAATATTAAGTCCGAGCCGCAGTATCTTTCATATCTTTCAAACCGCAGCGTCGCTCTCTTTCAGCGCCTCGATGCTCTCAGTGAATTTGTCGGTATCGCTTTCTTTGTCCTTGCTTTTTTCACTGTTCTCAACATCGCCGCCGCTCAAAACAAATCCGAAGGATAGGAGTACGCAAGAATACGCGCTTTCTTTTTAAAAAGAAAGCTGCAAAGAAAACAGTAGCCCTTAATTTAGAAAAGAATTGCGGAATACTCTCTGCCGCCAGCTTGTACCGTTCGCAGTCGAACAGCAGGACTGCGAACTCAGATGTGAGCAGGTGCTGAAGTAAACTATGGAAATTTAGTACAAAGGGCAACTTTGGAAAGTGATATTACTTCGCACCACCCAAACATAAAACTAAAATTCAGCAAAGTCATCTCGCGTAAGCGAGTTGGGCGGAAAAACGAGTCCTGTTGACTGCATAATAACGCATAAGAATTGCATATTTGAGCCTTAAATATAGTTTACGCAGACCGCAACGTGACATGGCATAAAAGTTGAACTGTGTTAACCAATTTGAGCGTAGACACCAGCCCCATCGAGCAGTGCGGAGCATCTGCGAGCGATTTTGCCGTAGGTTACGTGGACGCACCGTAGTAACAAGTGGTCACTTTAGAAAAATCGTTTGAGGGGTAGAAAGTCATGTTCAGGGCAAAATCCTCCACGTAGCCACGCTTTCGCTGCGGCGTTTGAGCGGCGAAAATCTTTTGCGACTTTTTCGATTCCGAAAAGTCGGTGAATAGACTTGCAAGTGACAGTGGATAATCCTTTTCCGCCTAAAATAATCAAAATTTGATTAAACATAAAACATCTTTCAGCTTTTCTCCGTAGAAAAGCGTCAGTATAGGGTTGCACATGGAAGTGGATTATCCGTTTCCGCCCAAACCAAGAAACAATCAGCCAAGAAAAAAGAAAGGAAGTCTCTCACCGTGGAACTTAAAGCCTTCGGCGTAGGCGATACGCTGAATATGAAAAAACCGCACGCGTGTGATTCAAAATCAAAAAAGATGCTCGTGCTCATGGCAGGCAGTGACGTAAAAGTGCGCTGTGAGGGCTGCGGACGTGAGATGATCCTGCCGAGAGTTAAACTCGAAAGAAGTATAAAAAGCGTTACCCGAAAGGAAGACATGAATGTTTGAAAACCTCGAAGAAGCAAAAAAACATTTTGAGCAGATAAATGATATGCTCATGACTCCCGAAGTCGTAAATGATACCGAAAAGTATAAAAATCTCATGAAAGAGCATAAAAACCTCTCCCCGATCGTCGAAAAGTATAATGAATATAAAACGACAAAGAATAATTACGATCAGGCTTGTGAGCTTGCGGACGAAACCGGCGATAAAGAGCTTAAAGAACTTGCCGAAACCGAAATGAAAGAATGTAAGGAAAAGCTCTCGGAAATCGAGGAGGAATTGAAAATTCTCCTGCTGCCGCGCGATGAGGACGATGATAAAAACGTAATCGTCGAAATAAGGGCAGGTACCGGCGGTGAAGAAGCCGCGCTTTTCGCACATAGTATTTTCCGTATGTACTCAATGTACGCCGATAGAAAACGCTTTAAAATCGAGGTTCTTAATATAAACGAAACCGAACTCGGCGGAATAAAGGAAGTCGCGTTTATGGTAGAGGGCGCAGGCGCATTTTCAAGATTTAAGTTTGAAAGCGGCGTTCACCGCGTTCAGCGCGTGCCCGAAACCGAAACCCAGGGACGTATACACACCTCGGCAATTACAGTCGCAGTGCTTCCCGAAGCTGAGGACGTCGAAGTTGAAATCAATCCCAATGACCTTGAAATAGATACCTACCGCAGCGGCGGCGCAGGAGGTCAGCACGTAAATAAGACCGATTCGGCAATAAGAATAACCCATAAGCCGACAGGTATAGTCGTCGAGTGCCAGGACGAGCGCAGCCAGTTCAAAAACCGCGATAAGGCAATGAAAATGTTAAAGGCAAAGCTGTTGGATATGGAAAAGACAAGACAGCATAACGAGCGCGCAAGCGAGAGAAAGAGCCAGGTCGGTTCGGGCGACAGAAGCGAGAGAATAAGAACGTATAATTATCCGCAGAGCAGACTTACCGACCATAGAATAGGTCTTACGCTGTATAGCCTTGAAAATATCCTTGACGGAGATCTCGACGGCGTTATCGACGCATTGATTACAGCCGACAGAGCCGAAAAACTGCAGAACAGCGAGTTGTGATAAATAATGATTCTCGAAGAAACAAAAATACTTAAAGTGTCTCCGGATCTTTCGGATAAAGACGATCTGCAAAAGCTTGAATTTGCCGGAGAAATACTCCGTAAAGGCGGACTTGTCGCATTCCCTACCGAAACCGTCTACGGACTCGGCGCAAACGCACTCGATAAAAACGCGGTGGAAAATATATTCAAGGCAAAGGGACGTCCGCAGGATAATCCGCTTATAGTCCATGTAAGCAGGCCCGAAGATATAACAAAGTATGCCGTTACCGAAAATAATAAGTACTTTGAGATATTAAAGGACGAAATGCCGGCGCCTCTTACCGTAATACTTCCCAAAAGAGATGTTATTCCGACGGAGGTCTGCGCGGGGCTTGACAGCGTGGGCATGAGAGTTCCTCTGTCGAAGATTGCAAGAAAGCTCATAGAGTGCGCGGGAGTTCCCGTCGCGGCGCCAAGCGCAAATCTTTCGGGAAAACCCAGTCCAACCTGCGCAAAACACGTCATTGACGATATGACGGGCAGAGCCGACGTAATTATAGACGGTTCGTTCAGTACCGTCGGCGTTGAATCTACCGTTGTAACGCTTTGTACGGAACCTCCGGCAATATTAAGACCCGGCGGATTTACAAAAGAAATGCTCGAACGTCTGCTCGGACGCGTAAATGTGTCCGACGCTGTGTTAAACGGACTTAAAGAGGGCGAAAAAGCTGCGTCGCCCGGAATGAAATATAAGCATTACGCGCCGCAGAATAAGGTCGTGCTCGTAAAAGGCGAAAACGACGGACAGATAGAGGACGTTCTCTTTCATAAGCTTGAGACAGAAAACTGCGCGGTAATATGCTGTAAAGAGCAGTGCGGAAAGTTTTATGAGAAGTATAAGGAGCGTATAATAACGGTGGGCAGTACGTCGCACCTTGAGGATTACGCGGAAAAGCTTTTCGGCGCGCTGAGAGATACCGACGGCTTTTGCGGTATAACGGCGGTCTATGCGGCGCTTCCCAAGGATACATCTGGAATATCGCTTGCCATATATAACAGAATGTTGAGAGCTGCGGCGTTCAACGTCATAAACGCGAAAGATGGATCGGCGGAAAGCGCGGACGGTGAGAGAAAATGATAATTCTCGGACTTACAGGCCCGTCGGGATCGGGAAAAAGCAGCTTTGCGCACAGGGCGCTTGAAAAATATGACGGCGTGTGCGTGACCGACGCCGATAAGATAGCAAGAAGCGTGACCGAAAAAGGGACGCCCTGCTTAAATGAGCTTTGCGGATATTTCGGAAACGGTATTTTGCTTGCAGACGGCAGCCTTGACAGAAAGGCGCTTGCAAAGACGGCGTTTTCGGACGAAAAAAAGCATGAGGTCTTGAATTCCGTAACGCATAAGTATATAATGCTTGAAATGCGAAAGGAAATCGACGCGGCGGAAAAGTCGGGCATGAAAATGTGCATAGTTGACGCACCGCTGCTGTTCGAGAGCGGATTTGATAAAGACTGCGGCGTGACGGTCTGCGTAATTGCGGATAAAGATACAAGAATAAAGCGCATAATGCAGCGCGACGGCATAGATGAAAATTCAGCAAGGCTGAGAATTTCGGCGCAGCATGACGACAGCTTTTATACGTCAAAGTCGGACTTTGCGCTGAGAAACGATACGTCGCAGGCAGATTTTGAAAAGCAGACAGATGATGTTTTGCAGGTTATTTTTCAAAAATTTAAAGCATAATAACAAATACATAATGAAATATCCCCCGAAGAGAGGTATTATATAAGTGAAGAGAACCGCGGTTATTCTTTCGATACTCGTTCTTGCGGCGCTTGTCAGCTTTGCATGGATAAAAGTCGAGAGAATCGTGCTTGAAAATAATTATCCGCTTGAATTTAAAGAATATGTGGATAAGTATTCCGAAAAATATTCCGTGCCGGAAAATATAGTCTACGGCGTTATAAAAACCGAGAGTAATTTCAAAAGCGACGCTTTGTCAGATAAGGGCGCAGTCGGTCTTATGCAGATAACTCCCGAAACTTTCGAGTGGCTTTGTACCAAAGAACCTTATGAAAACGCCTCTGCCGAATTGCTCTATAATCCCGAAATCAATATAAGATACGGTACGCTTTTCCTCAGTATGCTCTATACCGAGTTCGGTACTTGGGATAACGCTTACGCCGCTTATAATGCCGGCAGAACGCGCGTTAATAACTGGCTATCTCAGGAACAGTATAATGCCGACGGCAGACTCGTGAATATTCCGTTCCCCGAAACCGCAAACTATGTCGTGAAAGTCGCCAAAGCCGCCGAAACGTACAAAAATCTGTATTTTGATTAGAGTACGCAGGAATACGCGCTTTATAGGGGTACGCGCTTTTCTGAAGAAAAGCTGAGCGCTCTAAAGAGTGTAAACAAAAGACTTTCGTAGCCCTTAAATAAGAAAAGAATTGTGGGATACTCCCTGCCGCCAGCTTGTACCGTTCGCAGTCAAACAGCAGGACTGCGAACTCAGATGTAAACAGGTGCGTGAGTAAACTATGGAAATTCAGTACAAAGGGTAGCTTTTGAAAGTGAAATTACTCCGCACCTACGAAACAACAAACTAACATTTGTAAAAGTCATCTTGCCGTAGGCAAGCTGGTCGGAAAAGTTAGTCCTGTTGACTGTGAAATAACAGAAAAAGTTAACACTTGCGCACCTCAAATAAAGTTTACGCAGACCGCAACGTGACATGGCGTAAAACTTGGCATTATGTCAACCAACTTGTGTGTAGATGCCAGCCCCATCCGCGCGCCTGTCGCGCGGCGATTTTGCCGTAAGCTACACGGACGTACCATAGTAGCAAGGCGGTCGCATTTGTAAGGATAATAAAGGTGAAAAAAGCCATGTTCAGGGCAAAATCCTCCACGTAGCCACGCTTTCGCGGCGGCGTTTGAGCCGCGAAAATCTTTTGCCTTTTATCCTCGCAGGGGACTTTTTCGATTCCGAAAAGAGGGGGAATAGGGTTGCACATGGCAGTGAATTATCTTTTCTCGCCAAAATAAGCAACAGCTAGCCAAACACCAAACATCTTTCAGCTTTTCTCCGTAGAAAAGCGTCAGTACAAAGTTGCACTTTGAAGAATATTTCCCGTTTCCGCCCAAATAGGCAACAATCAACCAATCAAAAACTAAAAAATTATATAGAATCTCAGAAAGAAGATGTAAAATATGCCGGAAAAGAAGTCAAAAGGAGAAGAGCTGAAAGAAAAGCTCTTTATGAAACAGCCCGACGCATATGAAAAGCTGTCCGAAAAGGAAATTGAAAAGGCTTATAAATATTGCGACGGATATAAGAAATTCTTAGGTGAATGTAAAACCGAAAGAGAATCCGTGGATTTTGCGGTAAAGTACCTTGAAAAGAACGGATTTGAAAAATTTGAGTACGGTAAAAAATATCAGCCGGGCGATAAAATCTATTTTAATAATAGAGGTAAGTCCGTCTATATAATCACCGTCGGTAAACATGGTCTTGAAAACGGACTTCATATCGCAGCCGCACACGTTGATAGCCCCAGAATTGACTTGAAACAGCACCCGCTTTATGAGGACGGCGGATTTGCTTTCTTTAAAACGCATTATTACGGCGGAATTAAGAAATTCCAGTGGGTAACAGTGCCTCTTGCACTTCACGGAGTTGTCGTTAAGGCTGACGGCGAGTGCGTAAAGATAAGTATAGGCGAGGACGAGAGCGATCCCGTGTTCTATATAACCGATCTTCTTCCGCATCTCGGTAAGGATCAGGCAACAAAGCCTATGGGCAGCGTGTTTAACGGAGAAATGCTCAATGTTCTCTGCGGCAGCCGTCCGTATAATGATGAAAAAGTGTCGGAAAAGATTAAGCTTAATGTGCTCAATCTGCTCTATGAAAAGTACGGAATTACAGAGGCTGACCTCGTTTCGAGCGAACTTTGCCTTGTTCCGTCGCAGAAACCGCGCGATGTCGGATTCGATAGAAGTCTTGTCGGCTCTTACGGTCATGACGATAGGGTTTGCGCATATCCTATCATGACTGCGGCAGTAGATTGCTCAAAGCAGATTCCCGAGCATACTCAGGTTACTATCTTCGCGGATAAAGAGGAGATAGGCAGCGAGGGAAATACGGGTATGCAGTCCTTCGCGTTCGTCGATGTGCTTAATGAAATTTGTATAAACAGGGGCGAAAATCCCAGAGTTATGTTCGCAAACTCAAAGTGCCTGTCAGCAGACGTAAACGCTTGCTTTGATCCGAATTATGCAGAGGCTTATGAAACCAGAAACTCGGCTTATATTAATAAGGGTGTGTCGGTTACTAAGTTTACCGGGGCGCGCGGTAAGTCCGAAACTAATGACGCTCATGCGGAATATGTCGCATATGTCAGAAACCTCCTCGATAAGGCAGGCGTCGTGTGGCAGATGGGTGAACTCGGTAAGGTAGATCAGGGCGGCGGCGGTACTGTCGCTATGTACCTCGCTAAACTTAATATTGATGTTATTGATGTCGGCGTCCCCGTTATTTCTATGCACGCTCCTTATGAAATCGTCTCTAAAACCGATGTCTATTCCGCTTATAAGGCTTTCGAGGCTTTCTTTAAAGACTAAGGAATAGATAGGGATTACGAGGGATACGCGCTTTCTTTTTAAAAAGAAAGCTGCAAAGAAAACGGTAGTCCTTAATTTAGAAAAGAATTGTGGGATACTCTCTGCCGCCAGCTTGTACCGTCCGCAGTCGAACAGCAGGACTGCGGACTAAGATAAAAACAGGTGCCAAAGCAAGCTATGGAAATTGTGTGCTGAAGGTGGCTTTGGTGAGTGAAACCGTTTCGCAACAATGAAATAAAGTAAAAATTTCACTTTGCGCCGACGAAACAGAACCGAATTTTCGCTCCGCACCGACGGAAACAATAAACTAAAATTCAGCAAAGTCATCTCGCGTAAGCGAGCTGGGTAGAAAAATGAGTCCTGTTGACTGCGAAATAACTTAAAAAAATTACTTTTTCGCACCTAAAATAAAGTTTACGCAGACCGCAGCGTGACATGGTACAAGAACTCGGCATTATGTCGACCAATTTGTGTTTAGAAACCAGCCCCATCCGCGCGCCTGTCGCGCGGCGATTTCGCGGCACAGTTTCAGGGACAGTGCGAAATGTGAGTTTTTGAAATTTCGGAGGCGTAAATGGTTTTGGTGCGCGTTTACACTCTTTAGAGTGAAATCCTCCACGTAGCCACGCTTTCGCGGCGGCGATTGAGCCGCGAACGGCTTTTGTTTACGCTCTTTAGAGTGCAACTTTTTCGCCGTCGAAAAGTTGGAGAATAGAGTTTCAAGTGGAAGTGAGTAATCCGTTCCCGCCAAAAACAGGTGAAAATCAGCCATACGCAAGTTTAGTTCGCTTTCGCGGCGGCGTTTGAGCCGCGAAAATCTTTTGTCATTTATCCTCGCAGGGGACTTTTTCGATTCCGAAAAGTGAGGAGAATAGACTTGCAAGTGGAAGTGAATTTCCCGTTTCCACCCAAAATAAGCAATACTCAGCCAAACAAAAAGTATCTTTTCGCTTTTCGATTCCGAAAAGTCGGTGAATAGAGTTGCACATGGAAGTGGATTATCATTTTCCGCCCCAAAATAAGCAACACTCAGCCAAACCCGCAAACCTGTCCTGTGCAAAGAGAAAAAAGATATTAAAAGTTAGAAAGGAAGATCCCCGGTGAAAATTACAGAATTAAAATCAGCAATCAGAAACGGACACTATGATAAAGCGTTCCGTGAACTTTACGGAGAAACCTGTGACCTTGAGAAAGTGTATGAAAGATATGAAAAGTGCGCACAGGGCTTTGAAGAAACATATAAAAACAGCGCAGATTTCGATGACGTGCGCCTTTTCAGCGTCGCAGGAAGAAGCGAGATAAGCGGAAATCATACCGACCATAACCATGGCTGCGTGCTTGCAGCGTCAATAAGCCTTGATATAATCTCGGTTGCCGCAAAGACAAACGACGGTAAAGTTACAATTAAGTCGGAGGGCTTCCCTATTGATGAAGTAGACGTTGCAGACGCCGATAAAGTAAGAGACGGCGAAAAGTATAAGGCAAGCGCAATAATCAGAGGTATGTGCGACGGCTTTGTAAAGAACGGACTTAAAGTCGGCTCGTATTGCGCATATACTACCTCAAATGTCCTTAAAGGTTCGGGACTTTCTTCGTCCGCAGCGTTCGAGGATATGACCGGTAATATGCTTAACTGGTTCTATAACGACGGTAAGGTTGATAATGTCGAAATAGCAAAAATAGCGCAGTACGCAGAGAACGTGCATTTCGGTAAACCCTGCGGACTTATGGACCAGATAGCGTGCGCGGCAGGCGGATTTGTCGCAATAGACTTTAAAGATACCAAAAATCCCGTAGTTACAAGACTTCCGTTTGACCTTGACGCACACGGACTTTCGCTCTGTATCGTAAATACCGGCGGAAACCATGCCGATCTTAATGAGGACTATGCGTCGATACCGGCAGATATGAAAGCCGTTGCAAAAATGTTTGGTAAAGAAGTGCTCAGAGACGTTTCAAAAGAGGAACTTCTCGCAAGAGCCGCCGAAATACGCGAAAAACTCGGCGATAAGTGCCTGCTCCGCGCAATGCATTTCCTTAATGAGAATACGCGCGTAGGACTTCAGAAAGATGCGCTCCAGAAGGGCGATCTTGCAGGATTTCTTAACGGCGTGAGAAAGTCGGGCATTTCTTCTGCTACAATGCTCCAGAACGTCTATACCGTAAAGAACGTAAATGAGCAGGGACTTTCCGTTGCGCTCGCGCTTTCGGCTGAAGTGCTCGACGGCGTCGATAACGCTGCATACAGAGTTCACGGCGGCGGATTTGCAGGTACAATTCAGGCGTTCGTACCCAAAAACCTTGTCGGAAAGTACAGACAGACGCTTGAAGGCGTGTTCGGAAAAGGCAATGTCTATGTGCTCAATGTGCGTAAGTACGGCGCGGTAAGCCTTGACGCCATAAACTAAAAAATATATGACGCGTAAGCAAAAAATCAAAAATCTTCTTGCGCTTTTCGTAAATCTCTGTATCGTCGGCGGAATTTATATCTATGCCAATATGCGTATGTTTCTGCCGATAGTCTGGATATACGCGGCTTTTACAGTCGTCGGTTCGTGTCTTTATGTATACCTGTATATGAAAGACCGTATAGCAGAGGCAAATCCTCCGGAAGGGCTGTCCGAACAGCATATCGCGGAGCTTTCGCAAAAGCGCAAGAAAAATATGAGAACGGCGGTCATAATCTTTTTGCCGTTCATAATAGTAATGCTCTGCGACTGTACATATCTTCTGCTGCTTTCCGACAGCGAGGTCTTTAAGGCAGTCGGCAATATTTTCCGATAAGGTAGTAATTTTTCCATGTTTAAAGCTGTACCCATGTTCTCCGGCTCGTCCGGAAACTGCGCATATGTAAAATACGGCGATACCGAATTTCTTATAGACGCAGGCGTTTCATACCGTAATATAAGACTTGCGCTCGAGATGATAGGCACGGATATTTCAAATATCTCCGCAGTCTTCGTAACTCATGAGCATATCGACCATATCAAGGGACTTGAAGTGCTGGCAAAGAATAATCCGGGTGTACCTGTATACATAAATCAAAAGTCGTATGACGCTGCGGACAAAAATCTGTATAAGCATATGGCGGACAGTGCCGTCATAAAGAACCCGAAAGATACGGTAGAACTTGACGGGACGCTTGTAAGGATATTTGAAACTCCGCACGACTCCGCGGGCAGCGTGGGATACAGGTTTGAATTTGACGACGGAAACGCGTTCGGATACGCGACCGATATAGGCGAGATTACCCCCGATATAAGAGGCGCGCTGTACGGCTGCGAACAGGTGATACTTGAGTCCAACCATGACGTTGAAATGCTGAAAAACGGCCCGTACCCGTATGTTCTCAAGAAAAGAATACTGTCCGATCACGGACATCTTTCAAACGACGCGTGCGCCGAATTTCTGACCGAGCTTGTAAGCCACGGAACGCATAAGGCAATGCTTGCGCACCTGTCGCACGAGAATAATACGCCGCAGACCGCGTATAAGACCTCTGCGCTTAAACTTACGGAGGCGGGTTTTACGCCGGAGGATATAAAGCTTACGGTTGCCATGAGATCAATACTCGAAAACGGCTGAGCGGTATGCAAAAGGAGCAGAGAGAAAGATGTTTGATACAAAACTTTATGTCGTAAGACACGCGCAGGGAATGGGAAATAAGCTTGCCGAGTTTCACGGTCAGTATAATTCCGACCTTACCGAGCTTGGAAAAAAGCAGGCGGAATGTACCGCGGAATACCTAAAGGACGTAAAATTCGACGGAGCATATTCAAGCGATATTGCAAGGGCATATTCGACTGCGTGCATAGTAGCAAAGCGCCATGACGGACTTGAGATCGTCAAAAACAAACTGCTCCGCGAGATAGACGCAGGCACGTGGGAATGTATGAAGTTTGACGACATCGAGAAAAACTATCCCAAAGAGCATGAAATGTTCATGAAGAACCTTTCAGAGTTTGTTTGCCCCGGAGGAGAAAGCGTAAAGCAGCTCCATGACAGGGTAAAACGCGGTTTTGATGAGATAGTAAAGCAAAACCCCGGAAAAACTCTGCTTATAGCCTCTCACGCAACTCCGATACGCTGTATGCTGTGCGACTGGAAAGGGCTTGCTCTCAGCGCCATAACGGAACTTAAATGGGTGTCAAACGCGTCGGTTACGGTTGTGGAATATAACTCGCGGACGCTTGAAACGCACCTATGCGAGACGGCATACGCGGAACATCTTGCAAAGCAAGGGCTTGTTACGGAACTTCCGGCAAATATCTGAGATAAATAAGAAAATTAATATGAAAATACCCGGTGCTCACACTTTAAAAGTAAGTACCGGGTAAAATATTGCCTGTTTTAACGTGTTTTCACTTTGTCTGTAAATCAGACTCCAGAATAAGCGGCAAAACCGCCGTCGATCGGAATTACAACGCCGTTTACAAACGCGGACGCCTTGTCGTTGAGTAAGAACTGAAGTGCGCCGTCAAGATCTTCGGGTACACCGAAACGTCCCATGGGAGTGTGCGCAAGGATTTTCTCGCTGCGTGCTGAAAGGCTGCCGTCGGGATTGTAAAGCAGAGCCTTGTTCTGGTTTGTCGAGAAGAAACCGGGAGCTATTGCGTTTACGCGTATGCCGACTTTGGAGAAGTGAACGGCGAGCCACTGTGTAAAGTTGGAAACGGCAGCCTTTGCGCCGCTGTAAGCCGGTATTCTTGTGAGAGGACGAAAAGCGTTCATGGACGAAACGTTGATAATGCTTGCGCCGTCCTTTTTAGCCATGTCCTTTGCGAAAACCTGAGTCGGAATAAGAGTTCCCAAGAAGTTTAAGTTGAAAACAAAGGAGATACCGTCGGGATCGAGATCGAAGAAGGTCTTTATGCCGGAAATTTCGGCGTTGTTTTCAAGGTCATCGGCTTCGAGATAGTCCTTTGTCGTCGAGCCTTTGGGATTGTTTCCGCCTGCGCCGTTTATGAGAATGTCGCACGAGCCGAGCTTTTCATCGACGATTTTCTTTGCTTCTTCCATGCTTGCCTTTTCAAGGACGTTGGCTTTGACGGCAACAGCCGTTCCGCCGTCGGCGATAATTTCGTCGGCAACTTTTTTTGCTGCGTCAAGGTTAAGGTCAAGCACTGCGACTTTTGCATTGCAGGCAGCCGCGGTTTTTGCAAATCCCGAACACAGAACTCCGCCCGCACCCGTGATTACTACTACTTTTCCGCCAAGATCAAGATCAAACGGTAATGTTTTCATTTCATGTTCCTCACTTAGTGTATAAAAATTCCGGGACATTCAGGCATTTAGCAAGAGCGTCCCGGTTAAAGGTTTACCAGTTAAGGCTCTTGAGGTAATCTCTGCTCATCTTTGCAGCCTCAAGGCAGGGAATATCGTAGGTGTTGTCTTGCTCTACGATAACGTATTTTGCGCCGCTTTCAACGGCAGCTTCGAGAATTGCCGGGAAGTTCTGCTTGCCGTGACCTACGGGTCTGAACTCAAAGGTGTTCTTCACAGGCTCTTTGTCGTCGGACTTTATACCGATAAGCTCGTACATATGCTCGCTCTTTGAACCTACAAAGTCCTTGAGATGAACAACGGGGCATCTGCCTGCGTACTTTCTTATGTAAGCCGCGGGATCTTCGCCGCCGACGTTTACCCAGCAGGTGTCAAGCTCTGTCTGGAGATGTTCGGGGCTTATGGTTTCGTACATATAGTCAAGACCGTATCTGCCGTCGGGCATCTTCTTGAATTCAAAGTCGTGGTTGTGGTAAACAAGGATAAGTCCCTTTGCGGCACATGCTGCGCCTATCTTGTCAATGCTCTTTAAAACTTCGTCAAAGCCTTCGTCGCCGGGTCTCTGACCTTCTGCAAGGTAAGGAACCGCAATGCATTCGCAGCCGATGGTCTTGTATGTGTCAAGACACTTATCGGTGTCCGCAAGCATTTCTGCGAGCGCAACGTGAGCGCAGATCGCCTTGAGTCCGTTCTCGTCGAGAAGTGCTCTGAACTGTTCGCCGGTGAGTCCGAAAAGTCCTGCCGGCTCAACGTAATCGTATCCTGCCGCCTTTACAGCCTTTAAGGTTGCGGCAACGTCTTTTTCCATTTCGCTTCTTACTGTGTAAAGCTGAAGTCCTACGGGTAATGTTTTCATAATTAGCTCTCCTTCCGGTAATCGCAAGATTTACCAAAAAACTGCGGCACGGTGTGCCTGACTTAAAAGAAAAGACAACGCTTCTCTTTACGCATAACATTATATCATATAAATTCCCGATTTTCAAACTTTCAAAATAAATTTAACAAAAAATTCCTATTTTTATAAAGATAGTTGCGCATTTTATAAAAATCGTATATTGACCGCGGCAAAAAAGAGATGTGCCCGGCGCAGAGTGTAAATTGTTGTGGACACGGACGCACGTTTGTGGTAAAATATAAAAAAGACAAATAATCGTACCGGACGGGAGAAAAAAGTGAGCGCAAAAGACGTCGTAATAATAAATCAGACAAAAGATCTCATAATCTGCATAAAGCCGTGCGGAATAAGCTCGGAATATACAGAGGGAAAACCGAACGCCGTGTCGGAGCTCGAAAGGCTGACAGGGTGCAAGACCGTAAAAACGCTGCACAGACTCGACGTCGGCGTGGGCGGAGTAATGGTGTACGCAAAGAATAAGGACGCGGCGGCGAAAATGTCGGCTCTTATCGCGGACGGAAAACTGGTAAAGCAGTATTCTGCGCTTGTTCGCGGCGTTCCCGAAAATAAAAGCGGCTCTTTGGAAAATATACTGTTCAAGGACGGCAGGGCAAATAAAGTTTACGTCGTTGACAGAGAGCGCAAGGGCGCGAAAAAGGCAAGATTGACGTATGAAACGGTCTGCACGCGGCAAACGCCGAAAGGCGCTGTTTCCGAACTTTTCATAACGCTGGATACCGGCAGGAGCCACCAGATAAGAGCGCAGTTTTCTCATATCGGACACCCTCTCTGCGGCGACGGAAAATACGGCGCAAAGGACAACAATAACCGGATATGCTTAATGTCGAAACGCATAAGCTTTGTAAGTCCGTTCGATAACAAAGAAGTCTGTTTTGAGTGTCCGCAAAGCGTATGGGAACTCTGGGACTTCGGCGCAGATGAAAAAATCGCACAAAATGTACAATAAGAGCGCAGAATGTAAAATCGCGGCGCAAAGGCGCGGAAATTCCCATTAAAAAAAACGTTTTTCGCGGTTTGTTAACGCGTCATTAATTGACAAAAGTTAAATAATGTGGTATACTGACTTAATAAACCGTGTGTGCATTTTTGCGTAAAGTATGTTTTGAAACGGAGACGCCGCAATGATAATAATGGGAATAGATCCGGGACTTGCGACGGTGGGTTTCGGCATAATAAACGCGTCGCGTGCGACAAAGTTCGAAGCTGTGGAATACGGCGCGGTGCTTACTCCTGCAAAGAGTAAAATTCCGGACAGGCTCGCCGAGATATTCGAGAACATAAGACAGCTTGTAAAGACGTATAAGCCTGATGCCGTGTCCGTGGAAAAGCTGTATTTCAACACAAACGAAAAGACCGCCATAAACGTAGCACAGGCGCGCGGAGTAATACTGCTTGCCGCAAGGCTCGGAAACGTACCGATATACGAATATACGCCGCTTCAGATAAAGCAGGCGCTTACGGGGTACGGCAGAGCCGAAAAAAAGCAGATAATGTATATGGTTAAAACTATTCTGAAGCTTGAGAGCGAACCGAGACCGGACGATACGGCGGACGCTCTTGCCGCGGCAATATGCCATGCTTACAGCTCGTCGTCGGCACTGTTCAACGCCGGCATATGACATAATGGCAAAGCGCGGGTCAAAGAATAGATATTAATAAATAAACCGCAGCATGAGATTACCTCGGAGATAAGGGCGTAAAGCTTCTGCGGAAAAAGAAAATTTTGAAGGAAAGGAGGAAAAAACGAAAGACGGGATCTTATGCGGTGAGCGTAATATAAAGCCGCAAAACCGAAAAGTCTTTCGCAAAGAAATAAAAAATGAATAACCTGCCGCGTCAGTTTATAAATAACAGCAGACTGCACGCATATCTTCTGGTATGCCCGGATTCGTCGCTTGCGTCGCGCACGGCGCTTGAAATTTCGGCGTCGCTCATGTGCCGCAATACAGATGAGAATACGGCGGAGCCCTGCGGAAAATGCTCCGACTGCATAAAGCTTATGTCGGGAACGCACCCCGATCTTCATATAATCGGAGACGCGGGAAATAAAGTCGGCGTGGACGATATAAGAGCGGTGTCGGACGAGGCGTATCTTGCGTCTAACGAGGCGGACTGCAAGGTGTTTCTGCTCAAAAACGCAGATCTTTATAATGTGCAGGCGCAGAACGCGCTGCTGAAAATTCTCGAAGAACCGCCCGAGGGCGTAAAATTCGTGCTTACCGCGTCGGGAACGTCGTCAATACTTCCGACGGTGCGTTCAAGGCTTTTTACGCTGCATTTAAGCGGACTCGGAAAGAACGCGTACTATCAGACGCTGAAAAAAGCCCGTCCCGGCGCAGACGACGGATTGCTTGTCAAAATGGCGGCGTTTGCGGCAAAATACGAGGGCACGGAGCTTTCGGAAATGGACGAAAAGGTATATGAAAAAGCTTTCAGTCTTGCCGCGGAATATTTTTCGGGCAATAAAAGCGACGTACTTCTTGAATTTCCGCGTTCAAAGGATTCGAGAAAGAATATGCTTATATATCTTCAGGTCTTTTATCTTGCTCTCGGAGAAATAATGTACGCAAAGCTGTATAAAATACCCGATGACGCGGCTTTTACCGAGAGCGAACTTCACGACGGAATAATGAAGACCTCGTCAAAAAGAGCCTCTGTCATACTCGACGGACTCGAAAAGGCAATAATAAAGATAAGCTCGCCCATGAATTACAGCGTAAATCTCATTGCCGCAGAGCTTGGCGGAGTTCTGTAAAAAACATATCCGCAAAATAAGTTTTTATAAATTCTAACCGGATATTTTCCGGTAAACGAAAGGAACAGCACTCAGAATATAATGAATAACAATACAAAAAAGCCGGATAACGAAAAGAACGACAGCGAAAACATCTCGACCAAAAAGGGTTTCCGCCTCTCGCTTCCCGGCAAGAAAAATTCCGGCGAAATCAAGAGCACAATACATTTTTCCGCACCGCAGAATACGCAGAACAACGGCGCCGCACAGCCCTCCGCACCCGTAAAGAACGATAAGGGCGAAAATAAAAATTCTCATTCGGATTCATTCAAAAAGACCCGCGGCGATAAGGAAGATAACAGAAACAATAAAGAAAACCGCGGCGGACGTTTCCGCGATAAAGACCGCAGCAAAAACGCAAATTCCGGCAGTGCCGACGACAGAAAGACCGAACGCGACGATAAAAACAGAAAGAACGCAAATTCAGACAGACAGCCCGGTTCTCAGGGCGGTTTTCAGAAGAAAAGAAACGACAGAAACGAGAAAAACGAGAAAAACGGCGCAAACAGGAACCGTGCGCCGCAGAATAATGCCGCAAAGGACGAAAATGCCGTTCAGAACGACAGAAATCAGCAAGGGTTTAAGAATAAAAACCGTCCGCAGAAAAATCAGCCCGAACAGAACGCAAAGGGCGTAAAGGATAACCGTAAAAACGAGCAGAGAAACGGCAAAAAGGAAAATAATAACCGCAATCAGCCGCCGCGCACTCCTCTTTCGGCGCTTTCAGGAGATATGCAGCAGAGCCTTGCCGCGATCAAGGAACATAAAAGAGAGCTTGAGGCGGCAAAACCCAAGGTAAAGGAACTCAGCCTTGAGGAAAAGTATAAGGACGCGATACCTCTTGCCGAAAAAATAGCCGCAGAGGACGAAAAGGCGCGCCACCCGATATACGGCAGCGGACTGTCCGACGACGAAAAGCAGGAGATAGTCGGAATACGTTTCAGAGAAGCCGGAAAGATATACTATTTCGATCCCGACGGACAGACAATCCCCTACGGAGCTCACGTGATAGTCGAAACCGCACGCGGCAGCGAATACGGCTTCACTGCCATTTCAAACCGCCTTATACCCAAAGAGGGCATAGTTTCTCCGCTTAAAAAGATTCAGAGAATTGCAACCGAGATGGATACCCAGAAATACACTGCAAACAAGATGCTTGAAAAGCAGGCTGCCAAGGTATTTAAGGAAAAAGTTGCGGCTCTCGGACTTGCGATGAATCTCATATACGTAGAATACACTTTTGACAATTCAAAGCTGCTGTTTTACTTTACAGCCGAAACAAGAATAGACTTCCGCGAGCTTGTAAAGGAGCTTGCCGGAGTATTCAGAACAAGAATAGAGCTGCGCCAGATAGGAGTGCGCGACGAAGCAAAGGTTCTCGGCGGACTCGGAGTATGCGGCAGAGCCGCGTGCTGCGCTACGTTCTTGGGTGATTTTGCACAGGTTTCCATAAAGATGGCAAAGGATCAGAACCTGTCGCTCAGCGCGGCAAAGATCTCGGGCGCCTGCGGAAAGCTCATGTGCTGTCTGCGCTACGAGGACAGGGTCTATGAACAGGAAAACGCGCGCACACCCAAAGTCGGGGCGTTGGTCGAAACAAGCGAGGGCAAGGGCGTCGTAACCGAAAGAAACGCGCTTAAAGGAACGGTCGGCGTTGTGCTTGACGCGTCCCCCGATTCGCCGGCAAAGACCTTTGACAGAGATACCGTAACGGTACTCGGTTTTTCGGGCAAAGCCGCGGCGGAGGATCAGAGAGCCGATGACAACGCGGACGAAATAAAGGACGACGAACAGGATTAAGAGTGTCGTATGGACGGAATACTGAATGTTTACAAACCGCAGGGCATAACGTCGTTTTCGGCGGTGTCGAGAATACGCAAATTTACGGGCGAAAAACGTGTGGGACACGCAGGAACGCTTGATCCCATGGCTACGGGCGTGCTTCCGGTGCTTGTCGGACGCGCGGCGGCTTTGCAGGAAATGCTGTCGGATCACGATAAGTCGTACCGCGCAGGCATAAAGCTCGGCGTTGTTACAGATACCGGCGATATTACCGGAAACACCGTGCAGAGCAAAGAGGTAAGCGGCATTTCCGGGCAAATGTTTGAAGATGCATTGCAAAGCTTTGTCGGTAAGATAATGCAGACTCCGCCGATGTATTCGGCAATAAAGATAAACGGCGAAAGGCTCTATGATCTTGCCAGAAAAGGCGTTGAGGTCGAGCGCCAACCGCGTCAGATAGAAATATATTCGGCGTCGCTTGTAAAAAGGCTGTCGGAAGATGAATTTGTATTTGACGTGTCTTGCTCAAAGGGTACGTATATCAGAACCCTGTGCGAGGATATAGGCGAAAAACTCGGTACCGGAGCTTGTATGAGCAGCCTTGAGAGAACGGTGTGCGGCAATTTTTCCGTGACCGATTCGGTGAGCCTTGATAAAATCGAACAGATGTATAAAAACGGCGATAGGGACGGTATTCAAAGCTTGCTTGTGCCGGCTGAAAAGCTGTTTCAAAATTCCAAAAAGATTACGCTTCCGCAGTTTTATTCCAGACTTTGCTCTAACGGCTGTGAAATCTATCTCTCTAAACTCGGACTTCCCGATTCCGCTCTCGCCGGTTCTCTTTTCAGAGTCTATACCTCCGACAATACCTTCCTCGGTCTTGCCGAAATCAAAGACTTCCCCGACGGCAGAGCCATAAAATTAAGGTACAGATTGGGATAAGGGGTACGAGGGAGTACGAGGAATACGCGCTTTCTTTTTAAAAAGAAAGCTGCAAAGAAAACGGCAGCCCTTAAATTAGATAGAGACTACGGGATATTCCGTGCCGCCAGCTTGTGCCGTTCGCAGTCGAACAGCAGGACTGCGAACTCAGATGCGAACAGGTGCGTGAGTAAACTATGGAAACTATGTACAATGGGCAGTTTTGGAAAGTAAAGTAATTACGCACCAGCGAAACAAAAAACTAACATTCGTAAAAGTCATCTCGCGTAAGCGAGCTGGGCAGAAAAACACGTCCTGTTGACTGCGAAATAACTTGAGAAAGTTGCTTTTTTGCGCCCCAAATAAAATTTGCGCAGACCGCAACGTGACATGGCATAAAGCTTGGCATTATGTCAACCAGCTTGTATTTAGATACCAACCCCATCGAGCAGTGCGGAGCATCTGCGAGCGAAGATTGCAAATTTCGGAGGTAATAAGACTTTTACCGACGATACAATTTTGTGTGGAAAATAAAGCCACGCTTTCGCGGCGGCGATTGAGCCGCGAAAATCTTTTGTTTACACTCTTTAGAGCGCGACTTTTTCGATTCCGAAAAGTCGGTGAATAGAGTTGCACTTGGAAGTGGATAATCCGTTTTCGACCAAATCAAGTAACGCTCAGCCAAATAAAAACATCTTTCAGCTTTTCTCCGTAGAAAAGCGTCAGTATAGAGCTGCATATAGAAGTGGATAATCAGTTCTCGCCCAAAACAACCAATAAATCAATAAATAAAAAATAAAAAATAAAAAATAAAAATTCCCCACCGGAGGTAAAGTCATGGTACAGGAAAATCTGAATTACTTGAAAAACGCCGATCCAGAAATCGGAAACGCAGTCGAACTCGAACTTAAACGCCAGAGACGTAATATTGAACTTATAGCAAGTGAAAATATCGTTTCCGAGGCAGTGCTTTGCGCAATGGGCAGCGTGCTCACCAATAAATATGCGGAGGGCTATCCCGGAAAACGCTATTACGGCGGCTGTGAGTGCGTGGACGTTGCGGAGAATATCGCAAGAGAACGCGCTTGTAAGCTTTTCGGCGCGGAACACGCAAATGTGCAGCCTCATTCCGGCGCACAGGCAAACTTCGCCGTTTTCAATGCGTTCCTTAAACCCGGAGATACCGTAATGGGCATGAATCTCGCACACGGCGGACATCTTACCCACGGAAGCCCCGTAAATGTTTCGGGTATGTTCTATAATATCGTGCCTTACGGCGTTGATGATAACGGCTTTATAGATTATGATAAAATGGAGGCTCTTGCACTCGAACATAAGCCTAAGCTTATAATCGCGGGCGCGTCGGCTTATCCGAGAATAATCGACTTTAAACGCTTTGCGGACGTTGCAAAGAAAGTCGGAGCAATATTCATGGTAGATATGGCGCATATCGCAGGACTTGTTGCTGCAGGACTTCACCCCAGCCCCGTTCCTTATGCCGATGTCGTCACCACAACCACCCATAAAACCCTCAGAGGCCCGAGAGGCGGACTTATACTCTGTAAAGAGGAATACGCAAAGCAGATAGATAAGGCGATATTCCCCGGAACTCAGGGCGGACCTCTTATGCATATAATCGCGGCAAAGGCAGTCTGCTTCGGAGAGGCGCTGAAGCCTGAATTTGCGGTATATCAGAAACAGCTTGTTTCAAATATGAAGACTTTTGCGGACAGCCTGCTTGACGAAGGCTTTAAGCTTGTTTCGGGCGGTACGGATAACCACCTCGGACTTGTGGATCTCAGACCTTTCGCAATCACCGGCAAAGAATTTGAACATAGACTCGACGAGGTTTATATAACCGTCAATAAGAACGCAATCCCGAACGATCCCGAAAAGCCTTTCGTAACAAGCGGAGTAAGAGTGGGAACGGCTGCCGCAACAACGCGCGGATTTGTCGAGGAGGATTTCGTAAAGATAGCACATCTCTTTAAACTCACCGCAACCGACTTTGAAAACAGCGCGGACGACGTAAGAAACGAAGTCAATAAGCTCTGCGAAAAGTATCCGCTTTATAATGACTGATCATGAGCGGCGAAATTAGAATAATACTCGCGTCGCAGTCACCGAGACGCCGCGATCTGTTAAGTCAGCTCGGCGTAAATTTTACCTGTGAGCCGACCGACGCCGACGAAACCCTAAGCTGCACATATCTCCCTGCCGACGCCGTGTGCGAACTTTCGCAGAGAAAGGCAAAGGCTTGCCTTGAAAATCATAAAAATGATAACGTCTTTGTGATCGCCGCGGATACCGTCGTGTATGCAGAAGGACGTATAATCGGAAAACCGCATGATGATAACGAGGCGTATGAAACGCTGAGGATCCTTTCGGGAAAGACGCATTTTGTGTATACGGGACTTACGCTTTGTACAAATGAAAAGTCCGTAAGCACAAGCGAGTGTACAAGAGTGCAGTTCGGAACGCTTTCGGAGAGAGAAATACGCGGATATATAAAGACCGGCGAACCTTTCGATAAGGCGGGCGGATACGGAGTGCAGGGCAAGGCGGCAAGCTTTGTAAAGAGTATCGACGGCGACTTTTTCAACGTTGTCGGACTTCCGCTGTACAGCCTTGTAAATGCTGCAAGGGAAGAATTCGGAATTGAACTTACTTTTTGATTTTAAATTGAAAACAGAACAGGGGTGTAAAAATGATAAAGAACTATAAGCATAACTATCCTCTCTATGACGTTACGTATTCGGAAAACTTCAAACAGGTGCTCGAAGATTCCATAAAGAAAAGCGAGGGCAGACCTGCGTTCCGATACAGAAAGGGGCAGGATATAATCGACGTAAGCTACGAGGAGTTTTATAACGACACAAAGGCAGTCGGCACACAGCTTGTATCTCTCGGACTGTCCGACGCACACGTTGCAATGGTAGGACCCAACAGCTATAACTGGGTAACGGTTTACCTTGCCTGCCTTAACGGAAATAACGTTTTCGTGCCGGTGGATAAGGAACTGCCCATAAACGAAATGGCTCATATAATCGGCGAAAGCGACGCGGAAATAGTTTTCTGCGCTGATATATATGTTGAACGCTTTAAGAGCGTGCGCGATAAGCTCCCGAAAGTAAAGTATTTCGTAAATGTCGAGGCAAAGGCTGACGACGGCGAATTTCTGTGCTATGACAGCTTTATCGCAAAAGGACGCGAACTGCTGAAAAGCGGAGATACGTCGTATACCGATATAACCCCAGTGCCTGAAAAACTTAAGATGATAGTTTATACGTCGGGTACGACAGGAACCGCAAAGGGCGTTATGCTTTCGCTGTCAAATATCACAAACGGCGTCTGCTACGGACTTTCGGTTTCGACGGTTTACAGCACCGAGCTTGCCGTGCTGCCGTTCCACCATACTTATGAATCGGTCTGCGGACTGCTTGTGTCCATGAAACACGCGTCCACAATATGCATAAACGAAAACCTCAGAACCATACTCGGCAATTTCAAGACCTTCCGGCCCGACTATATCATGCTTGTTCCGCTGTTTGTTGAGAACTTCTATAAGCGTATCTGGGCGACTGTTGAGGAACAGGGCAAGGATAAGATACTTAAGAATACCATTAAGGCAAGCAACGCGCTGCTGAAAATCGGCATTGATATGAGAAAAACGCTTTTCAAGTCGATACATGAAGTGTTCGGCGGAAGGCTCATAAAGATAGTTAGCGGAGGCGCGCCCATAAGAGAAGAACTCGGACGCTTCTTTGAGTCTATCGGCATAACCCTTATAAACGGCTACGGAATAACAGAGTGTTCTCCGCTTGTCAGCGCAAACCGCGATTTTTACTATAACTTTGCGTCGGTAGGAAATCCGCTTCCCTGCCTTGAACTGAAGATCGACGATCCCAACGAGGACGGAGAGGGAGAAATCTGCGTAAAAGGCGCGGTAGTCATGATGGGCTACTATAAGAATCCCGAAAAGACCGCCGAGGTGCTGAGCGAGGACGGCTGGTTCAGGACCGGCGACTACGGTAAGATCGGCGGGGACGGCAGACTCTATATCACGGGAAGAAAGAAAAATCTTATCGTTCTCAAAAACGGAAAGAATATATATCCCGAAGAGATAGAGGAATATGTCGGCGGCTCCGACTATGTAAACGAGGTAATCGTAAGCGCGATAAAGAACGAGGACGGCGAGGAAACCGGACTTCAGGCTGAAATTTATCCTCATTCCGACAAAATAGAAGGAATGTCCGATGAGCAGATCTACGATAAGATCAAGGCTGAGGTAGAGAGAATCAACTCGGAACTTCCGTCGCATAAGCGCGTGATCAAGGTTCATGTAAGAAAAGAACCGTTTGAAAAGACGACTTCGGGCAAGATAAGAAGAAAGTATTGATCTTCGGCGCTTAAACTTAATAAAGATTTTCGGCTCGGCTTGACGTTTTGCTCTGCACATATGTTTTGCCGGGCTGTTTTTTGCGCATTTTGCGTTATCCGTGACGGTCTTGCGGCGAACTCTGGGTTGCCGAAAATCAAATAAAAAAATAAGCGCAGTCCATAATAAAACTACGGACTGCGTTTTGCTTTGCGTATTTATAATTTTTAAGCCTGTATTTATTCCGAAATCAGCGCGTGCAGCACATTTTTCGCACTCTGCACGGCACCGCCGATGCGCACCGTTTCGTCCTTTACGGCAAAACAGAGTTTGCATACCGCAAAACCCGAGGCATGGCAGTACAACGCGGCTTCTGGGCATATGACTGACTCACTATCGGTGTATACCTGTATACTCTTATCTGATATAAGCTTTTGCAGCTTTGAAGAAATTTCGGGCGGACAAACGTATCTCTTTGAGGTCAGCAAAAGCGAAAGACCGCCTTTTATGAAATCTGTGTTTTGCACGTCGGTGTAGTCGAATATAACGGCAATGTCGGCGCTTATTCCGAAACTTGCCGCGGTAATGCCTTTGGTGTCGAGCTTGCTCTGAACGTAGAAGATCAGAGTTACGTCGCAGTCTGCAAAAAGACCGCCGTTTTTGTATTCGTCAATTATAAGCGCTGTGACGAGCGCCGCGCCGAGCTTTGATTTTATGCCGCGTCCCGTGACGTATTCCGAGCCGACCTCGTTAAATTCCGGATAAAAATATCCGCGTTCGGATTGTTTCGGAAGTGTCGGATTGCCGTCTTGACTTGCATCGCCGCCGAAGAATACTTCGTACTTTGATATGTCGCTTTCGTCCTTGCCGCCGTTCATAAGAACGCCGCCTGTTCCGTCAAAAAATCCCACGCGCCTTGACGAAAATGTGCTTTCGGACGTGTTTCCGAGTGCGCCGAGAACGGTTTTGCCGTTCCCGCTGTATGTCACAATAATTCCGAAATCGTCGATTGGAGCGCAGAGCAAAAGTTTTTTGCCCGCTCCGCTTTTGTGCATGATAAGGTTGCCTATATTGTCCGTGCGCACGTCTTCAAAAATGTGACCGAGTTTTGATCTGAGCGCATTTTCCATGCCCTCCTCGCGTCCGGCGACCGACGGAATGTTTACGTATTGTTTCAATATTTCTTTCATGGCGTTATCACCTCGTAAATTGTATACTTGTATATTATAATCCGCGTGCAAATTTACTGATAAACAGCGAAGAAAGTTCAAGCATATTCTGCATATCGCGCTTTGACGCAACGCTTGACGGAGTGTGTATATATCTGCACGCAAGTGAGAGCGCGCCGACCTTTACGCCGTTCTTTGTCTTTGCAATATTGCGCGCGTCGGTTCCGCCGGCTATTTTCGTCTTGGTCTGGCAGGGAATTCCGTTTTTTTCGGCAATGGCGCGTATGGCTGAGTAAATTTCGACGTCGTACATTGTGCCTCTGTCCATAAACGGCGAGACAGGACCGAAACCTGCGTGGCAGACGGCGTTCTCATCGGTAATTCCGGCAAGATCCGACGCGGTGGTGCCTTCAAGCACAAGGCAAACGTCGGGATCTATTCTGTAAGCTGCGGCTGCCGCACCGATACCGCCTATCTCCTCGCCTACTGTGAACGCAAAATAAACATCGCAGTCAAGCTCCGTCTTTGCAAGCTCGCACATGACCGCGCAGCCTATTCTGTCGTCAAGCGCCTTTGCCTTTATAAGTCCGTTTCCGAACTCGCAGAAATCGCTTTCAAACGCCGCGTATTCTCCGAAAACGCCCATACTTTCGGCGTCTGCTTTGCCGCGCGCGCCTATGTCGATGAAAATGTCGCGGATACTCGGAACACCGTCGGACTTGCCGGACAGATGCACGGGTTTTGAGCCTATAACACCGGGAATTCTGCGGTTGCCTATCACAACTCGCTTTGAAGGCATTATCGGCGTCACCATGCCTGCCTCGTCAACAAGCAGCGTTCCGTCGTCGTTGATGTGTTTTACGCAAAAGCCCACCTCGTCCATGTGGGCGCAGAGCATGAGCTTTTTGCCGGTGCTGACTCTGCCCTTTTTGAACGCAAGCAGATTTCCCGCAGCGTCCGTCATAATGCCATCGCAGAACGGCAGAATTTCGTCCTTTATGATGTCGCGTACTTCGTCCTCAAAGCCCGAAACGCCGTTTGCAAGGCAGAGTTTTTTCAGTAATTCAAAGTCAAATGTACCGTTTTTCATTACAGCGCACCTCCTTTGTGTACGGTTTCGGATAACCGCGGAAATTTTGCCGAGCAGTCTGCGGCAAAGCACTTTAAAAGCTCTGCGCACGAGATAACGTCGTCGAGCGACGCACATTCTACGCTTGTGTGCATATATTTGAGCGGTATTGAAAGCACGGCAGTCTGTATACCTGTTGACATTCTGCCGATGATGTTCGCATTTGTGCCGGTGCTCTGCATTTCGACTATCCGGCTGCACTTTACGCCGTGTTTTTGCGCGCTTTTGTATATCGCGTCGGTAAATGCACGGTTTGTTGACGCCGACAGAGAAAGTCCTGCGCCGCCGTCGATCGGAATGTACTCTCCGGGATACGACGACTGTTCCTTGGCAAAGTTTACGTCGAGCACCACGCAGCCGTCCGCGTGGAAATTTTCGGCAAGAGTGCTTGCGCCGCGCATGGTCTTTTCTTCTCCGACGGACAGATGTGCGTATACGTTTATGCCGTCAGTGCCGGATTCGTTTATAAGCTTTAACGCGTGGCAGATTGCCGCAATGCAAAGCTTGTCGTCGAGCGATTTTGAGGCTATGCGGTTGTTTGAAAGTAACGTGACCGGCGCGTGAAAACCTCCGGGTGTGCCTATGGGACAAAGCTCGGAAAGGTCGCTGTCGGAAAGTCCCGTGTCGAGCATAAGCTCCGAAAGCGGAGTTTTTTTGTCTGAGCTTGCAAGGTGCGGCGGAACGGACGTAAAAAACGCACGCAGCGTTCGCTTGCCGTAAAGCTCTGCTTCGCTAGCCGGAAGTATGCCGGAATCAATGCCGCCGATTGCCGAAACTTTGACAAATCCGTTTCCGCAGTGTTCCGTTACGGTAAAGCCTATCGTGTCGGCGTGCGCGTCGAATACCAGCGTTTTTGCGTCGGGATTTTGCGACTGTATTCCGAATATGACCGAACCCGACGGCAGTATACGCATATGCGGGTTTTGTATACCTGTATATTTAACTGCGGCGCCGGCAAGTTTGCTCATGCCGTTTTTTTCGTATCCGGAAACCGTCGGAACCGCCGTCAGCTCTTCAATTAAGGATAAAAGCTTCTGCAAGAGATATACCTCTTTTCTTTTTGGGATATTTTGCGCGCCGAAGATGTTATTTGCGGTACTTTTCCACGGCAAAAATAAAGGGTGCGTCGGGAGAATTTATAATTCTGAAATTTGTAATGCAGTAATATTTTTTGTCGTATTCCGAAAGTACGCCGTAAAGCATTTCACCCTCAAGTTTTCCCTCTTCGTGACCGGGATATACGTTGATCACGAGAACGCAGCCGGGGTTTAACAGCTCTATTGCCGCTTTTATGGCAGGCAGAGTGCTTGTGCGCATTGTGTGTATGGATTTGTCGCCTCCGGGAAGATAGCCGAGGTTGAAAAGTCCGCCGTCAATGCCGCATTTGACGTAGTTTTTGACGTTTGCGTGGCTGTCGAGAATAAGCTCTGCGTTTGAAAATCCGGCGTCAGACAATCTTTTTGCAGTGTTGTCGAGCGCGCTTTGCTGAATGTCAAAGGCGTATACTTTTCCGTCGGGTACAAGCGAGCAGAGATATTCCGTGTCGTGACCGTTGCCCATGGTAAAATCCACAAGCACGGAATTTTTTTCTATGTGACCGCCGTTAAGAAAGCCTTTTGCCACATCGAGAAGTTCGTACATTGTTTTTCCTCCGATGAGAATTGTTTATATATTTTTACATTTACATATTTTACCACAACTCCGCGCGGTTTTCAATAGGTTATGCGCAGCAATCGGCTCAATTTAGCGTGCGAAAGCACATTTAGCTGTCATCTTGTCCCTGTATATTTTTTGTAATTCTGCCGATAATATCAAAAGAAATATACACCGGGGTGAGATATATGAAATATAATCCGTCAAAGCGCGCCGTCGCGGTCTACTGCGGCTTTTTAATGTGTCTTTGCTTTTTGTGCGCAAGGCTTTACCGCCTTTCAGAGGGCAACAGGTCTTTGGACGTACTCGGCGGACAGTATTCAAGAAAGCTCGACGTCGCACAGCGCAGCGCATTCGTGTACGACAGAAATATGCAGCTTATCTCGCACAAGCCCGACGGATATATAATTCTCACAGATCCTGCCGCGCTTGAGGGCAGCGTAAATTCGCTGTGCGCACAACTTTCCGACATCACCGGCAAAGACGCGGACAGCCTTTCCGACAGACTGCTTTCGGGAAAAACTCTGCTGCTTACGGCGGACGGCAGCGCAGATATTTCGGGACTGTCCGAAAAAAAGGGCGTGTATGTGTTCCCGAAATACGCCGAGACCGACGGTATTGCCGTTCATCTTACGGGATATAAAAACTCGGACGGCATAGGTATGTCGGGACTGCAAAAAGAATATACAGGTATACTTTCGGAGCTTTCCGGAAACGTAAGCGCCGTGTATCAGGCAAATGCCATGAACGCCGTAATGACGGACGGAGGATTTACCGTCTGCGATAAAGGATATACGTCGCGTGACGGAGTTGTGCTTACGGTAGATAAAGAGCTTCAGGAGTTTTGCGATAATCTCGGAAAAGAGTATATTGATTGCGGCGCGGTGGTTGTCTGCGATGTAAAGACGGGCGAAATACTCGCGTGCTCAAGCTTTCCCTCATATAATCAGAAGCGCGTCGGCGATTATCTGAACTCAGACCGCGCCGAACTTGTAAACCGCGTTGAAAAGACCTTTACGCCGGGTTCGGTTTTTAAGCTTGTGGTCGCCGCGGCGGCTCTTGAACAGTCGAAAGACAATTTTGATTTTGAGTATACCTGCACGGGAAGTATCAAGGTAGGCGGCGAAATATTCCGCTGTCATAAAAAGTCGGGTCACGGCGCACAGACGCTGTCCGACGCGTTTGCAAATTCCTGCAACACCTATTTTGTCGCGCTCGGACGTAAAACCGGCATGGAGCAAATTGTAAAAACCGCGCGCAATATGGGACTCGGACAGCCTGTTTTCGCGGATATACTGTCGTCGGACGCCGCAAATCTGCCGGATAACACAGACAGCGACGAAAAACTGCTTGCAAACATATCTTTCGGTCAGGGAACGCTTCTTGCGTCGCCTCTCGACATGATAAATGTGACAAATGTCTGCGCTACGGGTTTTCTTCCGACGCTTTCGGCGGTAAAGGGTATATATTCGGGGCAGACGCTGAAACAACCGCAGAAAAATGAGCCGGTACGTGTTTTAAGCGATGAAACCGTCGCAAAAATGAAGATAATGATGAGAAAATGCGTGACCGACGGAACGGGAAACGGCGCGTTTATAAAATCCGTGCCGAACGGCGGCAAGACCGCAACGGCTCAGACCGGACAAAGGCTTTCGGACGGCAGCGAAATTCTGCACCGCTGGTTCTGCGGCGTCTATCCTCTCGATAATCCGGAATACTCCGTCTGCGTGCTTTGTGACGGAAACGGTCGAACGCGCATTTCGCCTGCCGAAATCTTTAAAATTGTGAATAAATTTCTGATTAATCGAAAATTTTAAATTCGACTTTTTTCTTGCTTTTTCGGCATTTGCGGTCAATGGGCACCGAAATATATTTAATAATCATAAAACAAAATATTACAATGGTTAACGGATTTTGGCAAAAATTGCCGTAAGGCTACATATTTATTAAAATTTGTCCGTACAGTTGAAAATTAATTATCAACACAGAAACGAGATTTGTTCAAAAAATATCGTAAAAAATTCAAGATTGTGTGGAAGGGTGTAAACATGAATTATACGGGTATGTCGAAAAAAGTGCTTATAGCGGACGCAAATTCCGAATTCCGTATCGGACTCAAGAGCTACCTTACGAAACAGGGATACACGGTTGTGGGCGACAGCTCCGACGGAAAAGAAGCGGCAAGACTTGCCGAACGCGAGAAACCCGATGTAGTCGTGCTTGATCTTCTGCTTCCGAGATACGACGGAATTGCGGTAATGTCGCAGATAAAGGCAGGCAGCATAGGAACATGTCCTGCGTTTGTGGTGGTAACGGGCGTCGGCAGCAGGGCAATGCTTGCAGAGGCAAATGAGGCGGGAGCTACATATTGCGTTCTCAAACCGTGCGAGTACGAAGTGGTTGCGGACAAGATCAGCAAGGCGCTGCTTGCGCGTGCCGGAGAGCCTGCGCAGAACGTAACTCACGGTGCGGACGGCGAAACATATGTCAAGGCAATTCCCGACCTTGAAACGCAGGTGACAAAGATAATACATCAGATAGGCGTTCCGGCGCACATAAAGGGTTATCAGTATCTGAGAACCGCGATAATAATGACTATGCAGAACACCGAGCTTATAAATTCCATAACCAAGCAGCTTTACCCGAACGTCGCAAAGGAATACGGCACGACGTCATCGAGAGTTGAGCGCGCAATAAGACACGCGATAGAGGTTGCCTGGGACAGGGGCGACATAGACGTTATAAATTCGTTCTTCGGATACACTGTTCAGAGCACGCGCGGAAAGCCGACAAATTCCGAGTTTATTGCGCTCGTTGCGGACAGTTTAAGGCTTCGCAACAAGACGGCGTGAGCTGGGATTTTAATTGGCTGAGAGTTACTTGGCTTGGGTTGAAACGGGAAATATTCTTCAAAGTGCAGCTTTCTACACTCACTTTTCGGAATCGAAAAAGTGACAAAAGATTTTCGCGGCTCAGACGCCGCCGCGAAAGCGTGGCTACGGGAGGATTTCACTCTAAAGAGTGTAAACGCCTGCCGCAATAATGTACGCCTCCGAAAGCTCAAAAATCCTCGTTTTGCACTGTCCCTGAAACTGTGCCGCGAAATCGCCGCGCGACAGGCGCGCGGATATGGGGTTTTGTACGAAGTAAAACTATTTTTGGCAAAAGTGTTACTTTTAATATACGCAAACAGTCAATAGGACACACTTTCACGACAAGCTCGCTTGCGCGAGATGACTACGGCTGAATTTTACATTTATGTTTAGTTGGCTGATAAGTGCAATTTGGCTTTAAATCAACACAAAAATATACTCTGTGCATTGTATAAAACTTTGCACAGAGTTTTTTACTAAACAAAAAAGTAGAATTTGAACCAAGTTTCTTGCCGATAGGCAAGCTGGGCAGAAAAACGTGTCCTGTTGACTGCATAATAACTTGAAAAAATTACTTTTTTGCACCCAAAACACAGTTTACGCAGACCGCAGCGTGACATGGCATAAGAGCTGAATCGTGTCAACCAAACATTTACTTAGAAACCAACCCCATCGAGCAGTGCGGAGCATCTGCGAGCGAAGATTGCAAACTTTGGAGGTGCACGGAAATTTTACCGACGATAGTTAGATTTGTGGAGAATAAAGCCACGCTTTCGCTGCGGCGTTTGAGCGGCGAACGGCTTTTGCAACTTTTTCGCCGTCGAAAAGTTGGAGAATAGTGTGACACATGGCAGTAAACTATCTTTTCTTGCCCCAAATAATCAAAAGCCTGCCAAACGCAAGTGTAAGTTCGCTTTCGCTGCGGCGTTTGAGCCGCGAAAATCTTTTGACCCATTTATCCTCGCAGGGGACTCTTTCGATTCCGAAAAGTGGGGAGAATAGGGTTGCACATGGCAGTGAATTACCCTTTTTCGCCCAAAACAATCAACACTCAGCCAAACGCAAAACATCTTTCAGCTTTTTCTCCACAGAAAAGCGTCAGTATAAAGTCGCACTTTGAAGAAACTAACCCGGTAATCCAAAATCCCCCCAAAACAATCAAAAATAATAAACTTTTCCGTTAAACGCTAAAACTTTGAAAAAAGGTCTTGACAAACCGACGGCGATGTGATAATATATACAAGTCATCGAAATGGTGACATGAGATGCGGGTGTTGTTCAATGGTAGAACTCCAGCCTTCCAAGCTGGCGGCGAGGGTTCGATTCCCTTCACCCGCTCCATTTCGGTTTACCCGCTGTATGTGTCTTTAGCTCAGCTGGATAGAGCAACTGCCTTCTAAGCAGTAGGTCGGGGGTTCGAGTCCCTCAAGACACGCCATTTTATTTTTGCGGCGGCAATCGGTACTTTGCACGTGCATTGGAATGTGCGGCGGCAATGGTTGATTTTAAGCCGAAACGTAAAAAATATACGGTGGGTTTAGCTCAGCTGGTTAGAGCGTCAGGTTGTGGCCCTGAAGGCCATCGGTTCGATCCCGATAACTCACCCCATATAAGAAATTTAAGTCTGTTCCCGTTTGAGAGCAGACTTTTTTTGCACCCTTTTTGCCGGGTGCTTTTTGTTTTTTGCGTACTGTCAAAAGGCGGCTTGCTCAGTCTAAAATGTTTCGTAAAATTACCTTTTTCCCGCGCCATGAATACGCGCGTGAACGGAATTCTGACTTTGTAAGCGAATTTATGTATTCTTCGTCAATGTTCGGCTTTGCGTCCTCATAGAAAAAGCTTATAGGAGTAAATTCCGCTTTTGCGTTCATGGGACAGACCTCCTGACAGTCGTCGCAGCCCCAGCGTACTTTGCGCGATCTTATAACGGCTAACTCTTCGTCGGTTACTGCCTTTCTCTGATTAAGCTCAGAATAGCAGTAGGAACGCTTGCCGGACAGAAAATCACATTCCGCCGCGCATTTTCCGCACATAAGACAGCGCTTTTTTCCGCCCGTGTGATTTATGACATACTGACTGTCAAACGAAAGCGTCGTAAGTGCCGAACCTATAAAAACATAGCTTCCGTATGTCGGATTTATAAGCAGACGGTTGCTGCCGTATACGCCGAGTCCGCATTTTACCGCAGCTGCGACTTCGTTTATCGGCGACGAATCACTGAAAAAGTAAAATTTTTCTCCGGGATAAAGCTCCTCAAGCCGCGGAGTAAGCTCGGCTTTTAATATTGATGAAAATAAATGATAGTCGCGGCTTACGCTGTAAAGAGATACGTTTCTGTCGGGGTAATCTCCCGTGCGGTACGGAATGAGCCATAAAAACGCACTTTTTATGCCGGGCGGCATGAGATGCGGCTGTATTATTTCGAGTTCGCACGCGTCAATGCAGGAATATACGCGTATCTGCCTTTGTTCAAGCTCGGTGTATATCTCGTGCTTTGCGTTCGCCATAATTTCGCCGCCTTTCTGTGAGTTTTTGCGCTGTCCGCACTGTTATTTTCTGCCGTTTGTTTCAAAATATGCCCGTCTTGCGTCGGCAATAAGGTACAGAGAACCTATACATACGCATACGTCGCCGTCTTTCGCGCCGCTTAAAAGCGCAGTTACCCCGTCTTTAATGCTGTTTGCCGCACTTACGTTCTTTGCGCCGAGAGATTCGAGCACGCTTTTCAGCCTGTCTGCACTCATTGCGCGCGCATTGTCGGGTTTTACCGTAATAAAGCTCTCGGCTTTGGGTATAAGCGCGCACGCTATTCCCGAAACGTCCTTGTCAGCCATAACTCCGACGAGAAAACGGCACTTTTTTTCGGGAAAGTATAAATCAAGGCTGTTCACCGCCGCATTCAGCCCCTGCGGATTGTGCGAGCCGTCGAGAATAAAGTAAGGACTTTTGCAGAGTATTTCAAATCTTCCCTGCCAGCGGACGGCGAAAAAGCCGTCGTATACCGCTTTGTCGGGAATGTCAAATCCGCGTTTTTTTAGAATCTCCAGCGTTTTGAGCGCGACTGCGGCGTTGTACGGCTGATATGCTCCGCAAAGTCCGATCTTTATGTTTTTTAATCTGCCGTAATCGAAAACCGCGCCGTCAAGAGAGGTTCGCACACCCGAAAGACGCGAAAAGTCCGCCGTGTAAAGATTGCAGCCCTCGGATGTGCATTTGCTTTCTATGACCTTGTAAACCGGCTCCGGCTCGTCGTATATTATAACGTCGCTGCCGTGTTTTATTATGCCTGCCTTGTTGCGCGCAATTTCTTCGGGAGTGTTTCCGAGCAGCGCCGTGTGATCAAGACCTATCGCGCATATGACTGCGGCTTCGGGCGCGTCTATTATGTTTGTCGCGTCATACAGTCCTCCGAGTCCCACTTCAAAAACCACAACGTCGCAGGAATTGCGGTAAAAATACTCAAGACCGATCGCGCATATAAGCTCAAATTCGTTGGGCGCGCCGTTTGTCAGCGTTTCTGCGAAGGGCTTTATATATTCCGTGATCTCGCAAAGCTCTCTGTCGGAAATGTTTTTGCCGTTTATGCAAAAACGCTCGTTGAAGCTTGTAATGTAGGGAGATGTAAAAAGTCCCGTTTTGTATCCGGCGCACTGCAATGCCGATGCGATAAGCGCGCAGGTCGAGCCTTTTCCATTTGTGCCGGCAACGTGTACGAATTTCAGTTTTTTGTCGGGACGTCCCAGTTTTTCGGCAAGTTCTTTCATGCGGGAAAGTCCGGGAGAGGTCGTCTGCCACGATCTTCCGTGAATGTATGATAGTGTGCTTGTTATATCCACTTGATTTTACAGTCCTTGAAATAAAAATTTTCTCCGCCGTGAAAAGCGGAGATAAAATTGCGCAGATGTTCTGCGGCTCAGTTCATATGAATTTTAAAGAAATTCATGTAGCCGAGCCAGTCGGTGCGGTTCTGCGAATGAAGTCCCGGTCTGAAATGGCAGCCTATGTTTCCGTAAGCAAAGCTTTCGCCTGTAAGCGGAAGTCTGTCGGGACAGATAAGCCCCGAAAGTCCGAGAGTTTTGTAATATTCTGACGCCGCGTACAGACCCATGAACTGGTTTCTCTGATCCGCCCAATAGTCAAGCTCCGACATTCCCGTATAAAGGTATCTCGGCGCGGTGCAGACAAGCAGAAAATGCTGGTCAAACGGAAGTTCCGCAGAATTTTTTTCCGCAAGCTTTAAATATTCGGGGCAGAACCAGTACGGGAAATTTTTTGTGATGTCCTTTATGGTTTCGCCTCTGCCGTTGTTTTTAAAAACCGTTTTGTTGCGCTCAAGCGCGTCGCCCGCACAGCCTGCGTCGTTTGCAAAGGTAAATTTAAAGCGTTCGTCGTATGCTCCGCAGAGAAGCGCGGTCTTTCCGAGCCTTGAATGACCGGTTATAGCGATGTTTGAAAAGTCAAGCTCTTTTTCAAATGCCTTTTGCGCGTAGTCAACGACTCTCATCGCAGCCCATGCCCAGAGAGCAATCTTTCCCGGATCCTGCGGTTTTTTTCTCTGCCCGTCGGGGAAGAACGCGCCGGCAAGACCGTTTGTGAAATCTCCGTCGTCGCTTGTGACTTCATTGTAGCAGAACGAAAGCACGGCAAAGCCGTTGTCAATTATTTCCTCCGTCGGCTGATACTTGTCGGGAATGTTCGGACGGAAATTCATGTGTACGAAAAACGGCGCTTTTTTTGCGTCTTTGGGAATACATACGCGTATGGGAAAGCTGTATTCGCGCCCGTT
Source organism: uncultured Eubacteriales bacterium (assembly GCA_934446675.1). GTDB lineage: Bacteria > Bacillota > Clostridia > Oscillospirales > CAG-382 > UMGS1387. The sequence goes on from CAKSEL010000010.1 coordinate 100,247, forward strand.
TTTGAGAGTTCCGTAAAGTCTTACAGTCGTCGGTACGGTTTTTCCTCCGCCAAAACTTGTATCCGACGCGTCGAGCGTTTCCCACTTAAGCGTTTCGGGCTTATCGGGAATGCAGCCGAACTCGTATTTCTGCATTATTTCAAGACAGTTTTTTCTGACGTCGTTTTGCGGCAGCGGCGGAAGATTATATTCGCAAAGCAGTTCTTTCAGCATAAAAAATACCTCCGAAGTATTGTGTCAAGCAGATTTTAACATACCCAAAATACAAAGTCAACCGATTTTGCATATTTTTGACGTTTTCTGAAAAACTATATTCAAAAACGATATTTTGAGAGGGAGATATAAAAATGACCGAGCAATATATATCGCAGCGCAGACCGTTTGTGTTTTCGCACGGCGTAAAAGTCGTGTCAAGCGCGAGTGCGGGCGGAACAAAAGAAAAAAACGGACCTGTCGGACACCTGCTTGACATTCACTGTCCGGACGAGAGCCTTTCGGGAGATTCATGGGAAAAAGCCGAGAGCCAAATGGTAAAGGATACGTTTTCGTGCGCGCTGCAAAAGGCGCAGATCACCGAAAAGAGCATAGATATACTTTTCGGCGGAGATCTTATGAACCAGTGCACCGGAACGTCCTACGGACTTTGCGGTTTCGATGTGCCGTATATCGGACTTTACGGCGCGTGCTCGACGTTTATACAGGGAGTTATGTGCGCGTCGGCAATGATAGAGTCGGGACTTGTAAAGACCGCGGCGGTCTGCGTAAGCTCGCACTTTGCGACAGCCGAACGCCAGTACCGTTTCCCTCTCGAATACGGCGCGTTTCCCGGCCCGTCTGCGCAGAATACCGTAACCGGCTGCGGCTGCGTTATATTAAAAAAGGCTGACCCTGACGAAAAGGGAATTTTCGTAAAGGCGGCGCTCCCCGGCATAGTCATAGACAGAGGAATAAAGGACGCCGCGAACATGGGAGCGGCAATGGCGACGGCTGCGGCGGATACGACGCTGCGCTATCTTGAGGCATCGGGAAAGAAAGTCACCGATTTTGACATTATAGCCACGGGTGATCTCGGAGCCGTCGGGCACGATATGGAGCTTGATATGTTAAAGCAGCACGGAGTGCGCGATGAACGCGGCATATTCAAGGACTGCGGAACGCTTATATACGACGTGTCCTCGCAGGACGTGGGAGTAGGAGGATCGGGCTGCGGCTGCAGCGCCGTGGTTACTTCGTCGCTGTTCTTTGATCTTATGAATAAGGGAAAGATCAGAAACGCGGCGGTTATCGGAACGGGGGCTATGATGAGTCCGCAGTCGCTGCTTCAGGGACTTTCCATTCCGTCGGTCGCGCATCTTACGGAATTTGAAGTTCATTGAATTTTGCATAAGGGGATAATGAAAAATGATATATCTTTGGACATTTATCGTCGGCGGTATTCTGTGCGTTATCGCGCAGGTGCTTATAGACAAAACAAAAATGACGCCGGCAAGAATACTCGTAAGCTATGTTGTCGCAGGCGTGATTCTCACGGCGCTCGGACTTTACGGTCCGATAGTCAAATTTGCCGGAGCCGGAGCCACCGTACCTCTTACAGGATTCGGATATTCTCTTGCAAAGGGCGTTGAAAAGGCGGTAGACGAATCGGGAGCTTTCGGAATTATAACCGGAGGACTTCGCGGAACTGCCGGAGGAATAACTGCGGCAATGCTGTTTTCGCTCATAGCCTCGCTTGTGTTCAAGGGAAAGAATAAGTGAAAAAGGCTTATCTCGGATATTTCCGCGACGTTTTTCTGTGGATAACGGGAAGTGTGCTTTTCGCGCTTTCGGTAAACGGCTTTACGGTGCCTCTCGGCTTTGTACAGGGCGGACTTACGGGCGTTGCGCTTATGGCAAACAGACTTTTCGGCTGCGGCGTCGGAACGTCGATACTGGTGCTTAATATTCCGCTGCTTTTTGCGTCGCGGAGTATCGCAGGCAAGGGATTTACAATGCGCACCTTTGCCGCAACGCTGGTTTCAAGCGCCGTGATAGATCTAAGCGCGCTGTTTGTGCCGGAGTACGTCGGAGATAAATTTCTCGGCGCGGTCTTTGCCGGAATTTTAAGCGGTGTCGGACTTGGACTTATATGCCTCGGAAACGCCTCGACGGGCGGCAGCGACCTTGCCGGTATTCTCATATCAAAGCGGAAAAAGGGGTTTTCCGTCGGAAAGCTTATATTTGCGCTCGACGCGCTTGTCTGCCTTGCCGGAACGTTCGTGTACGGGAATATCGAGAGCGGAATGTACGGACTTGTGCTGACGTATGTCTGCGGAAAGCTTATGGACGCCGTGCTTGACGGTGCCGGTGCGTCGGGAGGACGCGTGTTTTTCGTAATTACCGACAATCCCCATGCCGTCTGTACCGAGATACAGAAACGCGCCGTGCGCGGAGTTACGGTAATTCCTGCCGTCGGGTATTATTCAAAGCAGAAAAAGAGCGTTGTGGTGTGTGCCGTGCGAAAAAGAGAGTCCGCAAAAATATATTCCGTTGTCGGCGGCGCGGATAAAAACGCGTTTGTGCTTGTGTGCCCGGCAAACGATATAAGAGGTTTCGGATTTTCGGGACTGTGAACAAAAAGTAAAACAGGCGCCTTATGTGTTGACAAAGGCGCAAAACGGGTGTATAATTTTATAAAAAGCAGAGTAGAGGACTGTGCGTAAAGTGCCGGCAGAACGGGGAGTTGTTTGCCGGACGAAAAGGCGTTTGCTTGCTGGTAAAAGCCTTGCGGTAAAGTCCTTGCATCCCGCTGCTGCATACAGTCTGAGAGTAATATTTATATTTTACACGCCTCCCGTATGTAGCAAAAATACAGGAGGTCTTTTTATGTCAAAGTACAAATTCAAACTTGACGCAAGAACAATGGCGCTCATGTCGCTCTTGACAGCGTGCGAGATAGTGTTAAGCCGTTTTTGCTCGGTCAACACCCACGGAGTAAAGCTCGGATTTTCGTTTATACCTGCCGCGCTCTGCGGAATTATTTTAGGCCCCGTGCCTGCCGGTATCGTGTGCGCGCTTTCGGATTTTCTCGGAGCAATGCTGTTTCCGTTCGGACCGTATCACCCCGGTTTTACGCTTACGGCTTTCGCAATGGGGTTTACTTACGGATTTTTCCTTTATGAGCTTCACGAATATTCGGGAAAACAGATATTTTTGAGAGTTTTCGCGGTGTCGCTTATAAATTCGCTTGTTTTCGGACTGCTTGTAAATACGCTGTGGGTTTCTCAGCTTTACGGCTCAAAGACGTATTTCGGCTGGTTTGTGTTCAGACTGACGACGGAATACGCAATTCAGATACCGTTAAGAACGCTGGTAATTCCGCTGTTCGTCCCTCTTGCAAGACGTCTTTTCACAATGTACCGAAAGGCAAACTGAAAGAATAAAAATTATATGACTGTGTATAACGGCTCCCCCGTCATTTGCACGGTCATTTTTGTTTTATATAAATCCCGTCAGCTTTTCGGCAAAGAACGCGCACAGAACCGTGTATATAAGTATTATCAAAAAAAACAGATTGCAGCCCGAATTCAAGAATAAAAACATGAAAAAGCAGCACATTATTCCGTAAGACAGCCACGAAACAAACGAGCAGATACCGTATGCCCTGTCCGGTCCGTATTTTTCGCACAGGATAAGCTCAAGCGCGCGTCCGCCGTCAAGTGAACGCACGGGAATTATGTTGGACAGCGCGAGAAAAGCGTTTGCAAAGCAAAAGAACAGAATGTGCCTGTCGGGTATAAAACGGTATATCAGCGCCGACAGAACCGACAGCAAAAGGTTGCATAAAACGCCCGAGATCACCGTAAAAATCTCGGCAAAGTAGCTTATATCCGTGCCAGATGAGCGTATGTCCGCACCGAAAGGATAGACGCATATGCGGCTTATGTCCGAATGTACAAGCTTCAGCGAAAATATGTGCGCACACTCGTGCAGCGCCGCACCCAGCACAAAAAGCGACGGATACGCCGAGTTTTCAGACAGCAGTACCGCGATAAGCGCAAGAATTGCAAATACGCTGACGTATACCCTGCCCTTTGCACTGTTTTGAGAGCGTAAATAGAGCAGCCCCGTGCCGGTTATTCCGATCTTTCCGCAAAGGCTCATTTTTCAGCCCTGCTTTCAAGCGTGTACGCAAGATCTTCGAGAGTTATGCTGCGTACCGGCGCTTTTACAAATGTCCCTGCGGAAATATCTGCGTCTTTGTTTCCTATTATCCTTGCCGAAAGTATTGCCGCGGCAAGCAGAATGAGCAAAAGCACCTGCACGAATAGTATTTCCGCACGGCACGGCACGCCGTTTTTTCGCTGCGTTTGTTTTTTCATGTGAATGTACCCCGTAAGTTTGTTTTCGGCGCGCAAAACGTGCCTTTGCTGTAATTTATTCAAAAAAATCAAACTCTATGCCGTATTTTACACATTTGTGTTTATTTTGCTCTGCGAATGTGGTATACTGAATAAAAGAGAGTGTATTTGCCACGGCACATAATAAAAATATAGGGGAGATTTGTGACAATGGAGATTACAAAGGACTTTTTGTGCGGCAATATCGAAATAGTAAAACAGGACGGCGACGAATTTCTTTTGCAGCCCGAAACACGCGGAGATACCGGATATTTCTACTGGATGTTCCGCATAGACGGAGCGCAGGGAAGAAAAGTCACGTTTAAATTCACAACGCCCGACAGAGTCGGCTTTCCCGGAGCCGCGGTCAGCCGCAATATGACCGACTGGAGCTGGACGGGAACAAAATTCACCTATGACGGCAAGGACGGCTTTACCTACGACTTTGCGCCCGACGAAACAAGCGTGTATTTTTCGCAGCATATGGTCTATACGCCGCTTAATTTCGAGCGTTTCGTGAAAAATAACGGCATAGAGGCAAAGACTTTCTGCAAAACGCGCAAAAACCGCGACGTGCCGTACTTTACCGTCGGAAACGGAGAGCGTAAGGTGCTTGTCACTTCGCGCCAGCACGCCTGCGAATCTACGGGAACGTATGCGGTACAGGGCTTTGCCGAGGAATGTATGAAAACCGCGCTTCCAGGTATCGAGTTTATATTCGTGCCGTTCGTAGACTATGACGGAGTGTGCGACGGTGACGCCGGAAAGAACAGATCTCCGCATGACCATAACAGGGATTACGAAGAGGGCATATATCCCGAAATAAGAAAGATAAAATCCATAGCCGAAACGCAGGATCTGATTATCAATTTCGACTTTCACGCGCCGTATCACTGCGGCGATATAAACGACTGCACGTATTTTATGAGATGCGACCGTGAAAAAGGCGGCATATACGATAAATTTTCGTCGGAGCTTGTAAGACTTACGTCGGAAAACGGTTTCAGATATTACGGCATACACGATATTGCCTACGGCGCAAAGTGGAACGAGGATAATATGCCCAATATGATAAGCTACATGATAAGGCATACAGAGAAAAAGTATACTTTCTGCATGGAAATACCCTTTTTCGGACTGCCCGATAATTACTTTGACCAAAGCCGCGCACTTGAACTCGGACGCCGCGTTTTTAAAGCCGCGCTTTCAAGCGGAGTTTTTGACAGATAACCGAAAAAGAACAAAAAAGCAAAATTCAAGAGGTGAAATTACTTGAAAAATTTTAAGCTTGTGTCGCCGTATTCTCCAATGGGAGATCAGCCCGACGCGATAGACAGACTCAGCGCCGGAGTTGAGGCGGGACTTAAAGACCAGGTTCTTCTCGGCGTTACCGGTTCGGGAAAGACCTTTACCATGGCGAATATTATAGCCAAGGTCAACCGTCCGACGTTGGTTCTTGCGCATAATAAAACGCTCGCGGCACAGCTTTGCTCGGAATTTAAGGAATTTTTCCCCGAAAACGCCGTTGAGTTTTTCGTTTCATACTACGACTACTATCAGCCGGAAGCCTATATACCCGGCAAAGATACCTATATCGAAAAGGACAGCTCCATAAACGACGATATAGATAAAATGCGCCACAGCGCGACAAGCGCACTTTTAGAACGTAGGGACGTCATTATAGTTTCGTCGGTTTCCTGTATATATACTCTCGGCGATCCCGAAGAATATAAGAGCATGACTGTTTCCGCCTCTCCCGGTCAGCAGATAAGCCGCAACGACTTTATCGCAGGACTCGTCCGCATACAGTACGAACGCAACGACCTTTCGCTTGAACGAAATAAATTCAGAGTCCGCGGAGATACCGTAGAGGTCTATCCGTCGGCGTCGGAAAATAACGCGGTGAGAGTTGAGTTTTTCGGCGATGAAATAGACTGCGTTTCGGAGATAAGCACGGTCACGGGGGACGTCGTAAACAGACTTTCGCGCGCCGTAATAACGCCGGCTACGCACTATGTTACAAGCGATGAAAAAAGACAGAACGCCATAAACGAAATACTTGCGGAAATGGAAGAGCGCAGCGCGTTTTTCAAATCCGAAAATAAGTTTATCGAGGCGCAGCGTATAGAAGAACGCACACGGTACGATATGGAAATGCTCGGCGAACTCGGATACTGTTCGGGCGTTGAAAACTATTCTCGCGTGCTTTCGGGACGTCCGGCAGGCAGTACGCCTTATACTCTGCTCGATTATTTCCCCAAAGACTTTCTGCTGTTCGTAGATGAGTCGCACGTAACGCTGCCGCAGGTAAGAGGAATGAGCGGAGGAGACCGCGCAAGAAAGAAAAATCTTATAGATTACGGCTTTCGTCTGCCCAGCGCCTACGATAACAGACCGCTTTACTTTGAAGAATTTGAAAAGCGCATAAATCAGGCAATCTTCGTCAGCGCAACGCCCGGACCCTATGAAAAGGATCACTCAGAACAGACCGTCGAACAGGTCATACGTCCTACGGGACTGCTCGATCCCGAAATCGAGGTCCGCCCGGTAAAGGGACAGATAGACGACCTTATAGGCGAGATAAATATGCGCACCCAAAAGAAAGAGCGCGTGCTCGTCACAACGCTTACAAAGAAAATGGCTGAGGATCTGACGGAATACCTGTCCGGACACGGAATAAAGTGCAGATATATGCATTTCAGCATAGATACCATAGAACGTATGGAGCTGCTGCGCGATCTCAGACTCGGCGTGTATGATGTCCTTATCGGTATTAACCTGTTAAGAGAGGGACTGGATCTTCCCGAAGTGTCACTTGTCGCGATACTCGACGCCGATAAAGAGGGATTTTTGAGAAGCGAAACGTCGCTTATACAGACAATAGGCAGAGCCGCAAGAAATTCCGGCGGCAAGGTAATAATGTACGCCGATACCGTGACGGAATCCATGAGAAAAGCCATAGACGAAACGGCGCGCCGCAGAAAAAAGCAGGACGATTATAATAAGGCTCACGGTATCGTTCCGCAGACCGTAAAGAAAGAGATACGCGATATTCTCGATATTACCGTAAAGGATAAGGATAAGCAGGGTAAACCCAAAAAGCTGTCCGCGTCGGATACAAAGAAACTCGTCGCAGAACTTACCGATAAGATGAAAGACGCGGCAAAACACCTCGACTTTGAACTTGCGGCGGCACTCCGAGATAAAATTATAGCGCTGAAATCGGATAAGACAAAATAATGCGCCGAAACTCTTGAAAATGTGCGGATTTTGTGATAAAATAACTCAGATACAGTAAAATTTTAAAACTGAAAGGATTTTTAAACATGAAAGCAAGACTTCCGAAAGGTATGGGCGGCGGCCCTTCAAATATGCAGTCAATGATAAAGCAGGCTCAGAAAATGCAGGAGGATATGGAAAAACTCCAGGCAGAGCTTGATGAAAAGGTTCATGAAGTAAGCGCGGGCGGCGGCGCTGTCAGCGTTACGATAAAGGGTACCAGAGAAATACTCTCAATAAAACTTGATAAGGATATTATAGATCCCGATGACGCCGAAACGCTTGAAGATCTTATTATCGCAGCCGTAAATGAGGCAATTAAGACCGTTGATAAGGTCAATTCCGAGGCTATGAGTAAGGTTACTCAGGGCATAAATATGCCGGGACTTTTCTAAAAGTAAAACCATGAATAATTGCCGGCGGTAATTAAAACCCGGATTTTGAGCCGAAAATTAACCGCCGGATATACCCGGCATAAGTGTAACACTTGTAAAAGTTATCTCGCGCAAGCGAGTTGGGCAGAAAGGCAAGTCCTGTTGACTGCGTAATAACGAATAAGAATTGCACTTTTGTACCCAAAATAAAGTTTGCGCAGACCGCGGCGTGACATGGCAGAAAAGTTGAACCGTGTCAATCAAAGCATTTATTTAGATACCAGCCCCATCGAGCAGTGCGGAGCATCTGCGAGCGATTTTGCCGTAAGTTACGTGGACGTACCGTAATAGCAAGGCGGTTACGCTTGTAAAGGCAACTGGGCGTGAAAACTGAGTTTATGGCAAAATCCTCCTCGTCGGGGGATTGTCAAGGGGCGAGTAGTCCCTTGAACGGCTTTTCGACTGCTTTTCTCCGTAGAAAAGCGTCAGTATAGGGTTGCACATGGAAGTGGATAATCAGTTTCCGCCCCAAATAAGCAAAAACAAGCCAAACAAAAAAAGTAACTTCGCTTTCGCTGCGGCGTTTGAGCGGCGAAAATCTTTTGTCACTTTTTCGATTCCGAAAAGTGAGTGAATAGAGTTGCACATGGCAGTAGATAACCCGTTTTCGCCCAAAATAAGCAATCAGACACCGCGCCTCGCAATAAAAAAGAAAAAAAGAAAGAAGGATTCCCGTGAAGGTAGAATTGCTTGAATATACGCATAACCCGGAAAGAGTAATAGCCGCGGCGGCAAAGCTCTGCTATTCTTCAACCGGCGTTGACGGAATACTCGAAAAAATGACCCCGGAAAGTACCGAAAAATTTATAAAAATGCTGTCCGGATTCGGACATGAAACTCCGGTGGAGCACGTCAGCTTTACTTTTGCGGTAGAGGGCGTGTCAAGATCGCTGCTTGCACAACTGACAAGACACAGGATCGCTTCTTTCAGCGTGCAGAGCCAGAGATACGTCGGAAAAGAAAATTTTGAATATATAATTCCTCCGGAAATAGCCGAAATAGACGAGGCGAGAGAACTTTTCGTAAAGGCTATGGAAAACGACAGGGAAACATATAAAAAACTTAACGATATACTTTCAAAAAAACACCTTGAAAAAATGATAGCTGACGGCAAGGACGAAAAGACCGCCGAAAAGGCAGCTAAGAAAAAGGCGCAGGAGGACGCAAGATACGTTCTTTCAAATGCCTGCGATACAAAGCTTGTCATGACAATGAACGTAAGATCATTGTATCACTTCTTTAACCTTCGCTGCTGCGAAAGAGCGCAGTGGGAGATAAGAGAAATGGCAACGCAGATGTTAAAGCTTGTCAAAGAGGTATCGCCCGTGCTGTTTGAAAACGCAGGACCTTCGTGCGTATCCGGTCCGTGCGCAGAGGGCGGAATGAGCTGCGGAAAAGCCGCGGCAATACGCGAAAAATTTAAAAATCTTTAATTCAAATACAGAGGTTACGACAATGGACGCAAACGAAACCAAACGAGAGTCTACAAACTTTATACACAAGATTATAGACGAGGACATCGCAAACGGTCTTACGGCGCGCATACACACGCGTTTTCCGCCCGAACCCAACGGATACCTCCATATAGGACATACAAAGGCTATCTGGATTGGCTATTCCACGGCGAAGAAGTATAACGGACTTTTCAATCTCCGTTTTGACGATACAAACCCGTCAAAAGAGGGCGACGAGTATGTTCAGGCAATACAGGACGACCTTAAATGGCTCGGCGTTGTGCCGGATAAAATATGCTTCGGATCGGATTATTTCGATCAGTGCTATGAATTTGCGCTGAAGCTTATTAAGGACGGCAAGGCGTTCGTCTGCGATCTCTCAAAGGAAGAAATCGAAAAGTACCGCGGAACTCTCACAGCTCCCGGAACCGAAAGCCCGTACAGAAACAGAAGCGTCGAGGAAAACCTCGATCTGTTTACACGCATGAAAAACGGCGAATTTCCGGACGGTTCAAAGACGCTGCGCGCAAAGATAGATATGTCCTCTCCCAATATCAATATGAGAGATCCTGTCATCTACCGCATACTCCGCGCGCCGCACCACAGAACCGGCACAAAGTGGTGTATTTATCCTCTTTACGACTACGCGCACCCGATTCAGGACGCACTTGAGGGCATTACACATTCGCTTTGCGACGTTGAATTTGAAAACCACAGACCTCTTTACGACTGGGTTGTAAACAGCATTGATTTTGAGCAGAAACCCAAGCAGAGAGAGTTTGCAAAGCTTAATATCACATATACCAAGATCGGAAAGAGATATTCAAAGGCTCTTATCGAACAGGGCATAGCCGACGGCTGGGACGATCCCAGACTGCCTACTCTGCGCGCGCTTAAACGCCGCGGATATTCTCCGAGCGCGATATTCAATTTCGTACAGCTTTCGGGAATTTCAAAGGCGATGTCGCTCTGTGACTACGGTCTTCTTGAGCATTGCATACGTGAGGAGCTTAACACGACGGTTCCGCGTAAAATGGCGGTGCTTGATCCTATCGAAGTCGAGATAACAAACTTTGAGGACGGAAAAGTTGAATATTTTGACGTTGCAAACAACCCGACAGATGAAAACGCCGGAACAAGAAAGGTTGCGTTCACAAAGCACCTTTACATTGAACGCGAGGACTTCTCGGACAATCCTCCGCCGAAGTATCAGCGCCTTAAAAAGGACTGCGAAGTGCGTTTCATGGGCGCGTATGTCGTCAAGTGCAACGAGGTTATATACGGTCAGAACGGCGAAATTGAAAAACTGCTCTGCACGGTCGATCCGGACACTGCCGGAAAGAATCCGTCGGACGGAAGAAAGATAAAGGGTACGATCCACTGGGTAAGCAAGGACTTTTGCGAGGACTACGAGGTAAGGCTTTACGACAAGCTGTTTAACTGCGAGGACACCGTTGTTATAAACATGGACAACTTCAAGGACTATCTCAATCCCGACTCGCTTAAAGTCATGAAAAACGCCAAGGTTGAAAAGTCGATTGAGGGAGCAAAGCCCGGCGACAAGTTCCAGTTTGTCAGAAACGGATATTTCTGCATTGATTTACACAACGACAGGGTTATCAACAGAATTGTTACGCTGAAGGACAGCTTTGCGAAGAAGTAAGGTGCGCTGAGCCGGGGCTGATTGTTGATTATTTGGGCGGAAACAGATAATTCACTGCCATGTGCAGCTCTATACACCGACTTTTCGGAATCGAAAGAGTCGCGCTCTAAAGAGTGTAAACCAAAAGATTTTCGCGGCTCAAACGCCGCCGCGAAAGCGTGGCTACGGGAGGATTTCACTCTAAAGAGTGTAAATGCACACCGCAATAATGTACGCTTCCAAAAGCTCAAAAATCCTCGTTTTGTACTGCCCCTGAAACTGTGTCGCAAAATCGCCGCGCGACAGGCGCGCGGATATAGGGTTCTGTACGAAGTAAAACTATTTTCGGAACAAGTGTTATTTTTCATATACGCAAACAGTCAACAGGACTTACCTTTACGACCAGCTCGCTGTCGCGAGACGACTACGGCTGAATGTTAGTTTTATGTTTGGTGGGCGAAAAAGTGCAATTCGGCTTTAAATTAATACAAAAATATACTCTGTGCATTGTTTTATACTTTGCACAGAGTTTTTTACTAAACAAAAAGTAACATTTGAACCAAGTTTCTTGCCGATAGGCAAGCTGGGCAGAAAGGTAAGTCCTGTTGACTGCGTAATAACGCATGAAAATTGTACTTTTGAGCCTAAAACACAGTTTACGCAGACCGCAACGTGACACGGCATAAGAGTTGAAGCTGAGATAAATAAACTTTACTTAGATACCAACCCCATCCGCGCGCCTGTCGCGCGGCGATTTTGCCGTAAGTTACATGGACGTACCGTGATAGCAGTGCGGTCACGCTTGTGAGGATAATTAAGGCACAAAAATCTGAGTTTAGGGCATTTACACTCTTTAGAGTGAAATCCTCCCGTCGGGGGATTGTCAAGGGGCGAGTAGTCCCTTGAACGGTTTATCCTCGCAGGGGACTTTTCGCCGCCGAAAAGTGCAAATATAAAGTTGCACTTTGAAGAATATTTCCCGTTTTCGCCCAAAACAGGCAAAAATCAGCCAAAAGAAAAAGAAAGTGCAGACCTGCATAAAGCGCAAATCTGCAAATTCAAAAGGAGTGTTATGAAGAAAATGAAAAAAACGCCGTTTGGCTGTATATTAACCGGCAGAACCGGAAAGAGAGATGGATAAGCCGAAGCGCGTTTTGCAAATTGAAGGGTTGGGATAAACAATCTGCGGTGTGACAATAAAGGAATTTCAAAGCGTTTGCTCCTTCGCTTCGGCTTTGATTGTATTATAAACGGCATTTCTTAAACCAAACTGATGTCAATGTGAAATTAAGCAAAGCTTTGTGTGAAAAAATGCTGAAAACGCATAAATTTTCCGCCCGATTAAATATTCTCCGTAAAACAAGGCAAAAATTAATCCGAAAATTACTTTATTCTATTGAAAAAAAGCGCCGTTGGTGCTAAAATATATGCGTTGTAGCTTTTTGACGAAAGGAAGTGCGCTGCATGGCTGAAAAAACAAAGGAAAACCGTATTGCGGCTCAGAATAAAAAGGCGTATCATGACTACTTTGTGGACGAAACATACGAGGCAGGCATCGCATTGTCCGGAACAGAGGTCAAAAGCGTAAGAACAGGCGCCGTCAATATGAAAGATTCCTTCTGCCGCGTCGAAAACGGCGAAATGATTATGTTCGGCGTGCATATAAGCCCGTATGAAAAGGGAAACGTGTTCAATAAAGATCCGTTAAGACAGAGAAAGCTGCTGCTGCATAAAAAAGAAATCATGAAACTTTTTGGTCTGTGCGGTAAAGAGGGCTATACGCTCGTTCCGCTTAAAATGTACTTCAAAGGCTCGCGCGTAAAAGTCGAACTCGGTCTGTGCCGGGGTAAAAAGAACTATGATAAGCGCGATTCAGAGGCTAAAAAACAGGCAAACCGCGATATTGAAAGAGCATTGCGCGACAGAAACAGATAAAAATGTCTGCGCAAAATTTTCAGCTTTTGCACAGAACCTGCGGCATTGCGCCCGGCTGTTCCGTAATATAGTCAGAAACTCGGATAGCCGGCAACAGAATCGGTTATATTCAGAAAATAAAATTAAAACGGAAAGGAATATCAGCCATGATTTACGAAACACATAAAATCGAGCTTGATTATTCAAAAATTAACGCACCCAAAATCGACTATACCCCGACGCTGAAACTCATGATTCCAAACCTTGAAAAGGAATTTGAGAGCTACGACAACTTCGCCGCACGTCCGACGGTGCTTATTCTTCCCGGCGGAGGATACGCGTTCAGATCCGACAGAGAGGCAGAGCCTATCGCAATGCACTATCTTACGCACGGTTTTAACTGCGCGGTGCTGTACTATTCGGTAGCTCCCGCAATCTTCCCGGTTTCGCTGCTTGAGGTGCTGACTGCGGTCAGATTTCTGCGCGATAATTCGGAAAAGTACCACGTAAATAAGGATAAGCTGTATGTCTGCGGATTTTCGGCAGGCGGACATCTTGCGGCAAGCTCAGGCACTCTGTGGAACAGCAAGGAGGCGCAGGATTATTTCGGAAACACCGACGATTTAAAGCCTTCCGGAACAATACTTGCATATCCCGTAATATCCAGCGACTTTGACGGCTGCACGAGAATACATAAGGGTTCGTTCAACAATCTTCTCGGTCGCGACAGAATGAACGATACCGATATGCTCGAATATCTCTGCCTTGACAGACGCGTGACGCGCGATACTTCGCCGGCATTTATCTGGAGCACGTTTGAAGATACCTGCGTTCCCTGCGAAAGCACGCTCAGATTTGCCTCGGTACTCAGAAAATGCGGAGTACCGTTTGAAATGCACATCTACGAAAAGGGCGGTCACGGCATGGCAACGGGCGACAAGGTTACAAACAATGCCGTTTTCCGCGCAAAGGACTGGCTTGCGGAATCTGCGGCATGGATCGCAGATGAAAGAAGCGCTTACATAGACGAAATCAAGTAAGAAACAAAACGACCCGTCCGGTGAACATATGCGCGGCTGCGTATTGACAAAAACGCCGGACGGTGGTACAATATTAAACACGAAATGTGCGGCGGCGTGCGTTTAAAGATGCATTTTTGCGGCAAAAATAAAAATATACGGGGGCGTAAAGGTTTCGACGGGGATTCTAAAGTACGTTAAGCGGGCAGAGGTGCGGAAGCTCTTTAAAACGCCGCAATTTTAAAATTAAACGCTAACAATAATAAATTAGCTTACGCTGCCTAACTTTGGCGGCCGTCATACCGATGAGGACTGCGGCTTCGGATATGGCGTCATTTTGCAGTGAACGTGAACGGAAACAAGCTTTGACGTCCGTCATGAACCAATGAAGCTACTCTTTGAGAGCTGCCTGTCTGTCGGTGCTCTTAGAGGGGAAATTTAACGACAGACTACGCTCGTAGAAAGATGTGCGGCAGGGTTTTCGGACAGGAGTTCGACTCTCCTCGCCTCCACCAGAATTACGGTCAGAACAGATACAGTCTGTTTTGATCTTTTTTTATTATACAAAAGCCTTGCGCACAAGCATGAAATGATTTATAATAAGGCTTACAAAGCGTATTTCAGGAGGGATTTTAATGCGGAAAATCTCAGTGCCCGTCGCCATACAGAGTCTGAGTGACACCGAGCTTGAAAATGACCTTGAAAAGTATCTTGATTACTTTAAAAAGGGAAAAGCAGATCGGGTATTTATAACGGTTCTGCCCGGCCCGTACTCCGCGCAGTTTGATAACGACATACGTTCGGACAAATTTAAAAGAGCCGTTCAATTCTTTAAAGAAAACGGCTTTGAAACGGGTGTGTGGATAAGCTGCTTCGGTCACGGCGGCACATTATCGCACGAGGAGAAAAAACTTGCAGGAAACAATTACCGCAAAATAACGGGAGTTATGGGCGAAACGTCGCAAAACGGATATTGCCCGTCAGATGAAAATTTTACCGCCGATTATACGGAACGTGTAAAATATATAGCGGAGTTTAATCCCGATATGATCATGTTAGACGACGACTTCAGATTAAATCTGAGAGAAGGTTATCGTATGGGGTGCTTTTGTTCCGCGCATTTAAAGGAATTTTACCGTCTGACCGGCGAAGAAATTCCGAGAGAAAAAATTGAAGGGCTTGTATTTTCGGGCGGCAAAAACAAATACCGCGACGCATATATGGATATGCTGTGCAAAACTCTGACGGATTTTGCCGTGAGTGTAAGAAAAGCCATTGATGAGGTTAATCCGGAAATACGCGCCGGAGTATGCACCACGCCGGTCGCATGGGATTTTGACGGCACCGATGTGCCCGGACTTTCAAAAGTCTTTGCCGGAAAAACCAGACCTTTTGTAAGGACGTTTGGCGCACCGTATCATTTCCCGTACTCCTTAATTGAAACGATAGAAAACGAACGTATGCAGATGAGCTGGATCAAGAACACAGACCCGGATATAGAGGTCTTTTCGGAGGGCGACGTTTATCCGCGTCCGAGATATAACGTTGCGTCAAAACCGCTGGAGCTTTTCGACCTGATTCTCAGCTGCGATCCGAATAACGACGGGTGCTTGAAGTATATGTTCGACTATGATTACAGAGTCGGGTATGAAGAAGGATATATAAAATCGCATATAAGAAACGCAGATACCGTAAACCGGGTAACGGAATTGTTTGCGGATAAGCAAATGACCGGTGTATCTGTGTTCGAGGCTATGCATAAAATACGAAACGCGGTGTGGGACAATGAAAAGAAACCGGACTATATGTTCAGCTCGCTTGCTGCAAGCCTGATTTCAAAAAACAGCATACCGACAAGCTATGAAGAAACCGGTTATCCCGTCTTTGTTGGCGGCGAAAGCGCAAGATATATTTCTGCCGAAAGACTTAAAAACGGCGCGGTATTGGATTCCGGCGCAGCGCTGATATTAAAGCAGCGCGGAATAGACGTCGGGCTTATATCTGCCGAAAGTACGCAGTGCGCCGAAGGCGAGTATTACATAAACGACGAACATACAATATCTTATTCCGGTATACATACAAAAAATCTTGTGTGCAGCGCCGGCGCCGAGGTGCTTACCCTGATATATCCGCAGAAAACTCCCGGTGCATATAAATATGAAAACGCCGGCGGAATAAGATTTCTTGTTTTTGCAGGCGAATTCCGTCATATTGACGCCTTTGACAGGCAATATTTCAACAATTATTACCGTCAGCATCAGGTGACTGAGGGTGTTGAGTGGGTAGCGGGAAAAAAGCTTCCTGCCGTATGTGAAAAGAATCCCAACCTGTATATAATGGCGGCAAAAAACGACAAGGCTATGAGCATACTGGCGGTGAATATTTTCGCAGATGAGATTGCGGAACCCGTAATAACTCTTGACAAAGCATATTCAAACGCGAGATTCTTAAATTGCAGCGGCGATTTAAGAGGAAACAAGCTGTATCTGTCTGAAATTCCGTCCTTTGGCTTTGCGGCATTTGAAGTCAAAGAATAAAACCCGAATTCCAAGGAATAAATTTCCTGACGCGTATCGCAGCGTTCCGGCATTGCCGCACAACCATCAAAAAGTATCAATATGCTGCAAACTCCGGCCGCGGTTTCCGCGGTCTTTTTTATATCCGTATTATCTTTATTCCGTCTTTGCCCTATTTTGCCGACATCTTATACTCATACGGCGAAAGCCCGGTATATTTTTTAAAACAGCGCGAGAAATAATACGGATCGGAAAATCCGCACAGCGCCGCGACTTCGGCTACGGAATAAAACCTCGACGTCGAAAAATACCTCTTTGCCTGCCGTACTCTCAGCGACGTTAAATACATAAGCGGAGTTTTTCCGGTTTCCTCTTTAAAGCAATGGCGCAGATATTCAAAGCTCACGCCGAGCTTTTTAGCCTCGTCCGGTATTGAAAACGACGAGTCCGACACTCCGCGCGCAAGTATGTTTTTAAACCGTCCGACAAATTCGTACTTCGGTTCGTTTTCACAGTATTTCGCGGCATATCCGTAAAATGCGCCGGTCAGATACTGCAATATTTCTTTATAATTTTTTTCTTTCTGAACAAAGTTGGTGCATATCATTTTGCCGAGTATCAGCATCTCGCCCGTTGAGTCGCGAAACGACGTCACTTCGTCAGGCAAATACACATCGTCCATCTGTATGAATAAATCCGAGATAAGTCCGTCGCCCGTTACACGGTGGCTGACTCCCGGCGGTACGATAACAACGCTTCCGCGCGATACGGGAATCTGTACGTCCCCGGCAACCGTCATGCCTTGTCCGTCCGTTGTGATAACAACCTCAAAATATCCGTGCTTGTGGCTGCCGCAGCCGCTTATGTTCTTTCCTTCGCCGCACATTACAAGTTCCATTTTTTGCTCACCCTTGTACAGTTTATCACATGACAGCCGGATTGTCCATGCTTTTGTATGAATTGTTTATTCCTTTTTTGCGTTTCTTTGCGCTATAATAGAGATACAATAAGAAATCCGAAAGGAGATGCGCGGAAAAATGAAACAGATAATAATGGAAGGCCCTAAAAAAAGCAAAGTGGTCGAGGTTGATATACCAAAGATAAACGAAAATCAGATTCTTGTAAAGGTGCGCTACACCGGTATGTGCCACTCGGAATGGTACCCGTGGTCGGTTGCCGTACCCGGACAGGTTTTCGGTCATGAATCAATGGGATACGTCGCAGACGTCGGTGCAAATGTAAAGGATTTCAAAATCGGCGACAGAGTAACTGGACTCGGCGGCGGAGGATACAAGGAATACATAGTCATGGAGCCGTCAAAAGTAATGCACATTCCCGAAAACATTGCGGACGAGGACGCGATTGTAGAGCCTATCGGCTGTCTTATGAGCGTCGGCAGCAGAATGATGCCGAAACTGCTTGACGACGAGATAATAGTCGTCGGAACGGGTTACATGGGCTTAGGCATGGTGTCAATGTTCAAGGCTATGGGTTACGGACGCGTAATTGCCGTGGACAAGAGAAAAGAGGCGCTCGACAACGCGCTGAAGTACGGTGCGGACGAGGTATATCTGCCCGAAGAGATGAAACCGTATTTCAAGCTTGACTGGGAAACATGGAATTCTCCCGATCTTACCCGCGACGGGCACAAGACGGACATTTTCCACACGGGTTTTGAAAACGTAATGGAATTTACCGGAACGCCGGACGGCCTTGACCTTGCAGGCGCGCTTACCTGCGCCCACGGACGTCTCGGAATCGGCGGATACCACAACGACAGTCTGAGAACCGTGGATTTCAAGCTCTGGAACATGAAAGCCATAAACATTATAAACTGCCATGAAAGAAGAATAGATTTTGAGGCTGAGCTTTGCCGCAGAGGTCTTGACCTTATCTCAAAGGGCATATGGAAATTCATCGGCACGGTAAATCACATCTATTCAATGGACGAGTTTGACAAGGCAAATTACGACATGGAAGCACACACCGGCAACTTTATCAAGGGCGCCGTCAGATGCGATTTATAACCACAGCGGCTGTTTCTTGAAATCCGATAATTATTTAAGCCGCCGTAAGGCGGCTTTTTGCCCGTTTGGGTCAGCCGCACAAAACAAATTCCGTTTTCCGTGTTTTTCTCGCCCAAAAAACCGTACCAATTCCAAAAAAACACTTGACAAACGCGCCAAAACGTGATATACTATTAACGCTGTCCGAAAATGACACATATTTTGCCCCTGTAGCTCAGTAGGTAGAGCACATGACTTTTAATCATGGTGTCCGGAGTTCGACTCTCCGCAGGAGCACCAAAACGGCTTACCGAAGTGTAGGTCGTTTTTTTGTTGCACAAATACAGAACCGGCATACCGCCAAACGTCAAAAATCGGGGACGGTGAGAAAAATCGACATTTATATTTACAGCAAGCAAAAACAGCACAAATCCTGCGACACCGATGCACTTATTATAAAAAGTTTCGGATATTATTCGGAAAAACACGGTATCGGCTTTGATGAAAATGCCGAAGTTCTCCGCGACGGCGGCGGAAAGCCGCATTTTAAGAACGGTGCGCCGCAAATCGGCGTTACTCACACGGACGAGCTTGTTTTTATAGCGTTTGACAGTGATAATTTCGGAATTGATGCAGAAAAAGCTGCGCGCACGGTAAAAAGAAGCGCCGAAATTGCAAAAAAGTACATGACGCAAAGCGAACGCGCCTATATTGACAACGCCGCCGACCGCAATGCCGCGTTTCTTGAGATATGGGTAAAAAAAGAGGCATACGTAAAGTACACGGGTGCAGGGCTTCGCGGCATTTCGCGTGCAGATACGGATTGTGCCGGGCTTTGCTTTTCACGCATACAATACAAGGATTACATTATATACATCTGTGCGGAAAAATCCGTTGAAAACGCAGAGATACATGATTTACGGGGTGATTGAATGTCAGCGCTGCTGCTTGCGGTAATATACATAACATATATAGGGTTAGGAATTCCTGACTCACTGTTCGGTGCGGCATGGCCTGCGGTATACACTGAATTCGGGCTTCCGCTTTCGGCTGCGAACGCCGTAACTATTTTGACCTTTGCTTTTACAATGATTATAAGCCTTTACAGTGCGCAGATCGTAAAGCGTTTCGGAACACCGTTAACCACAGCCGTAAGCACGGCTATGACGGCAGTCGGACTTTTAGGCACGGCGCTTGCGCCGAACTTTTTTATAGTGTGCTTATGCACGGTGCCTTTGGGATTCGGCGCAGGAGCTATTGACGCGGCGCTCAACAACTACATTGCGCTCAATTACAAAGCGACGCACATGAACTTTCTGCACTGTTTTTACGGCGTCGGCGTTTCGCTTAGTCCGTATCTTATGTCGCTTGCGCTGAAAGGTCAGAACTGGCGCGGAGGATATGCATATGCGACGGTGCTTCAGGTTGTAATTACGATTATAACTTTTTTAGCGCTTCCGGTATGGGCGAAAGTCAGTCACAGCGAGACTGAGGAGAAGAGCGGGGAGGAGATAAAAACTCTCGGCATATGGCAGATGTTAAAAATGCCGAAGGTGCGAATGGCGTGCGCGGTATTTATGACGTCCTGCGGAATAGAATATACCTGCGGAACATGGGGAAGCACGTTTCTTGTACTTGCCAAAGGCATGAGTGCGCAAAGAGCCGCGGCGACGATAACGTTTTACTATCTCGGAATTACGATCGGGCGTTTTCTGTCCGGAATTATTGCGGCAAAGCTTTCGAGCCGGCGTATAATAATTCTCGGTCAGTGCATAGTTTTACTTGCGATCATACTTTTATTCCTGCCGTTATCATACGTTTTTGCGGCGCTGGGACTATTTCTTGTAGGCTTGGGCAACGGTCCGTTATATCCCAATCTTGTACATCTTACGCCTGACAATTTCGGGCGCGGCATTTCGCAGTCCGTTATGGGCATACAGATGGCTACGGCGTCCATCGGAATAATGCTTATACCGCCGTTATTCGGGCTTATAGCGCAGGTTATAGGAACATGGATCTTCCCGCTGTTTTTACTTGTTTTGTTTATTATTATGATTATTGAAAACACGCGGCTGAACAGGTGCCGGGACAAATAACCTTTTGGGGGTGGTTGTGTTTGGCTGAAACGGGTTATATTCTTCAAAGTGCGACTTTGTACTGACGCTTTTCTTTACAGAAAAGCGTCAGCATAGAGTTGCACATGGCAGCAAGTTATCTTTTTGCAAAAGAAGTTACACTCAGCCCAAAATAGTCACCACTCAACCAATCAGGCGCCGCCGCAATAAAAAATCCCCACCCTACTGGATGAGGAAAAAATGGAGCTTCTAGCCGGAGTCGGACCGGCGACCTCATCCTTACCAAGGATGCGCTCTACCAACTGAGCTATAGAAGCATGAGCCTGATATACCGAAATACGACATATGCAAGCAATATGCGGTGCTTCGGAAAACCGTACACCGTTTTGGCGACTCGAATGGGGCTCGAACCCATGACCTCCAGCGTGACAGGCTGGCGTTCTAACCAGCTGAACTACCGAGCCGTGGTTAGAAAATAAATTGTAAGTACCGCTTGTCCGCAGTACGGGTGGTGGGAGTTAACGGGTTCGAACCGCTGACCCTCTGCTTGTAAGGCAGATGCTCTCCCAGCTGAGCTAAACTCCCGTATGGAGCGGATTACGGGGCTCGAACCCGCCACCTCGACCTTGGCAAGGTCGCGCTCTACCAAATGAGCTAAATCCGCATTAAGTGGTGCCTCCGATCGGAATTGAACCAATGACACGGGGATTTTCAGTCCCCTGCTCTACCAACTGAGCTACAGAGGC
>CAKSEL010000011.1 GCA_934446675.1 uncultured Eubacteriales bacterium
CATATACTCGGTTCCGAAATCCTTGTGGTTCACGGAGATGAATTTGACTTTTCGGGTATGGAATATTCCGAAAAAGCTGTGCTTGAATTCAATTACCGCCTGTTTTCTCCGGCTGTCGAAAAGCTTGCGCAGTACGGCATGAAGATCGCGTTTGAAAATGTGTTCCCCGATATGGGAGTTCCGAGATACTGCTCGACGCCCGATGAGCTTTTAAAGCTTGCGGATATGTTTCCGAAAGAAAATGCAGGAATATGCCTCGACACAGGACACGCAAAGGTTGCGGACGATAAAAACTATCTTGCAAATATCCGCAGCTTTGCAGACCGCATTATTTCAACCCATATTCATGATAACTATTACGGCAAGGATCTGCACCTGTTTCCGTTTCTCGGACAGCTTGAGCTTGAAGAGTGCGTGAAAATACTCTCGGACAGCAAATACGGCGGAGATTTTACGTATGAGTTTGTATATGACCGTATTCCGGACGAATTTCTGCCCGATGTTCTGTCTTTGCTTTATAAAATGGGATTGTACCTCATAAAACCCTTTGATGTTGCTTAAAAAATACTTTTTTGTACATATTCACGTGTTTTGTACGCAATAAGTTATGATTTTTTACTGTCGGTTACGTCTGTGCCGGCAGTTTTTTTGTACTTTTACGAAAAAAACTGTTCCGACGGGTAATGTTGCACAATGAAACACGAATGTTTTTGGACATCATGCATAATTTACACATTTTTACAATTAAAATCAATAAAAAATTATACATTCTGAATAAAAATCTCTATTCAAATCTTTGCCGTCATATCCTATAATATAGACAACGACAAGAGGTCGGAAATATTTAAGGAGGAACTTTAAAATGAAAAAGTTACTTGCAGTCATTCTCTCAATTATGTGCGTGCTCAGTCTTGCAGCATGTTCAAACGGCGGAGACACCAAAAAGGACGACGGA
The DNA here is from genome assembly GCA_934446675.1 of uncultured Eubacteriales bacterium. GTDB lineage: Bacteria > Bacillota > Clostridia > Oscillospirales > CAG-382 > UMGS1387. The sequence continues at coordinate 956 of CAKSEL010000011.1, forward strand.
GAAATTTCCGTTTTCTACTACACCTTCAGCGATACTTACATCTCAAGCGTTCGTTCGGCAATGGATAAGCTTCTTTCCGACGCCGGAGCAAAGTACAACGACTACGACGCAAACGGCAACCAGACAACCCAGACCGAACAGATAACAACCGCAATAGCAAAGGGCGCAAAGATGCTCATTGTAAACGTAGTTGATACCGGTTCAAACGACGCGGCTCAGAACATTATCGACATGGCTAAGGAAAAGGACATTCCCGTTATCTTCTTTAACCGTTCGGTAGACGAAAGCGTAGTAAGCAGCTATGACAAGTGCGTATTCGTAGGTACCGACTACGAAATGGCAGGACATATGCAGGGCGAAATGATCGGCGAATATGTGCTTGCAAACTATGACGCTCTCGACCTTAACGGCGACGGCAAGATAAGCTACGTAATGTTCAAGGGACAGGAAGGCAACATGGAAGCCATTGCACGTACACAGTACGGCGTTGAGGACTGCAACAAGGTACTCACCGCAGCAGGCAAGCCCGAAATCGAATTCTACGACGCAAACAACTCCAACAAGTACCTCGTTGACCAGAACGGCACATGGTCGTCTCAGGCAGCAAACGATTATATGAGCACTATCCTCGCTCAGTACAGCGAAGCAAACAATAACATGGTAGAGCTTGTAATCGCAAATAACGACGAAATGGCGCTCGGAGCAATTTCCGGACTTCAGAACGCAGGCTATAACACCGGCAGCGGCAAGACTATCCCCGTATTCGGCGTAGACGCAACAGACGCTGCAAAGGCTGCGATCGGCGCAGGCACCATGGTAGGTACCATCAAGCAGGACGCAGACGGTATGGCAGGCGCCATCAACACAATAGCAAACAACTACATCAACGGTAAGGATGCGCTCGGCGGACTCGATTCCGACTCTCTCGTAGGCACATGGCGTGTAAACATTCCTTACGCAACTTACATCGGCGAATAATTAAACCGAAAACGCAAAACGCGGTATAAATACGGATTGAATGTAAAGGTTCTTTCCGCCGCCGCGTTTTGCGGCAATACAGTTAAAAGTAAAAAAGGACAGGTTCTTATGAGCAATAATACAAATAACAAAGAGCAGGTTCTCTTACGAATGGAGAACATCGAAAAGACCTTTCCCGGAGTAAAGGCACTCGACGGCGTAACGCTCAACGTCAAAGCCGGAACCGTTCATGCGCTTATGGGCGAAAACGGCGCGGGAAAATCCACTCTCATGAAATGTCTTTTCGGCGTTTACAGCAAAGACGGCGGAAAGATATACCTCGACGGAAAAGAAATCAATTTTGCAAATTCCAAGGAAGCGCTTGAAAACGGGGTTGCGATGGTGCATCAGGAGCTTAACCAGGCACTCAAACGCAACGTAATGGACAATATGTGGCTCGGACGTTTTCCGACGGTCGCAAAAGGCGTGCCGATAACCAGCGAAAAGAAGATGTACAATGCCACAAAAGAGATATTCAAGCAACTTGAAATAAACGTCGATCCCAAAACCGTCATGAGCAAAATGCCTGTTTCTCAGAGACAAATGGTAGAGATTGCAAAGGCAGTGTCCTATAATTCAAAGGTAATAGTCTTTGACGAACCTACCTCCTCGCTTACCGAGGAAGAAGTAGAGCACCTCTTCAAGATAATAGAAATGCTTAAATCAAGAGGCTGCGCAATAATATATATTTCACATAAAATGGCGGAGATACTTCGCATATCAGATGAAGTAACAATAATGCGCGACGGCAAGTGGATAGCCACAAGACCGGCGTCAGAGCTTACCACGGACGAAATTATAAAGCTCATGGTAGGCAGAGAGCTTACAAATATATATCCGCCAAAGACCAATAAGATAGGCGACGTGCTCATGTCCGTCGAAAATCTGACGGCTGAGTATTCAAAGCTGCGTGACGTTTCGTTCACGGCAAGAAAAGGCGAAATAATCGGCGTTGCCGGACTTGACGGTTCGGGAAGAACCGAGCTTCTTGAAAATATATTCGGAACCGCTACAAGAAGAAGCGGTACAATAAAGCTTGACGGAAAGACCATAAAGAACAGAAACGCAAAGGAATCCATAAAGAACGGATTTGCACTTCTTACCGAGGAACGCCGCGCGACCGGTATCTTCGGAATACTGAATATCCGCGAGAATACGACGATATCAAGCCTTAAGAACTATAAAGCCGGACCTTTTCTGAGTAAGAAAAAGATGAAAGAGGCGACCGACTGGTGCATAAAGTCAATGCGTGTAAAGACTCCGAATCAGGAGACCAAGATACGTTCTCTTTCGGGAGGAAACCAGCAGAAAGTCATTCTCGGACGCTGGCTTCTCACAGAGCCTACGGTACTGCTGCTTGACGAACCTACGCGCGGTATAGACGTAGGCGCAAAGTACGAAATATATCAGCTTATAATCGACCTTGCAAATAAGGGAAAGACGGTAATTATGGTATCGTCCGAAATGCCGGAGCTTCTCGGCGTGTGCGACAGAATACTCGTAATGTCCGGCGGCAGACTTTCGGGCGAGGTTGACGCAAAGACCGCGACCCAGGAACAGATAATGACGCTCGCGGCAAAATACGCTTAAACAGTGCGCGTATAAAAACAATAGAATCGGGGGAAAAATAAATGTCAGAAATTCAGGTAAAAAACACGCGCGGAATAAGCGCAAAGATCGACGAATTCAAGTCGCTTTCCAAGGAAGATAAGCGCAGAAGAATAAGCGATCTGCTTTTCAATAACGCAATGTACATCATAATCTTTGCGGCAATAATCTTTATAGCCGTAAAAGTGCCGGCGTTCCTTTCGGTTTCGTCGATAGTCAATATAATCTCGCTTACGGCGGCAAAGCTTCCGATAGCTCTCGGTATAGGCGGCGCGATAGTGCTTACCGGTACAGATATATCCGCAGGCCGTGCAGTCGGACTTACCGCTTGTATCGCAGCATCTCTTCTGCAGATAGCGTCGTACCCCACAAAGATGTTCCCGAACCTCGGCGTTATGCCTTTGTGGCTGGTATTTATAATAGTAATAGCAGTCGGCGCGATAATAGGATTTGTAAACGGATTTTTCGTTGCAAAATTCAAGCTTCACCCCTTTATCGTAACCCTTTCGACACAGCTTATCACCTTCGGTATCATTCTTATGTACCTTATGATAGGCACAAATAACGGTCAGACACTTTCCGGACTCGATTCGTCCTATACAGACTTCATCAAGGGCACGCTTTTCAAGATAGGCAACGTATCCGTACCAAAGTACGTGCTTTATGCCGTAATACTCACAGCGGTTATGTGGGTGATCTGGAATAAGACAAAGTTCGGCAAAAATATGTTCGCGGTAGGTTCAAACGAAGAGGCTGCAAACGTATCCGGCGTAAATGTTTTCTGGACGATAGTAATGGTATTCGTGCTTGCCGGCGTAATGTACGGTATAACAGGCTTTATCGAAGGCGCAAGAATCGCGTCCTGCTCGGCAAACACCGGTCTTAACTACGAAAGCGACGCAATCGCGGCGTGCGTAATCGGCGGCGTATCGTTTGTCGGCGGTACCGGTAAGATAAGCGGTATAGTAATAGGCGTACTTCTTCTTCAGATCATTTTCGCAGGACTTAACTTCCTTTCGGTAGACGCAAATATGCTCTACATAATAAAGGGTCTTATAATCCTCATCGCGTGCGCAATAGATATGCGTAAGTACCTTGCACGCAAGTAATTTCAAATAAAAGACGGGAGTCGGACGTATGGATAACGGCAGAGAAAACACGGGAACGGTAAATTCGGGAGAGAATAACCCGGTAAAACCGAAAAATAACGGCGGTCTGTATTCAAAAGTCAAAATGTCGGTGAGGACGGCGAATATACTTATCGCGGCGCTTATCGCAATCCTCATAGCCGTGACGCTGTTTCTTGTGTCGCATAACGGATTTACCGTAAAATTCGATACCGACGGCGGCTCGTATGTCCAGAGCGTAAAGGCGTATCATTCAGAGCTTGTTGCAAAACCCGAAGAACCGGTCAAAGAGGGATATACCTTTGACGGCTGGTATACCGACAGGAGTTGCACAAACGAGTGGGATATGAGTTCAGATACCGTAACCCAAAGCATGACGCTTTACGCGGGCTGGATAAAGAATAACTGAATATTAAAGCGGTTTCGTTTCGTGCGGACCGCTTTTTTGTGCATTTTGTTTACAAACTGTTGCCACGCCGTTATTAAAAGTGCGACATATTGACGTTATAATTAATATAAACATTAAATTTCCGGAGGTGCCGGCTTTGAAATATACGGTTCTTGTGGTAGAAGATGAAATAAATCAGAGACGCGCTCTTATAGAGAGAGTAGAGTGGGAAAAAGCGGGCTTTGAAGTAATAGGACAAGCCGAAAACGGAGCGGAAGCTCTCGATAAAGTCGAACAGCTCGAACCCGATCTTATATTTACCGATATAAAAATGCCGCTTATTTCGGGACTTGAACTTGCCGCAAAAGTAAGAGAACTCCGTCCGGCAACCCAGATAGTTATTTTAAGCGGATATGACAGTTTTGAATATGCAAGAACCGCGATAAATTATAATATTATAAGCTATCTGCTAAAGCCCATTTCGTCCTCGGAACTTTCGGAGCAGCTTTTCGATATTCACAGGCGTATGGAGGAAAGACTCGGCGGCATTTCGGGCAAGACCGCGCAGACGGATTCCGAACGCTTAAACAGGCTTACCGTCATAGAATTTTTGCAGCCGCTTATGTTCGGCGGCTCGGAGCAGCAGTCGGGTGATGATGAAAAACTGAAAGCTACCGCCGCGGAGCTCGGAATAACCGACGAAAATAAACGCAATAAATTCTGCGTTCTTGTTTCAAAATTCAAAAAGGACGGCAGAAACTCGGTAAGCGACGAACACGCCGCGTTTATTGATAAAATTCTCGGACGGTATCTGAAGAAGGCTGTTACTTTCATAACCTACGGCAGAGCCGTGACGCTTGCCGTCTTTGAAGAAACGGATATACCGCAGAATGTTCTGGAGCTTGCGCTGCTTGAACTTGTGCAGACGTCAAAGCGCGTAATGGACGAAGAATGTACCGTCGGAATAAGCCGTCAGTTCTATGAGCTTTCGCACTGTCCGACTGCTTACTTTGAAGCAGTCACCGCAAGACGTTATACCTCTGACGGCGTAGGTCATATAAGATATATCGAAGATAAGGAACGCGACGGAGAGGTTGAATTTGAGTACGTTGAGAAATCTGTGCTTAAAATAGAACAGCTGCTAAAAGTCGGAGACGCGGACGAACTCGGCGAATTTATAAACGATATGTATGAGAATAATACGCCCGAGAACGCAAATCTGCTTGTGGTGCAGATAATAGCGACGGTTTGCAGAGTAGTGAGCAACGCGTCGGATAAGTCGGAGCTTTCGGGACTTGTCGCAAAAAACCCCATTTTTTCTCGTATAACCTCGTACAGCAGCCAGAGCGGAATGAGAGACGAGCTTACGGAGTTCTGCCGCGATGCAAAAAAGATAATAGAACAGTCGCAGAAACGCGATTCGCAGGTGCTTTGCGACAGAGTGGTGCAGATAATAGACGAGCGCTTTTCGGACGAGGAGCTTTCGCTTACCGGAGTAAGCTCCGAACTTGCCGTAAGCCCCAATTATCTGAGCGCGCTCATAAAAAAGGAAAAGAAAAAGAATTTCATAACGCTGCTTACCGAAAAGCGCATGAAAGCGGCATACGATATGCTTGTGTGCTCGTCCATGAAGGTGCTTGAAATTTCGGAAAAGTGCGGTTACAGCGATCAGCATTATTTCAGCTATTGTTTCAAAAAATTCTACGGAGATTCTCCCAATAAGGTCAGAGCCGTAGCCAGAGGTGAGGAGCAATGAAGAAAAAACGCGCACGCTTTTATGTCCATCTTTCGGGACTTACCGTAGCGCTCATACTTATCGCAACCGCGGTTGCCGTTACGGGCTGTATAGTTTTCCATATGCGGGTTTACAGCCGTGCTCTTATACGCGACGCCATGGTAAATTCCGAACAGACCGTAAACCAGACTGCTCTTTCGGTCAGCAATTATCTTGATTCTCTTAAAAGCAAGATAGATAATATGCGCGCCGTCATGTCGGAATGTGAGAGCGCCGAAGAATTTTCGCAGAAAATGTCGGTTTTCTGTAAGCTTGAAAATGATATATATTCGGTCATGGTATATGATACCGACGGAAATCTTCTTCTCAGCGCAAGCGGCGGACTAAAGCTCAAAGATAACAGGTTGCGGGATCTTTCCTTTGATAAGGCTTTGTTTGAGAGTGCCGATTATGCTGTTTCAAAGCCCCACGTTCAGGTGCTGTTTGAAAATAAATACCCGTGGGTGGTTACGATAGGCTCGGCAGCCGACAGTGAGCTTTTCGGAAAAAGCGTTTATCTTGCAATGGACTTCCGCTTTTATGAAATTGCAAAGTATATTGATAACGTCGGCGTCGGACGCCACGGATACTGCTATGTCACGGACAGATACGGCAATATAGTGTACCACCCGCAGCAGCAGCTTATATACGCAGGACTTAAAGATGAAAACGCAAAGCAGGTGTCGGAATTTTCCGACGGCGTTCACACCGGAAATAACGTCATATATACGCTTAAAACGACCTCCGACGGACTCTGGAGAGTTGTCGGCGTAAACTATACCGACGAGCTTGCCGTTGAAAGAAGAACGCAGGTACTGAACGCCGTACTTATTGCGGTAATATGCTGCGCCGCAGTTTCTGCGGTTACGCTGTTTCTTTTTTCAAGACTTGTAAACGCACCGGTTAAGTCGCTGGTTTCGGCGATGAGAAAATTTGAAAAAAGCGCAAAGTATTTCGAGTATAACGGCGATAAGACAAACGTCGCGGAGTTCAAAGAGCTGTATGAATCGTTTTCGCATATGTCGCTGCGCATAAAACAGCTTGTGGAACGCGTAAAGCGCGATCAGACGGCACTGCGAAAGACCGAGCTTAAAGCTTTGCAGGCACAGATAAATCCGCATTTTCTGTATAATACTCTCGATTCCATTCAGTGGACGTGCGAAAACGGAGATACCGAAAGCGCTGTCAAAATGGTCGGCGCACTTGCAAGGCTTTTCAGAATAAGCATAAGCCGCGGCAGGGAGTTTATCACGATAAAAGAGGAAATGGAGCACGCAAGAAGCTATCTTGTCATACAGAGCTTCAGATACAGCAATCAGTTTTCTTACAGCTTTGACGTTGACAGCGGGCTTGAAAGCTATCTCTGCAATAAGATAACGGTCCAGCCGCTTATAGAGAACGCAATATATCACGGAATTGACAGAACCGTAGACGAGGGTGAAATAAAGATCGCCGTAAAACAGGCTCCCGACTGTGAGGACGATATACTTATCACAGTAAGCGATAACGGAATAGGAATGACCGAGGAACAGTGCAAAAAGGTGCTTCAGAAGGAAAAGAGCGACTCAAGCGGTATAGGCGTGAAGAACGTAAACGACAGACTTGCAATATATTTCGGCAGAAAATACGGTATTTCAATAGAGAGCGAGCTTGACGTCGGAACTGTTGTCACTGTCCGCATACCCAAAATAACAAAGGAGCCTGAGAGCGATGCTTAAGAAAATATTTGCCGTATTTCTCGCATTTGCCGCCGTGTGCGCCTTGCTTTGTTCGTGCGGAAAAGAAATGCGCGAGAATAAAACAGACATAGCCGTAATAGTCAAGGCGGTGGACTCGGATTTCTGGCATAACGTCCAGGACGGCGTAAACAGCGCCGCAACCGAGCTTAACGTTTCGGTCACTTTTGAAGGCGCCGTAAACGAGGAGGACTATTATTCCCAGAATAAGCTTATCCGCGACGCGATTGACAGAAAAGCCGACGCAATAGTGCTGTCTGCAATAAGCTATGATAAGTCGTCGGAACTTGTAAATGAAGCCGTGAGAAACGGAATAAAGGTCGTGACGATAGACAGCTCCGTAGATTCTGACCTTGTGAATCTTTTTATCGGAACCGATAATTATAAGGCAGGGCAGAGCGCCGCAAAGACCGCGCTTGAAGGATTTTCCGGCGAGGTAAAGATCAATATCGGAATTGTAAACGTATATGAGAGCACGCAAAACGGCAGAGACCGCGAAAACGGTTTCCGAGATTATATTTCCCAATATGCAAATGCCGAAATTTCGGGCGTTGTCAATGTCAGCAGCAATACAATGAGTGCGACGGCAGGAGCATTGTCGCTTATGTATCAGCACCCGGAAATAAACGTGCTTGTAGGCTTTAACGAGTGGACTACACTCGGCGTCGGAAACGCAATAAGCCAGCTCGGACTTTCGGGAAAAGTCAAGGGTATCGGGTTTGATACGAATGTACTCTGCGTCGAAATGGTGGAGAACGGCACGATAAACGCCCTTATAGCGCAGAATCCGTTTTCGATAGGCTATCTCGGCGTAAAGGCTGCAAACGAGCTTGTGAGCGGAAATCCTGCTTCTTTCGGAGAGGAAAAAGAGCTTTATACCGACGTTACGACGGTGACGCGTGAAAATCTTTTTGACGACGACGTCCAGAAAATAGTGTTCAGATTCAGATAAAGAAAAAACAGTATAAATAAAGCGGGCATATCAGAGTATGTCCGCTCTTTTGTTTTATAAAGTGTTGTTTTTGTAAATGTCGTCCGCAAAGTATTTGCCGAAAATGTATACCGGAACCGCCGACCATCCGTGACACAGGCTTCCTGCCTTTGAAAAGTCGTCCGCACCCTTGTCGGTTTCCCAGAATGTGTCCGCGCCGCGCTTTATCATGTTTCCCCAGCGCTTTTCAATTTCATCAAGCACGGTATTCTTTCCGTTTTGGGTTTTCAGTAACACCTCGTATCTGAAGATAGTCATGCTTAACGAATCCGAAAGCAGCTCAGGGCTTGTCATGGATTTTATTACAGCTTTTTCGAGATTTTCCGGAACCGCGCCGCAGTACAGCATAAGCGACTGAGTAAGTACGTGCATAGCCTTTTTGTCACCGAGCCTTGTTATGTAAGCGCCGCTGTTTTCGTCAAAGAATGACTTGTGCGTGTTTTCGGCAAGCTTTTTTGCGGCGTTTTGGTATTTGCCGCCGTCAATTCCGATACAGCCGAAAATTTTTGAACAGCACATGAGCGCGTCGCTCACAAAGGCGCATAACGGCGCTTCGTACAGCTTTTCATCATTGCCGTAGCGTTCGTGTCCTTCAAGACCGTTCTGCCACTCGTAGAAATTCCAGTGGTCGTTTCCTGTATAAAGCGGAATAAGCCCGTTTTCGTCAATGCGGCTTATAAATCCGTCGGCAATCTTTTCGAGTACGCACACAAATTCGTGTTCAAAATTCCTGTCGCCGGAATACAGCATATATTCATATACCTGACGCAGGAAAACCGCGGTAAAGCTCGGAATGGTAATGGGTTCGCGCCCCGGAGAACAAAGCTCAAGCAGACCATCGCTTTCTCTGTATGAATGTGACATCAGCACAAGAGCCGCCTTTGCGAATTCAAATTCTCCGAAAGCATAATATCCGCATAACATCTGAACGCGGCTGTCCATAGCATACAGCGCCTGTTCGCGCCACGGGCAGTCCTCGTAGTGCTCGTGCATACAAAGCCTGAGCGTTTTTACTCCGGTGTTATATATCATCTTGTGTAGTCCGTCCGTAACGGGGCAGGGCAGAATGTTCAGAGGATAGTCCGACGGTCTTATGCCGGCGCGGATAATTTCCGCCGAACGGGAATAGACATGTACCTGCAAAAATCTGAGACCTATTCTCTGATACGGATAGAAAAATTCGTTAAGTCCGGGTTTTGCAACGTATCTGAAACAGAAGTTTCTCGAACCGAGCTTGCTTCTCACTCTCATATCGTCGCAGTGCTCGCCGTAGCCTATGAGAATTTCGGCTTTTCCGGGAACGTTTATGCACAGATCCAAAAATCCCGCACTCTCACCGCCGAGGTCAAAGATAAAATAACAGCCGTCGGCATTGTCGTTTTCAGACAGTTCGGCTTTGAAGCCGTTTTCGGTGCGTTTTATAAAACTGTCATCGCGCGAGGAAAGAAAAGCCGCGTACATTCTGTCGGCTTTGGGCGCACCTTTGATACTGTCGGAAAATACGCCTTTTGCCGTAAGCTTTCCTGTATGCGGCGCGCCTATTTTCAGCTTTTTTATGGGACGCATTGCAAAGTTTCGGATTTTTTCAACCTCAATACTCCGGCAGACCTCATAAGACTCCGACGTTTCGTCGTATTCGGCATTGAACCCTAACTGATTTGACAGCTTTTCCTTTTTGTCAAGAAATCCGAAAGCACGTGATGAAAGTATGTCCGCGCCGCTGCAAAGAATTTCCTTTTTGTTTTGCGTCAGCGTAAATATAATGCCGGGAACGCCCTTCGAGCGCGTCGAAAAATTCTCGCCGCAGACGTAGTGACCTATTTCAAGGGTGTTTTTTCCGTTTTTGCAAAGCTCGGTTATGTCGAGCACGTCGTAAAACGGCCGTGAATCGTAGTCCTCATACTGACCGCAGTCGGCAAAAATGCCGTTTACCGTGACCGAATATGTCGTGAACGCGCTTATGTATAAAAGCACGTTTTCGCAAAGCGGTATGTCAAAATCCGCTTTGTATGTGAAAAATCCGTGTACGGTGTTTTCGTCACAGCCTTTCGCGGCAATCCACTTTGCATTTTCAAATATTTTTTCCATAGTCTTTACACTCTCTCCTGAAATTGTACCGTGTTTTGGAATTATAGCACTTTACGGCGCGTATGTCAATGTGTTTCAAATACTTCCGTTGTATTTTTCGGCGCACATATGCCGGTATTTCATGGGCGACATTCCGACGGCGCGTTTGAAACAGTCGGTAAAATACTGCTGACAGCCGAAACCGCAGCTTTCCGCAATTTCCGTCATGCCGTAGCGCGTTGACCAGAGCATTTGCTTTGCCGCGTTTATTCTTACCGTCACAAGATACTCGTGCGCCGTGATGCCGAACGCTTTTTTGAAAACAAACCGGAATCGCGATTCGCTCATTGATACGTGTTTTGCCATGTCGGCTGACGAAATGTGCCCGCGGTAATTCTGCTCTATATATATCTTCGCTTTTTCCATTACGGGGTAGCTGAAATTCGTACCGCGTTTTACGTGTTCGGCGTCGTCCGCAATTTCGCTTAAGATCATGAGAAACAGACCGCCGTAATATATTTTGTCGGTGTCCTGTTCGCTTAAAAGTATGAGTTTTTTTAACTTTTCCTTAATGCTGCCGCCGTGCAGAGAAAAAAAGTATTCGGGAAGCGACGAAAGCCTTTGCGCAATAAGACCGCCGCACTCAAATTTCAGAAACATGGTTTTGAACGGCAGCAGACTGTTTCTTTTCTGACCAGGACGCGCGATAAGAATGTGGTCCTTCTTTACGGGTATCTCTTTTTTGTCAAGATACGTAAAAAGTCCGTCCTCAATGTAATATTCTATCTCAAACCCCGTGCATATGCGTTCGGGAGATATTTTCAGCGTGCCGAACTCGGAGCAGTCAAAATATCCGCAGTTTATTTTTTCGGGAAGAAAAAGATTTTCCATATACTCACCTCAGTCGGAAATCTTAAAAAATCAGTCGGTTTGTATCTATACGCCGCACCTTTATTATTGTACACTGTTTCTATCAAAAAGTAAAGGACTGATTTTGTGGAAACCGTAAAAATAAGCGTGGTTAAAACCGTAATACCGACATACCCGGAACCTGCCGCCGAGGAACTTCCGATGTTTGCCGAAAACAGGGTTCATCAGAGAACAAGCGGAAATCCGTATCCCAATAAAGTCGTGCTTGCCGTAAACCGTAAAGAAAAGACAGATAAGGAATACGACGTTGTTGTACTCGAAAACGAATATCTTAAAATAGAAATTCTGCCGGAAATAGGCGGACGCATATATTCCGCGCTCGACAAGACAACGGGATATGACTTTTTCTATAAGCAGCACGTAATAAAGCCCGCGCTTATAGGAGCGCTCGGCTCGTGGATATCGGGCGGCGTGGAATTCAACTGGCCCTTTCATCACAGAGCGTCGGGATTTATGCCCTGCGATTATAAGACCGAAACACTGCCGGACGGAAGCGCCGTGTGCCGCCTTTCCGAGTACGATCCTACCGACGGTATGAAAGGCATGGTAAGTATAATTCTTCGTCCCGGCGAAAAGCGCTTTGAAACCGCGGTAAGACTGTATAACCGCACAAATACGCCGCGTTCATTTCTGTGGTGGGAGAATGCCGCGGTGCCTGTGCATGAAAAATACCGCATTTTCTTTCCCGAGGACGTTACATATGTCAACTTCCACTATCTGAAGTCGCGTATGCCGTACCCGACGGCAGGCGAAACGGTTTATAACGGAATACCCATGAAAGAGCCGCGTGACATATCGTGGCACAAAAACACCGTCAATGCTACAAGCTACTTTGCGTGCGCGTCGGACTATGACTTTTTCGGAGGCTACGATTACGCCAAAGAGTGCGGAGTCGTGCATATAGGCGACCATAATATTTCGCCCGGAAAGAAAATGTTCACATGGGGATACGGCGACCTTTCAAAGTGCTGGGAAAACGCGCTTACCGATACCGACGGACAGTACGCCGAGCTTATGGCAGGCTCGTATTCGGATAATCAGCCGAATTTTTCGTGGCTTGACGCATACGAAACAAAGTGCTTTTCTGAATACTGGTATCCCGTGTCGAAAGTCGGCTCTCCAAACTTTGCAAACCTTGACGCGGCTTTCAGACTTGACCGTAAAGAAGAGAAACTGTATGTTCAGTCTACAAAGACGTTCGGCAACGTGAAAATTACGCTGTACGACGGTGAAAAAACGTATTTTGAAACGCACCGCACGCTTACTCCCGATAAATGCCTTGATTTTGACGCCGGCAATGTGCCTGAGGGTGTTACAGCCGAGATAAAAGACGGGAACGGAGAAGTAATCGCGTCCTATACTTTCCGTAGGCACGATAAATTCAAGTGCCCCGAAACAATTACGGATATGCCGGAGGCTGCGTCTATGGACAGCGCCGAACAGCTTTATCTTGCAGGCGTTCATGTAAACCAGTACCGCGATCCTGCGGTAAGCCCCGACGTATACTGGAAAAAGGCTCTCGAACGCGACATAAATCACATCCCGTCGCTTATAGAACTTGCAAGATTTGAATATCTGCATTTGAATTACGAAAACGCGCTTGAATACGCAGAGAAAGCCATAAAAAATCTGAGTCTTTTCAATACGCGCCATAAGAGCGGAGAGGCGTACTATGTTTACGCTCAGATCCTGGAGGCTCTTTGCAGATACAAAGAGGCATACGATTTCTATTATAAAGCTGCTTGGTGCGCGGACAGCGTTTCAAAGGCAATGACGAGAATTTCAATGCTTGATATAAGAAATTCCGACTATAAAAAAGCATACGAACACGCGTCCAATGCGCTAAAATACGGTACAGATAACAGAGAAGCGATGTTCGTGCTTGTGACTGCCGCAAAAAAGCTCGGAAAAGATACGGACGGCTTTGTTTCCGAAAGCCTGAAGTCCGATCCGCTCGACCACCTTATGAGATTTGCCGCGAAAACCGGGGATTTCTGCGATATTCTTGACAGCGATCCCTTCCGCACAAGCCTTGTTCTGCTTGAAACGCTTGATTCCTGCGGACTTTACGGTGACGCCGTAATGCTGCTTTGCGAAATTGAAAAGCATAAAAAGAATAGCGCGACGTCAATGCTTTATTATCTTCGCGCCTACTTCAAAAATCTGTGCGGAAAAGAGTTTGATGACGACCTTGAACTTGCAAAAAACGCAAAGACCGGGCATTTTTATCCGTCGCTTGCAATCGAGCGCTGCGCACTTGAATTTGCTGTAAAGAAGAAAAATACGGCGCACGCAAAAATGCTTCTCGGCTGTCTTTTGTACGGCAAAAAACATTATTCCGACGCGGCAAGCCTCTGGGAACAGTGCGATGATGTAATTTCGCTGAGAAACCTTGCCGTTGCATACTTCAGCCATCTCGGAAAGAGAGACGAGGCGCTTGCGCTTATGAAAAAGGCGTGCGATACCGACAAAGACAGCGCACAGCTCAAATATGAAACCGCCGTGCTTATGGATATGCTCACAACAGCGCCCGAAATCAAAGCGGAATTTCTCGAAACCCACCCGTTTGACCGCGACGATTATTTTGTTGAGCTTTCAAAGGCTTACAATCAGATGTTCAGACCCGAAAAGGCTTTAGAAGTGCTGCAAAGCAGACGCTTTATACCCTGCGAGGGCGGAGAACACGCAATAGCGGACGAGTATATTTTTGCGCATCTGGTGCTCGGAAAGCAGAAGTTTGATAACGGAGACTGTAAAGGCGCGCTCGAAATGTTCAGAGCCGGACAGACCTTCCCCAAAACACTCGGCGCCGGAATATGGAACCATTGCAAGCTGATACCCTTGCGTTATCATGAGGCGCTTTGCCTTGAAAAACTCGGAAACCAGAGCAAAGCAAATGAAATATTTGAATACATCGCAAATACCGAGGTCGAATATTTCAGCAATATAAACTTAAAGGAACTGCCGTATTTCAAAGCCAAGAGCCTTATGCATCTCGGAAATACGCTTGTCGCGGATAAAATAATAACAAAGTACCGCCGCGAATGGGAAAAGACGGAAAAGGTCACGGATAACGGATATTTCTGCACGACGCCGTTCTTTATAAGCTTTGTAGACGACGCAAAAAGACAAAGACGCGCACAGCATCTCTATCTCAATTCGCTTATTCTCGACCTTACCGGAGAACCCGATAAGGCAAAAGAATTTCTTGCCGAAAGCTGTAAACTCAAAAACGAAAATCTTACGGCGCTTTTCTTTGAAAAGTACGGCTTTGTAGAATAAAATATAATTCAATAATCTTAATTGCCGCTTTTGTTTTTATTAACAGGGGCGGCTTTTTTGAGCCGTGCCAAAAAATAATCTTAAAACACTTTACTTTTGTAAAGTAATTTGCTATAATAATATAATAATGAGAAAATGAAAGGGACGCAAGGCGTCTTGGTGATAAAATGAACGAGAAACTGAAAAGTCCGCTTGTCAATAACCTGTTCCGTGCGGTGCTTTCGCTTGAGAGCATAGAGGAGTGCTACGACTTTTTCGAGGATCTTTGCACGGTTGCGGAAATTAACGAGATGGCAAAAAGAATTGCCGCGGCGCATATGCTTTCGGAAGGAAGAAAATACACCGAAATAGCGGACGATACCGGGCTTTCGACCGCAACCATAAGCCGCGTTAACCGCTGTCTGAAATACGGCAGCGACGGATACGCAAGAGCGCTTTCGAGGATAGAATATGAGAAATGAGAGCTACGGAAAATACCTGTCGGAGGTATACGACGTTTTCAACGCGGATATAGACTATAAGGCATGGGCGGATTTTCTTGAAAAATGCTTTGAGAAATACGCCTGTACCGAGGTAAAGCATATAAACGAAATAGCCTGCGGAACTGGAAGTATGTCTGTCGAACTCTCAAAGAGAGGATATACGCTCACCTGCTCTGACCTTTCGGACGAAATGCTGTGCCTTGCCGACGCAAAGGCGAGAAATAACGGCTGCCGCAATATTGTTTTTGCCAATCAGGATATGAGAAGCTTTTCGGACTCGGTAAAGGCGCAGGGCGTTATCTGCCTGCTTGACAGCGTTAACTGCCTGACCTCTCCCAAAGACGTAAAGGCTTGTTTTGAAAGCGCGGCGTCGGTGCTCGACAACGGCGGAGTTTTTTTGTTTGACATTAATTCAAAATATAAATTCGAGAACGTGTACTCCGATAACGCCTTTGTGCTTGAAGATGAAGGCGTCGTGTGTACATGGCAGAATTTTTATAACGAAAAGAATAGGATATGCGACTTTTATCTGACTTTCTTTATCGAAAACGGTGACGGAACGTACAGCCGCCATGACGAAGAAGTAAGAGAGCGTATGTATACCGAAAAACAGATAAGAAAATATCTTTCGGAAAGCGGATTTGAAACAGCCGGAGTGTTTTCGGATTTCGGTTTCGGCAAAGCCGACGAAAATAAGGATGAAAGACTGTGTTTTGCCGCAGTAAAAAAGCAAAACAGCGCGGAGTAGAATAAATGAAATATGACGTTATAACGCGTGCGATGACAAGAGACGGAAACGCGCGCATAATCATGATAAATTCAAAGAATACCGTAAACGAGGCTATAAGAATACACCACACCGCACCTACTGCAAGCGCGGCGCTCGGAAGAACGCTTACAGCCGCGTCCATGATAGGCGTAATGCTTAAAGATAAGACCGACAGCGTAACGCTTACTTTCAACGGAAACGGCTCTGCCGGAAAAATACTTGCCGTAAGCGACTATTACGGAAATACACGCGGTTTTATCCAGAACCCGTGCGCGGATCTGCCGCTTAATTCAAATGGCAAGCTTGACGTTTCGGGAATTGTCGGCAAAGGAACGTTAAGCGTGGTAAGAGATACCGGAGAGGGTCAGCCGTTTGTCGGGCTTGTGCCGATAGTTTCGGGAGAGATCGCGGAGGATATAACCAATTACTTTGCCGAAAGCGAGCAGATACCGACGGTCTGCGCACTTGGCGTGCTTGTGGGAACGGATAAGATGTGCGCGTCCGCGGGCGGATTTATGATACAGCTTTTGCCGGGTGCGGACGAGGCGTTTATCGAAAAAATCGAAAAAAGACTTCCGCTTATACCTCCCGTGTCGAGAATGTTTTCGTCGGGAGAGGAAAACGGACAGTATATCGCAAATATTCTCGGAGATATAGAATTCGACATTTTCGACGAATCCGAGGTTTCGTATAAGTGTTACTGTTCGCGCGATAAAGTCGAGAGAGCACTGCTTTCAATGGGCAAAAACGAACTTCAGAGCATGATAGACGAGGATAAGGACACGGAGGTTTCGTGCCAGTTCTGCGATAAAATATATAAGTTTTCAAAGAACGACCTTATTCATCTGAGTAAACAAAGGTAAAACACATTTATGAGTATAAACGCAAATAACGAAAATACGGCGGATATTAAAAATCAGGATAAGTACGCCGACAGAGTGCGCGCAATAACGTCGCAGATGTCGCTCAACAAGGGCGGAAAGCCAAAGGTGTGCGTTGTAACTTTCGGCTGTCAGCAAAACGAGGCGGACAGCGAAAAGATCATGGGTTCGGCAAAGGAACTCGGCTATGAGAAAACGGCGTTACAGGACGACGCCGACCTTATAATTTTCAATACCTGCGCCGTAAGAGAACACGCAGAGCTTAAAGCGCTCTCCAAAACCGGGCAGCTAAAGCACTTAAAAGACAAAAACCCCGATCTGCTTGTAGGTCTGTGGGGCTGCATGGTAAATCAGGAGAGCAGGATAGAGGATATAAAGCATAAATACCCTTACGTCGATTTCGTAGCCGGAACAAATATGCTCCACAGGCTTCCCGAAATACTCTGCGACGTAATGGTAAACAAAAGACGCAGGTACTATGTCGATTCTCAGGATGTAAGCGTGGTTGAGGGCGTTCCGACTCAGCGCTCAAGCAGCATAAAGGCGCTTGTTTCGATAATGTACGGCTGCGATAATTTCTGCACTTACTGTATCGTGCCGTATGTGCGCGGCAGAGAACGCAGCAGAAAGCCGGGCGATATAATTTCCGAAGTAAAAGAGCTTGTTTCAGACGGCTGCAAGGAGATAACGCTGCTCGGTCAGAACGTAAATTCCTACGGCAAGGGACTTGACGGAGAGGATAAGTGTACGTTCCCGGAACTGCTTGAGAGAATAGCAAACCTTGACGGCGATTTTGTTCTGCGGTTTATGACGTCGCACCCCAAGGACGCGTCCGACGAACTTGTGCGCGTTATACGCGATAATCCTAAGATAGAGCGCCATTTTCATCTCCCTCTGCAATCGGGCGACGACAGGGTGCTTAAAGCGATGAACCGTAAATATACGGCGCAGAAGTATCTTGAAACTGCCGAAAAGCTTAAAAGCATACCCGATATGCTGCTTACCACCGATATAATCGTAGGTTTCCCGTCAGAAACAGACGAAGAATTTGAAAATACGCTGAAGCTTGTTTCAAAAGTAAATTTTGACGCCGTATTTTCCTTTATATATTCTCCGCGTCCGGGAACGCCTGCGGCAAAGCTTGAAGATCCGACGCCGTATGAGCAAAAAACAAAGCGTATGTCGGAACTCTTGGGACTTCAGCGTGAGAACGTTCTCAAAATAAATCAAAGCTTTGTCGGAAAGACAGTCCGCGTGCTGTGCGAAACAAAGCAAAACGAAAAGGGATTATTTACCGGAAGAACTTCGTCCTTTAAGCTCGTAAAATTCGAGTCGGAGGATAAAAATATATACGGTAAGTTTGTAAACGTAAAAATAACCGGTTTCAGCGAGTCGTGCATTTCGGGAAACGCGGTTTCTGAATGATATTTTAAGGAGAAAAAACATGGAAATAATAAATCTTGCAAGAAAGCTCGGCGAAGAACTCGCCGCAAGCGACGAATATAAGAATTTCTGCACCACGCGCGATAAGTGCCGCGAAAACGCAGCTCTTAAAGTAAAGCTTGACGAATTCAAGGTTCAGAAAAGCATACTCGATGTTGAAAAGGAAAAGGACGACGGCGAGCGCGACGAGGGCTTTGTGGACGCAGTGTCCGTAAGAGTGGAGGAGCTTTATAACGAGATAACAAACGATCCCGATATGAAAGCCTATAATAAAGCCGAGGAAGACCTCAATCTTCTCATGACCGCGATAAATATGACGATAACCTCATATATAAGCCCCGAAAGCCTTTCGGGAAAATACGGCGAAGGCGACGGAGACTTTGACGGAGACGACGGCTGTACCCATAATTGCAGCACCTGCCATGGCTGTCACTGAACAAAAATAAAGACACTTATAATTTTTTACCCGGAGGCCGCAAATGCCATATACGCCAATGATGCTCCAGTACCTTGAGGTAAAGGAGAAATATAAAAACGAAATACTGTTTTACAGACTCGGCGACTTTTACGAGATGTTTTTCGACGACGCCGTTACCGTTTCGCGCGAGCTTGAACTTACGCTTACGGGAAAAAGCTGCGGCACCGAAGAAAGAGCGCCCATGTGCGGAGTGCCGTTTCACAGCGCGGAAACATATATCGCGCGACTTGTAAAAAAAGGCTATACCGTCGTAGTCTGCGAACAGATGGAAGATCCGGCGACGGCAAAGGGACTTGTAAAACGCGACGTTGTGCGCATAATCACACCCGGAACCGTAACCGAGAGCGTAATGCTTACGGAGGGTAAGAATAACTACCTCTGCGCACTCTACATTTCGGGTACGTGCGCGGGCATCTGCTTTGCCGATATATCGACGGCAAAGGTTTACGTTACCCAGATAAACGACGGCGACGTAAATAACCGCATAATAAACGAGCTTGCGACGTATCTGCCGAGTGAGATTATAACAAATGCCGACAGAACCGGCGTAAAGGAAATATTCGAGTACGCAAGAGACCGTATAGGCAGCGTTTATAACGATGCGTCAAAGAATCTTTTTTCGGGCGACGCCTACGGCGAACTCTGCACGCATTTCGGAAAAGACCAGCTCGATAAGGCGCTGCTTTACGAGAACAGTCCCGGAACACGTGCGCTTTGCGCGATAATGCGCTATATTGCCCAGACGCAGAAGGTTGACCTTGCGTATATAGATAAGATAAACAGCTACGATTCGGGCGTGTATCTCGGAATAGACGTAAATACAAGACGCAGCCTTGAACTGTGCGAGACTATGAGAACGCGCGAAAAACGCGGTTCTTTGCTGTGGGTGCTGGATAAGACCAAGACCGCAATGGGCGCAAGACTTCTTCGCAAGTGGGTCGAACAGCCGCTTGTCGGAGTAAACGAAATACTTGCAAGGCAGAACGCCGTAACCGAACTTTTTGATAATTTCATAGCCAAAGAGGAGCTGCAAAGACTGCTGTCCGAAATAAACGACCTTGAACGCCTTATGACAAGGGTTGTTTTCAATACCACAAACGGCAAGGACATGAAAGCCATAGAGCAGTCGGTAAACGCGCTTGTCCCTATCAAAAAGCAGCTTGCGGAATTTCGCGGAGCCGAGCTTAAAGCCTGCGAAGAAAACCTCGACACGCTTGAAGATATAGGCGAATATATTTCAAATGCAATAGTAGACGATCCGCCGTTTTCGGTAAGAGAGGGCGGAATGATAAAGAAGGGCTTTTCCGAAGAAGCAGACGAACTCCGCAGCATGATGGAGGACGGACATTCGTGGATAGCCAAGATCGAGCAGTCCGAAAAAGAGCTTACCGGAATTAAAAATTTGAAGATCGGCTATAACCGCGTATTCGGATATTATATCGAGGTAACAAATTCCTTTAAAGATATGGTTCCGGACAGATACGTAAGAAAACAGACGCTTACGGGCGCAGAAAGATACATAACCGACGAACTTAAACAGATGGAGTCAAAGGTTCTCGGCGCAAAGGAAAGACTTGTATCGCTCGAATATGAGATATTCCAGAAACTGCGCGCGTTCGTCGCGGATAATCTTCACAGAGTTCAGAAAACGGCGGCAGTCATAGCAAAGCTTGACGTTTATGTTTCGCTTGCAGACACCGCGAAGAAGAATAATTACGTGTGCCCGGAAGTGGATATGTCGGACGTTCTCGATATAAAAGAGGGCAGACACCCGGTTGTCGAACGCTTTATGAAAAACGAAATGTTTGTGCCGAACGACGCTCATCTCGATGAAAACAGACGTCTGTTACTCATAACAGGTCCGAATATGGCAGGTAAGAGCACATATATGCGCCAGACCGCACTTATAATCATAATGGCTCAGATAGGCTCATATGTTCCTGCAAAGAGCGCGCGTATAGGCGTTGTTGATAAGATATTCACGCGAATCGGCGCGTCGGACGACCTTTCGGCAGGTCAGTCAACTTTTATGCTTGAAATGTCGGAGTGCGCGTACATACTCAAAAACGCAACCAAAAGAAGCTTTGTCGTGTACGACGAGATAGGCAGGGGAACGTCTACCTATGACGGCATGAGCATAGCGCGCGCAATAGTCGAATATACCGTGAGCAAAAAGCTTTACGCAAAGACAATGTTCGCAACGCATTACCATGAGCTAACGGAGCTTAGCGAGGTGTGCAAGGGTGTCGTCAATTATAACGTAGTCGCAAAGAAAAAGGGCGATGAGCTTGTATTTCTGCGCCGCATAGTCGAGGGTGCAGCCGATCAGAGCTACGGAATCGAGGTTGCAAAGCTTGCCGGAGTGCCGAGAGAAATAGTAAAGCGCGCCGACGAAATTCTCGAAGAAATCGAGAGTAAGCACGCCGTGACTCCCGTTGCGAAACAGGTGCCAAAAACTCAGACAGACGGATTCGGAAGTCTGCCGCTTGAAAGCTTTGTCAACGACGAAATATGCGGCGAGCTGAAAAAACTCGATATAAATACACTGACGCCGATAGAGGCGCTTTCAAAGCTGTATGAATTTCATAAAAGGCTAAAAGAGAATTAAAGATAAAAGAGAGGAATGACCAAAATGAGCAAAAAGGATATAGAAGCCAATAACGTCCCGTCGGACAATCAGGTAAAACAGCATATATATACGGAAACCGCGCCCGACGCAAAGTTCAAGATACTGTTTGCCGGAAATTCCATAACAATACACGATCCCGCGCCCGATATAGGCTGGCACGGAACATGGGGAATGGCGGCAAGCGCCAAGGAAAAGGACTATGTCCATGTGCTTAAAAATATGCTTTCGGAAAAGTACGGCGCTTTCAGCATGGGAGTGCTGCAAGCCGCAAAGTGGGAACGCTCTTTCTGGGAGGATAACGCGCTTGAGAACGACGGAATAGAGGCTGCGCGCGATTTTGACGCCGATATAATAGTAATACGTCTCGGAGAGAACGCACACCCTTTTGCAAAACCCGAACGCGATTTCGGCACTGCACTCGAAAAGCTTGCTGCGTATCTCAATAAGAGCGGCAAGGCAAGAATAATCATAACAGATATGTTCTGGCAGTCCGAAATACTTGATAAGCCCATACGTGAAACCGCGCAGAAGAACGGCTGGACGCTTGTGCATATCGGAGATCTCGGCACAGAGGACGAAAATAAGGCGCTCGGACTTTTTGAACATCACGGAGTTGCGATACACCCGGGAGATACCGGTATGAAACATATCGCACAGCGTATTTTTGAGGCGATCTGAACGGGCATATTTAAAGCAAATAAACATTTTCCGGTATACTTTTCGTGTGCCGGATTTTTTTGCGCAAAAAAAGAATGGGCACGGCGTAAAACCGCACCCATTCGCAAATGCTTCGCGTTGTTTTTTATCAGAGATTTGTGACGACGGATATTAAAAGCACAATAGCTATAATAACCGGAAGAACGTAGGTCATATAAGGTCTTATCCATTTCGGAACTTTCGGACCTTCGCCTTCGTTTACTTCGTCAAAATAGTTTTTCCAGCCCCAGCCGAATTTTGCCGTGCAGAATACGACGTAAAGCAGACTTCCTATCGGGAGAATGAGGTTTGAAACCATAAAGTCCTCAAGATCCATGAAGCCCTTGCCGAGTACCGTAATGTTGCTCCATACGTTAAGGCTGAGTATGCAGGGCAGCGAGAGCACGAACATAAGCGGAATGTTTATTGCAACGATCTTGGTTCTCTTTAAAGGAGTAAGCTCTATCCAGAACGAAACAATGTTTTCAAATACCGCAATAACCGTCGAGAACGACGCGAATATCATAAAGAGGAAGAACAGCGCGCCGATAATTCTTCCGCCGGGCATTGCGTTGAAGATAGACGAGAGGGTAGTGAAGAGAAATCCTGAACCGACGGTGCCTGCGTCTGCCGTAACGCCGTTGTTGTAGGTAAAGCAAGCCGGGAAGATTATAAGTCCCGACGCGAGCGCAACAAACGTGTCAAGGCATACTATGGTGACGGCCTCGCCGAGAAGTCTCTTTTTCTTGTCGATGTAGCTGCCGAATATTGCAATGGATCCCATGCCTATCGAGAGCGTGAAGAACGCCTGTCCCATTGCCGAGGAGATAACGGTTCCGAGACCTGCCTCTTTTATGTGCTTTACCGACGGAACAAGATAGAATTTAAGTCCTTCGCGCGCGTTCGGCAGAGTGCAGGAATATATTGCAAGTCCTATCATGAGTGCAAAAAGCGCAAGCATCATGACTTTTGTAATTCTTTCAACGCCGTTCTGAAGTCCGAGTGCGCATACGCCGAAGCATATGAGTATTACCGCAGCCGTCGAAATTAGATTTAAAGGCGTGTTTGTAACCATGCTGCCGAATACTTCGCCGAAAGCCTCAGCGCCCGATACCGACTGCATCTGACCGGTAAGATATTTGATAAAGTATATAAGCATCCAGCCGGAGATTGTGGTGTAGAACATCATGAGAAGATAGTTTCCGGCAATGCCGAGATACTTCATGAAGTGCCATTTCTGACCTTTCTTTTCGAGAACCTCAAACGAGGACGCAATGCTTCTCTGGCTTCCTCTGCCGACGGCAAGTTCCGCTGTCATGACGGGAATTCCGAGAAGTATAAGGAACAGTATGTAGATAAGTACGAAAGCGGCACCGCCGTAAGCTCCCGTTGTAATGGGGAAACGGTAGACGTTTCCGAGTCCTATTGCGCAGCCTGCGGATATAAGTATAAATCCGAGACGCGAGGACAGACGATCGCGGTTGTTCATTGTGGTTTTTTCCTTCCTTTATACAAAATATGAATATATTATAACATGAGTTAATCAAAAGGTCAATAGTTTTGTAAAAATCCGTAAAAAACAGTACGTATTTTCCGCGCTTTTTGCGTGAATTTAAACATACATTAATAATTTGTGCAAAAATGCTCACGTTATGTCCCAGAAATGCGCATAAAAAACTTGCAGAATTTCTCCTGCAAGTAAAAATCTGATTTTTATGAAAACAAAAACGCTTGAATACGGTACAATTCTTTGCTTTTACGCGTTTGCGAAAAGCGATACCGGCTTTTCACTCTCAAGACTTGCCCAAGCCATTATTTTTACGCTGTCGTGCGGTATGTCGGTTTCCAGTGTGAGCGTTTGACCGTTGTAGAGTGCCTGTACAAAGCCCGCAAACTTTCCGCCGTCGTAGAGAGCTGCTATTATGACGCAAGACCCCGGGACATTTTCGGAGTTTATTATATATTCGGTCTTTCCGCTGTCCGATGTGTTTGCATAGGCGTATAAAACGGGTGCGCAGAAGTGAACCGCTATGTTCTGATATACTCCCATGTTCTCGTCGTATTCGGATATTGCACTGTTCCACTGCTCCTGTGTGCCGGCAAAGTATATATCTTTGAGATTATCACATTCGCCAAACGCCAAGTTTCCTATTTTGGTTACGCTTGACGGAATTATCGCATAGCTCAGATCTTTGTTTGCTCTGAAAGTATAAGACTGAATGACGGTAACGCCCTGCGGAACAGATACAAATGTAAGTCCTGCATTTTTGAATGCAAGAGAGTCTATGCTTGTAACGCTCTGTGGAAAGTTTATGGATTTCAGACTTGCGCAGAAGGAAAAAGCGGATTGACCTATTTTTGTAAGGCTCTGCGGAAGGTTTACGGATTTGAGTTTTACACAGCCGGCAAAAGCGGATTTGCCTATACTTGTAACGCTTTGCGGAAGGTCGGCGGAAACAAGATTTTCACAAGCCGAAAAAACATAATCGTCTATGGTTTCCACGCCGTAGGGAATTGTAATTTCACTTAAATTTTTGCTGTATTCAAATGCTTTTTTTGCGATACTTGTTACACTTTCGGGAATGTTGTAGTTTGTTTTTTCGCTTGCTTTCGGATAGATTAAAAGTTCCGTTTTGTCCTTGTTGAAAAGCACACCGTCCCTGTCCGAAGAATAGACCTTGTTGCTGCCGTCAACGGTGAATGATTTGACGCAGTTGCAGTCATCGAACGCGCCGTTGCCTATCGAGATAAGGCTTTGCGGCAAGCTTACACTCTTGATACCGCCGTTTTTTTCAAAAGCGTTTGCACCGATCTCGATAACGTTTTCAGGAATTACAAGCTCGGTTATGCCGGCACCCATTCTGAACGCTCCGTCGCCTATGCTTTTTAATGTTGACGGCAAAGTAAGATTTCTTAAATTATCCTCCGAAAAGGCGTAAGCGCCTATGCTTACGATACCTTCGGAAATGTTGGCTGCCGTCAGATTGACGCAGTGGTAAAACGCGCGGTCTGGTATTTGCTGAATAGAGCCGGGAATATCTATGCTTTTTATGCCAAAGCAGTCGGCAAAGGCATACTCTCCCATGCTTTTTAAGCTTTCCGGAAGAACGCAGTTTTCCCATAGTTTCATACCCTCAAAAGCGTGAGCGCCTATTGTTTCAAGGCTTTTCGGAAGAGTCATGTTTTTAATAAAGCCGTTTTTGTAAAAAGCGTAATCTCCTATACTTTTAACGCTGTCAGGCAGGGGAAATTCTTTGTACGACGGATAATTGGAAATATCTGAAAACGCATAGTCGCCGATACTTTCCACCGTGTCCGGAATAACTATACTGCTTATATAAAAGCAGGATTCAAATGCATGGTTTCCTATGCTTGTAACTCCGCTTTCGATGTTTATAACAAGTTCGTAATTGTTAAACTGATACCACGGCGTTTCTTCATAGCTTTGGTAATCTTTCATTTTTCCGTTTCCGGAGATCGTGAGCGTCCCGTCTGAAAAGGTCCATGTAAGATTTTTGCCGCCGTTTTCCGCACCGCAGGTTCCGTTGTTTGCAGCCCCAAAAGCGGAAAATGAAAAGAGCAGGGATATAATAAATATTATGGTACAGATTTTAAAAATTTTCTTCATAGCCGCACTTTCCTTTTCTTAAAACATTTTATTCTGTAATTATTATACAAAATATCAACCGTAATGTCAACACGTATAGGCGCGCTTTTTGATCATTCTTATGCCATGTTGCGACACTTTTCGACAAAATTCGACAAACATATATAGGTGCGCCGCAAATGCGCGTATATGAGCAAAAACAAAAGATCCGGCAGAAACAAGCTCCGCCGGATAAATATATAATATATTATGATAGGATTTAGCACCCGGAATGTTTAATATGCTCAAGATATGACCTGACTCCGTTGCGCAAACGGCTAAGACCGTCGGTCAGAACGCTGTTCGGGCACGCAGTGTTCAGCCTTATAAAGCACTTTCCGCTTTTGCCGTACTGTTCACCGTGCGAGAGATAAAGCCCCGTCGCGTGTCTGATGTATGCGCAAAGCTCTTTTGAACTTGCCGAAACGCGCGAACAGTCAAGCCACATAAGATATGTGCAGTCGGATTTTATGGCGCGTATTTCGGGTAAGTTCTGAGATAAAAACGCGTATACCGTGTTCTTGTTTTTCTCAATATACGCGTTTAACTCGTCAAGCCACTCTTCGCCCTTGTCAAACGCCGCGATTGCCGCAGGAACGGCAAAAACGTTGGGTTCCGCAACCTCGTCGGTGTTGAGCGCACGGTAAATTTTGTGCCGCAGAAAGGTATTTTCGGCATATACCGCAGCCGTCTGGATACCGGCAATGTTGAATGCCTTTGTCGGTGCAATGCAGGTTATGCTTATATCGCGGTTTACTTGGTTTACCGACGCAAACGGCACGTATTTTTTGCCGGGAGATGTAATGTCGCAGTGAATTTCGTCCGAAATTACCGTAACGCCGTGCTTTTTTGCAAGCTCGCCGACTTTTGCAAGCGTCTGTGCGTCCCATATCTTGCCGACGGGATTCTGCGGATTGCATAATATCATGAGCGATACCTGCGGATCGGAAAGTTTCTTATCAAGATCGGGAAGATCCATTTCGTATTCACTGTCTTTGTAAATCAGCGGATTTTCCAGCACGGTGCAGCCGTTGTTCAGTATGCTGTTGAAGAATATGTTGTAAACGGGAGTCTGTATAAGCACCTTTTCGCCGGGAGTGGTGAGCTTTCTTACGGCGCTTGAAATTGCCGGAATAACGCCGGTGCAGAAGATAAGCCCATCTTTTTTCATATCAAAGCCGTGGCGTCTTTTCCACCAGTCAATATATGCTCCGTACCATTCATCGGGAATGACGCCGTAGCCGAATACGCCGTGCGCGGCTCTTGAAATTATTGCGTCTTTTATTTCGGGCGCGGTTTCAAAATCCATGTCCGCAACCCACATTGGAAGTTCGTTTTCTTTTACGTCCCATTTGAGCGAGTTTGTGTTTCTTCTGTCCGTGACCTTGTCAAAATCGTATTTCAAAACGCCGTACCTCCTTTGAAAAATGTGTTTTTTACGCGTTATCCTTGCCGCGTACCGTAATTTTTGTAAGCGACGGATCTATCCTGTCCTTTTCGAGTATAAGCTCTCCTATTTCGTCCGCAGTAATGCTGCCCGACGTCGGATTGATCACGCTTTCGACTTTTCCGTTGATGTCCGCCTCGACCTTTGAATACTCAAACGCAAGCGTTGTGTAGAGCAGTGTGCAGTTCTGCATTTTCAGCCCGTCAATGTAGCACATACCCTGCAGACTTTCTATCGTGCAGTTTACAAACGTCAGATTTTTTGCGTTCCAGCCGAGATATTCTCCCGAAATGAACGAGTCGTAAACCGTGACGTTCTCGCTGTTCCAGAAAGCGTCCTTTGAAAGCAAGCGCGAATTTCTGACGGTGACGTTCTTTACGCCGTCAAACGAATAGTTCCCGTAAAGCGTAAGTCCGTCTGCTTCCATGTTGTCGCAGTTCATTGCAAAATAGTCGCCTTTTGCGGTCACATTGCAAAGCTTCGTGTCCGAACAGTGCCAGAGAGTTTCGGCGGCGTTCGGAAAGGATACGTTTTTGAGCGTCAGATCTTTGCATCTGCGGAAATTCTTGGGCGCTTCTATCGCACAGTCCGTAACGCTTATCCTGTCAGTGTACCATACTCCGGCGCGCGCCATGTCAAACCAAGTCGAGTTTTTTACATCAATGTCACGGCAGTACCAAAGCGGATATTTCCACTTGAACATACAGCCGTCAAGCTCAATGTCGGAACATTCCTTGAGAGGAGATTCTCCGTCATGAAAAATGGTGTTTTTCACAAAAAGCCCGTTTTTTCCGAAAAGCGCGCGTTCTCCGGAAAGCATCTGATTTTGTATAATCTTTTTTTCCTTTGTCATAGCTTCCTCTTTAAACAGTATTGATTGTTTAATGATATTATATTATATATTATTGTAAAAAGCAAATGCAATAGGTTAAATATTTGTTTCATAATTTGCCGTAATTTCCGAATTTGTGTAAATAAGCCCCCGGGCTTTTGCGTTGCCGGCTGACTTTGTTTTTCGGAAAAATTGAGATATTCAAGAAAAAAACAGAGGGCGGCAAATATAGCTGTTGCTTTTTTGTAAAATATGTGATATACTTTATAAGACTTGCATATTGGAATATTATGTAAATAATTTAACGGCATACGGAGGCAGGAACAAATACGTCTGCGGTTATATACCCGGAGGAAATTATGGATAAAAGCGCATACCCCGGAAAAACTGAATATACGGCAGAAAAAGCGGCGGATACCTTTTTGAAAAACAGTTCCTCCGGCGCGGACTCAAATTCCGTAAGGATATACGGACGTGACACTTTTTTTGAAAAAGCCGCTTCGATGATCTCCGGGAAAGCTCCGGGTTACTATATTATGTCATGTATAAATATAGATAATTTCAAGGTCATAAACGACCGCTACGGAACAGAGACCGGAGATAA
This sequence comes from uncultured Eubacteriales bacterium, assembly GCA_934446675.1. Lineage (GTDB taxonomy): Bacteria > Bacillota > Clostridia > Oscillospirales > CAG-382 > UMGS1387. The sequence continues at coordinate 29,783 of CAKSEL010000011.1, forward strand.
GGTTCTGAAATATGTTGCTGAGAGCATAAGCGACGACATGAAAGATATAGGCGGAATATCCGGCAGAATAGCCGGTGATGATTTCGCGCTGCTTTTCCCGGCTGAATATGCAAATTCCGGAAGGCTTGCCCTCGGCTACAAAAAAGCCACGTCGCCCGACTGTATACCGCAGAAGATACGCATACGCGCCGGACGATACGCCGTTACTAATCTTTCCGAACCAGTTACGTCGATGTATGACCGCGCAAAAATAGCGGCAAATTCCATACGCTCAAACTACGAAAAGAATATCGAGCTGTATAACGATTCCATGCGCACCGATCTTGTAAAAAGGCAGAAGATAGTGGACAATATGCGCGAAGCTCTCGCAAACGGCGAGTTTGAGGCGTGGTTTCAGCCGCAGTATAACCATGCGACGGGTGCTCTTATAGGCGCGGAGGCGCTTGTCAGATGGAAAAAGGACGGAGAATATATATCTCCCGCCGAGTTTATACCGATTTTTGAACAGAACGGCTTTATATATGAAACCGACAGATATATATGGGAGCAGGTCTGCATAAAGTTAAGAGGCTGGATAGACGCCGGATTTTCTCCGCTTCCCGTTTCGGTAAACATTTCAAGACGCGATATTCTGCACAGCGATTTTGTTGAAGTTATTACGGGAATAGTAAAGAAGTACGGTATTCCGGAAAAGCTGTTCAGAGTTGAGATAACAGAGTCCGCGTTTGCAGGTTCGGAGGAACTTATCTGCGAAAGGGTAACAAAGCTTGTATCTCTCGGCTATACGGTGGAAATTGACGACTTCGGCAGCGGATATTCGACGCTCAATACTCTCAAAGACGTTCCGGCGTCGGTTCTTAAACTCGACATGAAGTTTTTTGAGAGCAAAAAGAACCGCGGACGCGCAGGAAATATAGTGGAATCTATCGTAAGAATGGCAAAGTGGCTCGGAATGGCTGTAATTGCCGAAGGCGTTGAACAAAAGGAACAGGCGGATTATCTGAAATCAATAGGCTGCTATTATATACAGGGCTTTTACTATGCAAAGCCGATGCCGGCGCAAGATTATGAAAAGCTGCTTAAAAACTCTTCAAAGGAACATGAGCTGTCAAGGCTCAAAACCATAGAAAATCATAATCAGGCAGAGTTCTGGAATCCCAAGTCCATGGAAACGCTGATTTTCAACAGCTATGTCGGCGGCGCGTGTATTTTCGAGCGTCATAACGGCGTTGACGAAGTGATACGCATAAACGACAGATACTGCAAGGAGTACGGCGGCATAATACCCGAAGGTACGCCGCTTGCGGAAGTCGGTCTTTCGCGGTATATAATTCCTGCGGATAAAGAAAAGTTTTTCGATACGATAGAGCTTGCAGATAAAACCGATAAACAGCAGAGCTGCGAAGTCAGAACGCAGGGAAACGGCAGAAACGAATATCTGCGCATGACCGTAAGAGTAATTGCAAGGGCAGCCGAAAGACTGCTTTACTATGCCGTTGTCGTAAATACGACGGAACTTCATAAGGCTCAGATAAACGAACGCAACGCGTCAAAGCAGCTCAATACCATTATAGACAGTATAAAAGGCTGCGTAATAGCGTCGCTGTACCGTTCGCCTGACGATATTGATATTATTTATCTCAACGACGGTTTCTATTCGATGTTCGGATATACCAAAGAGCAGTATGAAAGGGAAGTTTCGTTTATAAACGATCTGATTTTCCCCGATGACCTTGAATATACGGCAAAAATGGTGGAAATGGTAAGCAGTACCGGCAAATCGCTGACATACGAATACCGCTGCCGCAAACGTGACGGCAGCATAATCTGGGTTCAGATGACAAATTCGCTTATATCGCTTGACGGAATTTCCGATAAGGTTCTTCTCGGCGTGGCAACAGACATAACTTCGCGCAAACTTCTCGCGCAGAAGGAAGCCGAGATGAGCGATAAGCTCAGTGCCGTACTAAATACCGCGGAAAACGGAATAACCGCAGCCACGGTCGAGAACGGCAGAGTTTCATTTATTATCGCAAACGATAAGTTTTATGAAATTCACGGTCTGAAAAAGCAGTCCGGCACAAATTTGCCTTTGGAGAAACTTCTTGATCTTACGCATAACGCGGACAGGCAATTTGTATCCGAAAAGGTAACGGACGCGGTCAAAAACGGAAATAAGCTCGATATAGAGTACAGAATAATCCGTCCCGACGGGAATACCGTCTGGGTAAAGGCGATAAGCACGGCGACAAATATATCCGGAATTTCACAGCCGGTTCATGTCACGGTGTTTTCCGATATTACCGACGAGAAAAACGCATACGGCAGACTGAAGTTTTTAAATAATTCCGCGCATGAAATACTTGCCCAGCCCGATACGGATATGGCGATAAATCATACTCTCTCAAAAATGTTGGATTATTTCGGCGCAAACCGCGCATGTGTGTTCGAGTTTGATTATTCCGACGGCACTACAAGCAACACGTATGAAGTGTGCGCGGACGGCGTTGAAAAAGAGATTGATCTTTTGCAGAAAATACCGATAGACACGGCAGACTGCTGGATAGAGATGTTTGAAAGCACGGGATACGCTGCAATAGATGACGTCCGTAAGATGCAGGGCAAAGATAAACTCAAAAAAATACTGCTTATGCAGAATATAGAGTCGATCATAGTTTCACCTCTCAGGTGCGACGGCAAACTTGTGGGATTTGCCGGAGTCGATAATCCGTCTAACGACGTAAACGGAGTGCAGTATCTCGCGGCGCTCGGCGATTATATTGCGGTGCTTTTAACAAGACGCGATCTGTCTGCTGAAATTGAAGAAGAACGAAAGCTTTCTCACGAACTGCTTGACAATCTTCCCTGCGGCGCGGCACTGTATGAATATGACGGAAAGAATGTTGTTGCGCTGCACCTCAACAAACGCTATACAGAGATGACCGGACGTCCGGAATACAGTCCGCGTTCAATAAGCGCGCCGGTTGAGTTTGTGCACCCGGACGACAGAAAGAATCTTGCTTTTGACATTGTTAATGATGGAGCAGACAGAGATAAGACCGTACAGTGCAGTATGCGTATACTTTGCGGCGACGGACAGTACCGAAACTTTGAAGTAAAAGCCTCATTTAAGAAAAGATCCGACGGAAAATATCTTGTATACGCAATGTTTGACCGATAATACAATAATAAGAATATAAAACCGTGCTTTTTTGCGGTGAAAAGAAGTGGAGAAAAATTTAATGGGACTTGCCGAATTATTCGTACTTGCGGTCGTGCTTTCGATGGACGCGTTTGCAGTGTCTGTCTGTAAAGGGCTTGCACTGAAGAACATAAAGCTTAAAAATGCGCTCTGGGTAGGACTCTGGTTCGGTGCATTTCAGGCGATAATGCCGCTTACGGGCTTTTTCTTGGGTGTGAGCTTTAAAGGTATAGTCGAGGCGTTTGCACCGTGGATAGCATTTGCGCTGCTTGCTCTTATCGGAGTAAATATGGTAAGAGAGGCTCTCGGAGAAGAGGAAAAGGCTGACGCAGGACTCGGCGTAAAGGAAATGTTTTTGCTTGCTGTCGCGACAAGCATAGACGCACTTGCCGTAGGCGTTTCTTTTGCAATGATGGGAAATGTAAATATCGCATACGCCGTTACTTTTATCGGCTGCGTCACATTTGCGCTTTCCGCAATCGGAGTAAAGGTCGGCAGCGTGTTCGGTACCAGATATAATAAGCGTGCGCAGATCACCGGAGGCGTGGTTCTTGTGCTTCTCGGTCTGAAAATCATTCTCGAGCACTTCGGAATTATCTGAAATGCCGTAAAAAGTATAATATTTGTGTTATTTTGCGTGCCGGAACATTCTCCGGCACATTTTTTTGCGGAATAAAGGCAGAAAACGGGTTAATAATTCAAGCTGCGGTTAAAATTGTGCAAATTGCTGTTTTTTGTTGTATAAAGTGACGATGTTGGCATAACGGTATTGAAAAAACGCAGGTAAAATGGTAATATAACATTGTTTAAAATTTGTATTTGTTATGTATTATTTATGTATTATCGGTTCTATGAACCTGTAATAAATACCAACAAGGAGAGAGTGGATAAATGAAACTCAAAAAACTCGGCGGAGTCATAGCAGGCTCTGCAATAGTTGCCGCTTTGTGTCTTTCTTCGTCCGCGCAGTTTGCAAAAACGCTTACGCTTGCAGACGGACAGTTCAAAGACGTAAAGAAAGATGCATGGTATGCGTCCGAAGTAAAGAACGCATATGAGCTCGGCTTTATGAACGGCACCGCAGCCGACAGCTTTTCACCCGACGGAAGCGTTACCGTTGCCCAGGGAATAACCATGGCGGCGCGTGTTCACGCACTCAACAACGGCAAAGACGTTCCCGCAAACAGCACGACCGGAAACTGGTATGACAATGCCGTAAAGTACGCGCTTGATAACGGCATCATCACCGAAGGTCAGTTCGACAGCTACACAAGAGACGCAAAGCGTTACGAAGTAGCACAACTCTTCTATTCGGCAATGCCGGCAGACGCCTATAAGGCAGTAAACGCCGTGTATTCGATTCCCGACGTGTCAAACGCCTCCGATTATTCGGATATGCTGCTTGTAATGTACAATGCAGGTATAGTAATGGGTTCGGACGAATACGGCAACTTCTATCCGGAAAACAACATCAAGAGAAGCGAGTGCGCGGCAATCATCAACCGCGTTGCACTTCCCGAAAACAGACTTCATAAGACTCTTAAACATGACCGTTCCGACGACGCGTATACGCTCTGCTATAACGAGATGTATGCCGGATATAAGGAAGGCATAAACTCCGGCTGGGTTCTCGATAACCGCGGCGGTGCTCCCAGATATTCGCTTGACGGCGGATACGGCGCGCTCAATGATGTAAGCACAGAACTCGGCACGGCAATGATCCGTGAATTCAACCCGGTATACTCCGGCAGAATAGTGACCGAAGCGTCATACAGCATAAAGGGCGACGGCGTGTTCCTTGAATTCAGAGACGTAAACGATAAGCCTACCTATCAGATAAAGACGGTAGACGGCTCGTGGAAAATTCTCGGTAAAGACGGAACATATACCACAATTCTTGAAAATGCGTTCGGCGAAATCGGAGCAAAGAACTTTAATTTCAGAATTGTGACCGACCTCAATACCGGAAAGAGCACGACTTATATCAATAATGAAGACTGCGGTACATATCCGCTTCTTTCCGACAGTGTTCTCAACTTCAGATTTGCAACAGATGAAAAGTCTACCGGCGCAATCTCCGGTTCAAGGATTAATATTGTCGTAAACTACGGAGCATATGAGGACTTTACGTTCTTCGGTCCCGAAAGCGTATACGGCTGGAACGCAACAGAGGGTGCAAAGCTTACAAGCGGAGAACTCACTCTTGATGAAAATTCTTCGGCTGTAAAGAGCTTTGATAAGATCGGCGGCAAGGTTGTCGGCGAGACCTATTTCATTCTTCCCGACGGCGGCGAATTCTCTTACACACTCAAGAGCGGAGATACAGCTTCCGTAACATTTGCAGCCAAGGACGGCAAATTCTACGCAAACGATAAGGAAGTTTATACCTATACTAAGAATATGTGGTACAGACTCAGAATTGAGGCTGATACAAAGAATTCAAGCGCAAACGTACTTCTCAACGGCAGAAGCATAGGCGAGGTCAAGCTCGGCGCTTCTTCCGAAATTGATAAATTCGAGGTTAAGACAGGCGCTGCAACGACCGCAAGACTTGACTTTATGAAGGTTTACGGTCTTGTTGAGCACGCAGACTATGTTCCCGAACCTACCGCAAAGGCAAACCTTGACGACTACGTTGTAGGTCTTAATATCTGCTCTCTTTGGAGAAACGGTACTCATTTCGGTTGGTCGTGCGTAACTCCTTACGATGAACCCAAGACGGTTCTCGGCTACTATGATGAAGGTATGCCCGAATCGGCTGACTGGGAAATCAAGTACATGGTTGAGCACGGAATCGACTTCCAGGCATTCTGCTGGTACAGCGATCTTTCCGACGCTCCTCTTAAGGATCCCAGAAACGGCGAACAGCTCCATAACGGTTATATGTACTCCAAGTACAGCGACTATATGAAGTATACTCTTATCTGGGAAGCTGCAAACAGCGCAAGATTCCATGCGGACGCGTTCAGAAACTATGTAATTCCTTACTGGTTTGAAAACTACTTCCTCGATGACAGATACTTAAAGCTCGACAATAAGATCATACTCTGCCTGTTCGGTGCAAATCATCTTTCGCAGAACGATTACTTCGGAAGCGCCGAAAAAGCAAAGGTAGAACTCGATTACCTTGATGAAGTTGCAAAGAGCTACGGCTTTGACGGCGTTGTAATACTCGCCTGCAGCGGTCCTCAGGGCATGGGTATCGAAGGAAACTATGCGTATAACTGGGGTGCAGCCGGAAAATCTCTCCAGACCAACAAGGACAGAAACCTCAGCAACGCAACTTCAAGCAAAACCTGCTACACCGTTCCCACAATAAGCGTAGGCTTTGACAGCATACCGTGGCACGGCACAAGAAACGGCATAATGACCGTAGAAGACTTTGACGCTGCTGCAAAGTGGGTTAAGGACAGCTATCTCCCCAGATTCCAGACCAAGGGTACATGGAATGAAAGACTTGTAATGCTCTCCACATGGAACGAGTACGGCGAAGGAACATATATCATGCCTTCCGGACTCAACGGTTTTGGTTATCTCGACGCTGTAAGAAAGAACTTTACAAATCTTCCCGATGAGCATGAGGATAAAACTCCGACCGCTGCTCAGTCCGAGCGTTTCAACCACCTCTATCCGCAGTATGCAAGACTTCTGCGCAGACAGGGCTGGCTCAAGTATAACAACGGCGGTTCTTTAAAGCTTGAATCAGAGCTTTATGTAAACGATCTTCCTTTCGTAAGCGAAATACCTTCTCAGAATAATGCCGCAGCAGGCATACTCTATCCGTTCGATCCGGCAACCGGCGAAGCATTCGCTCTTAATGTTCATTATACATGGAGAAAGGGTGCAGGTTACTTAAAGATCGAAGGAAATAAGCATACCGTTGAATATCTCGTAGGTTCTTCAAAGTATACCGTAGACGGCACCGAAAAGGATCTCGGATACACGCTCTATCTCTCCGACGGACTTCCCATGATTTCGTTCAAGGCACTTGCCGAGGCTCTCGGATATACCTCCGAAGTCAAGGACGGAAACACATACGTAAAGACAACCCAGTATGATATTTATAAGTCTGTTGCAAACAGAGAAGTCGGAGACTGGGAATTCAATGACTTTGACACAGAGGGCTGGACTTCAACCCATATGTCGCTTGAAGTTAGGGACGGAGCAATGACAATGACCGTTCTCAGCGACAAGAACAACGACCCGATCATGACCCGTTCCCAAGAGACTAAGTTTGATTCAAAGCTCTTTAAGGAATTTGAAATCAGGATGCGCTATAAGTTCACCAACGGCGAAAAGCAGACGCTTACGATATACTTCATCACAGACAGAAATTCACAGTGGGATGAGGTTAAGACCATCAAGATTCCGCTTGAGAAGAAAGACACCGAAGGCGAATGGGAATATTATAAGGTAGACCTTACAAAGAACAGCGCATGGAAGAATACTATAACCAACCTCAGATTTGACCCGTTCAACTCTCCCGGATACATGGAGATCGACTACATGAGGTTCATTAAGGATCCCGATTATGTACCTTCCGAACTCCGTCCTTTTGAGATTGAAAACGGCAACGCAGAGGACACATCCAATGCAACCGTATTCTACTCCAATAACGCAAAGATAACTATCGCCGAAGAACCCGGCAATACTTCAAACCACGTATGGTACGTAACTTCCGCTCCCGGAAAGAACTGGACATACTTCAGACAGGCTGCTCTCTTCAAGAAGGGCAAGAAGTATAATATCTCCTTTGACGTAAAACTTGTCGGAGATAATGCAAATAAGGGGCTCAAAGAAGCAAACTTCAATCTCAATCTGAGATATCCCGAAACCGGAGCGCTCAATAACTTTGACCACCTTATAAAGGCATTCAAGGTTACGACAGACGGTTGGACGCATGTTGAGGCTGAACACGTTGTCGCAAAGATGGACAGCTCGTCGGGACACGAATTTACAATCTATGCAAATCCTTCGGGAGACGCTTCGTTCACCTATATGGTAGATAATATCGTAGTTGCCGAATCCGATTCCGGACTTGCGGTTGAAGATGATAAGAAGACAGAGCAGACAACCGAAACAAAGCCCGATACCAAAAAGGAAGAGGCAGTACAGGGCGAGATTCCCGCACTTACAGACGCAGGACTTCTTACCGGCGTAACTCCTTATTCCGATAACGCGGTTATTACAAGCGTTGACGATCCTAAAGAGGCAGGCAAAAAGGTTTACTGTGTGACACCTAAGGCTGGCGAAAAGAGATGGACGTATTTCAGAGCAAAGACCGACGCTTTTGAATCTGAGGCTACATATAAGTTCTCTTATGATGTGCTTGCCGTAAGTTCGGGAGCAAACACTTCCGGCTTTACAGCTCAGATCATGGCTAACTTCAGATATAAGTCCGGAGATAAGAATGATCATGTTGTAAACCCGGTAAAGATAACACCTGCAGAAGGCTGGATTCATGTTGAATTTGAATACAAGCTTGAAGCTGTTACAGATCCGCTTTCGACACAGGAATTTACCTTGTATACAAATCCTAACGGCGAAGATTCCGTAACTTACCTGCTCAAGAACGTAAAGCTTGAGAAAAAAGCGTAAGTAAAGCAAACTAAATAAACAGTTGCGGCACGGTGTAAAAACCGTGCCGTTGTTTTGTGCCGGAAAGTCATGCTTTGTCACACAGAAAAGCAAAAAAATAACGGTACACGAAAAACTAAATTCCGTATACCGCTTTTGTATTTAAATTTGCAATTTTGTTTATCTGTTGAAGTACTCGTAGATAGACTCAAAAGAATACTGCTCGGCATTTTCAACCGTTTCAGCCCACTCAATAAACATACTGTTCGTAATTCCGATGTTTGTGAGCGCCTCGGTTCTTAACTGGGAAGCCTCGTCAAAAATTGACTTGACATATTTGTTTGCCGTTGTTACATTTTCGTCGAGCGCGTCGTCGCTTTGATTAAACTCTATGTTCTCAAAAATCGAGTTGTACGTTTCGGAAAAACCGTCGTAAAATCCGGCTCTGTCGTCTTCAAAGTCTATGATGTCAGAATTTGCCGCAGGAGCTTTGTTTGGCTTTGAAGAACCGCCGACGTTTGAAGAACTTTCGTTATTGCCGTCGTATTTCGGAAGACCGCAGATCGGTTCCGAATCAACTGAACTCGCTGCCGCGGATTTTTCCGATTCCGCTGTCTCGGCACTTTTGCCGGTATCTGTTTCGGGACCGACGTATGATGCTGAGGGTGATAATGAAAACATTATGCCGCCCGTATAACCGTCGCTCTGCGCCGTGTCGGAACCGTAACCGGCTGCCGTATTGTCCGACGCACTTTTCGTTTGTTCTGAATCTGAGCTTCCCGGCAGATCGGTATGCGTCACAGTACGCTTTTGTACTGTTTTGCTCTCATCGTCAGAGTTTACGTCTGTACTGCCTGTATTGACGGATGTGCGAAATGTGACGGTAGGATTTTCGTCATTCTGAAGTGCAATTTCGTTTTTCTGTTCCGAAGTATCCTGTAATGATCTTTCCGACGAAGCATTATTGTCACCGGATTTTTCGTTCTGTCCGTCCGAAGAAGTGAAAACACCGTTTATCGGAGTAAATCCGCTGCCTGTGTCTGCCGTGTCGGCAGTGTCGGAAATTTTCTCGTTTTGGAAATTGTCCGCTCCGTTCTTTGAGGAAATCATGCCCGTAAGATCGTAGCCTTTGTTTGCCGCAAAAAGTGCAATGACAATGATAAGCGCCGCAGCCGTTCCGATGTGGTGGGAAAGACATACGCGCGGAAAACTTATTGATTTTGATGTGCGGATTTCCTTCATGACACGGTCTGCAATTTCGCCGTCTTTTAAGCCGGGAATACTGAGTCCGGATAACTCGTCTTTTATTTGTGAGTTTTGCTGAAGAAAAGCACGGCATTTACCGCACGACTCAAGATGACGTTTAAACTCATCTGTCAGTTCTTCGTCGGATAAGACGCTTATCTGTAAACTTTCGCAATCCGAAAGCTTTTCATTTTTGCTGTTGTTCATCGCCGCACACTCCTTTCATCAGCTTTTACACTTTTATAGACGTAAGTAAAACCAAAAAGTTCCGGTTTTTCTTAATAAATCTTAAAAATAATTTTCTTTTAAGAGTTGTTTCTTCAATGCTTCTCTTGCGCGGAACAGCCTTGACTTGACGGTGCCGGGTTCAAGACCCGTCATCTGCGCTATCTGTTCGTATGTGTAGTCGTTAATGTCGCGCAGTACGATTATCTCGCGGTGCTCGTCCGAAAGACGCGAAACGGCAGCCCATAAAAGCTGTTTTCTTTCATTTTTGAGAGCCGTTTGTTCGGGATAATTCTTCTCGTCGGTATCGGGAAGTTCAAGACCTTTGCCGTCCTCGTCAGTTTCGTCAAGGCTTACGTTTTCGCCTTTTTTCTTTCTGACAAAATCGTATGCGCAGTTCTTGGCAACACGGTACAGCCACGTTGAAAAGCTGCTTTCGCCCTTGAAAGAGGAGAGCGAACGGTATACCTTAAGAAATACCTCCTGGCAAACGTCGGCAGTGTCGTCTGTGTTGCCGATTATCGGGTAAACGCAGGTGCTTACAAAGCGTTCGTACTTGCGCACGAGTATTTCAAAAGAATTTTCGTCTCCGTCCGCGGCTTTAAAGGCAAGCAGCGTGTCCTCCGGCAGATCTTCGCCGTAGTTTTTCTGTTCTTTTACCTTAAAAAACAAACCCAAATGTAAGCACCTCCAGTCTTTTATAATATCATTATTAAGTATATCACGTTTAAGACACTATTTCAAGTGTAAAATGCAACAATCCGCAAACGTTTTGCAAATATTGCGTTGCATAATGCTTACAAAATCAAAAGACGCGTCAGCAATTTCCGTCGGTGCCGCAGCGTCTTGTTTTTTCTTGTTATTCAATTACTATTTCAAGGCTGTCAAGCAGATTTGACACTTCGGGATAGCAGAAACGCGCGCCTTTGAGAGAATTTGTCAGCACGTCTATCCTGTACCCGTATGCGTCCCTGAAATCGCACTTTTTTAAGTCGCATTTAAAAAACTCTGTTTTTGCAAGATTACAGCCGTAGAAGCTCGCGTCGGAAAGATCACATTCCGCAAAGAGCGTGTCCGAAATGCTGTTTCCTTTAAAGTCAAAGCGGCGGAAGTTCATGTTTGCAAACGTGTTGTATTTCAGATTGCAGTTTTTTAAGGCTTCGACGGGCTTTGCAAAACGCCCGCTTGAACACAATGAAAGCCAGTTGACGCCGTAAAGCGCAGAGTTTTTAAAATTGCAGCTTACAAGCACGGAATTGTCGTCGCTCGGATTTATAATGCTGCATGAATCAAAAGTGCATAGAGAAAATTTTACTTCTTTTATAAGCGTGTTTTCAAAACGGCAGTTTTTGAAGGTGCAGCTTTCAAACTCCATGTCCTCCGCGGTACTGTCGAGAAGATTCAGATTTTCAAAAAGCCTGTCCTCGTAATAGTTGTACTCTGCCATATAACTCAGTCGTCAACACGCGTGCCGAGAATTTCAACGTTGTCGCGGAAGAACTGTTCAAAACGTCCTTCGTCGAGTGCGGCGCGTATTTTTTCCATAAGCGTGTTGTAGAAATAGAGGTTGTGAAGAACGCAGAGTCTCATTCCGAGAAGCTCGCGCGCCTTGAAAAGATGTCTGATGTAGGCTCTCGTGTAGCTTCTGCACGCCGGACACTGACAGCCCTCCTCGATAGGACGCGGATCGCGTTCGTACTTTGCGTTGTTCAGGTTCATGAATCCTCTTGATGTAAAGAGGTTGCCGTGACGGGCGTTTCTGCTCGGCATAACGCAGTCGAAAAAGTCAACTCCGCGGCGAACAGCCTCAAGAATGTTTACGGGAGTACCGACGCCCATTAGGTATCTCGGCTTGTCCGTCGGCATAAACGGCTGAACGACGTCTATAATGTTGTACATTTCCTCTGCGCTCTCGCCGACCGCAAGACCGCCTATCGCATATCCGTCAAGACCTTCAAACTCGGCGATCTGTTTCATGTGATCAGCACGCAGATCCTCGTATGTCGAGCCTTGGTTTATTCCGAAAAGCATTTGTTTGGGATTTATCGCACCCGGCTCCGCGTTGTTCTTTTTAACTTCGTCAATGCATATTTTGAGCCAGCGTGCGGTTCTCGCACAGGAGTTTTTCGCGTAGTTGTATTCCGCAGGGTTTGCGACGCATTCGTCAAACGCCATAGCAATGGTAGAACCGAGATTTGCCTGTATTCTCATGCTTTCCTTTGGTCCCATGAAAATGCGTTTGCCGTCCATGTGAGAGGCAAATAAAACGCCTTCTTCGCTTATCTTTCGCAGTACCGCAAGTGAGAATACCTGAAATCCGCCGCTGTCGGTGAGAATGGGACCTGACCAGTTGAAAAACTTGTGCAGACCGCCGAGATCGCGGATAACGTCGTCGCCGGGACGTATGTGCAGATGGTAGGTGTTGGATAATTCAACCTGGCATTTTATCTGTCTTAAATCGTCGGTCGATACGGCGCCCTTTATGGCAGCCGATGTGCCTACGTTCATGAATACCGGCGTCTGTATTGTTCCGTGCGGAGTTACAAATTCGCCTCGTCTTGCAAGACCTTCCTGCTTTAAAAGTTTAAACATTGATTTTTTCGCCTTTCAGTATATGATGGTTCATGTTCTGTCGAACATTTTGTTGAGTTTGTCACGTGAGATCTCGTGAATTACCGGTCTGCCGTGCGGACAGTAAAGTACGGCGTCGTTTCCGAAAACCTCGTCTATTATTATTTTGTTGTCTATGTCGGTGTGCTTGTCACCGCCCTTGATTGCGGCGCGGCAGGCAGCCGTGAACAGTGCGCGGTCGAATATTTCTCCTGCGGAACGGTTGTTGCCTTCGGCAAGCTTTCCGGCAAGGAAAGTAAAGACGTCTTTTGCGTCGGAGTGGCGTATCGGCGTCGGAATAGCGCGTATTATAAAGCTGTCTGTGCCGAAATCGTCAAACTCAAATCCGATTTTTTCAAAGTATTCTTTGTTTTCACGCGCGCAAGCAGCCTCTTTCGGCGTAAGGAATACATTTATTCCCTCAAGAAGAAACTGAGAGGAATGTTCGTAATCGGGATTTTTCAGCCTTTCGTATATAATGCGTTCGTGAGAGGCGTGCTTGTCGATTATGTACATGCTCTGCTTGTACTGCACGATTAAATATGTGTCAAAAACCTCGCCTATGTATATCGGCTTTTGCTTGAAAGCAGACGAAGTGATCTCACTCTGCTTTTCAAAAATCTTTTGCGGTGCTGTGTCTGATACCGTTCTGACTTCATTTTCGGCTTTAACGGAATCTGCACCGTCCGTAAGTTCCGAAACGCTGCTGTCTGCCGAAATGTCCGTGATTTTAAATGCACTTTTTGCCTCGTCCGCGGCTTTTGGCGGCTCATTTATGCCGAAAGCAGGTTTTACTTCGGACTGTTCATTAAATTTTTTACTTTTTTCGTATTCACCGAAAACCTTGTCCGGAATTTCTGCGGATTTGACTTGTATATTGTCCTGTACGTCCTTGCCGTAACCGGACTGCGGAAGATTCGGAACGTAAAGCGCGCCGGTGTCCGTAATTTTTATACCGTTTTCGTAATGTGCGGGAACCGCGGCGTTATTTGGTGGTTCGGTATGGCTTTGTATTGCCGCGCCGCCTTGTACCTGATTATTGTATACAGGTATACTTGTCTGCACGGGAATTTCCGCGCTTTTTGACGGCGCTGCCGGGACTTCGGGAATGTGCTCTTTGGTTTCCGGTGCGGCGGGGCGTTTTTCTTCGGCAGACGTATTTTCCGAAATAATCGAATTTCTTTCAAACTCCGTAAAGGTAACGCCTGCGGAAACCGAGTTTTTGACGGCAAAATAAACCGCGTCGAAAATTCTTCTTTCGTCGGAGAATTTTATCTCTAACTTTGCCGGGTGAACGTTTACGTCTACAAGCCTGAAATCTATGTCGCAGAACAGCACGCACGCCGGGAATTTTCCGGTAGGGCAGAAGCCTCTGAAACCTTCTTCAACAGCCGCGAGCATTGTCCGCGAACGAATGTATCTGTTGTTTACGAAAAAGTTTTGCATATTGCGGTTTGGACGGCAGAATTCGGGTTTTCCGACGTATCCGTGAACTGAGATACCCGAATATTCGTAATCTACGGGTAACAGCACCGCCGCAAATTCGCGTCCGAGTGCCGAGTATACCGCGCTTTTGAGATTTCCGTCGCCGGGCGACTGCAATTTAACGTTGTTGTCCGAAATAAAAGTAAGAGCAATGTCGGGACGCGACAGAACGAACTTTTCGCACACCGCAAGCACCGAAAGCGCCTCCGTAGAATCTTTTTTCAGAAATTTGCGCCTTGCCGGGACGTTTTCAAATATGTTCTGCACCGTAATGGTGGTTCCGTAGGGACAGCCTGCGTCCTCAAGCAACGTCTGTTCGCCGAAATCGCACTCGAACAGCGTTCCCGAAACCTCCTCTTTGCACGACGTAAGTATTCTCACCCTTGCGACGGAGGATATTGCCGCAAGTGCTTCTCCTCTGAAACCGTATGTCATTATGGCTTCAAGGTCGCTGCCGGTCTTAATTTTGCTCGTGGCGTGTCTCATTACGGCTTTCGGGACGTCTTCGCGCGACATTCCCTTGCCGTCGTCCGTAACTCTTATAAAGGTCGTGCCGCCGTTCTTGATTTCGACCGTCACGTTCTTTGCGCCTGCGTCTGCACAGTTTTCAAGCATTTCCTTTATCGCCGAAGACGGACGTTCCACAACTTCGCCGGCTGCTATTAAGTTTGCCGTCTGTTTGTCGAGAATGTTGATTATGCCCAAAAGTCCTCACTCCTCCTTTGCACGTAAATAGAGCGCATATATTCTGTCGTAATGTGCGCATAAATACCTTATTATAAAATCTAAGTTTAATTCTACCACATTTTTCGTCTTTTGTAAACAAGTTTTGAGTTATTTGATTAAATTCGCCTTTTTGGTATTATTTTTCGGTAAAATAAGCTTTTGATAAAAATATTTCTTGTAAAATAAGCAAAAGTATTGTATAATAGGGTAAATAATTATCGGGAGTAACTGTAAATGAGTAAAGATATAGGAATAGATCTCGGAACGGCAAATGTGCTTGTATATGTAAAGGGCAAGGGAGTAGTGCTTGAAGAGCCGTCCGTCGTTGCCGTTGAAAAGGAAAGCGGCAAAGTGCTTAAAGTCGGAAAAGAGGCGCAGGCGCTCTTGGGAAGAACACCGGGAAATATTCTCGCGGTAAAACCTCTTGAGGACGGCGTTATCTCACAGTACGACGTCACCATGAAAATGCTTAAATACTTTATCAGAAAGTCCGTCGGCACGGGATTTTTCAAACCGCGCGTAATGATCTGCGTTCCCAGCGGCATAACCGAGGTTGAGGAAAGGGCGGTGTGTGACGCGGCTCTCGCTGCGGGTGCAAAAAAGACATATCTTATTGAAGAACCTTTCGCCGCGGCAATCGGCGCAGGCATCGACGTGTCAAAACCTACCGGAAACATGGTCGTGGATATAGGCGGAGGAACGACAGACGCCGCCGTAATTTCCTACGGAGATATAGTTACCAGCGAGTCGGTAAAGGCTGCAGGAAATAAGCTTGACGAAGCTGTTGCAAAATATATACGCTATAAATACAATGTGCTTATCGGCGAAAGAACGGCTGAGGATATAAAGAAACAGATAGGCTCTGCGTTTCCTCTCGATAAAGAATACGTAATGGACGTAAAGGGCAGGGATCTCAAAGAAGGACTGCCCAAGATGATAACCATAAATTCCGCTGAGGTAAGAGAGGCGGCAGAGCCTGTCGTAAAGCAGATAGTAACGGCTGTTCTTCATGTGATAGAGAGAACTCCGCCGGAACTTGTCGGCGATATTGCGGCAAACGGAATAGTGCTTACGGGCGCCGGAAGCCTGCTTTACGGAATTGACCGCCTTATAGAGCATGCAACCGGAATACGCACATATATTGCGGAAAATCCTTCTGCCTGCGTTGTTCTCGGCACGGGAAGATACCTCGACAATCTTCAGGTTCTGCCCGAAGGGACGATAAATATTTCGCGCCGCAGACAGCAAAGACTTTAAAGCGCTCATAAATAAAAAATTGACTGCGGTTTTTATACCGCAGCCTTGCATATATGATTTTCGGCTTTGCCGTTTTCAGCAAAGTCCGAGGGAATGGAGATAGTCAAAGCTCTTCTTTAAGCACTCGAACTGATCTTCACCGTAGCAGTTGTCCTGTTCGACGAACGCATATTCCGTTCCGCCGTCAACGGCAGCCTTGATGATAGGCTCAAAGTCAAGCAATCCGCTTCCTACCGGTGCAAAGTGCTTTGTTCCGTCGGGAAGTATTACCATGTCTTTTAAGTGTATGCAGGGAATTCTGCCGGATAATTTCTTTAACCATTCGACAGGCTCGTAACCGGCAGCCTTTACCCAGTATGTGTCAAGAGTAAAGCCCATTTCGTCGGGGGCAAAGGTTTTCATGAGATAATCCATTGCTATCTCGCCGTCTACTTCTATGAATTCCTTGTCGTGGTTGTGGTACATGAAGTAACAGCCGTTGTCTTTCATTATTTTTGCGGCGTTAAGGTACTTTTCGGTAAAATCGTACCAGATGTCCTTGGACTTGTTTTTATTCTCGTCGAAAATTCCGGGCATAGAGCCTATGCCGATGTATTTGCAGCCTAAGATTTTGTGCTCTTTTATGACGTTCTCTGTGTCCGTGCTCATTCTTCCCATGTCGTAGTGGGTAAGATCGCAGGTAAGACCGTTTTTGTCAAGCTCTTCTTTTAACCATTCGGGTTCGTATTTGCAGGTTCCGGAAACCTGAACCGATTTGTAACCTATGTCGGCGATCTTTTTAAGACATTCGGATATGCCTTCGGTGGTTTTTGTAAGGTCGTGGACGGTGTACATCTGTGCTCCGATTTTCATATATAACCCCTCTTTTCAGCAAAATGTATTTTTTTGTATTTATTGTCGGTTGACATTCTTTCTGTTTGCTATTATAATATTATTGAGAATATTTTTCAATGGATTATTTTAAGATAAACTATGCATATTTGTGTTTTTGAACTGTTTTTAAAAAATAATTCGGAGGTTTGCATATGCCTGACGTAAGATATTTTATACATTACCTTGCAAAAAGAAGCTGTGTTGCGGAAAAGATAGACGATTTTGAGCCGCTTACATACTGCGACCTTACATTTGTCATTGACGGCAGCCTGAATTACCGCATAAACGGTCAGAGCTTTACACTTGGACCGGGAGATGCAATGTTTTGTCCCGAAGGCGGAATAAGAAAGCGTGAAAAAGGCACGGAAAGGACAAACTATATATCGGTAAACTTCCGCTGCTCCGGTTCTGATGTTCCGCTTATGCCGTACTGTATGCGCGATATATACTGCCACGATATTGACTATTGCGTTTCAAAACTGCTTGAAATATATTATCAGAACGGAAAATATACGCTGAAAAAGTGCAGCTGCCTGCTTGAATACGTGCTTTTTGAGATGCTTGAACGGCTTTCCGACGAGGAGGAAAACAGGCACGTCGCGCTAATGAAGAGGTATATTTCATATAACTGGTACAGAAAAATAAGTCTTGATGAGATATCCGAGGCTGCGCATCTGAGCCGTTCGTATTCGTCCGCCGTGTTTAAAAAGACGGTCGGAATGTCTATAAGCGACTATATTATAGACATACGTATAAGCAGAGCGTGCGAAATGCTTAGATTTTCCGACGAGTCGGTTGCGGATATTGCCGATAAGACGGGATTCTGCGACATTTTCTATTTCAGCAAAACCTTTAAGCGCATTAAAGGTATGTCTCCGCTTCAGTACCGTTCAATGAAATGATAAAACGAAAGGACAGTAAATGAAGAAAAAGTTTTTCCTTCTGCAAAAAAATACGGACGGCTTTACGCGCACGCAAAGCATAATATATAATTCGTTTACGCCGTTAATGCTTGTGATTTCCGCCGTGATATGCGGCGTTCTGTCTCTCATGCTTGCATACGGAGAGTATGAAAGAGTGCTGTTTTACAGCTATTTTTCAAATCCGATAATAGTGTTTCTCAACATTCTCCCGCCGGTGCTTGTCTCGCTTGTTTTGTGGGGACTTTGCGGCAGGGCATGGATCGCAAACCTTGTTTCGTCGGTCGTAACTCTCGGATTTACGTCGGCTGACTACTATCTTCTTAAATTCCGTGACGATCCGCTGCTGTTTTCCGACGTAATGTACGTAAGAGAGGCGGCGCAAATTAATTCAAGATACGATATGACTCCCGGCAAGCGTATGATATTTGCATATGTAATTTGTATTGTTCTTACCGTACTTCTGTTTTTCTTCGCGCGAAAGAAACCCAAAGCCGGAATACGCATACCCGTGACGGTTCTTGCGGCGTTTTTGGTGTTTGTGCCGGTCAAAAATCTGTATACCGACACATATACCTATGATATAAAAACGGAGAACTACGAATATATAAACCGCTGGTCGTCAACGCAGAACTTTATCTCAAAGGGCTTTGTATATCCGTTTCTTCACAGCATATCTGACGCCTTTCCCAAGGCTCCGGACGGATATTCCGAAAAAGCTGCAAAGGAAATACTTTCCGCTTATACAGATTCGGATATACCCGAAGAAAAAAGAGTGGATATAATCGCGGTAATGCTTGAGGCATATAACGATCTTACGCTGCTCGGCGTTGACGGAATAGACCAAAACGTCTATAAAGCGTACCATGATCTGATTGACGAGTGCTATCACGGACGTCTTGTGACCAATATCTTTGCCGGAGGCACCATTGATACCGAACGCGCGTTTTTAACGGGATATTCGACGCTCGGAAATTTCAGACACGATACAAATTCCTATGTGCGCTATCTTGAATCGCAGAATTATTATGCCGACGGAAGCCACCCGTGCTACCGCTGGTTCTATAACCGACTTAATGTGAATAACTATCTCGGTTTCAAAAACTATTACTTCTATGAGGACTATTACAGCACGCTGTCGTCTACGATTGCCGTGGATTCGATAGTGTTTCCCGAAATAAAAAATTTCTATGACCGCGAAAAGGATTCGGGACAAAATTATTTCGGGTTCCACGTGACCTATCAGGGACACGGCCCGTACTCTGCGGAAAGTCTTGAATGGGTATCTCAGCCGGTGTTCTCAAACCCGGCAGTCGGAGAGGCTTCGTCTGTCATACTCAATAACTATCTCGGCTCGGTATCGAATACTGCTGAAAATATAGTAAACCTCGTAAATGAACTCAAAAAAGAGGACAGACCCGTTCTGTTCGTGTTCTTCGGTGACCATAAACCGTGGCTCGGAGACGGAAACAGCGTTTATAACGAACTCGGAGTTGATCTTGACGTGTCGCAGTACGGCGGGTTTATGAATTACTATTCCACGGAATACGCAATCTTTGCAAATGACGCCGCAAAAGAGCTGCTCGGCAGCGATTTCACCGGAACCGGACCGACAATAAGCCCGTGCTTTCTTATGAATGAGCTTTTCTCGGAGTGCTCGTATGAGGGAAACGCTTATATGAAGTTTACAAATTACGTCAGAAGCCTGCTTCCCGTAATAAACAAAAACGGCTTTATCGACGAGAACGGAAATTTCTACACGGACGAAAACGACCTCAATAAAGAGCATAAAGAGGCTCTGCGCAAGTTCAGAATTGTGGAAAAATACGTGTCGGATAACTTCTCACAGTAAAATAATTTAAGAAATTGTAAACAAAACGCTGCATTGATGAATTATTTTAATTTTTTGTATTGATTTGCTGTTATGTCTTGACATATCCGGCTTTGCATAGTAAAATACGTTCATACACGAAAGAACACAGGTGACGGATAATGAAAATGTTTGATCTTATCAAAACTTATTTTTATTATTATTACGGCTTTGCTTTTAACACGGCAAGGTCTTTCGTCGTTGTGCCTTCGGCTGCGTAATAAAAAAGCAGTGCGTTGTTGATGTGCGAAAGACCGCGGTGATGAAAATTTCACTGCGGTTTGTTTTTTTGTTACAATATGATATGTGAAAATAAAAATAAAGGGTGGTATAATTATGACAGTGGGAATCGTTGGACTCGGACTTATAGGCGCGTCTTTGGCAAAGACAATAAAAAAGCATACGGACTTTGCGGTAATGGGATATGACCTTTCCGAGGAAGTAATGGAATCGGCGCTGCTCGACGGAACGATAGACGAGAGGCTTAATCTCGGCGGAGAGCATTGCGATATGATATTGGTTGCGCTTTATCCCGACGACGTTGTGGATTTCGTAAGCAAAAACGCAGATCTGTTTAACGATACGATAGTCATTGACTGCGGCGGTACAAAGAAAAAGGTCTGCGACAGTCTTTTCCCTGTTGCGCGCGAGCATGGATTTACTTTTATCGGCGGACACCCTATGGCAGGTATAGAAAAATCCGGATATGCCGCGTCAACCGACAGTATGTTCGACGGCGCGTTCATGATACTCGTGCCCGACGAAGGTATAGATAAGATGAAACTTGACTACGTAAAGATGTTTTTTATCTCGATAGGCTTTCACAGAATAACGCTTACGACCGCAAAGGAGCATGACGAGATAATAGCGTATACCTCTCAGCTTGCGCACGTCGTGTCAAGTGCATATGTAAAAAGCCCGACGTCGGTGAGAAACCTCGGATTTTCCGCAGGCAGCTTTAAGGATATGACAAGAGTTGCGTTCCTTAACGAACCTATGTGGACCGAGCTGTTTTTCCAGAATAAAGAATTTCTGTTGAATGAAGTGGATATTTTCATAGAGAACATGAAACAGTACAGAGAGGCACTCGCAAACCTTGACAGGGACGAGATGATGTCGCTGCTTGCAGAGGGCAAGAAACAGAGAATAGCCGCATGGACTGCGGTTTCGCAAAAGAAATAAAGACTAATTTTTACCCGGAGGCAAATCATGACCGTAACGCTTGATCCAAAGACAATACTCGGAGGAACGCTGGATATAATTTCCTCAAAATCGGATATTCACCGCTGTATAATCTGCGCATCCTTTGCGGATAAGGAGACCGAAATAGAATTCTGCGGACTTTCAAAGGATATACTTACGACCGTCGAATGTGTTGAAAAGCTCGGAGCAAAGGCGGAGTTCAACGATAAAAGAGTTAAGATATACCCTGCCGATGTCTCGTCAATACGCCAGGGACTCGTGCTTGACTGCCATGAGAGCGGAACTACCGCGCGCTTTCTGCTGCCGATAGCGTCGCTTGTGTGCAGAGGCTGCACCGTTACCGGAAGCGGAAGACTTCCCGAAAGACCGTTCAGCGCACTCTGCAAGTCGCTTGAAGAACACGGCGCGCAGTTTTCGTCGGAAACGCTGCCCATAACCGTAAATAAGCCTAACGGCGGCAAAGGCACATATAAGATACCCGGAAATATTAGCTCTCAGTATGTAAGCGGACTGCTGCTCATGCTTGTTCTCGCAGGCGGAGGAAAGGTTGAGCTTACAACGCCGCTGGAGTCTGCCGGTTATGTCGATATGACGGTGTATACGCTAAAGCGTTTCGGTATAGATGTTATATGCGAAGACGGGAAATATACCGTTCCCGAAGGACAGAGGTTTGTTTCTCCCGGAAAAATAAAAGCACAGGGCGACTGGTCGAGCGCGGCGTTCTGGCTGTGCGCCGACGCACTCGGTGCAAACGTGTCGCTTAAAGGACTTGACGTGAACTGTCCGCAGGGCGACAGAATAATACTCGATTACCTTGAAAAATTCGGTGCGGATAAGAAAATAAACGGCGATATGGTGTCTGTCGAGGCTGCGCGCTTAAAGGCAATAGAGATAGACGCCAAGAACTGCCCCGATCTTGTTCCAGTGCTTGCGGTTACGGCGTGTGCAGCAAAAGGCACTACAATAATAAAAGGCGCTGCAAGACTGCGGCTTAAAGAAAGCGACAGAATAGAGTCTACCGTGAAGATGCTGAGAAGTCTCGGAGCAGACGCAGACGCACTTCCCGACGGTATGACAATACGCGGAAAAGGATACCTTGACGGCGGCATGGTTGACGGCTGTAATGATCATAGGATCGTAATGTCCGCTGCGATTGCGTCGCTCATCTGCCGTTCACAGGTGGTCATAGACGGTGCGAGAGCCGCCGAAAAATCCTATTCGACGTTCTTTAACGATTTCGATAAGCTGACTTTGAAAAAATAATTTCGGAGAAAGAAAACTATGAATACATTCGGCGAAAAAATCAGAGTTACCGTGTTCGGACAGTCCCATGCTCCGGCAATAGGCGTGACGGTTGACGGACTTCCGTGCGGAGTGAGCATAGACCAAGAAGAACTTTATAAATTCATGCTGCGGCGCGCACCCGGAACCTCAAATACGTCCACATCGCGTAAAGAGGCGGACAGACCCGTTATTGTTTCGGGACTTAACGATAAAGGACTTACCTGCGGCGCTCCGCTTACCGCGCTCATTTATAATTCCGACGCACATTCAAAGGACTATTCCGAACTGTTTATGCGTCCGCGTCCGTCGCACGCTGATTTTCCGGCATGGATAAGATACGGAGAAAACTACGATATACGCGGCGGAGGACAGTTTTCCGGCAGACTTACCGCACCGCTTTGCATTGCCGGAGGAATACTTATGCAGATACTCAAAGCAAAGGGAATACATATCGGTGCGCATATACTTTCGGTAAACGACGTAAGGGACTTCGGATTTGACATGGCAAATGTTTCGGCAAATGAGCTTGAAAACATAAAGTCAAAGAATTTTCCGACTATTGACGACTCTGCCGCAGAGAGTATGAAGGAAAAAATACTTTTTGCAAAGCAGAATCTCGATTCCGTCGGAGGTGTTGTGGAGTGTGCGGTCGTCGGACTTGAACCGGGACTCGGCGAGCCTGAGTTTTGCGGAATTGAGAACGCCGTTTCACAGGCGGTTTTTGCAATACCTGCGGTAAAGGGAATAGAATTCGGTCACGGCTTTGAAAGCACGCTGCTTTACGGATCGGAAAACAATGACGAGTATGCTTTTGACGGGCAAAAAACTGTAACTCTTACAAATAACGCCGGCGGTATCTGCGGCGGAATGACAACGGGCATGCCGGTGGTTTTCAGGGCTGCATTCAAACCCACGCCGTCGATTGCAAAGGCGCAGAACAGCGTTGACCTTGCGTCGCATGAAAATATAAAGCTTGAAATAAAGGGCAGACACGATCCTTGCGTTGTCGTAAGAGCAGTGCCTTGCGTTGAGGCGGCTGCCGCAATAGCGATAAGTCAGTTTGTACTTTGATATATGGGAGAATTTAAAGACATGGAGCTTTCGGAACTCAGAAAACAGATAGACGCGATAGATGATGAACTTGTATCGCTGTTCTTAAAAAGAATGGACGTATCGGGCGAGGTCGCAAAGGCGAAAATGCAGAGCAATACCGCCGTTATGGACAGCGGCAGGGAACGCGCAATAGTCTCGCGCCTTACAAAGGGACTCGACGACGATACCGCAAACTATGTGTCGGTGCTGTATTCGACGATATTTGAAATAAGCCGCGCAAAGCAGAGAAAAATGCTCTCTCATGACACAAAACTTGCCGATGAGATAAAGGAAGCAAAGCTTTCGACCGACGAGCTGTTCCCGTATGCCGCCGACGTTGCGGTTCAGGGCGTTGAGGGTGCATATTCCCAGCACGCCTGCGACAGACTTTTCGTAAGACCCGATATAACATATACCGAAAATTTCAAGGATGTCTTTAAACTTGTCGATTCCGAAAAGTGCAGATACGGCGTCGTGCCGATAGAAAACAGCCTTCACGGCTCTGTCGGCGAGGTATACGATCTGCTTAAGGAATATAAGGATAAGATACATATAGTAAGATGCGTGAGAATACCGATATATCATTCTCTGCTTGCCAAGAAGGGCGCACAGCTTTCGGATATAAAAAAGGTGTATTCGCACAGCCAGGCGATAGGTCAGTGCAGCGAATTTCTCGCGTCGCACCCGGATATTGAGGTAAATGTCTGCAAGAATACCGCGGCAGCCGCAAAAATGGTAGCCGAGAGCGACAGAGGAGATATTGCCGCAATTTCGTCAGCCGACTGCGCCGAGCTTTACGGACTCGGAATACTCAAAACCGATATACAGAACAGCGATAATAACCATACGCGATTTATCTGCATATCAAAAAATCTTGAAATATATCCCGGCGCGTCAAAAATAGGCATAATGTTCACCGTAAAGCATAAAGCAGGAAGCCTTTTCAATATGCTTGCGCGCTTTGCGTGCCTCGGAGTAAACCTCACAAAGCTCGAGAGCCGTCCCATAAAGGGAAAGGATTTTGAGTTTATGTTCTATGCCGAAATGGATATATACGGACTTTCGCCGGCGCTTCTGTCGTTCCTGTGCGAGCTTGACGACAGACCTGAAGAATTTGTATTCTTGGGCAATTATTCGGAAATATGATGTTTTTTATATAAGGAGCGATTTGTTTTGATAACCTACGGACTTTGTGGAAAAACACTTAAACACAGCTATTCAAAGCTGATACACGAAAAACTCGGAAACAGCGAATACAGACTTCTTAATCTTGAAAAAGACGAGTTTTACGAACTGCTCGAATCGCGTTCCTTTAAAGCCTGCAACGTGACTATTCCGTATAAAAAGGACGCATACAGCCTCTGCACCGTGCTTTCAAAAGAGGCGCAGAGCATAGGCAGCGTAAATACCGTCGTCAATAAAAACGGAGTGCTCTACGGATACAATACCGACTACGCGGGCTTTGAATATATGCTGCGCCGTGCCGGAATTACGCTTGAGAATAAAAACGTAATAATACTCGGAACGGGCGGTACAAGCCTTACGGCACAGGCAGTCGCAAAGGACAGCGCGGCAAAGAGCGTAACGGTCGTTTCGAGAACGGGAAAAGTCAATTATAACAATGTTTACGATAAGACCGATACCGAGGTAATAATCAATACGACGCCGGTTGGAATGTATCCCGATAACGGCAGATGCGCCGTCGATGTTTCAAAATTCCCGAAACTTTGCGCGGTGGTGGACGTAATTTATAATCCGCTCAAAACAAAAATTCTTGCCGACGCGCAAAAACTCGGCATAAAGAATACCGGCGGACTGCCGATGCTCGTATATCAGGCGGTAAAGGCTCATGAGCTGTTCTTTGATACAGAAGTCCCGGACGATGTTCCCGAAAAGATACTCTCCGAATGTCTGTTTGAAACGGCAAATATCGTGCTTGTCGGAATGCCCGGCTGCGGAAAGACAAGTATAGGCACGGAGATTGCCAAAAAGCTCGGACGCGTGTTCCTCGACACCGATAAATTCGTCGAGCAAAGCGGTCTGACAATCCCCGAAATATTTGAACGCTACGGCGAAAAGGATTTCAGAAACCGCGAGACGGAGGCTGTCAAAATGCTTACCGCACTTTCGGGAAAGGTAATAGCAACCGGCGGCGGCAGTGTGCTGGATAGTGAAAACGTCCGAATGATGCGTCAGAACGGAATTGTAGTTTATATCAAACGTCCTCTCGATAAGCTTGCGACGGACGGCAGACCTTTGAGCGACGGCGGAATGGAAAAGCTGCAGAAACTGTTTGAGCAAAGGCGTGAGGTTTACCAGAACGTTAGCGATATTGAGACCGAAACCGACGGAGATATACAAAAGTGCGCCGAAAATATAATTGACGGCGTAAAAAAGAATATATCGGTTCTTTGTCCCAAATACAGCGCAGAGGAGTAATATAAATGAAAATACTCGTAATAAACGGCCCGAACATAAATATGCTCGGCATAAGAGAAAAGAACATCTACGGCACAAAGAGCTATGCGGATCTCTGTGAAATGCTTGAAAAGAAAGCAAAAGACGAAAACTTTGAAATAAAGCTTTTTCAGTCAAACCATGAGGGCGATATAGTTGATGAAATACAGAGCGCATATCAGAAATACGACGGTATAGTTATAAACCCTGCCGCGTACACCCATACAAGCGTCGCAATACTCGACGCACTCAAAGCTGTGTCTATTCCGTCAGTAGAGGTTCATATCTCGGACGTCGATTCAAGAGAGGATTTCAGGCAGATCTCATACGTTTCGCACTATTGCTTTAAAACTATCAAAGGCGAGGGCTTTGACGGATATATTCACGCGATAGACGAGATAGCGGCGTATATAAAAAAGTAAATAACATAAATAAAAAAGCTAAGCGCGCATTAAACGTACTTAGCTTGATTTTTTTGCCCTTCGCGGCACATTGTGCCGTGCTTACTTTGACTTTTTGCCGTTTTCTTCGGGCGTCGGGAAGATTATTAGAAAACTTGATTCTCCGAAACGTTCGCTGAGATTCAAAAATCCTTTCTCGTCTGCCGTGCAGGGTTCTTCCGAGGTGTATAAACCGTCGGAAACAATGCGGACGGTGTAGTTTTTGCCCTTTTCAAATCCGCCGATCTTCAGCCTTACGGCGTCGGAATACTTTGCCGTGACAATGACGTTTTCCGCACTGAATAAAAATCCGTAGGAGTTTGTGCCGAAGCCTATGTTCTTTATTCCGGCATATCCCGTGTATTCTCCGAGGTTGGGATTTACCGTGAGAACGCTGCCGTCGGTGTCTGCGCCGAAAAGACCGTATACAGCCATGCTTGCCGCGGCTCCGCACTCGGCATATCCGTTTACAGAAAGCGTTTCGGGACTTGAAATAAGCAGCTTCCCGTCGGTGTAGCAGGCGGCAAAGTCGGTAAAGCGGTTCAAAAAGCTCTTTTTGGAAACCTTCGCACGCGCGGCAAGGTCATAATATTCCGTAACCAGCGACGCACCGCCGTTCTGCCAGTATTTTCCGAAAGCCGCGATCGAAGATAACGGGAAGTTGCCGTTTACATAGTCCCACCAACTGTCGCTTGCGTTTATTGTGGTGGAGCGAGGTGCAAATCCGAAAGCGTATATGTCTGCGCCGGTCGAAGTGTCGCTTGTGACTTCGGTCTTGCCGTCGATCCACGAAAGAATTGCGTCCGACGTCTTTTTGTCGGCGATGCCGGAGCTAATTGCCTCAAGATTGAGGAAAGTAAATCCGAGATCGTGATAAGAACCCGACGCGTCCTTTGCGCCAGCGTATCTCGAAGAAGATTCTCTGAAGAATGTCTGATTTATTGCGGTTTTGTTCTTTTCCGCAACCGCAGAGTATTCGTCAGCCTTTTCGGGCTGTCCCATAAGCGTGTAAAGCTTTGCAAGATCGGTCATTGCCTCGTTGAAAGCCATGTTGCAGTATGCGTCGAGATAACCGAAACGGTGATTGAACCAGTAGTTGGAGCCTGCGCCGTTGGACTCTCCGCTGTTGCTTTCGGTGAGAATGTATACAAGTCCGTCAGCCTCGTTGTAGCGTATTCCGCCGCCGTTGAGGTCGTTTTTGTCAAAGTAGTAGTTTACGGCTTTCTCTAACTTCTGAAGAACCGTAAGACCGTTCGATACATCAAGCTTGGGTGCGCTTGTCGTGTCCTTTTCGTAAAGGAAGGACGTGTCTGCTTCCCAGAGTGCTATCTCGCATACAGCAGAGATAAATCTCGAATTTGTGTCGTAAAGGTAAAATCCGTTCTTTTCGGACTTCATGGAGTTTTCCGCCGACCATATGTAGCCGTTGGAGAATATCGGATAGTCGCGGATTATCTGTTTAAGCTCGTTTATATAGGTTTTGTCGGCGTACCAGGCGTATCTCTTTGCCTGCCAGAGGAAAGTTGACGGATCCGAACTTGATACCGGGAGTGAGAGAGAGGGATTTTTTGACAGTGCAAAGTCGTTTATAAGACTGTCCGCCGCGGATAAAAGCGCGTTTTCGTCAGATGTATAGATTATTTTTCCGCTGCTGCCGAATTCGTCATATGCCGTGAGTATGCTTTGGTCAACGACGTTCGGATAAAGATCGGGTTTCTTTGTGATTTTCTTAAATGCCGAAACAAGCACTACGATAACCGCGATCACCGCAGCCGCAAATCCGAATATCATTGCCCAGCCGCGTATAAGCCTCTTTATTCTTTTAATTTTTGCACGTTTGATGCGTTCTTTGCGTTTAAGTACCTCTGCGTGCTTTGCACGGCGCTCGCGAGCTAACATTTCGTTCTGCCTTATAAGGTCGGTTTCGCCGGTCTGACCGAACTGGCGGCTGTTGCCGTTGGGACGCGAAAACTGCGTTCTTGCACGCGAAGTGTTGGGATTTGAGTTTGGGTTTGTATTTATGTTAATATCACGGCGCATATTTTCGGGATTGCCGGCGTAGCCGCGCGGCATGTTTGACTTGTTCTGAGGATTGTGTCCCTGTTCGCCGTTTCTGTTGTAATTGCTGTCGTTCTGCAAGGTGATTTTCCTCCTTGTTTTCAAACTTTACATATGTATTTTATCATAATGCGGCAGAGTTTTCAACAGTATATTTAATTAATATATAAATTTTGCTCTTTTTCGGTTTCTTTTGTTGTTAATGCTCATTGACTCAAAAGTTTAAATGTGGTAGAATATGTATGAAAACCGAATATTTGCACAATGTGTCGGATATGCTGCATAAAAGGCATACCCGGTGAAAAGGGAACACGGTGTGAATCCGTGACGATACCAGTCGCTGTGTGCATCCGAAAGGGAAAATTTCCGTCGGTGAAAGCCGGTCATTGGGAAACTGAGAAGGCAGGAGATTTTTTCGGCGCAGTTTGTCTGCGATAGGGTGTAAAGTCAAAAGACCTGCATTGATGCTTTTTCGCACGTACCGCAAGCCGTTCCGATGTCCGGCAGGGCAGGGAACTTAAAAAACGCTTGCTTTACAGAAAAAGTATTATCGGCTTCTTGCAGATTTTTTTCAGTATTCTGCAAGGGCTTTGTTGTTGCGCCGATTTGCAAAAGTCACAGGAATAGCTGCTGTGGTAAGTTTTGTTTGCTTGCCGCGGCGCTTTTTTTGTATGCGGCGATTTCAAGTTTACAGTCAAATGATTGAATATAAAAAGGAAAGGAATTTCAAAAATCATGACAAATCGCAAAAAAAGCTCAAAACTTCTGCTGATTTTTGCAGTCGGCATACTGTCGGCGCTACTTGCATTTTCCGTAAGCGCAAAAGGCGGAACAATGAGCGGAGACGGAAGCCGTGACAATCCTTATCTGATTGACGACGCGGCGGATCTTATCGCATTCCGCGACGAGGTAAACGTACAGACTGCAGACGCTGCAAGTACGCTCTGCGCAAAGCTGACTGCCGATATCGACATATCGGACGCTGCGTGGACGCCGATTGCAAATTCGGGTTTTGCAACTCAGGGCTACGCCGGAGTGTTCGACGGAGACGGTCATAAGATAAGCGGACTGAAGATCAGTTCTTCGGCGTCAAACCAGGGGCTTTTCGGCTATCTCGGTCTTGACGGCAGCGGAACAAACCGCGCGCTGATTAAAAATCTCAGCGTTTCGGGAAATGTTACATCTTCGGGCAACTATATCGGCGGAATTGCCGGACAGATGACGTCTGCCGAGATTGTAAACTGCTCTTTTTCGGGCAGCGTTTCGTCAAGCAGAAAAAACGGCTCGTATGTCGGCGGAATAATCGGATATATCAATAATACCGATAACACCGGAAAGAACGCGAAACCGAGAGCGCTTATCAGCGGCTGCGCAAATACCGCAGACGTGTCTACCGACGCAAAAGGTTATGCCGGAGGCATTACCGCATACGCAAAGTTTATAGATATAGAAAACTGCTACAATACCGGCGCCATTTCCGGAACCATGCGTTCTGGCGGTATTGCGGGACAGATGCAGAACAAGGTGTATGCCTCTAACTGCTATAATATAGGTGCTGTTTCGGGTACTTCCACAAGCGCAGACATTGCGGACTTTATCTATAAGGGTTCTGAGCTTATAAACTGCCACTATCTTGTACAGGCATTCGGAACAGGTATGGGAACCGCCGACGCGGACTGCGCAAAGATAGAAAGCACAGAAGGACTTTCGGAACTGCTCGGCGAAGCTTTTGTTTCCGATAAAGACGGCGTAAACGGCGGTTATCCGATTCTTGCATGGCAGGCAGGCTCGGCAGGAGAGGTTAAAAATCCCCGTCTTGAACTTATGGGCAATACCGTGCTCAAAACGCTTGACGGTTTTGATACGGCTGATTTTTCCGTAAAGTTTGCCGATACGGAACCCTCTCATATCAACTGGAGCGTTGTTTCGGGAGAAAACGTAATCTCGGTTATTTATCCCGTAAATCCAGACGAATATAATACTTCCGTTGTTATAAAGGCAATAAATCCCGGTAAAGCCGTAATACAGGCTGCAACGGATGACGAAAGCCTGAAAGTAAGCGCGTATATAACCGTTCTTCCCGAAATCACAGGACGTGAAATCGAAGGAATTGTAGCCGCGGGAAACACCGTAAGCGCAAAGATCACGGTTCTCGGCGCAAAGCCTTACGACTATGATAACTACCCAGAACTTGTATTCCAGTGGAAATATTTAACAAGCGAAGATTATCTTTCGGGCAATACCGGTTTTAACAGCTATAAGAGCATAAGCGGCGCAAACGACCGTACATTTACCATTCCCGAAAGCCTTGTCGGAGATTATCTGTCGTATACCGTAATGCTCGGCGGCGAAAGTTTTATGCCGTCGTCGCCGTACCTTGTAAAATCGAGCGACGAATATAATGTTGAAGCCGACGCTGCCGCACTTGTCTTTGATTTCGATACGATAAAGACGGATATGCAGCTTGAACTTGCTTTAAACGGAGCAAACGGCAGCACAATAGAATGGACAAGCGATAACCGGGACGTAATAAATTCCGAAACCGGCACTGTTGTTCTTCCCAAGACCGGAAAAGTTACTGTAACCCTTACCGCAGTTTTAAAGTGCGGCGAGGCTGTCAGGACAAAGACCTTTACTTTTGAGGTATATTCGTTAAAGCAGACTCAGACAGAGATTGCCGACATGAAAAAGAGACTTAAAAACGGCATAAAGTCTCTCGGAAATTTCTATAAGCTCTATCCCGTATACGGCACAGACACAAATGTTCTCGAAATGCTTTGCGATGATATAAAGAACAGCAAAGAGCCTGAAATGACGGCTGTAATCGGAAACATTGAAGAAGTTTACGGCGGCGCCGGAATTGCCGAAAACGGAGATATAACATATTTCTATGCCGATCCCAATACCGCACCGGGCGTTCATAACGGTTCTTACAGAGTAACGTTTGATTTCTGTCTCGGCGGTGAAACACAGAGACTTGAAGTGCCGGTTATAATTCCGTGGGACGCAGAGCTTGTAAAACAGGCTATGACGGAGCAGATACTCCCCGGAATCGAACTCCCGTCTTATACCGAAGAAAATATTTCACTTCCTGTATGCGCGAACGGCAAACTCTGGGCGCTTGCAAGCTGGACGACCTCCGATGAGACGGCAGTCAAAATAAATACCGTCAAAAAGTCGGCGGATAAAAGATTTTTACCCGACACCGGCGTTATTTACCCCGGACTTGAAGAAAAGCACGTGAAACTCACGGCTGCGGTAACATTCGGATTCACAAACGCCTCGATAAACGAACCCCCGATAGTTCTCTATAAGACTTTTGATGTAACTGTCGGAAAGATCGACGAGGATACCGCAAAGAACATAAAGACCGAGCTTGAAAACAAGCTTGAAAACGGACTTAAAAATGCAGGGCTCCGCGACGCCGCAACGGGAAAGGCTCTCGAAATAAACGACGGAGTTTATACCGCGGTCAACGATATACTCTATCCCACAACACGCGACTTTAAGATCGACGGTAAGTATTATCCCGTAACCATAAAGAGCGATAATGAGGACGTAATTGTATCTCCCGACGTAAATAATGCCGCGAGGACAACGGTTTACCGTCCCATGCCCAGAGAAGAGCCTGCAAAGGCAAACGTAATGCTCACAATTCTCGATAAGTCGAGCGGAGTATCCGTTTCAAAGACTTTTGCCGTTGAAGTAAAGCCGCTTATCGACGAAGAGATCGAAAGCGAAAGAAAACTTCTCAAAAAAGTTTCCGAATCCGTATTCGACGGTATAAAAGCAAGGAACAAGGAAACCGACGATATTCGCTATGACCTTTCGGCATTTACCGAAGTATATGAGAATAACGGAAAGCTCGTCTTTGTATATTCAAACGACAAAATGACAGATTCGGGCATTGTTCCGACCGCGCTTGACGGCTGGGAAGAACTTGAAGCATGGAGAATTTTCAGATCTTCCAATCCTGCAAGTATATCTCACGAAAACCTTAAAGTAACAGTTAACGATAAGGCAAAGGACGTAACCCTGACGACTGCACTTTCGAGCGAAACACTCGGAAAATACGGCGAGCTTTATAAGAAAGATCCCGTAAAGTACAAAAAGTACGAATCAGTTGCCGATCTTTACTATAATTTAGTTACGTTAAATCTCACCGTGCGCGGAAAATCCACGCCTGCCGGAGCAAAGCCTCTCGGCGAGAGCGAAAAGATAACCGTAACCTTTACGCTTCTCGGCGCGGATAAGAACGAGCTTATCAAAAAGACAACACTTACAGATCTTGATGAGACTGTGACCGCGTTTGACGTGTTCAAGACCGTGCTTAAAGCCGAAAACTTCACGTATGAGGGTTCGGGCAGCTACGTTTCTTCAATTACCGACGCAGACGGCAATAAACTCGGCGAGTTTGACTACGGAAAGTACTCGGGCTGGATGTATAAGGTCAACGGCAAGATACCTGATTATGTAATGACGGCTTGCGGACTTAAAAACGGCGATGATGTCGTAATGTTCTACACAAAGGACTATAACGAGCTGTTCCCGAGTTCGGGCGGCGGTTCTTCCGGTATGGGTTCTGATAACGATACAGAAAAGGACGGCGAAAAGTCTGACGAAAAGACAGATGAAAAGCCGGAGGACGGCAATGCCGGAAAGGATAACGAAACAAATCCCGGCGGAGAAAAGGCCGAAATAAAGTATTCCGACATTACGGGACACTGGGCAAATGACGAGATAGCAAAGGTAAGCGGATCGGGACTTATGAACGGCGTTTCGGAAACCGAATTTTCACCCGATACTACCCTTACAAGAGCAATGTTCGCGACGATTCTTTACAGATTTGCTTCTGACGGAAATTCTGCCGCAAATGCCGATAAGCAGGTATTTTCCGATGTTGCCGTGGACGCATGGTACTCGGCGGCTGTCGTATGGTGCGCGGACGGAAAAATAATCCTCGGTGTTGCCGAGAATACCTTTGCACCCGATAACTTCATTACACGCGAGCAAATGGCGCTCATACTTTACAGATACGCTCTGTCTCTCGGTGAAACCGAAAAGGCGTCTGCTGAAGTTAAAGAGTCTGATTTCTCGGATACCGATTCGCTGTCGGACGAGTCAAAAGCGGCAATCGAATGGGCAAGCGAAAACGGACTTGTAACCGGGCTTCCCGACGGACGCTTTGCTCCGAAGGATAACGTAACACGTGCGCAGTGCGCCGCAGTATTCGCAAGAGCGCTCGGCTGCAAGGCTCTCGGAAAGTAATCGCATACTAAAAGCATAAACAGTAACACTCCGTTCGTGAATTTCGTTCGGAGTGTTTTTCTGTACTGTGTGCACGTTTTTGAAAAAATATATGCCAAAATGCGGTAATTTTTCATTATTTGTGCCTTTTTTGATTATTTGTCTGCGCATTGTTGCATTTCTGTGAGTAATGTGATAAAATGAGCGTGAATAAAAATATATTTTGCTGTATGAATTAGAATATTACGGGAGAGAAATAAAATGTCTGAAATTCTGAATATTATACGCGATTTTAAAAAGGAATGTCCCTGCGGCAGAAAGCATGAAACGGCGATACAGGACGTTGTAATAGAGTCGGGGGCTGTAAATTTTGTCGGAGATGTGCTCAGAAGAAACGGCTTTTCCAAAAAGCTGCTGCTTGTTGCAGACAAAAACACGCTTAAAGCCGCGGACGGCATACAGAACAGCCTTTCCGGTTTTGACGTTGAATATAAACTTTACGATAATCTGCGTCTTGCCGATATGGAAAATGTCGAGTGCATAGAAAAGCTTATAGCAGACAGAGATATTTCGGTTCTGTCCGTCGGAACTGGCTCTCTTAACGATATCTGCCGCCTTGCAAGCGCAAGACAGGATAAAAAGCTGTGCATCTTCGGAACGGCTCCGTCAATGGACGGCTTTGCCTCTTACAGTGCGCCGATAGTGTGCGGCGGCTTTAAATCGTCGTATTCCGCAAAAAGCCCAGAGGTAATAATAGGCGATACCAAAATTCTCGCCGCATCTCCGAATGAGCTTAAATCGGCAGGTTTTGGCGATATGATGGCAAAATACATAGGTCTTGTAGACTGGCAGGTATCTTCTCTGCTTACCGGCGAATACTACTGTGAGAGAATAGCGGCGCTTACAAGAAGCGCGACTGACGAACTCTTTAACCTTGCCGATAAAGTAACGGCGAACGACGAGTATACCGCAGGAAAGATCTTCGAGTCTCTTTTAAAGACAGGAATAGGCATGAGCTTTTCGCAGAATTCCCGTCCGGCAAGCGGCAGCGAACATATAATTTCCCACCTTATCGAGTGCGTTCAGCTGCGCGACGGCATTCTGCCCAACTTCCACGGTGAGGATATAGGCGTCTGCACGCTTGAAATGTTAAAATACTATAATGAGCTTGCGGAACATAAAACGGTAAAGACAAAGAAAGAAAACGTCGATTGGGACGATGTGTATAAATTCTACGGCAGCATGGCGGACAACGTTAAGAAACTCAATTTCCCGCATAACGTCGTTGATGACGTCGATAAGGACGTGCTTCGCGAACGCTGGGGCGATATTGTGAATATTATACACAGTGTGCCGGATTACAACAGCGTAAAAGAGGCTATGGTCAAGGCTCATTGCAAGATTACGGTTGACGATATAGGAAAAGACAAGACGCTTTTTGATAACTGCGTAAAGTATTCGCCGTATATGAGACACCGCCTCACGCTTCTCAGACTTAAAGACATGATTGTAACCGAGTAATTTTTCGGCTTTTGGGAGAAAAACGTATGTTTGACGGACTTATAATCCTGCTTGAAATGATAGGCGTCGTTGCCTTTGCGGTTTCGGGCGCCATAACGGCAATAGAAAAGGAAATGGATATATACGGAGTGGCGGTTCTCGGTTTTACGACGGCTGTCGGAGGAGGAGTACTGCGCGACGTGCTTCTCGGAACAACGCCGCCGATGATGTTCAGAGATCCGAAATACGCTCTTGTCGCGGTAATCGTGTCGATAGCCGTTTTTGTGCCGTCGGTGCGCAGAATAATAATGCGCGATAAAAAGATATACGACAGAGTAATGCTCATAAGCGATTCGATAGGACTCGGAGTGTTTACCGTTGCCGGTATACAGACGGCAAGCGCCGCGTGTTCGGAACGCAACGTGTTTCTGTTTGTGTTTGTCGGAGTGCTAACAGGCGTCGGCGGCGGAGTAATGAGAGATCTGTTTTCGCAGAGCCGTCCTTACATATTCGTAAAGCATTTTTATGCGTGCGCGTCGATGATAGGAGCGATTGTCTGCGTTTGCTTGTGGGACATAGCGGGAAATGCCGCGGCAATGCTTGCGGGTGCTGTGTGCATAGTGGCGCTGAGACTTGCGGCAGCTCATTTCAGATGGAAACTGCCGAAAGCATGAGAACAAATCAAATCTTTTTGTGTTAAAGGAGAGAAAAATATGCCTGGTTCAAAAACTTCAACAATGCTTATAGCGCACAGAGGATTTTCGGCGCTTGAAACCGAAAACACCGCAGCCGCATTTGTAGCAGCCGGAAACAGGGACTATTTCGGAATCGAGACTGACGTCCATGTAACGCGCGACGGAAAATTTGCGATCATTCACGACGACGATACAAAGAGAGTTGCCGGAGTTGATTTTTCCGTCGAAAACAGCACCTTTTCCGAACTTTCAAGACTTAAGCTTTACGATAAGTACGGCGAAACAAGGAGAGATCTTGTAATACCCGAACTTTCGGATTATATCAAAATCTGCAAATTCTATAAAAAGACCGCCGTGCTTGAGCTTAAAAATCCCATGACGGCGGAGAGCATACGCGGTATAACCGACTGTATCAAAAAGTATGACTATATTGAAAATACGGTGTTTATATCGTTTGCGTTCGATAATCTTGTCGGGGTCAGAAAGCTTTACCCGGACGCGGCGGTACAGTTTTTGTGCGGAAAGGTTACCGATGACATTGTAAACAAGCTTGCCGAACATAAATTTGATCTTGACGTGTACTATGAATCCGTAAACAAAGAGCTTTGCGAAAAGCTGCATAAACACGGAATAAAGATCAACTGCTGGACGGTGGATTCCGAAAAAGACGCAAAATACTGCCTTGAATGCGGAGTTGATTATATTACGTCAAACCGTCTTTCCGAACTCGATTAAAAATTGGGAAAAATCAGAACAGTTCAAAAGCGAATACCCTGAAATCTTCACAGCCGTGGGTGCAAAGCGGAATTAGCCTTGCCGAAACGGCTTTTTTGTTTACGCAAAGACGGACGAATCGCTGATAATTTCCGCGTATTTCGATTTTTTCGGTACTTCCGTTTTCGAGAGTAAGCTCAATGTCGAAATCCTTTATAAGCGTTTTCGGCGTCCTGAAACGCGTTTCGCCGAGATAATAATGAGATGGCATATTGTGAAAAGGTCTGTTTAAGTCGCTGTCAAATACAAGCGTTATGCCGTTTATAAATTCCGGCTTTTCAAAGACGTACTGCGGTGCGTCGCCTTTCTTTAATATACAGACGTTCTGTTCGCCGCGGCTTATTCCGTTTTTTAAAAGTGCGTATTTTTCGTCAAGACGCGCTTTTTCGGTAAGCTCGGGAAGCTTTCTCTTGACGCCCGGCAAAAAGCAGTCGTCGTCCATGAGCGTTTGCTGGAGAAAATCTATGTCAAGCGTTTTCGGCGAAGAGCCTTGCTTTGTCATGACGTATGCCGCAGTTCCGACAGCCTGACCGAGAATTGCGCAGGTGGACATAACGCGGCTCGAACTGAGGGCTGCGTGGGTTACGCTTATGTTTCGTCCGGCAAACATGAGATTTTTTATGTTCTTTGAATAAAGCGCTCTCCACGGAATAGTCCACGGAGTCGGCGCAGGGTGGTATATAGTCGGGTGTCCGCCGTCGAAATAAAAACCTTCGGGAAAGTGGTCGTCCATAGTCCAGCCGGCATATGCAACGGTGTCCGGAAAGTTTCCGCCGGATTCCACGTCGTTTTGTGTAATTACATGATCGCCTACATAGCGTCTGCTTTCGCGCTTTCCGGGAAGAAATCCCACCCAGTCAAGCTCAAAGTTTTCAAAATCTGTCTTTTCGCCGTTCTTTACAAAGTCCCATACTCCGAAAGCGATCTTCATAAGCTCGTCGCGGCACTTGTCGGTATCGTGTATGCAGTCGCCCATGCCGCCGTACTCTATCCACCAGAAATTCGTATCTCTGCCGTACCCCTTGCTTTTAAACTTTGAACCGTCTATCTTGTATGCCCATGACGGAGCTTTGAAAGGTACGGGGTGATCTGTCTCTCTGCCCATGATAAGGCAGGACATACCCATGGTACGGCTGTCTGCAACGTCGGGAGGAATAGTCTCGCCGAAGTCGGATTTTGCCTCGCGCCCGTACATATATTCAGCCCCCGTGAGAGGCGCGAGAATTGAATCTCCGGAACAGTCGGCATAATAATCGGCATTTATAATATGATATGTTTCGGAATTGAGCGTCCAGCCCGTGACGCTTTTTATAACGCCGCCGTTTACTTCTGCTTTCTGACAGGTGCAGTTGAGCAGGAACGTAAGATTTTCCTGCGTGAGTGCCTTACCGTACAGAACGCTGTCCCATACCGAAAAGGACAGATTCGGGTTCATGGCAAAATTTTCGAGAAAAAGCTCCTCGCAAATGCCTGTTTCGCGGTTGTCCTTGCCGTGGCTGCCGCAGACGTGCATTCTTATCTCGCTTGAGGCGTTTCCGCCGAATACCGGTCTGTCCTGCATGATTATTGTCTTTACGCCGTGCCGTGCCGCAGCAAGCGCCGCGCATAAGCCTGCCATGCCGCCGCCGATTACGCAAAACTGTGCCGAATGTGTAACGGTTTTCATTATATCAGAGTCCTCCGCTTGTTTTTTTCTTTATATTACCATAAACGGCTTTGCTTTTCCATGATAATACTGCCGTAAAAATTTAAAATCCTGCACTATTTTTATTTTTTTGCAAAAATGACGGAACTTGTCGGAAAACCATACGTCATACAGAGT
The DNA here is from genome assembly GCA_934446675.1 of uncultured Eubacteriales bacterium. GTDB lineage: Bacteria > Bacillota > Clostridia > Oscillospirales > CAG-382 > UMGS1387. The sequence continues at coordinate 68,345 of CAKSEL010000011.1, forward strand.
GTAAAGCAAAAAACATAAAGCAAAAATCAATGAAAGCAGGTAACTTTATGAAAAAATTAATGGTCGCGGCAATTGTAGCCGCAATGCTCCTCTCAAACGCTTCGGTATTTTCCGATGACGCTGTTGCGGTAAAACCCGTAAACGATACTCAGACATCGGAGCAGGACGAAATGAAAGAAAAAATCCCTTATTACGTATATGATAAAGCAACTGTAAAGTCGGTTGAAGACGGCACAATTAACTGCACGACATTTGACGATAAAGAAATCTCTCTTATACTTAACGTTTCAGAAGATACGCTGATACTGGACAATAACGGAAATAAGCTCAGCCTTTCGGATCTCAAGGAAGGAACGGTCATATACGCATACGACAGCCCGTATAACGCAAGAATAATGATATACCCCGCAACCTTTAAGCCTTATGTGATAGTTGCGGCGACTGATGAAAACGTAAACTTCTGTCTTGACGCATTCTCCAAAGATCCCGATTCAGAAGAAACAAGATATGTTTCGGACGGAGGAAAGCTTGCGGTAAATATTTCCGATGAAACAGAATTTAAGGGATATGACGGAAGCGAGATTGCCGATAAGGATCTTGAAAGCAGAATTGCGCTTATAACATATACCGATTCTACAAGAAGCATTCCGGCAATCACAACCGCGAAAAAGGTGACGATTCTCGGAGCAGTTCCCGTTGTGCTTCCCGACCTTACGGAGGAAAGACCGGTAGTTTCCGAAGATACCCCGACCGTTCTTCCGGATCTCTCGCAGGACAGACCCGTTGTTACGGCTCCCGAAACAGATAACGCGGTAAAGGTAACATTTGACGGCGAAGAAATGAATTTCGACGTTGCCCCCATAATCGAAAACGGCAGAACGCTCGTGCCTTTCAGAGCAATATTTGAAAAGCTCGGCTGTGAGGTGTCTTACTCCGAAACCGATGAAGGAAAGTTCGTCGAAGCCAAGGGAAACGGAACTGCAATTGTTATTGAAATCGGAAAGGACAGCATGACCGTAAACGGAGAGCAGAAAGAGCTTGACGCACCGGCTAAAATAGTTGACGGAAGAACTCTCGTTCCTCTGCGTGCCGTAAGCGAAAGCATGGACTGCACCGTTGACTGGCTTGACGATGTCAAGACCGTTTCCATAAAGAAAAACATTGAGTTTTCGGCAAAAATTGAAGAGAAAGACGGCGCGCTTGATATAGTTCTCGCCGGAAATCCCACAACGGGCTTTACATGGGAGGCGGTAGAGGCTGACGCCGAAATCGCAGAAATAAAGAGCGAGTATAAGCAGGACGAAGCGGACGAGGATATGGTCGGTGTCGGCGGAAAATACACTTTCACCGTAACCGGAAAATCCAAGGGAGAAACTCAGATAAAACTCTGCTATATGCGTTCGTTTGAAGGCGAAGGCTCTATTCAGAAAACAGTTATCGTTAAAGTAAGCGTTGACGAAAACGGCAAGGTCACCGTTCTTGACCACACAGAAAAGTAAGCATAATGCTTTAAACATTTTTCATAATTCTTTTCCTCATTGACCGCCGTAAGTTGTTGTTGCTTGCGGCGGTTTCCTTTTGCATAAAAAAGTTTGAGAATTTTTGAAAAACCTCTTGACAAAATGAAAATAATGATTATAATATAATTGTAATGATTACAAAAATGAAATCGTTACAAGCCATCAAGTAAAAAGGAGGGCAGAAAATGGACGTAAAAGAGCTGATGCTCGAAAAAGGAGTAAAGCCTTCCGTAACCCGGCTTGCAATATACGATTATCTCTATAACCACCGCACACACCCGACGGTAGACGAGATATACGAAGCATTGTCGCCGGAAATTCCGACGCTGTCAAAGACCACCGTGTATAATACGGTAAACCTTTTGGCAAACAGCGGAATAATAAAGTCCATAAGCATTGAAGGGTTCAGAACAAGGTACGACGCAAATAATGATTTTCATGCGCATTTTCTGTGTACAAAGTGCAATAATGTGTATGATGTGTTCGGTCTTGAATGCCCGAAGTGCCCGTTAGACGGTTTTACCGTATCATCAGAGGATATTTTTTATACCGGAAGCTGTAAGGCTTGCTCGGATAGGAAATAATAAAAACACACAATAAAAATTATAATTTTGAAAGGAAGTAAAAGTCATGAAAAAGTATGTATGTATGGTTTGCGGTTATGTTTATGAGGGAGAAGAGCCTCCGAAGGAATGTCCGGTCTGTCATGCGCCCGCGTCAAAGTTTAAGGAACAGGGCGAAAAGACATGGGCTGCCGAGCACGTTGTAGGCGTTGCAAACGGCGCGTCGCAGGATATAATCGACGATCTCAGAGCAAACTTCAACGGCGAGTGCAGCGAAGTAGGCATGTACCTTGCTATGGCAAGAGTTGCACACAGAGAGGGTTATCCCGAAATCGGACTTTACTGGGAAAAGGCAGCATATGAAGAGGCTGAGCACGCAGCAAAGTTCGCAGAACTTCTCGGAGAAGTTCTTACCGATTCCACAAAGAAGAACCTTGAAATGAGAGTAGATGCCGAAAACGGCGCTACCGCAGGTAAGTTCGACCTTGCAAAGAGAGCAAAAGAGGCAGGTCTTGATGCAATTCACGATACCGTTCATGAAATGGCTCGCGACGAAGCAAGACACGGAAAAGCTTTTGAGGGACTTTTAAAGAGATACTTCAACTGATTTGACGGCTTAAAAGACATCAAAGGAGAGTTTTGACATGAATAAGACAAAGTACGCCGGAACGCAGACCGAGAAAAACCTTGAGGCGGCATTTGCCGGAGAATCGCAGGCGCGCAATAAGTATACCTATTTTGCAAGCAAGGCGAAAAAAGAGGGATATGAACAGATCGCCGCACTGTTTCTTAAAACTGCAGAGAACGAAAAAGAACACGCAAAAATGTGGTTCAAGGAGCTTTCCGGAATAGGCGATACCGCGCAGAACCTTGCCGCGGCAGCCGACGGGGAAAACTATGAGTGGACAGATATGTACGAGGATTTTGCCAAGACTGCCGAGAAAGAGGGATTTCCGGAGCTTGCCGCAAAGTTCAGACTTGTGGGCGCGATAGAAAAGCACCACGAGGAAAGATACCGCGCTTTGCTTAAAAATGTCGAAACCGCAAAAGTCTTTGAAAAGAGCGAAGTCAAGGTATGGGAGTGCCGTAACTGCGGACATATAGTTGTTGGAACAAAGGCGCCCGACGTATGCCCGGTCTGCGCACATCCGCAAAGCTACTTTGAAGTACACGAACAGAATTATTGATTCGTAATAAATAATTGGTTAAACGCTGCCGAATGTGAAATTCTTGCACTCGGCGGTGTTTTTTTGTAAATAAATCTGATTACGCCGTTACTTTAAAGTAATTACTGAATATTTACTTGTGCGGTATATGTGTTGCTGTCCGAATTATGGCATAAACGTTTTGGTGATTGGTGTCAAAATTATTTACAGGGGGCTTTGTTTAGCGTTATATAAGGAATTTTTTATTAAAGCTGTCAATCTTTTTCATACCCTTGTATAATAAATTTACAGCATTTATAATAAGGAGCCGATTATGAAAAGAATTACAGCAAATAAAGTCTCGGAATTTAGGGACATTTTGATTACGGACGAAAAATCTCCGGCAACGGTAGAGAAGTATATACGCGATATAAGAGCCTTTGCGGCGTGGCTCGGAGAACGCTGCATTGATAAGCAGACGGTTCTCGAATACAAGGCTTATCTTGTCAGGAATTATATGCCGGCAAGCGTAAATTCCGTGCTGTCATCACTGAATAACTTTTTTGACTATAACGAGTGGTACGGCTGCAAGGTCAAGTCGCTTAAAATACAGAAACAAATATTTGCGTCAAAGGATAAAGAACTTTCAAAAGCAGAGTACGAAAGATTGCTTGATGCGGCAAGATCCGAAAAAAATGAAAGGCTGTATCTTCTTATGCAGACTATCTGTTCAACGGGAATACGCGTAAGTGAGGTGCGGTTTGTGACGGCAGAGGCGGTTAAAAACAGTGTTGCATCAATAAATTGCAAAGGCAAGCTGCGTCAGGTGTTTCTGCCGAAGGCGCTTTGCAGAATACTGACACAGTATATGAAAAAGAAAAAAATAACAAGCGGTCCCGTGTTTGTTTCAAGAACAGGAAATCCGCTTGACAGAAGCAATATATGGTCGGACATGAAAAAACTCTGCGAGCACGCCGGAGTTTCAAAAGATAAAGTGTTCCCGCATAATCTGCGCCATCTTTTTGCACGGACATATTACAGTCTGCAAAAGGATATTGTAAGACTTGCCGACATTCTCGGTCATTCAAGTGTAAATACGACAAGAATTTATACTATGGAAACCGGCGAGGTGCACAGACGGCAGATTGAAAAAATGGGACTGCTAAAATGCTAACTACATAATCAGCATTATGTGGTGAATTTAACACTATAATATCTAATCATGTTAAATTATAGCACGAAAATTTAAAATGTCAATATATAGTATAAATTAATACATATTTGTTGTGTATTTTTAGCTAAATACGCGCAAAAAAGTGGTTAATGCAATTATAACATATAACATTGATCTTATTTGTTATTTTAATTATTCGCAGTCGCTTTTATTGTTATCAGTATCGCACGTGTCTGTATTTTTTGTACCACATAATGCTGATTATGTAGTTTTTGTACTTAAAAAGTCTAAAAATCGGCGTTTGAGAATAAAAAAGCGGAGGAAAAATATGAATTTTATAATGAGTTCGTTGTTTTGGATTGCGGTCGTATTTATAGGTTTACCGTGCTTTGTGGGCGCAATGATCGGAATTTTTTCATCTGCCTCTAAGCCAATGGATAAGGTAAACCCTGTTTACCCGGTGATTTTCATGGTAATAGGTGCAATTATTATTCTGTGGGCAGTTCCTAACTTTACAAACGGTATTTTTTCCGGACTTAAAAATTTTTGTGCTCTTGTTGTCAAGCTGACTCTGGGATTTGGGCTGGTGCTTATCGGAATTACAAGGCTGTTAGTCGGTGCTGTACGTAATAACTGGGCGAAGAAGATCAACCATGCATTAAACGGTGCTTTGGGCGACACGATCAGTAAGTATCTTATTAAAAATTCTCTTTGCTATTGGGTATACGCTGACAAAATAGAATTTCTCGACAACAGGGATAATAAAAAATATTATGTGAGTTTTAATGATATCGGTTACGAAAACATACCTGCCGATTGTGCAAATATGGTTTGTCAATGGATTTCTGACAACTTTGTAACGAATCCCAGCTGTTACCACATTGATGAAATATATACCGAGCGTGAAGAGTTTGTTTCCGGAACACCGGATACTATAAGAACGTATAAAACATACGACGGCGGTTATGAATCATATCATGTAAGCGGAAGCAACGATTACAGGACTGTTCATGAGACAACGGGGTTCCGTTTGGTACACGATAAGCTTTATTACACAAACAAAAAACAGAATGTCACTCTGAATAAATGGTAAATTTTTCTGTAAATCTTTCGGAATACATATGCATAATTATTTATAAAAACAAATTTGAAGATGTAGTTGAACATTTTTCGGAAAAATGTGAATCGTTATATGTCAATTTTGATTATAGCGAAGGAATAACAATATCCTGTGATAAAAATTACGTTCTGTTAAATGATTGCGATGTTAAAGATGAGATAACCGACATTTTTGATTATCTCAAAATTAGTGTTGTTATTTTTGAAGAGGATAATATTATGTTTTTTCAACTTGCATCAACTTTGGATACCGGAAAGGGTGTTTTGTTTAGTCTGAAAAACAATGTTACTGCAAAGAATATGAATATTTATGTTTTAAAAGAACTTGGTGATGGCTGGTATTACTACGAGGAAAATTAATGTGAAAATTCAGTGTTGTATGTATTAATGGTGAATTGATACATAGCAATGCAATATCAAAATCTATATTAGAGCTCCTTTATATATAATGGCGCGTATTCCGGAATGAAAGTGAGGTGTAAAAGATGTATTATTTGCTGAATTATGTCCCTTCCATATTGTATATAGTGGTTTCGATGCTCTCTATCAAAATTAATTTTGGTATATTTGCTGTTACATATTTATTTGCACAGCCACTGTATCTGTTGGTTGTTAATATACATTTTATTTGTAAAAAGTCAATATCATATGTTGCCGGTATAATATGTATGTTTTCGGTTATTATATTTAATGCTTTCTATACTATGGTCCTGCATAAAATCCAAACAGGATATTTTATAGGTGATGTTCCGGAAGGAATATACTGCTTAATGGTCGTAGTGCCAGTCATAATAATAATAGTTGGTATGGGTATAATATTTTTTGTAAAAAAATAAACAGAAACAATGATTTCACTCAGAGAGGCAGATGTAAAAATCTGCCTCTCAATTTTTTGTTCAGAAAGACATTCGTCAATTTGACTAATCTACCTAAAATGCAAATTTAACTGTCGGGTTTTAAACTAACGTGTCAAAATTATAAACCAAATTGAATTAATTTGTTGCAGCAGGCTTTTTTGTACAAGAATGATCCGGGGAGGGAACCGTCAAAACACTTTTCGTACAGTTAATTGTAATATGCTTTATGTAAACTGACGAAATAAACCGCAAATAATTGACAATATTCTCAAATGATGATATAATTATAATAAATATGTTATACATTGTTAAAATGCGTTTGTATGCATATATTTCCAGTATTGTAGCATTAAAGCTTTAAGCACATAGCGTTATTAAATGATAAACTCGCTGTATTTTTATATATCTTCACGGGGTAAATAAACGCCGCAGAACGGAAAGATGTTATATAAATCAATTAATACGGAATTTTCGGATTTGTTAGTCGAAAAAATATAAACGCAAAGAGGAAAAAGAATTATGTCAGAACGTACAAGAATGATTCCGTTTTCTCCACCCGACATTTCGGAGGCTGAAATAAACGAAGTTGCCGCGGCACTTCGCTCCGGTTGGATTACCACAGGACCGAGAACAAAAAAACTTGAAAAAGAGATTGCCGAATGGATAGGCACGGAAAAGTGTGTTTGTCTCAATTCGCAAACCGCCTGTGCAGAAATGGCACTGCACATACTCGGCGTTGGCAAAGGAGACGAAGTTATCGCGCCGGCTTATACATATACGGCGTCTGCCTCTGTCATTGATCACGTCGGTGCGAAAATCGTCATGATTGATTCGCAGAAAAACAGCCTTGAAATGGATTATGATGCGGTGGAATCCGCCATTACCGAAAGGACCAAGGTTATAATCCCGGTTGACCTTGGCGGTGTACCTTGTGATTATGACCGCATTTTTGAGATTGTTGAGCGCAAGGAAAAACTGTTCAGACCGTCCAACGAAATTCAGAAAGCAATCGGCAGAATTGCCGTATGTGCCGACACAGCCCATGCTTTCGGAGCAAAGCGGCACGGAAAGATGATCGGCAGTATCGCGGATTTTTCGAGTTTCAGTTTTCATGCCGTAAAGAACTTTACGACTGCCGAAGGCGGAGCGCTGACATGGAGAAATATTGACGGTATCAGCAACGAGGACATTTATCATCGGTTGCAGTTGCTCAGCTTGCACGGTCAGTCCAAAGATGCGCTTGCAAAAACAAAGCTCGGCGCTTGGGAATACGACATTGTCGGTACATGGTATAAGTGCAATATGACCGACGTGGTTGCGGCAATCGGACTTGCGCAGTTTGAGCGCTATCCAGGAATGCTTGCGAGAAGAAAAGAGATTATCGGCAGATACGATGCCGCGTTTAAGCCGCTCGGCGTGGAAACGCTCGACCATTACAATGCCGAACACGAATCGTCAGGACATCTTTACATAACTCGCGTTCCCGGAATCACACCGGAACAGCGAAATGAAATTATCATTAAGATGGCGGAACAGGGTGTTGCCTGCAATGTTCACTACAAGCCTTTGCCGATGCACACCGCATATAAAAAGCTTGGGTTTGACATTGCAGATTATCCGAATGCCTACGCGCATTTTGCCAATGAGATCACACTTCCGCTGCATACGTGTCTGATCGATGAAGATGTGGAGTATGTAATTGAAAAATATACCGAGATACTGAAAGAGTACATATAATTATGCTTTTGAAAAAATGGGAAAAACTCCCGACTGAAATGCAGACCGATGAGGTGCGCAAATATTACGACATTCTGAAAAAGAAACAGGTCAGTTTGTTCTTCAAAAGAATATTCGATATTGTTGCTTCTTTGATTATGCTCATCGTCTTATCTCCGGTATTTTTAATCTTGGCGATTGCTATAAAGCTGGACAGCAAAGGTCCGGTATTCTACCGGCAGGAACGGGTTACACAATACGGAAAGCGTTTTCGAATACACAAGTTCCGCACAATGGTGCAAAATGCCGACAAAGGCTCGCAGGTTACGGTTAGTAATGACAGCCGCATAACTCGTGTGGGAAAAGTTATCAGGGACTGCCGCTTGGACGAAATAGCGCAGCTTATCGACGTAATCCAAGGAACGGTTACACTCGTCGGCGTACGACCCGAAAGTACAAAATACGTTGCCGTATATACCCCAGAAATGATGGCGACGCTTCTGCTTCCGGCAGGTGTGACAAGCCTTGCGAGTATTCTCTACAAGGATGAGGCGAAGCTCCTTGATGCGGCAGACGATACGGACTATGTGTACATAGAGAAGATTTTACCCGCAAAAATGTACTACAACCTTAAGAGTATTGAAAATTACAGCTTTTGGGGCGATATTCGGATTATGTTTATGACAGTGTTTGCTGTTTGCGGTAAGGAATACACGGGAGATTATGCCGGAACTCAAAAAGAATATAAAATGATAGAAAGATGAGGTTTTATATATGGCAGAAAAGCCCGTCATCGCTCTTCTTACTAATAATGATGATGATGTATATTGTTTCCGTCTGGAGCTGGTTCAGAAGATTTTAAGCGAGGGCTATAACTTGCTTATATCGTGTCCGAATGGCCCGAAATTTGATGTTATGGAAGAAATCGGGCTTAAGAAAGGTGAAACTTTTATCTACGATGATCCGCCGATTGACAGAAGAGGAACGAGCGTGGTCAAGGATGGAAAGCTAATGCTGCACTATTATAAACTTTTCAAAAAGTATAAACCTGCAGTTGTACTCGCCTATACTGCTAAGCCGAATGTCTATGCGTCAATAGTTGCACATTTGCTGAATATTCCTGTTATAAACAATGTGACAGGGCTTGGATCGGTTCTGAACGAGAACGGATTGAAAAAATCATTCATTATGATGCTTTTCAAAGCGGCTTATCGCGGATCTTCATGCATAATGTTTCAGAACAGTGCTAATATGGAACTGGCAAAGAAGCTGGGTTGGGTTAAGGGTGACTGTAAATTGATTCCCGGGTCGGGAGTGGCTCTTGACAGATACCCTGTACAGGATTATCCGGACGGCGGAAACGGCATTGAGGGAAAACCGATAGTATTCAATTATATCGGCAGAATTCTCCGTGACAAAGGCGTTGATGATTACATTGAAGCGGCAAAGCGAATTAAAGCGAAGTATCCTGAAACGGAATTTAATATGCTTGGTTTTATCGAACCGACAGAGAGTCATTATGATGCTGAACTTAAAGAACTCGGCAAACAAGGAATTGTTCTTTACCGCGGCTCTCAGAAAGATGTAAAACCGTGGATAAAACGTGCTCACGCTATTATTCATCCGTCTACATACGGTGAAGGCATGAGCAATGTACTTCTTGAGAATGCTTCAAGCGGTCGTCTTATAATCACAACAGATAATCCGGGGTGCCGCGAAACGGTAAAGGATGGTATATCGGGTTTTATCTATCCCGGCGGCGATGTGGATGCGCTTGTGAAAAAGATTGAGTATGTAGTTAACAGTATGCCGAACAATCAACGTAAACAGATGGGTTTAGAAGGACGTAAAAAGGTCGAAAAAGAGTTCAGCCGCGAAGTAGTTATTGAAGCTTATCTGGAAAAAATTATGGAATTGGCGAAATAAGCGGAGGTAAAGGTTATGACAATTAGGGAGATTTATGAAATTGCTGTGCCGATAGCAAAGCGCAAAGAAGAAAAGTTCAATATTTGGGTTACTGTTGCTGTAAGACCGTTATCGGTTTTTGTGACAAAACTGTTTTTGAATACAAAAGTTAAACCTACGCAAATTACAGCTTTTTCGTTGCTTTGCTCGTTGGCAGGATTTTTTGTTTTGTCTTTCACGCATACAATGCCATTGAAAGTTTTGGGGTGGTTTTTGTTTTTTGCATGGGCCGTTTTGGATGGGGTCGACGGTAATTATGCAAGATGTTCAAATCAATGTTCACAGTTAGGTGACTTGTGGGATACTACAGGAGGATATGCTGCAATGGTATTGATGTATTTTTCATGCGGCATTGTAGCGTTTTATGATTTCAATTCAGTTAGTTTGATAGAACCATATTGGTACTTAATCTTTGGTGGAGCAACGGCAATTTTTTCGATTTTTCCGCGCCTTGTTATGCACAAGAAGAAATCTTACGGTAACAATTCTGAAGCGGTTAGGGAATTGTCAGATAAGAAAACATTTGGTCCATCACAAATTGTGGCTATGAACTTGGTTTCTCCATCTGGTTTTATGCAGATTATCCTGCTGTTTGGTATTCTATTTCATATAACTAATTTGCTTATATTATTTTATTTTATTGTCAATTTAGAAATTATGGGCTTAAGTCTGTATAAATTGTTGAAGCAAATATAGAAGGAGTATAATATGAAAAAAGCAGTAATAGTTGGAGGCAGTAATGGAATAGGTCTTTCAATTAGCAAGATGTTAATTGAAGAAGGATACTATTTGGAAATTTGTGATTGCAGACCTCCGGAAGAAGGAATCTTGGAGCTAAATCACTACAATTATAATTATTGTGATTTATTAGACTTCAATGAAGATTTATTCTATTCGTTTTCTGAGGACTTGAGTGTGGAGCTTCTTATGGTTACTGCCGGAATTGGGCGTATAGCAGATTTTCAATATTATCATACGGCGGAAATTGAGAAAATATTTAATGTGAATACCGTTTCAACGATTAAGATTTTCAAAATATTTTTTGACCGCATCATCTCTAAAGAAACATTTTATGCCGGTGTTATTGGTTCTGTTTCTGGCTGGATGTGCTCACCTTCAGCTACAGTATATTCTGCCTCAAAGGCGGCGGTGGTACGCTTTGTTGAATCAGTGAATATTGAGTTAGAGGTTTCAGGAACCAATAATAGGATTCTTGATGTGTCTCCGGCTTCGTTCAAGGGAAGTAGATTTTATGGAGGTGAAAATGATCTTTCTTCATTGAATCCGTTTGCAAAAGAAATTCTAATTCATCTATTTAAAAGAGAAACTATATTTATACCTCAGTATGAAGAAATTTTTAAGAATGTTTTTGAGCAATATCATAGTAATCCGCATGAATACGGTTTGCATAGTTATCAGTACAAGAAGCATTCCGGGCGGCTCGATAACCGGAAGAAAGCCAAAATCGGTTATCTTTCAGGAACTTTTGATCTTTTCCACATTGGTCATTTGAACTTGTTACGTCGGGCAAAACAGCAGTGCGACTATTTAATTGTTGGTGTTCATGGGAATGGAGATTGGAAAGGTAAGGAGACATTTATCTCGCTTGAAGAACGCAAGCAAATTGTCGGAGCTTGTAAGTATGTTGACAAGGTTGTGGATTCCTGTACGGAGGATTCCGATGCATGGAATCTTTGGCATTATGACATACTCTTTGTCGGTTCGGATTATAAGGGGACAAAGCGTTTTAATAGTTATGAGGAATTTTTTAAGGATAAGGGCGTAGAGATTGTTTATTTTCCTTACACTCAAAGCACCAGTAGTACACAGATTCGAAAGGTTATTGCGGAGAGGATCAAAGAAAAAGAGTGTGTAAAAATGCCGAGGATTGAAAAATGAAAAAAACTAGTGTTTTAATGGTTCTGGGCAATACAGGTCGTGGCGGAGCTCAAACGTTTGCAATGAATTTACTGCGAATGATTGATAAAGAAAAGTATCAGATTGATTTCGCCGTAAATGAGATCAGGAAAAACGGATATACTCAGGAGATGTATAAACTGGGAAGTAAGATTTATGAAATCCCATTTTTTAAAGGATATAACTGGGGAACTTATGTAAAGACATGGGACAGGCTATTATCAGAACATCATTATGACATTGTTCATGGCCATGTGAGCAGTTCAGCATCCATTTACCTGAAAGAAGCCCGCAGGCACGGGTGTAAGACTATTGCGCACAGCCATAGTGCTGGATACCGAGGGAATTGGATAGAGCGGCAAGTCAAGAAAGTCTTTACGGTTGGCGTGAAAAGTCAGGCAGACTATTGGTTTGCGTGCTCTAAGCTTGCTGCGGAAAGATTATTTGGACAAAACTATGCGAACTATGCCCATTATTACGATATTCCAAATGCAATAATTGCTGATAACTATCTTTTTTGCGAAGAAAGCAGAAACTTAATCAGAAGTCAGAATGGAATTAATTTCGAGCAAAGAGTCTATGGTCATGTTGGTTCTTTTACAGCGCCTAAAAACCATGAATTTTTGCTGGAAGTTTTTTCACGGATAGCAGCAAATGATCCCAAAGCGGTTTTAGTTATATGTGGTGATGGTGAGAGAAAATCTGAGATACAAGCAAGGATAGAATCGTTAAAAATCTCTGAAAAAGTTTTACTGGTTGGAAATGTTGCAAATGTTAATGAATACATGATGGCAATGGACGCTATGATATTTCCGTCCTTTTTTGAAGGGTTCCCTGTGACCATTCTTGAAGCACAAGCAGCCGGTCTTCCGATTGTATTGTCAGATACCATAACGGATGAAGTTTTTTTGACAGATTGTATACATCCTATGTCCTTAAGCTCCGGAGCAGAAGCGTGGGCAAGTAAAGCAATGAAATTGAAGAGCGGTAACAGAGTCTCTATGAATGCTCATATTTCGGCATCAAAATATAACATGAAAAATTGTGTAGAGCAAATTGAAAATATATATTGCGAAATGGTGAAAAGAAAGTAAGTCAGTCAGTATTTACTGAAATCGGTCGGTTAAATTGCTTTCTTCATTATTACGATATAATGAACCTTAAAAAATCAGGATATTAGACGTATGATTTGGGAGGTTATTCTGAGGAAGAACAGCTAAAAAACATATCTGAGTTTAAGGCTGCTTTCGTCGTAGATGCTATAGATGTTTATACAGCCATTTATGCAACAAGTGAAATTGGAAAGTTAACATCAGGTATTGTCAAAAAACTAATTTTAAGGAGAATTGAAATGTATAAACTCCTGTTCTATATAAATACAATTAGTGGCGGCGGAGCTGAAAGAGTTATTTTGCAATTAGCTCACCACTTTGCTGAAGTCGGATATCGTTCAGTGCTGGTCACATCATTTGTGGATGAGGGAAAAGAGTATGCTGTTCCGGAAAATGTAACCAGAATCTCGATAGAGCATAAAGAAGTAAAACAGTCCAGACTAAAAAGAAATATTACAAGGATAAAGGCGTTACGCAGAATTATAAAGAATGAGAAACCATCTGCTGTAATTTCATTTATGGCAGAGCCAAACTTCCGCGCTATGGCAGCAACGATAGGATTACGAACCAAACGGATTATTTCAGTCAGGAATTCTCCGGATCGCGAATATGCCGGAAGAATCGGAAGATTTGTAGGAAAGCATATTTTGCCGCAGGCCGATGGGTGTGTTTTTCAAACCGAAGATGCCAGAGCTTGGTTTCCTGAAAAACTGCGTCAGAAATCAAGAGTTATTATGAATGATGTTAAGGAAGATTTTTTTGAAGTTCGGAGAAAAGATACACACAACATCATTGCTGTCGGACGACTCAGCAAGCAAAAAAACCATGCCATGTTAATTGAAGCATTTGCGAAAATTGCAGATAAATATCCCGATCAAAATTTACTTATATATGGGTCAGGCGTACTTGAGGAAGACCTCAAAAGCTTGATAATTGCTCTTGAGCTTGAAAAACGAGTCAGTTTAATGGGGGCTACTGATAAAGTGGCAGAGGTGTTGGGTAAAGCCCAAGTTTTTGCACTTTCGTCGGACTATGAAGGAATGCCGAATTGCCTAATGGAAGCATTGGCAGCGGGAGTTCCGAGCATTTCGACAGATTGCCCGTGCGGAGGTCCGAAGACTTTGATCAAAGACGGCGAAAACGGGCTTCTCGTCCCTGTGGGAGATAAAGAGGCTATGGCACAGGCTTTGGATAAAATGCTGTCTGATCTTGACGGCGCTGAGGTCTTGGGACGGAACGCAAAAGAGAGCGCACTGAAATTTCATCCGGAAAAGATATTTGCCCAGTGGCGGGAGTATATCGAAGAGGTAATTGAAAAATGAGAATTACAGTTATCCTAAATGAACTAAAAAAACGGTTGAAGGGAAATTTTAACATAGCAAAAGAGAATGGTATGACAGTTGAAGAAGGCGTATCGGTTCTTGGCGGCGTAAATTTTGGCAGTGAACCCTATTTGATTACACTCAGGCGAAAATGCCGAATTACATCTGATGTTGTTTTTGTAACTCACGATGGCGGGACATGGGCATTTCGTGATCACTGGGAAGAGTATAAAGATGTTGTAAAGTACGGTCGCATAGAAATAGGCGAGGAAGCATTTATAGGGACCAGAAGCATCATAATGCCGGGTGTCCATGTGGGGAAACATTCTGTTGTTGGTGCCGGAAGTGTTGTTACAAAAGATGTTCCGGATTATACAGTGGTTGCTGGAGTGCCTGCGAGAACGATCTGTACTACAAAAGAATATGCAGACAAGGCATTAAAAAATATGCCTGATGATTTTGATAAGAAAGCATATAGTTCTGACAAAAAATCTTATTTGCTGAAAACACTTGAACAATGAGGGATTTCTATGAAAGTACTTACTTTGCTGAACGGCTTGGGCATGGGCGGTGCTGAGCATATGGCATATGAACTTGTAAAAAATTTGGATCATAAAAAGTTTGAAAGTCCCGTGTTTTGCTATGGCTCAAGGGTCGGAACTCCTCTTGAAAACGAGATGTCCGCAGCTGCCGATCTTGCGTTTGGCAATTTGAAGGGACATATTACGTTGATGCATATGGTAAAAATGCTGAAAAAAATCAGCAGTTATAATCCTGATATAATTCATGCGCATATGGGCGGAGTTGCTTTCGGGATTCCTTGGTGTCTGATGCATAAAAAACCTATTGTTATAACTGTTCATACAAAACCGGACGTGGCTTTCAGCACGAAAAATCAAAAGCTTATCCGCAAGGCTCTTCAACGAAGAATTTGTTATATCGTTGCGGTTTCGGAAGAAAATTATAAGTATGTAAAAGACTATTACAAAATCACGGAAACGCAGTGTGGATTTGTGAATAACGGCATAGATATTCGCCGCTTTTACCGCAAGGAACACGAAAAATTTACTTATATTAATGTTGCCCGTCAGGACGATAATAAGAATCAAGCTTCGATTGTCAGATGTTTTGCAAAGATTTATGAGTCGGATCATAATACACGGTTGTATCTTGTAGGGGACGGACCTTTGCATAGCGAACTCAAGAGTTTGGTAAAAGAATTGAATCTGGAAGAAGCAGTAATCCTTCCCGGTCTTACCGATAAGCCGGAAGATTATTATGCGATTTCTGATGCGTATATTCAGTCCTCGCACAGAGAAGCTATGCCGCTATCTGTTTTGGAAGCTATGGCGGCAGGGCTGCCCGTTATATCAACAGATGTCGGCGGATTAAGAGATGTAGTGAAAAACAACGGACGGCTTGTTCGGGATAATGACGAAGCAGCTTTAGAAGATGCAATGCACTGGATTAAAGAGATGGATTTTGAACGCAGGCAATCGCTTGCCGCAGAATCAATGGCTATTGCCGCAGAGTATTCTTCGGAAAAGATGGCTGAAAAATATCAGGCAATCTATGAGAGGCTTGTGAATATGAAATGCCAATGCAGAGAATAAGCGAAAATGTCTTTTACGCTCTATGTTACAAGAATTTCTACTAAATCTCAATGACTGTAAATAAGAATCGAATTTGCACAGGATTATTAATTTGTTAAAACGACTGTAAAATGTGCCGAAATATATGAGAGGGGCATAGGAAATGGGTTTATTTGAGAAGAAAGATGTAAAGCTCAAACTTTTTGTGTTGATTACATCAGTTTTATTATTTACGCGAGATGTTGGTAACATAGGAATAAATAAATATATATTCGTAGGGTACATTACGTTATTCTTGTTAATATCGAATGTTTCAGAGATATGCACAATTATTGCTTTTGTATTTCCGCTTTTGTATGGATTACCCGGAAATTATATAATGCCGTTAGCTTTGCTGTTCTGTTTGTTCAAAAAAAGAAGTCTGAAAAAAATACAATTTGCATATTTAATGTTTATTGCTGGAATGGAGATCCTGGCAACAAGAAATTATTTAAGTTTGCAAATTAACCAAATTGTCGGGTACATATCCATTGGTGCACTGTTTTTTTTAATAATATATGAAGATGGAATAGACTATAAAAGGTGTCTAAATTATTTTGTGCTTGGTATCACTGTATTGTGTGTCATTGACGTACTTGAAACAATTAGTGCATCTCCTTCCAACTGGCAAACATTATTGTCAAGTGGATATTTCCGATTTGGAGATGTTGAAGATACAAATGATGGCTTAAGAATCTCATTGAACGCAAACGCTTTATCATACTTGTGTATAACAGGTATATCAATATTACTGGTGCTGTTGCAGGAAAAGAGGAAGAATGTCGGTCACTTCATAGAATTGTCCGTATTAATTATATCGGGCGCTTTAACCGTATCAAGGACGTTTTTTGCAGTGGCAATTGTTTGCGTAGCATTTTACATAATAAGTGTCGACAAAGACCATACATCCATGCTTAAACGCCTGGGTGTATTGGCGGCAATTATACTTACCGCATATTTAATATTTAGATTTCTGCCATCACTGACAGATGGGGTGCGTGCGAGATTTGAAAGAGCGGATGTGAGCACAGGAAACGGCCGAACGGAACTTTTCTTGAGCTATTGGGATGCATTCTGGGAGAGAACAATTGTTGTTCTGCTCGGGACGGGCGTTACCCAATATCAGGCAGTTTTAGGGATAACTTACAACGCCTTGCATAATGGAATACTTCAATTGCTCGTTAGTTATGGCTTGCCGGGCTTCTTTATCTTCTTATATGGATGGTTAAAGCCGGTTGTGACAAATATCGGAAGAACTAAGGCTATATATTATTTACCGTTTATATGTACGTTTTTATATGTTCAGACCGCACAGTTTGTAAATCCATATGTCCTGTTTTGCCCACATTTATTTGCAGTTCTCACTGTGTGTTACGGTTCGAATAGAAGAAAAGAGGTAAAATGTGAAAGCTAGAATCAAATCATTACAAGGTTTAAAGGCAGTATTAATAATATATGTCTTTCTCTTCCATATTCTCGGCATTGTGGATATGCGAACAGTTTTGCACGGTTTTTTTGAAAATTCCGGATGGATAGGAGTAAAAGGTTTTTTCCTCCTTTCCGGCTTTTTATTGGGAGTTCTTTATATTGACAACGGCTCGGTCTATCAGGCGATAAAGGATAGGATCAGAGCATTTTTAAGAAAGTACTATAAGTGGCATCTGTTGTTTTTCGTAATTATGTTGCCGTTCATGCTGTTGAAGGTCAAAAATTCTGAAATCTCGTTGTGGAGACTTGTTGTTTATGCTGTCAGCAATCTAACGTTGACTCACGGTCAAATACCGTTGGAAGGGTGCGCATTGGCATTCAATGATGTTTCATGGTATTTGTCGACATTCTTGTTTTTGTTTTTTCCTTCGGCACTATTCATGAATGCAGTCAAGAGAACTGATGCAAGGAAATCTTGTGTCATTTTTACATTTCTTGTTCTTGGTGAATTGCTTATTACCTTATTGGTGTACTGTTCAGGTATTACTGAGTGGATTGTTGAATGGTTGTTGTATTATCCTTTCCCGATAAGAATGATAGATGTGTTTACAGGTATCCTGTGCGGGAAGCTGTATAAAAATAAACATATTGGTATTCGTACACGAACAGACAATGTTATTTCCGCTCTTTGTGCTTTGGCGATGATCGGAATTCAATTGAATTCGTCCAACATCCCGATTTATTTTAGATATTCCTGCATTTATACAATTCCGCTTTTGTGTATTATAGTAGCATCTGCTAATCAGCAGACTGTTATAGCAAAAATTCTTAGCGTCAAACCTTTAAAATGGATTGGAGATATAAGCTTTTATATATATATATAAGTCACTTGGCAATCGGGAAATATTTATTCAAGCTGGCTCAACATATTCTAAAATTTGACTTTGACAAAAATTATGTTACTTCTGTACTATATGTTGCGAGCGTATTTAGTTTAACACTGACAATAGCTGCTGTTATGAACAGATTTGACAAAGGGAGAAGGAGACATGAAACGCTTTATAATAACGGTTGACACGGAGGGCGACAATTTATGGGCTTGGAAACCCGGAGATGTTATAGGTACAGAAAACGCTAAGTATGTGGATCGCTTCCAGAAACTTTGTGAAAAATACAAGTACATACCCGTTTACTTATGTAATTACGAGATGATAAATGATGATAACTTCTGCTCGTATATTTCACAAAAGGCGGCACTTGGTTGTTGTGAAATCGGCATGCATCTGCACGCATGGAATTCTCCGCCGCTTTTTGAACTGAATAACGTCTATGGAGGGCAAAGTTACATAACCGAGTATACTCGTCAGCAGATACTGGAAAAACACTTGTACCTGAGAGATCTTATAAAAGAAAAGACCGGCTTTACTCCGGTAAGCTATCGTGCAGGACGCTGGGCGACAGATGAAACATTATTTTCTGTTCTGGACGAAATCGGTATTAAAGTTGATTGTTCGGTAACGCCGGGTGTTTCCATGGAACACTGCCCGGGAATGACTGTTCAGGGAGGAAATTCCTATGCGGGGTATCCTTGTGCGCCCTATAAATTGACAGACAATCTCATTGAAGTGCCGATGACGACAAAATTGATGAAATGCTTTGAAGGGCGTTCTTTGAAAAATAAGATAGGAAATTTTATCAGAGGCAAGCAATTTTGGCTCAGACCGGCTATTCATCATTATGACGATATGAAACGCCTTATAAATCAAATGGAAAGTGAAGGAAACGGGTATCTTGAGTTTATGATTCATTCTTCAGAGCTTATGCCCGGCGGCAGTCCTTACGGAAAGGATGAAGCTGCTGTCGAAAGAATTTATCAAAGAATGGAGAAAGTATTTGACCTGGTTTCAAATAACTATGATGGTATTTCCATGGCAGATTATTATACGGAAATTATAGGTAAACTGTAAAGCGGTGGTAGAAATGCAAAAAATCGGATTATTAACTTTTCACAGAACCACAAATTTCGGATCATATTTGCAAACATACGGGCTGTACAAAAAAATTTCGGATATGGGATATTGTTGCGAAATTATTGATTATAGATGCCCGGCTGTCGAAAAACGTGAAAACCTGAACAAAAATACAGCAAACGGATTAAAAGATTTATTAAAAAGAATATTGTTCCAATATGCGCTTGACAGAAAAGCAAAGGCGCTCTCAGCTTTTTCAATGGAAAATATGAATTTTAGCAGACCATATACTCCGGAAAATATAAATGAAGCAAATTCAGATTTTGACGTATTTATAGTAGGCAGTGATATTGTCTGGGGGCTTGACATAACAGAATGTGATTACAATTACTTTTTAAAGTTTGTTGCTGACGGCAAAAGAATGTATGCGTTTTCATCGTCGGTCGGCACAGAGAATAAAGAACATATGGCTGATATAGGTTCTTTGCTTAGGCGCTTTGACAGAATAACTGTACGTGAAAGCAGTATGGTTAAATGGGTTAAGGAGATTTCGGGCTGCAATGCGGAATGGGTTTGTGATCCTACGATGCTTCTTGACGCGGACGAGTGGAAAACCGTTATTCCGTTTGAACAGCTTGAGAGCGATTATGTTCTTGTGTATTTTAATAATCCCGACAAAAAAACTATTCGTGATGCAATTGAATATGGTACTAAGTACGGCAAGAAAGTGTTGTATATTAGCTATGGATTGCCGGAAAGCGGCGTAAAGAATATAAAACCAAAATCCCTGAATGAATTTCTCAGCTATATCTTTTATGCTGATCACATATTTACGGCATCATATCACGGAATGCTGTTTTCATTGTATTTCAACAAAGAAATGACATTTTATACCCGCGATCATGCCGACCGCATGATTTCACTTTCGGAACGTCTCGGAATACAGGAGCAATGCGGGGACAACAAAACGGAAAAAAGTTATAAACCGATACCGTATGAAACAGTTGATCTGAAAATAAATGAATTCAGGCAAGAATCAATATCTGTATTGAAAAAAATGCTGTTGGGATAGCGGAGGCTTTAGATGAATAAAATTTCTTTGCCCGATCATGGAATTTGTACAGGTTGCGGAGCTTGCGCAGTAAGTTGTCCGAGTTCGGCTGTTTATATGAAACAGGATAAAATGGACGTGTATTATCCGGAAATCGATCAAGACTGCTGTGTAAGATGCGGCAAGTGCCAAAGAGTTTGCCATTTAAATAATAATATTATTTTGCAAAAGTCTGATCTTGTATATGCTGCTTATAGCAGCGATGCGAAAGAGCGGGCTACAAGTGCCAGCGGAGGAATGGCCGCTGAACTGTACAAATATGCAAGAAAGAATAACTGGCATACCTATGGTGTTGAGTTTGTTCACAATTCCTGTGCTCATTATAAGGAGCTTGTCACAGACGACGATTATCAAAAAGCAAAAAACTCAAAGTATGTCTTTTGCGACGCTGCCGATGTGTATAAGCTTATTTCTGAACAGTTGGCAAAAGGTGATTTTGTTCTCTTTGTCGGTATTCCTTGTCAAGTGGCTGCACTAATCAGCTTTTTGGGCGGAAGAAGAGAAAATCTTGTTACTGTTGATATAATTTGCCACGGAACATGTCCGTCATGTTATCTTGATGCACACATTGATGCTATCGAGAAAAAGAAATCGCATAAAGCAGACGAACTGAGCTTTCGTGACCCTGAATACTCTACGTATACTTATACCTTTACTTTAAGAGATAATGGCAATGTTTTCTATCAAGCCAGACCTGATGAAACAGATATTTATCAAATTGGATATCATAAGGGATTGATATATAAGGAAAGTTGCTATCATTGCAAATATACCCGGCCGGAACGAGTCGGCGATCTGACATTGTCGGATTTTTCAGGTCTCGGAAAACTTGCGCCGTATAATGACACAAAGAAATCGGTTTCGTGCGTTGTTGTTTCTTCGGAAAAAGGCGAACGCATTTTCCGTGATTTGAATGAACAAGGATTGATAGTTTCAGATAAAAGACCTGCTGATGAGGCATTTCAATATGATATGATGTTTCAGCACCCGACAACCGCACACAAAAAGCGTGTTAAATTTAAGCACATATATACCAAAACAGGTAGTTTTGAGAATGCGGCGAAGGTCGCATTGCGCTTTGAACTTGTGCGTAATGGAATTATGACGGTTTTGCATGTCAAAGAAATAAGGGGCTGGGCATCGAAAATCAAGCATAGTCTACTTCACTGAGAAAGGATAAAAAATGTCAAAAATAAACGGCAGATCTGCAAGTAAGGCATTGTTTAAGAACACGGGGATTATTGCAATCGGACAGATCAGTACAAGATTGATTAACTTTTTTTTGCTTCCTCTTTATACGGCTATTCTGTCGCAGGAAGAATACGGACTTGTTGACCTGCTTTCCACATATTCAAGCTTTATAGCCGTTATTCTCGGACTGCAGCTTAGTCAAGCAGCATTTCGTTTTTTGGTCACATATAGAGACGATCGTGAAAAAACAACAAAAGTCATTTCAACCATTGTTGTTATAACAGTGGCGATTTCTTTGGTATATGCAGCTTTGTTTGGCATCGTATCTCCATTGATACACCTTGAATGTAAATGGTACTTGCTGGTTCATGTTATTGCTGTATTATATTTGCAGACATTTTCCTGTATTGCGCGCGGTCTTGGCAGAAATACAGATTATGCATTAGGAAATTTTATTTCAGCAGCAATATCTCTTGTTCTTAATGTGATTGCGATTGCTGTTTTAAGACTTGGTGTTCCGGCTATGCTGCTGGCATATATTATCGGACCGTTTGTCGGAGGCACAATTATTTTTGTCAGAAGCAAAGTGTGGAGATACATAAAGCATAAAAGTATTTCAAAAGACGAATCAAATATAATTATTAAATATTCACTGCCGCTTGTTCCGAATGAACTGTCATGGTCTTTAATACACGCATCTGACCGTATGGTTATTACGCACTTTATTAATGTGGCGGCAAACGGCATAATAGCGGTAGCTGCGAAGTTTTCATCAATTTACACAACTGCATTCTCCATATTCAATACTTCATGGACCGAACAGGTTGTGCTGCATTATAAAGATGAAGGCGGACCGGAATATATTTGCGGTATGTTTGATAAGATGGTAACATTATTCGGAACAATGGCTATCGGAATGATATCCTGTATGCCCTTTGTGTTTAACTTGTTTGTAAATGAAAAATTTAGTAGTGCTTATCCATTGATTCCTCTTTATATGGTTGCTGTTTTTTTTAATGCGATTATCGGAATGATAAGTGCCGTTTATTTAATTGAAAACGAGACAAGACAAGTTGCAGTTTCAACGACAGTTGCTGCGGCAGTTAATTTATTGGTTGATTTAGCATTGGTTAAGTTTATCGGCGTATACGCTGCTCCGTTCTCCTCCGTTTGCGGATATGCTGCAATCAGCTTTTGGAGATTGTATGATATTAATAAGCGTCACTGTCGGATATCTATGCCACTAAAGAAGATTTTGCTTCTCTTGTCAATGCTTGTTGTATCACTTGTGGGATATTATTTATCCGGAAAGATGATTCAGGCAATGTGCCTTCTTATAATTGCAGTTCTTTCTGTTGTTATCAACAAAAACTTTTTGGCGGAGATGTTGAGTATGCTCATAAGAAAGAAGAATTCATGAATTCAGAGCCGTGCTCGTAGTGTCGTAATGTTATTCCATTGCATAGTTGTTTGCATTTTCCGGAACTATGCATGGTTTAATTTGAAAAAAATTGCTAATACTTTAGTGAAAATTTAAAACACATTCGGAGAAAAGGTAGAATTGTAACGGGAATATAAATAAAATGCAAGGAGAAACGCATGAGAGATAGAGAATACAGCGAAACAGGAGCAGGCGGAAAAGCAATCGGTGCATTTGAGCAGACATACCGCAAAAGTCCGGAGCAGACAGCATTCACGCCGTACCGGGTATGTCCTATCGGGGCGCACAGCGACCATCAGCTCGGAAAGATAACGGGATTTGCCAT
>CAKSEL010000012.1 GCA_934446675.1 uncultured Eubacteriales bacterium
ATGGCAAATCCCGTTATCTTTCCGAGCTGATGGTCGCTGTGCGCCCCGATAGGACATACCCGGTACGGCGTGAATGCCGTCTGCTCCGGACTTTTGCGGTATGTCTGCTCAAATGCACCGATTGCTTTTCCGCCTGCTCCTGTTTCGTTGTATTCTCTATCTCTCATGCGTTTCTCCTTGCATTTTATTTATATTCCCGTTACAATTCTACCTTTTCTCCGAATTAAAGACAAAGACTGTGCCGATATTCGTGTTTAGTCTTTCCGGCAGCTTATAAAGCAGTAAAACTATCTGTTTTGAAATTTATTCTGGAATCAACTATTTTCCCTTCGGAAACAATCAGGCATCATCCAAGACTCCCGAAAGGTCGCCGTTTATAAAATTCTTTTCATTTGATTGGGTTGGAACTAAATCAGCACCAATCATGACAAAAATATAATATTACTCCTTATAAGAAAAACTAAAACGCGAATTATATCTTTTCTTTTTGCCAAAGCAAAACAATTTATGTCAGCTTAACTTCTGATTGCTTGGTTGTTTGCCTTGCCGGATTCTGTGAGATTTATCCAAGAACCCAAAAGTTTATCACGCTGCTCAGGTACAAACTTTTCAAATCCCGACGCAGGGAAAAATGTTAGCTCCGAAAAATATATTTTGTGCTCTATTATGTAGAAATCAACACGCAGAAACGGTATATTCTCAGACAATTTCTTTGACAGAGCCAGCATTTCCGGCAATTCCTCCGGCTTTGCAATGTTATCGGATGCATTCGGATGCGTTGCACGCTGTATATCAAGATGTTCCCATTGAGGATCAAAAAAGTCCTCGGTGAGTCCGGTTTGCATAAATCTGTCCTTACAAACAAGAATCAGCTTAGGTTCACCGTTAAAACAATGAACTTTATAGTCAGTCAGACCGCCGGCATCGCTTTGCATGAATTGTTCGGCGATTACTTTGCGTGCCACATTTTTATACGGCCACTCTCTGCCGTACCAATATCCGTTATGACTCTTTTTGGATGCTAACATTGCAACCGTTTCTGTTATATTCAGCTTAGTTTTATCTTTGCAAATAACCACACTGCCGGAATCATGATTCCATTTCAAAACAAATTGGTTCGGAAGCTTGTCAAAATCAATTTCATGAGGGTCATCCCAAACGCCCAAAAGAGGAATCAGGTATTCGTCACCCAGTTGCTCGGCAATATACTTCCTTACAGCATATTTGTCAACCATTTGTGTATATTCCGGTCTGCGATTTTTCAGCTTTAACCAATTGATTTTTTCGTTAAATGTTTTAGGATTCCGAAAATCAATGAATTTATGAAAATGCATATAATACTTCAGTTGCAAATAGATTTTATCCGGAATGCATTTTGAAAGGTTATATAGGATCGTATTCATTTTTTGCTCATCTCCTTAAAAGCTTCTGCGCATATAAAAATATACGTTTGGGTTCAAATATTAAGTTTATGATAAACATGATTATAAAAGCTGCAAATGACACTGCAAATGCCCAGCTTACCCATTGTGTCCATGTTTCAATATTCGGCAAAAGAATAATGCTCGTATACGATGTTATACATACAATAATTGCAGCCTTTACTAATCTTAATACAGAATGTTTGGGAGACCTCATCAAAATAAACTTGTTTGCATACCAAAGAATATCCACGCAACGCCATCCTAACGAAAGACTCACACCAATTAAAACGCCATTTAATCCCAAAACACGAACAAAAATCAGCTGCAATAATAAACAAGACGTTGCTTCAATTATTGCCCGGCTTCGTGTTTCACGAAAATGACCTGCAACATTGATTATTTGTTGTGCGGGTAATCGTGCAATGTTAAAGAATGTTACAACAACAAATAGTTGTCCAACGACAGGATCAACATAATTGATATCCATTCCCCTCGTATACAGTGAGATAAAGGGTATAATCATTGAGGAAGATACCCCAAGGATAAACGCTGCTACGTTATAAAAAATGAATTCCACAATATCATACTGCTTATTTAGTTCACCATAGTGATGCATAGCATAGTTTTTTCCAAAGAAAGGTGCAACTGCAGTAGACACTTGTGAACAAATGGATAATAACCCTGAAAAAACAGTATTATATACTGCATATATGCTTGCAGCCTCCAATCCAACAAACGAAGAAAGGATGAGTGTCTGACTTCCGGTTACGGTTAAACCTGTAAATTGGTGCAGCATAGCATCCTTACGCTTGGCAACAGCTTCATCAACGTAAGGTACATTTTTCTGGACGTATTGTGGAAGTTTCTTTTTGATATAAATATGCATTCCAAAGATACGAACCACATACAAGGATGATATTGCCAACTGAACCGGAACAATACCGAATCCTAATTTAATTAACAAAATAGCTCCAAATAAACCTAAGAGCAACCCCGCAGCCTGTATTAGTGTCTGAACATACATTTTACGATCGGCATAAAGCAGGGTTCGGTATTTTCCTGCAACAAAAAAATCAGAAGCCCCTGAAATACTCATTACCACAATTAAAAGCGAGGTGCTGAAATAGGGCAAACTGCTGTCAATTATTGCAGGATATATCATTGCAAGGAAAGCAACTATAGCAAGATACACATAACCGACATGGCAAAACATCCGATCTATCGATCGTATCATTCCGCTGACACGCACGGAATCTTTGTTAGCAATCGGTTCATATAAAGCCTGCGTGGCGGCCGTTGAGATACCGGCTCCAACTAAGGTAACATACGCAACGACCTGCTTAACCGTCGAAACTAATCCGTTTGTAGCGGAACCGTAACTGGCTATAATTAAGGGTGGCAGTACAAAATTGGTAAGTATATTCACGGCTTGCGGCAATATACTTGAAACAACATTCTTCAAAATAGGTTTTTGCTTATCAATGGATTTCATGAAATTTCATCCTTATTTGTAAACTTTAACACCAGTAACATAAGTACACCCCATCCCAAATACCACGAAAAAGCGATTGCTTCGTTATACATGACCAAGCCTAACGAAAATACTATACAACAAAACGTATCTATTGCATATTTCCAGGGATTAGTGTCCTTTTTTGCATTCTCACAGTAAAACAGACTTAATTTAAGCATAATGACAACATAAATCGGTGAAAGTATCCAACCGAAATGATAATATCCTGATCCGATTGCCGGTGATATTTGACCATGCGAATGATTAGCGTTATTAAAATATGTTTGAAATCTGTCACCGCTCCAACTGCCAAACAGAGTAGTATTAAATGGAATAGCTCCTATAAGATCCGATACAGCTGTTTCAAATTCGGCTCCTTTTTGCAAATTAAAGCACCCGGCTACATTCTCAACTCCTGTAAAATATGCACTTACAATTCTTGCAATGTAAGAAATCAAACCCGTTTTATCGGAATACATACCATTTCCGACGGAATAACGAACCAGAAAGTATAGCGAAACAATGCCAACAGTTAATACAACTATCATAAAATAAAGGAATTTCTTTTTCTTCGGATATAAATGACCAAACAACAATACTAATGTAAGTGCTGCAACAATAGATTGCGCAAAAGTCGATGTAATAAAAATAAATTGTGCAATTATGCTTATAATGAGAATGAACACTCCTGATTTACATTTCTTTTTTGCCTGAACCAGAAAATACGCCGGCAACAGAATTCTAATCATAGTAAAGACAACAGAAAAAAGTGTTGCAATAATCCGGCGTACAGAGCCAACCTGTTCATTTGAAGCTAAATAATCGGACACAGTAAAATCTTCTGTATTTAGCATAAATATATTTTTAAAAGACTCCCTTACCTCCGGCAGAAAAACATACACAACTAATGAGAAAAGTGTCATAACGAACAGAACTGCCGGAAAGAAATTATAGTTTCTTTGATTTTGGCTGACTTTTAATTTCAGACCTTTTATTTTTACCCTTTCATGCAGAAAAATTATCAGTTGCACAATGAAATATTCGTAGATCATCAAATAAACTGCTTTTTGGATATTATCCGATGACATATAAATGTTTCCTTCATATAACCGAGTCTCGCCGCTTGCATAATACAAGAAAGGAAGTACCGAAAGACGAATAAAATACAGAATGAAAACTGTCAGCTTCGTAAGATTCATGTTTTGCTGAATATAATTTAAAAAAAACAACGAATTGACAGCGAAAAAAGCAAATGGCAGAAATAAAATTGAATTTTCAACCGAACACGATCCAAAAAGTGTTATCAGAAAAATAGTCAGCGAAATGAACTGTCCTAAGACATATATGACAGTAGAACTATTTTTTTGCACTTTCATATAACTCACCATATTTTTCACCCACTATCTCAGCACTGTAACTATTATAAAATTCTTTTCTGTTTTCCGCTTTTCTTGGGTGTTCTGAATGGTATGTTAAAACAGCGTTTGCCCAAGTTTCCGCCGAATCATTTAAAGAAAGCTGTTGCAGAGAGCCTGCATTGACTTCCGGTTGAATTGCCTCGGAAACAAAACAATAAACCCCTGCCGCCTGCGCTTCTATCAGAACTATACCAAATCCTTCATATCGGGATGGGAATATCATATAGTCAGCATTTTTATATTCCTTAAGAATGTCGGTATTGCCGGGAATAAAGAACACGGAATCCTCCAGATTTAACTCGGAGGTTCTTTCTTTTAAGTATTGTTCATCAGCGCCAAACCCAACCAATCGCAAAGAACTATCAGAAAATTTCTGATGAATAATCTTAAATATCTCCAAAATAAATTCTTGGTTTTTTTGATAACCATATCTTCCGACATGAACAAACCGAAGATGATTTTCTTCACCGTTTCTATTCTGGTAATAGTGATCAAGATTAATACCGTTCGGAATAATTGTCACATCTGATGCCTTACCGAAAAAATCCCTCGCTGCCTGAGTTGAACACGCTACCTTATGTGTCGCGTTTTTATTTATACTTTTTCGGAGAATTTTATAATATGCTTTTTTTATAAATGAAATTTTCTTTGGTGAATTAGTATTATGGCTATGAGCTATTCTGATTTTTACGCCTGCGTGTTTGGCTGCCAACAGAGCGAAGGCTTCTTCTTCACCATTATGGCAGTGGATTACATCATATCGTTCACTTAAACATATTTTTTTTACTTCTCTATACATACGAAAAGGCCGCACAATTTTTTCTGCAATTGAACCGGGAATGTAGCAATTCACACGATGGAGTTTCCCGATTTCTTCAAATCTCTTTTCAGATACTCCTATTTTAGAAAATACAACACATCCGAAGTCAAATCGTTTACTTAAATTCTCTGTAATGGAGAAAATAACAGCACTTACTCCTCCTTTTCCTAATCCGCCATATGAGATATGTAAAACTTTAGTTTTTTTCATTAAATACCTCTTTGCTAAAACTAATCTTCTAATAACCCGCAATAGGTTTCATGTGTTCTCTCTGCAATACTGTGCCAGGAATAGTAAGCAGCTAATTTTTTTGCATTATTTTCCATTTCTGAGAGCACTGTCCCTTCAGAGAAAGATAGTGCTATGGCTGCAGCAATCTTTTCCGCAGTTAATTCGCATCCAAAACCTGCCCCGGCGTCTTCAATTTCTTTCATTAAATTAGTGCCGGGTGTTACGATACATGGCAGTCCGTATGAAAGAGCTTCAATTAATCCCATAGGCATGCCTTCAAATCTTGAAGTCATAATGAATACATTGCTGTTCCTAAGTATATCAGCCTTTTTTTCGTTATACACCGCATCATGAATTTCTATAACATCTTCAAGTTTTTTAGCTGCACGCCATTCCATCATTTTGTTTAAGGCTCCTTCCTGATCAGGACCGTAGAAACAAACCTTTACATGATTTCTGAGCAATTCATCTCTGATCATACCGCAAGCATCAAACAAAAGATCAATACCCTTTTGGTATATGTTTAATCTTCCGACATAGCTGATAACAAACTGTTCTTTTTTAGTGGAACGATCGGTATTCATTGGCATATTAATACCATTGGGAATAACTACTGCTTTTGCGCTATATGCAGATGAATCATTCTTCTCCGCCTCCGTCAGATAGTGAATGGCAGAAGCGTTATTCACAAACCAATTAAAAAACAGTAAGTCTGCAATTTTCTTTTTTATTTTTCTGACTTGTTTCGCTTGGTGCGTCATTTGGCTCCGGGGAATAATAACATAGGGAATTCTGTTTTTTACAAGACGATATATTATTTTATTGAATGGATAACAATAAAACTCTTCAAAAACAACTAAATCAGGTTTATTGAAGGGGTGGGGGAGATCGTCCGGTATAATTCCCTTAACATCGGAAATTTTGTGAAGCAGCCCTGCTTTATCGTTTGTAATCTCGTTATCATTCAAGTTTAGCCAAAATACATTGTCATAATTGCTCTGGGCGGCAATTTGTGCCGGAACACTATGATTTGGTCCGGCATATAAGTTTCCGGTTAAATTAGAAATATACAGCAGTTTCATAATTATGTATCCTTTACAAAATACTCTTGATGTCCAATTTTTCTCCCCATTCCAGATCATATTTATCCGGATTGAACGGCATCATGCCGGCACTCGGTGTAAATGTCAATTCTGCAAAGTACCACGTATTATCTGTAACAAAAAAGTCTGCCCTTACAAACGGAAAATCCTTGCACAGAATTTCCGCCGCATTTTTCATTTCATCGTAGAATAAAGGCAGCGTAACCTGCGGAATGTCTGTATAATCATCCCTGTGAAGCGGCATTTTTTTGCCGTCCAAATAGAAGAAGCCGATCTGCGCCTGCCTGTCATGAACAAGATCTGTGGATACATATATGCAATCAGGCTTGCCGTTAAAGCAGAAAAATTTATAATCGGTAATGTTTTCTCCGAGAAATTCCTCACAGGTAATTCGGTGGTGCTTTATGGCGGAATAGTGCAGCTCAATATTGAAAGCCCCGAAATCTTCTTTCAGCCATGTGTTTAATTGCTTGGTTATGGCAGTTCTGTCAGCTTTTGCCTTGTCGGTAACAACAATGTTATAGGCACAGCCGTGGTTGCACTTGAGCACAAACTTGTCCGGCAATTTGTCCCAATCAATGTCTTCAGCTCTGTCCCAAACGCCGGCCAGAGGAACCAGTTTGTCACCGTATCCCTTAGCTTTAATGTAATCACGAACGGCAAATTTGTCAGCCGCCTGTACCACAAGCGGATTTTTCGGGTAATAGTATAATTTCAGCCACTGAATTTTCTCATTAAACGTCTGCGGATTTTTCAGGTTTAAATCTTTATGAAGAACCACTTTGAAATAAAACTTCGACAGAGTTTCATTTGAGACGATCTTGTGAGCAAGCACCTGAGCTTTTCTTCTGACCTTATATAAAAGCGAATCTCTTTCCATTTTTTCTCTTTCAAATTATGTTGTCCGTAACAGCAATAATTTGTCCTTTCTTTTTATAAACTCTCGGAACACGCTCGCCGATAGCGCATACAATTTCATAATTAATAGTTTCGTTAGCCGCTGCAATATGGTCTATTGATGTTTCTCCGGCTGTTCCGTATACCGTTACTTTGCTGTTAACAGCCGCCGACGGAATATCGGTAATATCAATCATGCACTGATCCATGCATACCCTGCCTATGATAGGAGCAAGTTTTCCATCGACCTCAACAACCGTATTGTGCCGTGAATTGGATCTCCAGAAGCCATCTGCATAGCCTATCGGGATTGTTGCCACTTTCGTGTCCCGGTCCGCCTTAAACTCCCGGCCGTAACTTATACAATCTCCCGAATGGAC
This sequence comes from uncultured Eubacteriales bacterium, assembly GCA_934446675.1. Classification (GTDB taxonomy): domain Bacteria; phylum Bacillota; class Clostridia; order Oscillospirales; family CAG-382; genus UMGS1387. The sequence goes on from CAKSEL010000012.1 coordinate 7,787, forward strand.
TGTTTTTATATGATCAATAATAGTTTTTAGCGTAAGAACCGGGGTAAGATCGCCCGGATTTTTCAGGTCTTTTGACGGTTGCAAACCGTAAAGCACAATACCTGCCCTTACCATATCCAAATGCGACTCGGGAAAATCAAATATTCCGGCACTGTTTGCGCAGTGACGAAGTTCAAATCTGATACCTCTGGATTCTAAGTATTTTACAGCACCTAAAAATTTATTGAATTGCTCAAGTGTATATTCTCTTCCGCCGTTTCCTTCGTCGGCGGACGCAAAGTGAGTGAATATGCCCTCGGTTTTCAGTCCCGGAAGATTGCAAACATCGGCTGCCGTCTCAAGTTCATGTTTCTCGCATCGAAATCCGATACGACCCATTCCTGTATCAATTTTAATATGAATTCTGACACAGACGTTTTCCTTTGAAGCATTGTCGGATAAAGCTTTTCCGTAATCGTAAGAGAATACACATTGCGTTATATTGTTTTTAGCCAAATCCGATGCGCACTGCGGATCTGTGTAGCCTAAAATCAGGATGGGCAGCTTAATATCGGCTTCTCTGAGCTGGATTGCCTCTTCAATGTTGGAAACAGCCAAGTAATCGGCACCGAGTTTTTCATATAATTTTGAGAGCTGAACAGCGCCGTGACCGTAACCGTTTGCTTTAACAACACAGCATAGTTTTGTCGAATGGCTTAATCTGTTCTTGATCTCGCGGAAATTATGCTCTGCCGCATCCAAATCTATACTTGTCCATGTTCGTTTTTGATAAGGTTGTAACTTCATATGTTTACACCTTCTTTACATACTTTTTTTATAAAAGGCGAATAAAAAATTTCATAATGCATTGTTTAAAAACCAAACAATTTTGTCCTTCTTATTTTCAGCGCAATTTGTAATGCCATTTAATCAGGTATTTGATGATATGTATTGGGTAATCCAAATTAACCGAGCCGCTTAAGTGTCATGCATTATCACTTGTTTTCGAGAAACCTCATAGGTGCCATCACTACTGTTGTGTTATCAGGTACATCTTTGGTCACAACCGCATTGGCACCAATGGTAACATTATTGCCAATATGAACTCCGCCCAAAATTTTAGCACCGGCACCGATTTTGCAGTTATCTCCTATCCAAGGAGTTCCGCCCCCCGAACTGCCAATAGTTACCTGCTGCCAAATTACTGCATTAGCACCAACATGCGCTTTGAGGTGTACAATAATTCCATTTAAGCCGTGAGGCAGCTCCGGACGTGTTTCAAATACCGCTCCTTGATTAATATCTGTTCCGAGGGAAGCATTGTTAAACGCATCGCATTTCTTAATATAATATAAAAAATACAGCTTTATGAAAAACGGTGTTTTATTGTTTTTGTTTACAATGATTTCTCGCCTTTTCCAATACTTATCAGGGTCATAGTGTTGTACAACACCCATAATTTTTTTTATAGGATAACTTCTCGGATTAACATTCATTTTCGCCATTTTTATATCCTCACTTATCTTGGTTTTTCATGACGTACTTTTTTTTCTTGTAAAAGCCAAACACAAGATTTCTTCCCGTGTTGAATAACGCAGCCAAACTATTCTGTCTTTCGGCATCTTTATACAGCTTATAATGCCATCCGATCATCTTCCAAACACTGTGACTGCTTATCGAACCGGCTCTGCCTCTCCGATACATAGCAAGAACCTCATCAAGCAAATAGCAGTCGGCTTTTTTGCACACCTTAAGCCACATGGCATAATCGTTGTTCTTTTTAATGTCCGCAATCTTAATAAGTCCGACGGCTTCCGCGTCGTACATAACCGTCAAACACCCCGGCCAGCAATAATTGTACATACCTCTTTTTGTTATTTTTGAAGGACCGCTGACCTGCGTGCCCAACGACTCTGAGCTTTCGTTTATTTCTTCATAGCGAGTATATGAAAAGTGATAATTTCCGTCTTTCATAAAGCGGATCTGTTTTTCCAGTTTTTCCGGCAGCCACAGATCATCGCTGTCAAGAAAAGCGATCCACTTGCCTTTGGCTTCCCGCAATGCACGGTTCCGTGAAACTGCTGCACCGCTGTTTTTATCATTTTTTATGTAAATAATGCGTGAATCGCTCAGATACGGCTTTATTACATCATCTGTACTGTCCGTTGAGCAATCGTCAACTATAATCAATTCCCAATCTGTATAGGTTTGTGCCAATACAGATTCTATCGTTTCGGATATAAATTTTGCCGTATTGTATGACGGCATGATGATAGATACCTTATCGTTCATAAACTTTTCTCCCTTGTCTTATTTGCCTGAAAGATCACTGCGGCAAATTTCCTCCATTTTCATGACGCTGTTTATCGAGTGAACAATGCCTATACCGTCAAAAGCAAACAAAACTTTTCGTATCGGAAACAAAAATCTTATCATCCGTTCTATTTTCGGATTATACCGAATGTGCAAATGGCAATAGGCTTTTCTGAACCCGAAATACTTTTCAAGATAATCCTGAAAAGCGGTTTCATGATTTATACTCCGAGAGCCGTCAGTTATATAACCGCCGGAATTAAAAAAATCCTCATGATCAACTAAGATTTTATTGACCATAGCAGCATTCAGCCCCAAATTTTCCTTATCGGGTATAGCTTTCATAACGGTAAAATTTATATAATTTCCATGCAATTCTTTTCTGTTAAGACAAGCATACCCGCAAAGAGATTTGTCCTCTGCGGAAAAAGCCCCATATACTTTATAGAAATCCCAATTTATAACAGGCTAGCTGCACGATTATAATACTTCCATCCGTCTATCTGCATTGTTTTACACTCCCAGCAACTCTCTTGCTTCTTCCTGCTTTTCATCGTACATAGCCTTATCGACTTTTCCTTCCAGCATGAGCCAATCGCCGTAATCCATATCCGACACTGTGCCTTCACGGACGGTATCGCTCCTTTTCAGAACTTTGACTGCCGTTTGCAAGATAATCTTCAAATCGCCCATAAAGGTAATTCCGATGTCAATATACTGCAGATCGTATTCGATTTTCTTCTCCCAAGTGATATTGTTGCGGCCGTTTACCTGCGCAAGTCCGGTAAGTCCGGGACGTACATAATGGCGTCGGCGCTGTTTTTGTGTCATAAAAACCATATCGCGGACAAGCTGAGGTCTTGGCCCGACAATCGACATGTCGCCTGCGGTTATATTGATAAGCTCCGGCAGCTCGTCGAGAGAAGTGCTGCGCAGAAACCTTCCGTATTTGTTAAGTCTTGCTTCGTCGGGGAGAAGATTTCCGTTTTGGTCTTTCTTGTTGCTCATGGTACGGAACTTGATAAGCTTGAAGATCTTTTCTTTTCCCGTCTTTTTGTCGATCTTCCCCGGACGCGCCTGTGTGAAGAACGGATTTCCTCTCATGGCAATCGCACCGATTACCGTTAAGATAACAAGCAGGGGAGAAAGGACGATAAGTGCTAGCAAAGACAGTGTGAAATCAAAAAATCTTTTCCAAAACTTCGCGTACATATATGTAATCCCTTGATAAATTTAATTGAAACAGCTCTTGATGATCTCGATCACCTTTGTCTGATCTTGCTCTGTCATTTTGTTGTCGCTCGGCAGACAGCAGCCGCGCTCAAATATATCTGCGCCAACGTCCGTCACGCCGCCTGCAATATAGGCATTTGTGCGGCAGCGGAGAGTTCCTTCACGACCGATTGCCTCGTGCATACGGTACATCGGCTGCATGTGCATAGGTTTCCAGATCGGTCTGCCCTCGGCATTAAGGCTTGCAAGCGTCTCCAAAATCTCTGTCGGACAGGTCTTTCCCTTTTCTTTTATGTAAAGAGCTTTGGAATCGTCTCTTACCTGCTTGCACATATATTCCTTATCAATAATCAGAGCGGACAGCCAATAGTTCGGAACAGCGCCGTCGATGATTGGGTTCATGTGGATAGGCAGATCTTTCAGTCCGTCGCGGTATCTCTCATAGACTGCCTTTTTCTGCGCGATATGTTCTTCCAAATGCGGATACTGTCCGCGGATAACGCCTGCTACCACATTGCTCATGCGGTAGTTGTAACCGACTTCTTCATGTTGATACCAAGGGGCATTTTCGCGCGCCTGTGTTGACCACTTGCGCACTTTGTTTGCCACTTCAATGTCGTTGGTAAGTAAGCAACCGCCGGCGGAACCCGTAATAATTTTGTTTCCGTTGTAGCTGATTGCCGAGTAATCTCCGAACGAACCGCACTGTTTGCTGTTCAAGGTTGCGCCCATGGCTTCTGCGGCGTCCTCAATCAAAATCGTACCGTGCTTTTCACAAATCTGCTTAATTAAATCAATGCGTCCGGGAAATCCGTACAGCTCGGCGCATACCACGAGTTTTACGTCGGGATACATCTCAAATGCCTTTTCCAGTGCGACAGGATCCATGTTCCAGCTCTCGGCTTCGGTGTCGATAAATACCGGAATACCGCCTTCGTAAACAACGGGATTGAGCGTCGCGTCAAAGGTCATATCCGAGCAAAATACACGCTTGCCTTCCAATGAACCGTGGCTGATAGCAGGCTTGCCGTACAGCTTTTCACCTGCGGATTTCACGCAAAGATGAAGTGCTGCGGTGCAGGCAGAAAGAGCGACGGCGTATTTCATCTCGGCTTTCTCGGCGGCAATGCGCTCCACTTCATTTATGTTCGCACCGACCGTGGACATCCAGTTCGTTTCATACGCCTCGGTCATGTATTTCAGTTCTTCGCCGTGCATGGTCGGCGTCGCAAGCCATACTTTCTTTTCAAAAGGTGTAAATCCCATAATTTCCTCCGCAAAGTATTCAATAATGCTACGAAATTCATTGCCGCATATGCGGCTTTTCAAACGCAAATCTTTTAACACGTAACAAAAAACACACTAAACAATCCCCGCAGACTGCAGTTTGCTTATTCTGTCGGCAGACAGTTTCCCGTCTCTGTAATTTTTACGCTGCACCCTTAACCAGGCGTTGAGCTTTTTGGTTTCCTCAGATGTATTGCCGAGAACCCCGGTTCTGTCCGAAATCGCTCTTATTCTGTTAAAATGCTCTTCCCAAATTTCATCGTGTTTGCTTTGAATATCGGCGTTCCAGTCTATACCCAGCGTTTCAAGCTTTCGTACCTGTTCGGCGGACAGCTCTCCGATTTTGTACTTTTTCTTTTGTTCCGATATCCATTTGCCGAGCCATATTCCGTCTGACACATAATTTGTGGACATGTCAATGTTTCCGTTTTCATCAAAATACTGCTTTGCAAGCCCAAACCGTATATCCCACGAATCTTCCTTTTGCCATATCATGCCGATACTGTCGAGCTTTGATTTTCGCGTTTCGGATATTTTTGTATTTCGTCTTTGGCGGTCTATCCATTTCCCGAGTAAAAGACCGTCCGGCGTTTTGTACGTTGCCGGTACATTTAAGTCTCCGTGCGTTTTGTAATATACCTTTGCCGCCTCATAGCAGTTATTCCATTCTTTCTCATACTTGTTATCCCAGACAATTCCAAGCTCCTCAAGAGCCGATATCTGTTCTTTTGAAAAACGTCCGCCGCCTTTTTTGTATTCGGTGCGCACGTTGTTGAGCCAACATCCCAAACGTATGCCGTCGTTTGTAACGTAGCTGCCCGGAACGTCCAGATTGCCGTTCAGACCGTAGTATGTCAGGCAGGCTCCGTAATAACGCTGCCACATATAATCGGCAACTTCCCAGATCATTCCGATTGAGTCCAGTGCCGATATTCTTTCGTCGGTAAGATAGCGTTTATTAAAACCGTTTTTCTTTGCCGTGCGCAGATTCATTATCCACATTCCGAGCTTTATATTGTCTTGGGTCACATAGGCTGCCGGTATGTTGAGATCCCCGTTTTCATCAAGATATTTTTTTGCCGCGTCAAAATACTTCTGCCACGCAATATCACGTATGTTTTCCCAGCGCATACCTATCTTTTCAAGCTTTTTTATCTGCCCGTCAGTCAGAACACCGTTGATTCTGCCGGCATAGACAAGACGCTGTGTATAAAGCCATGCGCCGAGCGTGTATCCGTCAGGTGTGACATATCTTTTCGGAACCTCTAAATTTCCGTTTTCGGCATAATATTCCTTTGCTTTTTCATACATCAGGCTCCATGAAGCCGAAAGCGTTTCGCCAAGCCTGTCAAAAAGTTCAAGGCAGCCGTGTACCTCGTCTATGATCTTAAAATGCTCGTTTACGATCTCGTCATCAAGTCCGAGGGAACGGTAATAGGAGGTCGCGATCTGCATTTCCTCTTCGACGGAGCCTATGCTGTAAAGATTTTCAATGTTCAGCACAATGTCAAAGATGACAGAGGATTGTTTTATGCCGGTCTGCAATGCTCTGCCTATCTGTTGTTTGTATATAATCGGCGACACGGTGGGGCGTAAGAGAATTACTCCGCTTATGCCGTCAACATGGACGCCTTCGTTGAGCGCGTCTATGCAGTAAAGAAGTCTGAGGTGCGTATTGTCGCTGTCGTCTTTAAAACTCTTGAATTCCCTGTCCGACGACGGATCTTCTGAGTACATCGAATAGATGTGCGGTGCTTTATCGACCTTGACGAACCATTCTCCCGAAAGCTCGCGCATACGGCACATATGCTCGTAATTGGCGCAGAAAACAATATACTTTCCCGTGCGTTCGGTCATGTGCTTGTCGAAGATCACATCAAGTCCGTCAGCCTTTTCAAGAGCTCTTTTGAGTGCTTCAAGGTACTTTTCGCCCTCATCGCGTACCGCACGGCTCTTGGCACACATAACCCGTCTTTTGTAGCGCTCAAGATCTTTTTCGCACGAAAAAGCCGAAAGAACATATTTCGGCGGTGCAAGTATTCCGAGAACTATCGCTTCTCCGAGCGTCATTTCCGAAGCAATATTGCCGTCGAACAGCTCGTCCGCCATGTTTCTCTGATTGTCAAGATAGCGTATCGCAGTTGCGGATAAACCCAAGACCGGAGTGTCCGGGTATTCGGAAAGCAGCCTGTCTACGCCCTGTCCCCACATTTCGGCGCCGCAGCGGTGAAATTCGTCAAGGATTATATAATCTGGCTTTATTTCGGAAATCTCGGATTTGTCCATGTTCATAAGCTTTGCATAAGTGAAAAAACTTATGTTTTCGGGCGCATAGCCGTTCGAGGCTTTTTTCAGGTTTTCAAGCTGAGTTGCAAAAATGTATTCCGACGGGGAGAGCCAGCAGATCTTTTTGTCCGGATTATCCTCGCAGAGCTTAAATGCGATAAACGATTTTCCCGTGCCGGTCGGGTGGATAACGGCGGCTTTTTTGCGTGTTTCAAGTAAGGATACGGCGTTCTCATATGCTCTTTTGTTGTGGCTGTACAGCTCTGTTTGCATATAAAAACACCTCTCTTTTATGGATTAATGACATAATGTGAATTATGTTGTCAAAATATATTAAAGAAAAACAATTTCTTTTATGAATTATATCATCATTTAAGAATATTGTCAATTATTTGCGATTTATTTCGTCAGTTTACATAAATTTAAATATAGTTACTCAGGCCAAAGTCTTGTTTTGTATGATCTTGGTCTTGTTTGTTTACATAAAAATACCTTTTACGTCCGTTAATTCAAACGGGCGTTTTATTTTTTGTCGCTTTCGTTTAAAACCCGACAACATAATTCACATTATGTTGCGTTTGGTCAAATTGACGAATTTTTTTCAGCATACCAGTAATCCAAGCTCCTGAATTTGTTTACAATGCACATCGCCTGTTTCCATAGTGTAGATACGCGTGGTGTTTATGCTTGAATGACCGAGAATATCCGCAAGTCTGAACACATCTTTTCGCAGAGAATAAAATGTCCGTGCGAACAAGTGTCTGAGATTGTGCGGAAAAACTTTTTTTTCGGCAACATTAGCTGTTTTGCAAAGCGATTTCATCATTTTCCATATATTTGATCTGTCAAGCGGATTGCCGTTCTTTGATATAAAGACGCTGCCGCTTGATATTTTTTCTTTTCGGGCAAATTTTAAGAGCATACCGCAGAGCTTTTTCGGTATAATTACAACGCGCATTTTTCCTTTCATATTTATATGCGCTTTTTCGCGGCGCAGATTTTCCACGGTTATGTAACGCAGCTCCGATACCCTTATTCCGCACGCGCATATTGTCTGCATAAGCAGATACAGCCTTTCGTCGCCATTTCGTCTTGACGCGCAAAGCAGACGTTTATATTCTGCTTTTGTCAGCTCCTTTTCTGCGCTTGAAAACAGCTGCTTTTGAATTTTGAGAAGCTTTACCTTGCAGTCATACCATTCGTTGCACTCAAAAAAGCTGTTAAGCGAAGAAAGTACCGAATTGACACTTGCCGGCATATAGTTTTCAACAAGATAGGCTTTATATTCAAGCACGGTCTTTTTGTCAACCTGGCGACCGCCCAGCCACTCCGTAAAAGCTTTTATGTCGCGGAGGTATTTTTCGATTGTCGCATCAGACTTTTCTTCCTCGGTCAGATAGTTTTTAAATCCGGCAATATTTCTGGTTGTAATTTTTTTCATGATTAAACGCTCCTTGTATGCTTTGAATTAATTATACAGGGTTGCGTCAAAACCGACAATGTATATTTATTATATGAAGTAAACAAACGATGTATTGTATAATTAAATCGGCACACTTTACGGAGGCGATTTAATACGAGATACGGATATGCGAGAGTTTCAACCATAAATCAAAAGGAGGACAGACAGATTGACGAGCTTATAAAATTCGGCATAAATAACGCGTTTATTTATACGGATAAACAGAGCGGCAAGGACTTTAAACGTCCGCAATACCTAAAGCTTTATAAGAAACTGAAAAAAGATGATCTTCTTGTAATTAAAAGCATTGACAGGCTTGGACGTAACTATAAAGAAATACAGGCTGAGTGGAGAAAAATCACTCAAAACAAAAAAGCGGACATTATCGTTTTGGATATGCCGCTGCTTGATACTACAAAATCAAAGGATCTGCTGGGTACGTTTATAGCAGACCTTGTTTTGCAGCTGCTGTCGTTCGTTGCGGAAAATGAGAGAATAAATATTCTTCAAAGGCAGGCGGAGGGGATTGCGGCGGCAAAAATACGCGGTGTAAAATTCGGCAGACCTAAACGTGAATTGCCACCGGAGTATGAAGAAAACTATAAGCTTTGGAAGGATAAAAAAATATCAGCACGCGAAGGTGCTGATAAATGTAATATGTCTGTCGGCGATTTTTATAAATACGGTAAACGCATTGAATGATTTTATCTGAAAAGTATAGGTTTTGGACATTTTGAACGCCTTTCAACCATTTGTTTATATTTTAGCACACCATAATGTAAAAATCAATATATTTTGCAAATTTTCGTCAATATAAACAATGTTTTTCGTGATTTTGAGTTTATCCGAAACCTATACTTTTTATACAATTTTTGTTTAGGGGGCTTATAAATGCAGATATTTGACGTCATAAAATATTCTGGCGATAATGATATACTTGTTTGGAAATTTCCAGGTGAAGATTTTAATACTCTTTCACAGCTCATTGTATCCGAGTCGCAAGAAGCGTTATTTTTTAAAGATGGTAAAGCATTAGACTTATTTACTGCTGGAAGATATACCCTGCATACGCAAAACATACCTCTAATAAGAAGATTGGTAAATCTTCCGTTCAATGGGGAGTCACCTTTTAATTGTCAGGTGTACTTTATCAACAAGGTTATATCAATGGATATATTATGGGGTACAGGTAGCCCCATTCCCGTTCAAGATGCGAAATATCCCATTATTTTGCCAGTTCGTGCAAACGGTCAGTTTGGGGTACGTGTGGCGGATAGCAAAAAACTGATTGTAAAATTAGTCGGTACTATTGATAAATTTGATCAATCGACTTTAAAAAAGTATTTTAAGGGAATTTTGCTTACAAACATTAAAGATTATATTGCGAACGAATTTGTAAAAAATCAAGTTTCATTTTTAGAAATTCACTCACACTTGAAAAACATATCCAAAGGCATACAAGCCTCTCTTGAACAAGAATTTTTAAACTATGGAATTGAGCTTGTGAATTTTAATGTAAATGAAATCACCCCTCCTGAAGATGATCCATCATATATCAAGCTGAAAAAAGCATTGGCAGATAAAGCGGTTATGGATATTAAAGGCTATAATTATCAGCAAGAGCGAGCTTTTAACGTACTTGACAAAGCCGCCGCAAACGAAGGTTCTGCATCAAATATAATGAATGCGGGAATGGGACTCGGAATGGGAATGAATATGGGCGGCGTTTTCGGGAACACAATGTCCTGTGCTATGGAAAATGTAACACCCGATATGAAGCCGCAAAGTCACCCTGCCGCTTTATGTCCTTCGTGCGGGGAAACAATTCCGGAAGGTTCAAAATTTTGTTTAAAATGCGGAGCAAAAATTGAAGAGCAACATAATGATTTTGTTAAATGCCCAAGCTGCGGTGCAAATGTCCCTAACGGAAAATTTTGTTTGGAATGTGGTGCAAAACTTGAAGCCACCTGTTCAAAATGCGGCGCTCCGCTTGTGTCGGGAGCAAAATTTTGTCTTGAATGCGGAAATAAAGTTAATTAGTGGAGTGATAAATTATGCCTATAAAAAAAGTGTTTTGTCCGTTTTGCGGACATGAAACGCAGATAAACGATGAGAAACCGTTTTCATTTTGTACTGAGTGCGGAAACAAAATTGTATTACAGTCTCAATCAAATTCCGTAGATAAAATCACTCAAGATAAAAATTCTGCTAATGATGAAATAGATAATAAGCTTGAAGAAGCCGCTTTTTATTACAAATTGAGCTATGAAAAAAAGGAGTATGAGAACACTCGCGAAAATCCTACATACTATCTTAAAGCACAAGATTTATTGATCGATTTATCAGACCAATATCCGAATGATTACAGAATCTGGTGGGAGCTTTGTAAGCCGATTGATTATCTATGTTCATCTGAAGGAGCGGACATTTATAATCAATACAGCATTAATGAAGATTATTTTAATAAGGCTTTGGATAAAGCGGATTTGCCAAAGAAAAGAAAATTGATTGATGAGCACGATAAATATGTAAAAAATAAAGCCGCTGCTATTGAGCTTGCAGAAAAGAAATTGGCTGAGCAGGAAAAATTACGTATTGAAAAGGAAGCCGCTGAAAAGAAAGCGTATGAAGAAAAATGCGAACGTGAACGAATCCAGCGTGAGCAGGAAGCAGAAAAACTGCAAAAAAAAGCTGAAGAGGAAAACAAACGCCGTGAGCTTGAATTAATCGAAAAGGATAAGCGACTTGCTGCCGAACGTGAAAGCAATCTGGCAATCAGCAAATCTCTTTGGAAAGCATTATCTGGCAAAGATTATTCTATGCTGAATAACAAATATTTTGAAATTAAGCAAGAAAACAATCAAATCATTATCGTGATATTCAAGCTTGTTTCAAATATGCTTTATCTGAACGCATTTAGAATTGATGGAAATAAAGGAAATACAATTTATCAGGAACAAAGTTTTGCCATGCAGTTTAACAGCGAAGGATATGGTATTAAATTCGATAAATCTAATATAAGAATTAAAGGATTTATGCCGCCTGATAACCTTTTGCGTATTACGAAAGGTCAAAGCGAAGCAATATACGTAAATGGCAACATTCTTAAATCGGATAATGATTATATATCAAATATAATTAAAAATGCAAAAAATCCGCTGCTTTCATTTACTAAAATATTTAATTAGCGAGGTGTTAATATGAATGAGATGTATTGTCCTAACTGCAACGGAGAGCTATATATTTCAGATGATAAAACTCAAATGATTTGCAAACATTGTGATTCAGTTTTTCCAATTACGGAAAAACTTCCCGATAATGCAAATGAGCAAATCTGCAATGCTGAAAGTAATCCGGGAAATGAGCTTTTGCCTGCAGAAAGGCTGTTTAGTATTTCGGCCTACGAAAATCTTAATGATAAGGCAGGTGAAGCTTTGGGGTGGTTGTGTGCCGGCATAAACGATGGATATACTGTTGATGGATTTATAAACGAAATTGATAAAATTTCCGCTGTCAAATCTTCGGATATCTATACGAACAATGCAAGAAGTGAACTTTTACACACTGTACAAATGCGTGTTGCAGATCAATTTGAACGCGAAGAAAACTCTCTTTTCTTTGTTAATCAAGGACTGCTTTCAAAGGTAAAAGACGGTTTTCTTGTTACAAATAAAGCAGTGTATAAAATCACTAAGAAAAAAACTTTCAGACTTAAGTTCACAGACTTTCGCTCTTTGCTTACCGACCCTGAACCGATTGCATCAAGTATTTGGTTTTTTAACGGTGATGAAAACTTCAGATTCTATACGAATGGCTGTACAGAAAAGGGCTGCGGTATACTTTTGGGACTTATATGTACGCTTGCGCGCGACTGCCATTCAAAGGAATATAAAATTACATTAGGAAATATGAAAAAATAGGATATAGCTATGAAAAAAACAACTATTATCATTTTGGACATATTGATTGTTGCGATTCTGAGTGTTTTGTCTTTTGGTATATTTTCAATAACCGACAGTTTTATATTATCATATAGCTTTCTCGTGATTGCAACACTAATGCAAATGGTTTCTGTGTTTGTATCTGAAAAAGTTAAAGATACCGTATATAAAACCGCTGCATATTCTTCATCTGCAATATATTTTTTCATACAGCTTATTATCAGTCTTATGGGGTATATAACAGCTGATTTATCATTGGCATTGATTGGCGCAATAAGCCTTGCACTTTTACTGTTAGACATTGTTGTTGATATCATTGTTATACATATGGGTATCAGCATTGATAAAACAAAAAGCACAGAAAGCCGCAAATTGCTTTTTATCGATAATGTAATATACAGACTTGAAAAAGCAAAGTCTCAATCGAAAGACAGCGATGTAATAACCATGATAAATAATGTTATAGAAAAGGTGCGATACAGCAATCCAAACAGCGTGGATAAGGCGGCCGAAATCGAATCTGAAATATTGCAAGAAATTGAAAACGTTGAAAAACTTGCTTTAGTATCTAAAACAAGAGAAATCAAAAGCACTTGTGAAAAACTAATTTCGCTTTTTACAGAACGAGAAATGTCATGTAAATTATATAAATAATTTTTGGAGGAATTTTTATGAATTTTGATATGGTATCTATGAAACAACGCGCAAAGGCATTGATGAATACTGCAAAGCCAAGTTCTAAAGCAATAGGTGTAATATTCGGAATTTTATCCGTAATATATATCACGCTGTTTTTTCTGCTATTTTCAAAGGAGATGTACATTGCGCTCATAATAGCAGAATTGGTATATCTTAATTTCAGAACATGTTGTAATTGGTATGCACTTAAAGTAACCCGCGAAGAACAAACCTCATTTTCCGACTGCATCGGAATTTTTAAGTCAAAGTCTGCTGTTAAAATAATCCTGCTTGGTATCATACGCGAAGTTCTTTGGGTAATCGGCGCTTGTGTTTTTATTGTAGGAATAGTTTTTCCGATATATTGGTTTAGATTTGCTCCATACATATTGAAAGATGAAAATGTGAGCATATTCAAGGCTTTGTCAGAAAGTAAGAAACTTGTAAAAGGACACTATGCAGAATTAATTAAACTTGATATCAGCAATATTATATGGTATGCCATAATGCTTTTTACTTGGGATATAGCCGGCTTTTATGTTAAGCCATATACATCTATCGTTTATGCTGAATTTTATGATTATTTAAAAGCTTGCAAAGAATTTAAAGAATAAAAGCTAAAAATATATCAGTCCGTTAAGATCTAAGAGCAAAAAAATGCGCCGCTCACAGACATCTTACCAGCTTTACGGACATCTCATGTTTTTTTCACTCGTTACGGATTTGCACAATTTTTCGCAAAATCATTTTTCGGTTACAAATGAATAACACAAAAACCTCCGTCTCATTTACGTGAAACGGAGGTTCTCATTTTACTATTTAATCCTTGATTTACAAAGCTTTAAAGGATTACTTTGCAGCTTCTTCAACAGCAACCGCAACGGCAACCGTAGCGCCGACCATCGGGTTGTTGCCCATACCGATAAGACCCATCATTTCAACGTGAGCCGGAACGGAGGAGGAACCTGCGAACTGGGCGTCGGAATGCATACGTCCCATGGTGTCGGTCATACCGTAAGAGGAAGGACCTGCAGCCATGTTGTCGGGATGGAGCGTTCTGCCTGTGCCGCCGCCGGAAGCAACGGAGAAGTACTTGATTCCGTTTTCAACGCACCACTTCTTGTAAGTGCCTGCAACGGGGTGCTGGAAACGTGTCGGGTTGGTGGAGTTGCCGGTAATGGAAACGCCTACGTTTTCGAGCTTCATTATAGCAACGCCTTCGGGAACGTTGTCTGCACCGTAGCACTTTACAGCGGCACGGGGACCGTTGGAATAAGCGTGCTCGTCTACAACCTTTACGGTTTCGGTGTAAGGATCAAACTCGGTCTTGCAGTAGGTAAAGCCGTTGATTCTGGAAATGATGAATGCAGCGTCCTTGCCGAGACCGTTGAGTATAACGCGAAGGGGCTTCTTTCTTACCTTGTTTGCGTTGAGGGCAATCTTGATTGCGCCTTCAGCGGCAGCAAAGGATTCGTGACCTGCAAGGAAGCAGAAGCACTCTGTTTCTTCCGAGAGGAGCATTGATGCGAGGTTGCCGTGTCCGAGACCTACCTTGCGGTTTTCCGCAACGGAACCGGTAATGCAGAATGCCTGAAGACCGATACCGATAGCGGCAGCGGCGTCGGCAGCCTTTGTGCAGCCCTTCTTTATTGCGATAGCTGCGCCTACGGTGTATGCCCAGATTGCGTTTTCAAAGCATATAGGCTGAGTTTCTCTTACGATCTTGTCGCAGTCGATACCCTTAGCGAGAGTAATGTCGCGGCATTCCTCAACGGACTTTATGCCGTATTCTGCGAGAACGCCGTTTATTTTGTCAATACGTCTTTCGTAGTTTTCAAATAATGCCATCTCTGTAATACCTCCTGTCGATCAGTCTTTGCGGGGATCGATGTACTTTACAGCCTCATCGAATCTGCCGTAAGTTCCCTGAGCCTTTTTGTATGCGGTGTTTGGATCGTCGCCCTTCTTGATGAAGTCTGTCATCTTTCCGAGAGAAACGAATTCGTAACCGATAACCTGATCGTCTGCGTCGAGAGCCATTCTTGTAACATAGCCCTCAGCCATTTCGAGGTATCTTACGCCCTTTGCGCGTGTGCCGTACATTGTACCTACCTGGCTTCTTGTGCCCTTGCCGAGGTCTTCAAGACCTGCGCCTACAAGCAGGCCGTCGTCGGAGAAAGCGGACTGCGAACGTCCGTATACAATCTGTAAGAACAGTTCGCGCATAGCGGTGTTGATAGCGTCGCATACAAGGTCGGTGTTGAGAGCTTCAAGGATTGTCTTGCCCTGAAGGATCTCTGCAGCCATAGCAGCCGAGTGGGTCATTCCTGAACATCCGATTGTTTCAACGAGAGCCTCCTCGATGATACCGTTCTTGATGTTGAGCGAGAGCTTGCAGGCGCCCTGCTGAGGTGCGCACCAGCCCACACCGTGGGTAAAACCTGAGATGTCCTTGATTTCTTTTGCCTGTATCCACTTGCCTTCTTCCGGAATGGGAGCGGGACCGTGGTCGGGACCTTTGGCTACACAGCACATATTATTTACTTCTGTTGTGTAATTCATTTTTATTTCGTCCTTTCTTTGTACTTCTGTATCCTAAAAGCTTTTTGCTTTGAATAGGCTTACTTGATTATTTCGCCCATAGTGCCGGGCTTGCAGCAGGCTGCGTTGGATTCGTCGGTGTCGATGTGCATTGCGGGCGCATAGCTGTCGCTTACTCTTACAACAACGTCGCCGAATGTGAGGGAACGTCCGTCGGAATCAATCTTGACGCTTACATTCTGCTTGTCGGAAAGTCCCATCTCTGCTGCGGTCTTTGTGTCGAGGTGAATGTGGCGCTTTGCAGCGATAACACCCTCTTTGATTTCGATTTCGCCTTCGGGACCTACGATTTTGCACGCACCGCTGCCGGCAACGTCTCCGGATTCGCGGATGGGCGCGTCAACGCCGATGCTTCTTGCGTCTGTAAGCGAAAGCTCAACCTGGGTTGCCTTTCTTGCGGGACCGAGTACGCTTACGCCGGCAAGGGATTTCTTTGCACCGACTACCGTTACTCTTTCCTCACAGGCAAACTGACCGGGCTGGGAAAGCATTTTCTTTACGGTGAGCTTGTGGCCCTTTCCGAAAAGCGCTTCAATGTGTTCCTCTGTAAGATGAATGTGTCTTGCGGAGGTTTCTACCAAGATCTGTGACATGATTTTTACAGCTCCTTATATATTAATACTTTTGCTTTATGTAAAAACGGCTGTCCGGCGGTTTTAATCGACGGGGTAGGCCATTGTCGTCATGAGTGCAAGCTCAACGGCGCTTGTGTCGAGTCTGCTGTACTGAACGACGATTTCTGTACTGCTCTCGACGAGAATCGCGTACGGAATGTCTCTTTCGATAAGCTTTCCGGTCTTTGAGCGTATTTTGTCAAGACGTATGTGATGAGTTCTGCCGGCTTTGCATTCCGAAACAAAGTTGTCTATTTTGTCCTTGTTCTCGTAGAACAGCGTAAGCTTAATGTCGGCGTCGGTGTCCGTCGTGTTGAGCACACATATCGCCTCATGGCTGTTCTGATCGTTGAGCGAAACGGAATGCAGAAAACAGTCGGGTATAAGCCATGTTTTTTTGCCGTAATTTGCCATCGGCTTTCTCTCCAAATAATTAATTTTTTAACTATATTATTGTATCACACTTTAAAAGCTAAAAAACATATATTTTGTAAATTTTGCACAGCGCCGCAGAGCCTTGACTCAAAAGTGAAATATTTGTGTAATTTTGCGCCGGCATGGTAAAATCTACTTATGGTATTTCTCTCCGGCGTTGATTGTAAACGCCCTGTAAATCTGTTCGCAGAGCATGACGGCGAAAAGACCGTGCGCAAAAGTCATGGGGGAGACGGAAAGCTTTAAATCGCAGGCGTTTTTGACTTTGTCCGACAGTCCGTGAGAGCTGCCTATGATGAAAACAATGTCGGAAAAGCCGTCTACCGCGCGCTTCGATATAAGTGAGGCAAGTTCGGGCGAGGACATGAGCTTTCCCTCTATGCACATTGCTATTCTGTAAGAGTTTTTAGGTATCGCGCACAGTACCGCGTCGGCTTCCTTTGAAAGCGCGGCGTCAATCCGGGCTTTTGAGGGATTGTCGGGCAGATTTTCGGGTTTTATGACTTTTTCGGTGAATTTTGCGTATTTGGATATGCGTTTGATGTACTCGTCCATGGCGGCTCTGAAGTATGAATCCTTGGCGCGGTCGAGACATATCAGTGTAATATTGAGCATTTTTGATTTTTTGTCCTTTAATATTTTCCGATAGCACTTGACAAAGCCGCCCGACGGTGGTATCATCAATATGATAACCGGGCAAATTTCGTCTTTGTGTATATTTTATCATATAAATCGTAAATATGCAACGAATTTTTTTCCGGAACACATTTTATAAAGCTTAATGTCCGTATTTTAACGGACGGAAAGGAAACCAGAAAATGAAAGCAGTATGCTTCGGCGAGCTTATGCTCAGACTTACCCCGAATCTTTATGACAGATTCGTTCAGTCGGAAAAATTTTGCGCAACCTTCGGCGGCGGAGAGGCGAACGTATCCGTATCACTCGCAAATTACGGCGTTGACGCGGCATTCGTAACAAAGCTTCCCTCTCACGAAATAGGTCAGATGGCTGTGAACAGCCTTCGCAAATACGGCGTTGATACTTCAAAGATAGTACGCGGCGGAAACCGTGTCGGCATTTACTACCTTGAAAAGGGAGCGTCGGTAAGAGGCTCAAAGGTAATATACGACAGAGCAGGTTCCTCCATTGCGACGGCGGACAGATCCGATTTTGACTGGGATAAAATACTTGACGGCGCAGACTGGTTCCATTTCACCGGAATTACTCCCGCACTCGGTCCGAATGTTGCCGAAATCACTCTTGACGCGCTCAAGGCTGCAAAGGAAAAAGGAATTACCGTTTCCTGCGACCTTAATTACAGAAAGAAACTCTGGACAAAGGACGAGGCAAGAGAAACAATGGCAAAGCTTATGCCTTACGTTGACGTGTGCATAGCCAACGAGGAGGACGCGGACGACGTGTTCGGAATCAAGGCTGAGGGTACCGACGTAAATAAGGGTAAGCTCAATACCGAGGGCTATAAGAGCGTTGCAAAGCAGCTTGCCGACAGATTCGGATTCAAGTATGTTGCAATTACTCTCAGAGAGAGCATCTCCGCAAACGACAACAATTGGGCTGCAATGCTTTACGACGGCAAGGATTATTGCTTCTCGACAAAGTACGCGCTCCGTATCGTTGACAGAGTGGGCGGAGGAGATTCGTTCGGCGGCGGACTTATCTACGCTATGCTTTCGGGCAAGTCCTCTCAGGATATAATCGAGTATGCCGTTGCTGCTTCCGCACTCAAGCATACCGTTGAGGGCGACTATAACCTTGTAAGCGCGTCCGAGGTCGAGGCTCTTGTCAAGAACGGCGGTTCCGGCAGAGTTCAGAGATAAATTTACTTATATATTTAATATCAAAGCCTTTCCGGTGCGTATACATCTGCGTGCCGGATTTTTTTTGCGTATTTTTTCTGAATTTTCTAATATTTTTTTGCAAAACCTCTTGACAAAACATGAACATATGAATATAATCACATATGAACAGATGAGTTGATGTAAAAACAACAGCTTAATATATATTACGGAGGCGAAATAATGGCAAACCAAAAGGAAAAAGAGGGCAGCGAGTTTCTTGCGGCGCATGAGGACGTCGTAAAGAGAGTGCTTGAATCGCAGCCGGACGACGAATATCTGTATGACCTTGCGGATCTGTTCCGCGTGTTCGGCGATTCGACGAGAATCAAGATTCTGTACGCACTGTTTGAAAGCAGCCTGTGCGTAGGAGATATAGCGCAGCTTCTGAATCTCAGCCAGTCGTCGGTAAGCCACCAGTTAAAGGTGCTCAAAGACGCAAAGCTTGTAAAGTTCAAGCGGGAGGGAAAGATCATTTTCTATATGCTTGACGACGATCACGTTCGCAATATGTTAAAGCTCGGCATGGAACACGTCGAGGAATGAAAATCGGATAACAAATATAAAATAAGTATACTAAAGGAGAAAAAATCATGAAAAAGACTTACAATGTTGAAGTTGACTGCGCAAACTGCGCGGCAAAGATGGAACAGGCAACAAAGGATACCGACGGCGTAAAGAACGCGTCACTCAATTTCATGACGCTTAAGCTTCAGGTTGAGTTTGAGGACGGCGCAGACGTAAATGCCGTTATGAAAAACGTCGTTAAAAACTGCAAGGCGGTCGAGGACGACTGCGAAATATATATCTGATAAAACAGGCTTTGCTGCCGGCTTTCGGGAGGAACGTATATGAGTAAGAAACAGAAGAAGGTTCTGTACAGAATAATTGTTTCGGCGGTTCTGATAGTTGCCGTAAGCATATTCGACGCACTTACCGATTTTAATAAATATCTTTATGCGGTGCTGTACCTTGCGCCTTATTTCGTAATAGGCTATGACATACTGAAAAAGGCGTTTACGGGAATACTTAACAAGCAGGTCTTTGACGAAAACTTTCTTATGGCGGTCGCAACCGTCGGCGCGATAGGTCTCGGAGATTACGGAGAAGGCGTTGCGGTAATGCTTTTCTACCAGATCGGAGAGCTTTTCCAGAGCGTTGCGGTAGGCAAGAGCAGAAAAAGCATATCCGCGCTTATGGATATACGTCCGGACTATGCAAACATAATGGAAAACGGCGAGCTTAAGCAGGTAGATCCCGACGGGGTTGCCGTAGGCAGCGAGATAATAGTAAAGCCCGGAGAAAAGATACCGATAGACGGCGTTGTGTGCGACGGACAAAGTTCTCTCGACACAAGCGCACTCACGGGCGAGAGCCTGCCGAGAACCGTAAAGAACGGCGACGAAGTATTCAGCGGCAGCGTAAACATGACGGGCGTAATAACCGTAAAAACTTCAAAGCCTTTCGGCGAGTCAACCGTCTCAAAGATACTTGACCTTGTTGAAAATTCGGGACTTTCCAAAGCAAAAATGGAGAATTTCATAACGCGCTTTGCACGTTACTATACTCCTGCGGTGTGCTATGCGGCGCTTGCGCTTGCGGTTGCAATGCCTCTCGGAAGAATGGCGTTCGGTATGTCCGCACAGTGGGGAGAATGGATAACAAGAGCGCTTACGTTCCTTGTAATAAGCTGCCCGTGCGCACTTGTAATTTCAATACCGCTCAGCTTTTTTGCAGGTATCGGCTGTGCGTCAAGCAACGGTATACTTGTAAAAGGTTCAAATTATCTTGAAGCGCTTTCAAAGGCAAAGTATTTTGTGTTTGACAAGACGGGCACTCTTACAAAGGGCGTGTTTGAGGTAACAAAGGTAATCCCGGCAAACGGTTTTGATAAAGAGCAGATAATTTATTACAGCGCATATGCCGAAAGCGCGTCAAGCCACCCGATAAGCGTAAGTCTGAAAAAGGCATACGGACAAAAGCTCGATCTTTCAAAGGTTACGGATATTTCCGAAATAGCCGGACACGGCGTAAAGGCGGCCGTTGATTCAAAGACGGTGCTTGCCGGAAATGCAAAGCTCATGAGGGCGGAAAATATTGCATTTGAGGAAAACAAGGACGACGCGGGAACGCTTGTATATGTCGCGTGCGACGGGAAATATGCCGGTTGCATCGTGATATCCGATGTTGTAAAGCCTACGTCGGCTGCCGCAATCAAAGAGCTTAAACGTCTCGGAGTTAAAAAGACCGTGATGCTGACGGGCGACAGCAGAACTGCTGCGGAAAAAGTGGCAAAGGACGTCGGGATCGATGAGGTAAAGAGCGAACTTCTTCCTGCCGATAAGGTTGAACAGGTTGAAAAGCTGCTTAAAGATAAGAAAGACGGCGAAATGCTCGGATTTGTCGGAGACGGCATAAACGACGCGCCTGTGCTTTCAAGAGCCGATATAGGACTTGCAATGGGCGCGCTTGGTTCGGACGCAGCAATAGAGGCGGCTGATGTCGTTCTTATGGACGATGATCCCGCAAAGATCGCTCTTGCAATGAAAATTTCCGTTAATACTCTCTCGATAGTCTATCAGAACGTCGTGTTCGCTCTCGCGGTTAAGGCTGTCTGCCTCGTCCTCGGCGCACTCGGTATCGCTAATATGTGGATTGCTATCTTCGCTGATGTCGGCGTTATGGTAATCGCTGTCCTTAACGCTATGAGAGCACTTAAATACAAAAACAGATAAGGGGTACGCAGGATACGCGCTTTCTTTTTAAAAAGAAAGCTGCAAAGAAAACGGTAGCCCCTAAATTAGAAAAAGACTATGGGGCACTCTGTGCCGCCAGCTTATACCGTTCGCAGTCGAACAGCAGGACTGCGAACTCAAATCTGAACAGGAGCCGAAGCAAGCTATGGAGACATAGTGCGGTTTGAAACTGAATAAAAAGACAACTCTGTGCATTGTATAAAACTTTGCACAGAGTTTTTTTGTTATACAAAAAGTAACATTTGTAAAAGTCATCTCGCGTAAGCGAGCTGGGCGCAAAAACAAGTCCTGTTGACTGCATAATAACGCAAAAATTGTACATTTGAGCCAAAAACACAGTTTACGCAGACCGTAACGTGACATGGCATAAGAGTTGAACCGCGTCAGCCAAAACATTTACTTAGAAACCAGCCCCATCCGCGCGCCTGTCGCGCGGCGATTTCGCAACACAGCTTTGTGGACAGTGTGAAATGAGGATTTTTGAGATTTTGGAGGCGTACATTATTACGGTAAGCGAAATCCTCCACGTAGCCACGCTTTCGCGGCGGCGTTTGAGCCGCGAACGGCTTTTCGACCGCTTTTCTCCGTAGAAAAGCGTCAGTACAAAGCTGCACTTTGAAGAATATAACCCGTTTCAGCTCAGAATAAGCAAAAATAAGCCGCACGCAGGTGTCAGCTCTTTTTGAAACTCGACGCAGTGAACCCGGTTTTTTGGCGGAAAGTCCTGCAAAAGTGCTCAACGTCGTTAAAACCGCATGCGGCTGCAACTTCCGATACGGAAAGACTCTGCTTTGTGATGAGAAGCTCTTTCGCACGTTTGATTCTCACGTCAATGAGATAAGCAATGGGGGAAATGCCGTAGATTTTCTTGAAAGTCTGCCTGAAAGACGTGTGGCTCATCATGCATAGCTTGCTTAACTCGTAAGAGGAAATCTCGCGGTCAAAATGCTCGTCAATGTACGCGCGTGCAGGTTCTACGGCAAGATACGCGGCTTTTCCGACAGTTTCG
The DNA here is from genome assembly GCA_934446675.1 of uncultured Eubacteriales bacterium. GTDB lineage: Bacteria > Bacillota > Clostridia > Oscillospirales > CAG-382 > UMGS1387. Next base: position 30,237 of record CAKSEL010000012.1, read on the forward strand.
ATTACGTCGTTTTCGAGAATTTCCGCAATAGCCTCGTATAAAGCCGATATGCTGTGCATTTCGGAGTGCGGACGTCCGGAGTGATAGTTCTTTACAATCTTGCGGCAGTAGCTGTCAAATAGTTCAAAAGACGAGGGCTTTGCATATATTACCGGCTGGGTAAGACCGTACCCCGGCAAGGTCGTGAAATTCACCGTGTAGTGCGTGTTGGTTTCATCGTAAGGATTTTCGCACGTGTACGCTGCTTTTTCGGAAAACAGCGCGATTTCGCCGGGATCAATAACCCGTGACGAACCGTCCGCAAAGCAGAAATTGGTCTTTCCGCGTACCGAGAATACAAGTCCGCAGACATTTCTGCCCTCTTTGTAGCCCGACCATATATCTCCGGGAAGACAGTCGCAGTAAATTGCAAGGTTTATTCCGCTGATTATGACCGGAGGCTGCTTGCTTATGTCCATATGCGTCACTCCTTTTGTTTTATGGTATCATGACTTTGAAAAAAAGTCAACGCTCTTGTCAGATTCATCAATAAATATGTCAGATTGTTCATTGAAAAATAAACGGCGCGCGTTTACAATAAAGATGAAATAAGTATATCCGGCAAATTCAAAGGAGATTTTTGATTATGAGATTCGGAGCGTATTATTACGATACATGGTATAAAAAAACACCGCAGTGGACGGACAGACTGCTCGGAGAGTTTTCTGGACGCGAACCCGTGTGGGGCTGGCTTTCAAACGATGTAAAAAGCATGGAAACGCAGATAGACTATGCACTTTCCGGCGGACTTGATTTCTGGGCGTTCGACTGGTACTATCCCGAAAAGAGCGACGAAGAATTTATCCCGGCAAAAGAGGCGCTTTTGCAGCTTTCGGAGGACGGATTTATAAAATCGAAAAATTCCGATGAATCCTATTACCGCGAACCAAATTACGCGCTTGAGAGATTTTTCGCGGCAAAGAATTCCGAAAAACTAAAATTCTGCCTGCTTGTCGCAAACCATGACGGTCATCACGGCTCGTGGATGCTTACGGATAAACGCTGGAACGACGCGTGCGAATATTTTCTGCATTATATGTCAAAGCCCAATGCGCTGAAAGTTGACGGAAAGCCTCTCATCATAATTTTCAATACCGATATTCTCGTCAGAACCATGGGCGGTGAAGAAAATGTCAGAAAAGGACTTGAATATCTGCATGGTAAGTGCGTAAAATCGGGACTCGGCGGCTGCGTTGTTGCGGCAGCGTTCCCGGCATTCAGAAATCCGGATTGCAGCGTTGATGAAAAGCCGGACAGATGGAAAGAATATTCCGAAAAACTGAAAAAAATCGGTTTTGACGCCGTTACCGGATATAATTACAGCAGACATTTCTGCCTTGATAAAAACGGCAGTAAATTCTATGAATATCCTTTTGATAACCTCTGCGCCGATTATGAAAAGGTGTGGAAACTCATGGCTGAAAACTCCGTGCTCCCCTATATGCCTGCTGTAAACGGTGGCTGGGACTGCCGTCCGTGGCAGACCGTATGGGAGACGTATGAGAGCGTCGGTCAGTATATGCCGGATACCTGCTATTCCGGCGATATGTCGGGCGAAAAACTTGAAAGACACGTTAAAAATCTTGAAAGCTTTATCGCGGCGCATAAGGATAAGTGCCTGTCGGATCTTTCTGTGTGCTATGCGTGGAACGAACTCGGCGAAGGCGGATTTATCGCGCCGACCAAGGAAAAGGGCGACGAATATCTGAGAGCAATAAAGCGCGCAATAGGGTGAAATCTGACGGATATATCAAAAAACACGACAGAATGTTCATTGTAAATATAAGTATCGGCGTGTAGAATAAAAATACTGAAAATTATTTGATGTAAAAAGGAGGATAACAGGTATGAGAAAAGTACAGGCGGCTGTTTTTGCGTTTGCAATGTGCGCGGTTCTGGCAGTGTCGTCGTCCGCGGCAACGGCTTTCGCAAAGACAAAGGAATATCCCGAAAATAAGTTTTCCGACGTAAAAAACGAGAGCTGGTATGCCGGAGAAGTAAAGAGCGCATACGAATTCGGCTTTATGGACGGCGTTTCGGAAAAAAGCTTTTCGCCGTCGGGCAGCGTTTCGGTATCTCAGGCGGTAACGCTTGCGTCAAGACTGAACGCTGCGTATAACAATGCGGCAATTCCCGAAACCGGCTCCGCAAACTGGTATGACGCATACGTAAACTACGCGAAACAGAACGGCATTGTTTCCGAAAACGGGTTTGATTCGTATGACAGAGCCGTAACGCGCGGAGAAATGGCAGAGCTTCTTGCACACGCGCTTCCGGAAGATTGGTACGGCGCCGTGAACGATATAAAGAACGTGCCGGACGTCGTAAAGGAATATGATAAATATGACGCCGTAATGCTTTTGTACCGCGCAGGCGTGCTGTGCGGAAATGACGAACACGGATTTTTCCGTCCGGACGACGGACTTACGAGAGCCGAGGCTGCCGCAGTGCTTAACCGTACCGCAAATCCCGGAGAACGTAAAAAAGTCACCGTAAAACCCGTCAGAGAGGCGTTTTATCTTATCGACGATATGACAATGACGCAAACCGTCAGAAATATCGAGTACCTCCGTTCGGGCTGGAATTACGAAAACCGTTTTGACAGCGGCGTGAACGTTTCAAACAAAACCACAGCAACTCTTGCCGACAGCTCGGATAACGGATATGTTTCAATAAACCGCGCATTTGAGGCGCAGAACAGCGGTACACTTACATTTGAAACAAGCGTTGCCCTTGCCGGAGCAAAAAACGGCGCAAGAGTGTACTTTGAAAACTCGGACGGCAAAAACGTTCTTGAACTTTATACAAAAGACGGCGAATTCCATATAAAAGGCAAAAGCGACGTAAATACGGGACTTGCCGTAAAGAATACGACTTATTTCTTTAAGCTTTGCATCGACCTCGATACAAATGAGGGTACATTCTCCTGCGACGGCGCGAAAATATGCACCTTCTCGCTTTCGGACGACTATACGGATATGTCAAAGCTGTATTACTCAACGACCAAGGAAAACATACTCGTAATGACGCCGAAATTTTGCAGGATATATATGAATTATCCCGTAAACGAGGATTTTGCGTCGGGAAAACTTCCGTTTGATGTTGAAACGGATACGGCAGCCGTTGCGGCGCTCAATCAGCCGGGCGACGTATACAGCTTAAAGTTTGAAGAAAACGGATATGTGAAAAAATCCTTTGAGAATATCGACGGCAAGGCTGTTTTCGAGTGCTATGTCCTAAAACAGGACCAAAACGCAAAACTGCGCATTTTGCTCGGTACAGACGATAAGACTCTGCTTGAGGTAAAGCTTGAAAACGGAAAAGTCTCGTCCGGCAGTGCGCAAAGAGCGCATAAAGCAAATATCTGGCAGTGCATACACGTTGAAACGGATTTTGCAAATAAAAAAGCGCAGATATTCGTAAACGGAAAGTCTGTGGGAACTGTAAGCACAGAAGGCACTTCTTTCGATAATATCCGATTTGAATATGAAAAGAACGGCGCGCAGTCTCCTCTTTACATAGATGATATAAAGGTGTACCGCGCATATGATTACCCGGACTACTGCCCGAAACCCGAAAAGGCAGAGTCTCCAGATTATACGCTTATAATGAGCGTGTGCTCGATATGGAGAGAGGGAACACACTACGGCTGGGACTTTGTTTCGCCATTTGAGGAAAATTCTCCGCTTCTCGGTTACTATGACGAGGGCATACCCGAAACCGCCGACTGGGAAATAAAGCAGATGACCGAGCACGGCATGGACGCTATACAGTATTGCTGGTTTGCAGGCGTTCCGTCAACCTTTGACTGGTCTGAAAACGCATATTCGGTTCCCATGAAACGTCCGCAGCTTTATAATGCGCTGCATGACGGATACTTCTACGCAAAGTACAGCGATATGATAGATTTCTGCATACTCTGGGAAAACGGCGCGTTCAAGTATGAGTGGACGGGCGGAAAAACAATGAGCCTTGACAGCTTTAAAAACTGGCTGTGGGACTATTGGGTGGATTATTACTTTACAGATCCGCGATACCTTGTCATAGACAATAAGCCTGTGCTTGAAATATACAGCCGCGATAATTTCCTTACGCTTTTCGGCGGCAAGGATAAGGACGAACAGCAAAAGAAGGCTGCCGAAGTTATAAAATTCATGCACGACGACATCAAAAACTACGGCTTTGACGGAATTATAATTACTTTCTCCGAGGACGGACTGGATTCAGATATTGTAAAGACAATGAAGAACATCGGCGCCGACGGATTTATAAACTACGGCTACGGAAAGCAGTCGTACGATCCCGAATGGTTAAACGACGTCTATACAAGAGCCATAGACAATACAAGGTGCGACGACGCGGATTATAACGGATTTGCCTTTGTTCCTACGGTTGCCGTAGGCTATAACATAGTTTCGTGGGAGGGCACGCGCACGCCTCTTTCGACGGTCGATGAACATAAGCAGACGCTTGAATATGCAAAGCGCGCGCTTTCAAGAAATTATAATAAGAGCGAGAAATGGGCGAGAGAGGTAATATATTTCTCGACGTGGAACGAATTTGGCGAAGGACACTGGCTTGCGCCGTCCGGACTTAACGGCTTCGGATATGCCGACGCATGGAGAAGCGCCTTTACAAACGCGCCGGCCGAGCATACCGATCTTCTTCCGACGGCAAACCAGAGCGCGCGTATAACGCATCTCTATAACGATACGAGAACGCCCATACGTTCTTGGGGACAGGAACCCGAAAATCCGGCAGACCGTCCGTCCGAGGTCATCTTTAAGATAACCGGAGAGGATATGTCAAAACCCGGCTGGTTCTTCTATAAGGTTGACGATAAGAACTTTGACGGCGGCGTTCTTCACGGAAAATCCAACGCGGCAGACCCCTGCATCTTCTCACCGCAGGATACCGATCTCGATATAGACACATCGCGCGTCGCAATGATACATATTCGCATGAGATCGCCCGACGGCGCCGACAGCGGACAGATATACTTTGTAAACGACGACGACGTGTTCGACAGAACCGCGTTCAATCCGTGGGTGGATAAATATTCGGTGTTCTTCTCCGTACCAAAGAGCGAGAACGGAGAGTATTCGGATATATACGTCGATATGACAAATACAAGGTATCTGAAATACTGGACTGGTAAGATTCACAGACTGCGCTTTGATCCGCTTGACATGGCAGACAGGGAATTTGACGTTGAGTACATCGAATTTCTGGGTTACAGCAGCGCGCAGAAGAGCGTCGGAATAGACGTGGATTCTTACAGGCTTTCAATTCCGGCAAGCCATATGGAGCGTACCGAAAACGAAATGTACGTTGTAGCCGATCCGTCGACAGGCATTTTCAGCGCCAATAATTTCTACCATGAGTATAACAGATTTACCGGCAGACTTTACATAAAGACCGGAACCGATACCGAGTTTGTCTTTAACGACGGCAGCGACACCGTACTTGTAAACGGACAAGAACTTAAACTTGAACGCAAAATTACACTCTTTGACCATGTTCCCGTACTGCCGCTGAGGTTCATACTCGATAAATCCGGCATAAATTATGCTCTTGACGATTCGGGAATGCATATTAAAATACGTCCCGAAAAAGCTGAGGTTTATGATGAGAACGCAAATAAGGATTCCTATGAATTTGATACCGACGGCGATATTTCGGGCTGGACACCGTATAACGCGCAGGTGTTTGTATCTGACGGCGCGATGACTATCTATCCGTCGGAAACAGGCGGCAGCAACGGATATGATCCGTATATAATGAAAAACTCGCTTAAAATTCCGGCGGCGAAATATCTGTCCGCACAGGTACGCATAAAGTGCGACTTCGGCGTAAATATCAAGGGCGAAACAAGAACCGCGTTTGTGCTGTATTTTGCAACAGATACAGATTCGAGGCTTGATGAGGTCAAGACTTACCGCGTTGACGCGCTTGAATGTGAAACAAGCGGAAAAGATACGTATATTCTTGATTTCGACCTTGCATCAAATGAAAAATGGAGCGGCACGGTAAAGACGCTGCGTTTTGATCCTCCGGAAAATAACGGAACGTACAGTATAGACTATATACGTTTTGTGCAGAACCCGGACTGGAAAGAAGAGGACGAAAACAAGAACACAAATACAAAGCCGCAGACGCCGGCGGCCGATCTTTCAAAGGTAATCGGAACAGAACCCCATGAAAAGGTTGATTCCGTACCCAATGACGACTCGTATGAATTTGATAAAAAGTCGCTTTCGGGCTTCGGCATACTCAACGCCGATTATGAGTTTGACGACAACAACCTTATACTCAAGGCAAAGCCTGCGTCCTACGCAAAGAGCGGATATGACGTCGGAATACTCAAATCCGGACTTGAAATCGATTCGTCGGCTTATAAATATGTGACCGTGCGCGTAAAGTGCGAGTTTGCGGCAAATACCGACGCGTCGTATGCACCGACAGTCAGCAAAATTTACTTTACCACCGATTCCGACGATAAGCGAAACGAAACAAAAACGCTTAAATGCGATATAAAGAACGCATATGACGACGGCGACGGATATTACGTATTTGTTTATGAAACAAGCGCGTGCGGGGAATGGAAAGGAAAGATCACGTCGGTGATGTACGATCCGACCGATAATAACGGAACGTATACTATCGACTATATCAGATTTGTAAAATAGGAAAACAGCGGAAAATCAAGGATTTTTTAGCGAAAGGAGGACGGATATATGAAGAAAGCATATGTTTCTCCGGAAATGACGGCGCTTTTGTTTTCGCCGAACGAGGATATTCTCAACGGCAGCTCCGTTGTCATTGACGCAGGCGATTTCTTTAACCCGGATATAGAAGTTTGAGTTTGTATCCCGAAAAAACGAAAAAAGAAAGAGGTTAATTATGAAAAACACATTGAAAATTCTCGGCGCGGCACTTGCGCTGTGCACGGTGTCAGCTTTTGCGGCATCTGCACTTCCGGCAGCCGAATACGCCGAAAACGCGGCTGAAGAAGCACAAGTACCGATAACCGAAACCGCACAGACCTTTGCCGACGACGATATAATCGCGTCATGGGAATTTGATGCGGCTGATACCGCAACACGCTTTGAATCGACTGAACGCTCCGGATATGCCGCAGGTACCGTCGAATGGGAATTCAAAACAGAGGAGCTTGCAGGCGAAACGATAAATTATGTTTCCGTAACGCCCAAAGCTGCCGAAAGCGTAACCGACGGACTTTGCCCGAACGTGTATTTCAAGCCCTCCGCCGACGCAAACAGCTATTACGGCTTTACCGGCGCGGATCTGTCTGCAATAGACCGCATAGAAATGCGCGTAAGACTTGCGCGTGCCGATCAGTTTGCAAATGATCTTCCCGATTATACCACAGTTCAGATTCAGGGCAGCTACCGTCTGCTTGCAAATAAGACAATAACCAAAGATCAGGCTGACGAATGGGTAACGCTTTCCGTAACGCCCGACGAATTTCTCAATACTCCTGCGAATAACGTGCTTAACTCTCTGCGTTTCTATGTCGCACCCGGACTTTACGAAGGCTGGACGCTTGACGCAGACTACATAAGAGTATATAAAAAGACATCTGCCGAAACCTATACCGTTTCCGCGTATGTTGACGGACAGGATCTTTCCGCCGGAACAAACAATGTCGGCTTTGACAGCGGTATTTTCACGTTTACCTTTGATAAAGCGCCCGGAGTTGCACCCGAAAGGTTTACCGCGGATGTTCTCGGCGATACCGCAAATAATTTCAGCGCGTCCGGAACCGTTATGAGCAGCGACGGTCTTACATATACCGTTTATGCAAGACGCGACCTTCGCGGAAAGACCGTGACTTTTGCAGATAAGACGACATCGGAATACGAGTATAAGCTCGGAATGACAGCGGTATTTGCGTCTGCCGAAAAAGAGGGACGTAACGTATTTGTAAACGGAAACTTTGAGAACCCTTATCTTAATAAGTGGCAGGTATGGGGAACAAGCAGTTATACATCCGCAATAACCGACGGCAGCCTGAAAGTAACCTTCGGCGCGTCAAACGGAAACTTCAGCCTGTTTGCGTATAATCCCGGAGGTACCGCGGCGTTTGAAAAGGGCGCAAAGTATCTTTTAAGCATAAACGTTACTTTCCCGTCGGCAAATCAGCCTTCGGCGCTCGGTGCAAATACCGTAGACCTCTATCCGTATATCCTTACGACAAACGATGTTCAGTTCAGAGCAAACAGCGGCAACTATTTTGATAAATGGTCGGATCCCGCAAAATATCCTACGCTCAATGACAATCTCACCGCAACTTCGATAATACTCAATTACACCGGCAGAAACGATACCGTTCAGAGCGTCAGCCGCATTTTTGACACGTCGGACGACGCCGTAACCGAGGCGCTTTGCAAAACTCCTTACATATTCCTCGCACCTTACAGCTCCTCCGCAAAGATTTCCGAGCTTGAAGGACTGAATTATGTAATCAACGGCGTTTCCGCAAAGAAGCTCTTTACCGTTTCGTTTGATCCGGACGGCGGCGACGGCACGGAACCGCAGAACGCACTCTACGCATTTGACGAAAACTTCTGTTTCCCCGAAAATACGTTTGCCAAGGAAAACGCAGAGTTTGCCGGCTGGGAATATAACGGAAAAGTATATCAGCCCGGCGAGACGGTCGTGCCTTATGTGACCGGAGACGGCGCGCTTGCTCTTAAAGCTGTCTGGAACGAGAATATGGCTCCCGTAATGCAGGATAACAAGGACGTAAAGACCGATTATACCGGCATACGTTTCTATGCAAACGTTTACGACGGCAGAAACGACGAAAACACCGAGTACGGCTTTTTGGTAACTACCGAAATAATCAAGGATAAGCTTACCGCAGCCGGAAAGAACACCGAACTCAGCTTTGAAAACGCAGATATCGCAAACCTTTATAAAAAAGGCGTCGCGCATGATAAAAACACCAACATCGTGTTCAGACGCGGCGAAGAATATGACATTATAGCCGCAATGGTAACGGGTATTCCGACAGATATGAAAGATAAGAAAGTCTATATACGTTCTTATATTACATATGACGGCGGCGAAACCTATATCTACGGCGAAGAAAAGAGCGCGAGCGTAAACGACGTTCTCGGAGAATAAGCCGTAATAACCGTTTTGGAATATATGTGAAAGCATATATAAATACTCTCTCCTTTTGGGCTGCCGGACTGACTTTATCTATGCCTCCGGCAGCTCATTTTTCATAAAACAGCCGTAAAGAACGCGGCTCGCATACGGAGGAAAGACAATGAAGCTGAATTTTGATAACTATTTTGAAAAAGTAAGAGGCTGCTTTACCGGAAAGACCGTCGGCGGAACACTCGGCATGAAATATGAGGGAAATACCGATGTTCACGAAATAACCTACTATGATCCCGTTCCGACGGGAATGCTGCCCAACGACGACCTTGATCTTCAGGTCATAAATCTCGAATGTATACTGCGCACGGGTTTCCCGGTATGCAGAAAAAATCTCGGCGAGCTGTGGCAGACGCATATGACCGACAGCTTGCCCGATGAATATGGAGTCAGCGTGCATAATCAGAAAATGCGCCTTTACGCACCTCTTTCGGGACAGTATAACAATAAATTTACCGACGGAATGGGCGCTGCCATAAGAAGCGAACTGTGGGCGTGCCTTGCACCGGCAAATCCTGCGCTTGCGGCGGCTCTTTCGCGTGAGGACGCCTGCAATGACCACGACGGCGACGGACTGTACGCCGAAATGTTCTTGGCTGCGCTTGAAAGCCTTGCTTTTGTAAAGAGCGATCTTCGCGAAATGACAGACGAGGCTCTGTGCTTTGTGCCGGACGGCAGCAGACTCAAAAACGGTCTTTGCGACGTGCTTTCCATGTGGGATAAGCACTGCGACGTCATGAAAGTAAGAGAAGAGTTTCTTGCGAAATATAAGGTGCAGAATTTTACCGACGTTACAATAAACCTTGCGTTTATACTGCTCAGCCTTGTTTCGGGCAAAGGTAGCTTTGATAAAACGATATGCACGGCCGTGGGACTCGGATACGACACCGACTGCACGGGAGCTACCGTGGGTTCTATCTTCGGAATAATGAACCCGTCGCTCATATCTTCAAAGTGGACCGATCCGATAGGCGATGAGCTTATACTCGGACATTGCGTAATAAATATGCACCAGACCGGAACAATAGGGGATTTCTGCCGTAAAGTCGCTTTTCTTGCCGCAAAAACGCAAAAGTATTATAAGACCGGTATAGGACTTGAGCTTCCCGAAGATTTCGGCGCCGTGCCGAATCTCGCGCACGACTGGACGGAAAAATTTGACGCCGTTGCCGATTGGCAAACCGGTTCTCATGAATCGCTTGTCTGCATAAAACCTCTGCTTGTAAGCCTGTGCTATCCCGAAAACGTCGCGGCATATCCCGATAAACAGAATAAATACCGTCTTAAAATCACAAATATAACGGACGGCAAAAAAGATTGCGGTATAACTCTGAGCGCGCCCGACGGCTGGAACGCCGTGCCGGAATGTGACTTTTTCAGCATTGAAAGAGGAGAGAGCGCCTATATTGATTTTACCGTGAATTATAAGCCGACGCCGCACAGGGCAAATCTCAATGCGCTTACCGTTACTCTCTGTATCGGCGGACTGTCATTTGATATTGAAACGGGACTTGTCGGAACGTCTCCATGGATCGTAACCGACAGAAAATCAGGAAAACAGTGCATTTTTGAGGCAACGGAGGCTTTCTTTACCGTCCCGGACGGAGAATATACGTATTCCTGCGGAGTGTACGGCGTCAAAAAACAGGTAAGACTTATTGCGGCAGGCACGCGTCCGTTCAAGCTGTTTCTTGACGGAAAAGAAATAATCGACTGCCGCGCCGATTACTACGTTCCTGCGTTCCACCGCTGCGGAAATTACGTCAAAGCCGTTGAACTGCAAAATTACAGGAGCAATATAGAAGTCGTTTTCCCGGACGGCAAAGCCGGAGAATTCTTTATGTCCTTCGGCACGCTCTATGCCTGCGGAGAATGGGTAAGCACCGTTGAAAAAGTCATATAATTTCTGAATATATCATATTTTATCCGCCATACCGCCTTTAAACCGGTGCGGCGGATTATTTTTTATCATTTTACGGCAATTTTGGATACTTTTTTGAATGACGGCGCAAGATAGATGAAATTGCCTAAATTACGTTAATAATTTGTGCATATTGACAAATTTACGACGACAGACAGGAAAAATCAGGATTTTTTATTGACAATGCCGCAAAAATGCGGTAAACTGAAAACGACCTCGGAAATCACATTAAAGGAGAGTAATTGTGAATTTGAAATATCATAATTTTTCCGCAGAGCTTGCGAGGGAGCAAACGGATTACATAAACTAAAGTAATTAACGGCGAAAGCCGTAAAAAAAGCAGAAAGAGGTTTTGTCAAATGAAAAAGAATCTTACGGCGGTATTTGCCGCCATTCTTGCCTGCCTTACACTGTATGCACAGGCAGCTCCGGCAGAGATTGAAACCGAAAATGCCGGCGAAACACAAATTGATGCGCTCTATACCGAAGAAAGCGCGGACGCCGTTCTTGCAGGCGAATATCCGAATCTTTTCGATTCGTCAAAAATCGCCGATTCGTGGAACGCGAGTGCAACTCTCGACGACGATGGAGTTATAACCGTTTCTCCGACGATTGCCGCTACTTACACAACTTTCAAATATCCGCTTACGTTTAAAGCCGGCACGAGATATGAGCTGAGCTATGAAGTGGCTCTTGTTGACTGCAGCGACGACGGCGTTCATGTTGAGCCTGCGTTTAACTATGTCAAACCCGACACGGGTGTGAGAGCCGATAACGCGCTTTGCTGGAAGAATACATCAACTTCTTATCCCGATAAAAACGGAGACTGGCTCAAAGTAACCGTAACCGGAGATGTTCCCGCAGATTATAAGGCAGATGCTGACGGAAAGGTTGACGCACTCACATTTATCGCATATGAGGACAAGAGCTATACGTTCAAACTCAGAAATCTCACTCTCAGAATAGCCGATACCGACTCCAACTTAAACGACTGGTATTCCTATTATAATATTAAAGTTACTGACGACAGCCTGAATCCCGGCAACAAGTGCGTTGAGCTTGTCGGTAAAACAGCCGAATATCCGATACTCAGATATAAGGAAGATTTTGTTCCCGGCGCCGTTTACAGATATTTCTTTAAGTTTGCCTTTACGACTCTCGGAAAAGACGGAGAGACCGATACCGTTGTACCCGACGGCAGTAACTTTACTCTCTATAAGTATTATACATATTATGATTCCGCAGAATCAAAAAACAAGAGCTTTTCTGATGTAATTAAAGGCTCCGGCGCACTCACACAAGGCGAGAACGGCTGGGAATGGACTGAAATTTCGGGAACATTCATTTTCGATCCCAAACCCGGATATGACTACAATCATGTGGACTATATGCCTTGGGGCGTGCAGATAGCAACAAACGGCTACAAGAATTTCAAGGTTGACGATTTTGTACTCGAACAGATTTCCGCGCCCGAAACGCTTACAAAAGAAACCGGAGCGTATGCGCCTATAAGCTACCGCGATACCACAGACGACGCAGGAGTACGTTTCCTTGCGGCAGCCGATAACAATAAGCACCGCGCAGCCGACGTTGAAGAATACGGCTGGATAGTTGCAAGAAAGACTCACCTTGACGCACTCGGAATTTCCGCATACGGACTTACACTTACAATTGATTCTTCAAAGTATGCAACCGGCGTTTCCTATGTTAAGGGCGGAGAAGATAAGCACCTTGCCGTTAATTTTGACGACGATACAACACTCTTTACCGGCGTTGTAACCGGAATACCGGACAAGTATAACGACGATGTTGTTGTCGCAAGAACCTATATCAAGTATTCCGACGGCACGATTTCCTACGGCACACCCGTCGCGGCAAGCGTAGCGTCCGCAAAAGCCGGAAACTTTGAAACTATCTGAGCGTAAAACGAGGTGTAAACAGTTATGAAAAAATATTATGAAGAACCCGATATATCGGTTGTGAAACTCGGCAGCGACATTATAATGGCAAGCGGCGAAGATACGATTATTGACGCTGCCAAGCTCTGGAACGACTGACAGGCAGGAATTTTCTTCCCAAAACGGCAAATCAGCCGCATAAAAGGAAAAAATAATTATAGCATTGTAAACAAACCGTCTCATTCACGTGGGGCGGTTTTGCTATATTGCAATATATTTGCATAACGCAAAGCAAAATTGCGCTTGAAATGTTGCAGAAGTCACAAAAAAGGCTTGCGGCAATTGTGCAAACAAACGATTTTGAGAATGTACGGCGTTTTTAACAAAAAACTCCTTTGAAAAGGGCAAAAAGAGGTATATAATTAATATATAAATTTTTTGCATATGCAAGGAGAGGGTAAGAAAATGAAAAAACTACTCAGTGTTCTGGTTTGCGCTGCAATGCTGCTGTCAAATGCCGCATTTGCAATCAGCCCGGCAGTGACCGGGGTTGAAAGCGCCGAAGAAATCGCGCAGACCGAACAAAACTCACAGCAGGATTCCGGAGAAGAGACGGCGGAGCTTGCGGCTGAGCTGAAAAAATCAGCGGCTCCGGTACTCAGATGGACTTTTGACGACGGTATAACCGGCTGGGGCAACTGGAACGGCAAGAATAAAGCTTCTTATGAGGACGGAAATCTTGTTGCCGAATATGTTTCCACCGGCAACAGCGGAGCAATCACATCTCCGACGTTTTCTCTTGATACGTCAAAGGCAAAGTATATCAAGATCAGAGTCAGAAATCTCACAAGCTCTACCGGAATACACGTGTACTTCTATAAGAAGGGCGTAAGCGGTATTTCCGAGGCAAATTCTTTCAGCATAGGTTTTAAGGCAAAGACCGACACATATCAGACGGTGTGGAAAAAGCTTGAGGGCGATGTTACGACATGGGACGGCGTATGCACGCAGTTTGTGTTCAACTTTAACAGCAGCACTGTCGGCGATAAGATGTATATTGACGAAATCGGCTTTTACGAATACGCGCCGGTTGCGGAATATACCTTTGACAACGGAGCACAGGGCTGGAGTGCATGGGGTAAATTTGAGTCGTCCGTGGCAGACGGCGTGTTTACCGTAAACAATAAAGCCGATCAGAACCAGGGCGCGATGAACTCGCCTGGAAATATGGGTGTTCCGACCGACAAGGTAAGATATCTCTATTTAAAGTATAAGAACGAAACCGCAGCAACGGATATGAAGATATACTACCGTCTTACCGCGGATTCCGCTTATAACGAAACAAATATATTCAGACCCAAGCTTGAATCCAATATGACGGAATTCGGCGAAACGCTGTTTGACCTTTCAACGCTTCCGAATTATACGGGAAATATAGTGTGCTTTATGCTTCAGCCGACTCATGCCGGCAAGGTTCATTTCGATACCGTCGCGTTCTATCCCGGTGAACCCGAAGAAGATCCGATATATGAACTGACGTTATCCGCGTCGGCAAAATCCATAACCGAGGAAAACGGCACGGTTACGATTACACCGAATGTCAATACCAATATAAAGAAAGCGGCAACTACCGTTTCTTACAAGACAAACAATAATAATGCGGCAGTAAAGAAGAATGACGACGGAACGCTTACCCTTACCGGTAAGATCAACGGCGACGTTACCGTAACCGCAGTTTCGGATTACGATAAGAGCATAACCGCCGACATTACAATTCCCGTTTCCGGACAGCAGGGAAACAAGACCGCTTATTACGGCATGAATATGTTTATGCTCGGAAACTCCATACTTCAGCACGGCAAATTCGAAAGTATAGGCTGGTACGGAAACTGGGGCATGGCTGCTTCCGCCGAAGAACTCGATTACGCGCACAGACTTCAGTACTATCTTTCCGATAAGTACGGAAACGTGGAATTCAAAAAGTTCAACTTTTCCGCTTTTGAAAGAGATATTCCAACGACTACCGACTTTTCAGAACGTTTCAAAGATATAAAGTCCGTTATGGACAGTATGTCAAGCCCGCCCGAAATAATTACCATTCAGATGGGTGAAAACGTAAATACCGATAACAGAAATACATATAAAGCGGCAGTTATACAGCTTGTAAAATTCCTTCGCGAAAGTGTTCCGGACGCAAACATTGTCGTATGTACTCCTTTCTGGGGAGGATCGGGCAAGGTTGACGGAATGAAGGACGCCGCTGAAGAGCTCGGCGTAAGAGTTGCATATCTCCATACACTTAACACAAATGAAAACAAGGCAATAGGAAAGTTTGAGAATAGCGGTGTCGCAAGCCACCCCGGAGATACCGGTATGGATAATATAGCAAAGCTTATATATGATGAGCTTAACGTTACTCTTACCGAAAACGTAACTCCCGCATACCTTTGTCCGCCGACTTCGATAAGTATTGTTTCTTCAAAGACAACAACCGTGTCCGACGGAGAAAAGCTTAACCTCAGCATAAAGACAGTTCCCGAAACGGAAACCGTAAGCGACGTATTCTGGAGCGTGGATAACGAAAATATAGCCGTTGTTGACGAAAACGGCGTGTTCACCTCAAAGAATAACGGCGTAGTTACCGTAACTGCGGTGTCCAAGGCAGACGAAAACGTTAAGGCAAGTCTTGAAATTACCGTAACCGGACAGACTCCCTGCTTTACGCTCACATATGACGGCGGTGCGGAGGGTGTAACCGGACTTCCCGAAGCAAATAAGTATGCCAAGAACAATACTATCCTTTCTTCGGTAAATCCCGTACGCGAATATTATATTTTCAACGGCTGGACGACCGAAAAAGGCTCAGATAAGACGGTAGGCTCGGTAAATGTCACCGAAAACACCACAGTCTATGCGTCCTGGAGAAAAGCAGACCTCTGGACATTCGACCGCGACGGCTATCTCGACGGACTTTCGGTATTAAACGGATTTAACGTAAAGGTTTCTGGCGGCATCTTACAGGCGCTCGCAACAGATACCGACGAGGCTTCCGGAAACGTGCTGAAGTTTGTATCTCAGAAACTTGATATTGATTCCGATGATGTAAACGCATTCTTACTGAAAATACAGAATTCCGTAAAGGACGATTCGACGCAGATAAAGCTTACCGTTGTTTCGACGGCAGGAACCTATAACTATACAAAGCCCGTAACATCTACCACCGAATACATTACCTATGATTTTGACATTTCAGATGTTTCGGGAATTATCACCGGATTTGAAATAACTCCTACCAATATCGACAGCGGTATCACGGTAGATGAAATAGCTTTCTGCTCCGGCATGATTACGTTCGATAAGAACACAACCGACGATGTTTCGGGAATGCCCGAAGATATGGCGGCGACAAGAGGCATGACGCTTCCGGTTAAAGGAATTTCCCGTTTCGGATATAAATTTGCCGGCTGGTCAACGGAAAAAGACGATATTATCCCCGTTACATACGATAAAATATACGGAAATACAACCGTTTACGCAGTATGGGAAAATGTCGGACACTGGGAATTCTCCGACAATCACGATTTCACCTGCAACGGCACCGGAACCGTTGGAAACGGTATTTTCAGCCACAACTTCACCGGCGTCAACGATCCGATCATCAATCTTAAAGAATTTACCTTTAACGCAGAGGATTACACAGGATTTGAAATAAGATTTTCCTACACGCTCGACGAAGGCGAGACCGGAACATCAACTCAGGTGTTCTTTATGCCCGAAGCACAGAGCAGCTATTCCGAGGCATCGTCCGTGTCGTACCGTCATAACGGCAATTCTTCGGACGGATTTGTGACCTTTACCGTCGATATGAAAGACAATTCAAATTGGACCGGAAAGATTAAGGAAATACGTTTAGACGCAATAAGCGGATACGGTAAATACAGCCTTGATTATGTAAGACTTGTTCCCAAAGACAATACAAAGTACAGCGGCGGCGTAATGATGGTAAATTTCGGAGAAACGCTTGATTCCTCCGACAATCCTTACGGCAATGTCGTTGTAAACGGCGGTACTTTCAAGGTTACGGGCGACGCATATGTAAGCAATTTCGTATATGAATCCGGAAATATCGACCTTTCGGAAGGAACTCTCGGAACCGATATGCCGATTATAACGCTTAACGGAAAATATAAAGCCACCGACTTCGGCGGACTCAAAGAAAGCGACCGCGTAGTATTCTCCGGCAAGAACAATACAATAAAGAGCGGAAAGTATGCGTACTATGTTCTCGCGCTTGACAGCACCTGCGAATATGCGCTTGTTACAGGCGATTATACCCGTTCGAGACTTGTAAAACTGTTTTCAAACGGCTCGGTTGAAATATTTGAAGACAGCGATTCAACGCTTGTAACACAGAACAGTGCGGGAATACGCTCCGATAATTATACCGGACTCAGACTTCTTGCAAACGTAAGCCATGCTCTGAGAACCGTAAACGAAACGGAAGACTTCGGCGACCTTTATGAATACGGCTTTGTCGTAGGACTTGAATCGGATTTTAAAGACAGTTTCCCGACGCTTGACGACGTTGCCGAAATGAAAGCTGTAAGCGGTGTTGCCTACGACACGAACGGAACCGACGAAGTGTTTGAAAAGCACGCCGACTATAACGTAATAAGCTGTGTGCTTATAAATATTCCCATGAATAAGCCGAAACTGACGACAAAGCTTGTAATGACTCCGTATGTTACAATCTCAGACGGCGGCGCGCTTCATACCGTATACGGTCAGCCCGTGGCAAGAAGCGTTTACGAAACCGCAAAGCAGATAATTGCCGATTCTCCCGATGTATACGAGCAGAATAAAACGTATATAGATACGGTTATCAGAATTTGCGAAAACTAAAATACAAAAAATCATAAACAGATTTTCGTCCGTCCCTTTTAACAGGGGCGGCGTTTTTTTATAATGTGCCTTATTGCTATTGACATTTGGAAAAAACTTGTGCATAATATAATAAGACAAAAATGCGTCCCGGTATTCCGCGCGCACCGGGAGCTTTATTCCGAAAGGACGGTAAATGTGAGAGAGTATTACCCGATAAACAAGGACGTTTCATATATAGATAATCCGTATTTTAAAGAAAATACGTTTCATGACGTACATACGGAAGAATTGCCGGAATACGAAAAAATAAAGCACCTGCTTCCGAAACCGATATGGGACGGACACGAAACAGAGCTTGAATGTTATAATTTCGCATGGAAAACCGCGTTTAAGAATATCAAAAATCCGTCTGCGGAAAGCGGATTTGTCTCTCCGTTTATAGATACGGCGTTCAACGGCGATCTTTTTATGTGGGATTCGAGCTTTATACTCATGTTCTGCAAATACGCGTCGCATATATTCAATTTTCAGCAGACGCTCGATAATTTTTATGCAAAACAGCACCGCGACGGATATATCTGCCGTCAGCTCAACGAAAAAAACGGCGGAGATGCATATTCGAGGTTCGATCCCGCGTCAACGGGACCTAATATAATGCCTTGGTGCGAATGGGAGTTTTTCAGACAGTCCGGCGATAAGGGGAGGCTTGAAAAGATCTTTCCCTGTCTTCTTGCATACCACGAATGGCTCAAAGAAAACCATACATGGCGCGACGGCAGCTATTGGTCGTCGGGATTCGGCTGCGGTATGGACAATATAAACAGCAGACTGCCCGAAGGCGTTAACCCGAAGTTCTCGCACGGACATATGGTCTGGGTCGATACAAATATGCAGCAGGTTCTGAGCGGAGAGCTGCTTGTAAAAATGGCGAAAATTCTCGGCAGGGGCGGCGAAAAGGCGGTCGCTGAGATCGCCGAAGAATCGGAATATCTCAAAAAATATATCAATAATAATCTTTGGGACGAAAAATCGGCGTATTATTACGATCTGCGCCGCGATGGTTCTCTTAATTATTCAAAGCATATCGGCGCGTATTGGGCGCTTATATCGGGCGTTGTGCCAAAAGAAAGGCTTTGCGCGTTTGTTTCGCATCTCGATAACCCCGATGAATTCAAACGTCCGCACAGAGTGCCGACGGTATCCGCCGACGATCCGTTCTATTGCGAGACCGGAAATTACTGGAACGGCTCGGTCTGGGCACCGACAAATTATATGGTGCTGCGCGGACTTGAAAAATACGGATATGAAGAACTTGCATACGATATAGCGGTAAATCATATCGGTGCGGTTACTGAGGTTTACCGTGACACAAAGACGGTGTGGGAAAACTATGCGCCGGAGCTTATTGAAAAAGGCGGATCGTCAAAGGCTGATTTTGTGGGCTGGACGGGACTTGTGCCGATTTCCGTAATGATTGAATATGTGCTCGGAATACGCGCCGCCGCAGGTGAAAATAAACTGACATGGCATATAAACCGTACCGAAAGACACGGCGTCGAACACTATCCTGTCGGCAACGGAAAGTTTGCGGATCTTGTCTGCGACGCAAGAAAGTCGGCTGACGAAAAGCCCTGCGTTCACATAAAATCGCAGAAGAATATTGAAGTCGGGATATTCTGGAACGGCAAAAGCGAAATAATTAAAGCCTGACGGAAACTATAACGTCCGGCGCATAAATTCAAATATATAATAACAGGGAGGATTCAATTATGATTCGCAAGGGATTCAAAATGAAACTTTATGACGGAATGGAAAAGGAATACGAAAAGAGGCACAATGAACTCTGGCAGGAGATGAAAGATTCCATTCATGCGCACGGCGGTTCAAATTACTCGATATTCTGGGACAAGGAGACAAATATTCTTTTCGGCTACATAGAGCTTGAAGATGAAGAACTCTGGGCAAAGCACGCAGATACCGAGATCAACCGCAAATGGTGGGATTTCATGGCAAGCGTAATGGAAACAAACCCCGATAACAGTCCCGTCAGCGTTTCGCTGCATGAGATGTTCCATCTTGACTGACAATCGGCAAAAAACAATTCTGCACACCATTTTTTGAAAAGTTTTGAAACACGGCGGCATCGTTTTTACGGCGATGTCGTTTTTTACTTTTTTGCAGAGTTAAATATCGTACACAACGCCAGATTTAAGATATAAAATTGACAGATTTTAGATATTATTTCATTAATTATTCTTGTTTTGGTATTGACAAAAGAGCCTTGCGAATGTATAATTAAGAATGTAAATTTGTATTAATATGTAGAGGTGGCGAGATGTGAAAAAGGTACTTAAAATCGCGGCGGTCTGCATTGTTTCGATAATCGCGGTAATGGTAATTGCATTTGCCGTGCTGTATCTTGCAAAACCGGATCTTGTAAAGGCGGTGTATAAAGGTCTTACGGCGTCCGGGGACGATATACAGGCGGATATTGAGAAAAACGATAAAGAGCTTGTCGATAAAATAAACGATTTCGGCTTTTCGCTGACTCTCGAAGAACTGCAAAAGCTCAATAACGGAAACCTTACCGAACAGGAAATGAAAGATCTTCTGCTCAAAGGCAAGGACGGTATTTCCGGCGATAATGACGGAAAAGAACAGACAGATACCGGCTCCGAGAAAACGGAAGATAAACCGGAAACCGAAAATCCGGATACCGTTATTCCGGGTATAAAGGACGAGTGGAAAGAAAGTACGCATCAGCATACAAAGCCGTCCGAAAATACGGCGTCGGGCAATATCTCTAAAGCAGAAAAACCGTCAGACGGCACGAATACCAAAAATCCGCAGCAGGGTCAAGGCTCACAGAACGGCACCGCAGCAAGCGCGGAGTACGACGAAAAAATTGCCGAGCTTGTCGCAAAGATGTATGTGCTTAAATCCAAGTATCTCGGCGAAATAGAAGGCGTTGTTTCAAGCATGAAAGCCGAATATGCGGCGCTGCCGAAAGAACAGCAGACCGCAAGCGCCAAGACAAATATAGCGTCGGGCTATCTGGGAAAAATATCGGCTCTCGAGGCTCAGTGCGACGCACAGGTAAACGCGGTGGTAACGGAATTACGCGGCGTGCTTGAAAAGAGCGGAGGAGATATGTCTCTTGCGGACGCGATAATGTCTGCATACGCTTCCGAAAAGGAAAGCACGAAGGCGTATTATGTAAATAAGTATTCTTAATAATTTTGTTATGAATTATTTTGGCAATAACGAAAGGAAGACAAACATGAAAAAGACAACCCGTTTAACGGCTATTTTGCTTGCAGTGATTATGCTCATGCAGACATTTTCATTTGCGGCAAAAGTCAGCGACTTTGAGGATTTTCCGCATGACTGGTCAACCGAAGCAATGACGGCTGCAGTCAATAACGAACTTCTTGTCGGAACTTCAAAGACAACGATCGAACCGAAAAAGAACCTTACAAGAGCCGAAATGACAGCCATCATTTCAAGAGCTTTCGGCGCAACCGTTCCCATGGACATTTCTTTCACACGGGACGTAAAGGCAAACGACTGGTTCTATAATTCGGTTGCTCTTTCCTATCAGATGGGCGTGTTCAACGGCACGCGCGACGATATGTTTGAGCCGAACGAGCTTATGAAACGCGAGGACGTGTTCCTTGGACTTTCGAGAGTGCTTGTCATAAGCGACGACGATTACTCTATTCTCGATAAGTATACCGATAAGGGACAGGTCGATTCATGGGCAATAGCCGCAGTTTCCGGAATGGTGGGAGTAGGTTATCTCAAGGGCTATGAAGATAATACTTTAAGACCGAGAGGATATATTACCCGCGCCGAGCTTGCACAGATCTTCCATAATATAATAAGAACATATATAAGCGAACCCGGTACATACGATAAAGTGTCCGAGACCGGTTCCGTGCTTATAAGATCAAAGGACGTAACGCTTGAAAACGTAACCGTAAACGGCGACCTTATACTTGCAGACGGTATCGGAAACGGAAACTGCAACATTACAAATGTTCACGTAACCGGACGTATACTTGTAAGAGGCGGCGAAGGTACGGTTACATTCAAGAACGTTACCGCAGACGGCAAGGTTATAATCAATGACCCCAACGGCACGGTAAACTTCCATAACTACCGCACTGACGTGCCTTTCAAGAATAATCTTGAAGAACTGACGCCGGCAACCTTCCTTACCAATCAGCCCGATACAAAGCCCGGCGGAAATACCGGCGGCGGTGGCGGCGGCGGAGTAGTTTCCAGAAAGTACAGCTACAAAACCCAGTTCTACCTTGAAGACCTTGACGGCAATTATGTGCTTGACGATACCCTTACAAAGACCGCACAGGGCAAGTACAATGAAATAGTTTCCGCAAAGGAACTTACCGCCGAGGAAAGCGTAGGTTTCAGCGAAAATACAACTCACACCGACAGAGTTACCGTAGGTACGATCAAGAACGGTTATCTTGTACTCAAGAGATACTACTCCAGAAATGAGTACAGCGTAAAGTTTATTGATACCGACGCAACGAATCAGCTCGGCGAAACACAGAACTATAAGTACGAAGCAAGCATTCCCGAATCTGCAATCCCGACACCGTCGGCTGCTCCAGAAGGAAAGAAGATAGTATGGTGCTTCGATAAAGAGGGAACAGAACCTGTTGATTTTGCTTCGTTCAGGATGCCTGCCGCAAATGTTACGATATATGCCGTGCTCGTTGATATTGATAAGGCGGCATATAAGACAGAATATTACTTTGAAGATCTTGACGGCAAGTATGTTCTTGACGGAGACCTTACAGTTCCCGGACTTGATTATATAGGTAAGGAAGTAACGGCACCCGGACTTTTGCCGATTCCCGAAGGCTTTGTCGAAAATGATACCCATGCAGACAGAGTTGTAAGCGGAAACATTGCCGAGGACGGCTCGCTTACCTTAAAGAGATACTATAAGAGAATCGAATATACCGTAAAGTTCCTTGATAAGGACGGCGCGGAAATTGCGGCGTTTGAAGAAACCGTAAAACACGGCGGAAAGATTGCAAACACCGGCAGAACGACCGAAGCTCCGGCAGGTCAGAAGTTTGAAGGCTGGTCTTTGGACGGCACAAATAAGATTGATCTTGCGTCACTTACAATTACCGCAGATATAACACTTAAACCCGTATTTGTCGAAGCCGATAAGTATGAGTATAAGACCGAAATATACACCGAAGATCTCGACGGTACATATTCTTTAAAGACAACAATATCCGATTACGACTATGACGGAACAGCCGTTACCGCAAAGACTTATACCGAAACCGGCTTTGAAGAAGATACGGCACATCCCGACAGAGTTGTAAGCGGCACTGTCGATAAGGATAACGTTATCGTACTTGCAAGATACTATAAGAGAATTAAATATACCGTAAAGTTCCTTGATAAGGACGGTGCGGAGATCACAGAATTTACCGAAACCGTAAAACACGGCGGAACTATTGCAAACACCGGCAGAACGACCGCCGCTCCCGACGGACAGAAGTTCACAGGCTGGTCTTTGGACGGTGTAAATAAGGTTGAGCTTGCAGATATTACCGTAACCGCAGATGTTACACTCAAGCCTTTGTTCGAGACTGCCGCAAAGTATGCATATGTTATAAACTACTACTTTGAAAATCTTGATGATGACAACTTCACCGCAGACGATTCGCTCAAGATTACCGGCACGGACTACGCAGATGAGACCGTAACGGCAGCCGAACTTGACGCAGCAGATGTTCCCGAAGGATTTGAATTTGACAGCGAAAACTCCGTAATGTCCGGCACCGTAAAGACGGACGGTTCGCTCGAACTCAAAGTTTACTATAAGAGAGTAAGACCGGATGTCAAATTCTTTGATTCCGACAGAACAACTCAGGTAGGAGCAACTCTCAATCCCAAATACGGCAGCAAGATCACTCCTCCTGCAGCACCTGCGGCAGAAAAAGACGGAAAGCCGTTCTGCGGCTGGTCGACCGACGGAACTCTTGCAAATATCGTTGACTTCAATCTCTATACGGTAGGCACGGCTGCGGAAAACTTCTACGCAGTATACGATAACAGCACCGTTCAGTACACCGTAATCTTCACCGTCAACGGAACAACCGTTGCAACCACAAAGGTATACGGCGGCGGATATGCAACACAGCCGTCAGACCCCGTTGTTGAGGGAGAAATTTTCAAAGGCTGGTCAATTGACGGAACAAATGTAATAGATGTTGCGTCTTATGCTATAAACACCGATACGGAATTCAAGGCTGTAATGGAAACTATCCTTGTAAGAGTTGAATTCTATGATCCTTCCAAGTCAGAGCCGCTTGTAAAGACAATGGACGTAAAGGTCGGTTCGACGCTTGCAGAGTCCGACTTCCCGACGGAAGTAGCACCCTGGTCGGTCAACGGCTTCTATAAGGACGGGACGCTCAGCAGCTACTATGTCGGCAAGGAATATCAGCACGTAATCAATTACAGATGGCTGTTTGAGGACGAAACCACAGGCGACTGGACACAGTTCGTTGTTGACAGCACAAAGGTTGACAGCTCGGCTGATCCCAAGGTGTTCAAACTTTACTATACTTCAAAGATGGCGCATCTTGAAGTTGACACACCGAGATTTACCCTTAACTTCATGCTCAGCGCTCCCTACGAGGACGACAGCAGAGTTATAGATACCATTAAAGACGCACTGTTTATCAACGAAAGCTACATCAAGACAGTTTACGATTCAAAGGCTGACGGAAAGCTCGAAGATAAGCTTGCCGAAAAGGGTCTCATTGATCCTGCAACGGGGGAAATACTCAACGTCAACAGAATGGTCAAGTTTGTAACGGTTCTCGGCGAGGCAAACCTCAATAAGTTCCTTGATGACAGACTTGAGATCAATGCAAATCTTGATGACGATACACTTCTTCAGAAGTACGGAAAGATCTACCTCAGAAGCGCGACCGACGCACAGCTTCTCACTATCTGCACCGATAAGTACGAAACCATCTGCGCAGAATACGGTCTTACACTCTTTGAGTCAAAGGTACTTCCCACACTCGATTCAATGCAGCAGCTTGCATATGAGTCTCTCAGCGATTCCGAAAGGGCAGCTTACGTAAATAACTACCTGATTGCAAATAAGTCTGACATACTTGCAAATTACAGCGATGACCTTGTTTCATATACCCATGACTATATAAACGGTCTTACCGACGCAGAAATTGATGAACTTATCAATCAGTACCGCGAGAACATCAAGACAGAATTTGCAGACCAGATAGCACAGGAAAAGGAAGACTACAAAAACAAGATCGAAGATCAGCTCGTAATTCTTAAAGATCAGCTCGCACATGACGAACAGTTCGATGCAAATAAGGATAACCTTATAATAGTATCCGCACTTCGTGACTTTGTCGATGAGAGCGATTATGACAGCATGATTGCAAAATATCTCACAAGAGTGCCTCAGTCCCTTATTGATAATCTTCCCAACGATATAATCAGACCTATCTACGAACGTACAAGAACAAGATACCTCAATGAGATAGACGCCGCAATATCACTTATCAACGCCGATTCTTCCGCAACAACAGCTCTTGACAGCGGCGTAACGCTTCAGTTTAACCCCGTAAGCGAAGTTTACATTCCCATGCAGGCGTATGTAATAGACAGATACGACAGACTCGGCGACGAAATCAATAACAGAAAGCCGGAATTCTATGGCAAGTATAATAAGTACGTCGAACAGAACCCGTATATTGATCCTCTTCTTGAGCTTACAAACGCCGAAAACTGGTTTGACGGCTCGGCGAAAGACTATACCGAAGTCGGTTCGGGATATACTCTCAAAGAGTTCGACGATTACTATAATATGGTAAAGGCGTCCTCCGTACTTCTCGACGATATGCTCGTATGGTACTGCCAGAACGTAAGCAGCGAGGATCTCGATAAGGTTCTTGATAAGTCCGAGGAGAGAGTTCTCCACTATGTAAACTATGCAGTTGACCTTCTCAACCTCTATAATACAAACGGAATACCCACAAGCCTTAAAGACCTTGTAGATGATATCATGAAAGACGATATGATAAAGAATGACATCATTACTGCAGGTCAGAAAGTGACCGATAAGGATATTGCGGATTATATAGATAAGCTTGCGAGCAATAAAGTTGCGGAAGGAGCATATGATAAGCTCTCCGTAAAGTTTGCCGCAAGAATCGAAGTAATACTCGAAAAGTTTGCTTCCTCCAAGTTCAACAGAACCTATACCGAGGAAGATTACGCAAAGGCAAAGAAGGCAATCAATATTATCCACGCCAACGATAATAAGGACGTTACGGTAGATTATACCTTTGATAAAGTCGTAAAGGGCGATTCAAAGTCTTATGAATATAAGAATAATACCGTATCCGTCTGGAGAGATCTTGATAACGGTTAATCCCGAATTATAAGCAAAACCAAAGATTTGTGTGTGCAACAGGCGGGAAACTGCCTGTTGTATGCATAATAAGGCGAAAGGGGAAAATCATGCGGATTTTCAAAAAAACGGCACTGTTTCTGGCAGTGTTAACAGTATTGTCAGCCTTCAGCGTATTTGCCGAACAGAACACGGCTCAAAAGAAGTTTTCGGACGTAACGGAATCAACGCCGTATTCCTCCGATATCTCAAAGCTTACAGACGCCGGGATTCTCAACGGATATGAGGACGGTACGTTCAGACCGGAAGGCGGAGTAACAAGAGCTGAAATGTGTAAGATGATAGCGCTTACATTTAAGCTCACGGCAAAAACAACCGACGCGAAAGGCTTTCCCGATGTAAGCGATACCGACTGGTATAAGCCGTATGCTCTCGCAGCGCAGGCAGCCGGAATTGTCAACGGATATGAGGACGGATCTTTCCGCGGTTCCGAGCTTATAACACGCGAACAGGTCTGCGCAATACTTAACAGAATTTTAAAGCCTTATGATCTTCCCATAACCGCCACGGTGACGGATAAGATTTCCGACTGGGCAAAAAATGATGTTCTTATAATAGTCAAGAATAAGATAATGCCCATAGAAAGCGGAAACACTTTCCGTGCAACCGAAGTCATAAAGAGATACGAGCTTGCAAACGCACTTGCAAAATACGTCGTCGATATGCCCGAACCCGTGACTGCCGACATAAGATACTTTGTTGACGGCAAGCAGTACGGAGAGACCGATACGGTGCTTGTAGGCGAGTATGCAGATGTTCCGAAGGATCCCGAAAGCGCCGACGAGTCAATGTACTTTGAGGGCTGGAGAGTTGTCGGAACGACCGAAATAGTCGATCCTAAGATTTCAGCAGTGCTTGAAAGCATTGATTACGAGGCAGTCTTTGCAAAAAAGACATATAACGTGTATTTCTATGACGGAAAGACGCTGCTTCAGACTTTTGAAAAAGTTGAACACGGCTCCGCAATGCCCGCAGCCGATAATCCGCAGAAATCCGGATATGTGTTCAACGGCTGGTCGCTTACAGAAAACGGCGCGGTCGTTTCGGCAAACTATAAGATAACTTCCGAAACAAAGTTCTATGCTTTGTTTGAAAAGAAACCCGAAATTACAACCTATACCGTCCGTTTCTACGCAAATGATAACCTCATTGATACGCAGGAGGTAGCAAAAGGCAATTATGCAAGCGCGCCGACTGATGTTCCGCAGTTTGAAGGTTATGAGTTTTCCGGCTGGCTGCTTTCGGGAGATACAAGCACGCTTATAAATATCTCCACATATAAGATCACAAAGAATACCGATTTTGTTGCAGCATATTCCGAAAAGCCTGTCATAGATAACCCTAACTCCGAAGAACTTATGGATAAGCTCAAGAGAGGACATGACCAGCTCGCGGCTATACGTTTTACAAATGATCTTCAGAAGAAAGCAAGAGATCTCATAGTCGAATGTATGGCAAACGTAATAGAGGACGCGAAGAACGGCGCTCTTATCACAAAGGAATATGTAAATACCGAGTATAAGGAAACCGTAGACGAGGTTGAAACCATATGCTACGACGAAATGTCTGCAAGAGTTGCGTCGGATTTTTCAAACGCAATAACCAATAACGTAGATCCCGACGTACAGGAATTCTTAAAGGAATATTTCCTTGACGGAAAAGATATTTCAATGTAATTACAAGCGAATATAAAGATAAAACCGCACGGCTTAAAACCGTGCGGTACTTTTGTTGCTGTGTGTATGTTACTGTTCTCCGAACGCAACCTTTTCAAACCATTGTTCGCTTTGCGGCAAGGGCGATACTGTTCTCATGCAGCCGTCAAAACCGTTTTCCGTAAGCTGTACGTCAACAACGTCGTCGTTTCTGTCCTCAAGGCGGACATTTTTGCAAAGCCCTGATAAGCTTTCGCCGCCGCAAAGAATGTAACCTCCGCGGCTGAGATAACCGTTTTGTGCGTAGATGCGCTGAGATTCGAGAACCGCCTGCATTGTCAGCAGTAAATCCTCGTTGACAAAGGTGTTGTATATGTCAAACGGAGTTTTTGCAAGCGTTTCATCAAACAGAACAGAGAACTTTTTCTTTGCGTATTCAAGAGTTTTGAGCGTTTCGGGAAGTTTTCTGATGAATGCGCCGTGCAGAGACATAAGAGACTGAAATTCCGAACGTATTTCTGACGGGCTTTTTTTGCCGTTCGCCGCCTTTGCGGTAAGAGCGGAGATCTCCGACGAAACCTTTTGTTTCAGAACGTCGAATTTTGCTTTTTCAAATGAATTCCCGTTATTTTTGCTTATTGACAGCGCTGCTTTCAGCGAGGAAACCTGAGTTGAGTTGAGAGCGCTTCCACCCGGACGCGTTACGCCGAAAACTCCGGCACATTCGCCGCAGGCATACAGATTTTTGATGGTCGTCATGTAGTTTTCGTCAATGTTTAAGCCGCCGTTGCAGTGCTGGGCGCATACGTTTGCCGCAAGAGGCACTTTTTCAAGGTCAATGCCGTGATCCTTGTAAAGATCATAAGCTTTGATGTTGAGCCTTTTCAGCCTTTCGATAGGCGTGCCGAGCTTTTCAAGCCCGGATTTTTCAAGATATTCCTTTGTTTCGCTGCCGAGAGAGGAAAAATCGTACTCCGACGGATTTGAACGGAAGTCGAGGTATACTTTTCTGCCCTTTATGTGCGACTCGGTGTATACAGCAAGGTCTATTACAGAGCTTTTTCCGTTCAGATTCTTTGGTGAAAAAGGCCAGTTGTAGCCTTTCTGAAAGATAAGGTCACAGATTCCGGTATCAATGTAGTCGTGTAAAAATTCGCGTATGTTGCCGTTACGGTCAACCGATACATATTTCGGAATAACCTGCTGATAGCTGCCGGATAAATTCCAGCTGAAGTCGGTTGAGGCAAGACCGTACTGCCATTCCGAAAGGCTTGTAGCTTTTGCTCCTTCGCGCAGAGCAATGCCGGCTCCTCCGGTGTGGCATACCGGATAAACGCTGTCGGAGTATATGCCGGCAGGACCTCCCGACGCAATAATTACGTTTTTGGCACCTAAATATATTATTTCTCCCGTGCCTATGTCGATAGCTGCGCAGCCGTAAACTGTGCCGTTGTCAGTAAGCAGACGCACGGCGCGGAAACCCTCTATAACTTTGATGTTTTTCTGCTTTACGCGCTTTATCAGACATTCGCACATATATTTTGACGTAAGAGGTCCGCAGGAACTTGCCCTGAGCCTTACGTCATGGTCTGTTCTGTATCCGACATACTCACCGTACCTGTTCATGGGAAACGGAACGCCGGACTCCACAAGCTTAAAAAAGCATCTGAGCGACAGCGCCGATTCGGTGAGTGCATGGAAACCTTCTATTCCTCCGCAGGAAATGTATGTGCGCGCCATGTCGTATACGCTGTCGGACTGGTCTCCCGTGGTGCTTATCTTGTAGTAGGTCTGCTTGTCGGAACCCGTGTTTATGGAAGTGCTCGAATAAAGCCCCTCTGTGAGTATTGCAATATTTGTAACGCCAAGCTCGTACAGGCTGTCCGCAGCATTGAGTCCCGCAGCGCCGCTGCCTATGACAAGGGCGTCGTAATATGTGTTTTCAGGCATGAATACCTCCGGTGTTGTTTATGTTGATTCAATTATACATCATTTTGCACCGTTCTTCAATAGCGCGGCTTTGCGTAACGTATAAAAAAATGTGCTTACAGTATAAAAAGAAAAGAATGTGTGACTTTGCGGAAATTTGCGGTAATTGTAAAAAGTTTTGCTGCCGTCGATTGACAATTTTCTCAAGGTAATGTATAATAAACTCATGGAAATCCAGCAGAAGATACACCGACGCGTGCAGAGTACGCGTATTCGCTTTCGGCTTTCGCAAAAATTCACATATAAGCCGGCGGTTTCACTTTTAGGCGTAATAAATCCGGGAAATAACGGATTTTAAACGCAATAAATCCGAATAAATTGCCTTTTGCAAAAATTGAACTTTGTGCACCGAAGGCATGCCTGTTATATAAAAACTGTAAGGAGGTCGTGTGCAATGCGCGCACACAAATTGCCGTCAATGAAAAAACTGATTACACTTATAATAATGCTTGCGCTTATGATACCGGCGGCAAAGACCGCCGTATATGCTGTGCCGGCAGATGATGCCGTTATTTCGGAAAGCGCGGCAGAGAGTACGGACGCAGTATTTAACGAGGATACAGAGGACAGCGCCGCACTGTTTGCCGAATTTGAAAGCGGCAGCGGAACACAGACAGATCCTTATATAATAAAGAACGCGGAACAGCTTAAAGCTTTTGCGCAGAGGATAAACGCCGGATTTTCAAACGACGCATATTTCGCACTTGACGCGGATATAGATCTCGGAAACGCCGAATGGACGCCGGTAGGCTATTATGCGTCAAAAGGCGGATACAGCACCTGTTTTCAGGGCGAGTTTGACGGCAGGGGGCATACCGTAAAGAACTTCAAAATCACTTCTCCGTCAAATTCCTACGTCGGATTTTTCGGCTTTGTGTATAACGGTACCGTAAAGAATCTTACCGTGTCGGATTTTAATATTGAGTTTCAGAATACAGGTATTTATTACGCAGGAGCACTTGCCGGAAGATGTATTGCGATAGGAGAGAATGAAAAAATCGTAATAGACGGCTGCCGCGCGGAAAACGGAAGTATAAATGTAACATCTTCCGATAAAAGCGTGTACGCCGGAGGACTTCTCGGATATTTTATGTCGAGTACACTCGCAGAATCGCAGCTTTCGGACAGCTTTGCGAAAAATATTTCTCTTTACGCATACAGTACATATTCCGTAAGCACGGCAACATACGTATATGCCGGCGGACTTGTCGGATATACCGCTGCAACGTCTGACGCATTTCAGAGCATTTCGGGCTGCGGCGCCGATACAGACGTAAACGCATATCATAACCAGACGAAAGGAAACGTCAAGGCTTTCGGCGGCGGACTTTTCGGATTTGTCGGCGCAGGTTCGGGAGATACGAGAGTGACGGTTGAGAAGAGCTTTGCTTCGGGAAATGTTACGGCACAGAGCTTCGGTTCGGCTCATGCCGGAGGATTGTCGCCGTATGTCAGCGTGTCCTCGTCGCTCGGGTCACAGAAAGCGTTTGAGATGACGGACTGCTATGCCTCCGGAAACGTCTATGCAAAGACTGCGGATACCGCGGTTTCCTCGTCGGGAGATCTTCCTTACTCGTGCGTCGGCGGAATTGCGGGATATTTTTACGATCCCCGTTCGGGCGCGTCTGCAAAGAATGTTTATGCGTCGGGCAATGCCGCAGATACAGGCTCGCTCAGCTCGTATGTCGGAAAGATATACGGTTACAGGCAGAATTTTGAGCTTGAAAACTGCTACGCGTTTGACTTTGCCTTTGTAAACGGCAGCGATATTTCGGACGGCGGAGTGACGGAGATAAGCCTTGATAAGGCTTACGTAAAGGAAAGCTATAACGGCTTTGATTTTGACGGCGCATGGTGTTTTGATAAATCTTCCGGATACGCACTTCCCGTTCTTTCGGATAATATGCATTTTTCCAAAGATCCGACGGTAACTTATATAAATGTCGATTATATTCTGTCTTCGTCAACCGTAAAATACGGCGATGAATTTTCGGCTCCGCAAGAAATACCGTCGTATGATAAAGACAGAGGACGTGTGTACGAGTTCTCGCATTGGTCGCTTGTACCGAACGGCTCGGAATTTACTTCCGGCACGGCAGACAGAAATACAAACGTTTACGCCGTATATAATATTACCGCAAAGAAATATACCGTCGAATTTGTAAACGGCACAAAGACCTATGTCCCAGAAACCGAGTATTCCTACGGAGATAAGATAGTTCCTCCCGAAACGCAGCCCGAAAAGGCGTCTGACGTCAACTTCTGGTATACTTTCTCTCACTGGTCGCTTACGCCTGACGGAACGGCGCTGAATTTCGACACTTATACCGTGTCGGATAACGTTAAGATATACGCTGTCTATAAAGCCTATGACTTTACGGTGTGGGACGGAAAGACCGCAAAGGAAATAACGCGCGGTAACGGCTCGGAAAATAATCCTTATAAAATATCGAACGGCTATCAGCTTTTCTGGCTTTCAGAGGAGATTGCAGACGGAAACACAGAACTTGCAAAGGCATATTTTGAAGTTGACGCCGATATACAGCTCGGAAACTTTGAATGGCTCCCGATCGGAAACGCCGGATTTCCTTTTTCCGGCAGCTTTGACGGCGGAGGATATACAATAAACGGACTTAAAATTACCGATAAAAACCTTTCCGACGCGGGATTGTTCGGTTACGTAAAGGACGCTGTAATTAACGGTGTCGTAATTAACGGCGCGCAGATCAATATTGAGAGCGAAAACGATATAAACGCGGGAATACTCTGCGGAACGGCGAAAGCCGCCGACGGTGTTCTTGAAATTTCCGAGATTAAAGTTTCGGGAAACGTTTCCGTTATATCGAAAGGAAACATAAATGCCGGTGCGGTCTGCGGAAAGCTTGTTGCGGAAGGCTCTGACGCTTATATTAATAATTCGTATTCCGACAGCAGAGTTTATGCGCGTTCGGAAAGCAATAACGCGCTTGCCGGAGGTATTTCGGCATATGTAAGCTCGTCCGGCGGCTGTGCGGCGCAAATCCGTAACTGCTATTCGCTTGATAAGGCTGACGCTGCGGCTGCACTTAAGGCTTACGCCGGAGGAATATGTGCCGAAATAAGTGTTTCGGATAATAAATCGGAGCCTGTAATATTCGGCTGCTTTACAGTCGGCGGTATTTCAACTTATTCCGATTCTTCAGATATCGAAAACGCATATGCCGGTCATATCGTCGGATTCTGTAAGGATGAAAGCCTCGTAAACGAGTGTATATATTACCGTTCAGCAAGCCTTACATCTTCCGCAAACGGCGAGAGTGCCGGAATAAATGAATCCGGAATAGGAGCAATGTCCTCCAATTTCAGAAATCAGACTTTCCTTTCTCAAAGTCTCGGATTTGACTTTGAAAACGTATGGGAAATTCCGAGCGGATATTCGTATCCCGTTTTGAAATCCGAAATTTCGGATAAGCCGGTGCTTTCCGTAAAGAATATTGTAAGCACCTCGTCGTCCGTTTCGGCGGAAGTCACAGTAATGTCCGATTCTTCGGATATATATACCGTGTCGCTCAACGTTTACAGCGAACGCGGCAGACTAGTAGCTTCAAAAACAGTTACCGTGAATAATTACACTCAGCAGAAGTACAGCGTGATAATTTCGGCATCGGGACTTCCTTATACCGAAAAAGCCGACAGCATAAAGGTTATTGTGAACGACAAAAAAACGCTCGAACCGCTGTTTTCGGCATATTATAAAAAAATCTGATTTAAGTGACATAATTTTCATTTTTTCGGTTAAAAAGCCGCAGGATATTGACAAAACTTGTCGGAAAGAGTATAATTATAATGTTATATTCTTGGTATTCTGCGGCTTTTTGCCGCGTTGAAGTATACGGAAAAATAAGTAATATTCTGAGAGGTTTGAAGATGTTTTCAGTATTACCGCAGACAGTAAAGGAAGCAGATGTTTCGGCAACAGAAAAATACGGAATCCCGGCACTTGGACTTATGAAAGCGGCGGCAAAGGAGTCGCTTGAATATATTTATCCGCATATAAAGCGAACCAGCCGCGTCACCATTCTCTGCGGCAAGGGAAACAATGCCGGAGACGGATACGGTGTGGCATACGAGCTTGTAAAACAGTGGTACGATGTCTGCGTCGTAAATGTATTTGACGCCGTGCCTTCGTCGGAGCAGGCAAGAACCTGCTATAATGACTACATATTTTCCGGCGGAACGGTACTGAATACTCAGAAGGCTGCCTCGCGCATAGCTGCGTCTGATGTGATAATAGACGCCGTGTTCGGCATAGGATTTGACGGCACTATAAATCCCGACAGCGAATGCGGACGTATAATCGAATGTGCAAATTCTTCGCACGCATACAGAATTGCAATAGATGTGCCGTCGGGCATAAACAGCGCAGACGGAACGGTAAAAGGCTCGGCTTTCATGGCGGATACCACAATAACCGTTTCGTTTATAAAGACCGGAACCATTACATATCCTGCGCTTGAATACTGCGGAGAAATAGTGGTTGCGGATATAAATTATCCTGAAAAGCTTGCCGAAAACTTAAAAGCCGACGCGCTTATCCCGGACGACGACTATATCAGAAAAACAGTCCCCGTAAGACCTCGCAATTCGCATAAGGGAACTTTCGGAAAGCTTGCAATGCTTTGCGGCAGCAAGTATATGACGGGTGCTGCGTATTTTGCGGCGCTTTCGGCTGTAAGAACAGGTGCAGGACTTGTAACGCTTGCCGCTGATGAGGCTACGCTGAATATACTCCAGACAAGAATGGCAGAACCCGTGTTTTTCAATACGCGCGGACTCTGCGATGAAAAGAGCATATCCGAAATCACCGGGCTTTTTGACGGTTCGGACTGCGCACTTGTCGGCTGCGGACTCGGCAGCGGCGAAAATATAGAAAAAGCTGTGCAGTATGTTGTAAAAAATACAAAAACAAAATTAGTTATTGACGCGGATGGAATAAATGCACTTTCCGGAAATATAAATGTATTAAGGGAAGCAGCAAACACTCCTGTAATTACTCCTCATCCCGCGGAATTTGCGAGAATCACCGGCAAAACCGTTTCCGAAGTACAGAGCAACCGTTTGAATCTTGCAAGACAGTTTGCCAAGGATTTCTCCTGTATTACGGTTCTTAAAGGTGCGTCAACGGTAATAGCGTCTCCCGACGGAAGAACGGCGATAAACCGTTCAGGAAATTCCGGACTTGCAAAAGGCGGAAGCGGAGACGTGCTTGCAGGCGCCGTTGCATCGTTTGTGTGTCAGGGACTCGATCCGTTTGACGCTGCGGTGTGCGCGGTATATCTGCACGGAAAAGCGTCAGATGTGCTGAAACATCAGATTTCGGAATACGGAATGCTGCCGAGTGATCTTCCTCTTGCCATAGCGAAGCTGCTTCCTTAATCTATAAGTTTAAGGATTGATGCGCTATCAGAAAATTTTTATCATGCCTTGCGGCGGTATCTGCCGTGTTTGTGCTTGCGGCGGCACTTGTTTCGTGTAAAGGCGACGGCTGCGGAAAAGAGCTTTTTGCAGATGTTATGAACTCGCGTTTTACAATGCAGTCGGACTATACATTTTCGTCCGGCGAAAATGCGATTGAAGGCTCGCTTGTGCTGTCGTCGGGCGATAATATCAAAATGGAGCTTGTTTCTCCTGACGCTCTTTGCGGCGTTGCTGTTGAAAGCGACGGAGCAGGGAAGATGTCGGAATTCTCGGTAAGCTTTTCGGGAATAAAAGCGGATATACCTAAAAGTATTCTCACAAAGCTCAGCCTTGCGTTCGGTATGTTTTCTCCGGATATGCCGCAGATTATACGGTCGCTGGATTCGGGCTGTATTTCTGAAAACTCCGATACCGACGCAGAATTTGTAACTGCAATGTTTTCGCAGGGCGACGTAAATTACAGCTTTACGTATAACAGACTTACCGGCGAACCGACTCTCCTTGTTGCAAGTGCCGGAGAAGATTCGGTAACGCTCAGAATAACAAAGTTCAAAAGCGAATCAGGAACGTAACAGTTTATCATGAAAGAATGTAGAAAATGTTTGAAAATGTAACGGATATAACCAAAACGCGTGCCGAAATAGACCTCGGTGCGGTCTTGCATAATTATAAGCATACGAAAGAGCTGGTAAACCGCAGAATAATATGCGTTGTCAAGGCTGACGCCTACGGACACGGCGCGGTTGCAATATCGAAAAAACTTGAAGAAGTCGGCGCGGATTTTTTTGCCGTTGCCAATATTGACGAGGCACTCGAGCTGCGCCGAGGAGGAATAAAAGGCGGAATAGTGATACTCGGATATGTGTTCCCGGACTTCGTGAATGCGGCTGTCGAAAATGACGTTTCTCTTGCGCTTGCTTCGCTTGACGCGGCAAAGACATTTGTAAACCGCGCGTCGGGCAGAGAGCTTAAAGTGCATATAAAGCTCAATACCGGGATGAACCGCACGGGCTTTAATGTTTCGCACGGAATTATTCCGGACGACCTTAAAGAAACGGTTGAAATTTTAAAGCAAAATCCAAATATCAGGGTCGAAGGGCTGTTTTCGCACTTTGCCGCGGCTGAGAATAATCCGGATTTTTCAAATAAGCAGTTTGAATGTTACACAATGGGCGAAAAGTATCTTAAAGAAAACGGAATTATGCCCGAAATAAGGCATATATGCAACAGCGCCGGACTTCTTGAATATCCGCATATGTTTCTCGATGCCGTAAGGCTGGGAATTACGCTCTACGGCTGTTCAAGCGTTGCCGACGGTTATCTTCCCGTAATGCAGTTCAAAACAAGGGTAATAGATATTCATGAGCTGAAGAAGGGCGATCTTGTCGGCTACGGACTTACCTATACGGCGCAGACTGACATGAAAATGGCGGTGATCTGCGCAGGCTATGCCGACGGACTGAGACGCGGATTTTCCTGCGGTAAAGGCGAGGTTCTATGTCACGGAAAGAGAGTGCCGGTAATCGGCAGAGTGTGCATGGATATGGCTATGATAGACGTTACGGATATACCCGACGTTAAAATCGGCGACGACGTTGTGATATGGGGAAACGACGGCGACAGATATATCTCCTGCGACGAACAGGCAGAGAAGATTGATACTATCTCGTATGAGCTGCTTTGCGGCGTTGCAAAACGCGTGCCGAGAATATATATCAACGGCTGAAAATTGCGTAAAAAGTCAAATAAGAACTTGCGGCGGACTGTACCGCCGCTTTTTTGCGCTTAAAATTATAAAATATGTCAAAATGTAATAATTTAAAGTTAATCTGCAACATTGTGTTTCTTGTTCTGAAAAGATATAATCAAATAAAAATGCAAATTCGGAGGGAAAAATGAGAATCGGAGCAAATTATATACCATCAAAGAACTGGCTTTATTTCTGGCAGGATTTTGATGAAAAAAGAGTAATGTCAGACCTTGAAACAATAAAAAGCCTTGGGTGCGACCATATAAGAGCGCATCTTTTGTGGAGTATGTTTCAGCCCAACGGAAATTATATGTCTGGACACTGTCTCAATAACTTGAAAAAGTTTGTAACGCTTTGCGAAGATTCCGGAATAGACTTTTTTCTATCGCTGTTTACGGGCTGGATGAGCGGATTTACCTTTTTGCCGTCGTGGGTAAGACACGGAATAAAGAATGTACGCGAGCTTACCAGGAACGAAGATTACATAAATGCCGAAAAGTTTTATATAAAGAATATAGCCGAGGTGGTGTCGCACAGCCGTGCGTTTTTGGGATTTGATCTCGGAAATGAGCTGACGTGCTTTCTTGCCGACTGCCCCGAATACTGCGACGAATGGGCAAGGATAATGTTCGGGGAATGTGAAAAATACGCACCCGGAAAGCTGCATAATAACGGGGTAGACCATCAGCCGTGGTTTGCCGATAAGGGGTTTTCACGTGAATCTCTTGTAAATGACGGAGCGGTTACGGCACTCCATTGCTGGACAAAGTTTACCGGCGCAATGGACAGAAACGGCGTTCTCGGCACAGACAGTATAAACATCGCGCTTTATATGGCGGCACTTGCGCAAAGCTATGCCGGAAAAGATAAAACACGCATGATGTGGGTTCAGAAATTCGGTATTGCAAGGACATGGGAAAACACGCTTTACGGCAGAACAGAGTTTATGGATAAGACCTTTGAGGCAATGACGCACATTGAAAACCTCTGGGGTGTTACATGGTGGTACTCACACGATATTGCACGTTCAATGCACGGATTCGGCGAGCTTGAATACGATCTTGGACTTATTGACAGCGATAATAACGTAAAACCTGAAGGAAAACGCTTTGCCGAGCTTGCCTCAAAGTACGGGAATATGCCGGCTGCGGACAATTCTGACGCACCGAAAATAAAGGTTTGCTTTGACGGCGGCAAAATAAATGTTGACGCAAACATGAGAGCGTATATGGATAAGGTAAACCAAGGCGTATACCCTGAATTTGTGCTTTAATGCAATAAATACAATTCATTTTTCCGCAGAAATTAACTTTTTTGCGGAATTTTTAATTTTCCTATTGACAAGCTAATAACTATTAGCTATAATATAAAACGTCGGGAGCAAAAGGAGAATATTAATGAGGGGAATAAATACAAAGTCGAGAATACAGGAACAGGCGCTGAAACTGTTTGCAAAAAGCGGATATGATGCGGTAGGCGTAGCTGAAATTGCCGACGCTGTGCAGATAAAAGCTCCGTCGCTGTATAAGCACTATAAGAGTAAGCGAGAGATATTCGAGAGTATAATCGAGAGGGTAAATAAAGCGGATTACGATAAGGCGCATGAAAACGATATGCCGGAAGAGGAATACCGCAAGGACAGCGGCAGTTACAAAGGTCTTGATATTGAAAGTATTGTCAAATATGCGCGCGAAATGCTTGTTCATTGGACGGAAGATGAATTTTTCTGCAATTTCCGCAGAATGTTGAGCCTTGAGCAGTATAATTCGCAGGAAATGAAGGATATGTACGCTCAGTATATATCGTCCGGACCTCTCGGATATATGACGGACGTGTTTTTTGAGTTTGTGCATGACGGAAAGCTTGCCGAAACCCTGTCGCTTGAATTTTACGCACCTATGTTCATGATGTACTCGCTGTACGACGGCGGAACGGATATTAAGACGCTTTGCGAAATGTTTGACGCGTATGCCGATAATTTCAAACAAAATTTTCAAAAATACCTGAAAGGAACAAATTAAAATGGAATATACACTCAGTAAAAAATACTGTACGGACGAGTTGATGAAACTCATAATGGGACCTAACCCCATAAAACTTGAAGAGGAACTGCTCATGAACACAAAAATCAAAAAGGGAGACGTTGTCTGCGATCTCGGCAGCGGAACGGGACTTACGTCGGTGTTTATGGCAAAGGAATACGGATATAAAGTCTATGCGTGCGATCTGTGGAGCGACCCCGGCGAAAACGCAAAGTTTTTTGAGAGCATGGGGCTTACTCAAAACGAGATAGTGCCCGTAAAAGCCGACGCGGAGGCGCTGGAGTTTGAAAAAGAATTTTTCGACGCGGTAGTCAGCGTTGATTCCTATAACTATTTCGGACGCGACGAAAATTATCTTGACAAAAAACTTATGCCGTTTGTCAAAAAGGGCGGATATATCTATATCGCCGTTCCGGGAATGAGAAAGGACTGCCATGACGATCTTCCGAAAGAACTGTTGCTGTCGTGGACTCCCGAGCAGCTTGCTTATATGCGCGATATTAACTACTGGACGGGTATCGTGAGCGCGTCAAAGGACAGCGAGATAATCGAGATAAGCGAGATGGAATCAGATAAAGAGGTCTGGGACGACTGGATAAAGCAGGATAATGAGTACGCTGTCGGCGACAGAAAGTCCATTGAAGCCGGCGCGCGGAAATATCTCAACTTTATAAAAATAGTGCTTAAAAAGAGATAAGCTTAAAAATAATACGGTTTTGCACACTGCGGAGAGCTGATAAATGCGGCTTTTCGCAGTATTTTTGCTTTTGGCAAGGCTTTTTGATAAACACTATTCACTTTTTGCGTCTTATGTGATATAATAATAAAAGGTGATAATATATGAAAAGTCCGTTTTGCAAAACTCTTGAAAATGTCCCTCTTGCAAAATATTCTTCTATGAAAACAGGCGGCAGCGCAAAATTTCTCTGCCTGCCCGAAAGCGTGTCCGAGCTTGCGGATACGGTGCTCTTTTATGCGGAAAATGATATAAAATGCCTTGTAATGGGAAATATGAGCAATGTTCTTGTGCCCGACGAGGGAATTGACGTTCCGGTTGTGCTTACGGGCGGAGTAAAGGAATACTCGGTTCTGTCGCAGGATAAAGACGGCGCGAAGATCTTTGCCGACTGCGGAATATCGGTTACGGCGCTTGCGCTTGAAATGTGCAAAAGCGGTTTTTCGGGACTTGAATTTGCCTACGGAATACCCGGAAGTCTCGGCGGTGCAGTCTATATGAACGCAGGAGCATACGGCGGTGAGATGTCAAATGTTACAGAGAGCGTTTATGTGCTGACGCGAGATCATAAAATAATACAGCGACCCGCGCCGGAGTGTGATTTTTCATACAGAAACAGCGTTTTTGAAACAAACGGCGATATAATTCTCGGCGCGGTTCTGAAACTCGGAATCGGAGATAAGGACGAGTGCGTGTCGGCGGCAAAAGAGCTTATGAAAAAGAGGATAGAAAAGCAGCCGCTTGATTTTCCGTCGTGCGGAAGCACCTTTAAAAGACCGGAAGGGTACTTTGCAGGCAAGCTTATCGAGGACGCGGGACTTAAAGGCTTCAGCGTCGGCGGCGCTGCTGTTTCGGAAAAACACGCCGGATTTGTCATAAATAAAAATAACGCCTCAACCTCCGACGTCATTGACCTTATGCGCAAGATACAAAACATTGTAAAGCAAAACAGCGGCGTTGCGCTTGAGAGCGAAATACGCATAATTGATAAAAACGGAGAAAACACGGAGCTATGAATGAGAAAACCACCTTTACCAAAGAGGTAAAGTCTGCTCTTGAAAATATAAAGGGTGAAAAAAAGTGCTGTAAAAAGGCGCGCGAGTACGCCGGAGTATTTCTCGATAACAACGCGATAATAGATAAAAGCATATTTAAGTGCGACGATTGCCGCAGCGCATTTCTGCGCGGCGTGTTTTTAAGATGCGCCAGCGTAAATTCTCCGGAAAAGGAAAACCACCTCGAATTTAAGCTTGCAAACGAGATGAATGCCGACGAGCTTTGCGTTTTTATACGCGAATGCGGCTTTGAGGCAAAGGAATCCAAACGCAAAAATACATATATCGTATATTTTAAGGATGGGGAAACCATATTCGAGTTTCTCAGCTTTATAGGCGCAAATAAATGCGCGTTTGAGTTTTTGAATACAATTATAGAAAAGCAGATACGAAATAACTGTAACCGCGTAACAAACTGCGAGTACGCCAATATGCAAAAGACGGCAAACGCATCGGCGCGCCAGCTTGACGCGATTTTAAAGCTTTCGGATAACGGAATTCTCGAAACTCTGCCCGAAAAATTGCTTTATACCGCAAAATTAAAGCTTGATAACCCGGATATGTCGCTGTCCGAGCTTGCCGCAATTCATGAACCTCCCATAACCAAGTCCTGCGCAAACCACAGGCTTGAACGTATTATAGTCTTTGCAAACGGAAACAAATAAAGTTATAAAAGCAAGAAGATAAAAAGGAAAACGATATGGAAAAAAAGTTCTGTCATCTGCATTTTCACAGTGAATACAGTCTGCTTGACGGCGCGTGCCGCATAAAGGATATTCCGGACGCACTGAAAAATGCGGGACAGGACTGCCTTGCCATAACCGACCACGGCGTAATGTACGGTGCGGTTGATTTTTACAAAACCTGCAAAAAAGCAGGGATTAAGCCGATAATCGGCTGCGAAATATACGTAAGTCCCAAGAGCAGATTTGATAAGGACAAGCGCGACGGAGATTACTCTCACCTTGTGCTGCTATGCAAAAACGAAATCGGATACAAGAACCTTATAAGTATTGTTTCGAGCGCGTTTACCGAGGGCTTTTACGTAAAGCCGAGAGCCGATCTTGAACTTCTCGAAAAGCACAGCGAAGGGCTTATAGCGCTGTCCGCCTGTCTCGGAGGCGCCGTGCCGCAGAGAATTATAGCCGCCGACTATGAGGGCGCGAGGGTTTACGCAAATAAGCTTAAAAGGATATTCAAAGACGGATTTTATCTTGAACTTCAGCGCCACGGAATACCCGAACAGACTACCGTAAACGACGAGCTTGTAAAGATGTCGAAAGAACTTGATATTCCTCTTGTCGCGACCAACGACGTGCATTATCTGCAAAAGTCAGACGCACAGAAACAGGCGGTTCTGATGTGCATACAGACCAACGCCACGCTTGACGAGGGCAGACATAAAGGCTTTAAACGCGACGAGTTTTATTTGAAAAACACGGAAGAAATGTATAAGCTTTTTGCCGACGTTCCGGAGGCTCTCGAAAATACCGTAAAAATCGCAGAAGAATGTAATTTTGACTTTTGCTTTGATAAGCTGTTTCTGCCTGCATTTTATCCTCCCGACGGGCTTTCGTCAAAGGAATATCTGCGCGCTCTCTGCGAAATGGGCTTTGAAAAGAGAAAAGAACAGGCGCAGAAACACGGCGGCGCGTTAGATGAAAAAGTATACCGCGAACGCCTTGACTATGAGCTTTCCGTCGTCGATAAAATGGGATATAACGAATATTATCTCATAGTAAACGACTTTATATCGTATGCCAAAAATAACGGAATACCGGTAGGGCCGGGCAGAGGTTCGGGAGCCGGAAGCCTTG
The DNA here is from genome assembly GCA_934446675.1 of uncultured Eubacteriales bacterium. Lineage (GTDB taxonomy): Bacteria > Bacillota > Clostridia > Oscillospirales > CAG-382 > UMGS1387. Next base: position 73,178 of record CAKSEL010000012.1, read on the forward strand.
CGGCGTATTTTCTCGGAATTACCGACATTGACCCTATAAAGTTTGATTTGCTGTTCGAGCGTTTTCTTAACCCCGAAAGAGTAAGCATGCCGGACTTTGACGTTGACTTTTGCTATTTCAGACGTTCGGAGGTCATAGACTACGTTGCGCGAAAGTACGGCAGAGATCACGTCGCGCAGATAGTTACGTTCGGAACGCTTGCGGCAAAAGCTGCAATAAGGGACGTTGCGCGCGTAATGAGCGTGCCGTATGCCGACGCGGACAGGGCGGCAAAGTGTATACCGTTCGCACTCGGAATGACGATAGACAAGGCACTGTCTGAAAGCGCGGAGCTGCATGATATATACGAAAACGAATCGGTATTAAGAAGCGTTATAGATATAGCGCGCGGTATCGAGGGTATGCCGAGAAACGCCTCAACCCATGCCGCAGGCGTTGTAATTACCGATAAAACCGTTGACAGCTATGTTCCGCTGTCAATGAACGGCGACTGTGTCGTTACGCAGTATACGATGAATGATATAGCGGATCTCGGACTGTTGAAAATAGATTTTCTCGGACTTCGTTATCTTACCGTCATATACGACGCGGCAAGGGATTCGGGAATAAATGTGTCGGATATACCGCTTGACGATAAGGATACGTACAGGCTTTTGGGCGCAGGAAAGACAAACGGAGTGTTCCAGCTTGAATCGGCAGGCATGAAATCTCTGCTTATGCGTATGAAGCCGCAGAATATTGAAGATATTACAATAGCAATATCGCTTTACCGTCCCGGACCTATGGACAGTATACCGAAATTTCTCGAAAACCGTAAAAATCCAGATAAAATAACCTATGCCGATAAACGCCTTGAGAACATACTCTCGGTAACAAACGGCTGTATCGTCTATCAGGAACAGGTAATGCAGATATTCCGCAGCCTTGCCGGATATTCATTCGGCAGAGCTGATATTGTGCGCCGCGCAATGGCAAAAAAGAAAAAGGACGTCATGCAGGCTGAAAGACAGTATTTTCTCTACGGCAAAAAGTCAGAGGACGGCAAGACCGAGTGCGCCGGAGCCGTTGCAAACGGAGTTCCCGAAGAAAAAGCGGCGGAAATATACGACGATATGGCAGCCTTTGCGCAGTATGCTTTCAATAAATCCCATGCCGCGGCGTATGCACATCTCGCGTATTATACAGCCTATCTTAAAGTTCATTTTTCCGCGCAATATATGGCGGCTCTTTTAAACAGCGTAATAGACCGCAGCGATAAGATAATGGAATATATTTCCGAATGCTCAAAGTTCGGTATAAGCGTAAGAAATCCCGATATAAACGAGAGCGTCGGAGGCTTTGCCGCAACGGGAGAAAAGAAAATTAGCTTCGGACTTTCCGCAATCAAAAACGTAGGCGAAAGCTTTGTACGCAGTATCGTAAACGGGCGCGAAAACGGGAAATACACGTCGTTTGAGGATTTTCTTTTGCGTATGTCCGAAAAGGATATAAACAAGCGCATGATAGAAAGCCTTATAAGGGCAGGCGCTTTTGACGGATTCGGCAAAAAGAGAAGTCAGCTCATGTCGGTGTACGAATCTGCCGTTGACAGTCTGCAAAGGCGCAATCAGAAGAATATAACCGGGCAGTTCGATATGTTTTCTTCGCTGTCCGACGGCGATAAAGAGGATAACGGCAGCGCAATTCTCAAAATTGACTATCCCGATATACCCGAATTTTCCGACAATGAGCTGCTTTCAATGGAAAAGGACGTTGCGGGAATATATATGTCGGGACATCCGCTGCGCAAATACGAGGCTTTTGCAAAGAGCATAAACGCCGACGAGATATGCGATATAAACGCCGCAGCCGAAAGCGGAAATTTTGAAAAGTACCGCGACACAACGCCCGTAACGCTTGTCGGAACAGTTACGTCAAAGCGCGAAAAGATAACAAAGTCCGATAAACGCATGGCTTTTCTGCAATTTGAGGATACCGGCGGAATTATTGAAGTAATAGCCTTTGCGAACGTCTATAACAGATATGCGCCGAACCTCTATGAAGGCGCCGCGGTCGGAATTACGGGCGAGGTGTCCGTGAAGGAATCGCGTGACGGAGATAAGGACGGACGAAACGAGATAAGTATTCTGTTAAAAAGCGTTTTTGCACTTAAAGAAACCGCACAGACCGCGGATAATGCGAATACTGCGGATAATACCGAAAATACATCAGGCACAGGCACTAAAAAGGTAAAAATGAATCTTTCGTCGCTGCTGCACCATAATACGCAGAGCGCACCGCCGGTGCCGTATGAACAAAATCCGTCTGTTCCGGGAAACTCACCGCAGATGCCTGCCCGCGGCAGGGACGAAAAACTCTGCCTGTATCTCAAGGTTCCGTCAGAAAAATCGCGTGAATTTGAGAGGGTAAAGAGCGTTCTCGAAATATACGCCTACGGAACGTCCGAGGTCTTCGTGTACTTTGACGATACCAAAAAACTCACTCACGCAGTCGGTCTTGACGTAAATATAACGCCGACAATGTTAAAAATGCTGTCGCTGATATTGACCGACGACTGCGTAAAGACAAAGTATAAAAAGCTGTAAAAAGTATATAATTCAGCCGTCGGATAAAACTCCGGCGGCTTTTTGCATGTATATGTTTAAAACGTTTCTTTTGCTCTCGGCGAAACGCTGAACTTTGCCTTGTATGCCTTTCCGAAAGCCGACGCCGAAGTATATCCCAAAAGCTCCGACGCACGCACGGCTGTCATGCCTTTTTCTTTCATAAGCAGGCTTGCTGCGTCCATTTTCCTGTTCCTGTAATAGGAATGAAGAGTCTGGTTTGTCTGCTCCTTGAAAAGGGCGGAAAGGTAGCTGTAATTGTATCCTGTTATGCCGGACAGCTCAGACAGATTTTTCATAGTGTATATATGCGTGTCTATGTAATTCATGATCTGATAGCAAAGCTCTTTTGAAGAATTAGGCTGAGCCTGTATGCTGTCGGAACGCCGGGTGCTTTCGGAATCGGCATAGGTGAAGCCGCATATCAGATATATGATTATTTCCTTTATAAGGCATAACGTAAGCTCGCCGGAAAGCTTTGAGCTGCTTTGCACAGCCAATGTCAACTCCTCCATGCACCTCTTTATCCTGCTGTCCGAAAACATACGCTTTTCGGGTAAAATGCAACGCGTCATAATGCCGTCAAGATCTTCTTTGTACGGCGAAAGCACGGTGCTGAAGGAACAGAAGTCGTATTTGAGCGGCTCTGATTTTGAAGAATGTATAGAATGTATGTCGCAAGGAAATGAGAGATACATATCTCCCTTTTTTACGCTTTGGGGAACGCCGTTTGTATAGATCTCTCCTTTGCCGTCCGTCACCGCCGTGATCTCAAACCAGCCGTAGTGAGTGTGAGTTCTTACGTCCATGCCGCTGCCGCAGTGCAGTCTGCCTGTCTGATACAGCTTAAAACCTCCGAACTCGAGAGGCGCGCCCACATAATTCTGATCAAGATGATATTTTGCTTCTGTCAGCATAATTTTTCACCCTCTCTTACATACATATGATAATACACGGAGTACGGAGTGTCAAGAAATATTTTTGTTTAATCCAAAAAAATGAACATCTTTGCCTGTAATAATGTTGTTTACATATAGGCGCCGAAATCGTATAATGTAGGCGTAAAGCAACGGCAAAACAATAATATTTACTTAATGGAGGATAAAAAATGCATACAATAGCAGTTATCGGCTGCGGCAGAATTTCAGAAATCGCACATTTCCCGGCTTTGAGCAAAATGGAGGACGTAAGAATCAAATATGCCTGCGATATTATTCCGGGCAAGGCGCAGCAGAAAAAAGAGAAGTTCCCCAAAATTGAAAACACCATAGAGGATTACAAAATCGCGCTTGCGGATCCGGAAGTCGATACTGTGTTCGTACTTACGCCGAACTACGCGCATTATACCGTTACCATGGACGCGCTTGCCGCAGGGAAAAATGTTTTCTGCGAAAAACCCATTACCGTAAATTACGAGCTTTCCGCAAAAATGAAAGAGGCTGCGGATAAAGCAGGCAAAATACTCAATATCGGCGTCTGCAACAGATATAATCTGAGCGTTGAAAAGCTTGCGCAGATGAATAAAGAAGGTAAGTTCGGCAATATCTACCATGTTTACTGCTCGTTCCGTTCGTTCCGTTCAATACCCGGACTCGGCGGCGCTTTTACGACAAAATCAATGTCGGGCGGAGGAGTGCTTATAGACTGGGGCGTTCATTTTCTTGACCTCATACTTTACATTCTCGGCGGCGCAAAGCTTGTTACCGCAACCTGCGACAGCTATAACAAAATGGCTGCCGATATGAAGTCCTACCGTTATCACGGTATGTGGGCTGAAGATACGGCGGATACGGAGCACGGAACAAACGACGTTGACGATTTCATCACCGGATATGTCCGTACCGATAAAGCGAGCATTTCCTTTAACGGAGCATGGGCGCAGAACCTCGACAAAAATGAGATGTTTATAGATTTTCTCGGAGATAAGGGCGGAGCGCGTCTTGATTACGGCAAGCTCTTTGAATTCTGCGACGGAGAAACGTTGGAAACGCAAAAGCCTGAATATGAAATTCCGAATATGTACGAATGTGAGGACAGAGCCTTTCTTGATTCCACGGTGAGCGGCGAAAAAACGCGCAGTAACATCGACAATGTTCTTGAGAGTGCAAAGCTTCTCGATGTGCTTTATAAGTCTGCCGGCATAAAGCGCGAAATAGAGGTAAAGTAAAATGAAAAAAATAGGCTTTGCTGATTACCGCATAGACGAGTGGCACGCAAATCACTATCCGGAATGGATAAAGAATGCGTCGGAAACTCTTGGGCTTGATTATACGGTGGCTTACGCGTATGCATCCGAAAAAGCTCCGGGGCTTAGAAGCACCGGACAGTGGTGCCGCGATTTCGGCGTAACACAGTGCATGACGCTTGATGAGCTTTGTAAAAAAAGCGACGTGCTGCTTGTTCTCGCACCGTCGAATCCCGAAACGCACCTTGATTTTGCAAAAGCCGTCCTGAAGTATTCAAAGCCGACGTATATTGATAAGACTTTTGCACCTGATACAAAAACGGCTCTTGAAATATTTTCTCTTGCCGATAAGTATAATACTCCGCTGTTCTCGTCGTCTGCGTTAAGATACGGCACCGAACTCTCTGAGTTTAGCGATGTGAAAAATATAATTACATGCGGCGGAGGCTCAAACGCACCGGAATATATAATACATCAGGCGGAAATGGTAATAAAGCTGCTTGATGACGAGCCGGTTCTGTTCAAAGCCGAAAAGCAGGGTTCTCAGTGCATATTCCGCGCAAAATTCAAAAACGGCGGCAGCGCAGGCATGATCTATGCATATTCGCTTGCATTTGCGGTTTGCGCCGAGGATAAAAACGGAAAAGAGAAAAAAGCCGTCATAAATTCCGACACTTTCGGAGGTCTGATAAGAGATATTCTCAAGTTTTACGAAACGGGAAAACCGAGCTTTGACAGAAGCCAGACGGTAAATGTCATGAAACTGCGCGAAGGCGCGTTAAAAGCGCTCGAAACGCCCGAAACATGGATAGAATTGCAGCCGTAAGCGTGCCAGAATAAGTGCAAAAAGCCGTCTTTTTGTATATCCCGGAAAAATGCATTAAAAGTCCTTTTGTGTATTGACTGACGTATATTTCAATGTTATAATTTGAAAAAACGGACGGAGTGTACACAGATTATGAATAATATAACAGTGGACTTTTCGCAGCCCCACGGCAAAATCAAACCCATGCACTCGGTAAATAACGGCCCTGCATATAAGTTTACCCAGGATCAGAGAGTGACCAATATGCCTGCGTACAAGGCGGCGGGAATACCTTATGCGCGCACGCATGACGCGTCGTTTTTCGCAACTTACGGAGGACCTCATACGGTTGACGTTCATATGATTTTCCCGGATTTTTCAAAAGATCCCGAAGATCCTGCGTCATATGACTTTACGCTTACCGACGAGTATATGAAGGTAATAGGTCTTGCCGGAACAAAGGTGTTTTACAGACTCGGTTCGAGAATTGAGCATGAGATTAAAAAGTACGGCACGCTTCCGCCGGCTGATTTCCATAAGTGGGCGGTAATATGCGAGCATATAATCAGACACATGAACGAGGGCTGGGCAGACGGTCATAACTTCGGTATAGAATACTGGGAGATATGGAACGAACCCGATCTTAACTGGGACAGCCCAGATCCCGTAATGAAAAAATGCTGGGGCGGCACAAAGGAACAATTCTTTGAAATGTACGGCATTGCCGCAAAGCACTTAAAGAAGTGTTTCCCGAACCTGAAGATAGGCGGCCCCGCGGTCAGCTATCCGATGACGGACTGGACGCGCGAATTTCTCGGCTATGTGTCGGAACAGTCTGCTCCGCTTGACTTTTTCTCATGGCATCTCTATTCCCAGACGCCGGATTTTGTAATAAGCATAGAAAAACAGGTAAGAGAGCTGCTAAATGAGTTCGGATTTGAAAAGTCCGAGAGTATTCTCAATGAATGGAACTATGTAAAAGACTGGAACGGCGACGATTGGGAATATACGTTAAAAAGCGAAAAGGGAATAAAGGGTGCAGCGTTTACGGCTGCCGTTATGGAGGCGTCCCAAAGCGCACCTCTGGATAACCTTATGTACTATGACGCGCGTCCCTGCGCCATGAACGGACTGTTTTCCACCGACCTTGTGGCAAAGGTTCTCAAAGGCTATTATCCGTTCTATATGTTCAATAAGCTTTATGAGCTGGGCACTCAGGTAAAGTCAGTGACAGACGACGAATATCATGTGTTTGCGTGCGCCGCAAAAGGTAACGGAAAATATGCCGTTATGGTAACTCATTTCAATAATGACGACAGCGCGCCAGAAACCGAGGTAAAGCTTACTCTGCATAATATCGGCATAAATGCGCCGTGCAGAATTTGCTATTATCTGCTTGACGATAATCACGACTGCAAGCTTGTGCGCGAGGAAAAGATATGCTCGTCGGAGGCGGTGTCGTATCTTAATATGCCGCTGTTTTCAACGTATCTTGTGACGTTTGAGAGCGTAGAATGACATAAAAAGGTCTTGCGTAAAAGAAGAAATAAACAGCAGTGCCGGAATGGCAAAACGCTTTGCCCGGCACTGTTTTTGTTGAAGAAAAATAAGTGCCTGAAACTGTTTGGCAGAGGCGGTATATTTGCACTAAAAGTGCAGGGAAGAACGCGTTTAAAAAATATTCACAATTAAGCTATTGACTGTTTTGAGAGTTTTTGATATAATACTCATGTTGTCAAGTTCGGATAAAGAGTTTGAACTCGCTTGTCCGAATGCCGGCAGAAATAATATACGGACAGGTATCGAAGTGGTCATAACGGTCCTGACTCGAAAGGTTATACATCTAAGAGAACTTCGACCGACTGAAAGCCTTGATTTTACTTAGGTTTTGAGATTTTGCATCTCGCAAAAACTTGCTTGTTTTGCCCTGAATTTTGCCTTAATTTCAAGTTTTGTCAAAATCGTGGGTTTAACATATAAAAATTTAATATACGGACAGGTATCGAAGTGGTCATAACGGCCCTGACTCGAAATCCAGTGATGTATTAAGAACATTTATCGGCTGAATGCCGCATAAATAAAGGGTTTTTAGAAAAATTTAATATTGCTATTTTCGCAGTTCCCTCAAAAAGTTCCCTCATTTTTACGAGCTTTTTCAAACTGCTAAAATATATAAGGACGGGTATCGAAGTGGTCATAACGGGGCTGACTCGAAAT
>CAKSEL010000013.1 GCA_934446675.1 uncultured Eubacteriales bacterium
ATATTTGGAGGATTTTTTTCACCGGTTAACCTTTTTTGAACCACGCGACTATCGCGTGGTTTTCTTTATACAAAAAACTCTGTGCGAAGTTAAATCCAACGCACAGAGTCATCTTTTATTAAATTACCCTTTATTCTCGGTTGCCATAGCTTGCTTCGGCACCTGCTTACATCTGAGTTCGCAGTCCTGCTGTTTGACTGCGAACGGTACAAGCTGGCGGCACAGAGTTGCCAACAGCTTTATTTTTATTTAAGGGCTACGAAAGTCTTTTGCTCAGCTTTTCTTCAGAAAAGCGCGTTCCCCGTTTTCTTTGCAGCTTTCTTTTAAAAAAGAAAGCGCGTATTCCTGCGTACTCCTTCGTACCCCTTCGCGTCCTTATTCGGTGCGGACGTGCAGCTTTCGGTATTCGGCAGGAGTAAGAGAGCACGCCTTTTTAAAAGCGGAGCAGAAATAAGCCTGAGAACCGAAACCGCAGGAGAAAGCGACATCGGCAAGAGTAAGTTCGGGCGAGAGAAGGAGAACGTCCTTCGCGTACTCGATACGTTTTTTACACACGTACTCATGGGGAGTTTCGCCGAGTGCCGAACAAAACAGCCTATGCAGATATATAGGCGAAAGATTAGCCGCCTTTGCCATATCGTCAAGAGTAATATGATGAGTAAAGTTTTTATCGGCAAAATCGAGAGCCGCCATAACGCCGTCAAGATTTTTTACGCTGCCGTCCGTACTGCTCTGACGTTTTGAATCGCTGCACAGTCTGTAAACAAGCTCGCATATTTTCGACGCGGCAAGAAAAGCCGAATCCTCCGTTCCCGATTCACGTGCGCGTCTTACCGACATAAAAAGCTCGGCGTATTCCTTTATATAAACCCCGACGTTCAGCACATCGGGCAGCTCTTTTAAGCGCGAGCATATCTCGCCGCTGTCGGGTATAAGCCAGAGATAGTGGTTTTTCATGTGCAGAAGGCTGCTTCTCATCTGTCCCGGCTTTGCCACAATGACATTTCCGGCGTAAATCGGATATTCCCTGCCGTCTATAAAGGAGCTTTTGCCGTCCTCAGGATAAAACTCAAGCTCAAAATAGCGCACCTTTCTCGTGACCGAACGAATCTGTCCGTGCAGCGCCGCCCTGCTGTCGAATATTCCGCAGCCGGCTATATCGGGTATGTTTATCATACTGCCCTGCCCTCTTTTCCCGTGTCAGATTAAAAAAACAGGGGACTTATGCACATAAACCAAGTCCCCGTAAATTCGCTTATTTTCAGTTTAAATCAATATGCCTTGCCCCAGTAAACAAGCTTCTTCGCAGGTCTGCCGCAGCAAACGCACTTGTCCGAAAGCTGTTCCTGATCGAAAGGTATGCAGCGTGAGCCTACGCCGGTCTGAGCCTTTACGCTGTCTTCACATTCCTCGCTGCCGCACCACATTGCCTTTACGAATCCGTCGCCGTTCTTTTCAAGCGCTTGTTTGATTTCGTCTATCGTCGTGCAGGAATATGTGTGCTTTTCTCTGTTTTCGAGAGCCTTTGCATACAGTCCGTCGCGCACTTCGCCGAGTTTTTCAGCAACCGCAGCCTCGAGATTGTCAAGATCCGCCTCTGATTTCTCAAGATTGTGTCTTGTGCAGATAACGCACTTGTTTGCCTCAATATCTCTCGGACCTATCTCTATTCTTACCGGAACGCCCTTCATTTCATATTCGGCAAACTTCCAGCCGGGGCTGTTTTCGCTGTCGTCAAGCTTAACTCTGAAGTCCTTTTCAAGTCTCTTTTTAAGCTCGTTCGCCTTTTCGAGAACGCCCTCTTTGTGCTGTGCAACCGGAACTATTACTACCTGTATCGGTGCTACTGCCGGAGGAAGAACAAGTCCGTTGTCGTCGCCGTGGGTCATGATGATCGCGCCGATAAGACGTGTCGTCGTACCCCATGAGGTCTGGTGCGGATGCACGTCAACATTGTCCTTGCTCTTGTAGGTAATGTCGAACGCCTTTGCAAATCCGTCGCCGAAATAGTGGCTCGTGCCTGCCTGGAGAGCCTTTCCGTCATGCATGAGAGCCTCGATAGCATATGTATCCTCGGCTCCGGCAAACTTATCGGACGGCGTTTTCGGTCCCTTGATTACCGGCATTGCAAGGTCGTTTTCGCATACGCTTGCATAGACGTTGAGCATACGCAGAGTTTCCTCGCGCGCCTCCTGCGCGGTTGCGTGCATTGTATGTCCCTCCTGCCAGAGAAACTCTCTTGTGCGCAGAAAAGGTCTTGTGGTCTTTTCCCATCTTACAACGCTGCACCACTGATTGTAAAGAACGGGCAGATCTCTGTAAGAATTGATTATCTTTTTGAAATGCTCGCAGAAAAGCGTTTCGGACGTGGGACGCACGCAGAGTCTTTCGGGAAGAGGCTCGTTTCCGCCGTGAGTTACCCATGCAACTTCGGGCGCAAAGCCCTCTACGTGTTCCTTTTCCTTGTTCAAGAGGCTTTCGGGAATGAACATCGGCATATATACGTTTTCGTGCCCGGTCTCCTTGAACTTTTTATCCATTATTTTCTGGATATTCTCCCAGATTGCGTATCCGTAAGGTCTGATTATCATGCAGCCCTTTACGCTGGAATAGTCGGTAAGATCGGCATTCTTTACTATGTCGGTATACCACTGAGCAAAATCCACGTCTCTCGGCGTTATCTGCTCAAGCTGTCTCTTGTCGTTTGCCATTTTTGTTTATTTCCTTTCAAATTTCAATTTTCTTCTTTGATTACTCTCCTATGAGCTTTGCCATATCCGCCTTATATGCGTCTACCTTTTCGGCTGCCGCCTCTTTTGTCTTATCCGAAACGAGGTAATAAAGCTTTACCTTGGGTTCCGTACCCGACGGACGCACGACGACATTATCTCCGCCGGCAAGGAAGAACGAAAGCACATTTGATTCGGGAAGTCCCGTCGGTCTTGACGCGCCGTCATGAGAGGTAAACGTGCCTTTAAGATAATCGCCGAACATTACGACCTTTTTGCCTGCAATATATTCCGGCGGATTTTCGCGAAGTCCGTTCATGAGCTTGCTCATCTTGCCTGCACCCTCTGTTCCGGGGAACGAGAAGTTATCCACGCCCTCGATATAGTAGCCGTATTTTTCAAATATTCCGCACAGAACGTCATAAAGCGTCTTGCCCTGCTTTGCGTAATAAGCCGCCATTTCGGTAATAAGCAGCGACGCGCAGACAGCGTCCTTATCGCGCGCATAGGTTCCGGGAAGATAGCCGTAGCTTTCCTCAAAACCGAAGATATAGGTAAATTCATGTGTCTTTTCAAACTCTGTCATCTTTTCGCCGATAAACTTAAAGCCCGTAAGAACGTTTATAACCTCAACGCCGTTGGCATGGCATACGGCGTCTGCAAGTCTTGTGCTTACTATCGACTTAATTACGCACGCGTTCTCCGGAAGCTTACCCGAAAGACGTCTTGCCTCGATTATATAGTTTATAAGCATTACGCCTATCTGATTTCCGGTAAGCGGCATAAATTCTCCGTCTGACGTGCGGATTATAACGCCTGCTCTGTCGGCGTCGGGGTCAGAGCCTATGATGAGATCGCAGTTCTGTTCTTTTGCAATGTCGATTGCAAGATAAAATCCCTCTTTATTTTCGGGGTTGGGGCTTTTTACCGTCGGGAAATTACCGTCGGGTATCATCTGTTCCTTAACGCAGAAAAGCTGCTTTATTCCCGCGCGCTTTAACACTTCGGGTATAAGCTTTGCGCCGGTGCCGTGGAAAGGAGTATAAACGACCTTAAATGTATCAGCCACAAGCGGAACTGCGTCGGGACGGATTCTCTGTTCAAGCACGGTTTCCATATAAGCTTCATCAAGCTTTTCGCCGATTATCTCAATACTTCCGTTCTTTACGCCCTCGTCAAAGCTCTTTCTCTTTGCGCCCGAAAGCACGTCTACGCTTTCTATTGCATCAAGCACGACAGATGCCTGTTCAGGGCCTATCTGTGCGCCGTCAGACCAGTATGCCTTATATCCGTTATATTCTTTTGGGTTATGCGACGCGGTTATATTGATACCGGAGATTGCGCCGATCTTACGGAGAGTATACGAGAGTTCGGGAGTCGGACGCGGTGCGTCGAAAAGAAAGACCTTTATTCCGTTTGCGTACAGAACCTCGGCGCAGACCTTTGCGAAAACGTCTGACTTTATTCTTGTATCGGTAGCTATTACAACGCCCTTGCTCTGAGCTTTTTCCTTGATTATAAGCTCGGAAAGTCCCTGTGTTGCCTGAGCAACGGTATATATATTCATTCCGTTGATACCGGCTCTTATGATTCCGCGAAGTCCTGCCGTACCGAAAGCAAGCGGCACGCTGAAACGCTCTTTTATTTCTTTATCGTTAACCTTGATTTCTTCAAGTTCCGCTTTAAGTTCGGAATCAAGTTCCGGGTAATTCAGCCATCTTTCATATTCCTTTACATAATCCATATATACTTACCTCTTTTCCATGGCGAATGTATGTCGGTTTACTGATTTTTATGCTTATACGCGTTTTTTACGCCTGTTTTTCTTCAAGCTGACGGATTGCTTTTGCAAGCTGATCGGGACATGAAGTGCCTTTCATTCCGCACTGTATTCCGGAAAGGCGTTTTACTGCTTCATTTGCGTCCATTCCGACGACAAGGCTTGAAATTCCCTTTGTATTTCCGTTACAGCCTCCGTCGAATTTTACGCTTTTTATTTTTCCGTCCTCTATTTCAAGGTCTATTGCGCGCGAACAGGTTCCTTTTGTAGTGTAATGAAGTTTCGGCACGGTAAAATTCCTCTTTTCCTCTTTTTTCTTATCTACATTTTTTGGTTGCTTTGCGTTTGGCTGAGTGTTGCTTATTTTGGGCTAAAAAGGATTATCCACTTCTATGTGCAACTCTATTCTCCAACTTTTCGGAATCGAAAAGATTGCACTCTAAAGAGCGTAAACAAAAGATTTTCGCGGCTCAAACGCTGCCGCGAAAGCGTGGCTTTCTATCCACACATCAAACTATCGTCGGCAAAGCTCTTGCATGCCTCCGAAATTCTCTATCTTCGCTCGCAGACGCTCCGCGCTGCTCGATATGGGGGTTCTGTACGAAGTCAAACCCGATTTGGCACAAGTGTTACTTTTTATATACTCAGACAGTCAACAGGACTTACTTTTCTGCCCAGCTTGCCTACGGCAAGATGACTTTTACGAATGTTAGTTTTATGTTTGGTAAGATAAACGTGCAGTTTTATGCTGAATTACACTAACTCGCACTGACCTGCACTTACAAAGACGTGACATGACACAAAATCCGCATTATGTCAACCGTGCTTCACTTAGAAACCAGCCCCATCGAGCAGTGCGGAGCATCTGCGAGCGATTTCGCGGCACAGTTTCAGGGACAATGCGAAACGAGGATTTTTGAGCTTTCGGAGGCGTACTTTGTTATGGTAGGCGTTTACACTCTTTAGAGTGAAATCCTCCACGTAGCCGCGCTTTCGCTGCGGCGTTTGAGCGGCGAAAATCTTTTGGCGACTTTTTCGATTCCGAAAAGTCGGAGAATAGAGCTGCACATGGGAGTGGATTATCTTTTTTCGCCCAAAATAAGCAACACTCAGCCAAACGCAAAGCATCTTTTTCGCTTTTCGATTCCGAAAAGCGGGTGTACATAACTGCACTCAGTTAAGAATTTAACTTGCGCACAAACAAATGCCATAAAATCCTCAATATAAACACTTATACAAAGGTATTATACCACATAAAACCCGGAATTGGTAGACATATTTTGAATTTTTAGCATTTTTGCGCGTTTTTTTGCATAAAAAATTGCTCTTTGTCTGTCCGCAAAGCATTGTTTTCAAAAAAACGTATAGCTATTCAAAAAATAATGATATAATTTATAATTGAATCATAATACACGGCGATAAATGCCGCGAAAGGAACATCTGATGCTTTCGGATATAACATTGGGACAGTATTTTCCCGGAAATTCGGTAATTCACAAGCTTGATCCGCGGTTTAAGCTTGTCTGCATAATTTTATACATTGTCGGAGTTTTCAGTGCGTCGAGCTTTGAGGCGCTCGCTCTTGTCATACTCGCAACGGCGGCGGTGGTTCTGCTGTCGGGACTCGGCATAAGCACAATCGCAAGAAGCTTAAAGCCCATTGTCTTTATTCTTGCCTTTACAATGATCGCAAACATTCTCTGGACGGGCGGCGAAACTCCGCTTATCAAATTCTGGGTAATAACAATCTACCCCGAAGGAATTATTTTCGCGGTCTTTACGGCGGTCAGGATAATCTGCCTTGTTATAGGCACGTTCGTGCTGCTTACCTATACGACATCTCCCGTAGCTCTGACAGACGCTATCGAACGGCTGCTTTCGCCGCTTAAAAAGATCGGCGTTCCCGTACATGAGTTTTCCATGATGATGACAATAGCCCTGCGCTTTATTCCGACGCTTATCGAAGAAACGCAGAAGATAATAAACGCGCAGAAGGCGCGCGGTGCGGACTTTGAATCGGGCAATCTGTTTCAGCGCGCAAAGGCTCTCGTGCCGATACTCATTCCGCTTTTTGTCTCGGCGTTCAGACGTGCGGACGAACTTGCAAGCGCGATGGAATGCCGTCTTTACCACGGCGGTGAAGGCAGAACGAGAATGAAGATAATGAAAGCCTCGACACGCGACTTTGTTTCGCTTGCGGTATTCGGGGCATTTGCGGTGCTGCTCGTATGCTCACGCATGGTATTCGGTTCGGTGATATAACATGGAGATAAAGACGGATATACCGAACATAGCCTTTGAAATAATGTACGACGGTTCGCGTTTCCACGGCTGGCAGGTGCAGAAAAACGCGCGCAGCGTTCAGTCGGCTTTTCAGGACGCGCTCGAAACCGTTTTGAAATTCCGACCCGATGTATGCGGCTGTTCGCGTACCGACGCCGGAGTTCATGCAAACAGCTATGTCTGCCACATAAGCTCGCAAAACGTAAATATCCCTCCCCAAAAACTTTCTCAGGCGCTTAATTCCCACCTGAAGAACAGCGGCATTGCCGTAAAGAACGCGGCGTCCGTTTCGGGTGACTTTCACGCAAGATATTCATGCATCGGCAAGGAATATATATATAAGATATGGAACAAGCGCTATTCCAACCCTTTTCTGTCGGACAGGGCGCTCTTTTATCCGATAAAGACGGACTTTGAAAAGTACGCGTTTCTGTGCGAAGAATTCTGCGGAACGCACGATTTCCGCGCGTTTATGTCAAAAGGCTCTAAAAACGAGGAAAACACGGTGAGAACCGTAAAATATTTCAACATTTCGCAGTCCGACGACGGCTGCACGGTGCTTCGCGTCTGCGCCGACGGATTTCTGTACAACATGGTGCGCATTATGACGGGAACCTTTCTCGAACTGTGTGCAAAGGACGCAAAACCCGGAGATCTTTCGGAAATAATAAACTCCGCAGACAGAAAAAACGCCGGCGATACGGCACCGGCACACGCTCTTTATCTAAACCGTATATTTTATCCTCACAACATCTTCGACGAAAGGACGTAAGCGTATGCCGCAGTACATGGCTCTCTACCGAAAGTGGAGGCCGTCGGTTTTCGCCGACGTTATAGGACAGGATCACATAACAAAGGTTTTAAGAAGCGAAATTATGCAGAAAAGCGTTTCCCACGCATATTTATTCTGCGGTTCGCGCGGCACGGGAAAGACTACCTGCGCCAAAATTCTCGCAAAAGCCGTAAGCTGCGAAAATCCCGTTGACGGAGATCCCTGCGGAGTCTGCGAAAAATGCAGGGCATTTGAAAACAGCCTTGACATTGTGGAAATGGACGCTGCCAGCAACAACAGCGTAAACGACATAAGAGAGCTGCGCGACAGGATAAGCTTTATGCCTATTGAGCTTTCGAGAAAGGTATATATCATAGACGAGGTTCATATGCTGTCTGTGTCGGCGTTCAACGCGCTGTTGAAAACTCTCGAAGAACCTCCGGCTCACGTCATGTTCATACTGGCGACGACGGAGCTTAACAAGATCCCCGCGACAATTCTTTCGCGCTGCAAGCGTTTTGACTTCCACAGGATAAGTCCCGAGGACATGATGCCGCGGCTGCGCACGATTTCTGACAGCGAAAACATAGGCATTGACGACGCGGCGCTCGGTCTTATAGCCCGTCTTGCAACGGGTGCCATGAGAGACGCTCTGAGTATGCTTGAATTATTTGTCGGACAGCAGAACATCGACCGCGAAAAGGCGGCTTCAATGCTCGGCGTTATAGGAAACGCAACGGTTCTGTCGCTTTTGCAGAGCATTGCTGACAAGGACGCGGCGTCTGCTCTCGAAACCGTCGAACAGGCGTACAAGACAAGCAAGGACATGAGCGTGCTTTGCACCGAACTCGGAGGTATGTTCAGAAATCTGCTTGTTATGAAATATGCAAGCTCTCACGTATCCTCGCTTATCGACGAGGGTGCGGACGTTATAGAGGTGCTCAGAAACTGCGAGGACAGATTCTCCTCCGAAAGGCTGCTTTACTGCACGGAGGTCGTCGAGGACACGCAGAACAAGCTTTCGCGAAACGCATTGTCGAGAAGAACTCTCATTGAACTTATGATAATGCGCCTCTGCGATTCAAAGCTCTCGGTTTCCCCGTCAGCTTTACTTGAAAGGGTAAGCGCACTCGAAAGCGGTGCGGTGAGAATATCCGGCGCAGCCGTTTCAAAACCCGTATCAAGACAAAGTTCAGCCGGTGCCGTTTCATCAAAACCGCAGAACACCGAAAGTGCGGACGGTACCGACGTACAGCCCGAAACCGTATTTCCCGACGGCTCGCCCATACCCGAACCCCCGTCACAGGATTTCGGTGAAGATCCGGCACTTTCCGGCGCAGGTAATATTACTGAAAAGGAAAATGCCGCAGCCGGCGCAAAAACCCGGAATTCAGTTTCTTCCGACGCTCCCGGAAAGCCCATGACAGCCTACGCCGAGGTGCTTGAGGACATCAAAGCCAAGGACATGATGCTGTATTCTCTCATCTCGTCCGGGCGCGCATATATAAAGGACGACACAATGACGCTGAATGTGTCGAAAATTGCAAAATTCATGGTGAATTCCGATCCCAAGTACAAAACTCTCATAGAAGAGCTTTCTTCGGCAAAGCTGGGATACGCCGTAAATCTCGTACTCGGCGAGCTTACAAAGGCAGAGGAAC
The DNA here is from genome assembly GCA_934446675.1 of uncultured Eubacteriales bacterium. GTDB lineage: Bacteria > Bacillota > Clostridia > Oscillospirales > CAG-382 > UMGS1387. The sequence goes on from CAKSEL010000013.1 coordinate 9,226, forward strand.
AGCCTGCCGACGATCTCGGCGGATTTTGATTTGTAATGCGCAGTTTTGTGTAAAATTCATCTTGTTTAGCACAGCACTGCTATTGACATATACTTTAAAGAGTTGTATAATAGCAGTATTAATAATTTCAGTCAAAGACTGTGGAGGTATTATATTATGAGCAGAATTTATAATTTTTCGGCAGGCCCGTCAATGCTTCCGCTTGAAGTTCTCGAACAGGCAGCGGCAGAGATGACAGATTACAACGGCAGCGGAATGTCCGTTATGGAGATGAGCCACCGATCTCCGGTCTATGACGCGATTATAAAGCAGACCGAAGCGGATTTCAGAAAACTCATGAACATTCCCGACAATTACAAGGTTCTTTTCCTTCAGGGCGGCGCGTCAACTCAGTTCGCGGCTGTTCCCCTCAATCTCATGAAAACCGGAAAAGCCGACTACGTTGTTTCGGGTCAGTTCTCAAAGAAAGCATTTAAAGAGGCTCAGAAGTACGGAGACGCAAAGTGCATTGCTTCGTCCGAGGACAGAACCTTTGCCTACATACCCGACGTAACTCCCGACATGGTACGTCCCGACGCAGATTACGTTCACGTTTGCTACAACAACACAATTTTCGGCACAAAATATCCCGAAGTTCCCAACGTAGGCGACAAAGTGCTTGTTGCGGATATGTCGTCCTGCATCACAAGCGAGCCGGTTGACGTTACAAAGTTCGGCGTTATATACGCAGGCGCGCAGAAGAACATGGCTCCCGCAGGTCTCACCGTAGTTATCATACGCGAAGATCTTTTGGGCAACGCACGTCCCGAAACTCCCACCATGCTCGACTACAAGACCATGGCTGACAACGACTCCATGTACAACACTCCTCCCTGCTACACAATCTACATTGCAGGACTTGTATACAAGTGGGCGCTCAAAAACGGCGGACTTACCGCAATGAAAGAGAGAAACGAGAAGAAGGCAAAGCTGCTTTACGATTATCTCGATTCTTCAAAGCTGTTCAAGCCGACAGCCGACAAGAAGTACCGTTCCATGATGAACGTATGCTTTGTTACGGGCGACGCGGATCTTGACAAGAAGTTCTGTTCGGAAGCCGCAGCCGCAGGTCTTTCCAACCTCAAGGGACACAGAAGCGTAGGCGGCATGAGAGCCTCCATTTACAACGCTATGCCTTACGAAGGCGTTGAGGCGCTTGTTGCGTTCATGAAGAAGTTTGAAGCGGAAAACGCATAACTACTGATTTAAGGAGCATTTTTAAAATGTACAATATACAGCTTTTAAACAAGATTGCCAAATGCGGCACTCAGATATTTGACGAAAACTACACGGTATCGGACGCAGTTACCGCTCCCGACGGGATAATGGTGCGTTCGGCTGCCATGCACGACATGGAGTTCGGCAAGGAACTGCTTGCCATTGCAAGAGCAGGTGCAGGCGTAAACAACATTCCGCTTGACAAGTGCTCTGAACAGGGCATTGTCGTATTCAACACACCCGGAGCAAACGCAAACGCGGTAAAAGAGCTTGCGGTATGCGCGCTGCTTCTGGCATCAAGAAAGATTGTAGACGGTATAAACTGGGCGTCCACTCTCACAGAGGACGTTGCAAAGGCAGTCGAAAAAGGCAAGAGCGCGTTTGTAGGTCCCGAAATTGCCGGCAAGACGCTCGGCATAATCGGACTCGGCGCAATAGGCGCACAGCTTGCAAACACCGCGGTTCATCTCGGCATGAACGTATACGGCTACGATCCGTTTATCACGGTTGACGCCGCATGGAGACTTTCAAAGTCCGTAAAGCACGCAAAAGCGCTTGACGACATCTTTGCAAACTGCGACTACATCTCGGTTCACGTTCCGTCAACTCCCGACACAAAGGGCATGATAAACGAAAAGTCCATTTCCGCGATGAAAGACGGCGTAAGAATACTCAATCTTGCAAGAGCCGACCTTGTTGTTGCGGCTGACGTCAAAAAAGCGCTCGAATCAGGCAAGGTTGCAAGCTACGTAACGGATTTCCCGACAGAAGAGGTTATCGGCGTTCCCGGAATTGTCGCAATCCCCCATCTCGGCGCGTCAACTCCCGAATCCGAGGACAACTGTGCTGTCATGGCTGCCGAAGAGCTGAAAACTTACATTGAAACAGGAAACATCAAGAACAGCGTAAACTTCCCCGAAGCGTTTATCCCCTATTCGGGACTCAAGAGAATAGCGGTATTCCACAAGAACGTTCCGTCCATGCTCGCGCAGATATCCTCCGCGCTTTCCGACAGCAACATCAACATTGCAAACATGGTCAATGGTTCAAAGAAAGACAACGCGTACACTCTTATTGAGATCAACGGCGACGTTTCAGGCGACGTTATAGAAAAGCTCGCAAACATTCAGAACGTTACAAGAGTAAGAGTTATCGGCTGAGTTTAATTTAACAAGACAACACATTTTGCGGTACGTAAAACAAGCGTGCCGCATTTTTTGTACCCGAAAAAGCCTTATCGGCATATTATGGCAATGAGAAACAAATTATATATGAGAGGAAGTGCGCTTATGAGCGTATTCTGTGCCGTTATTGACATTTTTCTCTGTTTCTTTGCCGTACTCGGTTTATATTTTTCGGTTACAAAACTTACCGACAGGGTTGCCGCGAAAAACGCTCCGTCAAAGTGCATTATTGTTATAGAGGGCTGCAAAGAGGACTCGGTTGAATATCTGATACGTTTTTTTGAAAGCCGTCTGCTTTACGGTGATTTTGAGCCGTTTTTTGACGGGATAACAATTTCCCCGTCTGTTCATGCCGACGACGCGCTTATATCGAGGCTTGCGGAGGAATACGGCAACATATATTAGGGGCGCCTTTGGGTGAGAGTTGGTTGATTTGGGCGGAAACCGGTTACTTTCTTCAAAGTGCAACTTTATACTGACGCTTTTCTACGGAGAAAAGTCCTCCTGCGAGGATAAACTATCGAAAAGCCGTTCGCGGCTCAGACGCCGCCGCGAAAGCGTGGCTACGTGGAGGATTTCACTCTAAAGAGTGTAAATGCCCTAAACATGGACTTTCGCACCTCAATTACCTTTACAAGCGCGACCGCCTTGCTATTACGGTACATCCATGTAACTTACGGCAAAATCGCCGCGCGACAGGCGCGCGGATGGGGCTGGTTTCTAAGTGGAATTTGTTTATCCCAGATTCAACTCTTATGCCATGTCACGCTGCGGTCTGCGTAAACTTGGTTTTAGGCTCAAAAGTGCAATTCTTATGCGTTATTACGCAGTCAACAGGACTCGTTTTTGCGCCCGGCTTGCCTATCGGCAAGAAACTTGGTTCAAATGTTACTTTTTTGTTTAGTAAAAAACTCTGTGCAAAGTATAAACACAATGCACAGAGTATATTTTTGCATTAATTTAAAGTGGAACTGCACTTTTCCGGTTAAAACAGGCAAAAATCAGCCTTCCAAACCTTGACAAATCCTCCCGATTATAATATACTATTCTTGCGACATAATATAATATCACTTTCTATTTTCCACGAAGCAAGTGTTTTTATCTCATGATAAAAATGCAGGCTCGTCACACCATGCTTTTGTGGAAATGTGTATTATATTGTGTCGCAGCAATGTGAGCCATGTGTTTTTTGTGCGTGGCTTATGCTGCGCACTTTTTGTATATATGGAGATAAAAGAAAATGCCGACTGAAACAATGCTGTTTTGCGGGAACCCGAAAAAGTATTCGGGAAAATTTGCGGTGCTTGCTCTTTGCGCGCTTGCTTTCACCGTCCTTTCTTTGCTTTTTAAGTCAAGTAAAAACGAAACCGTAAGTACGCTGTCTGTGTTTTTGTTTTTGCCGGCACTCTATTTCTTTCTTTGGGCTGATATTTATTTTATGCTGATAAAAAAGAGCATCTATAATAAAATTGTCATTGATAAAGATTTTACTTATATATATACGGAGTTTCACAGACAGAAAATACCGAATTCTTCAGTTGTGTCCGCAAGGATTGAACTGCATTGCATTATTTCTGACAGCGAAAATAAACCGTATTGTATATTGCCGATACTTCCCGAAAAAAACATTGTTATATCCGCGTCGGCACAGAAACAAATTCTATTTATCTTGACTGTGTGTGCGGACTTGATAATGCTTACAGCGTAATTTCTCAAATTTGTAAATGTAATTTCCAAAATAAAATTGATATATAAAACAAAAACTCTGTGCAAATTTTTATACAATGCACAGAGTATATTTTTGTATTTAATTCAGAGCCGGCTTATACTTTTCCGCCAACCAAACATAAAACTAACATTCAGCCGTAGTCATCTCGCCGTAGGCGAGCTGGTCGTAAAGGTGTGTCCTGTTGACTGTTTGAATATATTAAGAGTAACACTTGCACCGAAAATAATTTTACTTCGTACAGGACCCCATATCCGCGCGCCTGTCGCGCGGCGATTTTGCGACACAGCTTTGTGGACAGTGCAAAATGAGGATTTTTGAGATTTCGGAGGCGTAGTTAGTTGCGGTGTGCATTTACACTCTTTAGAGTGAAATCCTCCACGTAGCCACGCTTTCGCGGCGGCGTCTGAGCCGCGAAAATCTTTTGTTTACGCTCTTTAGAGTGCGACTTTTTCGATTCCGAAAAGTCGGTGAATAGAGTTGCAAGTAGAAGTGGATTAACTCTTTTCGCCCAAAATAAGCAACAACGGCTAAACAAAAAGTATCTTTCCACTTTTCGATTCCGAAAAGAGGGTGTAGAAAGTTGCACATGGCAGTGGATTATCTTTTTTCGCCAAAAATAATCTCCTCTCAGTCCGCTTAAATTTTTGATACCCTCTCTAACGGAATCAAAGACTCAAACTCCGGAAGTTCCGTTATGTAGACCTGTTCGTATCCGTCGCGGTCGGAGGTAAATAATACGTGCTTTCCGTCGGGGAAAACTCTCGGGTGTACGTGGCATGACTGCGTTTTCCATGAGCTGTCGTGACGGCAGAGAGCACGCGGCTCGGAATAGTTCTGCCCATCGTACTTCCACACACGTAAATATCTGCCGGCTCTGTCGCCGTCTCCGACAATGATCTTTTCGTCAAGCGAGAACGTGTGGCCGGTGTTGTAGTTGAACGGCGCGTAAATAAGTCCCGTGTCGTCGTAATTTATGTGACCTATTATGCGCTTGTCTCCTCCGCCGCCATGAAAACCTATTCTCTTGCCGTCGGCGTACCAGTATTCGTGACCTATCGCATAGGGAGATGTGCTGCCGTCAGCATTTTGACAGGGAATGTTGCCGCATATCTTCCATACCTTGCCCGTCGTTACGTCCATTCCCCAGATTCTGTTGTCCACAAGACGCCAGCCGCCTTCGTGACAGTACGTTATCTTGGTTTCGTCGGTAGGACTTACGTTTACATGAGCTATCCAGTAGTCCTCTTCGCGGATAACTTCGCTTCCCGAACCGTCGTTCTTAATTCTTATTATGCGGCTTAACGGTCTCGGCGCACGCAAAAATCTTTCCGACTGCGGCGGCATGTCCGCAATCCTGTAAATTGAGGTGTATACATATTCTCCGCCGCTTTTGCAGCTTATTACATGGCGTGCAAAGCCTTCGGGTATCTCGTATATCTTCTTTTCCTCAAGCGTGTGCAGGTCAACTCTCATGAGATCCCTGCCCTTTGTAAAGTATACATATCCGCCTGTTCCGTCAACTATGCCCTCGTAAAGGGAGTAGTGTCCGGGAAATTTCAATTCCGGAAGATCCGTCACCTGCGTAAACTCGTAGGTGTTGAGGTCTATGCTGTAATAGTTCTGACGTTCTCCTCTGTCGGAAAGTATGACTAACTTTGAATTGTTGTCGTACAGACTGTTGTTGGTAAAGTAGATGTGAGAGGAGTTGTATTTTCCGTTTGTTAAACGCTTTACCTTTACGCCGGTTTCCTTGTCGGTGTATTCGGTCATCTGACTTTCAAATTTCTGTCCAAGGCTCATATGTTTAACCTCCGTTTTTATAATTTATTCGGCAAAGTCCGAAAGACTGCCGTTTCCTGTCTTGTAAATATCCGTTACGGCTCCGAAAAGTCCGTCAACATATGTCATTTTTTCCTCGGTCTTTACAAGGCTCTTTTTAACATTTTTGATTTCGGCACTTCTCTGAAGCTCGTTTATAAATCTCGTGTGAACCGCCGCCGTTTCTATTCCGCAGCGTTCGTAGCCGTTTTCAAGTCCGCGAACCGCGTCAAGTGCTATGTAGAACTTTCTTCTCTCGTTTTCATACGGATCGCCGTAGTGCTTTACGCTGCCGTCGGAAAAATATGCGACTATATCGCGCTTTACGTATTCAAGAGAACCCGACGCGTCGTCAAGAGGTTTTTCGGCGTTGCAGAAAAGCACGCGTCCTTTTTCAAACGCATAGTCAAAACAGGGATTGAGCGTTTCCTTTGTGGTGTGCGTTGCGGTAAAGCGCGCCTCAAATCCTCCGTCAAATTTGCAGATAATGTCCGCAGTGTCAAAGTTTTCTATGTTGTTTGCACGCAGCAGCGTTGCCGTGAAATCTTTGGGAGCAAGCGCCTCGTTTACCTTTGAACCCAGAACATAGAACATATTGTGCAGATAGTGCGCCGCGGCATTGTTGGCTATGCTGTCGTATACAAGCTCGCCGGACGGCAGACTTATCTTTCCTGCCCAGCCTGTTCCTCTTGAAAAATAGTCGGCGTTTCTCGACCATACCACAAGAGTTTTGAGCGAGAGCGGCTTTCCGAAAACACCTGCCGAAATATCGGCTTTGAGATCTTCTATCGCCTTGCTGAACGACCACTGATAGCCTATGTATACGAATTTACCGGACTTGTCGCGTGCGGAAATAAGCTTTTCTATGTCTTTTTCGTCGGCGCAGAGCGGCTTTTCGCAGAGAACATTTGAGCCGTGTTCAAGCGCTGTGATTATGTGCTTTGTGTGAAACTGAATGGGAGTAGAAATTACGGTAAGATCAACGCTGCCGGTCTTGAAAAACTCCTCCATGTCGGAATATAGCTTTGCGCCGAGAGCCTTTATTTCCTCAAGCCTGTCATTTCCTTCCGGAAACGGATCGGCAACCGCGCACAGCTCTACGCCGAGCTTGTCGTAATTGTTTAGTATCTCGTTTGTTATAAGCTTTCCGTATCCGCCTATTCCGGCAAGAAGTACCTTTACCTTTTTCATTTTTATGCAGATCCTTTCCTATTTTTCCTGTATTACACACTCCGTTTAGATTATACAAAAAAATGCAGCCGTTTTCAATAAGAAATCGGCTACAATAATATCAATATCGTACATTAAATCTATGCGTGGAGCTTTACGCCTGCACTTACGAGTCTTTTCTGAAGTTCTTTTATATCCGCATTCTCAAAGCTGTCAGAAATAATCGCCGCGGCAGTGCCGGCAGCCTCTCCCGAAACCGCGCAGACCGGGATAACGCGCGTGACGTCCCACATATTGTCGTCACTCGACACGCAGCGTCCCGCGCAGATAAGATTTTTTACCTCTTTTCCGTACAGCGACGAGAACGGCATCTCGTACACCGGTCCTCTCTTTCTCCAGTCGGAGAACATACCCACGCTGTCGTCAAAGGTCTTTCCTATCTCCTTGTCGCACATTGTATAAACGCCGCATATGCGCCTTGTCATTCTTATCTGCGGAATTGTCGGCAGAGTTACGGGCATTGTCGAAGAATCCGTCTGCTTTCTCTTTAAAATATCGCGCAGAATAAAGGAGTGTGCCGTAATCGTCATCTCGCTGTTTTCCATGCCGTCAAGTCCGGTATAGCGTCTGTCTACAAGCGCCGTCGTGCTCTTGCCGGATTCAATATCTTCCGCCGAGTCCGAACAGCCTATTACGTTAAGCCTTACCTTTTCGGAATCCGAATATGTATAGTTCCACGCCGCAAGGCTGTTGCCCATCTTGAAAATCTCGGTCTTTTCTCCCGACATTTCGGCAATATCCGCGTCACCCGTGCAGTCGATAACGCACTTTTCAACCTCAACCGCGCTTCTGCCCGACTTGTTTTCTATAAGCACGTGAGTAATTCTGTCCCCATCCTTTGCGACCGCGCAGACCGACGTTCCGTACAAAATTTTTACGCCTGCGTCCGTCAGCAGCTTTTCGGCAAGCAGCGCGAACATTCCGGGATTGTAGCGCACTCTGTAACGCTGTTCTTTTCTCTTTTCGATATTCTGATTTTCTCCGAGCCAAGCGTCGGGAAAGTCTGCCTCGGCGCCGTATTTTATAGAGAGTTTCAATAATTCCTCAGCTATTCCGAACGATACCTGAGTTCCGTTTCCGTCGCAAAGAGGAAGATAATACGTAACTATTCCGGCAGTACCCAGACCTCCGAGGATAAATTCTTTTTCGCAGAGCAGTACGTCAGCACCGCCTCGCGCTGCGGCAAGAGCCGCGGAAATTCCCGCAAATCCTCCGCCCGCAACAAAACAGCCGCATTTATATCTCACCGGAGACGAAAGATTTTCCTTTATATTTTCCATAATTTACCTCCCATTTTCAAAAGCATCTGCGTATAGTTTACTCCCTATTGACTTTTATGTCAAGTGAAAAACAAACATCAAAATATAGTTTTCAGAACAAAAGGCAACCGTCTGCGCACCGGAGTTTTTTTGCGGCTTATCCGTTGTTTTTCGCTTTATCAAGCTTGATTACGGCGTCCGCGAACAATCCTCCGCCGACGACCAGCACAAAGGAGATAGCCGCATACCGCAGACATTCCGAAATCATCTTTGCATACATGACTCTCTCTATTCCAGACAGCCCGTAATTCTTTGCCGCGTTCAAAGCAAGCAGTACCAGTATGTAAAGTATCAGCGACAAACCTATTTTTAAGAATTTCTGCGCAGTCTTTTCCATATTTTCGATTTTTTCAAGTGCTTTTTTCATATTTTACCTCCGAAATTTTGTGTTTTCATTGTTTATTGCCGTGTGTTTTTTGATTTTTCTTGCAAAGAATAAAAATCTGTGATATACTGTAATAAAATATATGTTCCGGAAATTAAATCCGATTTTTTACCCGAAAGGAAGTGCCAAGCCATGAAATGTCCGGCATGCGGACACCTTGAAAGCAAGGTTCTCGATTCGCGCCCTGCAAACGAAGGCGCAAGTATAAGAAGAAGACGCGAGTGTCTCAGCTGTCAGAAACGCTTTACCACTTTTGAGACCATAGAAAACGTATCGTTTATGGTCGTAAAGAAAGACAAGACAAGAGAAAGCTTTGACAAGATGAAAATTAAGAACGGCATGGTCAGAGCCTGCGAAAAGCGTCCCGTCACCATGACGCAGATAGAAAACGCGGTGTCCGAAATAGAGCAGACGCTGCTGTCAAGCATGAAGAACGAGGTCACGTCCACCGAGATAGGCGAGCTTGTAATGGAAAAGTTAAAGGCTCTCGACGAGGTTTCATACGTGCGTTTTGCGTCGGTCTACCGCCAGTTCAAGGACATCACCACCTTCCGCGACGAGCTTAACAAGCTGCTTGACGACGCGGAAAAGTAACAGTAAATCTCACAACAAAAAACAGCTTAGTGCGACAGAGAAGAAAATCGTACCAAGCTGTTATTTTTATTTTATTTTTGTTTTATCAGAAATTAATTCCGAATCTGCACGGGCTTGACGGATCTATGAATACACCGCCGGCGCTTACGCCAAAGTATACCATAGTCACTTTGTTTCCGGCAGAGTTGCACGCAAACCCCGTAGAACCTGCCGCACCCAGCACGGTTTCAGCCGTTACGCTGTCGCCTGCGTTTACGCTTATATCGGACAGATGTCCGTACCAGCTGAGCACTCCGCTGCCGTGATCCACAACAACGGTCTTTCCGGTAAGAGTAAGCTCGCCCGCAAATATGACCTTGCCCGAATTTGCCGCCGTTACCTGAGAGCCGGCAGACGCCGCAAGCTCTGTTCCGTCAAACGTATACGCCGTGGAATACAGGCTCTTTACGTCAACGCCCGTGCCGTACTTAAATCCGCCCGAAACGGTATCCGAACTCTTTGTGGGATATGCGAACTTTCCTGTCCAGAGCTGAGAATTTTCGCTCTTTGCGCTAAGCTCGGACAGCGTGTTCTTCCACTGTTCAAAGCCGTCGCTTGTAAAGGCACTCTGCAAGGTTTCGTCCGTTACTATAACGGTCTGCGAACCGAAAGTCCTTGACGGTTCCTTTACCGAAACATCGACTGTCTGAACATTGCCGTCCTCGGTAGAAAGCGTCAGCGTATGAGTTCCGACGGTGCTTACCGCAGACAGCGGAACAAACGCAAATTTAATTCCCTCGTCGGTCTTGTCGTAGACCTTTGCCGGAGTCGGTATTCCGAGGTCGTTGTCTATATTAAGGCTTTCGCCGTCGTTGAAGTCGGAAATACGAAGTATTGTAAAGTCGCCCTTGGGCAGCGCATGGTCGTCTACGACGGAATATGTCGGGTCTATATCGTAGAGCGCGGAGAGTTTATACGTCAGCGTTCCGCTGTACTGCGAATCTTCAAGCTCATACCACTCCGCAACCAGCGTCATATCAAGCTTTGTATCGGATTTATAGGAGAACGCCTCGGCAAGGTTTTCGGGCGTGCCGTCAAACTCTGTCTTTTCTCCGTTTGTCACGGTTATCTTAATGCTGTCGGGTTCTCTGTCGAACACAAAGTTTCCTACGTCCGAACTGTTGAACTTTACAACGGGATTTGACACGTTTCTGTCGGAATTTGCCTCGACGTCGCTGCCGTCAAGAGCCTTATATTTCCAGTTGTACGTGCCGGATTTGAGCGTTATCTGCTTTCCCGAGCGCTCATATGTAAGCACCGGCAGGAAGCTTGCCTGATTTACGTCGCCGAACTCGCTTCTCACAAGCAGATTTTTTGCGTTTTCGGGATCCATCATAAAGTATCTGCCCTCTGCGGTCTTATATATGCAGTCGTTCTCGTCCTCAAGCATATAAAGGCTGTACGAAACGGTAGAGCCGTCGCTCTCGGTAAAGGTTATCTCATACGGAGTTTCCTCGTCGAAATTTCTGAACGCCGCGTCTATCTCTGTCGCGTTCTTAGTTATGTCGGAATAAACCGACAGCGACTGCTCGTCGGTAAATGTGTTGGACGAGCCGTTTATACTTACGGTAAGGCTCTGCACCGCGTTCCTTTCGACAGCATTGGGATCTATTCTTTTAACAAGTATCGCAGCCGCGATAAGCGGTATGCACAGAAGCAGACTTACGGCAATGCGCGCCGATTTGTTTTTCGGAAAAAATGTATCGTTGTTCAAGAGTCTACGTTCCTTTCACTGTAATATTATCGGATATACAAATATACAAGTATATTATACAATTTTTTGCCGTATTCGTCAATATCTTTTTAAGTATTTGCAGCCGGAAACAAAAACACCTTGCACCAGATTACGGAACAGGCGGAAATTTGTGAAAATACCGCGCCGCCGTTAAAAAGCCGTGTGCAAACACATAGGGTCCTGCAAAAATGCGCCGCGGATAAACTTACGGCGTCTGTACTTTTCCTCAAAGCGCGTAACGCAAAGAGCCGCACGGCATAAAATACCGTGAGAAGCATTTTACTTCTCAGAAAGGAAAATCAATATGGACAACAACGCCAAAACAAGCGGCAGCGCCATGAATGCGCTTACCGGCACAAAAACCTTAAAAAATCTCGGCACTGCCTTCGACGACGAAGCAAAGGCATACGCCTTATACAATCTTTTTTCCGCAGCAGCCTACGACGAGGGCTATCCCAACGCCGCAAGCCTGTTTACAAACATAGCCGAAAACGAAATTCAGCATGCGGCTCTCTGGCTCGGATACATGGACGGCATCGGAACCACGCCCGAAAATCTGAGAGTAGCCGCGGCAAACGAACGCGAGGACGCGCAGACATATCTTGAAATGGCACGCACCGCCGACGACGAGGGTTTCTCTGAAATCGCCGAGAAATTCCGACTCACCTCCGCTGTCGAAACGGGTCACGAAAATACCTACAACCAGATGATTGCCGAAATCGAACAGGGTAAAGATTACGGCGACGCCTGCACTCACTGGAGATGCACAAACTGCGGCTTTGAGGCAGACGGAAACGTCCGTCCCGAGAGATGTCCTCTCTGCTCTTATCCCGGAGCTTATTTCAGAGTCGAAAACGCATAAATCACGTTTAACCGCGGACAAACAAATCCACGCGCCGCTTTTTCTTTAAAAACGCGCAAAACAAAAGCTCGGTACACTGCAAAAAAGCTTTGTACTGAGCTTAAATTATTTTTATTATCTTTTAAAGCGTCTGGCGTCCCGAAAGCGCTCTGAAAAGCGTCAGCTCGTCGGCATATTCGAGATCTCCTCCGACGGGTATTCCGTAAGCAAGGCGCGATATTTTCACCCCGAACGGCGACAGCAGTCTTGAAAGGTACATTGCGGTAGCGTCGCCCTCAACGCTTGGGTTTGTCGCGAGTATTACCTCTATCTGTTCCGGCGGATACTGCGAAACAAGGTCGTTTACACGCGCCGTAAGCTCTTTTATTTTAAGCATTTCGGGAGTTTTTCCCTCAAGCGGAGAAATTACGCCGTAAAGCACATGGAAAACGCCGTTATACTCGTTTATGCGTTCTATCGCGTTGACGTCACGCGGATTTTCGACCACGCATATGGTCTTATGATCGCGCTTATTATCGGCGCAGAGAGAACAAACCTCGCTGTCCGAAATATTCTGGCATATCTTACAGTGCGTCACGCTCTTTTTTGCCTGAGTAAGAGCTTCCGCAAACTCCGCAACCTGTGCGTCAGGCATATCCAGCACATGAAACGCAAGTCTGTACGCGCTTTTCTTGCCTATTCCGGGCAGTTTTCCGAACTGTGCCGCAAGTCTTTCAAGCGGCGCTATATACGATACCTCTGACATATTAAAAAATCCTCTTTTATTATTCTTATTCGCCCTTATTTCCCGTCATGGGTTCATTTGTCTTTGCAAGCGTAAATTCAAAGCGGCAGTATTTTCCGTATTCGCTCTCAACGCTTATCTTTTCTCCGTGAGCCTCAAGTTTTGTCTTTGCGATATAGAGTCCGAGTCCCGTGCCGGTCTTATCAAGTCCGCGCGAAGAATCCGACTTGAAAAATCTGTCGAATACCATGGGCTGTTCTTCTTTCTTTATACCGAGTCCCGTATTATAAACGCTTACGGTATACTTATCCGGCAGATTATTGCGTATCTCTATCTTTATAAGTCCGCTGTCATAAGTAAATTTAATCGCGTTATCAATAAGGTTATACAGAATCTGATGAATGGAATCCCTGTCCGCAAAGACGCAGGACGGATCGTCGTCGGTTTCAAATTCTATATTGAGTTTTTTCGCGTCTATTTTCTCCTCGAACGAGATAAGTATAAGTCTTGCGACCTCGCATATATCGAACGTTATCTTTGTAAGTTTCAGATTACCCGATTCCATTCTGGATATATCAAGCAGAGAGCTTACAAGTCTTGAAAGGCGTTTTACCTCGACGGAAACGATATTGAGATAGTAGCTTTGTTTATCTTTGGGTATAGTACCGTCAAGAATACCGTCAACAAAGCCCTGTATACTTGTCATAGGCGTTCTGAGGTCATGCGAAACGCTTGAAAGGAAGGTATTTCTCGAAGTTTCAAGCACCGTCAGCGACTCTGCCATATGATTGAACGCCATTGCAAGCTCTGCTATTTCGTCCGTGCCTTTTACCGGCACGCGCACGCTGAAATCTCCCTTTGAATAGCTCTTTGCGGCGCTGCTCATCTCTTTAAGCGGCGTTATGATACGGTCTGTAATAAAGTACACGGCGATAACAGCGGCGAAGAATATCCACAAACTTGCAATTATTATAACGCGGATTATCTGCTCGTACATTCCCTTCAAGCTCGTTCCGGGAGAAGACAGTATAATTCTTCCGACAACCGACGCGTCCTCGGCTGTACCGTCAAGCACGGGATAGATATAATTAAACCGTCTTGTTTTGAAAAGTCCCGAGAGGCTGCTGTATCTGTAATCCGAAGAATTTTTCTTTGCGGCGTCAACTCTCACAGCGCCCGTATAATCCTCCGACAGTGCGCTTGATTCATTACCCGACAGGAATATAATTCTGCCCGACCCGTCCGTTATAATTACAGCGGACTCGGAGTACACGGACAGCGGTTCAAGGATATTTTTCAGCGTATCGCCCGAATCTTCAACAGCCTGCGAAAACGTAAGTTCATCGGACTTCATTATAGCTGCGATATTATTATATATGACCTTTGCGGTCTGATACATTACATTTTCTTTAGAGCGTATGGAATAGTTTGTCATGAGCGACGTTATTACGACTGCCACCGCGACGAATCCTATTCCGAGCAGCGCCACGAAGGACATGATATATTTAGTATAGATTGATTTAAACATACGTTTCACTTCTTTTAGGGTATTTTTCTTGGACTATATTAAGTTATTAATTGTAAGTTATTAGTTGTCGCTTATTTGGGCGGAAACGGATTACTCACTTCCATGTGCAACCTTATACCTCCGCTTTTCGGAATCGAAAAGACGGGCAAAAGATTTTCGCAGCTCAATCGCCGCCGCGACTGGCGCGCGGATATGGGGTTCTGTACAAAGTTAAACTATTTCGGTACAAGTGTTATTTTTATATAATCATGCAGTCAACAGGACTTACTTTTCTGCCCAGCTTGCCTACGGCAAGATGACTTTTACGAATATTAGTTTTATGTTTGGCTGGATAAGAGTACAGTTCTGCATTAAATCGCACCGAACCGCGCTTACAAAGACGTGACATGACACCGAAACTGCATTATGTCAACCATGCTACACTTGGAAACCAGCCCCATCGAGCAGTGCGCAGCATCTGCGAGCGATTTCGCAACACAGTCTCGTGGACAATGCGAAACGAGGATTTTTGAGCTTACGGAGGCGATGTTTACTTCGGTGCGCGTTTACACTCTTTAGAGTGAAATCCCCCCGTCGGGGGATTGTCAAGGGGCGAGCAGTCCCTTGAACGGCTTTTCGACCACTTTTCGCCGCCGAAAAGTGCAAATATAAAGTCGCACTTTGAAGAAAGTTACCCGTTTCCGCCCCAAATAAGCAAAAACAATCCAAACAAAAAAGTAACTTCGCTTTCGCTGCGGCGTTTGAGCGGCGAACGGCTTTTCGACAGCTTTTCTCCGTAGAAAAGCGTCAGAATAGAGTTGCACATGGCAGTGAATAATCAGTTTCCGCCCAAAACAAGCTACCACCCTGCTCAGAAACAACTCTACCTGTATTATACATTGAATCCGTTAAGTTTTCAAGTAAAAAAAGACCGCACGCAAGAAAAAATCTCGTGTGCGACCTCAGAATAGCCGTAAAAAATAATTATTCGGCTGCAGGAGCCTCAACGGGACATGTAGCTGCGCAAGTTCCGCAGTCAATGCACTCGTCCTTGTTGATCTCGTACTTTCCGTCCTTCTCTGCAATGCAGCTAACGGGACATTCGTCTGCGCATGCACCGCATCCGATGCAAACGTCCTTTGAAATAACATATGCCATTTTTTGCACCTCCATAATCTAAATGACTTTGTCTGCCGGCATCCGCGTTAATACGTCTGCCTAACAAACTACGAGGTTATTATATAACAGCACCTTTGTCAATACAAATACAATTTATTAACAAATAAAAAATTTTCATTCTTTTGCTGAAAAATTTGCAGAAAAACGCACAGAGGACATTACTCCGCAAGAATTCTGCGGATCGTAGGATATGCGTATCTCACAACCGGCACAAAAACCGCCGAGGTTATCGTACACTTTATAATATTGAACGGCAGCACACCGCCAAATATGTAATACGCTTTGCCAAGTTCATCAAAATTGATAAACGCGGAGTACAGCGGTATCATAATGAAATAATTTACGAGCATTGCCGTTATGACCTGGCAAACGGCGCCGAGCGCAAGTGCGCAGACAACGTTTTTTATGCGTATCCCGGCTCCTGCCGACGCATTTTTCTTTGCAAAAAGCCGATAAAAAATACCAGCCGCGAAAACAAACAGCGCGCTTATAAGAAAATTTGAAAGTTCGCCGGTCATCGCCGTACTTGAAACCGTAAGATGCACCGTGTTTCTTATAAGCACGACCGCAGCGCCCGCAGCCGGTGAAATGAGTATCGACGCGAACAGTGCAGGAATATCTGCGAAGTCTATTTCGAGCCACGAAAACGCCGGAAATATCGGAAACGTCGGGAAAAGATACAATATTGCCGACATTGCGGTCAGCACGCCTATAATTGTGATTTTTTTTATTCTGCTTTTCATAATAAAGCCTTCTTTCCGCGAAATATTCGCACAAGGTGATATTTCAAAGACTTTTGTGCCGGATTTTTGGTTAGCTTATACTTACTTTTGCACCTTTTGCACCGGGTTTTCCACAGGCTGTTGAAACAGGATTTTTCGGAACAAATTGGCACATTCCGAAATTACCCACATCAAAAATCCCATTTTTACGTGCATTTCTGTTAACAATCCACACCGTTTCCACCGGTTTTCCACAGCCCGGCACGTAGGTTTTGAACATTATCAACAGGGTTTTCCACAGTTTTGCACGACTTCGGCACATTATCCACAGAGTTTTCCACAGGAATATGCCGTATCATGTGAACAAAATTTCGTGTTGCGTTCATATTTGAAATTTCACAAAACCGTGCATACCGGAGCAAAAAATCCCGTTCCGAACAGTCGGAATACAAGCTCCTTCACGCATGAAAGACGTGCAAAGCATTAAATTCCGAATAAGCACAAAAAAAGCCTTTGAAGAATCTCCTCCAAGGCTGCATAACGCACGGTAAAAATCTATGCGACGAAATATCGCACAATTACCGTATTCTCTTTACTTTATCCAGACTATACTGTCGGTACCGGAATTGACGAAAACTTGCATATTCACGTCTCACCGGTTCTGCTGCGACTGCGTTTTCCGCCGCAAAGCACCCAATACAAGTGCCGCAACGGCATTTTCACAGTCCGCTCTCGGACTTTACCGCCGGTAGGGATATTCTCCCTGCCCTGAAAGATTATACTGATATTAAATTTAAACAAATCGGGGCATTGCAGTCAAGCAACACCCCGAAATACTGCCTTTGGGGCAGAGCGATTCAATTAAAGAATCAATAATTAGCCGAGGATTTCAGCAACGACGCCGGATCCTACGGTTCTGCCGCCTTCACGAATAGCGAAACGGAGACCCTTTTCCATAGCTACGGGAACGATAAGTTCAACGTTCATATCAACGTTATCGCCGGGGTTGCACATTTCAACGCCGTCGGGAAGAGTGATGATACCGGTAACGTCAGTGGTTCTGAAGAAGAACTGAGGTCTGTAATTGGAGAAGAACGGCTTATGACGTCCGCCTTCCTTTTCGGTAAGAACGTAAACGTGACCAACGAACTTGGTGTGAGGAGTGATGGAACCGGGCTTTGCAAGAACCTGACCCTTTTCGATCTCGTTCTTAGCAATACCACGGAGAAGAGCACCGATGTTATCGCCGGCTTCAGCGTAGTCCATCTGCTTGTGGAACATTTCAATACCGGTAATAGTGGTCTTCTTGGTTTCCTTAAGACCAACGATTTCAACTTCGTCAGCCATCTTTACCTGACCTCTCTCAACTCTACCGGTAGCAACTGTACCACGGCCGGAGATGGAGAATACGTCCTCGACAGGCATAAGGAATGTGTCGTCTGCTGCACGAACAGGAGTAGGAATATAGTCGTCAACTGCCTTCATAAGCTCAAGGATAGGAGCGTATGCAGGATCATTGATGTCGTTGGGAGCATCAAGAGCAGCTCTTGCGGAACCGCGGATGAAGGGGATCTCGTCGCCGGGGAAATCGTAGGTAGAGAGAAGATCTCTGGTTTCCATTTCAACGAGGTCGAGAAGTTCAGCGTCGTCAACGAGGTCGCACTTGTTGAGGAATACAACCATTGCGGGAACGCCAACCTGACGAGCGAGAAGGATATGCTCACGGGTCTGCTGCATAGGTCCGTCTGTACCTGCAACAACGAGGATAGCACCGTCCATCTGAGCTGCACCGGTGATCATGTTCTTAACGTAGTCAGCATGGCCGGGGCAGTCAACGTGAGCGTAGTGACGCTTTTCGGTCTCGTACTCAACGTGTCTGGTGTTGATCGTGATACCTCTTGCTCTTTCTTCCGGAGCGTTATCGATCTGGTCATATGCCATGAACTCGTTATTTCCGTTAAGAAGAGAGAGAGTCTTGGTTATAGCTGCGGTAAGGGTAGTCTTACCATGGTCAACGTGGCCGATAGTACCAATGTTGACATGGGGCTTGGTTCTTTCAAATTTTGCCTTTGCCATTTGTAGTTTCCTCCTTAAAAGTAGAATACTTTAATTTAAATTAACAATATGATTATAACAGAATGTGCGTGTGTGTCAATAGAACTAATTGCAGAATTTACAATTTGTTCAACTGTGACGCACTATTACTGCTGCTTGCCTCTCTGAGCGATAATGGTATCTGCGATATTCTTAGGTACCTGCTCATAGTGGCTGGGTTCCATTACATACTGACCGCGGCCCTGTGTCTTGGAACGGAGGTCGGTAGCGTAACCGAACATATTTGCCAGCGGAACGAATGCGTGTATCTGCTGAGCACCTGCGATAGGATCCATACCCTGGATCTGTCCGCGTCTGGAGTTAAGGTCGCCGATTACGTCGCCCATGTAATCATCGGGCACGGTTACGTTAACCTTCATTATCGGCTCGGTAAGAACGGAGCCTGCTTTTCTGAGGGCTTCCTTGAGTGCCATTGAACCGGCAATCTTGAATGCCATTTCGGAAGAGTCGACTTCATGATACGAACCGTCGTACAGAGTGACCTTAAGGTCAACTACCTGATAGCCTGCGAGTACACCGGACTGCATTGCGCCCTGAATACCTGCGTCAACTGCGGGGATATATTCCTTGGGAATAGCACCGCCGACAACCTTATTTTCAAAGGTATATCCTGCGCCGGGTTCGTTAGGCTCAACGATAATCTTAACGTGACCGTACTGACCTTTACCGCCGGACTGACGCGCATATTTCATATCAACGTCAGCGCTCTTTGTGATTGCTTCCTTATAAGCAACCTGAGGCTGACCTACGTTTGCTTCAACCTTGAACTCACGGAGAAGTCTGTCAACGATAATTTCGAGGTGAAGCTCGCCCATACCTGCGATGATGGTCTGACCGGTTTCCTCATCGGAATAGGTCTTGAAGGTCGGGTCTTCTTCTGCGAGCTTTGCAAGAGCAATGCCCATCTTTTCCTGACCTGCCTTGGTCTTAGGCTCTATCGCAACTCTGATAACAGGTTCCGGGAATACCATGGACTCAAGGATTACGGGATGATTTTCGTCACAGAGAGTATCGCCCGTCGTGGTGTTCTTTACACCGATAACGGCTGCAATATCTCCGGCGTAGATCTTGTCCACGTCCTCGCGGTGGTTAGCGTGCATGAGCACGATACGTCCGAGTCTTTCGCGGCCTCTCTTGTTGGAGTTATATACGGTAGTACCTGAAGTAAGGGTACCGGAATAAACTCTGATGAAACACAGACGTCCGATAAACGGGTCTGTTGCGATCTTGAACGCAAGAGCTGCAAACGGCTCTTCGTCGGACGAATGGCGTACAACCTCGTTCTCACCTTCGGGGAGATTGGGGTCGATGCCCTTTACGGGCGGAATATCAAGAGGCGAAGGCATATAATCGACGATAGCGTCGAGCAGCTTCTGAACGCCCTTGTTTCTGTAAGAAGTACCGCATACAACGGGAACCATTGTATTTGCGATAGTGGATTTTCTGATAGCAGCCTTGATTTCATCAACGGTGAACTTTTCGCCGTTCATATACTTTTCAAAGAGTGCTTCGTCAACCTCTGCGACATGTTCTTCAAGCTCTGCTCTGTACTTGTCTGCAAGCTCCTTCATGTCGTCGGGTATATCTGTTACCTTGATGTCCGTACCGAGGTCGTTTGTGAATATAAACGCCTTCATGAGGACAAGGTCGATAACGCCGGTGAAAGTATCTTCAGCTCCGATAGGAAGCTGGATCGGCACTGCGTTAGCATGGAGTCTTTCGTGCATCATGTCGATAACGCGATAGAAGTTCGCGCCCATGATGTCCATTTTGTTAACGTATGCCATACGCGGAACCTTATATTCGTCCGCCTGACGCCAAACAGTCTCGGACTGAGGCTCAACGCCGCCCTTTGCACAGAATACTGTAACAGAGCCGTCGAGAACCTTCAGCGAACGCTGAACTTCAACGGTGAAGTCAACGTGGCCGGGGGTATCAATGATGTTGATTCTGTGAGGAACATACTGTTTCTCTTCACCCGACCAGAAACAGGTCGTTGCAGCGGAGGTAATTGTAATACCTCTTTCCTGCTCCTGTTCCATCCAGTCCATTGTTGCAGCGCCGTCGTGAGTTTCACCGATCTTATGGTTTTTGCCGGTGTAATACAAAATACGTTCGGTAGTTGTAGTTTTTCCGGCGTCGATATGAGCCATTATACCAATGTTTCTGGTATGCTCAAGTGAACAACTTCTCGGCATTGCGTTTTCTCCTT
The DNA here is from genome assembly GCA_934446675.1 of uncultured Eubacteriales bacterium. Taxonomy (GTDB): domain Bacteria; phylum Bacillota; class Clostridia; order Oscillospirales; family CAG-382; genus UMGS1387. The sequence continues at coordinate 29,837 of CAKSEL010000013.1, forward strand.
AAATCAATATCTGTAATGAGCGAACGCCTTGTTTGCGTCTGCCATCTTATGGGTATCTTCACGCTTCTTTACAGCGGATCCGAGTCCGTTGCAAGCGTCCATTATCTCGCCCGCGAGACGTTCAGCCATCTTCTTTTCGCTTCTGGCACGCGAATATGTGGTCAGCCAGCGAAGTCCGAGGGTCTGTCTTCTTTCGGGTCTTACTTCGATCGGCACCTGGTATGTCGAACCGCCTACACGGCGAGCCTTGACTTCCAGCACCGGCATAATGTTTTCGAGAGCCTTCTGGAATGCTTCCAGCGGATCTCCCATCTTTTCATTTATGATCGCAAATGCGTCATAGACAATTTTCTGAGCTACGCCCTTCTTACCGTCGTACATAATGTTATTGATAAGCTTTGTTACAAGCTTGGAATTGTACATAGGATCGGGCAGTACGTCTCTCTTGGGTACATTACCTCTTCTCGGCACTTGTATTCCCTCCTTCACAAAAAATGAATTCACAGGTACTCGAAATGATTACCGTATTCCGTCAGCACTTTCTAATGAGGCAAGCACCTTTATTTAAAGTGCGGCAACCTCTTTAAAATACCAACCGACACTCCGCTGAATTAAACGAAGCGTCCGAAAAGAAAAAGTCAGATCAAAAAATTACTTCTTTGCAGCTTTTTCACGCTTTGCGCCGTACTTGGAACGCGACTGATTTCTCTTGGCAACGCCCTGAGTATCGAGAGTTCCGCGAATGATGTGGTAACGGACACCGGGCAGGTCCTTAACTCTTCCGCCTCTGATGAGTACGACAGAGTGTTCCTGAAGGTTATGTCCGATTCCGGGGATATACGAGGTAACTTCAATACCGTTGGTAAGGCGGACTCTTGCGATCTTACGAAGAGCAGAGTTAGGCTTTTTAGGGGTCTTTGTCGAAACCTTTGTGCAAACGCCTCTCTTCTGAGGTGCGCTTACGTCGGTCGTTCTCTTTGTAAGGGTGTTGAGACCTTTCTGGAGAGCAGGAGACTTAGACTTGTAGGAAGCCTGTTCACGTCCTTTTCTGACTAACTGGTTGAATGTTGGCATACCGCAGCTCCTTTCAAAATTATTATCAATTTCGTGTATTTTTATGCCATTCCGACACTTAAACACACTAATCAACTATTGAATTCTACTACAACAGTTCCGTTTTGTCAAGAGTTTTTTAAAAAAATGCGTAATTTGATCGTTCAAACAGCGGTTATATCGCAAAAATATGTTTCGGAACCGTCTGTAAGTACGTATTTTTTCAATCACGCAAAAAACCTTATGCATTTTGCGTGACGTCCAATGTTTTTTCTTTTTCTGTGACCGTCGTCAAAACGCCCTCTTCTTTCTTTATCCTTTCTATTTCCTCCTCAATAATTCTGCCGAAGGTTTTTTCGTCGATCTCGGATTCCGCAACCTTTTCCGCAGCAACGGATTTATCTGCAAAAACGTCAAATACAAGCTGTTTTTGCTCAAGTATCTCATTAATATGCTCATCAACGGTATCTTCGCACAGCAATCTGTAAACCAGCACGCTCCTTGCCTGTCCCATACGGTAGGCACGCGAAACAGCCTGGTTTTCAACAGAGGGTTTAAACTGAGGCTCGCAGATAATAACAACACTGGCGGACTGAATGTTAAGTCCCGTTCCGCCGGACTGAATCTGCGAACAAAGTACAGTTCCGGCAGGAGCTTTGTCAAACTCATCAATAATCTCCTGGCGCCTCTGCGGAGAAATACGTCCGTTGATCGGATTGAGACACCTTGTTCCCAAATAATCATGTATCTTTTTTATTGTATCGAGGAAGAACGAGAACACCAGTATTTTTCGTCCCTCACTTTCCGCCTCGTTTATTATTTCCATAAGCTTCTGAGCCTTGCATGAATCGTCAAGATCATCAACCTGCCACGAAAGCCTGCGGATTTCCATATAATTTTTACCAAATAAACTTCTTATATACTCCGAGCGTTCATTCTCAGACGTGAGCTGGCACCACTCATTCTTTTCGATAAGCTCCGGCAATTCCGTAAGCACATCTTCTCTTTTTCTGCGGTAATAGACAGGCGCGATTTTTTCTCTGAACTGCGGCGCAGCCGACATAAATGCAATACCGCTTATCTGCTTCGCGATTTCCGGGCGAAGAACTTCAATCAGGGAAATCATTTCTTCAACATTGTTTTCAAGCGCCGTACCCGTCATAAACAGTATTCTTTTTGCAAACGAGCACAGTGCTCTGACATTTTTTGATCTGGCAGCGTTTATATTCTTTATAAAATGCGCCTCGTCCACAACAATCATATCAAATTTAAACTCATCTTCAAATTCAAAAATTCCGGTGGTTTCAAATGTTGTTACAGCAACTCCTCCGTTTTTCCGCCACGCTTTCAAAGCACCCGCACGTCCCGGTCCGTGAACCTTTATCACTCTGAGTTTGCTCTTGGAAGCAATTTCCTTGCACCAGTTAGGCAAAACACTTGCGGGGCATACAACAATAAAGTGCGCAGCCCCGACGTTTTTCAGCGAAACCATTGCGGCAATCGCCTGTACGGTTTTTCCGAGACCCATTTCATCACCGAGCAGAACGCGTCCCTGGTGCAAAATATATTTTACGCCCCATTCCTGATAACGTCTGAGTTCGCAGTTCAGTCCGTCCGGGAAAAAGCACTCATCCTGGATTTCACGCGCCAGTTCCTCCGGCAAACCGTACAAAACATCATCATTTCCGAGAAGTCCCGGAACGATTTCCTCAAGAATATTGTAATACGAAATTGAGTTTTCGGAAAAATCCGCCCAGATATCCGAGTTTTTCGGCAGAGCCGTTCTTTCAAGTTCAGAGATAAGAACATTTGCGGTATGTATATACTCATCACACGCCTGTCCCGAAAGGAACTCATAAGATTCCTGCATTTCGGATTTCTCCGCAGCGCTGTAAAACAGCCATTCCTTACAGTTTCCGGCTTTCTTCAAATTTGCAGCCGCGCTTTCAATCTGCGCGCCGGACGCATTTTTCAGTTCATTTATGCGCGCAATGGTTTCCGACTTCTTTCTGTACAAGTACAACACCGAAACAAGTTTCCCGGATTCCTTTGTTTTATTGTCAAAGCTGAGTTTTATCTTTACTTCGCTTTGTGCCTTTAACGCAAAATTTTTTGCGGTTTTCTTTATTGTATAAGCGGCATCTTCGCTGATTCCGTAAACGGACATAAGCTGATATTCCTGAGCCGCATACAAATCCGCCATAGAATTATATCCGGCATCGCGAAGCGCCTTTACACGTATTCCGCCCTTTTCCCTGTTCAGTTCTTCAACGGGAATTGCTCTCAGTATATTAAGAGTTTCGGCGGCCGCCATTTTTTCCGCCGCTTTTTTTATATCATCTTTCAGCGGCTGCACGGATTCTTCCGCAGCACTTAGTCTTTCTCCGGACTTCAGCACATCGGCAATAAGGTTTTCAATTTCAGGTAATTTTCGTCTCGAAACCGACGGCGAACAGCGTTTAAAAGCCTTATGATACTCAGGTATGCGCGTATAAAAATCATTTAATATGTCCGGCGGCAGATTCTTCTCCTGACCGCTTATACTGTCGTCAAGTATTTTAATGAGCTGCGTATAATTTGCGTCACGGAGTTTTTCGGTGAGATATTCATACGCTTCGTTAGCCGAATTTTTCTTCTGCTGAGACGAAAAAGCTCCGAAAACACCCGTAACAGCCGACAGTGCGCCGATCGCTGCATTTATATCATCAGCATTATTGCGCTTTATCGACATACATTCCGTTACAAGCGGACTTAATGCAATATACATATAAATTGATTCGGCAAGCTGAGACAAGCTTAAATCGTCAGAATCCGATTTTCCATAGATAAGCTCATCGCGTTCAATTCTCTGAAAAGTACCGTTTATATCGAGCTTATCCGACAGTTCGGCTATCTTTTCTTTGTATTTATCCAAAACGCCGATGCATTTCAAAAGTTTCTCAAGCAGTTCTTTATGCTGTTTTATAAGCAACTTTGCGTCCTTTGATGTAAAATTCCGTGCCAAAACAAACCTCCGACTTATTAACAATCAAAATTTCAAATTACAGTTTCTCGAATCTGCATTTTATAATATATCATATATCCATCGAAAATTCAACAAAAAACTGCCCCGGCATACTCCGTTTTCCTTCGCCATATATTCACACCGAAATTTTGTCAGCCGCGTATTCTTTGCGCAAAAAACCCGCCGGCTGTAAAAAACCGGCAGGTCTGCATTATATCCGTCGTTTCTTGGGCGGACAGAACCGCATTTATCTGAGTTCTCCGTTTACAAGTCCCTTTTTGAGACCGTTTTTAAGTCCGTTTGCCGTACCCTTGGAAAGTCCGTTTTTAGCTCCGTCTTTAAGACCTGCTTTAAGCCCTTCCTTCTTTCCTTCTTTGAGTCCCTGTTTCGCACCGCCGGCAAGACCGTTCTTATATCCGTCTTTGAGTCCGTTTTTGAGACCTTCTTCAAGCACGGTCACGGTTTTGACGCCGCTGTTTTCCGTATCGGTCTCCTGCGCTCCGGCGCATACCGCCGCAGCCGTGCAGATGCATAATGCAGCAAGGGCGCCTGCTATGATTCTGGTTTTTTTCATGACTGATTACCTCTTTCTTATAAATTTAAAATTTATATCAAGAAAGGCGGCGCGCTTGCTTTTCTTAACATCTCATTTTCCGCACCGCGTATTCCCGCGGCGTTTTCACGGCTTATTTCAGTATTGCCGTGGCTCTGAAAACATCTTTCCGCGGCATATCTATAACCAGCTTTCCCCCGTGGTTCTGCGCAACCGCATTTGCCACCGAAAGCCCTATTCCGAAGCCTTTGACGCCGGAATTTTCTCCTGTACGGTAAAATCTGTCTGACAGCCGCGAAAGTTTTTCCTTATCAATATACTGTGCGGTATTCTCAACCGTAAATCTCACTCCCTTATGCTCGCGCACAAGGCTTACGCGTATTTTTCCGCCGTCGGTACAGTATTTGAAGGCGTTATCCGCAAGAGCCGACATAAGTTCTCTTACCGCGTTCTGATCTCCGTTGTACGAAAGACCCGGGATTATGTCTGTTTCAAGCGTTTTTCCCTTTTCAAGCGCCACGGCACGGTAGGAATCGCAGATGTCAGACGCAAGATCCGATACGGGAAATTCTATTCTGACAATGCCCGTGCTCTGTTCCTCGGCGCGTGCAAGATACACAAGCTTTCGCGTCATTTCTGTCATATACGACGTCTGCTTCATTATATCCGACAGCCATTCGTTCTCTCCGATTTCGGATTCAAGCAGCTGTGCATCTGCGTTTATCACGGTAAGCGGAGTTTTAAGCTCATGGCTTGCTGAGGTTATAAATTCCTTTTGTTTCTGCCTGTTTTTTACAATCGGCGACACGACCTTGCCGGAAACCGCAGCTAAAACCGCCGTCATAAAGACAATACCCGACGCAGACACGATTATGAGCGTTGCGCAATTTCCGCGGAAAGCCTCAAGAGCCATAAAACGCGACAGAAACGTTATTTTTATCTTTCCGTTCTGCCTTATTACCGCGTAACGGTATCCGTCCTCATATCCGGCAAGAGTTTTTTTGGCTATGACACTCTTTGCGTATTCCGCCGCCTTTTTTCTTCTCACAAGCGACGTATGCGACAGATCCGTTTCGGTCTTTTTGCTCTGTATATCGTATGTCACTTCAAAATACCGGGCGTCGCCGATTTCGGGAGAATCCGAACCGCTTTGAACAAGCCCGATTATCCTGTCGGCTTTGCGCGTTATCTGACTGTAATTTCTGTAAATGCTGAAAGAAACTATCACGGTCTGCAAAACCGCAAGAGCTGCGGCGGCTATGAGAACAAATCTCATCTGAAGACGAAACTTAACGGAAAACTTTTTCACGTCCTGTCCTCCTCAAGTATATATCCGGCGCCGCGCATGGTTGAAATTTTCAGATCCGAGCCTATTGCGGCAAGCTTTTTTCTTAAGTATGATATATATGTCCAGACCGTATTGTCCTCCGCACGGCTGTCGGGATCCCATATGTTTTCGAGAATATGCGACTGCGGAATTATTCTTCTCGGATTTCTCATAAGCAGCAGCATGGTCTGATATTCCTTGTTTGCAAGCTTATACGAGCCTCCGGGCGCGGACAGTTCAAACGAACCCGTATTGAGAGACGTGTTCCCGAAAGACAGCACGCTGTTTTGCTGAACGTCCGGCTGTCTTGTCATTGCGCGTATTCTCGCAAGCAGCTCCCTGACATCAAAAGGCTTTGTCAGATAGTCGTTTGCGCCGGCGTCAAGTCCCGACACCTTGTCGTCGATCTCGGATTTTGCCGTAAGCAGCAGCACCGGGGTTGAAATGTGCTTTATTATATAATGCGCACATACGTTTTGTCAACGCCGCAATTTTTCCGGAAAGTTATAAAAATTTAAGCTTGCATTAAGGTTTGCAGGCTAAAATGAAGTCACAAAAAGAAAATGCGGCGCAAAAAGCCGCCGGTATATATCAGAGAGGAGAAACACCATGAAAAAAAGCAGAAAAATTTTAAGTCTCATCTTATCCGCAGTAACGGCAGTGTCCGCGATCTCCGCGGCAAATACCGTATCATATGCCGCAAATATGTTTCAGAACAGCGACTTTGTCGAAACCGAGCAGCCCGAACTTAACGACGAAACAAAGCAGCTTATCGCGCTGTGGCAGAAAAATCCGACGCAGGAAAATTACCTTAATCTGCGCGATATGGTTATTGTAAATTACAACGCGGTGCTTGCAAGAAAAGAACAAAAGCTTGCGGAGCTTAAATCCGAAACGCAGGGAAAACCGGGCGGCGAAGAGATCGTTGCCGAAATGGAGGAAATAGTGCAGGATATGTACATAACCTACTGGAACCGCATAAACAGCAGTATGCTCCGGTTTACCGACCCAAGACTTCTTAAATGGAAAATATCCGACGCCGAAAACTACGAATACATACCCGTAATGGGCGCCGGTCAGAGCATATACATAAAACGCACTCCCGTAACCAATGCGGAATACGCGCAATACCTTGCGGAAACCGGCGCGGAGGCTCCGTCAAACTTTGAACATGGCACATATCCCGAAGGAGAACAGGATTATCCCGTAAACTTTGTTTCGTATGAGGACGCCGCCGCATACTGCGAATGGCTGACCGAAAAAGACGGCGTAAATACTTACAGACTTCCGAGCGAGAGCGAATGGGAGCTTGCCGCGGGCCATATGCCCAAAGACGCCGACTTCAACTGCGGTATCAACAGCGGCAGAACGCCCGTGGACGAATTTTCCGACGTTACAAGAGGCGCGCACGGCGCTGTCGATTTCTGGGGAAACGTCTGGGAATGGACTTCGACCGTCAGAACCGTATATGACGACGGAGAAACGGCGCTCGGAGTAAAGGGCGGCTCATGGTTTTCGGACAGAACCGACTGCCGCACCGAATACCGCGGCGAAGAACGCGACGCACTCGGACACTATGCCGATGTAGACTTCAGAGTCGTGCGCGTAAACGGCGGCAATGAGCCGGAAGAACAGATCGACACCGTAAATCTTGACGCGCCGGCAGTCACGGCATTTTCTTTCTCGGAAAACAGCATTACACTTTTATGGGAAAGCGTAAAGGACGCCGTTGAATATCAGATTTTTGAATATGATAAAAACACCGGTCTTGTAACCATGCTCGGCAGAACCGCAGACACCTCTTACACAGCAAGCTCTCTCGAAAACGGCAGCACTCACTCTTATATCGTTCAGCCGATATCATATACCGCCATTGCCGATAACGTAAACGGCGAAAACAGCGTCGGCGCGACCTGCGCAAGCATACCCGAAGGCACGGTCATTCCGAAGATTTCCTACGATTACGGCACATCGCGTCTTACCCTTTCATGGGAAAACTCCGGCGCAGCAGATACATATTATATTTACCGTTACCACCCGGAATCCGGCACGCTTTCAAGACCGAGAACCGCCCAAAACAAGACCTCTTACTCGTACAGAAACTCAAAGTCCGGAAAAACCTACTCGTTTTTGGTAACATCATCGGAAATTACCGACCGCAAAAACTTTAACGGCGCAGGAACGGTATCGGTCTTTATACCCGATAATAATTAATTCTTTAACTAATATAAGCGCAAAATCCCTCCGCATATTGTAAAAGTCCCGGAAAATCGGGTGCAAAAACAATATAACGGAGGGTGTTTTTTATTCCTTTAAACCTCCTGCAGAGTCCTGAGCTTATAAAACTCGCCTTTCTTTTCCATAAGCTCCGCGAACGTACCCGTTTCAACGCACATTCCCTGCTTTATGACGGCAATCCTGTCTGCGTTTTTAATGGTGGACAGCCTGTGCGCGACGATAAACGTCGTATGACCTTGGGACAGGTTGTTTATCGCGTCCTGAATCTGCCTTTCGGACACGCTGTCGAGCGCGCTTGTAGCCTCGTCAAGAATAATAACGTCGGGATTTCTTATAATGGCGCGCGCAATGGAAAGGCGCTGGCGCTGACCTCCCGAAAGATTTGCGCCGTGTTCCTCAAGCTGAGTGTCAACACCGTTGGGCAGCGACGAAATAAATTCCGTAAGCCTTGCCGCGTCAAGTGCGGCATACAGCTTTTCGTCGGTCACGTTTTTCAGCCCGTAGGTGATATTCTCGCGTATGGTTCCGGTAAACAGCACACTGTTCTGCGGCACTATCGAAATATGTCTGCGGTAATCGTGAAGATCAATGCCGGTAATGTCGTGTCCGTCCACGGTGATACTGCCGGATTTCGGCAGATTAAAACCGATAATGAGATTTAACAGCGTGGTCTTTCCCGAACCCGACTCTCCGACAAACGCGACGGTCTCTCCGGCATTTACTTTAAGATTCATTCCGCGCAGCAGCGGCTGGTCGTCCTCATACGAAAAATAAACGTCCTTAAATTCGTAATCTCCTCTGAAGTCGATAAGCTTTAACTTTCCGCTGTTTTCCTCGACGTCCGACGACGAGAGAATTTCACCGACCGAGGATATTGCCTCAAAGCCTTTTGTAAGTATCGGCAGCAGTCCGATAATCGACGAGACCTGACCTGTAAGCATTGTAAAATACTGCTGATAAAGCGATATGTCGCCGACCGGTATCTCGCCCTTAAACACCATATATCCCGAAAACAGCAGGCACAGAAACTGGAAAAGCTGAAACATTACCCACGAGATTGAGCCGAACAGCGCCGTTACCATGTCGAGCTTAAAGCCTGTGTTGGCAAGCCTGTTGAGGATCGAGGTCATTTTGCTGACCTCCTTGTTTTCAAGAGCGTGGGCGCGCGTGATGGGCGTCATTTCCACCATGTCCATAAGGTTTGCAGAGGTATTTTCCATGTTTTTGCGGAAAGTCCTGTTTGTAGAGCCTATCGGTCTGCGGAACGCGCGTACCGTCGCAACGGCGCAGGGAATACAAAGCAGGAAGAACACGAAAACCGTGAGATTTGAATACAGCACAACCGCAAGCGCGGTTATCATATTTATGATAATGCCCGGAATTGTGGTAAACAGGTGCGTTGACAGCTCGTGAATTGTCTCGACGTCGCGCATGAGCTTTGACTGTATGCGTCCGGACTGCATTTCCTTGTGGAAAGTTATTGAAAGCTGCTGAAGCTTGCGCACCATAGCTCCGCGAAGCCCTGCCTCCACCTTGCGCGAAACAATGCTGTGGTACTTTATGTGCAGCATATGCGTGGGTATATTCAAGAAAAACAGCGCGGTCATGACGCCTATGTAAATTACAAGCCGTTTTGAAAAGTCCGGCGTCGGGTGAGTTACTATGTTTATGAATTTTGCCGTGATTATCGGCAGCGCTATGACCGGCAGCGTCTTGATAAAATAGAAAAACAGCGAAACGAGTATTTCTTTGGTATACTTTTTATACATCTTAAAAAGTATCTTGAACGGACGGTCACCCGAACGGATATAGGTATCTATAAGCTCTTGCTCAAGAACCTTTACCTCGTCGTCGGTAAAAACCTCGTCTTTTCCCTTACTCTTTCGCTGCGCTTCTCTGACCTGTGCCGGAACGGGTATTCCTTTGGGTTTTGCGGTGCTTTTCTCCGAATATCTGCTCATAATGAGTACCTCCGCAGAGTCACGTTTTTTATTCATTTGTACTGCCGTTTTTATTTGCCTTTACATTACCAAAACACGGACGCGTTGTCAATAGGAAAACGCAAATTTCTTAAAGTTTTTTTACTGCTGTTTTTAAGACTTTCTCCGACAGCCGGAATACGGCTGTTTTCAGCGCGGAAAACTCTGCGTAAAAAATGTAAAGGATCAAAGCATTGTTACCGCGTCTTTCGGAATTGCCTGCGGAACAAGCGAAGATCTGAAAGACCTCTCGCTCATAAAAGAAGCCGACAGACAGCTTTACATATCCAAAAACGGCGGCAAGGACTGCATTGCCGAAAACGGCGAAATATTCGCCTGCCGCAAAGAACCTGCCGCGGAAGTATAAAAATCAGCAGCTGTGCGAAATAAGATAAAGAAAAAAGCCTATGGACACTGACTTTACAATGTTCATAAGCTTTATTTTTTGGTCGGAGTGAGAGGATTCGAACCTCCGGCCTCTTGGTCCCGAACCAAGCACTCTACCAAGCTGAGCCACACCCCGAAAAAACAATATTTTATTGCAACGCTTGAATTATATCACAACACAAAACTTTTGTCAAGCCGTTTTGAACGATTTTTTTGTCCGCGCACCAAAATCACGCCGTCCATTCATACACCGCGGCACTTTTTGGGCGTCCGGTGCAAAAAACAAGGTCTTTTTTAAAAAAAGTGTTGTCAAAACCGCTTATCGACTGTATAATATAGAAGTATAATTATGACTGTCTGAAAAAGGAGCGTCTTTTGATGCCTTACATCAACACAAAGCTTGAACAATACAAAGAGTATCTGCACGGCAAGACCGCGTCGGTTCTCGGACTCGGCATAAGCAACGCGCCGCTTATAAAATTTCTCATCGAAAACGGCGTAAAGGTGACGGCGCGCGACGCAAAGAGCCTTGAACAGATAAAAGCCGCAGGGCTTATCGACATTGATTACTGCAATGAGCACGGCGTGAAATTCATACTCGGCGAAAACTATCTTTCGGATATTACCGACGGGATAATCTACAAATCTCCCGGAATACGCTTTGACCACCCCGAAATTTTAAAGGCTTATTCGTGCGGCTCCGTCATAACAAGCGAAATGGAGGCGTTTTTGTCGCTCTGTCCGTCAAAGATAATCGCCGTCACCGGCAGCGACGGAAAAACCACCACGACAACGCTGATTTCCGAAATATTGAAAGCGGACGGCAAGCGCGTTTTTCTCGGCGGAAACATAGGCACACCGTTACTGAGCCGTGTGGGTGAGATAACTCCCGAAGATTTTACCGTGCTTGAGCTTTCGAGTTTTCAGCTCCACACCGTAAACCGTTTTGAAAATCCCGGACTTCCCTTTTCGCATCTTGTTTTCCCCGACGCCGCGGTTATTACAAACATTTCGCCCAACCACTTAAACTGGCACACCGATATGGACGAATATGCGGCTGCAAAATACGCGGTATACCAAAACGCGCGCCCCGGCTCACTGCTTGTGTCGAATTCGGGCTGTGAAAACACGGCTCACTGCATGGATGACGCGAAAAAGCTCGGTTTAAGAACGCGTTTCTTTGCAAGTGACGTGCCGTCCGACATCAACGTAAAAGACGGGTACATATGCGTAAACGGCGAAAAGATTATAAAGGTTTCCGACATAGTTATCCCCGGAAAGCACAACGTCGAAAACTACATGGCTGCAATCGGCGCGACTTACGATTATGTGAGCAAGGACGCCGTATACAAGGTCGCAGCAACGTTCGGCGGTGTCGAACACCGTCTTGAGCTTGTCAAAAAGGATAAAAACGGCGTGAGATACTACAACAGCTCTATCGACTCTACTCCCACGCGCACTCTTGCGGCACTTAGCTGTTTCGGCAGCGAGTATGACGGTCGAATTGTGCTTATTCTCGGCGGCAAGGACAAAAATCTCGATTTTTCCGAGCTTGCAAACGTCGCCTCACTCAAGGCAAAAGCCGTTGTTATTTCCCATGATACCCCCGAATGTAAAATTTTTAACGCGTTCAAGTCTTCCCCGCACTTCGATCCGTCAAAAGCTCTGCTCCAAACCCGTGACGGATTTGATGACGCAGTTAATTTCGCAGTCACGCTCGCTTCCCCCGATGATGTCGTTCTCCTCTCTCCTGCCTGCACAAGCTTTGATGAATTCGACAACTTTATGCAGCGCGGCGACAGATTCAGAAAATTAGTGCTTTAAGGGGTACGCAGGAATACGCAAGAATACGCGCTTTCTTTTAAAAAAGAAAGCTGCAAAGAAAACGGTAGCCCCTAATTTAGAAAAGAATTGAGGGATACTCCCTGCCTCCGGCTTGTTCCGTTCGCAGTCAAACAGCAGGACTGCGAACTCAAATCTAAGCAGGTGCCGAAGTAAACTATGGAAATTCAGTACAAAGGGTTGCTTTGGAAAGTGAAATAATTACGCACCAACCAAACAACAAACTAACATTTGTAAAAGTCATCTTGCCGTAGGCAAGCTGGGCAAAAAAGTTAGTCCTGTTGACTGTATGACTATATAGAAAATAACACTTGTGCCGAAATGGTTTAAGTTTGTACAAACCCCATTATCGAGCAGTGCGGAGCATCTGCGAGCGAAGATGAGAAATTTCGGAGGCGAAGGAAATTTTTAGCGACGATAGTTTGATGTGTGGAGAAGAAGCCACGCTTTCGCGGCGGCGATTGAGCCGCGAAAATCTTTTGTTTTACACTCTTTAGAGCGCCACTCTTTCGATTCCGAAAAGTGGGGGAATAGGGTTGCAAGTGGAAGTGAGTAATTCGTTTCCGCCAAAAACAGGTGAAAATCAGCCACACGCAAGTGTAGTTCGCTTTCGCGGCGGCGTCTGAGCCGCGAACGGCTTTTCGATAGTTTATCCTCGTAGGAGGACTTTTCTCCGTAGAAAAGCGTCAGAATAGAGTTGCACATGGCAGTGGATAATCCGTTTCCGCCCAAAATTGGCAACACTCACTCAAAAATAAAAAGTAAAAAAGGAGCCCCACCGTGCTATACGCCCTCTCGGATACCCACTTGTCCTTCGCGTCGGATAAACCTATGGACGTGTTCGGAAAAAGCTGGGAAAATCACGCGAAAAAAATTAAAATAAACTGGGAAAATACCGTAAAAGATACAGATACCGTAGTTGTCGCCGGCGACGTTTCGTGGGGTATGAGCCTTGAAGAGGCTAAAGAGGATCTTCTCTTTATAAATAACCTCCCCGGTAAAAAAATCTTCCTTAAAGGCAACCATGACTATTGGTGGTGTACGGCTGCAAAAATGTCGGCGTTCTTTAAGGAAAATAATATAGATACAATAGATATTCTCTATAATAACGCCCTGCGCGCCGAAAATAAAATACTCTGCGGCACACGCGGCTGGATAAACGAATTCGGCGTAAAGGCAGAGGACGAACGCCTTATAAAACGCGAGGCCCTGCGCCTTGAAATGTCGCTTAATGAGGGTAAAAAACTCAAAGAACAGTACCCGGATGACGAAATAATAGTCTTTATGCACTATCCGCCGGTCTTCGGCTCGTTTATTAATTACGATATCGTGGACGTGCTTTACAGATTCGGTGTTGAAAAGGTCTATTACGGCCATCTCCATAACGTAAGACCCGAACAGCTCGATAAAGAATACCTCGGTATTAAACTTACGCTTACAGCCTGCGATTTTCTCGATTTTAAACCGCTCAAAATCGACTGAACGCAATATTTTAATAAGATTAGCAAAAAAATTACAATTTCAGACTTTACATTCCGCTCTTTCTTTTATATAATGTATCAGTTGGTATCATATTTAATGAAAAATCATAATCTGTTTTAAGGAGAATCTGAAAAATGGGAAAGTATTTCGGAACCGACGGCTTCAGAGGAGAAGCAAATAAAAACCTGACCGTTGAACACGCCTATAAGGTAGGACGTTACCTCGGCTGGTACTACGGTAAAGAACATAAATGCAAAATTGTAATAGGAAAAGATACAAGACGTTCAAGCTATATGTTTGAATATGCGCTTGTTGCGGGTCTTACCGCGTCGGGCGCGGACGCATATCTGCTCCACGTTACCACAACGCCCAGCGTTTCGTATGTCGTAAGAACAGAGGAATTTGACTGCGGCATTATGATCTCCGCAAGCCATAATCCTTACTACGATAACGGCATAAAGCTCATCAACAGCCGCGGCGAAAAGCTTTCCGAGGCGGTTATCGCCGACATTGAGGCATATATCGACGGCATGATCGACGAGGTTCCGTTTGCGGAACGTGAAAATATCGGCTGCACCGTTGACTATGCCGCCGGAAGAAACCGCTATACCGGCTACCTCATCTCTCTTGCGCTCAACTCATATAAGGGCAAGAGAATAGGTCTTGACTGCGCAAACGGCAGCTCATGGATGCTCGCAAAGAGCGTTTTCGACGCACTCGGCGCACATACATACGTAATAAACAACACGCCTAACGGTACAAATATAAATACCGACTGCGGTTCCACACATATCGAGGGACTGCGCAGACTCGTTCTCGAAGAAAAGCTCGATATAGGCTTTGCTTTCGACGGCGACGCAGACAGATGCCTTGCGGTTGACGAACTCGGAAACGTAATCACCGGCGATAATATTCTCTATATGTGCGGCAAGCATATGAAAGCGCAGGGAAAACTCACAAAGAATACCGTAGTTACAACCATTATGTCAAACTTCGGTCTTTATAAGGCGTTTGACGAGGCATGCATTGACTATATCAAGACCGACGTCGGAGATAAGTACGTCTACGAGGCAATGCAGCGCGACGGATACAGACTCGGCGGCGAAGAATCCGGTCATATCATATTCAGCAAGTATGCCTCCACCGGCGACGGTATTATAACCGCAATAAAGGTAATGGAGGTTCTTCTCGAAAGCAAACTTCCTGCGTCAAAGCTTTCCGAAGGATTTGAGAGATATCCTCAGCTCCTTAAAAACGTAAGAGTAAAGAGCAAGCCCGACGCCGTAAACGATCCCGACGTTAAGGCAGCTGTGCAGAAAGCCGCCGACGCGCTCGGCAACGACGGAAGAATACTTGTAAGACAGAGCGGAACAGAGCCCGTTATACGCGTAATGGTAGAGGCAAAGGGCGAAGAGATCTGCCGTAAGTTCGTAAACGACGTCGTTAAGGTAATCGAGGAAAAGGGACATACCGCACTCTGAAAAATACCGGGGTGATAATTTTGAAGCAAAACCGCCTTGCCGCATTTTTTGCGGTAACAATACTGCTTTGGCTTGCGTTTATTTTCGGCTGTTCGGCAAAGACCGCGCCGGAATCTTCGGTTCAGAGCAAAAGCGTCACAAGAGCGTTTCTTGAGATCGCAGACAAAAGCTTTGACTCGCTGACGGAAGCGCAGCAGCAGGACCGCATATCAAAAGTCGACCACTTTGTAAGAAAAGCCGCACATATGTTTCTGTATGCCGTGCTCGGAATTCTGTCAATGTGCTTCTTTACGGTAATTGCAAAATACAAACCGCCGTACAACGCGCTTTATACAATAATATTCTGTATGCTGTATGCCGCAACCGACGAGTTCCACCAGCTTTTCGTGCCGGGGCGCGGCGCACAGGTACGGGACGTCGTTATAGACACCTGCGGCTCGCTCATCGGAACGGCTGTATTCCTGCTAATAATGCACGCGGTAAACCGCCGAAAGGCAAACCGCGCAAACCCCTGAAAATTCAATATTTCCGGACGGCTCGGTGTTTTTCAGCATTCCACCCCGCCGTCTTTTTTATATTTTTTGATTTAAGATATTAAGACGTATTTTGTTAATTTATCGAATACATGGAGTTCATAATTTTAAAATATAATTTTTGTAGAAAAACGGTTGTAATTTGTTCGGAATTGCGGAACTTTTCGGAATTTCAGCCGTCTTACACGATACAAACAACATTGCCTGCGGAGGTCATCAAGTGAAAAGGAAAAATAAAGACCTGACACTCAGCAAACGCGGCGTAAAGGAGAAACGCCGTGCAAAGCTTGTTTCGGCAGCCTTTCTGTCGCCGAGTATACTGGGAGTTCTGGTGTTTTTCATAATCCCATTCTTTATAATTATATACTATTCTCTGATAAACAACCCGTTTCAGGCGGAATTTGTCGGAATAGAAAACTACATAAAGCTATTTAACAACTATTCTTTCAAACAGGCGGTCAGAAACACGGCTCTGTTTGCTGCGGTAAGCGTGCCGCTCGCCGTGGTGCTGTCATTGCTGCTTGCAATGGCACTCAACTGCAAGATACCAATGCAGAGCAACCTGCGTTCGTTCTTCTTGTCGCCCATGATGGTTCCGGTCGCGTCGGTCGTTCTTATATGGCAGGTTCTGTTCCACTACAACGGCACGGTAAACGGATTTTTGGAGACCTTCGGAATAGAAAAAATAGACTGGCTCAAATCAAGCCACGGTATTTGGGTAATAGTGCTGCTCTTTCTGTGGAAGAACTTAGGCTACAACATGATACTGTTTCTCGCGGCGCTCAACAATATCCCGAAAGACATACTTGAGGTCGCAACCGTCGAGGGCGCAGGGCCGGTAAGACAGTTCTTCTCGATAAAACTCAGATACCTTTCTTCTACAATACTTTTCGTAACCATAATATCGCTGATAAACTCCTTTAAGGTGTTCAGAGAAATATATCTTCTGTCGGGAGATTATCCGTATGAGAGCCTGTATATGCTCCAGCACTTCATGAACAACACGTTCGAGTCGCTTGACTATCAGAAGCTTTCCGCAGCCGCGATAATAATGGCTGTGTTCATGGTAATTCTCATCGGCATACTGTTCCTTGCGGACGACAAATACGGCAGCGACGTGGAGGAATAATATGAACAAGACAAAACAATACAAAAGCGGCGCGAAACTCCGGCACAAAGCCGCGGTGCTGATTGCAACGCTGCTGCTTGCAGTTGCGGCATTCACATTCCTCGCACCGACGATACTTACAATATCAAGTTCGTTTTTCACTCAGTCCGAGCTTTCGTCAAACTACGGAAATATCTTTGACGGCGCCGGCAGCGGCGGCTCGTATATAGCGAAGAAAACCGCGCTTAAATTCATTCCCGACAAGGTTTCGTTCCATCAGTACGCGACGGTGCTGTTTTTGAGTCCGGAATACCTGTTCAAATTCTGGAACTCGGTAAGGCTGACGCTCCCGATAGTCATATTTCAGACCGTGGTTGCGTGCCTTGCGGCATACGGATTTACAAGATACCGTTCAAAAGGGCGCGACGCCGTGCTGTTTATTTACATTATATTAATGCTCATGCCCTATCAGGTAACGCTTGTTCCCAACAGACTTGTGGCAGAGTGGCTGAACATCTACGGAACGTCGTGGGCGGTAATACTTCCCGGTATATTCTCGCCGTTCGCGGTATTTCTGCTGACAAAATCAATGCGCCGCGTTCCAAACGCCGTAATAGAGGCGGCAAGGCTTGACGGCTGCAACGAATTTCAGATATTTTTCAAAATTTACGTTCCGCTGTGCAAAAACATAGTCTATTCGGTAATGATTCTCGTGTTCATAGACTACTGGAACATGGTCGAACAGCCGATAGTGCTTCTCGGCAGCAACGAGGATCTGTATCCGCTGTCAATATTCCTGTCAAAGATAAACAGCGGAGAGGTCGGAATAGCCTTCGCGGTCGCGGTAATATACATGATACCTACGCTGCTTATATTCCTTTACGGCGAACAGTACCTTGTGGAAGGAATCGCAAATTCCGGAAGCGTTAAGGGTTAAACTCAGCAAAGATAAGAGTGTTTTGGAGGAAAAAATGAAAGAGAACAAGTTTAACAGAGAATGGGTAAAGACCTTTGCAATCATATTCCTTGCAGTGCTTCTGGTTCTGACATTCTTTTCAAATACCATAATGAATATGTCGCTCCCCGAAGTTTCGACGGAGTACATACAGTACGGCATGATAAAGACGCAGGTGCGCGGCACGGGTACGGTTCTCGCGCAGGACAATTACAGCGTTACAACGTCGGCGACGCGCGAAGTCGTAAAAGTTGCGGTAAGGCAGGGAGATGAAGTCAAGAAAGGCGACGTGCTTTTCTATCTCTCCGAGGCTGACAGCGACGAACTCAAAAACGCGCGCGACAATTACGACAATCTCAACTACGATTACAACAAGATGCTCATAGATTCGTCAACCGACAAAACTCTTGACGCAAAAAAGCTTGAACTCAAGCAGACACAGGCAGATCTCGACGAAACAAAGACAAAGCTTGAAAACTTTGCCGATCTTCAGAGCAAGATTGACGCCGCAAAGGCAGAGCTTAAAGCAGCCGAACGCGCAGTCACCAAAAAACAGAACGAAATAGCCGAGCTTGAAAAGGATAAGGCTGCCGTAGGATATACGCCGACCGAGGACGAGGCTGTTACAGGCAAAAAAACCGACGTCACTCTCGAACAGTATACCGCGGCGACAAAGCAGCTTGAAGCCGTAGAAAGCAAGATAGACGACGCAAAAGCCGCTCTTACCGAGCTTACCGCAAAGACCAACACCGCAAAGACCAACTACGACAAGGTAAAGCGCGAGTACGACGAGATAAACGGCAAGATCGAAACTCCTCTCGAAACTCTCGAAGAAAAGATAAAGTCGTCCGACCGCGAGATCGAAGCTCTCGAACGCGATATAAAATACTTAAAGCAGGACGTATACGCAAACAAGCACAACGACGACCTTGAGACCGCATACGAAAACTTCAAGGATAAGCAAAAAGCATACAAGGCTGCAAAAGCAAGCTACGACGAAATTCTCGAAGATCCCGATTCCACCGACGAACAGCGCACAAAGGCTCTTGCAAGATACAGAGCCGCCCAGGACGCAATGGACGCCGCATATATCGAGTACGACAACATACTCACCAACAAGGAGGAAACCTCAAGCACTCTCGAAAAGAGCCTTGCCGAAAAGGAAACCAGCCTAAAGTACGCGCTTGAGGACAACACCGAACTTAAAAAGAATCTCAACAAAACACGCGAGCTTGACAAGCAGTTAAACGCAAAGAAAACCGAACTTGAAAAGGCTGAAAGCACCTACAACACCGCAAACGACGCGTCAAGCGCAGCCCAGACGGTATACGACAACGCGACCGCCGAAAAAGAACTTCTCGAAAAGCAGCTTGAAAAGACGCGCAACGGATACAAGTACATTGTATACAAGGACTACGAGGACAAAATTGACGCCGCAAACAACGAGCTTGACAGGCTAAACGACGTCAAGGAAGAAAGAAACGAAGCTCTCAACGACCTCCAGAGCGACAGCACCGATACAGAAAAAGGCTTAAAGGATCAGATAAAGTCCTACGAACGCCAGATAGTCACCATTCAGAACGATATTGAAACGGCTCTCAAGGACGCAGGCAACACAAAGAAACTGAACGACCTCGAACTTGAGAAAAAGCGCAAGGAAATAGCCCGCGCATACGAACAGGTGCAGAAGCTTGAAGCCGAGTACACCAATACCGAAATAAAATCTCCCGTAGACGGCGTTATAGATTCGGTAAGCATTGCCTCCGGTCAGAAAACAACTCCCGACCAGTCTCTTGCCGAAATCTCCTTAAAGGACAACGGCTACAAGATGACGCTTACCGTAAGCCAGGAACAGGCTGCAAAGCTCCGTCCCGGCTCTCCCGTGGAAATAACCAGCTACATTCCTTACGACTCGGAAATTACCGCAACCCTCTCGGCAATCAAGAACGACACCGCAAACAAGGGCAGCCGTCAGAAGGTGCTTGAATTTGTAATAAGCGGCGACGTAACTCCCAACATGAGCCTTTCGGTTTCTGTCGGCGACAAGAACGCAAGCTATGACAACACCGTTCCCAACACCGCGATCCGCGAGGATTCCGACGGAAAATACATTCTCATAGTAGATTCCAAGAGCACGCCCATCTCCACAAGATACATAGCCAAGCGCGTAAACGTAACCGTAGTTGCAAGCGATGACACGCGTTCCGCCATAACCGGAGATTTCCAGAACTACTCGTATGTTGTCGCCACTTCATCAAAGCCCATTAACGACAAGGATCAGGTGAAGCTTGTTGAAAATTAAAAGATTAATCAATATAATCGTTATCGGCGTGCTTACGCTTATAAGTATAATCATAATGCTTGTAATGCACAGCAAAATAAACTCTCTGCCTCACGAAAACAAGGCAAAGGAGTTTTCCGGCGGTTCAAAGTTCGCACAGATAACCGTATTTGTCCCCGAAAGCGCCGAATTTACCGTAGACAAGGTAATGTACGCAAGATATGAACTTGACACAAAGCTTGTCGAAAAGGCAATAGAGGCTCCCAACGAAAACGCAAGGCTGTACTGCGACGCATATGCCGCATACAAAAGCACTTCCCTCTCTCCGGGAGACGCTGCCGGTCAGTCAGCGCGCTCGGCAAAAGTAAAGATCGCCTATATCGGCGGCGATTACAGCCGTTTCCATTCGGAATTTCTCTCCTCGCCCGACATCTGCGCCGACATCAACCACGACAGGATACTTCTTTCAAAAACCGCCGCATGGCAGCTTTTCGGAGGATATGAGCTGTACGATTTTGAAGTTAAAGACGGCGAAACCTCCTATTTTGTAAGCGGCGTGTTTGACGATTACGACTCTGAACAGTACAAGGAGTTCCTGGGCGACAGCTCGCTGTGCCTTGTCGACATAAAAGGCAATACGGACGCAGCAATAAGCTGTTATGAGATACTGTTAGTAAATCCCGTAACCAATTTCGCGTACAATCTTGTAAAAGAGTCGATCGGACTTGAAGAGGGTACATACTACATGGTGGAAAACTCGGCAAGATTCTCACTCCCCAAGCTTTTTAAGAAAATACCCAAGCTTTTAAACACCGACGAACAGCTCCCTGCCGGAGTTGTGATAACCCCCGAAGAAACGCTTGCTCTTCACATGGAAAAAGAGCTTGCCGCAATGCTGCTGCTGCTTCTGGTAACGGCGCTCTATCCCGTAATATGGGCGCTGATACTCCTGTACAGGCTCATTCAGCTCATCAAGCGCACCTTTAACAGGTTTGTCATAAGTCCGATAAAGGATAAGCTTTCATATTCATAAGCGCAAACAACAATTTATATAAATACTTTGGAAAGGTATGGTAACATCAATGAAGAAAAGAATTCTGGCACTTCTCCTTGCCGCGGTAACGGTCATCTCGTCCGCAGCACTGTCCTCCTGCAAAGGCGGTTCCGTCAATGTAGACGGCAAACCCCTGAAAGGCGCAACAACCACAAGAGATCTCAAAAACGTCTATTCCGCAAAGGAACTGAACGTTGTGGGAACAGAGCTTGAAAACCTCAACCTTTGGAACATCACAAAGCTTGACGGCGACAAAATGCTCATCATAGGCAACGACATGGACACCGGCGAGAACAAGGCGCTTATTGCCGACATTGACCTTAAAAACATAACTCCCGTTGCCGTAAACAAGGAAACCGGCGAGAACGTAAACACATACGTAAACAGCTACGCCGCAGATACTTCAACAGGCGAAATATGGTACTTAAAGAACGTATACAGATACTACGACAACAACAACGTTTCGACTGAGCCGCGCGAAAATACCGGTGAGCAGTATACTCCTATTGACGAAAACACCGCGGTTGTAAATTATGTAGATAATACAGCAGCCGTTGTCGGACCTGCCGTAGGCGAAAACAGCACGTCATATTACGTCGTAAAGGCAACTTCCGACGGCAGCATTGTAAGCGAGACCGACATCTCATCGCTTCTCTACTACACCGACAGCGAAGGAAACCAGAATCAGCGTTACATCAGCCAGATCTACATTGCGGGCGGCAAGGTAGTTCTCCAGTGCGACAACGCGTTGCTCTGCATGGATCCCGCAACCGGAGAGCTGTTAAACACCGTTGACTTCGGCGAAAGCAACTACATAAACAACGTTTTTGTAAGCGCATCCGGAAAGCTCTACGCGTCAATGTGGGGCGACAGCGGCATAGAGGTCTACGAGGTAGACACTTTAACCGGCAAAAAGGATAAAGTTACATTCCCGTTCGCAGAGACTCTCTACAATTATTCTTTCGCACCCGGCGGCAACGGATATGACTTCTATCTTGCGGATTACAGCGCGTTCTACGGCTACAACATGGGCGACGAAGAACCGACCGAGATCTGCAACTACGTAAACTCCGACGTAAACTCAGGCTACAATCAGATGCTGCCCGCAGTATTCGATGACGGCAGACTCGTAGTTATCTTCCGCGACGATTCCACGGGCGACACAGAACTTCTCGTCCTTACAAAAGTCGATCCCAAGGACGTAAAGGAAAAATACGTAATTACCGTTGCAGCGGAATACATTGACGACGACATAAGATCGGCACTTGTAAAGTTCAACCGCACAAGCGACGAATATAAGGTTATATTCACCGACTATCAGAAGTACAACACCGAAGAAAACAATTACAGCGGCGCTGCCGATCAGCTTGCCAAGGATCTTATCTCAAAGGATAAAGCGCCCGACATCGTTCTTCTCAACTCCTACTCCACAATCAACCTCGACAGCCTTGTTTCAAAGGGCGTTTTCGTAGACCTTGAACAGTATATGGACGCGGACGACGAGTTCAACAAGGACGATTATCTCACAAACGTATTCGAGGCTGAAAAAATAAACGGCAAGCTATACACCGTTGCTCCCGTTATCAACATCAGAACCCTCGCAGGCAAAAAGTCCGTATTCGGCGACAAGACCGGCTGGACAATGAAGGAATTCATGGATATGCAGAACAGCCTTGCCGAAGGCGAATCAATGTTCAGCCAGCCCACAAGAACAAATCAGGGCATGGAATTCGTAGCTCTTGCAAAAGACGAATTTATCGGCGACGACGGCAAATGCACCTTTGATTCCGAAGAATTCAAGAGTATGCTCGAATTCTTAAAGAGTATCCCGGCAGACTACGACGCATATCAGGATCGCTGGAACGACAACAATAACTACTGGCAGGATATGCAGCTCGCATACAAGAAAGGCACCACAAAGCTCTACGAAACCTATATTTACAGATTTGATATTATTCCTCAGGTCGAAGCATATCTCGGTGAGGAGGCTGCGTTCATAGGCTATCCTTCTTCGGTTGAAGGCTCCAACGGCGCAATAATCTCCGCAAACAGCGAACTTGCAATTCTCTCAAGCTCCAAAGTCGTTCCCGGCGCATGGGCTGCGATAAAGTATCTGCTGTCCGACAATTATCAGAACAATTTCTCAGGTCTTAACGAGGACGGCTCAAAGGGTTACTCATATGCGTTCCCGATAAAGAAGAGCATAATCGAAAAGAAGATGGCAAACGACATTCTTCCCGAATACTACACCGACTACGACGAAAACGGAAACGAAATTCAGGTTGAATCGGGCAGCACCATCTGGCTCGGCGACGAAAAAGTAGACGTAAGAAAATCCACCGAAGAGGATACTCAGAAGATCTACGACATCATCAAGGGCGCAAACGTATTCTTCCGCCAGAATCAGGAAATAAACGACATTATAAGCCAGGAAGCTGCTGCGTTCTATGACGGTCAGAAGTCCGTTGACGACGTTGCTAAGATTATCAATTCGAGAATTCAGATCCTTGTAAACGAACGCAGATAACCGCGAAAATACTCCGCAGATTCCTAAAATACAACCTTTTGTCCCGGTGCGTAAAAACCACCGGGATATTTTTGCGCTTTTTTTCACCTGCGTATGCCGTTTGCGCCGACGGCAAAACAACCTATACCGCAATTTTTCCGGCAAACCGCAGGTTTCGGTGCAAAAACCCGACCTCACCCCGAAAATCCGACGTGAATTCCTCAAAAAAGTTATAAAAACGACCGAAATCATACATTTTGCGTCCGATAGTATATGTACAAACCCGTTATTTTGTAATATAATTTTAATATAAACACATAAAATGTAATTTTTCAAGGAGGCATCGCAAAAAATGAAAAAAATGTTTTTCACCGCAGTATGCGCGTCACTTCTCGCTGCGGCAATGTGCGTAACGTCACAGGCGGCGTTTGAAAAGACAGCCGTATACAAGGACGGACAGTTCACAGACGTGGCACAGAGCGCATGGTACGCAAATGAAGTAAAGAGCGCGTATGAGCTCGGCTTTATGAACGGCAGCGGCGCAAATCTTTTCTCTCCCGACGGCACAATGACCGTTGCGGAAGGTATCACAATAGCGTCGAGAGTAAACGCTATCAATTCTTCAAAGACCATTCCCGAAAAGTCCGGCGCGAAATGGTACGATATGTACATAGACTATGCAAAATCCGCAGGTATTATAAAGGACGGGGATTTTAACTCCTACGACCGCAATATCAGACGTTACGAAATGGCTGAACTTTTCGCAAACGCACTTCCCAAAGACTATTTTGACGCAAAAAACGACATTTCCGCAATTCCCGACGTCAACGCCGCAGAGCCGTATGCCGATACGCTCCTTACGCTCTACAAGGCAGGCGTTGTTCTGGGTTCTGACAAGTACGGAAACTTTCTTCCGAACAACCCGATAAAAAGAAGCGAGGCAGCCGCAATTATCAACCGCGTTGCAATTCCGGAAAACAGACTTGCCGGCGCCCTCACTCCCGAACCCGAGCGTAAGGAGGCATATTATCTTATAGATAACGTGGAAATGGTACATTCCACAAGAGGAACTCTTAATCTTGCCTCCGGCTGGAACTACGACAACCGCATAACCGAGGCGGTAGACGCAAAAGGCAAGACCTCAAACGCACTTGCCGACACCTCAAAGACAGGACACATCGCAATAAACCGCGATATAAAGGTTCAGACCAAGGGCAAGCTTGTGCTTGAAAGCACCCTCTCCATAGCAAGTGCGTCTGCCGACGGCGCCCGCATCTACTTTACAAACACCAAGGGCGAAAATGTTGCAGAAATATACACAAAGGGCGGCACATGGCACGCCAAAGGCTCGAACGACATTGATACCGGCGTTAAGACCGTGATCGGCACATACAACATACGCCTTACCATGAACCTTGATACAAAGGCGGCATATGCCGAGATAAACGGCGCAAACAAGTTTGACTTTACTCTCGGAAACTTCGGCGACGTTGCAAGAATTTACTATTCCACAACCGACGAAGATACCGTTTCCTTCACTCCGTCCGAAACTCATCTGTATTCCAACTACGCCGTAAACGAGGCGTTCAGAGCGTCCGGCGTTCCGACAGGCTGGAATACCGCAGGCAAAGTTGATACCGACAGAGGTTCTCTCAGGCTTTCCGACGGCAACGGCGCGTCCGCCGCATTTGATAAGCTCACCGGAAAAGTTATATTTGAAAGCTACATTCTCGTTCCCGACTCCGCAGCCGACGCAAGAGTAAAGCTTGCCGGAACCGACGGCGTTGAAATAAAGCTTGCAGGCGGAAACATCTCCTGCGGCAGCTACACACAGAAATTCTTTAACAGCCAGTGGCAGTGCCTGCACATTGTCGCAGACACCGAAACCCACAGCGCACAGGTTTACATCAACGGCAAAAAACGTGCAAACACGACATTCGGCGCAGACGGTTTTGACGGCATAAGCTTTACCGTAAACGGCGGCGACGCATATATCGACGACGTAAAGGTATACAACACCTATGACTACGCAGACTATGTTCCGGCTCCCGTAAAGGCAGAGTCCAAGGACTACAATCTCATCATGAGCGTATGCTCGCTCTGGAGAGAAGGCTCTCACTCCGGCTGGGACTTTGTTTCGCCCTATGACGAATGTACTCCCATTCTCGGCTACTACGACGAGGGTATTCCCGAAACCGCCGACTGGGAAATAAAGTATATGGCGGAGCACGGCATTGATACCATGGAATTCTGCTGGTACGCCGAAAATGGCATAAAGTTTGACAAGCCGCAGAAAGATCCCCGTCTTATATGGGCGCTGCGCGACGGCTATATGTACGCAAAGTACAGCGACATGGTAGACTTCTACATCATGTGGGAAAACGCAAGCTTTAAATCCGCAAAGATGACACTTGATCAGTTCAAGTCCTATCTCTGGGAATACTGGCTCCAGTGGTATCTCACAGACTCAAGATACTTTGTTATAGATAACAAGCCCGTAATCAACATCTATCAGTACAGCACCTTTATAAATACATTCGGTTCTGCCGAAGAGGCAAAGAAAGTCATAGACTTCATGAGAAAAGATATAAAGAACTACGGCTATGACGACATAATACTTCTGTTCAGCAATGGCGCGCAGAACGCAGCCGACGTTCAGAAGATTGCATCTCTCGGCGCAGACGCATTTGTCGCTTACGGCTGGAACAGCTCATCTTACGATCCCGCTTTCTTAAAGCAGGTTAACGACACCGCCATAAAGAACCTCAAAAACTACAAGAACATAGCGTTTATTCCCACCGTTGCAACGGGACGCAACATAATGGGCTGGGAAAACAAGCGCACTCCTCTTTCCACCGTCGAACAGCACGCACAGGTAATGGAGGATTACAAGGCGCTCTTAAAGACTCAGAACAAAGGCACGTCCTGGCAGGACAAGACGATATACTTCAGCACATGGAACGAGTTTGGCGAAGGCCACTGGCTCGCACCGTCCGGACTTAACGGTTTCGGTTATACCGACGTCTGGAGAAAGGCGTTCACGGACGCACCCGAAGTTCATGACGACATAGTTCCTACCATTAACCAGCACAACAGAATTGCAAAGCTCTACAACGATAACAGAACTCCCATACGTTCATGGCTTGAAGAAGAACCGTCCGAAGTTCCGGCAACCGTCGTAAGAAAGTACGAGTTCAAGGAACAGGCTGACGTAAAGGCATGGGAATACTACAACATCTCGACCTTCCTGGTAAAGGACGGCGCACTTCTCATCACTGCGTCCACAAACGACCCGATGTTCAGAATTTTTCCGAAGCTTGACACTCCGGCGTCCGAAATAGACGTTATACGCGTTACAATGAAATCCGACGTCAACTCACAGCTTACCGTATTCTTTACAACAAACGTCGATTCCGAATGGAATGCCAACAAGGGCGTATACTCACCCGTAACAAAGAGCGACGACTTTGTGACCTATACGCTCGACATGAAGTCCAACGAGCTTTGGAAAAACACCATAGATACAATACGTATAGACGCTATCGAGGCTGTCGGAAACGTACAGATAAAGTCCATAGAGTTCTTAAAGTACGAAACCAAGAGCATTATAACAAAGGTTGACGGCATGGAGCTTGACATCGACAGAGATCACATCTATACCGAAAACAACGAGATCTACATCGCAGGCGATCCTTCAAACGGCATTTACAGTGCCTGCAACTTCTACTACGAGTGGAACCGCTTTACCGGAAAACTGTTGTTAAAGACCGCGAACGATACCGAGTTTGTATTTACCGCCGGTTCCGACACGGCTCTTGTAAACGGAACAGAAAAGAAACTTGCAAAAGCGTTCTATCTGTACGACCACATTCCCGTACTTCCCGCAAAGTTCATTCTTGACAATGCAAAAATCAAGTATACCTTTGACGGCAAAGAATTTTACATTGACATACGCGGCAAGGACTTCTCGAAGATTGCCGATGAACGCAAACTTGGCGAATATGAGTTCAACATCGCGGGCGATACCGAGGGCTGGAAAGCAAACAACGTAACCGCAACCGTTTCGGACGGAAATCTTAATCTTGCCGCAACTCCATCAAGCTCCGCCTGGACAGGATATGACCCCGGCATTATTCTCCAGAACGTCACATTTACCGCAGCCAACGTTGAAAAAATAGTTATCAGAATGAAGTATGAGCTGCTTGCCAACAAGGTTGACGGTGTCGACAACGGAACGACTGTTTACTTCACCACAAACAAGAACGGCGCTCTCGGAGAAAAGCTGACCCTCAGATGTGCCTTTGACGACGCAGTTGACGACGGCGACGGATATAAGCTGTTCACCTACAGCACAAGCTCAAACGAAGAGTGGAAAGACATTATAAACTTCATTCGTTTCGACCCGTCCAACAATAACGGCGTCTACACAATAGACTATATCCGCTTAATAGCAAAGGACGGTCTGCCGCTTATTGCAACAAATGAAGATATTTCCAAGAACAACTCGGCAGCATCTTCAAGACCCGAATACAAAAATCCCATTCCCGAAAGCGCAAAACCGCTTTACACAGTTGATTTCTCTGCTAAAGCACAGGTTGACGCCATAGGCTTCCATAACGTTTCAATAACCTACGACGATAAGGCAAAGACCGTAACCATGGTTTCAAATCCCGGAACAAAAGATCCTCAAATACAGTTCCAGTCCGTTCCCGACGTTCTCAACGAAGCGTCGAAATTCAACACCATAACCGTAAGGGCAAAGCTTCCCGACACAACGGCAGCAACCGCGACGTTCTTCTTCAAAGTTGAAGGCATGGACGCTTACAGCGCAGACTACAAGGCAACCTGCTCTTACAAGACTCTCGGAGTTGACAAGGACGGCTATTCGCTTATCGTATTCGACTTAAAGAACAACGAGAAGTGGAAAGGCAAAGTCACAGGTATAAGATTTGACCTTGCCGAGCTTGAAGATACATACGTTGTTGACAGTATCAATTTCTACAAGCTTTAATTAACTTTTGTTGATGGATTTCATTCATCATACACTCTCTTTTTTGAGGGGGACGGTTTCTCGCCGTCCCTTTCCCTTTTATTTATGCTTTGTTTACACCGGCTCGCCTTGAAAAAACGGTTTTTCGGTGATATAATCAAAGTATATACAAAGCGCAAAACCCAAAAGAAAGGAAAATAATCATGACAGACGCAGAAAAAATGCATTCCGGAAAAATATACAACCCGTCCGACAAGCAAATAGCCGCGCAGCAGGAAAAATGCCTTGACAAACTCTACGATTTCAACGCGACGCGCCCGACAGAGTCGGCAAAACGCACCGAGATGTTAAAAGAAATGTTTGCCGAGATAGGCGTGGGCTGCTATATAGAACCTCCGCTTCACGCAAACTGGGGCGGAAAACACGTACACTTCGGCAAGAACGTCTATGCAAACTTCGGTCTTACTCTTGTTGACGATACGCACATCTACGTCGGAGATTATACAATGTTCGCGCCCAACGTCGTTGTCGCAACGGCAGGACACCCCATTCTTCCCGAACTTCGCGAAAAGGCTTATCAGTACAATTTCTCCGTTCATATCGGCAGAAACTGCTGGATAGGCGCGGGCGCGCTGATAATGCCGGGAGTTACGATAGGCGACAACACGGTTATAGGCGCAGGCAGCGTCGTAACGCGCGATATTCCCTCAAACTGCGTGGCATACGGCAACCCGTGCAGAGTTATCCGCGAAATAGGCGAACACGACAGGGAGTATTATTTCAGGGATAAGAAAATAGATTTTTCGGAGCTTGGCTGACGGCAATACACGTTTCAATGCAGTCCGACGGAGCAGTATTTTTAAGCGTACTGCTCTTTTTTCTTTGCCCTGTACACTCAAATGCTCCTCGCCGACGAAATAATATATTAAATTCCGTACAAAAAGTTGACAAGATGTGAACTATGTTATATAATAGCGGCGTAAGAAAAATATTTTTCATAAGGAGAATATTACAATGAAGAAAAAAAGAATTGTCTTGGCAATACTTCTCATGTTTGCGCTTGCATTTACCGCATTTGCACAAAGCAGCTTTTCCGAAGAAATGATCTCGGAAGACGTTGACGGTTCTGCTTTCTCCGCAGGTCAGAACGCCGGCAGCACCGCCGACGTAAACGGCATACTCTTTGCGGCAGGCTACAACGTAACAGCCGGAGGAACCGGCGAACACGCACTCCTTGCGGGTTACAGCATAAATCTTTCGGGTGATTACGAAAAAGACGTTTTTGCAGCCGGCAACTCGGTCAGCATTTCGGGAAATGTCGGACGCGATATATTTGCTTCGGGCAACGCCGTTACAATAAACGGTGTTTGTGCCGGCAACGCATACATATCCGCAAAAAGCGTTGTAATTGACGGCAGGATCGGCAAAAACCTTTATTTAAGCGCCGAAGAAATTACAATTTCAAACACGGCGGACATTTCGGGACAGCTCCACTACAACTCCGACGCAAAAATAAACGCCCCGGCTTTTGTGCTGTCCGACGCGTTTGTAACCGAACCGACATACACGCAGGACACTGATGAAGCAAAAGAATCTGCCGGTATCACCGCAGCCGGCATACTGTCAGAGCTCAAAGGCGCGGCATTCGGTTTTATCGGACTTTTGCTTGCCGCATACATTCTCCTGTGGCTCACGCCTGTATGGAGCAAGGTTGACGCAAAATACACATCGGCTCCGTTCTCGAAATACGCAAAGGCTTTCGGAATAGGCCTTGCAGTACTTATATGCGTTCCGCTTGCCTCGGTAATTCTCATGATCACCGGCGTGGGACTGCGCACGGCACTGTTGGTTTTATTCCTGTACGGCGCGGCAATTACGGCGTCTCCCGTAATACTCGGATTTATCATAGGTTCGCTTGTTTTAAGGCACGCTTTTAAGCTCAAGCCCTGTTACTATACGGAGCTTGCGCTCGGACTTGCACTTTACAAGATTATTTCTCTCATACCCGTACTTTCGCTGATATGCGGCATCATTGCCGTTCCTCTCGGAGTAGGCGTATTTGTCCTGTTTCTTGAAAAAGAAAAGGCGTGCAGGATTTCTGATCCGGTACAGCCCGAAATTTCCGCAGCACCCGGCAAAAACGGCACCGAGCAACAATAAATCCGGTTACGGTACATAAAAATACAATTCACGAGGGTAATTTACAATATTTTTGCAAAATTCCGTTATTTATATGTAGTTGCCCTCTTGATTTTTGCATAAATATATGATATACTTTCCTTTACAAGGGCATAATAAGCGTACAATGACTCTTGCGGTATGAAGCAAGGTCACACCAGTCGGGGCAGTAGCGGCGTCCTGAACCTGAAATCCGCTGAAGCAGGGATAGATTCCGGACTTGAGGGTCTGTGTTCTTACAGCCTGTCGTGTCGGTTTTGTGTTGAGGTTCGGGCCTTGCGCAATTACTCCTCATGAACCATGTCAGGCGGGGAACCGAGCAGCATTAAGTGATACGGGTGATGTGCCGTAAGCAAACCTGGGCTGAGCAAAATCGGCAAAGGACGTGTATGGACATTGATTCGATCTTCCGGTGTGTGATCTTGCTTTGCACCGCAGGGGGTTTTTTATGCTTTGAGAAAGCATGGAACTCATTTTAGTTTTTCATTAAAAAGATAATTTACTGCCATGTGCAGCTCTATTCTCCAACTTTTCGACGGCGAAAAAGTTGCGCTCTAAAGAGCGTAAACAAAAGCCGTTCGCGGCTCAAACGCCGCCGCGAAAGCGTGGCTACGTGGAGGATTTTGCCCTAATTAAGATATTTTTCTCCCCCAAAGCCCTTACCAAAATAACCGCCTTGCTATTACGGTACGTCCGTGTAACTTATGGCAAAATCGCCGCGCGACAGGCGCGCGGATGGGGTTGGTTTCTAAACACAACTCAGTTAATATAATGTCAAACTTTTATGCCATGTCACGTCACCGCAAGTGCAGTTGAGAGCAATATCGCACTTTTATCCTACTAAACATAAAACTAATATTAGTAAAAGTCATCTCGCGTAAGCGAGCTGGGCAGAAAAGCGTGTCCTGTTGACTGTAAGATTATATAAAAAGAAACACTTTGCCGATAAAACCGGAACTTTGTACAAAACCCCTTATCGAGCAGCGCGGAGCGTCTGCGAGCGAAGATTTAGGATTTCGGAGGCTTGCGGCAGTTTTACCGACAATAATTTGATGTGTGGAGATAGAGCCACGCTTTCGCGGCGGCGTCTGAGCCGCGAACGGCTTTTCGACAGCTTTTCTCCGTAGAAAAGCGTCAGTACAAAGTTGCACTTTGAAGAATATTTCCCGTTTCCACCCAAAACAGACCTCAACCGCCTTGTCAGCTTTGCTCTTCCAGATAGTACTGTATAAGCTGAGTTTCAAGCTTTTTTCTGAAATCGGAATTGATAGGGTGAACGGTATCTTTAAACTCGCCGGCGCCGTTTTTACGGCTGGGCATAACAACGAAATATCTGCCTCCGGCGTTGATAATTTTAACGTCATGGACGGCGAGGCAATCGTCGAAAGTCACGGACATAACGGCTTTAAGCGGCTCATTATCGAAAGTCTTTCTTATTTTTACGCTTGTAATTTCCATAGCAGCAATACTCCTTCGCAGAAAAATAAATTCTAACGTCGGTAGTATCTGCCGTATACGGCATTTTTATTCAAAAAACAACTCATTAAACGAAAGGCGGCTTTGACAATGCCGGATAATAACAATCTTTCCACAATTAAGAACGTCTACTTTATAGGCATAGGCGGCGTAAGTATGTCGTCGCTTGCGCTTATACTCAAAAGTCTCGGAAAAAGCGTTTCGGGTTACGATTTCAAACATTCCGAAATCACCGATATGCTTGAGCAGAACGGCGTTCACATAGACTACACCGCGTCCGACGCCGATCTTTCCGGCTGCGACACCGTTGTTTTCACCGCAGCAATATCCGAGGACGATCCCGTTTATAAGGCGGCAATAGCGCAGAACAAGCGTATTCTGTCGCGTGCCGATCTTTTAGGCATGGTAACGGGCGGATATAATATGTCGGTAGGCGTTGCCGGAACTCACGGCAAATCCACTACAACCGGATTTCTGGCACAAATCCTGCTTGAATCAGACAGCGACGCGACGATCCTTGCAGGCGCGGCTCTCCCGGCTCTCGGAGGTATGTACAGAGTCGGCAGCGGCGATATTGCGGCGTTTGAAGCCTGCGAATACAAAAACTCGTACCACCATATGCACCCGACCGTCAAAGTCGTGCTCAACTGCGAACTTGACCACGTGGATTTCTTTAAAAATCTCGACGCGGTTATTGATTCCTTTACAACATATCTCAATATCCCCGGCAGCGGCGGAGTAAATATCGGCGTTATAAATCTTGACAGCAAAAATGCGGTAAAGGCAGCCAAATTATCTAACGCAGACATAAGATATTTTTCAATCGACAATAAGTCCGCCGACTTTTACGCGCAGAATATCGACCTCTCGACGGGCTTTGCAAAATTCGACCTTTATTCAAAGGAGCAGGGTTTTCTTTTTAAAGCCGAACTCTGCGTTCCGGGACTTCACAACGTGTCAAACGCCGTTGCGGCGGCACTTGCGGCGCACGTCTGCGGAATTGATATAAAGGCTATACAGAAAGGTCTGTGCGAATTTACGGGCGTAAAGCGCAGATTTGAGAGAATAGGCACACTGCCCTGCGGCGCGCTTGTAATAGACGACTATGCGCACCACCCCGACGAGATACGCGCAACGCTCAGCGCCGCCAAAAAAGTTGCAAAAGGCAGAGTTATCTGCGTTTTCCAGCCGCATACATATTCGCGCACCAAGGCGCTTTTGGGCAACTTCGCGTCTGCCCTTTCCGACTGCGACAAGGTTATCTGCGCAAAAATCTATCCTGCACGCGAAAAGGACATCTTCAACATAAGCTCCGCCGACCTTGCCGAGCTTATCCCAAACGCCGAGTGCATGGACAGCTTTTCCGAAATCGCGGCATATATCCAGAACAACGCGCAGCCCGACGACATGATAATAACCATGGGCGCGGGCGATATTTACAAGGTCAGCGATTATCTGCTGTTTGCATAAAAAACGCGGCAAAACACTGCGCGCATACACAAAAAATTTTCCTCTGCATGATAAAGTCTGTCATACAGAGGATTTTTCTTTTATTAAATATCAAAATCAATCTTATATTCCCCGTCGATAAGCAGATATTCCGTGCCGTACTTTTTGCATTTTTCCAGCGTTTCGGCGTTGTCGCGAAGTACGCTTTCCACAGTGCAGTAGCTGTCGTCAAGGCGGTTTTCAATTGCCGACGCATACTTTTTTATATCGTCAAAATGATTTTTTATATACTCTCCGCTCATTACAAGGCAGACGCTTTTTATATTCTTCAGATATTCCGCGTCGAACTCATTTTTCAGGTCAAACGGAATATAACAGCCTTCGGCAATAAGGTTCTGCTTATTTTCAATCGCGGTCTTTATCATTTCGCGCACCACGGGCCAGAGATACGCCGTAAGCTCCGCGTCGCTGCTTTCGGGTGTAAGATGTGTGTACCCTGCGCGGATAAGTCCCATTTTAAGATGATCTATCGACAGATACGGCATCTTATACTTTTCGAGCAGCCTCTGCGCAAGCACGGTTTTACCTGTGTGCGACGCTCCGGATATTAAAACTACCATAAATTTCTCCGTTTCGGGGCAAAACTTGCTTTTTATGTGCAAATCACGCCGCAATTTAAGTTTCGGGTGCGAATATTTTGCCGAGAATTTGTATTTTTGCCTTACCTGCGGTAATATCGGCGGCATAGGCTTTGAATTTTTCGAGATTTTCCTCGCTGCACGACAGAGTAACGCTCACGTCCTGCGCATATTCGGTGTCGATTACGGTACAGCCGTATTTGCTCGCGTCGTTTGACAGTTTCTGATATTCGCTGTAACTTAAATTAACGCTGAATTTTGTATGTTCGGTAAATCTTGCCGTGCCTGCTTTGTCAATTCCGAGCTTTGCAGCCTTTGCATAGGCTCTTACAAGTCCTCCGGCACCCAGCAGTATACCTCCGAAATATCTCGTCACAACTACGCACACTCCCGTAAGTCCCTCTCGTTTTATGACCTCAAGCACAGGCATACCGGCAGTACCCGACGGTTCTCCGTCGTCCGAAAACCGTGCTATTCTGGTGTCTTTGAGTATATATGCATAGACGTTATGCGTCGCGTCCTTATGCTTTTGCTTTATTTCCGAGATAAAGCGCTTTGCGCCGTCCTCGTCATCTACGCGTTTTACGTATGAGATAAAAACCGACTTTTTTTCGGTGAACTCATCTTCCGCATATTCTTTAAGCACCGTAACATATCCGTTCAACGTCCCTGCACTCCTTTCGGCAGCATTGCAATAAATTCTACCGCAAACCGCGTCTTTTTAAGTCAGAAAAACCCGGCCGTCGCCGACCGGGAATGTATCTTTTCTGATATAAGCCTTTAATTAAAGGTACTTTGCGGTATTAACTCTGATACCGGGACCCATAGTCGATGCAACAGCACAGGTCTTGATGTACTGACCCTTAGCGGCAGCCGGCTTAGCCTTAACAACAGCTCCGAGGAGTGTGTCAAAGTTCTCGGCGAGCTTTTCAGCGCCGAAAGATGCCTTGCCTACCGGGCAGTGAATGATGTTCTGCTTATCAAGACGGTATTCGATCTTACCTGCCTTAGCCTCGTTAACAGCCTTGGCAACGTCCATTGTTACGGTACCTGCCTTAGGGTTAGGCATGAGTCCCTTAGGACCGAGAACCTTACCGAGTCTACCGATAACGCCCATCATGTCGGGAGTTGCGATAACTACGTCGTAATCGAACCAGTTTTCACCGGTGATCTTTGCTACGAGTTCTTCAGCGCCTACGAAATCTGCGCCTGCAGCTTCTGCTTCCTTAGCGTGATCGCCCTTAGCGAAAACGAGCGTGCGTACGGTCTTACCTGTTCCGTGAGGAAGTACAACCGCGCCTCTTACCTGCTGGTCTGCGTGACGGGAGTCAACGCCGAGCTTGATGTGTACTTCAACGGTTTCGTCGAACTTTGCCTTTGAGGTCTTGCAAACCATGTCAAGAGCCTCTGCGGTGTCATAAAGCTTTGTTTTATCTATGAGCTTTGCGCTCTCCTGATACTTCTTACCCTTATTCATTTCCTGTACCTCCCTTAGTCAACCACAGTGATACCCATGCTGCGGGCAGTACCTGCAATCATGCTCATTGCAGCCTCGATGGAAGCGGCGTTGAGGTCGGGCATCTTGGTTTCGGCGATTTTCTTAACCTGCTCCTTGGTTATGGACGCAACCTTGGTCTTGTTGGGTTCGCCCGAAGCGGTTTCAATGCCGCAAGCCTTCTTTATAAGAACAGCTGCGGGAGGAGTCTTGGTAACGAATGTGAAAGAACGGTCTGCGTAAACGGTGATGATTACGGGGATTATAAGTCCCATATCTGCCTTTGTTCTTTCGTTGAACTCTTTACAGAAGCCCGCGATGTTAACGCCGTGCTGACCGAGAGCCGGACCTACGGGCGGTGCGGGAAGAGCCTTTCCTGCGGGGATCTGAAGCTTGATATAACCTGTTATTTTCTTTGCCATTTTGTTTACACCTCCAAATGTGGTAAAAAAGAATTTCGGGAACTTGTCCCTCCCACCGATACCGGTTATTTTTCATAATCGGCATCTCATGCACGCATAATCAACATATTCACCGCCGTGCGGCAATTACACAGATGCGGCGTTTTGCGTGCAAAGTGCGATAGTTTTGATTTTCTTAAATCAGTCTTTGAGCGGTTCTACTTCCGACGCGCTCATATCAACGTTTGTTTCCTTGCCGTTGATGAGTGCTGCGACCTTGATTCTTCCTGCGGCTTCGTCTATCTCCTTTACGGTTGCGATAGAGCCTGCAAGAAATCCGGCAACGACAATTACGCTGTCGCCAACCGTGTATTCGGGCTTGCGCACGCGAACGTCAACGCCGAGCGCCGAAACCTCGTCATCTGTCAGCGGAACCGGCTTTGATCCGGGACCTACGAAACCCGTAACGCCGCGTATGTTTCTTACAACGTGCCAGCTTTCGTCGTTCATGATCATTTTTACGAGAACATAGCTCGGAAACATCTTATGCTCCGTCGGCTTTTTCTCTTTGGTCTTTTTCCTGCGCTTCTTTGCTTCTCCGGACTCGTCGTCCTCATCTTCGCCGTCAAAATAATCGTCCTCGGAAACCTCTTCCCCGTCGTCTTCGGCAGGATCGAGATAATCGTCAGCCTCTTCCTGAGTATCGACTACGATTTCCGTGGGTATTCTGGTTTCAAAGATAAGATCTCCGAGATTTCTGCTTTCAACCATTCGCTTTATGTTTTCGGCGACTTTGTTTTCATAGCCGGAGTAAGTATGAACCACATACCAGAGTGCCTGTGCTTCGTTAGACATAATATTACTCCTTTACGCTTTTAATGTCATACAAGCTCGCCGAGCTTTGTGAGCAGCGTGGAGAATGCCGTGTCGAGACAGAATATAACCGCGCCGACTACTACGATCGCCGCAATTACCACTCCGCTCTGACGAAGAGTGTCATTCCATTCGGGCCATACTATCTTTTTGAATTCGCTCTTGTAGTCCTTGAAAAACTTGGAAATTCTCCCGGACTTCTTTGTTGTTTCCTCTGCCATTGTTTTTCCTCCTTTCAGCCTTTACCTTACTTGGATTCCCTGTGCAGGGTATGCTTACGGCAGAAACGGCAATACTTCTTGAACTCAAGACGATCCGGATCGTTCTTTTTATTCTTGGTAGTGTCGTAATTTCTTTGTTTGCATTCTGAGCAAACGAGTGTGATTTTCACTCTCATTTTGTACACCTCCCGGTAAATATAAATGTTTTACCTCCCTCGACATGGAGTTCATGCGTGCTCAAAAAAAGGGCACAACAAAAAAACTCTCCAACAGAGGTAGGATAATTCTATCACAAACGCGCATCTTTGTCAAGCAATTTTTCAAAAAACCGCAAAAATTCAAAGAAAATTCAAACAACACCGCGCATTTATGCCGTTTTGCGCCGAAAAAAGCAATAAACATCCCCCCGTAAAACGGGGGGTATTTCAGTTTCGGGCATAGCCCTAATGAATACTGGCTACGCACAAG
>CAKSEL010000014.1 GCA_934446675.1 uncultured Eubacteriales bacterium
TTCTGTTCTAAATTAAGGGCTGCCGTTTTCTTTGCAGCTTTCTTTTTAAAAAGAAAGCGCGCGTCCTTCGCGTATTCTTATTTGCTTGACTTTGTAACAAATAGGTAGTATAATATACGGCGGACAAAAAAGAGAAAGGACGGCGCCAAAAAATGGAATTTGACGTAATGAACATACTGTTTGATGTTGCGATAATACTGCTTGCGACAAAGCTGTTGGGAATGTTCACAAGAAAGATAGGATTGCCGCAGGTTGTAGGCATGATAATCGCGGGACTTTTAATCGGACCTGCGATAGCCGGACATTTACATCTCGGCTCATTCAAAGGGCTTATCGCACCGACGGACATTGAAATGAAAGTTTTGCAAAGCTTTTCGCAGATAGGTGTTGTATTCATACTATTTTCAAGCGGACTTGAAACAGACTTCAAGGAACTGAAGAAAAGCGGTGCCGCAGCAACGGCGATTGCCTCTGTCGGCGTGCTTGTGCCGGTTGCGCTCGGCGCTTTCACATCGCTGTTTTTCATGGGCTGGCCCAAAAATGCGCTTTCGCACGAAATGCTCATGAACGCCCTCTTTGTAGGTGCGATACTCTCCGCAACAAGCGTAGGCATTACGGTCGAAACTCTGCGCGAGCTTGGCGCGCTTAACTCAAAAGTCGGAACGACGATACTCAGTGCCGCAATAATCGACGACGTACTCGGAATTATAGCGCTCAGCATTATAACCGGTCTCAACGGCGGCGGTCACGTCGGAGAAACGCTGCTTAAAGCCGCGATGTTCTTTGTATTCAGCGTGGGATTCGGATACATTCTGCGCAAGATTTTCGATATGCTTGTACATACATATCCGCATAAACGCAGGACCAGCATCTTCGCGCTCTCAATGTGCCTTATTTACGCATACTGCGCGGAAAAATATTTCGGAATTGCCGCAATTACCGGCGCGTATATGGCAGGTCTTATGCTCAGCGGTCTTGACGACACCTCTTTCGTCGACCGCAAGGTCGTTGTCAGCGGCTACATGATTTTCACGCCAATGTTCTTCTCATATATAGGAATAAGCGCTGATTTCAGCAACTTCAGACTTTCGGGACTTCTGTTTGCCCTTGTATTTGTGGTTGTCGGCGTGCTTGCAAAAATCGTCGGCTGCGGAAGCGCGGCAAAGTGCTTTAAATATAACGCGCGCGATTCGCTCACAATCGGCTGCGGAATGATAGCGCGCGGCGAGGTCGCACTTGCGGTATACGCGGCAGGTCAGTCGCTTATCTGGTACGACAAATCGGGAACGCTTGCCGGAATAGATCCGCTTGTTGCGACAATCTTCCTTATAATATGCTCTTCGATACTCTGCCCGATACTTTTGAAAGCCGTGCTCAAGAATCACAATCACCCCGAAGTTACGGACAGAAAGCACAGAGTTTCAATCTCAGCCGAGGCTATCGAAAACACATTCCCCGAAAACAATTCTTAAAACAAATTTCTCAACACACAAAACCCGATGCTTTCCATAGCACCGGGTAGTTTTATATATACGTATCTTTTTTAAATCATCACAAGCGCCGCTATTCCGACGGCTATTCCGATTGCGGTTTTTACCGTTATCTTTTCGCCGAATACGACAGCGCCCACAATCGCTGCAATTATCGTCGCACCGCCGTTTATCCAGGCAAACAGCACAGCCGACGAAAGCATGGGCGTAAGAGTCGTGGCAAGCTGCTGTATCACAAACACCGCAAGCGCAAGCAGAACGGCATACAGATACAGCAATCCCGGAAATTCGCTCTGCTCTTCACTTTCCGTTTTTATGCTTTTAAATTTAAGCACAGCAAATGCTCCTCCGAGCATGACCGCAGGCACGAGGAATGTCAAAAGCGAAAAGAACGCGACGTTTCCGCCCTCAACTTTCAATCCGAAAACTTTCTGGCAGAACATGACCGCGCCGTTTGACGCAAACGAACCGAGAAGCCAGAACAGCGTTTCGGGCGTGAAGTTTCCCTTGATCTTTTTCGACGAATCCACAAGCAGCACTGCGGAAAATATAACAGCCGCAATGCAGAACACCTGTATAAGCGACATACTTTCATTAAGGAACAGTGCGCCGAGTGCGCAGGGAATAATAATTCCGGACGTGCCGAAAATAGAGTTTAGAACCACCGTTCCTCCGTCAAGCGCCTTTATTCCGCAAAGCATATTGAACGCCAAAAAACACCCCGAACACGCGGCAACGGCAAGCGTCGGAAGTACAGTTTCTGACTTGATTTTTCCGCCGAACATGACAATCAGCGAAAAAAGCGACGACGACGCAAATTGCAGAAAAATATAATGTATGTACGCCGTTTTGCCGGACGGCAGTTTAAGCGAACCTTTCTTGCTGAATACGCTCTGGATTATTCTCATTAAAAGTATAACGAATATAAACAATGCAGCCATTTTGTGTTTCTCCGTTTCCTTGTACAGATCTGTTTTCACGGCTTTTTATGATTTCGGCTTGACGCCGCAGTACAGCCGTGATATTATGTATTATATATAACTGCATTGCGCTTTTCAACACATATATTGCCGAATAGTTGCACTATATTGCAAAACAGAGGTATAAAATGAGTACGATACAAAACCGCGAAACAATACGTTTCAATCTGCCGTCGCTTTTTACACGAATTAACGACATAAACACAAATACCAACAAACACATTAACTGGAACACGCTGCATATACACGACAGCATAGAAATTGTAAGGGTAAATTCCGGAAAGATCAGCTGTTCGGTTGCCGGAAAGATAGCCGTGTTTGAAAAAGGCAGCATTATTCTTATAAACTGCCGCGTCATTCACAGGATATTTCCCGGAAAATCCGTCGATATTACAATTATCCAGTCTGAAACCGAAAAGTACACCGATACGGACACTTCGTTTTCGCAGAATTTTTCGGAATTTATAAGCAGAAACA
Organism: uncultured Eubacteriales bacterium; assembly: GCA_934446675.1. GTDB lineage: Bacteria > Bacillota > Clostridia > Oscillospirales > CAG-382 > UMGS1387. Next base: position 2,948 of record CAKSEL010000014.1, read on the forward strand.
AAAGAGCGCCGTACATAATATGCCCCTGCGGTTCCGAGCTTTGGGAAATTGCGGACAGCCTTATACGCGAGAGCCGCGAAAAGCAAAAGGGATATGAAAAGTACATCAAAGCAGGAATTTACACGCTTTGCGCGTTTATGGAAAGAAACGGCCTTTCGGAAAGCGAGGACATAAGCGAAACCGATAAATTGCGGAAAATACAACCGGCAGTAGAATATATTGACGAAAATTTCCGCGACCGTCTGTCGCTGAACGACATCGCACAGCGCTGCAACATGAGCCGCTTTGAGCTTTGCCGCGCTTTTAAAAATCTTTCCGGCACAACGGTATTCGATTATGTCACCTTTGTAAGACTGCGCCATGCCATAAGGCTTATAAAAAATAAAGATCACAGCATCTCCGACGCGGCTTTTGAATGCGGATTCTGTTCGGTACAGTATTTCAACCGCGTTTTCAAAGCCAATCTCGGCTGCGCTCCGTCCGAAATGCGAAAGTCCGGAATATAGCCGTGAAATTCGGATAAAAGCGCAAAAAAATTCCGGCGCACCGTATATGGTACGGCACACCGGAGCTGATTATTCAGCACGCTTTAAGGTTCTGCACCCGAAAGCTTTATTCAATTTCAAGTCTTCTCGATTCGGGAAGTTCTTCCTTCTTCTTGGGCAGCGTAATTTTGAGAACGCCGTTGTCGTATTTCGCCGTAATCTCGTTTGACTTTACGTTTGACAAATCAAACTGTCTTGAATACGAACCGTAGGAACGTTCGCAGCGGACGTATTTATCTTTCTTGTCCTTCTCTTCGTGTTCCGAATGACGTTCTGCGCTTACGGTAAGCACGTCGCCGTTTATGTCAAGGTGAATATCCTTCTTTTCAAAGCCCGGCATATCGGCTTCAAGCTCATATCTGTCGCCTTCGTCCTTTATATCGGTCTTGAAACTTTCCATTGCTCCGTCAAAGAATGAATACGGCGTCGTAAAGAAGTTCTTTTCAAACTCTTCCATTTCGCGGAAAGGATTGTAAACTTTATTATTCTTGTTATAAGGTCTGAGTTCAAACATGGTAAATACCTCCGAAATTGTCTTTCTTTGTGCTGCAAATTCAAGCACCCTGATTTGTTTTATGCGTTTTGCACTTCAAATCTACACATCGGAATCATCTCCGTTTTTTATCTCAAGGCTCTTTAAACCTTGTTCTTTTTTCTTTTTACGTATACTATTATAATCAAAAGCCTTGATTTTTCAAGAATACGGCGGTATAATTAAAGTGCAGTCTGTTGTGCCGACAGCACAAACAAAGAAACGGAGAAAGAACATGGACAGGCAAACGCTTACAGATATATTCATTGACAGTCCCACGCTTTCGGAGCTTATAAAAAACATCGGCGGACTGTTCGGCGCGCCCATACTCGTAACCGACGACGCTTTTATGATACTTTCAAGCTTTACGCCGGACACGGTGCCGCACAGCCGCGAGTTTAAAACCGCACTCAATCACAGCGAGCTGCCGTTTGATTTAAGCAGTATAATATCGTCACGCACCGAAAACGGATCCGCCGCGCCGTTTGAATGTGAATACAACGGCAAAACGCTTCGCATAAGCACGCTTTTTTATAACGGTGCGTCGCTCGGAAACATTATACTCGTGTATCCGGATCCGGAGTTTGAAAAGCCGGACGACGACATTTTGTCCTTTGCCGACAGCATTGTTTCAAAGCAGATGTACGGCGAATACGGCAAAGATTCCGGATCTTCTTCGGGTACTGCGGAACAGGTACTGCGCGAGCTTATAGACGGAGAGTTTTCCGACAGGCGGAAATTTGAACTCAGAGCACAGTCAACATATCTTTCGGGATTTAATCCTGAACGCTTTGCACTGTGCGCATTTTCCGACGGCACTGCGTCCTCTGACATCGGCAGCGAACGGATAATGCAGAACTTAAACTCATTCTTTCACGGCAGCCACCCGTTTATATATAAAGGAAATCTTATTATATTTCTTCATAAGGAGCACGGAATTTCAAAGCTGTGCCGTTTTTCGGAGGAATACGGACTGAAAACCGTAATCTCGGAAAAAATACAGGATCTTTTCACGCTGCCGCAGATGTACGCTTTTACGCAAAAAGCGCTTAACTACCTTCTGTCTCACGGTCACTACGAATCCTTTACGGAACAATGCGAGAGATATTCTCTGATAATTCTCTTAAAAGAGCTTGAACAAAACGGTTTTCCGATGGATCCCGGCGTAAAAAAGCTTTATCTTGCCGACAAGGACGCAGGCACCGAGCTTTGTCTTACGCTTTACACGTACATATCCTGCCGCCATTCTCTCAAAGAAACCTGCGAAAAGCTGTTCACCCACCGAAACACCGTCCTTTACCGCATACGCAAAATAAAAGATGAGTACATTCCGGACTTCGACGTTCCCGAAAACAGCTTTTACATACTGTTAAGCACTGCGCTTACGCTGACAAAGCTCGGAAACGACGATCTGTTCATTCAGAAAAATTCAAAAGGAGATATTGCACTATGATAAAAGCGGTATCGTTATCGGCTCTGTCCGGTCTTTCGGACTGCCTCGGTGAAAAAGTTATAAAAAGCATTACAGAGCCGCGCACTGAAAATTTCAAAAGCTTTGCGGACTATACTCTTATGACATTTGACTGCTGCGACATACGCAAAAGCAGCGTCCGAAATCCGAAAGTCACGGTATATCTCGGCAAAGAAAACCTTTTCTTTATCTGTGAGACCGAGGCTCTTGTGCGCACGGAAAGCATCTTAAATTCGGTTCTTGATGACGGCATAGCCGACTGCGGACAGACTTTGACCGCATTTTTTGAATATATGCTTGAATCCGACACTGTTTATCTCGACTCTCTTGAACGCGAGATAGACAACCGCGAGACCGAGTTTCTTGAAAATCCGTCCGACAGCGGCAAAGTCTTAAAAAAAATATCGCACTACCGCCGCAAGCTTCTCCGCATAAAAAGATATTACGAACAGCTCAACTCTATCTTTGACGAAACGGCGGAAAACCGAAACGGCTTGCTGTCCGAAACACTGTGCCGCAGATTTGAAATCCTGAGCTTACGCACGGACAAATACATAAACTCCGTAATTTATCTGAAAGAAGCCGTAAGCCAGACGCTTGAAGCATATCAGTCGCAGCTTTCGATACGCCAGAACGAGCTTATGAAGATCTTTACCATTGTCACGGCGATTTTTCTTCCGCTTTCGCTTATTGCGGGCTGGTACGGTATGAATTTCCGCGGTATGCCCGAGCTTTCGTGGGAATACGGCTACCCTGCGGTAATTCTCGTAAGCGCGGCAATAGCAGTTTGGCTTATATGGTACTTCAAAAAGAAAAAATGGCTCTGATACGCTTTTAAAATATGCAAAAAAAATACAGCCCGGTATGAAAGATATTTTTCAATCGTACCAGGCTGTTGTTTTTCTGTTTTTTTACGCGGTGCGTAATTTGTTTTTATTACTGCTGGAGCAGTTCAAACTTATATCCTACGCCCCATACCGTCTTGAGCGTCCATTTGTCGGATACGCCCTCAAGCTTTTCTCTGAGTCTCTTTACGTGAACGTCAACGGTTCTCGAATCTCCGAGATAGTCAAATCCCCATACCTTGTCGAGAAGCTGATCGCGCGTGAATACTCTGTTGTAATTTGAAGTAAGGAAGTAAAGCAGTTCAAGTTCCTTAGGAGGAATATCAACGGCTTTGCCCGCAAGCTTAAGCTCATACTTCTGAAGGCTTATTTCAAGGTTATCAAACTTTATAACCTCGCTGTCGTCGTTGTCATGACCCGAGTAACGTCTGAGCACTGCCTTTACGCGCGCCGAAACCTCTTTCATGTCAAACGGCTTTGTTATAAAGTCGTCGGCACCCAGTTCAAGTCCGAGTACCTTGTCGAATACGTCGCCCTTCGCCGTTACCATAATGATAGGCTTTGAGGACATTTCTCTTATCTCTCTGCATACCTGCCAGCCGTCTTTTCTCGGCATCATTATGTCAAGCAGCACAAGATCCGGTTCGTATATTTTGAATGCCGAAAGAGCCTTTATTCCGTCGTTTGCGGTAACTATCTCATAACCCTCGTTTTCAAGATAAAGTTTGAGCAGATCGCAGATGTTGGTATCGTCGTCGGCAATGAGTATTTTAAGTCCCATTTTTAAATTCCTCCCTCTCAAAATGTCCTGTTTGTAAAAAAGTTCAAATTTGTTTCTTACAGTGTTAATTATATTCTTAAAATAATTGTATTTGGTTAACTAACGGTGTAATTTATGTAAATAAATTGTTATTTTCGGCAAAATTTTAACCCGAAACGGCAAATATACCGGATCGGGCATGAAAATGTACATTTTTAACGCTGTTTTGCAGCTGATCTGAACTCAAGTCCGCGGTTTATGACAAAAGCAATCGACGGCAGTATTGCGCACAGGCGTTTACGTGCCGCAAACGGATCGTCGGGAAGATTTATGACAAGCGTATTGCCGCAGAAACCGGCAGTCGCGCGCGACGGGCAGAGAGCGTCGCATTTTCCTGAGCTGAGCGCTGAGGTTCCGTCGGTATAAGTGCCGTTATCCGAAGAAAATGCTCCGTCGGCACGGCTCAGACAATATGAAAAGTATTCGGCTTTTCTCTTGCACACGCTCTCGGTTATTTCGGGGATCACGTCGTTTTTGCCGAAGCCTTCCGCGCCTACCGTCACAACAAGGTCGTTCACCTCGCACAGTTGTCTTAGCCTTGACTTAATGTTTTCTTTCTGAAGTGCCGGCGTCATGCACGAATAACAGCCTCCGACGGAATATCCGCCGCCTTTAAGTATCTCCATAAGCTTTCCTGCACAGCATATCGCGCCCGACAGCTCAAGCGCGCTTTCTCCGACGCACATAAATCCCACATTCGGTATCTTTCTCATGTTTTAATCATTCCTTTGATTTTGATTTCATGAAAATTATACCTTATTTAAAGCCGCACTTCAAGAACAACCGTTCGCCGCAAAATGCGTCATTGCGATTTTAAAGACACAAAAAATACAAATTTCGCCGTCTGTATCAAAAGTTCGTCCGAATAAGCTGTATCATTTTGCGGTATCGCGCCGAAACACGCGTACAAAACAAAAGCGAAGCGTACATATTGAATGTACACTCCGCATATTTATATTATTTACAGCCGAAAACAAGCTTTATTACCGCAAAGGTCAGCGGAACGCTTATCATGGCAGACAGTATGTATGTAATTATATGGTTTACATGAAGTCCGTTATACAAAATTATTACACAGGCGTTCTGCACCACGAAATTCGGGATATACGAAAAGCAGAATCCCAGAAATCTCGCAAAACTTAGCGGCATTTTGAAATTATACTTAGTATTCAGCAGATACGCTCCGCAAAGGCTTATAAGATACCCGATAATAAACCCGATGTTTGCTCCGAAAACCTTGCTGAAAAGATGTGCGAACACAACGCAGACCGCAACGTTTACAACGCCTATCGCGGCATACATTCCGAACTGGCGCGAAAATATATTCTTTAAAATGCGCTTTAAAAACGGAGGTTTGTACGAATCCCAGTCGACAAGCTTCCCGTCGGGTCTTACTATATATCTCTTATCCGAAAGCATTGCAAGCGGCGTGTCGGACAGAGAATCCGAGCAGAAAACGTCTATTTTTGCGTCGCCGAACTTTTCTCTGAATCTGTTGACCTTTTCCTGTCCCCAGCAGTTGGTTCCGGTGTATTCGCCGGTCTTTTTATCGACTCTTGACGCCAAAAGGTTCTTTATTCCGAGGCGCTTGCAAACAGGTTCAAGCAGAAATTCGGGTGACGCCGAAATTACAACGTCGCCGTCCTTGTGATCTCTTTTATACCAGTCAAAAACACGGTGTATATTCTTATCCCAGAAATCTTCAACAGCCGCGTCAATGTCCGGAACTTCGCGCAGAAACCTGTACATTACCTGCTTGAACGCCGTCTTATCGGTCTTTCCGATAATAAACTTAAAAAATGCGGCGGCGGTCGCAGGCAGATGTTTTAAAATCTCAGGATAGCGTTTTAAGCAATAGAAATAGAATTTTTCGGTACTGTCTGCGTTCAGTATGGTTTTGTCAAAATCGTACACGTTCAACAGCCGGCGCACTCCTTTCCGCTTATAATTCAAAAAACAGACATTTGCGAACAGACTTAAAACCGCGGCAGTATAAGGTGCCGCGGAAAATATTATTTTTGTCTTTTATCTCAAAAACTTATGCGTTTTCAAGCTCCGTTATCATATCGACGCGTTTCTGATGGCGTCCGCCCTCATACTCGGCTTCAAGGAAACCGTCGGCAATCATCTTTGCCGTTTCTATGCCGATAACTCTTGCGCCCATGCACAGAACGTTTGCATCGTTGTGCTTTCTTGTCATTATCGCGCTGAAAACTTCGCTGACAGCAGCCGCGCGTATGCCCTTTACCTTATTTGCGGCAATGGACATTCCTATTCCCGTTCCGCAGATGAGTATGCCGAGAGATCCTTTATCCGCAAGCACCTTGTCGCATACTTTCTTTGCGTATACCGGATAGTCAACGCTTTCGGGAGTGTAAGGTCCGACGTCCTCAATTTCATAGCCCTTATCGTTAAGATAGCCTATAAGGTCGTTTTTCATGTGAAGTGCGGCATGGTCGCAGCCGATGTACAACTTTTTCATAATGTCATTCTCCGATAATCAGAAATTTAAATTACTCGTGATCGCCGTGTGCGTCGCAGTGAGCGCAGGAAGCCGCGCACTGTTTTTCAAGCTCGGTCGTGTCGCGTCCGGTCTTTTTATAATAGTCGAGAATCGCAGCCTTGACTGCCTCCTCGGCAAGCACCGAACAGTGAACCTTTACTGGCGGAAGTCCGTCGAGAGCCTCGACAACGGCTTTATTTGAAAGCTCAAGCGCCTCTTCTACCTTTTTGCCCTTTATAAGCTCTGTCGCCATGGAGGAAGTCGCTATTGCCGACGCACAGCCGAAAGTCTGAAACTTTATATCGACTATAACATCGTTTTCGATCTTCATATATATTTTCATTATATCTCCGCACTTTGCGTTGCCTACTTCTCCTACGGCGTCCGCGTCCGGAATTTCACCGACGTTTCTCGGGTGAGTGAAATGATCCATTACTTTTTCGGAATACAGCATAATTTTTCTCCTGTCTTGTATTTTAAGGATTATTCTCTGCCGAGAGGTGAGATCTCTCTCAGTCTTGTAATAACCTTTATTATATTTTCGGCAAGATAATCTATATCTTCCTGTGTTGTTTCATGCGACAGCGACACACGAAGCGATCCGTGGGCTATTTCATGCGGAAGCCCCATTGCAAGCAGCACGTGGGACGGTTCAAGCGATTTTGACGAGCATGCGGAGCCGGTTGACACGCAAATGCCTGCCATATCCAGCATGAGCAGCATTGACTCGCCCTCGACATACTCAAAAGTAAAGCTTGCCGTGCCCGGAAGTCTGTTTGTCGGGTGTCCGGTAAGTCTTGTATGCGGCAGCGCAAGCACTCTGTTTATAAGCTGGTCTCTCAGGCTTACAAGTCTTAAATTGTCTTTCTTTATCTCTCTGTCGGCAATTTCCAGAGCCGCAGCCATGCCCACGATACCGGGCATATTTTCCGTGCCGCTTCTCTTGCCGCGTTCCTGTCCGCCGCCGTCGATAAGGTTCTTTATGACAGTTCCGCTCTTTATATAAAGTCCACCGACGCCTTTTGGTGCTCTGAACTTATGTCCGGAGAACGAGAGCATATCAACGCCGAGTTCCTTTACGTTTACCGGAATGTGTCCGACAGCCTGAACTGCGTCTGTAAAGATAAGCGCCTTTGAACCGGCTTGCCTTACCTTCTTTACTATCTCAGCAACGGGTTCTATTGTTCCGACCTCGTTATTTGCAAGCATTACCGCAACAAGGCAGGTGTTCTCTTTCAGTGCCGCAACTATATCGTCGGGATTTACAACGGCGTCGCCGTCAACTCCCACCCATGTAACCTCAACGCCCTTCTTTTCGAGAGCCTTGCAGGTGTGCATTACGGCATGGTGTTCGATAGTCGTCGTGATTATATGCGGCATTTTACCGCCGTTCTTTTCTATATAGCTTTCAACCGCGCCTTTGATCGCCCAGTTGTCCGACTCCGAACCGCAGCCTGTAAAGAAAAGCTCCTTTGACTCGCAGCCGAGTATCTTTGACATACTGAGTCTTGCCTCGTCGATCATTTCCTTAGCCTGTCTGCCCTTTGCATGGAGGCTTGAGGGATTTCCGAAAATATCGCCGAGAAGAGGCAGCATTTTTGCAAGAACCTCCGGGTGAACGCACGTCGTCGCCGCGTTATCGGCATATACGAATCTTTTTTTATCTGTCATATTTATATTTTCTCCTGCGTTTTAACTTAATTAAAGAGAATATCAAAAATATTATACCCAAAATGAAAACGGGAATACAACGCCGTTATTCACCCAAGGCGAAACATTCCCGAAAACAGTTTGTTCATTTGGCGAAGAACTTTTTATTTCAGATCTTCTTTTCGATAAAATCGGCTACATCTCTGATTGTCTTGAGCTGCATTGCCTCTTCGTCCGAAACGGTGATGCCGAATTTCTGTTCAACCGCCATAAGCATCTCGACTATATCAAGCGAGTCCGCGCAAAGATCCTCGACGATGTTCGTGTCGGGATCGAGAGTGTTTACATCAACACGGAGCTGCTTTGCGAGCATATCCATAACTTTCTCTAACATTTCCAAACCCCCATTCTCATACAGAGCCATTAAAGAAAGCCGCTGTTTTCTGACCGAAATACATTATATTCCAAAGTATATTGCTTGTCAATAGACAAATTACAACATTTATATTAACGCACGCCCCGGAAATTACCGCAGTTTGACAAACAAAAGCGAAAATCCGCGTCCGGCTGCATCTTTACATATATTATACGCCGGAAAAGTAAGGTTTAAATACCAAACACTCTTCCGGCGCGCACAATTCATTTTTTTGCAGTTAAAATCAGAACTTTGCGACCTTTGAAAGTATCTCCGCAACGTCCTTTTCATTAGGTTTTCTGGGATTTGACGCGGTGCAGGCGTCTGCAAGCGCGCTTGCGATTATATGAGGCTCAGCCTTTTCAAAATCAGCCTTTGTAACTCCGGCTTCTCCGAGAGTTGTGGGGATATTCAGCCAGCGCTGGAACTCCTTTATCTTATGTATCATGTTTCTTACGCCTATATCGGGGCTGTTTGCGGGATAGCCGAGTCTGCGCGCAAGTCCTTCAAGCTTATCCGCGGTCGGGCAAGCGTTCTTTACGCAGAATTTAATATCAAGCTCCGCATTGTAGCGTATTACGTGCGGAAGCATTATCGCGTTTGCTCTGCCGTGCGGAATATGGAAATGTGCGCCGAGAGCATGGGCAATGCCGTGATTCAGTCCGAGGCTTGCTTCATTAAAGGCAATACCTGCAAGACAGGACGCCGTGTGCATCTTTTCTCTTGCGACAAGGTCATGACCGTCTTTATAAGCTCTTACCATGTAATCCGAGAACAGCTCTACGGATTTTTCGGCAAGCGCGTCGGAAAACTCGTTAGCGTTTACCGAAACATAAGCTTCAAGCGCGTGCGTCAGCACATCAAAGCCCGTGTCCGCCGTAACAGCCGGAGGAACGCTCTCTGTAAGCTCGCTTGAAAGCACCGCCATTTCCGGCAGCAGCGACTCGTCTACAAGCGGTATCTTTTTATCCGCCTGTTTATCGGTAATTACCGCAAACTGCGTAACTTCTGAGCCTGTTCCGCTCGTTGTGGGAACGGCAATAAGGCGTATATGTTTCTTTAAATAATTTCTTGCAACATGAATTGTGGATTTAGCCGCGTCTATCGAAGAACCTCCGCCGACAGCAACTACGACGTCCGCGTCGCAGTCCGACAAAAACTTCAGGCCCTGCGCGATAAGCTCTATGGGCGGATCGGGCTTGACCTCAGAATATACCGAAACGTTTTCGCACGACGTAAGCAAGCCTTTTATTCTGTCGGCAGTGCCGTTTTTCGTAAGAAACGCGTCGGTAAATACTACCGCATTTTTGCCTTTTACCGTTTTTAAGACGTCAAGTGAATTTTCGCCGAAGCATATCTCGGTTTTTAATTTAAATCTCTGCATTGCTTTCCTCTGTCAAAATGTGTACGTTAAATAATTGTCATATGCCTTTAAAGAACAACCGTCCGTTAAGGAAATTGCGGACGGCGTATAAATCAGTAATAAAGCTCAACGCTGTTTCCGGCAAAATAGTTTTTCCATTCCTCGTTGGGTTCCGCGTCGGTAATTACCGCACTTATATCGGAAATATCCGCGAAACGGACAAACGAGGTCTTGTCGAACTTTGTGCAGTCAACCGCAAGCAGGACTTTTTTAGCCGAGCGCATAAACGCTTTCTTTATCTGTGCGTTATAGTCGCGCGTATCGGTAATGCCTTTCTGCATATCGAGTCCCTTACAGGAAATAACCGCAAGATCCACGTTATAGTCGTCAACTATCGACTCAACCTGACGTCCGGCAAAGGAAAGACTGCTCTGGGCAAACTCTCCTCCCGTGCAGATAACTCTCCAGTCGCTGTTCTGCGGAAGCTCAAGCAAAACTTCAATGCTGTTTGTAAGCAGCGTTATATTATGTAAATTCGCTATGCTCTTTACGGTAAACAGAGCCGTTGTACTTGAATCGAGAAGTATATAGTCGCCGTCATGTATAAGAGTTCCTATGATATCTGCGATATACTTCTTGCCCTCGACATTGGTCTGCTTTCTTACGGTATACGGAAGCTCAACGTTCAGATTTTCGTTTCTTACGGCGCCGCCGTAGGTCTTTTTTGCAAGTCCCTCTTTTTCGAGTTTATCAAGGTCGCGTCTTATTGTTTCTTCAGTAACCTGATACTCTGCCGAAAGCTCGCTTACAATTACCTTGCCGTCCGACATGAGCCTTGACAGTATTTCATTTTTTCTCTCTATCGGAAGCATTCCGTCACCGTCCCGTATGTAAGTTTATTCCGTATCTTAAAGTATGCTGTCCCAGATACTCGGATCGGGATTGGGTATAACCGAGCTGTCAAGCAGCATTCCTTCGTCTCCGACTTTTCTCTTTGCGTGTTCTATTGCCGCCGTAACCGAAGCAACGGTACCCGTAAGCAGCATATAGGATTTTCCGCACATACCGCGCGCGATTCTGAGTTCTATAAGCTGAACCTCGCTCGCCTTAGCCGCCGTATCCGCAGCAACTATAATGGACGGAGCCGAGAACGTTTCGAGAACTCCGAGAGCCTTTACGTTTTCAACCGCAGCGCCGCCGTATATTGCCTTGAAAATATCCTCATGCGGATTTCCGAGAACTAACGAGTCGGTGAGCTGTTCGGGGCAGTTTTTAGCCGCCGCGTCGACGCTTGCTCTTACCGCACTGAGTTCGCCCGTAATGAGCACGATATATTTTCCGGGACAAACGGTAGATGCCTGGAGCACTTCGACCGCGCTTGTCTTAACCATGGTATCGGCTGCGGTAATACCTGCCGAAACCGTCTTGTATTCTACCATTCCAATAGCTTTACTCATCTGTCTTTACCTCACTCACTGCGCCTTAATTACGACAAACTTATCGTTTACTTCCGAAACAACGCCGTCAATCGACGCATGAATCGGCACTCCGAGCTTTTCGGGTGCATTTGCCACAACATCTCCGGCTTTTACCTTATCTCCGGGCTTTACACAGGCAACGCTCGGCGCGCCTATGCTCTGCGAAAGCTTGAGCTTTACGCTGTCTGTCTTGACAAGCGTTTCGTCAAGAGGCGCCGGAAGGTCGTATTTGCGAAGTCCGAGTCTTGCAATAAGTCTTGACATGGGAACGGTTCTGTATTCTCTCTGCTTATTGACGGGCTTTACTTCTATATCCTTCGGAACGGGTATTCCGTTCTTTCTGAGCTGTCCCTTTGTGATGCCTATAAGCGTTCTGGGATTTAAGTTCTGTCCGCAGGAATAAAGCTCGCACAGACCGCACGCAGAACAGAAGAAAGTGTTGAGATATGCGCTTGTATCCGTCGTAACTCCGCTGGACGCCGCTCTCATGAACTTATGAGGCTCGATAGGGTGTCCGAGAAGGTTTCTTGAACACAGGTCGGTACACATCATACACTGGCAGCATACGCTCATTGCGCGTTTCATGCTGATTCCGACAGGCGTCGTTCTCTTATCCACTATATACTGATGTTCGGGCATTACAAGTACCGCGTTTGAAGTCTTTGTAACAACGTCCGACGCATAGCAAATATTTCCCGTCATGGGTCCGCCTGCGATAAGCACGGGATTTTCAACCGTCGCACCGCCTGCAAGCTCTATAAGCTCGCCGTAAGTGATTCCGAGAGGAGCTTTGAGCGTTACCGGGTGCTTTACTTCGCCTGCTATTGTTATGTACTTATATGTAACCGGCTTGTTTTCGTTAAGCATACGCGCAACGTTAAGCGCTGTTTCTACGTTGAAAACCGTAACTCCGACCGAGATCGGAATACTTCCGGGAGGAACTATTCTGCCGGTGGTTTCATAAATGGTGATAACTTCGTCGCCTGCGGGATATATTTCGGGAAGAAGTCCTACCGACATATTCTTATAGTTTGAAATGCACTTATTTACCGCCGCTATTGCCTCTTTATATCCGGGCTTTATTGCGATTATGACTCTGTCCGCCTCAACCGCCTTTGCTATTGTGTCAAGTGCAAAGGTAATCTCCTGTGCGTGCTTTTCAAGCACCTGTCTGTGAAGCTTTAAGAGAGGTTCGCATTCCGCGCAGTTAAGTATAATGGTGTCTGCGTCCTTATTAAGCTTTGCGTAGGACGGGAATCCGGCACCGCCTGCACCGACAACGCCGCCGTCGCGCATTACTTTACTGAGTTCGGTCATTTCCATCATTATTCACGCTCCAAATCGTTTCCTTCGTCCACAATACCCACGATTGCCGCGTCTATGGGCGAACTTTCAAATCCGCAGCCTATTCTTGCGGCGCTTCCCGTAGCCACGAGGACTATCTCTCCTATGCCGGCGCCGATATTATCCGTCGCAACGAATCTTGTCTGAGAACCGCCGAGGCTCTTTAAAGGTTCTATTATCATGAACTTGTTTCCGACAAGGTTTTCGTTCTTGCGTGTAGACACGACGCTGCCAACAACTTTTCCAATTATCATAAGTTTTATCCTTTCGCTCAAATCTCCGAAAAAAGCAAAAAACATTCTTTCGAAAATTATTCTTTCGGACTTACGCCGTGCTTTCAGAAAACCCTTTTAAATATGCAAAATGCCCCGAAAAAGCCTTTTTCAAACTCTCTGAAAAAACCGCGTAAATCCGAAAACGTGCGCACGCCGCACCGGAAAAGCATAATTCGGAAAAATGCAAAAAGCAGGATCCGTGCAATTCCGGTGCGTATGTACGAACAGTAAAAATTACTTGAGAGAAGGAAGAATCTTCTCGACGTCGGTGTGAGGTCTGGGGATAACGTGGGTTGCGATGATTTCGCCGAGCTTCTGAGCTGCTGCGAGACCTGCGTCAACTGCTGCGTTAACAGCTCCTACGTCGCCTCTTACCATTACGGATACGAGTCCGCTACCGATCTTTTCGGTTCCTACAAGTTCAACGTTTGCAGCCTTGAGCATTGCGTCAGCTGCTTCGATTGCAGCTACCAAGCCTCTGGTTTCTACCATACCTAATGCCTGCTGTACCATGATTTTTTTCTCCTGTTCTGTATGTTTTTTGATTTCCGGAGATGTTACGACTTTCTCCGTCTGTTCTGCCGGTGCGGCAATTACATTTGCCTTTACTTCCGGCTTTTTCTCGGACGCCGCTTTTGAGGACGGTGCCGCTTTTTTTCTCTGAGGTTTATTTTCAGCCATTTAAAGCTCCTCCGATCACTTTTTTACCGATTGTAAAAATCAGCCGAGTTTGGGAAGGATCTTTTCAACGTCGCTGTGAGGTCTGGGGATTACGTGAGTAGCAATGATCTCGCCGAGTCTGGAAGCTGCTGCGGTGCCGCTTTCAACTGCTGCCTTAACTGCTCCTACGTCGCCTCTTACCATTACGGATACGAGTCCGCTTCCGATCTTTTCGGTTCCTATGAGAGTTACCTCTGCTGCCTTTACCATTGCGTCCGCTGCTTCGATTGCTGCGGTAAGACCTCTGGTCTCTATCATTCCGAGTGCTTCGAGTGCCATGATTTTGTCCTCCTTTAAGGATTTATAATTTTAATTTTTTTAACTGTGTTATGCGCTCTTACTTATTAACTACGGCAATCTTGAGTCCCTTCATTGAAAGGTTTGTTTCAAGAGCCTCGTTGATCTGTTCAAGCGGGAATTTATGAGTTATAAGCTCATTAAGCGGAATACCTATTGCCTTTGCACGCTTGAGGAAATCGAAAGTAGTCGCGTAATCTCTGAGAGTGTAAACCCACGAGCCTACGGTTGTGATTTCCTTGGAGCATATGTCGAAGTGAGGATTTATCGTAGCGTCGCCGCCGTTGATAAAGAATCCCAGTTCGCAAAGACCGCCGCCGTTGCGTATAAACTTATAAATGTTGGAATGTGCAACGGGAGAACCTGTGCACTGGAATGCGAAGTCTGCAAGATAACCGCCGAATGCGTCCTTGACAGCGCCCGCAAGTTCCTCTATTCCCTTATGATCCTTGAAGTTTACGGACTTTGTTGCGCCCATCTTCTTGGCGAATTCAAGACGCATATCGTTTCCGTCAACCGCAACTATATTCTCTATACCCATTGTTCTGAGAACCGCAATACAGATAAGACCGATAGGTCCGCAGCCCTGAACCGCAACTCTCGAATTGAATCTGAGAATACCCGTTGTCTTTGCTCTTTCAACCGCGTGTACAAGTACTGCGCACGGCTCGATAAGAATTCTCGAATCAAGGTCAAGGTCGCTTACGTTGAATATGGTCGATCCGCCTTTTACGAGTATGTAATCCGAGAACCAGCCCTTCAAGTGGTTATTCTCGTCGTCATCGGGAAGAAGTCCGTATACGTCTGCTCCGCCGACATTCTGCTTATTGAGGTCGAACATTGTAATATCGGGGTTGTCCTTGAATATCATGCAGGTAACAACCTTATCGCCGATATTGAGCGCCTTTCCGGCACTGTCCTTCTTTACGTTCTTGCCCATTGCGACTACTTCGCCCGTGCCCTCATGTCCGAGTGCGACGGGAATAAGTCCGAACGGGTCTCTCTTGAACTCATGCGCGTCGGTTCCGCAAACGCCGCAGCCCTCAACCTTGACGAGCACATCGTCATCTCCGAGAGGCGGAATCGGGAATTCCTTGACGTCGAAATGTTCAAGCTTTGTAAGCATTGCAACCCTTGCAGTCTTGGGAACAGCTCCTGCGTGCTTTGCCGCAGCAGTTGCCGTGCCGTTTGAAGGCGCGTCCTTCATGTTTTCAAGCACCTGACGTACAATGGCTTCAATATCATTAGCTTTAACGTCCATGATAAATCTCCGTTTCTAAAAAATATGCTTTTCAAAATACTCTTTGCCGTATGCGCCGAGCTTTGCATCCTGCTCAGCCGTACCGCCGCTTACTCCGAGTCCGCCGATTATACCGTGCGCCGTTTCAAGCGGTTCTCCGCCGCCGAATATTACAATCTTTCCTCCGTTGGTATGCTGTATACCGTAGAGAGATCCGCCGGGCTTTGCGAGATCCGCGAGCTTTGACGTCGGCATTTTGAGCGCGACGACGGTATATGCCTTATTCAGTGCAATATCGTAGCTTGCAAGAAACGCGCCGTCCATACATTCGACAGCAACCGGATTTCCTCCGGCATCGCTTACCGCAACCACTGCGTTTACGCCCATATCGCGCGCCTTTGTTTCGACCGCCTTTATAAGCTCACGCGCCGCAGCAAGCGTCATTTTTGAAAGAGTATTCTGTTTTACCGGCTGCGCAGACGAAATACCCGATTTTTCTTCAAGCACACGTCTTACAACGCCGTCAACTATTTCTGAAAGCTCCTTGCTCATAGCTTTATGAGTCGGTCAATTACTTACCGAGCTGAGCAAGTACGTTCTTTGTAATCTGAGCGATGATGTCCTCTTCGGCGCTGTTATGAGGAGCGCAGTTTCCGGAGCACGATCCGCCGCAGCTGTGGCAGCTGGGCTTGCCGAGCTTATTGTTCATGCAGAGATCTGCCGGGTGCTTGCCCTTCATACCAAACTTACGTCTGATCTCATAAAGTCTCTGTACCTGTTCTTCGGAGAGAGGCTTGGGTCCGCCGAGCATCTTGGACTGATAGAGAAGGCGTGCGTAGAATTCTACGGATTCCATCTTATGATAAGCGTTAAGAAGCGAATCGGAGAAAGTAAGTGCGCCGTGGTTCTCAAGAAGAACTGCGTCAAAGTAAGGAAGGTACTTGGAAACAGCGTCCGGAATTTCCTCGGTGGAAGGCGTGCCGTATTCTGCTATCGGAACACATCCGAGTGCGATTACAGCCTCGGGCATGATCGGCTCTGTAAGCGGAATGCCTGCGATTGCAAAGCTTGTAGCGTAGAGCGGGTGTGCATGAACAACGCTGTTTACGTCCGGTCTTTCCTTATAAACTCTCATATGCATCTTGATTTCGGAGGAGGGCTTGAAGCCTTCGTATGCCTGAAGCACCTTGCCGTTTGCGTCAACCTTGCATATGTACTCGGGAGTCATGAAGCCCTTGCTTACGCCGGTAGGTGTGCAGAGGAATTCATTATCGTTGAGCTTTACGGAAATGTTACCGTCGTTGGAGGCTACCATTCCCTTGTTATAGATACGCTTACCAATTTCGCAGATTTGCTTTTTGATCTCGTACTCTGTTGCCATTTTTCTGTTCTCCTTTGGTTTTATGATTTTTTATTACTTTTTTATTCAAAAGCGGCAAGAACAAAGTCCTGTCCTTTCTTTACGATATGATTATAACACCTGTTTTTACTTATGTCAATGGTTTTGAGTAAAAAAATGTGGTTTTTTGAAAAAGTTTTGTTGTTTTATGTGGTTTTGACTTTTTTCGGCAATAATTTATTAATTTTGCGGTTCTTCGGGAAGAGAAAGGTAGTCGAGAATTTCCTGAATACCCTCATTTTTATAGCTGCTGGTAAGAAAGATACGTTTACAGCCGGCAAGTTTAAGCCATTCGGAAGCTCTTACGGGAACTGCGTCGGGGTGATCGCACTTTGTGA
Organism: uncultured Eubacteriales bacterium; assembly: GCA_934446675.1. Classification (GTDB taxonomy): domain Bacteria; phylum Bacillota; class Clostridia; order Oscillospirales; family CAG-382; genus UMGS1387. Next base: position 20,183 of record CAKSEL010000014.1, read on the forward strand.
CGATACCGATGACCGGTCTTGTGGACATACCGACGATATTGGGCGCGAAAAGCGAAAAGGGTTCGGTTGCGGAGCAGAGAAGTCCGACAACATCAGCCTCGCACGCATAGACCGCAAGTGCGCCGCCGAACTGTCTGTCCTCGACGTATTCGCCGGGCGTATCTATGATACTCTCGCTATAATCAATATACTGTGTTTTATGATAATGTATTTCTTGGTGCCGCAGAGCCTGTATAAGCGTGCTTTTTCCGCTTTCGCTGCGGCCTATAAGGATAAGTTTTCGCATTTACCAGTCTTCTTTTTTTATTTTGGGGGTGGGGTTTTATATTTTGGGCTGAAACAGATTATATTCTTCAAAGTGCAACTCTATTCTCCCCACTTTTCGGAATCGAAAGAGTGGGACAAAAGATTTTCGCCGCTCAAGCGCCGCAGCGAAAGCGCGGCTTCTTCTCCACACATCAAACTATCGTCGTTAAAACTTTTCCACGCCTCCGAAATTCTAAATCTTCGCTCGCAGATGCTCCGCACTGCTCGATGGGGCTGGTATCTATGCACGAGTTGGTTAACATGGTTCCAATTTTTATGCCATGTCACGTTGCGGTCTGCGTAAACTTTTGTTTAGGCTAAAAAGTATTTATTTTACAGTTATTTCACAGGCAACAGGACAAACTTTTCTGCCCAGCTCGCTGTCGCGAGATGACTTTGCTGAATTTTAGTTTTATGTTTGGATAGTGCGGAGCAATTTCACTTTTTAAAAGTTACCCCTTGTACTAAATTTCCATAGTTTACTTCGGCACCTGCATATATCTGAGTTCGCAGTCCTGCTGTTCGACTGCGAACGGCACAAGCTGGCGGCACAGAGTTGCCAACAGCTTTATTTTTATTTAAGGGCTACGAAAGTCTTTTGCAGCTTTTCTTCAGAAAAGCGCGTTCCCCCGTACTCCTTTCCGGCGAGAATGTAACTAAGTTCTGGTAATAGGGCAGACTTTAAAGCCGAGGGAATTCTGAGCGTAAGAGGTAACGGCTTCAAGGGAAGCCTGGACTTCGCTGACGGTACCGGTAATAATAAGAGTACCGGCGAATCTATCAACGAAACCGAGTTTAGCTGCGGACTTTTTAAGAGCGAGATCGGCGCCGATGATTGCATATTCAGCCGGCGACATAGTAACAAGACCGATAGCGCAATGATTTTCCGAATAATCGACAGCGGGATCAAGTCCGAGTTTCTTATAGAGAATATCGTCGGGGTTTGCGATTATATGAGCAAGCGTAATCTGTTTACCGGGGACAAGCTCCTGTATAATACGCTGCTTGTTTTCATAAACATCTTCATTATTATAATTCATACTAACCTCCGATAACAACTCTGAGTCCCGTTGACTGCGCCGCGAAAGCAAGTTCTTTCATATACTCCTTATCGGGAGTTTTCGCGTCGCCCATGCCGTAATTTCTGCCGAGTCCGACATATTTATCATATCCCAGCTTATGATACGGCAGCAGATGTATCTGCGTAACGCTGCCGAGCGACTTTGCAAAACGCGCAATATCGAGAATTTCCGGCGTCGTGTCATTGAATCCCGGAATTACCGGAACACGTATTGTCAGGCTCTTTGCGCTGTGCGCTATTCTCACTGCATTTTCGAGTATAAGCTCGTTCGGCTGCGTTGTAAATTCCTTATGCTTTGCGCTGTTCATGTGCTTTATATCCATAAGCACATAGTCAAGGTTCTTAACATACTCGTCCACAACCTCACCCGGCGCAAATCCGGTAGTTTCGATACAGGTGTTTATTCCTATGCCGTGCGCAGCTTTAAGCAGCGCGATTCCGAACTCCGGCTGGCACATTGCCTCGCCGCCGGAAAGCGTAAGTCCTCCGCCGCTCCTGCGGTAATACGGCATATCCTTTTGCACTTCGGACAGTACCTCGGCTACCGTCACGTCTTTTCCTATGACCTTGGTCTTGCCGTTCTGCGTCATGTTCTCGATCTCGTACTTCTGCGATTCGGGATTGCAGCACCAGCGGCAGCGAAGCCGGCAGCCCTTGAAAAAGACTATCGTTCTGATTCCCGGCCCGTCATGGGTCGAAAATTTTTGTATGTCAAAGATTCTTCCCTTTACGGAAAGATTGTTGTTTTCCATACCTTATTAATTTCCTCTTTCGGACAACTTTGCGGAAAAATTAAAATCCGCGCTGTTCGGTTCTGTTTATAATATCGTCCTGAAGCGACTTTGAAAGCGTTGTGAACAGTGCGCTGTATCCGGCAACTCTTACGACAAGGCTTCTGTACTTATCCGGATTTTTCTGTGCGTCGCGGAGCGTTTCGCGGCTTACGACGTTGAACTGCATATGGCTGCCCTTCTGATCGAAGTATCCTCTTACAAGAGCGACAAAGCTTTCAAGTCCGCTGTCGCCTTCAAGCGCCGACGGGTGGAATTTCATGTTGAACAGCGTTCCGTTGGAGGCTATTCCGTGGTCAAGCTTTGCAACGGAGTTCGCCGATGCGGTGGGACCGTGCGTATCAAATCCGGCTGAGGGAGAAACGCCGTCCGCAACCGGTTTGTGAGCGTATCTGCCGTCGGGAGTAGCTCCGGTCTGCGCACCGAGAGGCACGTTTGCCGAAACCGGATAAAGTCCCGCCTGGAACTGTCCTCCGCGCGGATTTTTAAAGTCCTGTATCTGCTTTGTATATGTATAAGCGGCTCTTCTTGCAAGCATATCGACGTTATCGTCGTCGTTGCCGTACTTGTCGAGAGAAAGTATATCCTCTCTTATCGCGGCATACTTCTGCGCATTTTCTCCGCCGTCAAGTCCGAAATTGTTATCAAGCGCGTCTTTTATCTCATGAAGCGTATACTTCTTTTGCTCAAACACAAGCGTTCTGATTGCAAACATAGAGTCCGCAACGTTTGCGATACCAAATCCCTGAGGACCCGTAAAGTTATATATCGCGCCGCCCTGTTCCGGAGTTTTTCCGCGCTTAATGCAGTCGTCAACCATTGACGCAAGATACGGCAGCGGACATCTTTCCGCATGAGCGACGTCGATCGCGTTATCAGCATTTACAAGCAGGCTTATGCAGTATTTCATCTGCTTTTTATAAGCCTCAAAGAAATCGTCAAAAGTCTTGAAAGTATCTATATTGCCCGACGCAATGCCGACCTGTGTTCCGTCGGTATCTCTGCCGTTTGAGAAAGTAAGCTCAAGCACACGGCACATATTGAAGAACGCGGCGTCATGCCAGCCCCATGTTTTACCTGCTTTCTGCGGTTCAACACAGCCGATGATTCCGTAATCTCTCGCGTCCTCTATCGTAAGTCTTCTCGAAAGCAGCGACGGAATTATTACCTCGTCGTTATAGTACGCCGGAAGTCCGACGCCGGTACGCGTTACCTTTGCGGCTTTGATGAGAAAATCATGCGGGGATTTATTCCATACTCTTACCGACATTGACGGTGCCGGGAGCATTACGTGCAGCGTCGCCTCAAGGCACATATACGAGAGGTCGTTTGTCGCGTCCTCGCCGTAGATATTCTGACCGCCGGCAATAAGGTTCTGGAACAGGCTGTATCCGGCAAATCCCTCCGCGCTTGCAGCGTCTCTTATTTTATTAAGATCGTTGAGCTTTACCCAAATACAGTCAAGCAGTTCCTGTGCAAATTCCTTTGTTATCTCGCCGCTTTCAATATCCTTCTTATAATAAGGATACATATACTGATCAAATCTTCCGGGAGAAATGGAATGTCCGCTTGACTCAACCTGCAGCAGCATCTGTACGAACCAGAACGACTGGCATGCCTCATAGAAATTCGACGCGCCGTTTTCGGGCACTCTCGAACAGTTTCTTGCGATTATTGCAAGCTCGCGCTTTCTGTTTTCATCTGTCTCTTTTTCAAGCATTTCAAGTGCAAGTCTTGCATATCTTCTTGCGTATGCAATAACCGCCTCGCAGCTCATTTCGGCAGCGTCGAGAAAGGCGCGCTTTGTATTGAAATCCGCGTCGCCGACATTCTGCTTAGCCTTTTCGGCGCGTATTTCTTCAAGTATTCCCTTATATCCGACTGCGAGCACCTTATCGTACTTTACGGTTACGTGACCTACGCCGTTATAGAAGTAATTTCCGGGAGTAAAGATATTATGCTCCATTGCGGTTTTGGTTTCAGGCGCAAGATAGCTTGTCGCAAGCTCGCTTGTGGTTTTTCCCTTCCAATATTTATATACTTCATGGAGAACCTTTTTTGTTTCGTCGGAAATATAGAACGGATCGGCGCTTCTATGCTCCATGGTGTCGAATTCGCTTTCAAGCCAATCGAACGAGAATTCCGGGAAAACCTGGCAGCTTCTCGGGCGTTTGGTATTCGAGCCGACGATAAGTTCTTCATCGCGTATTGTTACGGGAAGATACTCGAGTATATTTTTAAATGCCTTTGCGCGGCGCGTGACTATCGGCTCACCCTCTGTCTGCATATAAGACTGAGTGAGCAGCACGGCTCTGTCCGCCTCTACCTGCGGCATCTGCTTAAACAGGTTCGCTTTAAGGCGTTCTATTCTATCGGATTTTTCTATTTCAAAGTCTTTACCCATCAACGAAAATCACCTCATAGTTCAAATCGGGCAGAGTTTTCCCATCTACCTTATTATTCATAATTAATTATATTATAGCCAGTCCGGTTTGTCAATAGGAAAATGTTAATTTATGTTGGTTTTTGCTGTATTTGTGTTGGGTTTTATGTGATTTTGGGCGTTTTTGTTGGGAAGGAGTGTTGCTTGGTTTGGGCGGAAACGGATAATTCACTGCCATGTGCAACTCTATTCTCCGACTTTTCGGAATCGAAAAAGTCGCCAAAAGATTTTCGCCGCTCAAACGCCGCAGCGAAAGCGATCTACACTTGCGTGTGGCTTGTTTTGGCTTATTTTGGGCTGAAACGGATTATATTTTTCAAAGTGCAACTTTATATTTGCACTTTTCGGCGGCGAAAAGTGGTCGAAAAGCCGTTCAAGGGACTACTCGCCCCTTGACAATCCCCCGACGTGGAGGATTTTGCCCTAAACATGACTTTTTACCCCTCAAACGCTTTTTTCCAAAGGTGACCACTTGTTACTACGGTGCGTCCACGTAACTTACGGCAAAATCGCCGCGCGACAGGCGCGCGGATGGGGCTAGTTTCTAAGTAAGTGTTTTGGCAAACACGGTTCAACTCTTATGCCATGTCACGCTGCGGTCTGCGCAAACTTTGTTTTAGGCTCAAATGTGCAACTTTTACGCGTTATTACACAGTCAATAGGACTCGACTTTCTGCCCAACTTGCCTATCGGCAAGAAACTCGGTTCAGATGTTACATTCTTGTTTATTAAAAAACTCTGTGCAAAGTTTTATACAACACACAGAGTTATCTTTTTTATTACCCTTTATTTCTTAATCTCCATAGCTTGCTCACGCACCTGCTCAGATTTAAGTCAGCCGCCTGCCTTTTGGTGGCTGACGGTACAAGCCGGCGGCACGGAATATCCCGTAGTCTTTTTCTAATTTAGGGGCTATTGTTTTCTTTGCAGCTTTCTTTTTAAAAAGAAAGCGCGTTTCCTTAAGCGCGTTCCCTCGTACTCCGGTCATGTGATTTTTTTACAGGATTTAAGAAAAAGATGTTGCAATTTAGGAAAGAGCATGGTAAAATGTAACCGGAATTAAAGAGTAAAGCAGGTGTTTTTGATGCCGCAAAAGAATTTCAATCCGGGAATAATGAAATACAGCGACATACGTCCTCTTTTTGCGGGGCATTGCCAATGTGTACCGCACCACTTTTACGGGCCTGCGATACGGAACCACTGCATAATACACTGCTGTCTTTCGGGCAAAGGCATTTTCAGAAATGACTCGGGCACATACCACATATCAAAAGGTCAGGCATTCATAATCAACCCTGAGCAGATGACATTTTACCAAGCCGACGGTGAAGACCCGTGGAACTACTCATGGATCGCATTTTCCGGGACAATATGTGAGAAGATCGCCAAAATTAAGCCTGTAATAACACTTCCGGACACAAAAATGTTTGAGCAGACAGCAAAAGCCGTCGATGGCGACATTCTCAATCCCGAATACTATCTTAAAATGCTGCTTGATCTGTTTGAGATACTGCTCCCCGTCGATCAGAACAGTATGCCCGGATACGCGCTGCGCACAAAAGACTACATAAAAATGCACTTCACCGACGACATAAGCGTCGAACAGATCGCCGCGTCCTTCAACATTGACCGCAGATACCTGCTGCGCCTTTTCAAAAAGGAATTCGGAATTACAATAGTAAATTATATAGTAAAAACGCGCCTTGAGGCAGCATACAACTACTTGCGCGCAGGCTATCCCGTCAACCGCACCGCGACAATGTGCGGATATTCCGACGCCTACAATTTCTCCAAAATGTTCAAGAAATATTACGGCTTTTCTCCGTCCGCAGCGCTCGAAAACAACCACGAACTTAAAATGTGGACGGCAGACTATAATAATAAAGATGTTTTTATTTCCTCCGCCGAAGATGCGGACAAAAACTCCGGCGAAAATCAAACGGATTGACGCTTTTTTGCCTTTTGTTTTTGACTGATGTAAAAAACGCCGAAAATATAAGGCCAATTTTGTATAAAATGCTTATAGACTTATGCGTTTTTTCATGCTATAATGTATTATGTTGTTGGGTAATGTTGGTTTGTTTCGTTATTTGCTTGACAATCCACATTTAAAACAACATAATCAAACATACAAATCCCACATAAAATAACATCTGAGGACAGAGCCGCAAAAATCAGGGACGGAGCTGCCCGGTTTGTGCATATACCGGGTTTGCCGTTCGGACAGGAGGGCTTATGGATCTTACGCAGTTTTGGGACAACAAAGACGAACAGCCGCTTGACCGCATAGTGAACGACGGCGGAATGTGCGCGATCTTCCGTAAAATTGCCTGCATAGGAGACAGTCTCTCATCGGGCGAATTTGAGGGGAAAACTCCGGACGGTCAGAAAAGCTGGCATGATATGTTTGAATATTCCTGGGGGCAGTATATCGCAAGAGCCGCAGGAAACACAGTGTATAACTTTTCGAGAGGCGGCATGACGGCGCAAGAATATTGCGACACTTTTGCCCAAACGAACGGTCTCTGGGACAAGGATAAAGCCCGTCAGGCATATATAATAGCACTCGGCGTAAACGATATTACCCGCGCAATGGCAAACGGAGAACAGCTCGGCGGCACAGACGACGTAAATATCGGCGACCGGAGGAAAAACAAACCGACATTTGCCGGATATTACGCGATGATAATTCAGAGAATACGCGAAATACAGCCGAAAGCCAGAATTTTTCTTGTCACGCTCCCCCATTCATGCAGAGGAGCCGAACACGAGGTGTATGAAGACCGCCACAGAGAGCTGCTGTATGATTTCTCAAAGCTCTTTGAATACACATACGTTGTCGATCTGCGCAAATACGCTCCCGTTTACGACGGCGAATTCAAGGACAGATTTTATCTCGGCGGTCATATGAACCCGATGGGATATATTTTCACCGCGAAAATAATCGCTTCCTATATTGATTATATCATAAGACACAATTACGACGACTTCAGACAAGTCGGCTTTATAGGAACGGACAATTACAACGCGGATTATAAATGGTAATCAAACACTTTACATAAGGAGATTATAAAAATGCTCGACGAAAGATATGTAAGCGAAATTGTCGCAAGCGTGGTCAAGTCCATGGCGGACAAGCCTTCGCATTTAAAGGGCGTTTTCCCGACAATGACAGAGGCTCTCGCCGCTGTTGACAAGGCTTATAAGCAGTACAGAAGTTACAGCGTTGCCCAGCGCGAAAAGATGATTTCAAAGATACGCGAACTTACGCTTGCCGAAGCCGAAAACATGGCAAAGCTCGGCGTTGAAGAAACCGGAATGGGCAGAGTTTCGGACAAGATAATCAAGCATCAGCTTGTTGCAAACAAAACTCCCGGCACAGAGGATCTTCACCCCACGGCTCTCACCGGAGACGACGGACTTACGCTTATCGAAATGGCGCCCTACGGCGTTATAGGAAGCATTACTCCCTCAACAAATCCCAGCGAGACCGTTATATGCAACTCCATAGGAATGATAGCCGGAGGAAACGGCGTTGTTTTCAATCCCCACCCTCATGCCTGCCGCACCGCAAACTACGCGGTTGACCTTGTAAACAGAGCTATTCTCGAAGCAGGCGGTCCGGAAAACCTTGTCGTTACGGTTGAACACCCGACAAAGGAATCCTCAGACGAAATGATGGCGTCGCCTATCGTAAGAATGCTTGTCGCAACAGGCGGTCCCGGAGTTGTAAAGGCTCTGCTTTCGTCAGGCAAAAAGGCAATCGGCGCAGGCGCGGGCAATCCTCCCGTAATCGTTGACGACACCGCGGACATAGAAAAGGCTGCACGCGACATAGTTGCAGGCGCGTCGTTTGACAACAACCTCCCGTGCATTGCGGAAAAGGAATGTTTCGTATTCGACAACGTTGCCGACGAGCTTATAAGAAATATGCAGAAGAGCGGCGCATATCTCATAAAGGGCGACCAAATAGACACTCTCGTAAAGACCTGTCTTAAAGAAAAAGACGGCAAGTACTGCATAAACAAAGACTGGGTAGGCAGAGACGCCTCCAAGTTCTTAAAGGTTCTCGGAATAGAGTCCGACGCAAGACTTGTTATCTGCGAAGTTCCCGAAATGCACCCGTTCGTTCAGGTCGAAATGATGATGCCGGTACTCGGAATTGTCAGAGTTTCAAACATTGACGAGGCTATAAACATGGCAGTCAAGGCTGAACACGGCAACAGACATTCCGCGCACATTCATTCAAAGAACATAGATCATCTCACACGCTTTGCAAAGGCAGTCGAGACAACAATATTCGTAAAGAACGCTCCGAGCTATGCAGGTATCGGCGCAGGCGGAGAAGGCTATACAACCTTTACCATTGCCGGACCCACCGGTGAAGGTCTTACGGCGACTCACTCCTTTACACGTCAGAGAAGATGCGTGCTTGTAGACGGACTTCACATTGTATAATGCACGTGTGAGCAAAAGCGTATAATTTGAAAGGTAATTCGTAATACTTATGAAAGCATTTGGAATGGTCGAGGTTTATAGCTTTACAACGGCTGTATGCGCGGCAGATATAATGGCAAAGACCGGCAATGTTAAAATAATTGCTTTTGACAGAAACCGTCCTTTCGCCCCCGGTTTTCCCGTTCCGCTTATAATGGGCGCAAAGATCGAAGGCGACGTTGCGGACGTCAAGGCGTCTGTCGAGGCGGCGAAAAATTATGCTCAGGGCAAGGGACACTACATTGTCTCGCACATTATCCCAAATCCCGGCGAGAACGTTGACAAAATGGCGTATCTCATCGACATAAACAGAGACAAGTTCAACAAGAAGCTGCCCAAAAGTTTCCGCGGCATGGACACCTGCCCCGAAATACACGGCGACAACGCAATAGCGCTGCTTGAAGTTCAGGGACTTGTTGCGGCGATAGAGGGACTTGACGAGATGTTAAAGACGGCAAACGTGCGTCTTGTACATACGGAAAAGCGTCTCGGCGGACGTCTTGTTACGGTAATAATCGCAGGAAAAGTTGACGCCGTAAAGAGTGCGCTTGAAAAAGGAAAAGCCACTGCAGCTCCTCTCGGCACGGTCTACGGCAGCGAAGTTATCCCCAATCCGCACCCCGAACTGCTCAAATTCTTTGATATGCAGCAGGATCCGCAGAACTAAAAACAGTTTTGAGAGGTAAAAACCATGTATGATGAAAAAATTATCGCCGAGGCTGTAAAAAAAGCGATCGAGCAGATACAGCAGAACGACAGCGACGGCATCAAAGTCGGTATTTCGGCAAGGCATATACATCTTTCGAGAGAGCATCTTGACATTCTTTTCGGCAAAGGCTTTGAGCTTACCAAGAAAAAGACGCTCATGGGCAGAGAATTTGCTTCAGAGCAGACCGTAACCATTGTCGGTCCGTCAATGAGAAGCATTGAGAACGTCCGCGTTCTCGGTCCAGTAAGAAAGAACACTCAGGTTGAGATTTCAAGAACAGACACGTTTGTTCTCAAGGTAAGTCCTCCCGTGCGTCCGTCCGGCGACATAAAGGGCAGCGAGAAGTGCGTAATTATAGGACCTAAGGGTGTTGTATATCTTGAGGAAGGCGTAATAATCGCAAACCGTCACATTCATCTGACTCCGGCATATGCGGCAGAACACGGCATAAAGGACGGAGATTATGTTGACGTCATGATCGACAGCATAAAGCCCACAAAGTTCTTTGACGTACAGGTAAGAGTGCGCGACGACTTCAACGTTGAAATGCACATTGACACTGACGACGCAAATGCCTGCGGTCTCAAAAACGGTGACAAGGTCAGAATCATAAAGAAGTAAGTTTATTTTAAAGCAGTATTACCCTGTGCTGAGGTTTATTCCTTTGCACAGGGCGATTTTTTACCTTTTTTAAGAATGTTTGGTTTGGGCTGAAACGGGTTACTTTCTTCAAAGTGCAACTCTATTCTCCAACTTTTCGACGGCGAAAAAGTTGCAAAAGCCGTTCGCCGCTCAAACGCCGCAGCGAAAGCGCGGCTTCCTTCTCCACACATCAAACTATCGTCGGTAAAACTTTTCAGCGCCACCGAAATTCTAAATCTTCGCTCGCAGATGCTCCGCACTGCTCGATGGGGCTGGTATCTATGCACAAGTTGGTTGACATAATCTTGGCTCTTATGCCATGTCACGTTACGGTCTGCGTAAACTTTTGTTTAGGCTCAAAAGTGCAATTCTTATGCGTTATTACGCAGTCAACAGGACTCGCCTTTCTGCCCAGCTTGCCTATCGGCAAGAAACTTGGTTCAAATGTTACTTTTATGTATATAAAAAACTCTGTGCAAAGTTTTACACAATGTACAGAGTTATATTTTTATATTAATTTAAAGCAAAATTGCACTTATCTGCTAACCAAACATAAAACTAACATTCAGCCATAGTCATCTTGCGACAGCGAGTTGGTCGTAAAAGTGTGTCCTGTTGACTGTTTGAGTATATTAAAATGAAGAATATTTCCCATTTCCGCCCAAAATAATAACCACTCAGCCAAACGCAAACTGCCTGTCAGACCGCAAACTGGAAAATGCAGAACGCCGCATAAATCGCAAGCAGCAGAATTCCCTGCCATCTCTTTAATTTTCCGCTTATCATCGGAGGTACGGTGAGTATCAGCATTACTCCGAACATTACCGGAATGTCTATAAGCAGCGATGAATTGTATCCCATTATCTGCTTGCTTGACGGAATATCAAACGGTGCAAGTGCAACCGACACTCCGCTTACAAGCACAATGTTGAAAAGATTTGCGCCGATAACATTACCAAGTGAAAGCAAACCGTGTCCCTTTTTCAGCGAAGTTATCGCCGTTACAAGCTCCGGCAAAGATGTGCCGAGAGCCACAAACGTAAGCGCAATTACCGATTCCGGAACGCCCAGACCGTTTGCAATTATAATTCCGTTATCTACAAGAAGATTTGCGCCGACAGCAATAAGCGCCGCGCCTATTACAAGCAGAATAATGTCTTTGCCTAACTTATTTTCAGCCTCGTTTTCATGTTCTTCGCTCTGTGCGCCGTTCTTTGAGGCTTTGAGCGCAAAGTATACCTGAACTCCGATATAAACCGCAAACATTAAAAGCAGATTTATGCCGGTAACTCTCGAAAAACGTCCGGTAAAATATGCGATTACGGCATAATATATTGCCGCCGCGAAAAAGAAGAACACCGGTATTCTCAGCGTCTTTTTATCAATCTTAGACGGCTTTGCGGCAACGCTTATCGCGGCTATGAGCGCGGTGTTGCATATTACCGAGCCTATTGCGTTTCCGTAGGAGATCTCTCCGTGTCCCGAAAGTGCGGACGTGGTGGAAACCATGACTTCGGGAAGTGTCGTTCCTATCGACACGACCGTTGCGCCTATAAGGAGTTCCGGGACGTGAAATTTTCTTGCTATGCCGGTTGCGCCGTCAACAAACCAGTCTCCGCCCTTTATGAGCAGCACCAGTCCGACTGCAAACAGCAGCACTGCGACTAACATATATTTTCCCTCCGAATTTTATTTATACAGATTAATTTATACAGTCATATTCAGAAAAATATGCCCGTTATAACAAACAAAACGGCACAGATTGTTTCAAACCCATGCCGTATATAAGTCTGATTTAAAAACTTACGCCTTATTTACCGAGCCGAAAAGTTCCATCTTTTCTTTTACGGTAGCCTTGATTGCTTCAAAGCCGGGAGCGAGGAGCTTTCTGGGGTCAAAGCCCTTGCCTTCGAGATCCTTGCCTGCCTCGATATACTTTCTTGTAGCGTCTGCAAATGCGAGCTGACATTCGGTGTTTACGTTGATCTTTGAAACGCCGAGAGAAATTGCCTTCTTGATCATATCAGCGGGAATTCCGGTGCCGCCGTGAAGAACGAGGGGCATATCTTCGCCTACTGCCTTGGATACTGCGTCAAGAGTCTCGAACGAAAGTCCGGGCCAGTTTTCGGGGTACTTGCCGTGGATATTTCCTATACCTGCTGCGAGCATTGTAACGCCGAGTTCGGCAATCATCTTGCACTCGTTAGGATCTGCACATTCGCCCATACCTACAACGCCGTCCTCTTCGCCGCCTATTGCACCGACTTCGGCTTCGAGAGAAATACCCTTGCTGTTTGTAAGAGCTACGAGTTCCTTGGTCTTTTCGATATTCTCTGCTATCGGATAGTGAGAACCGTCGAACATTACGGAAGAAAATCCTGCTTCGATGCACTTAAGTGCGCCTTCATAAGAGCCGTGGTCGAGGTGAAGTGCAACGGGAACGGTAATTTTGAGTTCTTCGAGCATTCCGTTTACCATGCCGACTACCGTCTTATATCCGCACATATACTTACCTGCTCCTTCGGAAACGCCGAGTATAACGGGAGAGTTAAGTTCCTGTGCGGTGAGAAGTATAGCCTTTGTCCACTCAAGGTTATTGATGTTGAACTGCCCTACTGCGTAATGACCTTTTTTTGCTTTATTAAGCATGTCCTTAGCTGTAACTAACATTATTTTTACCTCCGATGGTATTATTTCAGTTATATGATACCCAAAAGAGATGCATATTTCAACACTTAAATGTTAATTTCTATGTTTTTTTTACTTTTAACGCGGTTTGAACGGTGTGTGCTGGTTATTTTTTGCGAGAAAAGATAGTTTACTGCCATGTGCAACTTTGTATCTTCGCTTTTCGGAATCGAAAAGACGGGCGCTCTAAAGAGTGTAAACAAAAGATTTTCGCCGCTCAAACGCCGCAGCAAAAGCGCGGCTACGTGGAGGATTTTGCCCTAATTAAGATATTTTTCTCCCCCACAGCCCTTACCAAAGTGACCGCACTGCTATTACGGTGCGTCCGTGTAGCTTACGGCAAAATCGCCGCGCGACAGGCGCGCGGATGGGGTTGGTATCTAAATAAATGTTTTGATTGACACGGTTCAACTCTTATACCATGTCACGTTACGGTCTGCGTAATTTTTTTTTGGGTGCGAAGAAGTAATTTTTTCGCGTTATTATTAAGTCAACAGGACTTATTTTTCTGCCCGGCTTGCCTATCGGCAGGAAACTTGGTTCAAATTCAACTTTTATGTATAGTAAAAAAACTCTGTGCAAAGTTATAGAACAATGCACAGAGTATATTTTTGTATTAAATTTTATCAGACTTGCACTTTTCCACAAACCAGCCAAACATAAAACTAACATTCAGCCGTAGTCATCTCGCGACAGCGAGCCGGTCGTAAAGGTAAGTCCTGTTGACTGTTTGAGTTATATTAAAAGTAACACTTTTGCCGAAAATAGTTTTACTTCGTACAGAACCCCATATCCGCGCGCCTGTCGCGCGGCGATTTCGCATCACAGCATTGTGGATAGTGCGAAATGAGGATTTTTGAGTTTTCGGAGGCGCAAATGGTTTCGGTGCGCGTTTACACTCTTTAGAGTGAAATCCTCCCGTAGCCACGCTTTCGCGGCGGCGTTTGAGCCGCGAAAATCTTTTGTTTACTCTCTTTAGAGCGCAACTTTTTCGCCGCCGAAAAGTTGGAGAATAGAGTTGCACATGGCAGTGTATTATCTTTTTTGCCCAAATAATCAGCACTCAGCCAAAATCAGGCACCGCCCCTTAGAGTACCCTGCACCCCTGCTTTTCAAGCTCCTCAATGCTCTCCTCGCGCCAGACTGACGCCTGAACCTCGCCTATGTGCATCTTTCTCAGATAGTACATACAAAGTCTTGACTGTCCGATACCTCCGCCGATAGTAAAGGGTAACTTGTCCTCAAGTACAGCCTTGTGGAACGGAAGTGCGCGCCTGTCGTCGCAGCCGGACAGAGTAAGCTGTCTGTCAAGAGATTCGCTGTCTACTCTTATACCCATGCTCGAAATCTCAAACGCTATGTCAAGCACCGGATAATAAAGCAGTATGTCGCAGTTAAGTTCCCAGTCGTCGTAGTCGGGGCTTCTGCCGTCGTGTCTGCTGCCGGAATTTAGCATTCCGCCTATCTTCATAAGACAAACCGCGCCGTTTGCTCTCGTATATTCGTTCTCACGCTGTTTCGGAGTGAGCAAAGGATACATATCCTCAAGCTCCTGCGTCGTAATAAAGCTTATTTCATCAGGCAAAGGATTTGCCTCGAACGATTCCCTAAGTGCCGGGAAATTGTATGCCATGTGCTGTTCGGTGTTCTTGAGCACTCGGTATATCTTTCTCACCGTCTTTTTGAGCGTTTCAATGTTTCTGTCGGCTCTGAGAATAACCTTTTCCCAGTCCCACTGGTCAACGTACAGCGAGTGAAGCGCGTCGGTCTCCTCGTCGCGGCGTATAGCGTTCATGTCGGTATAAAGTCCTTCTCCTACTGTAAAACCGTATTTGCCGAGCGCATATCTTTTCCACTTTGCAAGCGACTGCACTATCTGAACGTTTCTGCCTGTTTCCTTGATGTCGAATTCAACCGGACGTTCAGTGCCGTTGAGCGCGTCGTTAAGACCCGATTCCGGCGTTACGAAAAGAGGTGCCGACACTCTTGTAAGGTTGAGCGTTGCGGCAAGCTCGCGTTCAAAATAGTCCTTGCAGAATTTTATCGCTATCTGTGTGTCCTTTATGCCGAGAATTGATTTGTACATGATCATTGCTCCTTATATTTTCAGTCTTTCTTTGTATAATGATAAGCTATGCGCGGCGTATCGTCGGTAAGTCTTATTATTCCGCACCTGACAAAGCCGTTTTTCTCAAAAACTCTCTGCATAACCTTGTTGTCCGGGTGCGTGTCGCCGCGAATATCTCCGCACAGCGTCTTGCAAAAGTCAAGGCAGTATTCCGAAACGCCCTTTACTTCTCCGCTGCCGGCAAGTCTGTGAACGGTTCCGTACGGTCTGCGGTTGAGCCATGGCTTTCCCACAAGCGCGCGGTATTCCGGCTGCACGTCTGTCGTGAACATGAATACAGCCTGTATTTTACCGTTTTCGTCGGTGCAGACATAGCTTTTGCCGTTTTCTATGTCGTCCGTCAGCAGCTCACGGCTCGGATATCCTCTTTCCCACTGCGTCGGATTCCCGGTCTTTTCCATAAATCTGCGCGCATATTCGTAAATGCGCATTATATCTTCAAGATCGGTCATCTGCGTCTTTCGTATTTCCATAAATCGCATCTCCGAAATATCACTGTGCTTTCAGAATCAGATTATACCACATGGGCGTGCGCGTGTCTACACAAATTTATAAATTTTCGGCTCAAAAAGCATTTTTCTTAACATTACATCGCATTTTTTACCATTGACACACGCTAAAAATTATAGTACAATATATTATGATTGGAAATTTATGTAAAATTACTGATAAGGAGGGCGGCATGACTGATATAACGGCTCTTGCAGAGTTAAAAGACAAGCCTTACGGCAGCACGCTGTCGCTGCTTTCCTTTGCAGACTCGACAAACAATTACATACGCAGACTTTCCGACATTCTTCCGGACGGTCACACAGTAATTGCAAACGAGCAGTTTTCCGGCCGCGGACGGCAGGGCAAAAGTTTCTTTTCTCCTCCCGAGGACGGACTTTACATGAGTGTTCTTTTCAGAAATCCGCGCCTTGTAAACGACGGTCTGTTTACCGCGAAAATAAGCCTTGCCGTGTGCTATGCCATTGACAGGATAACCGGCACCGACGGAAACGGCGGAGTAGGCATAAAGTGGGTAAACGACATCTACTTCGGTTCGGGCAAGCTCTGCGGAATACTCTGCGAACGGCTTGCGGACAAAAACGGCGCGTCATACGTAATTGCAGGAATAGGAGTCAATTTATACACCGACCGTTCCTCGATGCCGAAAGACATACGCGGCGTCGCGTGCTCGCTTTTCGATATTACAAGAACGCGCTATGACAAATATAAGCTTTGCGCACTCATACTCGAAGAACTCCAAAAGGTCTTTGAACTGGACAACGGCAGCGTTATCGAAAGATATAAGCAGAGAAGCGTGGTTCTCGGGCGCGAAATAACCGTAATAAGAGCCGGCGAAAGCGTAAGGGCGGCAGCTCTCGACATATGCGACGACGGTTCGCTTCTTGTAAGATACGAGGACGGATTTACCGCAAAGCTCTGCGGCGGCGAAATAAGCATACGCGTAAACCGTCAGGGCAGAAAATAGCATTATTTTTACGAATTGTAAAATATTTTGCCGTACACGTTTTGTTGATTTAAACTATTGAATTGCGGCAAACAATATGCTATAATACATCAGGCGATTGTTAAAAAATTAATTATATATAAGTAAGAGGTGTAAAAAATGTTAAACAAGAAAACTGTTGAAGACATTGAAGTAAAAGGCAAAAAGGTGCTTGTACGCTGCGATTTCAACGTTCCGATAAAGGACGGCGTTATCACGAGCGACAAGAGAATCGTAAGCGCACTGCCTACGATCAAGTATCTGCTTGACAACGGCGCGAAAGTCATACTCTGCTCTCACATGGGCAAGCCTCATGCAATACTCACAGAGGGCTTCGGTCTTGACAAGAAAGAAAAGAAAAAGGTAGAGGAGCTTCCCGAAAGCGAAAGAGCTGCTGCTACCGCAGAGTTTATCGAAAAGGCTAAGAAGAACGATCCCGTAAAGTTCACTCTTAAACCCGTTGCCGACAGACTCAACGAGCTTCTTGACGGCAAGGTTGCATTCGCAAAGGACATCGTCGGCGACGACGCAAAGGCTAAGATCGCCGCTCTCAAGGACGGCGAGGCAGTTCTTCTCGAAAACGTCCGTTTCGACGCAAGAGAAACCAAGAACGACGACAGCTTCTCCAAGGAACTTGCAGCTCTCTGCGACGCATACGTAAACGACGCATTCGGTTCCGCTCACAGAGCACACTGCTCTACCGCAGGTGTTACCAAGTTCGTCAAGGACAGCGTTTGCGGCTACCTTATTCAGAAAGAAATCGAAGTTATGGGCGGAGCACTCTCCAATCCTACACACCCGTTCGTTGCAATTCTCGGCGGCGCTAAGGTTTCCGATAAGATCGGCGTTATAAACAACCTCATCGACAAGGTTGATACGCTTATCATCGGCGGCGGTATGGCTTATACCTTCATGCGCGCTCTCGGCAACAGCATAGGTACTTCTATCTGCGAAGAAGATAAGATTGACCTTGCTAAAGACCTTATGGCTAAGGCTCGTGAAAAGGGTGTTAACTTCCTCCTGCCCGTTGATAATATGATAGGCAGAGAGTATGATGAAAATACAACTTATATGAGAATCTACTCCGACGCTATTCCCGACGGCTGGATGGGACTTGATATAGGCCCGACGACACAGGAACTGTTCTCCAAGACTATCGCAGGCAGCGGTACAGTTGTCTGGAACGGTCCTATGGGCGTTTCCGAATGGGAAAACTTCGCAGCAGGTACCAAGGCTGTTGCTAAGGCTGTTGCTGACAGCGGCGCAATCTCTATCATCGGCGGCGGCGACAGCGCTGAGGCTGTTGAAAGACTCGGATTTGCAGATAAGATTACTCATATCTCTACCGGCGGCGGCGCTTCTCTTGAATTCCTCGAAGGCAAGGAACTTCCCGGCATCGCAGCTCTTAACGACAAATAATACAAGGGGTACGCGCTTTCTTTTTAAAAAGAAAGCTGCAAAGAAAACAATAGCCCCTAAATTAGAAAAAGACTATGGGGCACTCTGTGCCGCCGGCTTATACCGTCCGCAGTCAAACAGCAGGACTGCGGACTAAGATGTTTACAGGTGCGTGAGTAAACTATGGAAACTGTGTACTAACGGCAGCTTTGATAAGTGAAACTTTTTCGCGAAAATCGAAATAAAGTCAAAATTTCACTTTGCACCGAGTTTTTGCTCCGCACTGGCAAAATTTACTCCGCACCATTGAAACATAAAACTAATGTTCAGCAAAGTCATCTCGCGTAAGCGAGCTGGTCGTAAAGATAAGTCCTGTTGACTGTGAAATAACAGAAAAAGTCAACACTTGCGCAGCAAAAACAAGGTTTACGCAGACCGCAGCGTGATATGGCATAAAAGTTAAAGCGTGTCAACAAAAACTTTTACTTAGAAACCAGCCCCATCCGCGCGCCTGTCGCGCGGCGATTTTGCGGCACAGTTTCAGGGATAATGCAAAATAAGAGTTTTTGAGCTTTCGGAGGCGTACTTGGTTTCGGCGGGCAAAATCCTCCACGTAGCCACGCTTTCGCTGCGGCGCTTGAGCGGCGAAAATCTTTTGTTTTACACTCTTTAGAGCGCCACCTTTTCGCCGTCGAAAAGTTGAAGAATAGAGTTGCAAGTGGAAGTGGATAACCCATTTCCGCCCCAAATAGGCAAAAATCAGCCAAAAACCATTCAAACATAAGTGCAGTAAAGAAAAAAATATAGAAAAAAGAAGGTTGAATCCGGTGAGAAAGAAAATAATAGCAGGAAACTGGAAAATGAATAAGACTCCGACCGAAACCAAGGCGTTTCTTGAGGAGCTTAAACCCGTAGTAGCAGGAAAGACAGGCTGCGATGTAATCGTGTGCGTTCCTTTCGTTGACCTCCCTACCGCAGTTGACGCGTGCAAGGGTACAAATATCAAGGTCGGCGCACAGAACGTTCATTTCGCACCCAACGGAGCATATACCGGCGAAGTAAGCGCGGCAATGCTTGTCGATCTCGGCGTTGAATACGTTATAATCGGTCACAGCGAAAGAAGACAGTATTTCGCAGAAACCGATGAGACCGTAAATATGAGAACCAAGGCTGCACTTGAGGCAGGACTTAAAGTTATACTCTGCGTAGGCGAGCTTGAAAAGGAACGCGAACAGGGTATTACCGCAGAAATCCTCGGCAAGCAGACCAAGGTTGACCTTATGGGCGTTACCGCAGAGCAGATGAAGAATGTAATCATCGCTTACGAACCTGTATGGGCTATCGGAACAGGTAAGGTTGCAACAACCGAACAGGCTGACGAGGCTTGCGGCGTTGTAAGAAGCGTTGTAGCTGAAATGTTCGGCAAGGACGTTGCGGATAAGACTGCTGTTCAGTACGGCGGCTCAATGAATGCAAAGAACTGTGCAGAACTTCTCAAGTGCGAGAACGTTGACGGCGGACTTATCGGCGGCGCATCTCTCAAGAGCGCTGATTTCGGTATAATCGTTGACGCTGCTCAGTAATCTGAGTTTATAAGCATAATTTAAGGCTAAGTACGTGATTGTTTTCGTACTCAGCCTTTTCTTTTTGTGTTTGTTTTTTTGCCTTCAGGCGTCAATTTCGGGCTGTTTTGCCTCGTCAAGCTCAAACCAGAAGGTGCTGCCTTCGTGCAGCGTGCTTTCAACGCCGAAACAAGCCGAATGTTTGGTCAGAATTTCCTTTACTATGGATAGACCTATGCCCGAACCCACGACGTTTCTCTTGTGGTTCTTGTCGCTCTTGTAGTATCTGTCCCAGATGTAAGGCAGCTCGTTTTCGGGTATGCCCTCTCCCGAATCCCTGACCTCGACGCGTATCTTGCCGTCCTTTACGGTCTGCGTTACCTTTACCGTCTTGTCCTCGCCCGTGTAGTTTACGGCGTTGTCGATAAGATTCAGTATGACCTGCGACATCTTCACCGCGTCGCATACGCAATATGCTGTTTTGTCGTATTCAAAAAACACCTTGTAGCCGTTGTTGAGATAAAGCATCTTGTACCGTGCGACAAGCTTTTCAAGCATTTCGGTAAAATTCATATTTTCGGGTTCAAGCTTTTCAATGCCGTTCTGGAGCTTTGTAAGGTCGAGAATGTTGTTTACAAACTCGGTAAGGCGCCTTGCCTCGTCGATTATTACCTGAACGTTTTCGGGCGTGTTTTCTCCCGGAAGGTCGCGCATTGCCTCGCTGTATCCTATAATCATGGTCAGCGGCGTTCTCATGTCGTGCGAAACGTTTGCCATAAGCTCGCGCCTTAGCGTTTCAACCTTTCCAAGCTCGCTTGCCGTGTAGTTCAGGGTGTCGTTTAACTGTTCGATCTCGGAATATCCTCTGCCGTCGAAATGCGTGTCGTATTTGCCGCTTGCAAGCTCTTTTGCAGATCTGTTTATCTTTTCAATAGGCTTTGATATGAACTTTGCGACAAGGAACGAGGTTATCAGCGACAACACCGTTACAAATACCGTAACCGCCATGTTCTGGTATCTCAGCGTCGACACGGTAGAATCGAGGGGCGTTACGCGCGTTTCCGCAACCACCATCTTTTCCGAACCGTCGGACATGGTCTTTATTTTGGCGTAAAGCAGGTCGTTGTGAACGTCGTTGTTGAAAAACAGTGCCGGAGCATGGCTTCTTTTGTACTTTGACTTGCTTTCATCGCCGGTATCCGTATCTGTATCTGTGCCGTCACCGCCGTCAGGTGCGTTTTCGGGACGTTCTCCGGGCTTTATAAACGCCATAAAACTGCGGTCGTTCTTACCGATATAGAACCGCGAGCATTCTCCGCCGTTGTCAAGAGCCTCGGAATATATGCCGTACAGCTCGTATATGCCTATGCCGTACATAACGGGACCGTAATCCTCGCCCGACTCGTACTCGCTGTCAAATGCGTCGGTATCTATTACGCGAAGGCTCATCTGTCCGTTTCCGGCAAGATACGACATTGCCGTCTGGAGATTGTCTGAATCAAGATTGTCGCAGACGTAATTTGCCGCCTTTTTTAACTCGTTTTTCTTTACCGAATAGTAGAACGCGCTGAAGAATACCGTCTGGCACAGCCACAGCACAATAAGCATTGCTGCGGCAACTCCCATAAAGCAGCAGTATATTTTCCAGCGCACACGCATGGAACGGTGCGGTTTATTTTTCTTTTCCGAAGATTTCGGAACATCATGCCTGTTTTCAGTCTGCGTCAAAACGGTAGCCAACTCCTCTCAGGGTGACAATGTGATTGCTGCAGCTTCCGAGATTTTTGCGAAGCAACTTTATGTGAGTGTCAAGCGTTCTGTCGTCGCCGAAAAAGTCGTATCCCCATACGTTGCTTATCAGCTTTTCACGCGTAAGCGCTATGCCCTTGTTTTTTATGAGATAGAATAACAGGTCGTATTCTTTGGGCGTAAGGTCGGCGCGCTTTCCGTCAACGTAAACTATTCTGCCGGCAAAATCAACCTTTAGGTTTCCGCACTCAAAGAAATCTCCCGACACGTTGTTTACGCGCTTTAATATCGCGGCAACCCTCATCATAAGCTCTTTGGGTGAGAACGGCTTTACTACGTAATCGTCAATTCCGGTTTCAAAACCGTGCAGCTTGTCGTATTCCTCTCCCCTTGCAGAAAGCATTATAACGGGCGTGTTCTTTGTCTTTTTAAGTTCTCTGCAAACGGAAAATCCGTCTATGTCGGGCATCATAATGTCGAGTATTACAAGGTCGAAATCCTTGTTTTTGAAAAGCTCGACAGCCGTCATTCCGTCGGGAGCTTCCGTTACGTCATATCCCTCAAAAACGGCGTATTTGCTTATAAGCCTGCGTATTTTTCCCTCGTCGTCAACAACAAGCAGCTTGTACATCTTCTGCCGCACTCCTTTTCTGATTTTTGTATTATCCGGTTTTCTTACAATATTAATTTATACTCCTAATGTGAAAATCCCGTGATTATACTGTAAACAAAGAAAACAACTGTGCGGTTCTTCAAAAACTGTTGATTTTTATAAACGCGTATGTTATAATAAATTTGTATATATACTTGTTAAGAGTATAATCTCAAGTTTACGGCAAGGGAGTTTGACAGATTTGGATAAGGAAAACACGGCACCCGAAAAATTGTTCGGCACTTCTATGTTCGGCTACACCAAAAGCGAAGTCAACAACTATGTTATAGTTCAGGACGTAAAATATTCCAACATGAAAAGCGAGCTTGAGGGTGAAATACGCTCTCTTGAATCAAAGCTTTCGGACACCGAAAAGACGGCGGAGCTTCTTGAAAAGGCAAACGGAGAGATTTCGGCTCTCGAAAACGAGAAAACCTCTCTTGAAAACGCAATAAAGGCGCAGGGCGACGAGCTTTCGGAAAAAGAAGGCGTTATCACGTCGCTGCAAACAAAAAACGCAGACCTTGAATCCGAACTTTCCGAGAAAAGCAGACAATATACCGAGCTTTCCGAAAAGCTTGAAAGACAAACGTCGGTAATAAACGATAAAAGCACGTCCGAAACCGATCTTCGCGCAAGGCTGTCCGAAAAGGACGCGGAAAACCTTGAAAAGGACGCAAAGATTGCGGAACTCGAAAACAGGATCTCCGAGCTTTCGTCGGAGCTTGAAAACAGCATAAGCACCGAAGAAATATCCGAGGTTCTTTCCGAGGCGAGAAATCAGGCAAAACAGCTTCTCGACAGAGCGAGAACCGCTGCGGACAAAATTATTTCCGACGCACGTGAAAAGGCTCACTCCGACGCGCAGAAAACCGTATCCGAAAGCCAGCAGCTTGTCAAGACAAACATAGAGCGCGTAAAATATCTCAACCGCCGCAAAAACGAGCTGTCCGAAATATTCAAGGATCATAAAAACAAGGTCGACTCTTTCTTCAGCTCAATTTCCGATTCGTTAAAGGATCAGGACAACAAATAATCATTTACAGGAGGTAAACCGTAATGAAAATCAAAGACGGATTTATTTTAAGAAAAATTGCCGACACATATATGGTAATCGCCGTGGGAGACGCCGCAAAGGACTTCGGCGGTATGATAAGCCTCAACGAAACGGGCGCTTTTCTCTGGGAAAAGCTTGAGGGCGGCTGCGACAGCGAAAATGCCCTCGTAAAAGCCCTGACCGACGAATACGACGTTGACGAAGTTACGGCTCTGCGCGACGTAAAGGCATTTATGGAAAAAATTTCCGACGCCGGATTTGCCGAATAATAATCCGCAGTTTATTTGCGGAAAACCTTGATTTACACGCTTCGCATTTACTTGCGGGGCGTTTGTTTTTGCCGCGGATCTTGATTTTAAACAAAAATTACCTCTTTATTTGCCGCGTTTTCTGCGCAAACTTCTTTTGCGGATAAAATTCCGCGAACCTTTTTCAAGGAGGTACAGGAAATGCATTTTTCCAAAAATCCTTATCCGGACAAAAACGACGGAAAGTACAAGTATTCGTCTCACAAGGAACACGTCCGTCTTAAAATTCTCGATGTCGGCGCTCCGGCGTTTCCCGATGACGAGGACTTTACAAACAACGGCAAAGTGCCTATCTACGAGGGTTACGTCCCAACCGATCCTCTCGGAAGCTGGACGGGCAAACCCGAAAACCCCGACGAAGAGCCAATTCAGGACGTCGACGACCTTTAAGCAATATTTCCTTTCTTTTTATGCGGACGGTATATTGACAAAATCGAACATTTGTGCTATAATATATCCGTTCCGGAAATTTCCGGCAGCAAAAAGAAAAGCCGGGACAAAACACTTGCAAAACAGTGGTAAAAATACGTCCGGAAAAGAATAACAGGACGGTGCGCCTTTGCATAAGGCTGTAAACACGTATCTTTCGGCAGAAGATGCGGCTTGATTTATGGCTTTAATATGCAAAGGCGTTTTTTTGCGCAAAAAAATAAAGAAAGGAAGAAAATTATGATAAAAGTATCGGGCAGAAAACTCATTATGCCGCAGAACGAAAGGTATATAGGCTATCTCAAGGACAATCTTGCCGAAAAACGCGAGTTTCTTATATCGGACAAAGCGCTTTCGGCTCTTGAGTTCAGAATAGACATAGAAAATCCGGCTTGCACCGTAACGCCTGAAAAGGCTGTCGGAGACGACGGATATGCGCGCCTTACATGGGAAATAGGAAACGGAGTGACCTCGGTTCCGGGAAGAATAAGAGTGCAGTTAAGAGCGCTTGATCCCGACGGCGCAAAAGTCTGGCACAGCGAAATATGCGACTTTTTTGTGGGAAATTCGGTTGACGCACAGTCGCAGTATTCCGACGCGGATCTATCCGGCTTTGAGCAGATAGAAAAAAATGTAATCTCGTCAAAGCTTGCCGCGCAAAGTGCGGCAGATGATGCAAAACAGTATGCAGACGAGGCGGCTCTCTCGGCGTCGGAGCTTTCTTCGTCGGTTACAGCCCTGAATTCTCACATTGAAAGCAAATCAAATCCCCACGGCGTTACAAAGGCGCAGATAGGACTTTCAAACGTTGACAACACGTCGGACAAAAACAAACCCGTAAGCGACGCGGTTAAGGCAGAGCTTGACAAAAAGGCAAACCACGCCGCCGTGCAGACCGCAATAAACGTTCTCGGCGAAACAATGAACGCACACAGCACATCAAAAGACAATCCTCACGGCGTTACAAAAGCGCAGATTGGTCTTTCAAATGTTGACAACACATCCGACAAAGACAAACCGGTGAGCGACGCGGTAAAAGCCGAACTTAGTAAGAAGGCAGACGCCGAAAATCTCACTTTGCATACCGAAAATATGTCAAATCCGCACGGCGTAACGGCAGAACAGGTCGGCACTTACGACCTCTGGGAAATTGATGACAAACTTTCGGAGCGTGCAAAACTCATTCACCGTCACAGAACCGCAAGCGGCGGATCAAAACACGAGATAAATCTGACGGAATGTACCATTATAGCCGCAGACGCTGCCGAATCGGCGCAGATCTCGAACAAACAGCTTTACGGCTCCGGTACAACATTTGTTTTTGACGTATCCGGCACAATAAGCATAAAAGGTACAATGGATTCGCAGGGGCAACTCAAAAACGGAGAAACGACGGTTTTCAGACACTATCCGTCCGGTACATTTTCACCGCTTGGATTTGAAGAAACCTTTACCGTACAGAAAGGCTCGCCGCTTACCTTGTATTTGTCCGCCGGAACGTGTACATTTGATTACTTTTACGAAACCTCGCAAGCCGACGGTTTCATGACGTCTGCCGACAAAGCAAAGCTCGACGGGCTTCCTGACAACGCCTACTCCAAATCCGAAACCGACAGCAAGATAGACCTGCTCTCGCTCAAAGCCGAAAAGAGCGGCGAAACTATACGAATATCCGACGCGTGCGAACTGGAACAGACGGCAGACGTGAGCATTGCGAGCAAGAACCTGATTCCGATTTCCGGTTCCTTAACAACAAAAACACATAACGGCGTGACATATACCGTAGGCACAGACGGCTCGATTACAGTAAACGGCACCGTCGGAAACACAGTCAACTATTCGTATTTCACCGTCGTACAAAGTTTTCCGTTGATTACGGGAAAATATTATACACTTTCGGGCTGTCCTCAAAATCTGTCTGACGGAAAAGTAATGTTAAAACTCGGAAATCCGAGCGGCGGCACAACGATCGACGGTTCACTCGACACAGGTTCGGGAGTATCATTCAAGCTGACAACTGAACTTGCAAACGGTTATGGCTGCATTATTGAAATCCGTGACACAGGTACAACAGTTGAAAACATTGTTTTCAAACCCCAGCTTGAACTCGGAACATCAGCTACGGAATACACCCCTCATATTTCGGATATTTCCGCAGTGTCGGTTAAAAAGTACGGCAGGAACTTAATAAATTACCCGTATGTCAACTCTACAAAAACAACGGTCGGCATAACCTTCACCGACAACGGAGACGGAAGCGTTACCGCAAACGGAACAGCTACCAACAAAGCTTATTTTAGCGTACTCGACGCAGCTCATGCAATTTTATTGCAGCCGGGGACGTACTTTCTGTCCGGAAATATAAACGGCGTAAAAAATGCCGAACTCTATGTAAATTACCGCGACGAAAATTCAAATACGAAATACGCGGTAGACAGAGGTTCGGGCATTGCTTTTACCGTAAAAAAGCAAACAACGGCTTCAATCGGAATAGCTATCAGTACCGGTGTAACCGTAAACGGCATTGTTTTCAAACCCCAGCTTGAACTTGCAGACGCTGCGACGGATTACGAGCCGTACAAAGCGCCCGTAACGTACACACCCGACAGCGGCGGAAAAGTATCGGGTGTCAAGCTTGGTTCGGACACCGCGACGCTTATGACTCACACGGACGGGGTTATCATCAATGCAAAATACAAAAAGGACATAACAAAAGCGTTTGAAGAACTCGAAACAAAGCTTACAAACGCCATTCTGTCAAACGGAGGAAACGTATGATGTTTAACATGAGAGAATTTGTAAAGAGCGGATTTTTAAAGGCGGTCGGCAATATGCCCGACTTTTGGATAATCCTCAACGCCGCAGGCTGGAACGAAAAGGGCGTGCTTACCGAAGATGACCTTGCCGAAATCAACGCGGCAATCACGTCAAAGGACGTGCAAAACACAGCCGAAGAATCTGAAATCACGGAGGAACAGCAGTCATGAAAGAGATTTTTGACATAGTATTGCACTGGCTGATACCGTTTGTCTGCTGCGGTGCGATAACATGGATAACAGGCTTTTACGGCAAGAATAAAGCAATGCGCGAGGGCGTAAGGAGCTTACTCAGAGCCGAGATAATCCGCGCGTACGAAAAGTACACCGAGCGCGGATACTGCCCGATATATGCAAGAGAGCCGCTGACGCGCGTATACGAGGCGTACCACGGAATGGGCGGAAACGGAACCGGCACGGACTTTTACCAAAAGACGATAGCTCTGCCGTCCGAACCGCCGGGAAAGGTGAAGAAATGAGATTTTCAAAAAAGATAATAGTCACTATGTTCGCGACGGTCTTCGCGTTCGTCGTGGTCATGATAATTACATACTGGCACAACGGCGGAGTGCCCGACGTGCTTATCGAGCAGTTCTTCGGGTTCTTCGGAATCGAGGGCGGCGCACTTGCGGTCATCAAGGTAGGCGAAACGCTGGCGGAGAAGTTCGACAACCGGGATAAAAAACAAAAGCCGTCCAAAAAGACGGCAAAGAAAGGAAGTAAAAAAGATGAACAGGATTAACTGGAAACAAAAGCTCACGAGCCGCAAATTCTGGGCGGCTGTGGTCACATTCGTAAGCACGGTTCTCGTAGCATTCGGAGTTCCGGACATGACCGTTGAGCAGGTCACGGCGATAATTACGGCAGGTTCCGCGATGATAGCATATATTATCGGTGAGGGACTTGTCGACGCGGCGAGGATAAAGGCGCAGAGCGGTAGTAAGGACGGCGAATAATTAACGTTCTGTTGACAAACTGACGGGCAAAGAGTTATAATAAACCCTGTCGGGTTATTCCGGCAGGGCAAGGCTTAAAACAGTGTAAAAGCTGGGCGGTTATGTCACTCCCGAAAGGGGGTGGTTACAATGCCAAAATACATGAAAATTCTTCTGTGTATTATTTATTGGTTTTTTGTACTTACTATAAAAGTAAGATAGCCCCCACCGTCCAAAGTTAGGGCTATCTTAAAATAGTTCATTTTGGGACATAACCGTTTAAGGTCTTGCCTTTGTACTTATATTATACTCAAACATTTCCCGTTTGTCAACACCCGAAAGGCTGAAAGGTGTTGCATTTTTATTCTTTGCGGTGTATAATAGTTCTGCCGGCGTAAAAACCGGCAGGGCAAGATCTTATTCACGGTGGTTTCACCGGCGGTTGTGCCATTCCCGAAAGGGGGTGGTTGTTATGAACAAATACATAAGGTTTTTTATCTTTGTAATTTTCATGGCAATAGCTTTTTCTATAAAAGTAAAGTAACCGCCCCAATCGTCAAAATGTAGCGGTTACTTAAACCAAAACTTTTGGCACAACCGTTTGAGGTCTTGCCTTTGTATATATATTATATGCCCGAAACGTCGGTTTGTCAACACCTTAAACAAAACTTTTTCACGAAAGGAAGAACAGGCATGACAAGCTGTTTCAAAGGCAGATTCAAAGTGACATCAATACGCGGATACCGCACGATAGGCGGCGCAAAAGAATACCACGGCGGACTTGATTTAGTCGCGCTTGACGACAGAAACGTATACGCGATAGCCGACGGAACCGTTGACGCAGCGCCATACGAGCCGAACGGATTCGGATATTACGTCCGTCAGCTTTTACCCGACGGCAGACGCATATATTACGGTCACATGGCAAAAGGCAGCGTCGCAGTAAAGAAGGGCGACAGGATAAAAAAGGGCGACAAACTCGGCACAATGGGAAGCACAGGACGTTCGACCGGCGCTCACACTCATCTTGAGATACGTCCGAAAGGCACAGGCAAAACAAGCCTTGATATTTCGGAGTTTACGGGTATTCCCAACAAGTCAGGCACGTACACGTCGGGTAACATCTATTCCTACGACGATACCGTTGAAACAATGCTGAACGACGGCGTTATCACAAAGGAAAACATGGTCAACTGGGAGCTTATGCTCGCGGGCAAGGCGGATATTAAGCCGGAGTTTTTCAGAAAGATCGTTGAGAGGTATCATGAAAAACTAAAATGACCTTAAATAAGGCAAAGCACACCGATTTTTATGTACGGTGTGCCTTTTTTTGCATTAATTTAAATTTTTCAGCCGTTTTCACGGTTTACATAGAGCTTGTACCACGTTATAAACGCAAGCACCGTCCAGAGAGTTCTGTAATTGTCGGCTTTTCCGGTTCTGTGATCTTCGAGAAGCCTTAAAGCCTCGTCCTTGTTTATAAATTCGTCGGCATAAGGAGATTTAATTATATCTTTCGCCCAGTCGTAAAGCTCGTCCTTCAGCCATACGCGTACCGGAACAGGATAGCCCTTTTTGGGACGCATTACGGTATCGGGATTTACAACGTCGCGGAAAGCATGTCTGAAAATATACTTTGTCGTACCGTTTGAAAGCTTATCGCCGTCGCAGAGTATCTTTGCAGCCTCAAACACCTCTCTGTCAAGGAAAGGAACTCTCGCCTCAAGCGAATGAGCCATGCTGAGCCTGTCGCCTTTTACAAGTATATCGCCCTTTAGCCATGTGTTAAGGTCGCAGTACTGCATTTTTGACAGCATTGAAAGATTCTGCGCCTTTTCGTATATCGGGTGCGTTATGTCGGTAAATTTAACGTCGGGGTCGTAGGATCTGAGTATCTTTTTCTTGCCCTTTTCATCAAAGATAAAGGCGTTTCCTATAAATCTGTCCTCAACCGGCGTAACTCCGCGCATAAGCATATGTTTTCCTCTTACGGATTCGGGCAGTGCAGACGCAAACAGCTTTATTACCGACTTTACGGGTTTCGGAAGTGCAAAAATCTTCTGTGCCGCCTCAACGGTTCCGTAAACTCTGTAACCTGCAAACAGCTCGTCCGAACCCTCTCCCGAAAGTACGACCTTTACATGCTTTGCAGCCTCTTCGCAGATAAGATATATCGCAACCGTGGACGGATCCGCAACGGGTGAGTCAAGATGGTATATTACCTTTTCATATGCGTTTACAAAGTCCTCAAACGTCGCGACCCTCTTTATGTGGTCAATGTCAAGGTGCTTTGCGATCTCCGACGCGTCGTCCATTTCTGAATAATTCTTTACTCCGAACGAGATCGTAAACGCCTTTATTCCGGGGCAGAGCTTTGACGCGACTGCCGTAATTACCGCGCTGTCTATTCCGCTTGACAAAAAACTGCCTACCGGAACGTCGCTCAGCATATGAGCCTGTATGCTGTTTTCCAGCGCACGGCGGAGATTCTTTTCCTTTTCGTCAAAGCTTATGTCGGGACGCGGCTCAAACCTGTAATCGACGTAGCGCACGGGATTTAATTTCTCTCCGCACATGACTTTTGCATAATGCCCTGCCGGCAGAACCTTTATGTCGGGGCACATGGTGTCTGGTTCGGGAACATACTGGAACGAAAGATAATTCTGGAGTGCGGTATGATCTACGGTGTATCCGTCTTTCATATCGGGATCGTGCCTGAACGCCTTGAATTCGGACGAGAACACAACGCCGTCCTCTCTCTGCCTGTAATAAAACGGCTTTATGCCGAAAGGATCACGGCCGAAAAACAGCGAATTTTCCTCTCTGTCGAGAATTACTATTGCAAACATTCCGCGCAGCTCTTTTATGAACTTCTCCCCGTCCCTTTTATAAAGAGCGAGTATCGTCTCTATTTCGCTCCTTGTATCAAAGACTTCCCCCTGCTTCATGAGTCCGTCGCGCAGTTCAAGGTAGTTGTATATCTCTCCGTTGAAAATTCCCGTATATCGTCCTGTCTTGTCCGTAAACGGCTGAACGCCCTTTTCAAGGTCGATTATGCTAAGTCTCCTGAACGCCATACAGCAGTTGTCGGTGCGTATCATCTGACTGTCGTCGGGACCTCTGTGCTTTATGGTCTCCGACATATTTTCAACCGCCGAAACGTCAATCTCGTCTATCGGCGCACTTTTAAATAATCCTGCAAATCCGCACATGGTAAACTCCTTAAAATGTATATAGGAAAAGTATAGTCCGAAAATATTAACAAAATAATAAAAAATTCAATATTTTTTTAAACACATTTTGCCGTGACTATGGTATACTAATAGTGGAACAAAACATTTTTTGTATTTAATCAAATTTAAGGGGGACACATCTATGAAAAAGTTTTATTACATTGTCGGAGCTGCCGTAACCGCAGCCGCTGTATTTACGTTTATCGCGGTAATGCTCAAGAAACTCCGCATTTCGCTTTCTATTGAAGGTATAGACGACGGAGATCTTGACGAAAACGAAAACGGCGACATCGAGCTTTCCATAGATTCCGACGAAAATAAAGAGGAATCCGACTACAAAGAGGACGAGGAATACCTCAAAAAGGAACTCGACGATATGCTCGCCGAGGAAACCGAAGAACCCGACATCGAGGTTGAAATACACGAGGAAAAGGACGACAAAGAGGAAAAGTAATTCTTTGCGCATTTCGGCTTTTGCGCCGTGTACGGAAAATAAAAATAACAGCCCGGCTCTGCATTTTTTATTTGCATTGTCAGGCTGTTTTTTTGCCGGTATTCAATATCTGCAAAGCGTGCTCTTGCAGAGCCTGTCGTTTTCATAGCTCAGTTTAAGCGAGAAAAATCCGTTTCTTTTCGTCATTTCTTCAAGAAATATCCGATCTCCCTCCCAGAGAGAAAGGCTCATTACGTCTGCCTTGTCCACCCATTTCAGCACGCCTTCGTCGCAGTCTGCATTAAGCTTTCCCGAAAAATCGGTGCAGGTGAAAAGGTGCATATATTCCGTCTGATTTCCCTGCATATCAAAGGTAATGACGGCTCTGTAAACAAGCTTGTTTGCGGTAAGTCCCGTTTCCTCGTATATTTCTCTTGCGGCACATTCTTCCGGACTTTCGCCCTCTTCAAATTTTCCGCCGACGCCTATCCACTTTCCGGCGTTTTCGTCCTTATCTTTTTTTACGCGGTGCAGCATTAAGTATTTTCCGTCTTTTTCAAGATAGCAAAGAGATGTATTTTTCATTCTTCCTCCTGCCGCAAATCCCCGCCTTTGCCGTCGCGGCAGCCCATATCGGGCACTGTGTTTATACCGGCGCGCTTTGCCTGAATATGCTGTAAGCTGCGCGGTACGTTATAGATTTTTCCGTCTTTTAAGAATTTCGCCCCTGTCTGCTTGAAATAAAATCCGACGTTTGCGTCAATACACTGTTTTCTTATATCGAGAACCCAGGAATAATCGCATATTCTCGCGTTGTTTCCACTCTCGCCGCCGACTACAACGCCGCCAAGCGTGCTGTCGAGGTAACGCGAAAGGTCGATTTTGCCGAGCAGCGGCTCGCAGGTTATCTGCTTATGCTTTATCGGAAGCTTCATAAATACGGGCAGCCGTTTGTCGCACTCGTTCTGGTTTTCGACGGTGCAGACAACACACACGTTATCGTATCCGCCGCCCCAATCGTCGGGAATACACTCTTCAAAACGCAATATGCGCTTTGTGATTATTGTAAATTTAAGATCCGAACGCTGTTTTATCATCTTCCACACGTCGGCACGCCATATGTCAGCCTTATCGAGAAAAAAGTCGCTCGTCATACAGGCATAGACATGGGTTCCCGACGGAATTTTATATCCGCCGTTTTTCTTTGTTTCGACAAGCGCACCGAAAGTCTTGTTTTTCGTGACCTCCGACGCGTCGCGCCCGACAGAGCCGTCTCTGCGGTAAACATAGCAGTGCCCGCAGCCGGGTGAATATTTTGTGCAGCCGTGCCACGGATTCCAGACAATACTTTGCATCTTGCCGTCACCCTCCGGTTATTGTGCCGTTTTTCACGGCGGACTCTCCGAATATTTTTATTCCGTTATCGTAAAGCAGCTTTGCCGCGATTCCGTGTCCGTCTGCAAGCGTATGTGAAAAAGTTCCGTCATAGACCTTTCCGAATCCGCAGGACGGGCTTTTTTCTTTTAACACCGCAGTCCTGCAGCCAAAACGTCTTGCAAGCTCAAGCGCTCTCTGCGCGCCGCGGACAAAGTTATCGGTTACGTCCTTTCCCGACCTTGAGTAAACTCTGCCGTCTCTTATTTCCGACGGCTCGCGCGGAATTTCAAGTTTTCCCATACATTCCGGGCATACCGGAATTATCTTATAGTTTTCGCAAAGCGCCTTTACATCTTTGTTGTCGTTGTCCTCTCCGTCATATTTGCAGGAGTTTCCCAAAAGACACGCACTTACAAGTATACATTCCTTTTCCGTACAAAACACCGCCCTTATCTTACAAAAATTACAGCTTGGCTCTCGCAAAACCGCACTTTCTGCAATATTCAAATTCGGCATATCCGTTCAGAAATCCGTCGCGGAGTTTTTTTGCCTTTTCGCTGTTTATTATATCTTCGACTGAATCAGTGCCGAGATTTCCGAGTGCAAGCGCGCCGTCGCAGTCGATACAGCACGGGATTACCGTTCCGTCAACAAGCACGCCTATCTGATCTCTCATTCCCATGCACCTTACCTTATCGTTTTCGCAAGGCTCGCGCCACGAGAATTTTTCTCCGTATTCGAGATAAAACAGTCCGTCTATCTTTATGCCCTTAGGCGTATTTTTCCATTCGCCGTTTTTATAATTTTCGCGCAGAAAGCTCTCTGCGTCAAGATTAAGTTTTTCGCTTTGAGCGTCTTTCGCCTTTCCCTTTTCGAGATTCCACAATCTCAACACCGACACGGTTCCGTTCTCCGACGCCCTTTTGCAGAAATCCGAACAGACGCCGAGGTAATTATCGGAAAAAACGCCGTCACGGTTTGCGGCTTTTGAATGAACCGATACGGTTATTTTATAGAGGCAGCCGCATTCAAGCAGAATATCCTTCGTCTTTGAAAGCAGCGTTCCGTTTGTCGTTATTACAACCTTAAAGCCGAGATCTTTACACACGGCGAGTATCTCGCGAAGATTCGGGTGGAGCAGCGGCTCTCCGAGAACGTGAAGATAGAGATAATCGGTATACGGAGCAAGTTTTTTTGCGTACGTTTCAAAATCGGATACGCTCATAAACTCTTTTTTTCTGTCCGTACCCTTGCAAAAGCTGCAATTAAGATTACAGACGTTAGTTATCTCGACATATGCCTTTGCAAATCGCTTTGTCAGCACTTTTTACTTCCTCAAAGCTTTCTTATTCCCGAAACAAAGGTGCCGGAATGACCGCCGTATCCTCTGTGCGAGAAAAATATATTTCTGCCGTGCTCATCTCTTGCGCAGCACGTGCAAAGTCCGCTTGTATCGACGTTTTGCTCTTTAAGTCCGGCATTTATCAGCAAAAGTCTGTTGATCTCCGCAAGGTTTGCATACTTTGCGGTATCAGCGGAGCAATTTGCGCGGAAAGCGAAGGTATTATTTACAAGATTTTCCATTCCGTAAAACTCAAACAGTCTTTTTACGGCTTGATAGACTTCATCTCCGACCTGATAGCAGCACATACCGATACACGGACCTATTGCCGCCGCAATATCGCATGGCTCTCCGAGCATTTTTGCGCTTTTTACCGCAATATCCGCAACAGTTCCTCTCCAGCCGGCATGAACCGCAGCGACAGAACCTGTTTTCAGGTTTGCAAGCAATATCGGAACGCAGTCCGCGGTCTTTACGCACAATGCGTCAACGTTTTCGGTATCTTTATCGAGCACCGTCGCGTCAAAGCCTGTTTCAAACTGTCTTTCGGGAATTATTCCGAACCCTGCGTCTGCATTTGTCACTCTTTTTACATCGCACGAATGAACCTGTCTTGCTGCACACGCGTTTTCGGGTTTTACGCCGACAATTTCCAGCGCTCTTTTATAGTTTTCAAGCACATTTTCGGGCGCGTCCGTATATCCGTTTTCATCTTTTCTTGCAAGGCTGACATTAAGGCTGTCAAATGCGCCGCCGCTTACTCCGCCGAAACGGGAAGCGAAAAAGTGCTTTATATTATATTGTTCAAATATTGGGCTTGTATAGTAAACAAGCTCTTCGAGTTTATTTTTTCTGAACACAGGAACCTCGCTCTTAATACTTTTTCTGAGTGGCGCTTTATTTTGGGCGGAAACAGATTACCCTCTTCCACTTGCAACTCTATACACCCTCTTTTCGGAATCGAAAAAGAGGCAAAAGATTTTCGCGGCTCAGACGCCGCCGCGAAAGCGTGGCTTCTTCTCCACATATCTGACTATCGTCGGTAAAATTTTCCCACGCCTCAAAATCTTCTATCTTCGCTCGCAGACGCTCCGCGCTGCTCGATATAGGGTTCTGTACGATGTCAAACCCAGTTCGACACAAGTGTTACTTTTTATATACTCATGCAGTCA
The DNA here is from genome assembly GCA_934446675.1 of uncultured Eubacteriales bacterium. GTDB lineage: Bacteria > Bacillota > Clostridia > Oscillospirales > CAG-382 > UMGS1387. The sequence goes on from CAKSEL010000014.1 coordinate 55,426, forward strand.
ACAGGACACGCTTTTCTGCCCAGCTTGCCTACGGCAAGATGACTTTTACAAATGTTAGTTTTATGTTTGGTGGGATAAACGTACAAGTTTGCTCTAAAACGTAACAAAACGTACTATGCCGCACAAAACCGCACTTATAAATACGTGACATGGCACAAAAAACTACATTATGTCAACCAGTCGCTGTTCAGAAACCAGCCCCATCGAGCAGTGCGGAGCATCTGCGAGCGATTTCGCGGCACAGTTTCAGGGATAGTGCAAAACGAGGATTTTTGAACTTTCGGAGGGGGCAAATCGGTTTTGGTGCGCGAAATCCTCCTCGTCGGGGATTGTCAAGGGGCGAGTAGTCCCTTGAACGGTTTATCCTCGTAGGGGACTTTTCGACCATTTATCCTCGCAGGGGACTTTTCGCCGCCGAAAAGTGCATATTTAAAGTTGCACTTTGAAGAATATAATCCATTTCAGCCAAAGATAAGCTGAAATCAGCAAGAAAAACTCACTTCTGTGCAAAGACCGCCGCATTGTGCGCCTTATGCTGTTTTTCTTCACGCTCTTCGCGTTCCCTTATCTCCTTGATCTTGGCATAAGGCAGCATTACCGAACAGCTAAATTCATTAGGTGTGCTCTCGCTGAACTGAATAAGTCCGTCGTACTTTTCGACGATCTTCTTTACGCTCTCTACTCCGTTGCCGTGACTGTCTTTGTCCTTCTTTGTGGTTTTAAGCTCCGGATTTTCCTTTAATACAGCCGAATCAACGCTGTTGTTTATAAATATCTCTGCGTAATCCGCAATATCGCGGACAATAAGCTCGACTTTCTTCTCCTGAGTTTCCTTCGCGGCGTCTATTGCGTTGTCAAGCAGATTTCCGAATATAATTCCCGTATCCACCGGATCAAGCTGTGCAAGGTACTTGCTGTTCGGCTGTACGTCAAAGCGCACCGAGTTTGTTTCGCAAAGTATTATCTTTGAATTTACAAGCGCGTCAAAGCCGTAGTTTCCGGTTTCGACGTATCTTCTTATGTTAGGAAGATATGAACTTAACAGCTTTGAAACATAGTCGTATGCGTCGCCCGGTTTTCCGGAATCTATAAGCATATTTACCGTCATCAGGTGATTTTTGACATCGTGCTTGAAAAGCCTCATATCCTTTATAAACATATCGTTGTCTTTTATTCGGTCTTTGATATTGTCGTTTTCCTGTTCAAGCAGCTTTATGGTCATTTCGTTTCTGTGGATATTGCTTATTATCATATAGAAACAGTATACTATTATGTTTGCGGCGCATATGCATAACATTCCGAGAAAAACCTTGTTTTTGATGTCCGGATGAATAAGCACTATCTTCATAAGCTCAGTCATGGAGATAACCGACAGAAACGGCACTATTATAAGCGCGTACCAAAGTCTTTCTTCATCGCCCGGCTCGTCTGTTCTGCGGTAACGCAGTATTGCCATATAAACCGCAAGAGTGACAAGCTTTGAAATGACTATCGCAAACACTCTCATAAGCCCGAACTGAGTTATTATCAGTTTCGGATCGCAGTCGAAAAAGCAGCCGACCGCAACAAGCGTAAGCACCGTCGTCATGGTAATTATTATCTGCGTTATTACCGACATCCAGAACTTCTGCGCAATGCTTCCGTTAAGACAGAAAAACGCGTAAATGAAATATACCGCAACATAAATATATGTACCGTAGCTTTCAAATATGGTGATATAGTTTATCGCCGATACCACCGCAAACGCGCCGAACCAGCCTGCGATAAAGCAGAGATACGCTTTTGCACCGCTAAATTTGCTTGTCAGGTATTTTGTGAGAAACCCGACAGCCAAAAACATTTCTGCGGCATTTACCGCGCCTTCAAAAATTATTCTTCCCATTTTTATCTGCTCCTGAGATAATTCTGAAACTGATCTCTTATAACCGGCGCTCTGTCTCTGCCGAGAGGTATCGTTTCGCCGTCATGCAGCACAACCTCTCTGCTTGTAACTCTTGATATAAACCTGCAGTTTACAAGCACGCCCTTCTGAACGCGCAAAATTCTGTACGGCGCAAGCTGTTTTTCCGCGTCCACTATCTTGCATCTGCAAACTGCGTCCTCGCCGAGCGAATTTTCTATTATCAGATCGTGTCTGCACGACTGCGCCTTTACAAAGGTATTCAGATTTATCTCTATAACCTTGTTGTCGGCTTTAAGCAGGCAAAGCCCGTTTTTCTCGGTCTCGTCGAAATCCAGCTTTTCAAGCAGCTTCGGAATTACCGTCTTAAATTCTTCAAGATGACTTTTGCGGATAAACCAAAACGGTCTGTACTCCCATGAATTGTAAACGGTCTCGTCAAAGTTCGTGACAAATATTATAACCGCGTTGTCGTTGCTTTCTATGATTCTCGCTGCGGTTTCAAAACCGTCAAGTCCGGGCATATCCACGTCGAGTATAACGGCGTCCGCCTGTTCGTTTCTCCATTTTTCTATCAGGGAACGGCTGCCGGTAAAGGTTTCGGTCTCACATTTTCTGCCGTCCTTTATACAGGCTCGTATAATTGTCTCCATTCTTTCGAGAAACACCGGGTTGTCGTCGCAAATATACAGTTTGATTTGGTCTTTCACACTTTTCATCTCCTTTTCCTAAAGACTGTAAACCATACTTTGTTATTTTACCACAATTTACGTCCGGAAGTCAAGAGAAAAAGACACATTTTTGCAATATTTATCCGAAAAATATTAATAAAAATGCATTATATGTCCGTTTTTGTCGAATGAAATTTTTAATTTAAACGCTTTCGGTGCGCGGTTATCGCTATATCGTGCGGCAATTTGACCAAAGAGCATATGATTTAAAATATGTTTACAAAAAATACGCATTTTTTTGAGTTTAAGAATAAATTGAGAACAACGGACTATTTTTTGTTCGCCTCAAGTTCGTTGTAATGTATGGTGCGGTATCTGTAATGCGACGGGGTTTCTCCGCACGCCTTTGCGAACACTCTCGAAAAATAATGCTGGTTGTCAAAGCCGAGATTTGCGGCTATCTCCTTTACGGTAAGCAGCGGATATTTGAAAAGCATTTCCTTTGCGCGCGCAAGCTTGTAATTAGTAATGTAATTAACGGGAGTAACGCCGAGATTCTGTTTAAAATAGCGTATCATCTGCTGTTTTGAAACGCTGCAGTACGCCGCAAGGTCTTCAAGCGAAATGTTTTCCTTATAATGACGCGCAATGTATTCCGACGCTTTCTTTAAGTTGTCCGGCACGGACGTTCCTGTTCTGAGGCTTATATCCGTAAGCAATGATTTGAGCGTATCGGCATACAGCATTGAAAGAATGCTCATAAGTTTCAGCTTTGACTCAAGCGGAGTAGTCAGATCTCTCTTTGCGCCGAAAAGCTTTATTCCGCCGGTCGCCTTTACTATCTCGTCAAAACATTCCGGCGAGCATTTGGTGCGAAGAAAGACGGTGTTTGAATATTCGGGAGAGGCGTTTCCGCTGAGTATGTCTATATCAAGGCTGTTTTTCATCTCGGTGACTTTTTCGTAAAGCTCTTTTTCGTCAATGCACAGAGCCGGTTCGGAAAGCCCGAAGTGTATGTAGGAAAGAGTACACAGGCTTGAACCCGACGGCGTTCTTGTATACGGCAGGTTCGCCGGAATAAAAATTACGTCTCCTGCGGAAAGCTCGTGCCGTTCTCCGTCTGTTTCAATGCGGCAGCAGCCCTCTCTTACAAGTATAAGTATGTTGTCGTTGTCGGCTATCTGCCAGACGGTGTTGCGCACGACGGTGTACGCGTCGGTTATCTTCGGGAGCCTGTCAAGCGATATACTGTAAAACATTTTAACCTCTCTTAACGCAGAAAATGTTAATATAATGCACCGAATTGAGAATATCATTCATTTACTATTATACACACAATTTATATAATGTAAATACAGAACAGCGTTTTTTATACAAAATCCGTTACAAAGGAGAATATTATCATGGAAAAGAAAATATGGAAGGTAGCCGTAATCGGCTGCGGCTGCTTTGCAAGCACACAGTATCTGCCGAGAGTATCAAAGGAGGTTAAGAACGCGGTATGCGTTGCGGCTGTCGATATTATAAAGGAACGCGCAGACGCGGCGTGCGAAAAGTTCGGCATACCCAACAGCTACGGCAGCGTTTACGAGCTTATCGAAAAGTGCGACTTTGACATAGCGATAGACGCAGCGTCCATTCAGGCGCACCATGAGATAAACATGGCAGTCCTCGGTGCGGGAAAGCACCTTGTTTCCCAGAAACCGGCGGCTCCTACCGTCGAAAAGCTCAACGAACAGATAGCTCTTGCCAAAAAGAACGGCGTAAAATTTGCCTGCGCGCCCATTCACCCGATGAGATACGACATAAACATGGCAAAGCAGTTCATAAAGGGCGGAGTGATCGGAAAACCCTTCTATATTAAATGCAACCTTGCTCACGGAGGTCCCGAATACTTCCAGTACCGCGACGCGGATCCGTCATGGTTCTTTGAAGAAGGCGCCGGCGCACTCGTTGACATGGGCGTTCACGGACTTCAGATAGTAACCACCATTTTCGGACCGGCAAAGGCATTCTCCTGCATGGCAAAGGTCATGATGCCACAGAGAACCGTCCGTTCCGGCGCATACGACGGCAAAGTTATAAAGACAGACAAGATACCCGACCAGTACGTTATAACGCTCGACTACGGAGAGGGCAAAATGGCTCTTGTTGACACAGGCTTCTGCGAAAAGGCAAGCAGAGCGCCGCAGCTTGAAATATTCGGCGAAAAGGGCACCATCTCCTTTACAAAGCCCTATATGCAGAACCCAATGCCCGAAGTTTACATAGACGATATGGAAAAAGGCATTCGCGGCTGGACTTATCCTATGGAAGGCGCGGTACGTCCCGAAAGACTTGAAACGCAGGGCTGCTGTCTGCGCGACCTTGTAAGAGCCATAGAAAACGACACCACTCCCGTTCTCTCGCCCGAACACGCGCGCCACGTGCTTGAGATAATGTGCAAGATACCCGAAGCCGTAAAGACAGGCAAGGTTATAAGCCTTGAAACCACGTTTTAAGACGGAGGTGGCGTTATCATGAAGAAACTGCGCGTTGCAATAATCGGAATCGCGCACATTCACGTCGATTATATGCTGTACTTTTTCGGACTTCACAAGGATATGTACGAAATAGTCGGCTGTGCGGACTATCCGCCTTATACAAAAGAGGATTTTGAGCTGCATAAGGAGCTTAACGTAAATCCGCGCTGGAACTGTACGGTTTTCGACGATTATCTTGAACTTCTGAAAAAGGACATAGACATCGCCGTTATATGCACCGACATAAAAGACCATGCAAGAGCCGCGTGCGAGATGTTAGGCATGAACATTCACACCATAGTCGAAAAACCCATGAGCCTTACAATGGCTGACGCAAAGGCAATGTACGCTGCGGCAAAGAAAAGCAAGGCGGAGCTTATAATCAACTGGCCCATAGCATGGTTCCCGACTTTCAACAAGGTAAAAGAGCTTGCAGACGCCGGAAAAGCCGGAGAAATACTCAGAGTTCAGTACAGAAGTCCCGCAACCACAGGTCCTTATGAACCGGGAAGCATGGACCAAGAGAAGATGAAAAAACTCTGGTGGTACAAGAGAGAGCTCGGCGGCGGCGCAATATGCGACTACACCTGCTACGGCTGCGTGCTTGCAACATGGATAACTGGAAAGACCGCAAAGAGCGTAAACGGAGTGCGGACAAACACTTTTCTTAAATTCTCCGACGTCGAGGATTATTCGATGTTTGTAATGGACTTTGACGGCTGCATAGGTCTTGCCGAAGGTTCGTGGGCAACCATAAGCGACGGGCAGATTGCAACAGGTCCCGTAGTATACGGAACAAAGGGCGTTATAGTCGGCGACAGGAGAGACCCGGAAGTGAAGGTATACACGACTCCCGTATGGCATACTCAGACGCTTGATCCGGACGAAGTTTACAAATGCTGCGGCATGGACGACGATCTGCCGAAAAACATATACGAACACCTTGTCAATTCAAAGCCGCTGCACGAACTTCTGACGCTTGATTTCAACATGAAAGCGCAAGCCGCGTTCGACGCCGGTATACGTTCCTGCGACAGCGGAAATACCGAAAAGACCGAAAGCTTTACGCTTGAATAATAAGGTCAAAAAGAATTTAACGGAGGAAAATAAAATGAGCAAACTCAGAGTTGCCATAATCGGCACGGGAATGATCGCAAACAGCGCGCATTTTCCGGCGCTTAACATACTTAGAGAAGAGGGACTTGTTGACGTCGTGGGCGTTGCCGACATAAGAGAAGAAATTGCCGCGGAAACCGCAAAGCGCCACCATGTTCCGAACTACTACAAAGATCCGCAGAAAATGCTCGACGAATTAAAACCCGATTTTGTCGCCGTCTGCACACCCAACGTATACCACAAGGAATGGACCATAAAAGCATTGCAGGCAGGCGCGCACGTCGCCTGTGAAAAGCCTATCGCCACAAGCTACGCCGACGCCAAAGAAATGTGGGACACCGCAAAGCAGTGCGGGAAAATGCTGTTTCCCTGCCAGTGTATGCGCTGGAGAAACTATATGCAGCGCTCAAAGGAGCTTGTTGAAAGCGGAGAGCTCGGCGACATATACTTTTCCGACATTCAGTTCATACGCCGCATAGGTATTCCGACATGGGGAATGTTCCACATGAAAGAACACAACTTCGGCGGCCCGTTCTGCGACCTTGGCGTACATCTTATCGACAGCCTGCTCTGGATATGCGGCGACAAAAAGGTAAAGACCGTATCGGGCAGCGCCTTTACAAAGATTGCAAACAAGGGCGAGGATATACTCTTAAGCATTGCCGAAAGCGGCGCGTACAGCGGAGTATTCACACCGAGAAAGTACGACTGGCACGAATTCAACGTCGAGGACTTTGCGACGGGATTTATGAGACTTGACGGCGGAATGAGCGTTAACTTCAAGTTCTCCTGGGCAATAAACCTCCCGACCACAAACCTTGACATGGTAATCTGCGGCGACAAGGGCGGTCTTTCCGTAAACGGCGAAAAGCTCTACAAGAACATAGGCAGATTCCAGTCGGAATGCGATATGAAGTGGTTTGACAACGGACAGTACAAGGGCGTTCCGTTTGAACAGCACAGATATATGTACAGAAACATCATAAACACCCTTGCCGGAAAAGAAGAATATCTTATCAAGGAAGATCAGAACCTTGAGGTTTCAAAGATAATCGAGGCATTCTACAAATCCGCCGCCGAAGGCAGAGAGATTGCCGTAAACTGAGTACACAAAAAAGATTTTAACAGGAGAAACATCATGATTAAAGCCGTAATAATAGGTTTTTCCCATATGCACGTCAACGAAATGGCAAAATACCTCTTTGAGCACCCTGATTTTGATTTGTGCGCGGCGTCTCCCGTTCAGAGTGCGTCAAAGGACATAGCTCCGTTCCGTTATACTGCGCTGTGGAACCTTGAAAACGTAAGAAACAACTACTGTTCCAACATTTATGACGACTACCGTCAGATGATTGAAACAGAAAAGCCCGACATTGCGTTTATTCTCACCGAAAACGTACAGAAATGCGCCGTCGCTCTCGAATGTATAAAGAGAGGCATAAATCTGTGCATAGAAAAGCCCGTCGCAATGAACGCGCACGAGGCAAGAACCATAAAAAAGGCAGCCGATGATCACGGCGTTGAGGTTGTCGTGAACTGGCCCGTCGTATGGAGAGAATATCTGCATAAGATCAAGCACTTTGCCGACAGCAATATTGTCGGAACTCCGATAAAGCTGCACTACTTAAACGGTCACACGGGACCTCTCGGAATAGGCGCAAAGCACCGCGGCGTTACTGAAACCGCCGAGGAAATGACCGACACTGACAGAGCGCAGACCTGGTGGTACAACAAAAACCGCGGCGGCGGAGCATATCTTGACATCTGCTGCTACGGGGCAATGTTCACGCGCTGGATTTTGGGAAAAGGCGCGCTTGCCGCAGAATCGACAGGAATGAATCTCGCAACTCCCTATGCCGATACCGAGGACAACACGGCGTCTGTCATACGCTATGACACAAAACTGTCTGTAATAGAGGGTACATGGACAATGCCGAGAAAGCTTGTTCCGTCAGGTCCTACGGTGCTGTGCACAAAGGGCGCGCTCAAATGCACGGACTTTGCAGAGGGAAATCCCGACGTAATCGGCTATGACGTTTACGGAAACAGCGTAGATCTTTCGGGCTTTACGCTCGGAAAAGAATTTACCAACATGGCTTACCACTATGCAGAACACATAAAGACCGGAAAGCCTGTTTACGAAATGCTCACCCTTGACGCAAATATAGAGGTCATGGAAATTCTCGACGCCTGCATAAAGAGCAACGATACCAAAAAAGAGGAGTACATCTGATGAAATCCGGTCTTATCGCCGACATTGAGAGGGCGTCAAATCACGACGGGGACGGACTGCGCACGGTGGTTTTCTTCAAGGGCTGTCCGTTATGCTGCGCATGGTGCCACAATCCCGAATGTATAAACACCGGGGTGCAGACGCTTTTCTATCCCGAAAAGTGCATACACTGCGGAAAATGCGAACAGGGCTGCTATTCGGGTGCGCGCGTCGTCTGCGGAAAGCAATATACTCCGAATGAGCTGTTTGCAGAAATATCGCAGGACAAAGCATATTACGGCAGCAGCGGCGGCGTCACTTTCTCCGGCGGAGAACCGCTCATGCAGAGAGAATTCTTACTCGAAACGCTGAAACTTTGCAAAAAAGACGGTATAAACTGCGCCGCCGAAACAAGCCTTATATACTTTGATAAGGAAATCTTTTCCATGCTTGATTTTGTAATGGCTGACCTTAAAATATGGGACAGCGATACGCACAGAAAATATACCGGCGTTCCAAACGATATAATAAAACAAAATTTCAAAGAGCTTGACAAGCTCGGTATTCCGATAATCGCACGCACGCCCGTAATTCCCGAAATAGATCAGGAAATTGACAAGATCAGCGCGTTTTTAAAGGAACTTCATAACGTAAAACGCTATGAGCTGCTTGCATATCACGCACTCGGACTGTCAAAGGCTGCGGCTCTCGGAATAATGCAAAGACATTTTACCGCGCCCGGCGCGGCGTACATGAACGAGGTGAACAAATATGCTTTCATACGCTGACAGACTGTCGCAGATGAGGCAGACCAAAATACGCCACACGCTTGAAAAGAGAAAGCAAAACGGATATACCGACCTTGACGACTTCGGAACAGTTCCGATAACGCCCGGATATTCGGTAGAGCCGTGGTACAACAGCACAAACGGCAGCTTTTACGGCTATGACGGAATGTGCGAAAATTTCTGCCGCGTAACAGACGCGCACGAGCCTTACGTAGACCCCGTGGAAATGCTCTGCGGAAGATGGCGCGATATGCTTGTAAACTACCGCGGAGATCTGCACTATATGCCAGACTGGCTCAAAAACAGCAAAAAGAACGCCGAATACTTAAAAAACGGCGCGACAAATCAGTGGTCAAAACGCTGGGACGAACAGAGATTTCCCTACGACGAATTAAAGCCGCTGCAAAAGAAATACAACATAACGACGGGTATCGACGGCGACGCGCACTTTGCCTGCGATTACAGAATAGGATTTGAACTGGGTTTCGGCGGTTTTCTTGACAAGATAGCGAAGTACAGAAAGAAAAATCCCGGTCACGACGCTTTCTACGACGCAGAAGAACGCACCGTCAGGGCAATTATACGCTTTATCGACAGGCACATACAGAAAATCGAGAGCATGATCCCATGTGAAACACGTCCCGAAATACGCGAAAATCTCGAAGAAATGTTAAAGACGTGCAAAAACATACGCACCGCGCCTCCCAAAACTTTCCGCGAGGTCTGCCAGTGGACTGCGTTCTTCAACTGCGCGTCGAGAATTTACACGCGCGACGGTGCAGGCTTTCAGCTTGACGTTCTGCTTCTTCCCTACTACGAAAACGACGTCAAAAACGGTATTCTCGACGACGAGACCGCAAAATTCCTCATTGCAAATCTGCTTTTGATAGATCCGCACTACTATCAGATCTCCGGCGTTGACGAAAACGGACGCGACCGCACAAACCATCTGTCCTATCTTATACTAGACGCCGCGGACGAAATAAACATCTCCTGCAACCTTACCGTGCGCTGGCATGAAAAGTGCGACAGGGAATTTATGAAAAAAGCCGTTTATCTTCTCATAAAGAACAAAAACGCATGGCCGCGTTTCTGCAACGACAAAGCGCTCTGCGAAGGCTACATGAGAAACGGCGCGGACAAAAAGACAGCCTGCGACAGAATAGCCGTCGGCTGCAACTGGATGTGCGTTCCGGGACGCGAGTTTCCCATGAACGACACCGTTAAGATAAACATTGCAAAGGTTCTCGAAAATGCCCTTTCAGACATGAAAAACGAGTCGGAAAAGAGCACGGAACGACTGTTTGAGCTTTATTCCGCACATCTGAAAAAGGCAATCGAGGTAACGGCAGCGGGAATAAATCTGCACATAGACCATGCTCACGACGTAACGCCCGAACTTGTAATGAATCTCATGATGCACGGAACTCTCGAAAAGGGACTTGATATTTCCGAGTGCGCCGAGCTTTACACGATAGGCGTTGACGGTGCCGGGCTTGCGGTAGTTGCGGATTCTTTCGGTGCGATTCAGACGCGCGTCGAAGAAGAAAAGGTCCTTACATGGGACGAGCTTTACAGGGCGCTTGACGACAACTTTGCCGATGAAAGAACGCGCCTTATAATGAACTCCGCGCCCAAATACTGCCACGGAAACACTCACAGCGACGAATGGGCAAAGAAACTTACCCAAAACTGGACAAAGCTTATAAAAGCGCAGCCCATGCCTAAAAAACGCGCGCTTGTGCCGGGCTGGTTTTCATGGTCGAGAACCATTGAATACGGTTCCTGCGTAGGTGCAACGCCAAACGGCAGACGTGCCGGAGAGCCTATCTCACACGGTGCAAACCCCAATCCGCATTTCAGAAACGACGGCGCTCCCACCGCACAGTCAACGGGTATTGCCTCGGTTCAGTGCGGTTACGGAAACACAGCTCCTCTCCAGATAGAGTTTGACCCGATGGTAAAACCCGACGAAAACGGCGTCGAAACCATACTTTCGCTTATCGAGGGACATTTCAGACTCGGCGGAACGCTTATAAACATCAACATTCTCGACAAAGACAAGCTCTTTGAGGCAAACAAAGATCCCGACAAATATCCCGATCTTGTAGTCAGAGTTACAGGCTTTACCGCGTACTTTGTAAGCCTTTCTCCGCAGTTCAGACAGCTTGTCGTAGACAGATTCCTTACCGGAATTTAAAACAGGCACATAATTATTTAAACCCGGCGCGCTTATATGTTCCCCCCTCACAGGGGTAACAAGTAATTCCTGGGATACCCCGGCAGGTCATCGTGTTTACGATGCCTGCCGGGGCTTCTCTGTGTCCTGGGTTTGTAGGGGTTCCGGTGCTTCCATCGTTTCTTCCACATCCTGCTGACCACTGCCGACATAGCCAATGCCGTTGTAGTAGATCTCCACGGTCTGGGGCGCGTGCTTAGACCACTTTACCTCTTTTTCGTGAACCACGATTTTTTCAATAAACAGCCGCAGCAGCTCCGGCGTCAGCTCCGTGATATCCGTGTACCGCTTTGCTTTATCAAGGAAGCTGTCCGTTCCAATCGCCGTTTCCCGCAGACGCTGGATCTCATTCTCTTGCTGTGGAATACCGGCGGTGATGCGGTTCTGTTCTTCCGTGTAGCTGCCGGAGAGCATCTGAAACTGCTCTGTTGTGATGCGGCCCAGCACACTGTCCTCA
>CAKSEL010000015.1 GCA_934446675.1 uncultured Eubacteriales bacterium
TATTTGGAGGATTTTTTTCACCGGTTAACCTTTTTTGAACCACGCGACTATCGCGTGGTTTTCTTTATACAAAAAGATTCAGGACTGCCGGAAAAAGCAGTCCTGTTTTGATTTATGAGGTGATTCAGTCCTGATGTTTCAGAACGTAATCAAGCTTCCAGAACATGGTTGCGGTATCCGCGCGCGACGGTGCAACCTTGGGGTAAAGTGCGTATTCATATCCGTTTACGGAATGTATGAACATGACATTATTGTCAAAGCACCAGCAAATCGGCGTTTTTGCATAATCCGCTATATCCGTATAGTCGTTATATGACCGCAGAGCTTCCGCATTGCTCTCGCTGACCGACACATCAAGTCCGCGGCTCTTGGCATAACGGTAGAATATTGTCGCAATCTGTTCTCTTGTTATGATGTCATCGGGCGAAAACGTATTGGTTCCCGTGCCGTTGATTATGCCGTTTGACAACGCCCATGCCACGGCTTTTTTATACCAGTCCTGTTTAAGATCGGTAAACTTTGTAGATGCGCTGCATTCGGGCTGTCCCGCAAGTCTGTAAAACATTGTCGCAAACTGTGCTCTTGTAATTGTATTTTCGGGGCTGAAAGTATCGGCACCAGTACCGTTCATTATTCCGTTATCAAGGCAGAATTCAATACCGGAATGATTAGAGTCTCCGTCTGCGCTCTGTATATCCTTAAATTTCTTTACAGCGCACTTTTCGCCCTTTTCTTCACAGGTAAATCTGTCGTCGGCTGCCGCTGTCGGCTCACCCTTTTCTATAACCTCTCCGGTATCGAGCAGAATGCATTTAAAGCCGTTATCGCGTGCGTATTGCTCGGCAGCCGTTCCGGAATAGCACTTAATTACGAGGTTTTCGTTTCTTACGTCGTAATCGTCCACGTAATCCCAGCCGAAAGCGTGCATATCAATTTGCGTTACGCTTTTGGGAATTGTGACCTCGTTTAAGTTGTTACAGCGGAAGAACGCCGCTTCTCCGATATGCTCAACACCTTCTTGTATCGTAAGATTTGAAAGGCTTTCGCACCATGAAAAGGCATTGTCTCCGATTTCTTTTACCGTACCGGGAATAACAACATTGTTTAAGTTTTTGCACCAGTAAAATCCAAGCTTTGAAATAGATCTCAGCGTTGACGGGAGCTTGACCGAGGTAATATTCGACATTCCGAAAGCGTCAACGCCCATAAGCGTTGTGCCCTCGCGTATCGCAATATCGCCGACGGCTTCCCACTCGTGAATCTGCTTGTTCTCGGTCGGTGCGGACGGATCGGAATTGTTTATTGTAGCATACCCGATTCGGATTCCCGCAATCAAATATTGCCCGTGATACTGAATTCCGTCAATGCGGTTGTTCGGGTCTGCGTCATAAGCCGAGCCGAAAAATATTCTCTTGCCCATATATTCGAGGTTTTTCGGCATTGTGATATTTTTAAGCGCCTCACCGCTGATTGCTTCATCTCCTATATATTTTACACTGTCGGGGACAACCAGCGTTTCAAGCACATCGCCGCAGTTTATGGCGTAGTCTTTTATAACTTCAAGCCCGTCATTTAATTTAAGATATTTTAAGTACCGACAGTCAATGGCTCTGTTTCCGATTTCCTTTATCGTGGGCGGCAGTGTGATACCGGAAATTTTTGTTGCGCTCTCACGAAGTGCTCCGTCACCTATAGCTGTAACCGTGTGACCGTTTATCTCTGACGGAATATTAAGTTCAATCGTAAAATTCGGATCTGAGTCGTACCAGAATTTCGCCGAATAACTTGTGATCATTGCCGAGCCGTCATCACGGATAGTATATACAAGCGATTCGAGCGAATCATTTTGCCGATACTCCTCCATATCGTCGGTTACAGCAGTTTTGCTCTGTTCGTTCCATTCCATACCGTAATCCGTGTCGTAAATGCTCCACGCATTTGCTGCCGGCACAAATTCCGCAGAAACCAGCATTACCATGCCGAGAATGATAGAAATCAGTTTTTTTAAGTGCATAATCATCAGCCTTTCCGTCAATTCTAAATTATTGCATATAATGACTCTACTGTATTTATTTTACCATATTCCCTGATTTAAGTAAATGTGATTTCCCGAATTGGCATTGACAAATGCGGAAAACTTTTCGGTTTTCTGTTTGTTTTTTTAGAAAAGCATGGTATAATAAAAATTATCGGGAAGTGATAAAATGTTTCATGAAAAGCTGAATGAATATATGGATCTGCTGCATTGCTCCGGGAAAGAATTTGCAAAACATTCCGGAATATCCGAATCTACCGTAAGCAGATACCGTTCTGGCGAGCGCGTTCCGTCAAAAGGTACTGAGCTTGAAAAGCTTTGCCGCGGAATATGCCGTGCCGCCGAAGAAAAAAACATGACTCTTGAATTCGACGAAGTTTACCGCGAGCTTGCGGCGCTTATAAAACAGGAGATCTTTGATTTTACGGCATTTTGCGAAAAGATAAATCTGCTCTTTTCCGCGCTGTCGGTCAATGCGGCTGAAATTTCAAAGGCTATGCGCTACGACTCATCTTACATATCGAGAATAAGAAACGGCGAGAGAAAGCCGTCAAAACCGGCGGCATTTGCGTCGGAACTCTCCTCTGCTGTTGCAAAAAGATACTGTTCGGATTCTGACAAGCGCATAACGGCTGAGCTTATGGGAATTTCCGTATCGGAAATACAAAGGAAAACAGACTATGAAAAGCATCTTTGCGAATGGCTGTGCAGAGAGTCAGGAAATTCCGCGGACAGTCCCGTAAACAAGTTTCTTTCAAAGCTTGACGGCTTCGACCTCAATCAATACATAAAAGCCATACGTTTTGACGAGATGAAAGTCCCGACCGTGCCGTTTGCCCTTCCTTCATCAAAGCATTATTACGGTCTTGAAGAAATAAAGAACGGCGAGCTTGATTTTCTAAAGACAACGGCGCTCTCCAAGTCAAAGCAAAGCGTTTTCATGTGCAGCGACATGCAGATGGACGACATGGCTTGCGACATGGAATTTTCAAAAAAGTATATGTTCGGTCTTGCGGCAATGCTCAAAAAAGGACTGCACCTGAACGTCATACACAATCTCAACCGACCTTTTAACGAGATAATGTTAGGACTTGAAAACTGGATTCCGCTATACATGACAGGTCAGATTTCACCGTTTTACATAAACGGCGTACACAACCGTATATTCTGTCATTTACTCAACGTTTCGGGAGCCGCCGCGCTGTCGGGAGAGTGCATTTCCGGCCATCATGCAAAGAGCAGATATTATCTTACAAACAGCAAAAGCGAGCTTGATTATTACGGTGAACGCGCAGAATTTCTGTTAAAAAAATCACTGCCTCTCATGGAGATTTACAATGAAAACAACTCTGCTTCGCTGCGCGCATTTTTAGCGTCGGACTGCGAAAAAGGCGGAAATATTACAAACTATCTCATCTCTCCGCCGCTGTATGCGCTTGACGGCGGCATGACCGAAAAAATACTTTCAAAAAGCTGCATTTCCGCACTTGAAAGAGAAACAATAAAAAAGCATATAGACTTTACAAAGGAAAGATTTGCAAAATCGCTTGAAAACGGTACTGTTACCGACGTATTCGGCATACTTTCGCGCGAAGAATTTGAAGAACACCCGGTCTCACTTTCTCTTTCCGAAATTTTTCCCGAAAACGACATACATTTTGAATACGACGAATATTTAACGCTATGCTCGCGTGCAAAAGAGCTGTCGCTTACCCAAAACGGCTATTCGGTCCGCATTTCGGAAAGTAACCCGTTCAGGAACATAAACATAAGCGTCAAAAAAGGCAGCTACGTCATGATCTCAAAGAACAACTCTCCTGCAATTCACTTTGTCATCAGGCACCCGACGCTTATAGGCGCATTTGAAAACTTTGAATTTCCGATCATATAGCTGCTTTACGGCAAAATAAAAAGCCGCCCTGATCTTAATGCAAAGTCAGTGCAGCTTGGAATTTAAAGACTTGAATTATTCTGCCGTATTTTCGAGAATGTCAACAATGACACGCTTGCCGTCGCGGTTTGCGACAGCCTTTACGACGGTTCTTATAGCCTTTGCAATACGTCCCTGTTTTCCGATAACTTTTCCGAGATCGGATTCGTCTACCATAAGGCTGAGAACGACGGTATCGCCGTCAACCTTTTCTTCGACCGACACCCTATCCGGATTGTTTACGATAGAAGACGCAATATCATAGAGAACCTCTTTCAACGCAAAATCCTCCTTACATTGCGGCGGATCATACTTTGCCGTTTTACGGGCAATGCAAATCCGTTAGATTAAAGAACTCCGTTCTTCTTGAGAAGGCTTCTTACGGTTTCTGTGGGCTGTGCGCCGTTCTTGATCCATGTCTTTGCCTTTTCAACGTCAACGGTTACGGTTGCGGGATCGGTACCGGGATTTACGCTTCCGATTTCTTCAATGAAACGGCCGTCTCTGGGGTAACGGGAATCTGCTACAACGATCTTGTAGAAAGGAGCTTTCTTTGCGCCGGTTCTTCTGAGTCTGATTTTTACTGACATTTCTGTTCCTCCGAAATTATTATAATGAATATTTATTTATAAACGCTTGTGTTCAAGCAAGTTTATACTTATTTTTTCTTTTTCTTCTTATTTTTCTTGAGCCTTTTTGCCATGAATCTGCCGCCCATTCCTCCGAACGGTGAATTTCCGCTCGTGAGCTGCTTCATCATCTTCTGCGTTGTATCAAACTGTTTAAGCAGTCTGTTTACATCCTCGACTTTCATTCCGCTGCCGAGCGCTATGCGCTTTTTTCTCGACGCGTTTATGATCTCGGGGTTATTTCTTTCTTTTGGCGTCATGGAAAGTATTATCGCTTTCATGCGGTCTATTGCGCGCTCGTCAATTTTGACGTCCTTCAACGCGTCGGGCTTTACACCCGGAATCATGCCCATTATCTGTTCGAGAGGTCCCATATTGCGTATCTGCTCGAACTGTTCAAGGTAATCCTCAAGCGTGAAAGACTGCTCGCGCATTTTCTTTTCAAGCTCGGCTGCTTTCTTTTCGTCTATCGCCTGTTCGGCTTTTTCGATAAGTGAGAGCACATCGCCCATACCGAGTATTCTCGACGCCATTCTGTCGGGATAAAACGGCTCGATATTCTCCATCTTTTCGCCGGTACCGATAAACTTTATCGGCTTTCCCGTTACCTGTCTTGTAGAGAGTGCCGCGCCGCCTCGTGTATCGCCGTCAAGCTTTGTAAGGATTATACCCGTTACGTCAAGCTTTTCGTTAAAGGCAGCAGCCGCGTTTACAGCGTCCTGTCCGGTCATAGCGTCCACTACGAACAGTATTTCGGTAGGATTAAGCTTTTCCTTTATCTCTTTAAGCTCGTCCATGAGCTTTTCGTCAACATGAAGCCGTCCTGCGGTATCGAGAAACAGCATATCATGTCCGTGTTTCTTTGCGTGTTCGAGCGCTTTCTGCGCAATCTCCACGGGATCCGTACAGCCCTCGATCGTGAACACCGGAACGTCTATGCTCTGTCCGACAACCTGGAGCTGTTTTATGGCAGCCGGTCTGTAAACGTCGCACGCCGCAAGCAGCGGTCTTTTGCCCTGCTTTTTATACATAAGCGCAAGCTTTCCGGTATGCGTTGTTTTACCTGCGCCCTGAAGTCCGCACATCATGACTATCGTCGGCGGTTTTGACGAAATTACAAGCTTTGAATTTTCGCCGCCCATGAGCTTTGTAAGCTCTTCGTTTACAATTTTGACTATCTGCTGCGACGGCACAAGGCTCTCAAGCACTTCCGCGCCTACGGCTCTTTCGGTCGCAGTCTTTATGAAGTCCTTTACTACCTTATAATTTACGTCCGCCTCGAGAAGTGCGAGCTTTATCTCACGCATTCCCTCTTTTACGTCGGCTTCGGTAAGTTTTCCTTTGTTTTTGAATGACTTGAACGCATTGGCAAGTCGTGAACTCAGGCTTTCGTACATATTTCTCCTAAAAGATCAATCGTTTATGCTTATTAATTCTTCGGCAATCTTTTGCAGCTCTTTATTATTCTCTTTCAAAGCTATCTCTTCGACAAGCGAAAGCAGCTTTTCGGTTCTTTTTGATTTTTCTCTCAGTTTTAAGCAGTTTTCAAACTCCGCAAGCTGATTTTCCGCGTGCTTTATCTGATCTCTCACGCCCTGTCTCGATATTCCCGTCTGTTCGGCAATCTCCGACAGCGAAAGATCTTCGTTATAATACGCCTCAAGCGCCGTTCTCTGTTTTTCGGGAAGCAGCGCGCCGTATATATCGCACAAAACCGATATTTCAAGATTTTTATTCAAATTACCCACCTTGACTGTAAAGTAATTTTCTTTACAGCCGATATTATACACCGTGTTTGCCTGCTTGTCAAGAGTTTTTTGAAAAAACGCCGGATTAAGGCATGATTACAGGCATAAAACAGGCAAAGCGGCCGTTTTCACGACCGCAGCATTATTATTTGTCTTTTTCAGTTAACGAGAATTTTGCCGTCCGTCGAGATTGTCACAACCTGCCAAGGTATAAATTTCCCGCTGTTCTGAAGTGCTTTCTTTGCAGCGTTTTCAAGTCCTCCGCAGCAAGGAACCTCCATGCGGACTACCGTCAGGCTCTTGATATTGTTCTCGGCTATTATCGCGGTAAGCTTATCGGTATAATCAACATCATCGAGCTTGGGACAGCCTACGAGAGTTATACGGTTTCTTATAAACTTATTATGAAAATCTCCGTATGCATACGCAGTGCAGTCTGCCGCAACAAGCAGGTTTGCTCCGTCAAAATACGGTGCGTTTATCGGGACGAGCTTTATCTGTACGGGCCACTGCGAAAGACGGCTCGGATTTGTGTGTTCATGCTCATGACATTCGTCATTCACGCCGCAGTCGTCATGTACTATCCTCTTTGAATTTGTACTGGGACATGGCAAAGTTCCGTCATGATGTCCGCCGTGTCCGCTGTGATGCGCGTGTTCATCGGCATGGCACTCATGCTCCTGTTTTTTCTTCTTGTTTTGCTCGACCGCCTCTGCGTCATAAGCCGGAGCCTCGCGTTCCTCAAAGCTTATAGCCTCTACGGGACATGACGGCAGGCAATCGCCGAGACCGTCGCAGTAATCCTCGCGCATAAGTTTTGCTTTACCGTCCACAACGGCTATCGCGCCTTCATGACAAGCCTCTGCGCAAAGTCCGCAGCCTGTACACTTCTCCCGGTCAATTTTAATTATCTTTCTTACCATTTTGTTTTACCTCCGCATTTGTTTTTTGTTTACGGCTGAATTATACAGCAAATACGGCGGCAAGTATGTTGTAATTACAACAAAACAAAAAATTTTAAATAATTCCGAGAAGTTTTTGCGCATTCAAAAAGCAAATGTCGTTTTTTTCGTACTCCGAAAGTCCGAGAGAGTCTATAAGGCGCATTTCAATCGACGCATTGCTCCAGGGACAGTCCGTGCCGAAAAGAATTTTTTTGCTCGTATGCTTTTCAACGATTTTAAGCGCGGCGTCTCTCGGAATACGTCCGCAGCAGCACGCGGTATCAAAGTAAACGTCAAGTCCGCAGAGCTTTTCAAGCACATCATACGAACAGCCAAGTCCCCCGAAATGAGCCGCGACAACCGGCGAATTGAACCATTTAAGCGCGTTTGCAAGATTATCCGGCATACAGTGAAACGGTGCGGGATAACCGTAATCCTGTCCCGCATGAAAGACGGTTATAAGTCCGAGTTCTGATATTTTCTTATACAAAGGTTTCATTTTTTCATCGTCGGCATAGAATTGCTGATACTCCGGGTGCAGCTTTACGCCTTTGAGTCCGAGACTTTTTATGCGTTCAAGCTCATACAGTGCGTCGGGCGCGTCGGGAAAAACAGACCCGAACGCGCATATTCCGCTGCGGTTATTTATTGACACCGCAAAATCGTTGACCTTTTTCTGCTGATGTGCGTTTGTGGCAATACTCAAAACAACGCTGAGCGACACACCGTTTTGTCCCATGGACTTTTCAAGTCCGGTTACGGTTCCGTCGGTATAAGGTATAAGTCCTCCCGAATCGTGAGCGAGCTTTTTAACCGCCCTCTCTGCTATTGCGTCAGGAAAACAGTGCGTGTGAAAATCAACAAGTTTCATTCTTTACAGTAATCTTTCCTTTTTGAGTGCGTCAAAAATATATTTTGCGAGAACTTCGTATCCCTCTTTTGAAAAATGAAGTCCGTCGTTGGGCTGATATTTACTTTCATTTTCGGCGCAAAATTCCTTGCAGTCCGCAACATCGACAAGGTAAAGTCCGAGCTTTTGCGCGGTCTTTCTCGTCCATGCGACGGCGTTATTTACGCGTTGCGCGTATCCGCAGTTTGACATTGAGGGATTTTCCGTCGCGTGCGGAGGCGTACACAGAACGATTTTTGCGTTCGGTGCGTCGGTTTTGCACTTATTTATTATTTCGAGATAATCGGAATTTCCCTGCACGTCTTTATCCGGATCAAGTCCGCCGTTTGTTCCGAGCATAATAAGAATTATATCCGAGCCTTTTACGTCGATATTTCCGTCGTTATAATACTTTAAAATGCTTGTTGAGGTATATCCGCATTTGCCGAAATTTCTGACCTCTGCGCCCGAGAGCTTTGACAGGAAAAACGGATAATTTTCCGAATGGACGTTTGCTATTCCGCTTTTGCCGAAAACGCCGTAATCGCCCTCGGTAAGGCTGTCGCCTATGCATGAAATTATCATTTTAAGCACCCCGTTGTTTTAATTAAACTTCAAAAAGATTTACGCTGTCCAGAATTTCGCGGTCTATTGCCTCGAAATCGCTTGTGTGCGGATATTCCGCCATATCCGGGTGATGCTTAAAAGCTGCGTGCGCATTACTATTATTGAGCGAAATCGCCGCAAGCATACACCCGCTTTTGCGTATTTGTGCAATATTTTCGTCAGAAAAGTCACCTGTGTACACAAAGCACTTTGACGGATAATCGGGAACATATGACAGCTTTTCTTTTGTATAGTTTTCTTTGGTATCAATAAATTTTGCTTCGGGATCGATTTTAAGTATAAGATTTATGGCAGCAGCACCCGCACCGTTCGTCGCGTACACGGTTCTGCCCCTCATTCCGCACTTTACAACAAGCTTTGCAACGTCCTCGGCATGGCGTATTCCCTCTTTCAGGTCGATATTTACGCACATTCCCGTAAAATACGCAAGGTGCAGCGTCTGTTCAAGCGTCGGAACAGAATCGGTGCGCTCTGTATTCTTTGTAAGTCTTATTTCGGAAACCGTCTTATAATCGGTCTCGGAAACGGTGCATACCACCGCGTTTCCGTCTTTGTCAAATCCCCTTATTTCCGGATCATGGTTTACGACTATAATGCCGTCCTTTGTGGTACGCGCGTCGGTTTCGATCATATCCGCACCCTTTGTTGCAGCCAAAAGGTATGCGTGCAGCGTGTTGGAATGCATATCGTCCTTTACAAATCCCTGATGCGCGGACGAAATCCATGTTTTCTTTGATTTGAACATTGTATTCATGCTCTTTTTCTCCCCTAATATTTTATTTGTGACTGTATTTTACCATTAGGAAGAGAAAAAGTCAATTCAGCGCCGAAAAAAAAGACGTATTATATATGCCGCAGATCGGCACGCCTGCTTTATGTTTTTGTAAGATTTTTACAAACGGGTTATTATATATAAATACAAAATACGCGGTTCGGCTTGACTTGCGAAAACTTATGTACTATAATAAATTGTATTAATTTTTGATTTCCGAAAGGACGGCTTTTTACCATGATCTCTTCTTTTCTTCTGATAGGTCAGTCAAATATGTCGGGCAGAGGCATACTCAATGCCGACAACAGAATATACGACCCTAACATTATGCGCCTTGTCAACGGCAGATGGCAGACAATGTGGGAACCGTTATCCGCAGACCGCGCCTTTGCCGGTGCGAGCCTTGCCCCTGCGTTTGCTCTTGAATACATACGCAAAACCGGCGAACAGGTCGGTCTTATTCCGGCGTCCGACGGCGGATCCTCCATTGACGAGTGGCAGCCGGGACAGGCTCTGTACGATCATGCCCTTTCAGAAGCGCGCCTTGCAATGCGAATAAGCAGCATAAGAGCGTTTTTATGGCATCAGGGCGAGGCTGACTGCAATCCGTCGCGTGCGGCGCAGTATGAAAAGAAGTTTTTAAATATGTTCCGCTCATTAAAGAAAGACCTGAATTTACCGGACGTGCGCATATACGTCGGCGGACTCGGCGACTATCTTTCAAAGAACGAAGTTGACAAAAATCTTGCGCACTATGACGGTATAAACGAGGTATTGAGAAAACTTGCGCGCGAAAATGACGACATACGTTTTGTAAGTGCCGAAGGTCTGACGCCCAAAGACGACAATCTGCACTTCAACACGGAATCTCTGCGCACATTCGGAAAACGCTATTTTGAGGCTTTTGAAAAAGACGAGCCTGCGCTCGGAAAATCCGAAACAAGCACTCTTAACGGACAGACGCCCGAAGAAATGCTCGCCGAAATCAAGGCTAAAAAACAGCGCGGAGAAATTTCCGACGAGCAATACGACAAGCTTATTCACGAATACATTGCAAAACTCTGATAACCGCGTTTTTACAAATATAAAAGCTGCACCGTGCAGGGATTCTCTCCATGACGGTGCTTTTTTGTGCGCTTTAACGTCTGTTTACTTTTAAATGCAGTTCAAAGTGTGATAATATGGTCTGCAATATTCTCAAATCCATCGTAATGTGAGACAAGCAGTACGCTTTTTTTGTAAGTTTTCAATTCTTGCAGCAGCTGCCTCATAGTGCTGTTATCAAGGTGGTTTTCCGGTTCGTCCAAGATAAGAAGTTCGGCGTTTTTTATCAAAGCGCGGAGAATCTTTGCTTTTTGTGCTTCACCGCCCGATAAATTGCATATCTCGGTACCGCTGTCAGTAAGCCTATATGCCGTCATCAACTTATCTGCGTGCGCAGGGTTTTCATTGTTATAACATCCGAGCATGATATTTTCACGAATTCCCGCATAACCGAACAATACGGAACTCTGTGTTGCCAGACTGACGGTTTCAAAAACGGCTTTTCCCGGCAGTTTTCCGTTTACAAGAAGTTCTCCTTCCGACATATTTACAAAGCCGCATATACATTTTAAAAGTGTCGATTTGCCGCTGCCGTTTGCGCCTTTAATAAGCGTTATTTTATTTTTAGGCACACTGAAAGATAAATCTTCAAAAATAGTTTTATTGTTATATTTTACTGTCAGATTTTTACCTTCTGCAATACAATTGCTGTCAGACAAGTATTCTTTTGCGGGACGGGAATGTCCGGAAACATCATAGAAAAATTTCAGCCGTTCATATAAATTATCCAGTATCGGTTTAACGGTAACAAGTCCTGCCGCTTTATCAAACAGAAAAGAAAAACTGCCGATGAGAGCAAGCATAGTTGATATTTCTCCGTAACCGATCTTGCCGTTACAGAGCAAAAATGCGCCTGAAACAATAATCACAATTTGTGCGGAAAATTGACAAATATTGCTTACAGTGTCTGACAGCGCCCTGCAAGCAGATTCTTTTTTCAGTGTGTTCGTCCAATGGTTTCCAAATAAATTTTCCATTACGGAAATCAATCTTTCTTCACGCTGCATTGAGTGCAGTTTTGAAGCGTTGGAGGCAAGCTCCGTTTCAGAGGCATTATATGATGATTGATATTCTCGGTCTGCTTTATCAAACCCTGCAAGCCGATTTTTTAAAAGTATCGGAGAAATATATGTTATCATCGCGGCAAGGAGCGAAATACCTGCATAGAGAAAGTTATACCGAAGCAGTATAAAAATCATATATATAGCAAAAACAGGCAAAAGAATTCTGTCGGATATTTGCTTTAGCTTTTCGCGTACAAAATCCATAATATCATTATCAATGCGCGACGGAATATCCCCGGCTTGGTTTCCGGCAATATCCTCATATGGTTTATCAAGATAATGTGACAGCAATTTTCTTGTGAAATCACATGAACCCGAAACAGACTTTGCAGAGAAAAAAGCAAAAATCAACGGCTCGCAGATTATCTTGAAAAGCAGGCAGAAGAAAATTATTATCAGATTATTTTTCAGGTATTCCCCGTCATGTGAAATTATTGCATCGGTAAGTCTGCCGAGTATTACCGCAACATATGTATCAACAAAAAAAGAAACAAGGTCATCAAGGATATGAGTTCCGAGAAATGAAGTGAACAGAGATGACAGCATATCACGGTCAATTGTTCTTTCTGTTTGTTTGCTGCGCATCTTCCGCACCGTCCTTTCGGTTTAATTCTGTCACACGGAGATTTTTTGTTTCAGCCTTTAGAGTTTTCAAAAAATATTCGTCATGTGTGACTATTATTATCTTTCCACTTCCGGCTGCAATCATGGCAGCAAGGGTATCTTTTGCGGCTGAGTCCAGATGATTGGTCGGCTCATCAAGAAGCAGATACTTATCCTGCTGTGCGAAAGCAAGTGAAAGATATATCTTTTTACATTCACCGTCGGAAAGCGTGTCAATCGGACGTTCCAAAAGTTCTTCTTTCAATTTGAACGCGTTTGTACATATTTTTTTGAATTTTTCTTTCTCACAATCTTCTGCCAGTTCCAATGCGGTTTCCCTGAGCTTCATATTTTCCTGTGTCAGCAAAAGGGTTCCGGATTGCTGTCCGGAATCATATATTTCGCCGCTGTCAGGCAGAATCATTCCGGAAAGCACTTTAAGCAGCGTTGATTTTCCGGAACCGTTTGCTCCGACAATAACAATAGGACTGTCCGGTTCGACGGAAAAATCCGGAAGATTAAGAATTTCTTTTTCACCGGCGTGTACGATTAATTCTTTAAATTTGAGAGAATCGGAATGACGAAGGTCACCGCATGTTTCGGCAGAATGACTGCTTGTCAGTTTTTCCAGCCGTTCCGACGCCATTCTGTTTTCGGCAAAGTCAGTTATCTTTTTATATGTTTCCAAGAGTGACGAATATATCATGCCGGAAAGATAAATTGTCAGAGCCGCATTTTCAACAGACAACTCTCCCATAAAAACAAATATACCGATAACCGTATAAGTTCCGTATGTAATAACAGAGTTTACAAGAGTTTCAAGCGATGTTCCGACACCGCAAAGATACTCATACTTTTTCCCGGCTTTTGCCGCTCCGTCCTGATATTTCTTCAGATACTTGCCGTACCACTCTTTCAGCCCGAATATACGGATATCCGCAAAAGCTGTATGAGACTCAATTTCCGCATTTGTTGCTTTTGCTTCACACTCACGGTCTTCTGCGTAATTATCATAAAATTTAGGTTCAATCACAAGCGGAACTATAATCTGAACCTGTGACAGAAAAAGCATGATAAGACATATTTCCCAGTTTTTTATTCCGGCATACAAAAGGTAGACAATATACGCGGCCGCCGACATAATCATAGAGGGTATTACATCACACCAAAGCTGCGTGCAATTATTAAAATCATCACGAAAACTTTCAAGTATATCACCGGTATCCTCCAATGCATATATATCTGCCGGAGAAAGAGAAAAGAATTTACGATACAGAGAAAAGCGCAGTTTCTGCTTTACAAAAACTTCACGTTTTTTGCAAAAGCAACCCATAATGCCTCTGACAGTCAGATAGCAAAAAGAAATTATTACAAGCCGAAGTACAGAAAATAGAAAAACTTCAGAAATGCCTTCCGACGCCCTTCCGAGCAGATCCGACACCGACGCAGCCGTATACAAAGAGAACAGTGTGTCAGCTGACAACAGTATGAGTTTATAAGTGAAAATTTCACGTAATTGCTTAGGTCTTATTATCATTTACTCTCCAATCGGACAAAAGTTTTTGATATTGTGTTATTTGCTTGATGATTATATTATATTACGACAATTTATATTTGGCAATAGCAAAATTAAAACTAATCAAAGTTCGGCAATACACACAATACAAAAAGAAAAGGTTTGTGCAGTTTACATCAGCCGCACATTTACAGTGTTTTCAGCGTACGAACGCGCAAAAGAAAAGAACGACCATTCTTTTAAAACAGCCGTTCTTGTCTGGTGCACCTTTAGGGACTCGAACCCCAGACCAACCGGTTATGAGCCGGTAGCTCTAACCAACTGAGCTAAAGGTGCAAAACTATTAAATTTTCATTGTAGCTTTCGCTGCAACGTGTATTATTATATCACCGAAAGTGAATTTTGTCAAGGGCTTTGGTGCAAAAAGATTACATTTTTCCAAAATTATTAATCTGTACAAAATCCGGAGGTTTTTTACGCCTCCGGATAGTTTATTCAGACATTTTACTGCTGTGCGTCAAGCTTAAAGGAGATATCGAGCGTCTGTCCTTCGTCTCCGTCTTTTTCACCGTCGCGGTAGACAGTAACGGTGACTTCCTCTCCTGCTCTGTTCTTGGCTTTAAGCTCATTTATATCGTTTACGTTCTTGACTTCGGTTCCGTTATACTTTGTGATTATATCGCCGCGTCTGAGACCTGCTTTTGCCGCAGAGGAATTCTTATCTATCTGGAACACAAGCACGCCCTGCGGTATACCGTACTGCTTTGCCTCAGCTTCACTTACGGCTGAACCGGATATACCTATCATGCCAGAACCGTATGCAAAATCCTCTTCGGTACGCTCTACGACTTCGCCGTAATCAATGAGCTGATTGATGATAGCCATTGCGCCGTTTATCGGAATAGAAAATCCGATACCCTCATATTCGGAGGTGAGTTTAAGGGTATTTATACCTATTACCTGACCTTTTGAGTTGATCAGCGGACCGCCGGAGTTACCTTTATTGATAGTTGCGTTGGTCTGTATAAGCGTCATTGTCTTTTGTACTCTGCCGTAGTTATCGGTAATCTCAACGTCACGGTTAATTGCGGAAACTATACCGTTTGTGACTGTTCCCATATACTCGATACCTGCGGGACAGCCTATTGCGACAACCTCCTCGCCGACAACAAGCTTATCTGAATCGCCTATTTCCATAGGAACAAGCGTTACGCCTGCCTTTTCGGGATCTATCTTGATAACGGCTATATCGCTTATCGAATCCGAGCCTACAAGCGTTGCTTCGACCTCGGTCTTATCGCTCATTACAACGGTGATCTTCTTTGCGTCCTCGACTACATGGTGGTTTGTGATTATATAACCGTCGCTGTTGAGTACAAAGCCTGAGCCTACCGCTTTTGCCATACCCGACTGCGGAATGGAAAATCCGAATCCGAAATCATACGACGAGGTGCTCTCAACTTCTACCACGATACCGACTGCACTCGGAGAACATTTTGCCGCGATCTGCGGAATGGTAAGATCTGCGGAATCTTTATTTGACGGTGCGGTAACGGCTGCGTAATCCGAAGAACCTGCGCTGACGTTTGCGGAAGTACCGCTGTTATCCGTTCCCGAAACAAGCTTCCCGTCAGAAACATCGCCCGAAGAATGGATATATCCCGCAACCATTACGGTAAGCGCCGCAAAGGATACGACAAACACGGTAAGAAGTGCAGTTGTGAAAACCTTAAAGCCTGTTACGCCTTTATTTCCGTATGCGCGTTTTCTTGCCTTTCTCGCGTTTTCATTGGGTTTCCATTCATATCCCACACCGCCGTTTGAACCGTTGGTATATCTCACACCGTCGGAAAAGTTTTCGGCACCGTTAGTGTGCGGCTGTTCATTATAAGAATAAGGATTTCCGGGGTTCTGAGCGTTTCCGGAGCCTTGCGTATACGCATTCTGTCCGTCGGCTGCGCTTTCTTCAAAAAATCCCTGAACCGGCTCGTTTTCGTTATGTGTACCGGCGTCGTTTTGCGGAGCTGTGCCGTTTTGGTTTTCGTTATCCGCCGTTCTTTTTTCAAAGTCATCATTATACATAAAAATCGTCCTTTCTGCTCGTGACGGCATTAATTATCTTGTTTACAATCATCTTTCCCTGACTGTGATTATATTGTAAAACATTATTTTGAAATATAATTGTTATCAATGTGATTTTTAGGTGAAAAAATACATTTTGCGAAAAAAATCCGCCGCACCGTTAATTACGACGCAGCGGAAAGCATTTTTACAATGTTTAAAACTAAATTTTCAGCGTTTGTTAAGCTCGCTCGTAAGCACATTAAGGCAAAGCTGCAAAGCCTGCGCTCTTGTGAGAGTATCATAAGGCTTGAAATTTTCGCCGTCGCCGTTTACTATGCCGAAACCGCGCGCTATGGCTATACTTCCGACGTCCTCGGGTTTTAAGCTCATATTATCGGCAAAATCCGTAATG
The DNA here is from genome assembly GCA_934446675.1 of uncultured Eubacteriales bacterium. Taxonomy (GTDB): domain Bacteria; phylum Bacillota; class Clostridia; order Oscillospirales; family CAG-382; genus UMGS1387. The sequence goes on from CAKSEL010000015.1 coordinate 16,338, forward strand.
AACACATTCTCAAGCGCCGCAATCTTTTCATAGCCGTAAGAATTTATTATCATCTTTACAGCCTCTGTGCGTGTAAGCGTATCCGACGGAGTATAATCCTTTATACGGTAGCTGTAAATAGAGCAGGAACCGAGAATATCTTTAAACTCATCGGAGGTTATCGGTTTATCGGGTTCAAATTTATCCCCTTCAAAGCCGATGTCCGCGTATGCAAAGCGCTCTATTATATCCTTTGCCCAGGAACCGGATATATCGGTATATTCATAAGGGACCTTTACTTTATATTCTTCGCCGGAATAATCCGCGAGCTTTCCGTCAAGCGCCCTTACGATAGTTGTTCCCATATCATAGCCCGAATATACGGCGCGCACATTAAGGCTTGTTTCGTACAGCTTATCGTAGTCGATATAATCTCCGTTCTTTTCATCTGCAAGGTACTTATTATAGGTATATGTGCTGTTTATCTCATAATTAAGTCCGAATCCGTCGGAATTATAGAGCACATCGAAAGCTTCTTTGGGAGTTATCGCGTCTGACGGAGATTCAAACTCAACATTATCAAACCAGTTTTTACTATATTCGGTAATCTTTCCCGTCGTCATATCAACCGACGCGTTAAGGTAGTTATATGTGAAATCCACGCCTTCATTCACACGCACAAAGCTGAAATCTGCTATTCCGTATACGGGATTTTCATAAATTCCGTTTGCGGCGTCATAGTTCTTATATGCAATCACGTTATTGTAATTGGGTTCGCCTTTTCTTGTTTTTGCAAACAGTTCGGGTACGGTCGCTTTCAGAAACTCCTCTGCTTTTTTGGCTGCGGCGTCCGCGTCGAGTTTAAGTTCCGGAACATCAAGCTTATTCTTTGTATAGTACCAGAAATCGGTGCGCGTTGCACTGAACGAAATGAGTTCTCCGGTCTTTGCGTCAACCGTCGCGTAAAGATAAGGATAATATCCGTCGGAATCCTCATCATACGGTCTTGAGAGGTTTATGTTCCAGACGTAACCTTCCTCATCGCTGTTATCGGGATAACAGCCGTAACGGTAAGAACCTGTCTTTGAAAGATGAGCCTCAAGCGCTGTAAGCGTCGGATCTATATAGAGAAACTCATTCTGCGTTACGGACTTTACAGCCTCATCTTTGGTTATAAGGCTGTCGAGAACGTCAAGCTGCTCAAGTTCCTTTTCGGAAAGCTGATATCCGCCGTTATCCGAGTCGGCAGCAGCACTTTCCATTGCCCCGAATTTGCTGTCTCCGCCCGAGGCCGCATTAGCCGGTCTTTCATTATTTACCTGCCACGTATCGCGTTCGGTATAAATTTCGCCCGTTACGGCGTCAACCGAGAGATAGTACGTTTCGGGAGTATATACAAGATATGCTTTTCTTGAAAGCAGTTTTCCTGTTTCGTCGTCATACGTGTTCTTGATCCTATACGACAGAATCATATTCTGCTTTGTGCCGAGTATTTCTCTTGCTTTTTGCTCGCCGATTACTTCGGGTATTTTTCCGAAATCGGGCGACAGATCAAAATTGATATTTACGTCGCAGATCTGCTTTGTAACGTAGTCGAACGTTACGTTTACGCCGTTGTCTGGTACAACAATATCATTTTCGACGCGCACAAAGTCATAATCGTACTTATGGTAATTGAGATTGCCCGACATATTTGTGCCGTAAAGTTTGATATGACCTTTTGTATAGGGCGCTATCTTATAGATAAATGCTGTTATATCGTCAAGATAAAACTGCGCGCCGTTTTCCGGAAGAACAGCCTTATACGCAACATCCTCATCGCTCTTTGAGGAATACGAGGAATATGAAGTTATATTTCCGTCGCTGTCGCAGTTTACGGACGTTGACGCGTCGTTATCCGGCGTTGACCAGCCAAGCTGCCAGCCTGAATGATAACGGTAATTTGCCGCACGGTAATACCAGTTGAATTCGGTCTGATCTTCGGGAACGTCTATTTTTGAACGCACCTTTTTGATAACAGCTTCAAGTTCAGCGGTTGTCGGTTCATACGTATCTGCGCCGTGCACCGTAAAAACAGTACCGCACATTATAAGTGCAAAGCACAGAATTAAACTGAGCAGTCTTTTCATAGTATACCTCCGAAAGTTAAATTTATTTTGCCTTTACACTCATACTGACGAAAGAATATGGAAATTTGTTCCGCAAATGCCGCAAAAAATTTATTTTTCGTATACTTTTATAAGAAAATCGCAGGGCGTATGCAGTTCTTCAAGTTCATTTACTGCGTTCTGCGTCTTTTCGGAGCTTTTCCAATAATACGGAGTCATTCCGAACAGCTTTGAGATATACGGCTTTTTTACGTCGATTTCATATGTAAGCCTTTCGGTATGCACAAGGTTAAAGCCGTCGTAATCGGGTATTTTCTCGGTATTTTCGCGCGCGGTTTCGTAAACGCTTTGTTTCAGTCCGTAAAGGTGCTTTTCCGCAGGACACGCAACGACGAGTATTCCGCCGTTTTTAAGCACGCGGTAAAATTCAGCGTCCGCAACAGGTGCGAAAACCGAAATTATTACGTCCGCGGTACCGTCTGCAAACGGAAGATCAAAAATTCCCGCTACGCAAAAGCTTATTTTACAGTTTTCAGCAGTCTTTTCGCGCTTTGCGGCAAGCTTTATTCCCTCTTTTGCAAGGTCTATTCCGGCATATGTACAGGTTACGTTATTCCGGCACATATAATTTCTGACGCTTCTCAGATAATACCCTTCTCCGCAGCCTGCGTCAAGCACAAACGCGTCATTCTTATCGCGGCACGAGTTATACGCTATTTCCGAAAGCTTTTTTGCAAGCGGTTCATAAAATCCCTGTTCGAGAAAATCACGTCTGTCAAGGCACATCTGTTTTGAATCGCCCGAAAGCGCGCTTACGCCTTTTTTGCAGGACGCAAGGTTGACGTATCCTTCTTTTGCAACGTCAAAATTATGACGGTTCAGGCACGCGTAGCTGTTTTGCTCTCTTATCAATTTTTCGCCGCACACGGGGCAAATATATTCTGCCATACTTTTTCTTTTCTCCGTTATTCTAAGTGTTTTAAAGCAAAAAGCCGGACAGTGCATTGCCCGGCTGATATTTTTGCCTGTTTTCAGTCTATTATTTTCAAAAACTCATCATACGACGGCGAATACTCAACCGAAAGTCCGTTCTTTACGCTGTCATAAAACTCGCCGGCTCTCTTTGAGACGTATTTATTTATAACGTCGTAATATGCAGAGCTTGATACAAAATCCGAATTATTGAATTCGCAGCGTTTGATTATATGATAGCCGTAATTTGTTTCGACAACACCGCTTATTTCTCCGGGCTTAAGTTCATATGCCGCCTTTTCAAACGGTTCTACCATTTCTCCCTTTGTGAAGTAATATCCGTTTTTATTGACGGTCATACCGGGATCTTTTCCGTAAAGCTCGATAAGCTTATCGAAATCCTCTCCGGCTGCGGCTCTTTTATGCAGCTCTTCGGCGGTCTGCTTTGCGTTTTCGTCGGAGCTGAGTACAAGTATATGCTTTGCACAGATATAATTCTCGGAATTTGCAAAGTTTATAATATCGCTTTGGGTATATCCGTATTCTGCGTTTTCACCGAACAGTTTTACGGTTTCAGCACCGTAAAGTGCGTAAAACAGCTGGTCGCGGCAGAGCGCTCTGTCGGTTATTCCGTTGATATTTAAGAACAGTTTATAGTTCTGTCCGTAGTTTGCGCGCATTGTATAGTATGCGGAATAAAACTTTCTCAGGTCGCTGTATGAAAGATTTATACCCTTCTTATTTGATGTATCAAACACGGCTGCCGACATTTTAAATACGGACTCTATCTGCTTTTTGAGTTCTTCATCTTTATAATTCTCCGACAGCGTATGATAATAATACTTATATTCGGCAAGGCTGTAATCAACTCCGCCTACCGTTATCATTGTAAAATCATCAAGTGTTCCGGCGCTTGTCATAGCGTCTGCAATATCCAGAAGTTCCTTTGCGGTGTATTCACTCTTTGGCTTTTCAAGCGTGAATTTAACGCGCGAATCGGGCTTTACCACTCTTCCGATAATGGCTGCGGCGCGCTTTCTTGTCACGCTGCTTTCGGGATAGAATATTCCCGTCTTATCGTTTCCGTTAAGTATGCCGGCGTTATAGAACATAAGCACTGATTTGAAATAAGGCAGGTCCTCGGTTACGTCGGGAATTTCCGTGACCGCATTAATTGCGGGAAAATACTCTTCCGGAAGCGCATTTGCAAACAGCGTTACCATCGAACGGCTTGAAAGAGGCGCGGTATAGTCCGAAAACTCGTTCTCGGATATAATTTTATTATCCAGCGCGAAAAGAACGTACTTATCGTACCAGTTTTGAGCGTTTTCGGTTTCGTCGATCTGCTTTTCGTTATACAGGCTGTGCAGTCTTGCGGCAACGGTTATACCCTGCGCGACGGTAAGCGTGCTTTCGGTATCGAATTTATCCGCAGCAACGCCGTCCATAAGTCCGTATTCGTAAACGTCTGCGACATTTGAGCCGAACCAGTCGGTGCTCTTTACGTCCGAAAAGTTATTATTATAGTCTCTTGTCTTTGAAAATTCCTTTTGTTCGGCAAAGGCCGAAAGTGACACGGCAGCGGCAAAGGCTGCAAGCATCAAAGCAATTATTATTTTTTTCATCTTGTGCTCCTTTTTAATTAAAGCGGCATTTGTTTTATGCTTTCGGTATATTATACACTATATTTATATAAATTGCAAGTACGGTGCAGAATGTGCCGTATTTATACAAAAACTTTAACTTTTTGCGTACATTGACGGAGATACGCCCACATAATTTTTAAAGCTTTTGGAAAATTCATACACGTTATTATATCCGAGAGAACAGGCAATATCGGCGATACTTGAATAGTCGCTTTTCAACATTTCCTTTGCCTTTCTCATTTTCAGGTTCTGTATATAATTTATCGGCGGCTTGCCCGTCACCTGCTTAAACAGCTTTCTGAAATATACGGTTGAAAGCCCGGTCAGGTGCGCAAGTTCGTCATTGCTGATATTCTTATCGTAATTTGCGGCTATATATTCTATTGCCGGCATTATTTTCTTTTCCTTTTCGGACGGGAGATACTTCTGTTCCGAAGATTTTAACAGCGACGAAATAAGCCCGTAAAGATCTCTCATCTCGTCAAGCATATACCCCGGTCTTTTAAGAGAACGGTTTATCTCCATTTTCTTTGCGGTATCGAGATACATCTCGCCGTTTTTGACATTGAACGTAAAAATATCGGTACAGGTCTTTTGGCACTCGAACTCGACAATTGCAAAGTGCCCGGATTTTGTACAGCACCAGTCATAGCTGCTGCCTTTTGGCAAAAGCGCTATATTATTTATATCCGAAACATACTGTCTGCCGTTTGATGTATAAACAGTCTCGCCCTCATATTTTATGACAAGCGCCCACACAGGTCTGTTTTTACGCTTTGAATTTGCCTTGCTGTCATTATACATTACGGCTGCCGAGCATATACGGCTTATAATCATATCTGACAAAACATCTGTCTGCACCGAAGCACCTTCTTTCACGCCGATTATACATCAAACGCATAAAAATGTCAAATATTGAGTATCAGATATGATAAAAATATCATCTTTGCCATTTACTTACGCCGTTTTTTGCGGTTTAATTTTACCGGGGTGAGAAAATGAAAAAATATCAGAGATTATTTCTCCCGCCATTGCGGGCGTTATAAGAGAAAAGAGCGCAAAGGCTGCGATTGCCGAAATCAAAAACTGCGTATACGACGGTGCGAATATGATAGACTTGCATATGTCATGTCTTGAAAATGCAGGCACGGACACACTGAAAAGCATTATACGTTCGTCAAAGCTGCCGGTGCTTGCCCCGAATTACAACAGAAAGTATGATTGGTCGGCCTGCGGTTTTTCGGAGGAGCAGCGTGTAAAAAGCTTGATGGACGCCGTATCTGCCGGAGCTGCCGGCATTGATATGCAGGGCTACACCTTTGACGCAAAATCAAAAGACGCTTTTTACGGCGAAGACAAATACAGCTTTACAAAGGGAAATCCGAAAGAAATCGTAACCGACGGCGAAGTAATTTCAAAGCAGTGCGGACTTATAGAAAAGGTACATTCCATGGGGGCTGAGGTTTTGCTGTCATGCCACCCCGGAATAAGCATGAAATGCGAACAGGTCGTTGAGCTTGCGCTGTTTCTGGAAAAGCGAAATCCAGACATCATAAAAATTGTAACATATGCTGCGGACGAAACCGATCTGATTGAAAGCTTTAAAACAATGACGGCATTGAAAAAAGAAGTTAAAACGCCCGTAAGCTATCATGCAAACGGTGCGTCGGGCAGTCTTTCGAGAATTATCAACCCAATTCTCGGCGGACATATCGTTTTCTGCGTTGACAGGTACAATGAGGGCAGCACAATGGAACAGCTTGATCTGAAAACTGCGAAAACCGTGGCGGAAGGCTTAAAAAGGCTGCTGTAAAGCGCGGTGCAAAGCCGGTCGGCAGAAAAATAGCGGTTTTGAAAATCAGAAACCCAAATATTTTTTGAAAGCGGTGAAGAGATGAAAAGAATAAAACTCGGTCAAATAGGAATCGGTCACAACCATGCCGAGGGAAAAATGCTTGCGGCAAGAAAATTTCCCGAACTCTTTGAAACGGTCGGTTATGCCGAAGAAAACCCCGAATGGGTAAAGAACCGCGGAACTTTGAGCTGTTATGCGGATCTTCCGAGACTCAGCGCCGGGGAAATTCTTGAAAAGTGCGACGTGATTTTAGTCGAATGCGACGTATGGAATCTCACAAAAACGGCACAGATGTGCATTGACGCAGGAAAACACGTTCACATTGACAAACCGGCAAGCGGAAAGCTATGCGAATTTGAAAAACTGTTAGGCGACGCAAAGAGAAAAAATCTCACGGTTCAGCTCGGCTATATGTACCGTTACAACTATGCCGTAAGCAAGTGCATGGAGATGATAAAATCCGGAGAACTCGGAGAAATATATCAGATCGACGCCGAAATGAGCACCTATCATTCCCCCGAATACAGAAGGTGGCTTAAGCATTTTAAAGGCGGTTCAATGTACATTTTCGGTTCGCACCTGATTGACCTTACAGTAAGCATACTCGGAGAACCGAAAAACGTATATCCGTTTATAAAGCAGACAGGCTTTGCCGGGGTTTACTCTGATGACAACAACTTTGCGGTACTGGAATACGACAAGGCAATTGCAAGAGTCACAACCCTTTCCGTAGAAGTCAACGGCTGGGGTATGCGGAGATTTGCGGTCATGGGAAGTCTCGGCACGGTGGAAATAAAGCCTATTGAGCTTGACGTGAAAATGGTAAAATCAACGGCGTCCATTGCGAACAACGCATATGCAAACATGTATGAAAACGTGGACGTCCGCGACGTTCCGACGCTCTCGCGTTACGACGGCATGATGAAAGACTTATATTTATCGGTTACGGGTCAAAAACAGAATCCGTATTCATACGAGCACGAACTCGCCGTTCAGAGAACGCTTTACAGAATTACGGGCGAAAATTAAAGAGAAAAAGAGGTATTCAGAATGAAAACAGCATTTATTACGGGGGCCGGAGGATATATCGGTTCGCAAACGGCTCTGACGCTTGCAAAGGAAGGCGCAAACATTGCGGTATGCGACATAAACAAAGCGGCTGCGGAAAACACGGTGCAGAAAATCACGGCTATGGGCGCAAATGCGAAAGGATATGTCTGCGACGTATCCGACTCACGCGATATTGAACTTGCAATGGGTAAAGCCGTCACGGATTTCGGCAGTCTTGACATAATGGTACACGTTGCCGGCGGCAGCGCGAGAATTGCAGGCGGCGCTTATGTTCCGCTTACCGAACAGCAGGACAGCGTTATAGACAAGGTAATAAAGGTAAATCTTTACGGTGCGATATGGGCAAGCCGCGCCGCGGCAAGAATAATGATAAAACAGGGCACGGGCGGAAAAATCGTAAACTTTGCGTCTGCGGTCGGCATTAACGGGCTGCAGACCTGCTGCGATTATGCGGCGGCAAAAGGCGGAGTCATGTCGCTTACAAAATCGCTCGCAAAAGAGTTGGGACAGTACAAAATAAACGTAAACGCGGTTTCTCCCGGCATTGTTATGCGTCCCGAAGAGGACGGCGGTTCTGACAGGGCGCTAAAGACCAACTATCTCGGCGAAAAATGCACAGCCGATGACATTGCGAATCTTGTGGCGTTTCTCGTGTCTGACAAGGCAAAATTCATCACCGGTCAGATCTATGTCTGCGACGGCGGAAGAACATTAGCCATGAAAGGAAGCGACTGAACATGAAAGCAATGCTTGTTGACAAGAACCAAAGGCTTGCATTAAGCGAGGTCGAAAAGCCGGCACCGAAGCAGGACGAAATACTGATAAAAGTCTATGCCGCAGCTCTCAACCGCGCCGACCTGCTTCAGAAAAAAGGCACCTACCCTTCTCCGCAGGGCTGGCCGGAGTGGCCCGGACTTGAAGTTTCGGGAATTGTCGAGAATATGGGAGAAAATGCAAAATCAAAAAGCGGCATGAAACCCGGCGACAAGGTATGCGCACTTCTCGGCGGAGGAGGATATGCGGAATATGTCTGTGCGCCGTCCGGCATGGTAATGAGAATACCGCAGAACCTGTCTTTTCAAGAGGCTGCAGCCTTACCCGAGGCATATGCTACGTGCTATCTCAACTTATTTCATGAGGGACACTTAAAGCAAGGTCAGACGGTATTTATTCCGGCAGGAACATCAGGACTTGCGTCGGTTGCGATACCTATGGCAAAGGCTGCCGGAGCAAAGGTAATTACGTCGGTTTCAAGCGAGGAAAAAGCGCAGAAAATCAAAAATCTCGGCGCAGACATTATTATAAATTCGGCAAAGCAGAACGTTTCGGAAATTCTTGCGGAACAGGAAAGGCTCGGAACACCCGTAAACGTTGCTATGGACTGTCTGTGCGGCAGCGAGCTTGGCGAATGTCTGCCGTACATGGCACAAGGAGGATACTGGGTAATTATTTCCACTCTTGCAGGCACCGAAACCAACATAAAACTCCGTCCGATACTCACAAAAGGCTTACACATTGTCGGAAGTATGCTAAGAAAACGCTCCACCGAAGAAAAAGCGGCGCTCTTGGCAGAAATGAGCGAAAAATTCTAGCCGAAGCTTGAAAGCGGCGAAATCAAGCCGTCAGTTTACAAGGTGCTGCCGCTCGAAAATGCAAACGAGGCTCAGGAGATCCTTGAAAACAATGAAAACGTCGGAAAGGTAGTTTTAAGAGTGTGCCGGGATTAATCGGAAATTCGCAAAAAACGTTGGACACTGTCTGCGCGCTTATAGTAATGATGTTATGGGGCTCGCTTTTCCCGGTCATCAAGAAAGCGTATGCGGTTATGTGCATTGACACAGGAAGTATTTCCGATATACTTATGTTTGCGTCATTAAGATTTGTTACTTGCGGCGTCCGTCTGCACAGTCATTTCAATGACAATAAGCGCAAAGACTTCAAAGAACAATTCGCCTTTATGGATAACCGGCATTTCTCAGCTTTCGGGAGGTATTATTCTGTTAATTGCCGCTGCGGTGACAGGTGCAAAAATCCCGTCCTTCAATCTTCGCAGCGTGCTGATATTCGCGTACATCTGCACTGCGTCCGTAACCGTATACACTCTGTTTTACCGTATTCAGCGCACTGCTGCACTATCCGGGCTTTTTATAATCAAGTTTGCCGAACCGCTTTTTGCGTGTGTTTTCAGCGCCGTTTTACTCGGAGAAAACATATTTAAGTTACAGTATCTTATTTCGTTTATGCTGATTTCGTGCGGAATTATTCTCGGCAGCTCGGAAAAATTCAAACACACAAGCAGCTGAATTTGTGCATACTCTGCAACAGCCTTTTTTCATGAAAAACAAATACATATTTTCTGCAAATAAACAGCAGACACCGCAAACCTCAAATTCAAGGTTCATACTGCGATGTCTGCTTAAATTATGCCTGTTTAGTTAATACGCTCAGCCAACTTGGTACTCTGTCGAACAGAGAACGTTCATTTCGCTGTCATAAAGCGTTGCGGTAACGGTTCCGGTCGGTGTAAAGCTCTTGGGATATACCACTACGCTCTCGCCCGGCTGTGTCGTCGTTACTTTGATTTTCGCCGAGCTTACAGTCTCGCCGTTTTCAAGAGCTTCAAAGCCTAACGTATAAACGCCGCCTTCGGTTACGGTAATATAAATATTGTTTTTTCTATATTCAATACCGTACTTATACTCCGGTTTCTTTAACGGCAGTCTTATAGTTACATCGCCGTATACCGAAGAATACACCTTTATGCCGCTGACTGTTACTGTGGAAGATATATTCCGCGTCAGTTTCCACACGGACGTATCTTCAAGCTCCGGAAGTTCAACCTCCTCTTTAACATCGGGTGCTCCGTCAAGCTCACGCTCGGCTTTGCCGCCTTCGGTCAGCGTCGGTTCCTTTGTTATGCTCCACTTTCCCCACCAATGTGCATACAGCGTCGCGCCGTCATCTTTTATATCTTCAAGGGATTCAATCTTTGTTCCGCCGTATTTCTCCGTATACCAGCCATCGAAAGTATAGCCGTTTCTGACGGGATCCTCAATTTTAACATCGTCCTTAGTCCAGTATTCATTGAGATATACGCAGTTTGTTTTTTTGCCTCCGGCGTAGTTCTGATCAAAAGTGACCGCACGGGCTTCGGAGCTTTCGGAAATCGGGACAGTTGCAACGGCTTTCGGCTCTATCGGCATACCGTTTTTATAATATTCCCTTATAACCTGAATATCATTTCCCTTCTGTCTGAGCGTACAGAATACTACGTTCTTGATGTCTTTGACGGTATATCTGTAATACTCTCCGGTTTCGGTTGAATAGAGATACAGCGGATAAACGCTTGTAAGGCTTTCGGGTTTAAAGAAACAAATATACTTTCCGTCCTCGGTCATTAAGGAGTTTGCCGCACTGAAATCGTTTTTGCCAGCCTGCGTTTTAAGTTTTTCGGTAAAATCGGTGGTGGTTTTTACCTTATCCACGTCGATATAGTAAAACTCATCATCATTTCCGGTAGGATAGAACGGTATATAATACCATCTGAGCAAGTCATAACTCTCATACTTTGTATCGGTGCAGTGAACTGTATAATCGGAATGTCCGCGCAGTTTTTCGTCGCTTACCAGGAAAAACAAACGTGAAACCTTGCCGTAAGAATCCGGTGTCGGGTCATCGGCGGTAACATCGACATGATATTTCTTGCCGTCAATAGTAACAACGCTCCATGCATGAGACTGCGCCGTGCTTTCGCCGGTACCCTTGTACATACCGGTAATGAATTCAGCTTTTATTCCGACGCGGCCGAGAAGGTCATTATATGCGCGCGCATATCCAGAACAAACCCCCTTACCCTCAACAACGGGGCCGTACTCGCAGTAATCGTACTTTCCGTTCATCGGAACATTATACATACAGTTATTTACCAGCCAGTCATGAATCAAAAGCGCCTTTTTAAAATCGCTCATATTCTTGCCGAGATCATCGCCGAGTGCCTCGCGCAGCGCTTTCTTTGCGGCAACGTCATAAACGGCTTCATCAAATTTGGGTTTTATCTTGATAACTTCATATTTATCATCGGATTTTGCGGAATCATCATTCTTTTCGTTTTTATCGTTTCCGGTGTTTGTATCTGACTTTGAAGTATCATCGGTTTTTGATGTATCATTTTTCGATGTATCGTCGTTTTTTTCGGGCTTTTCCGTTTTCGACGTATCATCGGTTTTATCCGGCTGCTTTACATCGGAATCATCTGTATCCTCTGCCGGAGTCTGACTGTCCTTTGAATTATCCGCGCCGGTACTGCTTTCCGAAACAGACATTGCGCGCTTTAAGAATGTAACTATCTGTCCTCTCGTACAGGTAAGGTCGGGCGAAAAAGTCGTGGCGGAAGTTCCGCTTGTAACGCCGTTTTTAACTGCCCATGCGACAGCCTGCGCATACTCGGCGTTTGCATCAACGTCTGTGAAAACGCCTGTGACGGCAGTTTCGGGGCTGCCAGCGTTTTTCCATAGATAGACAACGGTAGCCGCTCTTGTACAGGGCGTATCCGGCTCGAAGTTTCTTCCCGAAACCATTTCGTGATCCTTTGCCCACATTGCAGGTTCATAGAAATACTCATCGGCTTTTACGTCGTCGAAAATGATAAAGCCGAATCTTTTGGGGCTTCCTACGGCTCTCCACAGAAATGTGAGTATCTGGGCGCGCGTACAGGTATTATCTGGTGAAAAGGTTGTGGCAGACGTTCCTGCGGTGATGCTTTTCTCAACCGCCCACTTAACAGCGTCCGCATAATAAGCGCTATCCTTAACGTCGGAAAAAGAAATCATTTTAGTCTGATTATTCTTTGCGGTGTCTGTCTTGGTATTGGTATTGGTATTGGTATTGGTGTTTGTCTTTGTGCCTGTACCTGAATTTGCATTGTTTTTGGTACTGCCGGTACGAGCAGTGCCACATTATGTGCGAATTTATCAAGAAATTCGTACCCGGATTTGAAGACGCATATCTTGTAAGCACAGGCGCTTTGCTCGGTGTGCGCGAAAGCCGCCGCATAGTCGGCGAATACGTACTTACATCTTATGATGTTGCAAGCCTTAAAAAGTTTGACGATGTAATCTGCATCAGCTCGCACGGCTACGACATACACAACTACGAAGCACCCGGCAATATAAAATGTGTTCCCATGCAGATAAACGGCGAAACAAAGTATGTTATCTGCAACACGCACGGTTACGGCTCATCCACTCCTCCGCCTGACGGAAAATTATCCAACTACCGCGGAGAAGACGCCAACACTGCCGAATTTGAGCCTAACAGCTACTACGACATTCCCTGGCGTTCATTAATACCCGAAAAAGTTGACAATCTCCTCGCTGCCGGAAGAAACATCTCGACAGATGTTGAGGCACAGTCCGCAATACGTCTGATAATGGCTTGCTTTACAATGGGTGAGGCTGCGGGAACGGCAACGGCGATTTCGCTTGTAAAGAACATTCCCGTCCGCAAGGTTGACAGAATTGCACTCCAGACAGAGCTTATTCAGAACGGCGTAAATCTCGGTCAGAAATTCAGAACAATATCTGGCATTGAAACGGAAAATTCCGCTGCGCACGCTGACGAATACATCAATCCCGAAGCGGAAACCAAGGAAAAGATCGAAAGCACACACGGTAAACGCAAGCTTGACAATCTTTATTTCTAAAATAAAAATCGGACGCGCTTTATATCCGTCACACCAAAACCGCTTTGGAGCAAATTTGCAAAAACAAAGCCGTATTTCAAAACGGTAATATAATTCAAGGACTGAATGCTTTAACCGGCACTTCAGTCCTTATCTGTTATACGGCGGTGGCTTTGCGGTTATCCTTAACACCATACTATTTATAAATTGTCAACATCATTCAGTACAATACAGTTACCGACACCCGGTTCTTTTAAGAACTTCAACGACCTGCGGAAATTATCAAGTAAACCTATCTCGGTCTCAACATAAAAACAACAGTTATGCCTACTTAAATCGCCGCCATCGTCAAGCTCCATGTAAACCTCGATCAAAATATGTCCATAGTCATCTTTTTTACATATACTCAATGAAATATACGGTGTGAAATCGTTTCCTTTTGTACCGTTTTCCCAAAAAACGTGATCTTTGTTGAGCGACAGGAAAATTTCAAGCTTTTCCGACAATTCATCTATTGATTCATTCATTGTATAAGTATTAACACTTGAACATATAATCTGAGTTTCAGCCTTGATTTCCAATTCAAAGAAATCCTGATCTTCCCATATACGTTTAAAATATAATTTGTCCATACATACCTTCACCTTATAGTTTTGAAAAATAGAACAGCAGGCTGCATTTTAATAAACACACTCAAAAACAAAAGAATGTATGGAATTATTGAATGTAATATTGTTTCCGAAATCAAAATCCAATAATTCAGCCACTGTTCCGTTTATATTTAGTTTTCCGTAAAAATGATAAAAAGTAAGCAAAGAAATGCCCCTACCTATCCCATAGGACGGAACATATCTTTTACCTGCTCAACTGCTTACCGTTTTTACAGTGCTATTTTATACTAAAAATTGCTATTCCCGAATCGTTTTTTGCATGGTTTGTATTTTTTTCAGAATATAAGAGTTCGGAATGCACAATTGTTTTGCGATTTTCGACGCATCGTTCAATATCATCTTTTCTTTTTCGATATTCTCGACTTTTGAGCAGCAATCCGCAGCATAGATATACAACTCGATCATGGACGTGGACATACGGGAATAATTGTTGTTTCTCTGCTTTACCGCCTTTTCAAACTGTTCAAGTGCCTTTTTATAGGATTTTTGCAAATAAAAGTATTTACACCGATACATATAAACGTAGGAGGTGTCAATATCAACCGAACCGCCGAGTTCTTTTATGGAATCGAAAGTTTCGCTGAGAATTTGGATGTTTTCCAAAAGCTTTTGACTGTCTTCGCATTCAAAATACAATTTGCAAAGTCCCAAAAGCGGCGTGACTCTTTTATAGAGAATCTCTGCCCGTGAAAGTGCGGGAGATTCATGCATTTCAAAAACGGCATCATATCCTTTTCTGAAACAAGTCTCGGCTTGAATAAAGTCATTTTCACTTCGGTTGTTTTTGTTGTACTCCAAATAAAGATGCCCGAGCTGATCATAACACCTTTCAAGCAAATCCAAATGCAGTGCGGACAAACTGTCGTCCGAAAGAAGTATGCGCAAAGCAATGTCTTTCAGATAGAAAAATGCATTATCATATTCATTCATCGCACGATAAACCTGCCCGAGCTGAATGGCAATCATACACGCTTGCGTCGATGTTTGTCCATATTCTTTTGCGGCAAAGTCATACAGAGTTTGTCTTTGAGTCAATGCATACCGGATATCGCCCGTTGATAATGTTGTCTTTTCAATTTCGTAAAACAGCGAAAAAGTTTCACGCGAAAGAGGCAAAACGTTTCTGATTTTCATTCCGCATTCCGCATAGATCCCCCTTTTTTCAATCGGATAATTGAAAAAGGTCAAATCGTCCATACTCTCAGCAAAACTGTCGAAGAATTTTTTACAGCCGGCGTATGTAGGCTTCAACTCAGACAGAACAACTTCGCGTATAATCGGATGAAGTATGAGAAGTCCGCTTTCGGAATCGTATTTTAACAGTCGTTTTTTTATGAGTTTTGTTCGGGCGGTGAAAAACAGATCTCCGACCCATTCCTTAAAAATATCCTCTTCGATACCGGCATCCGGGGTGAAAGTCAAAAGGCGCAAAAACTGTTTTTCGTCCGTCGAAAGATATTCCAAGCGAAAAAGCTCTCGGATAAAATCCCGCACTGTTTTACTTTTATCATCATGCGTAACCGTGCAATCCGACAAGGAACCGACTCCCGCACTTTTTAAGATTTCAATCGTCTGTCTCAGCGTATAGGAGTTTTCCGCCATATAAAGCGATACCAATTCCAGCGTAAGCGTATGGCGGCAGGTAATGCGAAACAGCTCCTCGAAATTCGGGTCGCTTCTTTTTATATCTACATACGGACGCGAATATCCTATGACGAGATCTTTAAGCTGTTCGTCATCACAAATCTCTTTTACCTGAATTTGCTTATACTTTTTTTCGCGATCATACCGAGAAGTAATCAAAACCCGATAATCTCCGGAAAGAAGAACAGGCAATAACCCATCAATGCAATCTGTGTCATAATTGTCCAGAATGATAAGCGTTCGTCCGTCGCTTGTCTTTTTTATTTTCTCGATTTTTCGGCAGGCATAATCAAAGTCCGTTTCTTTCGGGTCTTCAAAACGGCAAATTCCGTCGACCCGAAAAACCGCATCATTTGACAAAAGCGCCGCAAGTCCCTTTTCCTGCTCGTAACGTGCAAACACAACTATGTCATATGCCTGTTTAAATGCCTTTGCATACTGTTTGGCAAGCTCGCTTTTCCCTATTCCGCCCATACCGACCAAGAAGACGACCGAACTTTCTCCGAAAGTGCGATGTATTTCCCATATAAGCTTTTCCCGACCGTAAAAGCATTCTGAACATTGAGCCGGATGTGAATGAAGTGCCGAGGGCAGTTTTTGCAGCGGCAGATAAATGCGTTCATCCGAAAAGAATTCCAGCAAAAACAAGCGTATATTTTCCATGGCTTTCCGACGATCCTTCACAACATATCCGTTGTCCTCAAGATAGTTAAGAAAGTACTCAATCAAGCCTTCTGACGAGCCGAAAGCGCGCAAGAGTTTCTCGTTCGGCGAGGTAAACAGCTTTGCCAGTCTATCGGTCATATCCAAGCGCTCTTTCGGCGGAATTTCACCGCGATACACCCAGACCTTCAGCAGCTCGGGAAAGTCTTTATATGCTTCTTCTTCGTCCTCAAGATATGCCGCCGCCAATTCCGGCTGCGTCATGCCTATATTACGGGTAAATTTTACAAACAAATTCAAAGCGGTAAAGCCATTCTTTTTCATTAGCGTCACTCCCGGCAGTCTTTGCAACTTTTTGCAATTTTTTGAATATTGTGCGATATAATGCCGATATGGTATAATTATCGCATAGAAAGCAACCGGAGCCGGTCTTAAATACCATGCGCCGAACTTTACTGCAAAAGTCAAAGAAAACAATATTGCTTATGTTTTGACTCTGCTATGTGAAATCTTAAGTTTTCTCACGTCGTCCACTGTAAATCGGATGATGTAATGGAATTTAAACGTGTGAAAAATCCTGCAAGTTTCCATTCCATTTCCATCTGTTTTCTGCTTTTTAGTTGTATCATCATGGTGTGATCGGAAACATGAATTTCGCACATCGAATTGTTTTTATTATATGTGATTTTGCAAACATTTTCAAGTCAATGTATGTTAATACTTAAAAATCCTTTGATTTTTATTAAATAAGGAGTGAAAAAATGAAAAGAAAGTGCGAAGTATGCGGTAAAAACGCCGAAATATGGGTTATACCCGGTCATTTCGGAGCGTATTCATACGGTTCCTGTGACGAATGTATTCGGAAAATGGTTGAACCGTACGATTACCTGACTTACGGCGGAGGCTTTGCAAAAGTCGCCGTTGCAAAATACCCCCGGCTAATGCCCGAAAATGTCGTAAGAATTATAAGGCGAAACCTCGATTTTCACGGCAAAACAGACGAAGAATTTCTCAGCGATTGTCAAAGAAACATCGATTTGTACGCCAATAAAACAAATCCAAATAAGAAAAATTAAATCAAATAACAGGAGGAAATAGCTATGAACACTCTTTACGATGAAAATGTGTCAAAAATGAATTTGTCTGCCGATAAACAGGAGTCGCCGGAAACGGATATCCCGGATATTTCGGAAAGCACCCCAACAAGCGGCACGCCCAACGAAAATCAAATGTTGGAATTTTTGTCCCGAATAAAAAAGATCACCGAAAATCGGGACGATAATGATGATATCGATGAAATGGATGTTGACAACATGGACGCCGATGACTTTCATAACAAAGCGGTCGAATTTGCTCGCTTCGGAAAAAACAAAAAAGCTCTTGCAATTTGCGAAATCGGAATGAAACGATTTTCCGCCAGTGTTGATTTGTTGGCAGATGCCATTAAGTACAGTTCTGTCACCGGGGATATGAGTACTGCATCGAAATACTATGAAAAACTTAAAAACATACCGTTTCAAAGATGGAATTGGCGCGCTTTCACTTTCTCCTTTGACTATTTGCTCGGCGATCCCGTTGCAAATGAAGCAGAATGCCGCTCGACTATCGAAAACTACAAAAAATATCTCCCCTACGAAGAAAGGGCGAATATGTCAGAAAGTGAACTTGAAGCCGCTCTCGGCAACCAAGAAAGAAGTGCATCAATTCTTAAGGAAGCAATTCATACGCTCAAATGCGCTTGTCAGTGCGGACTCAAACTCGCAGAAATGCAGCTCGAACGCGGTGATTTTGAGGATGTGCTCGAAACTTGCAACTTCGGTCTTTCTTCGGTAGAATTACAGCCTACAACTTCCGTTCCGTATTTTCTTCTCATTCGTACTCTTGCGGAAGACTCAATTTTACACAAGAAAATACACGATCACAAGGAAGTAAGTCAGTCCGAAGTCGATGACATTTACGATACGTACGAATCGCTCCTGAGCGATTTTCCGGAACTTGTGACCCATGCAGAGACAATTGATATGCGTATGAAACTTTTAAAATATATTAAGGCAGTATAACCTTATCTTTATTTTGGTATGTAAATAAAGAATCATGAAAACGGAGGTATCGAAGATGGCAGGTTTAAGTGAAGTGAAGAAGCGAATTTTGGAATTAAGTGACAATGAAATTCTTGCGCTTCTCGGAATTGCGGGAAAGAAAAACAACCGTGTTGCAGGCACCGGCACAAATGAAAAAAAACGGTGGTTTGATAAAAAAGTCTTCGGACTTGATGCGGAAGGTTTTTCTCATCTCAGGCATCTGCAGAGACTGAGCAGTATATCTGAAAACAACCCTCGGATCGATTATAAACAATACCGTTACCTTAAAAGTCTCAGTCAGATGGATATGAATGTCCCCTCAATTTTCCGCAACAATACAAATCCCAAGGATCTTTACAAGCATCTGATCGAATTCTGCAATATACACGATATCCCCTCCGAAGTAGTAAATCGGATTGTTCCGGCTCTTGTACAATACTACGAAACAGGTCATATGAGACCGGTAATGTTTGTAGGCGAAGCGGGGTGCGGTAAAACGACTGCGGCAAAACTGCTGATTGAAGAAGCCCTTCAGCTTCCCACAGAGATTGTGAAGCTTCCCCAGTTAGACGGCAGCCACGGACTGACGGGCGATTGCGCCTCTTATCAAAGCGCCGATGTCGGCTGTCTTGCTCAGGCTCGCCTCCGTTCAAACTCTTTGCTCGTGGCGTACATCTTCGACGAGATTGATAAAGTCAATCATGGCAGCAATCGCGCAAACGTCGATGATGCGTTGCTTTCCGTCACAGATGAATCCAACTGCAAGATATATGACAACTATCTTCAGTCAAACATAACCGGTCTCGAATTCTGTCCGATGTTTTTTACTGCAAATGATCTCAGGAAAGTTTCCCCCATCCTCGCCGATCGCTGCTCCGTAATCCATTTTCCAAGTGCAAGCGCAGATCGGGTCAAATCAATTCTGCGGAAGTACGTAGAAAAGCAGTTGTCTGTAAGCAATCTTTATCACTCTGTCCGTTTTGACTTTTGCCTTATGGATAAATATATAGACAATCTCGTAAAACAGCACAGCATAACCTCTCTTCGCCGCCACCAGCAGATGATCGAGGATGTTCTCGGAAAAGCCCTCGCTTGCGCCTTGGAACAGAACAACGATAACACGATTTCGGTCACGGATAAAATGTTTGACGAGGCAGAAAACACCGTGCTTGGCAGTATGAAAAAATGCGCCGGATTTGTAAGGTGATAAAAAAGCCCTCCGCTTTGTTTGGTGCTTGAAAAAAGCAATCATGGAACAGCATGTCCCATACCATGCAGATGTTAATAAAATATTACTTTCTGCATTTATTTATTCCACATCCGGTATTTTGCAACTTTTTGCAATTTTTTGCGCCTTGACCGATATATTGCCGGCATGTTATAATTATTGCGTAGAAAGTAGTCGGAACCAGTCATTAAATACCATGTGCAAGTTGCAATGAGATTCAAGCACATGAAAAATCCTGTAAATTTCCATTTTGTTTCCATCCGTTTTCCGCTTTTTTGTTGTATTATAATTATGTGATCGAAAGCATGATTTTAAATGCTCATGTCACCATTAAGCATTAGGACACTACAATGTGTCTTAATATAAAATATTTTTTTGAAAGGTGGTTATTATTATGGCAAGATGTCTTTATTTGAGTTACGAATCGAGAGGTTTGCTCTTTTCTCAGGGAGATTACTACTGCGATTTGTGTAAGAAGTTTCTTTCAGAGGCAGAAGTAAGTAACAAATGCAATAAAGACTACGACTTCGAGCAGTGCCCAATCTATAAAAACAGATAGTGTTTTTTGCGTTGATAATGAAACTCTCTTTTTGATTATCAACGCTTTTTCCTTTTTTGATGGCCTATTGACATATGAACTTTTTAACAAAAATTTGACATTGGAGGAAGAATAATGTGGATAGTACTGATCGCTATAGTTATTTTGGTTATAGTTTTTAATAAAAATGAGGAGCCGGCGCTAAAAATCAAAATGTTATTTCCTCAGCAAAAAAAAGAAGACTATACCATAGTAGATTTCACACAACATTTTATGCAGGAGTTAAATAATACGCTTAAATTTATTAAAGCATATCGGGAAGAAGTTCCCGGTGAATGGGTATTTATAGATATTTCACCTATTTGTGAAAAGGGGAAATATTGCACTGACAACTATTGGTATTATGAAGAATTCATTGAATTCAAAATAACGGTTGGCTGTTGGTGTGAAGGAATATTATACATGAACAAGGACATCAAAGAATATATTGAAACAATTTACACCTTTGATCCTTCTGATATGTCTTTCTCCTATAAAATAAGAATCGGGAATAGCACTAATTGTATGATTCCTCGAAATATTGTAATGAATAAATTCTTTGATTGTCTGGACATATATGAAAAAAACAATTCTGGGGAAAAACTGTCACGAACATCATATGGCGTTCATCATCAATGGAATCTTTAAAAACATAATGTGACTAAAAGGCAAAAATCTAACTAACAAGTTTTACAATCAATAAAAGTTGGAGGAATAACAATGAGCGACTTCAGAGAAACGATCAGACAACTATCCAATACATCGGAACAATATGAGCAACAGCTTATGAAAGAACAAGCCACACAAAAAGCGATAGAATTTTGCAATAAGCTAAAAAACGAAATTAGAAATAGAGCCAATAGAGGCTTATATCAAGTATGCGGTGAAAATTGTATTATAAGGATTTATTTTGACTATTCGTATGGAGCTTCATATCGGAATATTGATGATGATGATTATTACTTTAAATGTCTTTCACATAATAAATGTTCTACTTACCGTGTCAATGATTTTTCGGGCGAAAAACTTAATGCCGGCATGGTGATATCACATGAAGATTGCGTTTCACGGCTTGATTTTTATCAAGACAAATTCTTTAGCGGCACTAAATGGAAAACCACTACCACACTGTCACTTGACGGCAAAACATTTCTGTCAACTCTCAGAGATAGATTGGCGGAAGATGGGATAGAAATATCTCATTTTTGGAATGTCGTATACAATGAATTGCACTATAAAAAAAACTACAAAGAATGGTCATATATACGAGATGAAATTGTTACCTCAGACTCGGTTACAGTAGAAGGAAAACACAGTTTTTATTCTGCGGCTGTCTATTCCGGATATCTGTGTGAATTCAAGTTCTGATAATCAAAGAAATCAATGCAATACAAATAATCAAATATGGTTGTGTATTTTTTAGATCGTTCCGCCATAAATAAAGTATAAACCTCCGTTACACTCATAATAAGGCAAGTGTACCGGAGGTCTTTTTATATAATATTCCTAATTTCAATTTAACTGCTTACCATTTTTACAGTGCTATTTTAGCATAAAATCGAAGACTTGGAAAGAGGAGGCGCTGAAATAAGCGCTTTATTTTTTAAATACGTCATCTATCCTATTGCTTCACATTATGCAGTCATATTCATTGACACTAAAATCAAATCTCAACACCGGCAAAGCGAAAACAAGCAAAAGCTCCTCATCTGATAAATTTTCTGCCACTTCAATCGGAAAATCCGGCAATTCGTCAAGTTCATATGCCGGAGCATCCTTTCGCCAAAACCGACGGATAACGGCTGTATGGCTTTTATCCTTGTAAAAATCGTATGAATCTACGGAAACCGAGATTTCAAAAGTCGTTTCTCCGCACACCAATTTCAGATTTCTATTTCCGAGATATTCAAGATATCCCATTCTCTTTTCTCCACTGAAAACATACCGCTTTATTCCCGCAACAAGCGTTGTTTCCATATCAAAGTCGCTTGCAAGTTCAAGCCCCGTACCTTCTATTACGAGATGCTGAAGCGTTCCGCTTTTTGAAACGAGAATTCGGCAAATACTTTTTCCGTCCTTGTTTTTATAAATGTACTCGGTATTGCTGCTTTTTTGTCTGTAAAATCCAATCAAACCGATTCTCCCTCTCCGCACTTCTGTAATTCACCGACACGCCCCGCACTCCTTCGAGACATCGCCTTTTCGCCGCTGCCCGTTGAGCGGTCAAAATGAATGAACGAAACCGTAATACCGTTATTTGAAAATGCATCGATCATGGTTCTTATTGCACTGCGCAAATCAATTCCGGCAATTAAAATGTCACGGTTCTGGTTCAATTCAAGAATCGCTTTTGCCGATATAACTTGTGTAAGAGGTCTGCCTTTTAACAGATCCATGTTGTCTATACACACGATATCAAACTCAGAAAATTGAGATGCAAGAAGCTCTGCACAGTGTTCATCGGAATCCGTTTCGTTTGCGCAATGCGCCAGCAATTCCATCCATTCCTCGTCTGTCATGTAACGTGATGTTTTTTGCGGATGATTCTTTATAAACTCCCGCAAATAGGTTGTCTTTCCGGAAAAAGTGTCTCCGTCCACAAAATAAATCATATATCCCTCGCAAAAATAATTTTTAAGTACATTTTTACACATTATCCGGTTACTCGCCTGTTTTGCAAAAGAAACGGATTTTGATAACAAGCCACGGCGGCTTATTCATCCGTATACGGTGTGTCGTCAAAGCCTTTGTTTTTCAAGTCAAGACCTATTTTGTCTATAACAGATTTCCAAATTCTCTTAAACCATACGGTCTTTCCAAACCATTTTACAAGTTTGGGACTGATTGCGTAATATGTTTTTATAAGCAACCAGAGGTAGAATTCTGTTCTTTAACACATTTTATGAACTGTTCAGAGGTTAAGTAAAAGTGATATTCAAAGCTGCCGTTACAGCTTTCAAAGCTCATACCGTTCAGCGAACATCCATCGAAATATATAGCATGCTCAATATTTGAGCCAAAACACATGCACGGAGGGAAACGATCCGAAATTTTAAAATTAATATTCTTTTTATTTTTATATTGATAAAGCTCAGATTTAACAGCTATAGCAGCTTTCTCGCAATTTTCAATATACTCTTTTAAAAAATCAATCCACTTTTGATTTTCAAAAGCATAATTGAATGTCAAGTATTTTTTAGCGTCATCATAGCTAATACATGAATTCTGATCTTTAAAACCAAGGATCCAATTGTCAAAAATCTCAAGATACAATTTTTGCAAATCAGTCATTTGGGTATCGGGACAAAATTGTTTTGCTTTAATTATGTCATTTTCCTCGTAACGATTAAAAGCTTTCTTTTCTATGTTGCTTCCATCATATTTTTGTAATGTTCTGTCTCCACTCATACCCAAGTAGTGCCATTTAAAACTTAAAAACCAAACTTTCCATTCGCCGGGATAATCCCGTATTGCGATCTTGAGTTTTTGATAAAATTCATCGCTTTGATTTAATTCAAGCAGTGTATTCAAATCGTTTAAGAATTTCGTTTTTTCTGCTTCTCCCTTGGTTACTTCAACTGCTCCGTCAATCGAAACCGGTGATGCTATATCAACGATCAACTTTTTCGCCGCTTCCGGAGCGTACTTTGTTCCGCAAAATTGGCAAACAAAGTAATCGCCTTGTTTAACTAACTGATTATTTCCGCACAATTCGCATTTTATCGCTTTCATATTTTTCGTTTCCCTCATATCATATCGTATAGATAACATTATATCACGAGTCAAATTTTTCGTCAATATATCGTAACTTATCAGCCGAGCATGTTATGAAACGGTATATTTATATTCATATTATTTGATCCCCTCCTCTTTCAAAATCTCAGCTATGGCCGCTTCGTCTGCTTCTTTTCGATCCGCGGCAATAGAGTTGAAAATTTCGTTTAATAAAGGCACATTGTTCTCATCCTTATCAATTTCCGAATATGAGCGGTTCTTTTTCTTAAGAAAATAAACATTTTCATTCTGATCCAAGGCAATATAAACTATATTTGATATTTCTTCCTTGTTTTTTTTAAAATCAAGACCATGTTCCATATATCTGCAAATTTCTTCTTTGTTTTCGGGAAGTTTATATATAGGCTTATAGTTTGTACCTTTTTCGATCCTTTCGTATATACCATATATCTCGAGTTCGACGAAATGGTGATTAAGACGCAATTTGTGGTAACTGTGGCAGCATGAACTGTTTAACAGTTTGGAGAAAAACGACGGTTCGGTGTTGTTTTCTGCACCCGACTGCCATTCTTCATTATATGTCCACGGTTTTATATTGTATCCGGAGTTTCTGCATTCCTCGTTGAGTTTATAATGACTCATTCTCGATACGATAGACGCCATCAGAAAAAAAGCAAAGCTAAGAGAAACTTTGCGCATTACATACCACCAATACGTCGACAAAACATCATAGTAAAGGTCTTCGCTGAAAAAAATACTAAAGCCATACAAAAGCGGTAAAAATGCACTGATGCAGTACACTTTGTATAATGAAGAATAAGCAGCCGCCGACGTTACCGTTACAAGAACGGCCGCTGAAATAAGTAAAGCATTATCATACTCATAAATCCAAAAATGTTCCCCGTTAAAAGAGACATTTAATGTCACGGTCATAAGCAAGGATATTACCAATGAAACACAAAAAGCAAATGATGCTTCCAGTTTCTTCAAATTGTACAGAACAAGCGTGAAAATCAGCAGCACACAGGGAATACCGCATTTTACCAACACAGTGAACGGCAAAAAGTCATAGCTTCCGCAGAATTGCTGTTCAAAGTAAGCGGAAACAACAGGTAAGAATATCAAAAGGGCAAGAAAATATGCAAGAAGTTTATTGTTGAAAAAACGCACTGCTTCAGACCACCGATTGCTGTTGACTATGCTATCAAGGACTTCTTTATCCGACAAATTCATCATTATGTCACAATTCTCATATTCTTTATAAATAAACTTTCCCTCAGGAGTTACAGTCACAAAAAATAACGCTCTGTCTCCCGAAGTTAAATTGCCGGCAATCATAATGTCGAGACCCTGAAGCATATCGCCGTTGTTGATAAATCCCGAATAGATAATATCATCGTCATCCGAACTTTCTTCAAACAACAACTTGTACGAAGCTCTTTTTCCCTTTTCATCGTGTTCAAACCTAAAAACACGTTTAATATCCAAGCGAACTCTATTCTTCTTTACAAAAAATGTATGTAACATTTATTAGCCCCTCCAAAATTTATCAAGATCCAATCGAAAAGAATTTTTTGCACTTCCGTAAATACCGTAGTTTCTGCTATCCGCCAAAACACTGTAATTTTCTTCCAGAACACTTTCATCCGGAACCGTTTTGTCTGTAACAACACCATTTTCAAGGCAATTTGAAGCGTCTTTTGAGTCGTAACAGAAACTGTAAACCGGGGTGTCTTTCTTACCATAGCTGTATAATGTGGCAATTTTCAGAATCTTGCCTTCCCCATCTTTTGAAGAAGAATAATCGTACAAATATATGTCCCCTTTTTTATCTTCCAGCAAAAGGTGATACTCGCTTGCACCGGAACCTGCATATGCCGAAAACTGTACTGTATCATGAAAATAATACCCTTTGTCTCTATAGTGCATAATAATGGTATACACATCTCCAAAATCATTTGACATAAAGCACATCAAAACCGGATTGCCGACATTATATAGGTCAATAATAAAGGCTTCTTTTAAGTCGTTAGCGTTAAGCTTTTGTCGTTCAGTGTACCCGAGCCTCGAAGCCAATTCCGTATCATGTTGCAGCATTTCACAAGCATCGGCAATCATGTCGTTGTTCAAAAAATGCGTGTACGCGGCAAGATATCGGTCTCCGCGCAAATATCTGCTCAAAAACATCGCCAAAATTAAAAGTATTATTCCGGGTAAAGCAACCCAAAAATTTGATAAAGCTTCTTTTATTTTATACTTCTTCATTTCATACTCCTTACTCACGGTACTGTTACTCATATTTTTTTGTTATCTGTACAAGTGCTGCAATCAAATCGAAAAACATTCGACACATGAATTTTTTCTAACGATGAATTCAGTTCAAGCACTTTAATTCACGTTCTTCAAAGCTTTTGTGCAAATCCGACGAATTCCCACAATAATTTTCCCTCCCTGATATTGTAAAACTACATTCGCCTTAATTATTAACACATATTGACTTGAAAATATTAGCGAAATCACATACAATTAAAATAAGATGTGCAAAATTCATGTTTCAGGTCACATAATGATGATACAACAAAAAAGCAGAAAACAGATGGAAACAAAATGGAAATTTACAGGATTTTTTACACATTTGAATTTCATTACAACACTTAATTTACATCGGACGACGTAATGAAATTTGAAAAATTATTAAAATTTTACATAGTGGAGTCCAAACATAAGCAATATTGTTTTCTTTGACTTTTGCAGTAAAATCCGGTGCACAGTATTGTAGAAACGGCTCTGATTGCTTTCTATGCGATAATTATACCATATCGGCATTATATCGCACAATATTCAAAAAATTGCAAAAAGTTGCAAAGAGTATTGAGTGTGAACAAACAAAAACGGAGGTTTTCTTATGAGTTGTAAATATAAATATCGGGAGTATTTCTTCAAAAAAATTGAACGTGAACTTAACTTTGATTCTTTGGAAACCATCCGAAAATGCGAAAATCTTATCGCAGAATCGATAAACAAAACACATTAACCCCCCCATCAAGGAACTGCTTTATCGCAGTTCCTTGACTCTTTATTGTGCACCTCAAGCTTCTTCAAAGTCACTGCATTTCCCAGCCGATTTTGCATTTTTCTTATGGCAAGAACAATACGAATACCATTCGAATCAATGCCACAGTAACGGCATTCTGCACAAAGAGCAATGTGAAAGGCTATTATCGAGCACCTAATTATGATATAGTAGACGCTGACAGAAAGATTGTAGGCGAGACAATTTCCGCCGGCACATATTCCATTCGTCCCCTTTGCAACACTTCAAAAGCGCTTGATGTCAGTCCAGGCGTTGCGGACACTTTTATTTGGGATACAAATTCTAACGACACTCAAAAATGGGTCATTGAACCGGCTGGCAGCTATTACAAGATCATCAATGCCCAAACCGGTTTAGCTCTTGATGTTAAGGGTGGTGTTGCCGCCAGCGGCACACAGGTTCAACAGTATACCTACAACGGGACATCCGCTCAAATGTGGCAATTTTTGGACGCAGGAAACGGCAATTATTATATTCGTTCTGCCTTAGGCTATTATTTGGATCTTTATGGCACCATCACCGACAACGGGCAAAAATTATACGTATACAATCTAAATACCGAGGGCGGACGCACAAATCAAACTTGGCAGTTAAAAACAATTTCAATCACCCCGACGGTAACTTATTCAAATATGGCAACCGGCGATTATTCGATAACATGCGGCAACAGCTATCTAACAGCAGCAAAAGATACCAATAACAGTGCGGTTACCGGTGCCGCTTCAACCGGTAGCAGCAATCAGCAATTTACAATAAAACCATGCGGAAGCAGTTATTATATCGAATCGAAATCCAGTTCCTACGGAAGAGTGCTGAATGTAAATACTACGACGCACAGCGCTAACGGAAACGGTGTGACGGTATACTATAAAACTGGAGATGGTTCTCAAACATGGCTATTCGAAAAGAAAGGCGACAACTACATCATTCATCCGACAGATAACAAAACACTTGCTCTGACACTTAACAATAATGGTTCTGTCAGTGTAAACACTTCTACCGGTGCTGACAATCAGCTTTGGAGCGTTACAAATCTTGTAATGTGTACAACTTATTTTGATGCCAACGGCGGTACCGGCGCACCGAACCCGATTACGGCTCCCCTCGGTTCAACAATTACAATTCCCACTCAAATACCAGAACGATATGGCTATGATTTTCTTGGGTGGTGGATTCAAGGAACAGAGGGTCTTTGGCACGCGGGAACACCATATCAGACAGCAGGGGAAACTTTTCTTGCTTATTGGTCACCAAAAACAAGCTATTATATTTCTTTCAACGCCAACGGCGGTACAGGTGCGCCTTCCTCACAAAGCAAATACGCCGGTGAAACGATAACCATTTCCTCCGTACAGCCTTCCCGTACCGGCTATACGTTTGCCGGATGGTCAACTATGCTGAAAGGCGGCATAGACTACTACTCCGGCTCACCGTATGTTAATGACAGCAGTGTAACGCTGTATGCGGTGTGGGAGCGCATATATCCCGGAAAACCGTCTATTTCTGTGGCTTCTACCGTTTTGACGGAAGATCAGAATTTGCAAGTATCGTGGAGCAGCGTGGCTAATTGCAATTATTATGAATTTCATGTATTTCTCCGGGATAAAGACGAGCGAGTTTTTGTTGATTGGGGTGTAAACGGAAATTCTTATTCTGTCAACTTACCTGTGGGTTTATACCGCGTGGCTGTTGCGGCAATCAACAGCGAAGTAAGCAATAATGCAACATGGGCGTACTCAGATTGGGTAAATTTCAGTGTTTCTGAAAAATACTACACCATTTCTTATGATGCCAACGGCGGCGAAAATGCACCTGCCGCACAAACCAAACGTCATGGGCAAAATATTGCCATTACATCCGAAATTCCGACACGCGCCGGCTACACTTTC
Organism: uncultured Eubacteriales bacterium; assembly: GCA_934446675.1. Classification (GTDB taxonomy): domain Bacteria; phylum Bacillota; class Clostridia; order Oscillospirales; family CAG-382; genus UMGS1387. Next base: position 45,231 of record CAKSEL010000015.1, read on the forward strand.
AAAGGCTGGATGGGTACGCGCGAAAGCGGTGTAGTCGAACTTGTTCCCGGACAAATTTGTGACTATAGCACCACAAGCATATTGGAATGATGCTCGTCCAAATACATCAAATAGAGATATCGGTTTTATCTGTGAATTCGAGCCGTACACCGTTTCATACGATGCTAACGGCGGTGAAAACGCCCCGGCGAATCAGACAAAAGTGCACGGAGCAGGCACGAGACTCTCCGGTACTGTTCCGACGCGTGATGGATATGCTTTCCTGGGGTGGGCTGTATCAAAAGATGGCGAGGTTCAATATCAGCCAGGTGATGTTTATTCCGACAACACAGATGTAACTCTCTATGCTGTATGGCAGGCGGTTAAACCGGCTATTCGAATCGTAAATGTAACGCGCTCTGACGGGAAAATGGTTTGCGATCTGTCTTTGACGGCAATTCCGAAAGGCAGTACTCTTTTTGTAGTTGCGTATAGCGGAAACAAAATGATAGATGTAGTTACAAACACTGTTAGTGAAAACAGGCTTATGGTTAATTTGCCGGATGATCTAACACATATAAAAGTCTTGGCTGTGGAAAGCACATCGACACTGAAGCCTATTTGCGAGAGCACAGAGTGGAGCTTTGCGGAAAACGAAGTGACTTCCTGCAATGTTTACAACGAAACTCTTGTGGAAATGAATTCTGCTCCCTTTTTGTATTGCAATGTAAACGTAGAATATAAAAACCGCACGGAGAAGAATGTACAGGTGCGTATTGTTTGGAAACAGAGTATCGCTAAGTCATGTTTTTACAGTTATGCCCAGAAATTTACGGCTGCCATCGGAGGCGTAAATACAGGTACCGTTACCATTATTCCGCTCGATATGTGGGGAAAATCCACAATCTCAAGCAATGTAAAATCGAGAACTGTTTATTCGGATTGGTTTGATATTCCCGTAACATATGACCAAACCACCGTTCCGATTATCGTCGAATACATAGATTCTTATTCACCCAAGACGTTTGCCGATACCTCCTTTACGATCCCTGACTGGTTCAAACAGTAAATCATTTTTTGCAATGTCTGTAATGGAGAACCAAACATTCATAGTACCATAAAACCGTATCTGATATGCCTGTTGAATGGCGTATTATACCTATAACTGTAAAGCGGCAGGAAAATTTGTTCTCTGCCGCCTTTATGCCTTCCTCTTGACGTTTCTTTGTGTTTTCACGCTCGCTTTCGGCAACGAATAAAAGCGCACGAAGACAGGTTGGCAATAACCGTTCCCATCAAATCCTTGTATACCCGTGTGTCAAGCAACGGCATATCTATAGCCATCACATCAACCTCCATCTCTTTGGTGTATATGTCGCCGAATATGCTTTGACTTGCATTTGTCGAATAATCCTCTTTTGAGTAAGACGTACTGTCGGCGGATATTTCGGGAATCTGCGATAAAACCGCACCGGGTTCTTCCGTAAGAGTTTCTCCTTTAACTTCCGTTTCCGTTTCCATACTAACGCTGTTAGTCTCCTCGATATATTCGATATCAGCGCCAAACAAAGCGGCTGCATCACGGAGCTTTATGTAGTTATTGCCGCCGATGTTGTAAGCAAAAAGCTCCGCTTGTTCTCCGTTCAGGAAGAATATTTGGGA
>CAKSEL010000016.1 GCA_934446675.1 uncultured Eubacteriales bacterium
GTTATTTAAGGCAACAACCAAATTATAGTCTGTGTATTCATCTCCCAGCAAACCTTTTAATTCATCTTGATGACTTTCAGTATAATTATACACAACGGAATATGATTTTTTTCGTTTTATTATAGATGCCATAATTTTTACTTCCTTTCAGATATTTAGTTTATCTAACCAATCATCGAATGATTTTTTTGAAATTCTGATTGAAGCACCTATTTTAACAACCTTAAAATGATTTTCCTTAACCAAGTTGTATGCCGAGGTTCGCCCGATACCAAGCATATCGGCAATCTCAGCAACAGTATAAGTTTTTTTGTTGTCTTGCGCCTTTTGATTTAACATAATTTTTCCTCCTTCCGAAAATCAAAAAACGCTCTCGTGTTTTATAAATACTATAACACACAAAAGCGCTTTCTGCAAAAAAATATAACATTGCCTTAATACCACAAATTAAAGCACTTATGACTTGAATCCCGTATTTATTCGTCGGCAAGGCAATTATTACACTTTGCAACGAAAAAAGAATTGCTGTTGAACGCCGTATTGAAAGCGGCTCACGTCCCGGTTTGGACCAAATCGATACGGGTATTCTGTTTGGGAATCTGTTAGATAATGCCATTGAAGCAGCAGAGAATACTGTCACCAAACACGTTCCTTTGATGGTTCAGATAAAAGGTGCATATCTTTCAATTTTAGTCATCATAAAAGCAGCGTCCAGGCTACACCTTTTTTGATGGGCCCGGACGCTTTTTGGGGTGTTATTGCGACAGCTTCTCTTCGATTTTTTATTTTGCCTGCTTTGTAAATGTGACCACCGTGCTGTCAAAGAGCTTGCAATACTTGCAGACATTCTTGCCGGTGTCGAACGTAAGAGTCAGGGAGGGCGCATCGGCTTCAGATTCGCTCAAGGATTATCGTGCCATACGCGATGGTCAGACAGCCGTCCTCATCCACCGGTATTTCGGCAAACGGGTCGACCGCCTCTCCCAGCACCTCGCCCTTGACCTTGGTATCGTAGTAGAACTTACCGTCCTTCTCTTTCCAGGCGGTCTGCTCGATAACGGCGAAACCGTCCTCGTCGATCACGGCACCCTGCGACTTTGCAAGCTCGATTTTGTCCTCGGGTACGCGCATCAGCGTGTTCATCGAGCCGTCCTCAGTGAATTCGGTTCTGTTCATGAGCATCATGATGATTTCGTCCGCGTTATCTCCCTCCGGCAGATTATCCGGCGTGTAGGACACCATACCGTTTCGGGTTGGGAAGAGCAGCTCCTTGACTTTCCATTTTCCGACAATGTTCATTGCGATATCTCCTCTCTGTTTGTTTTGTTGTTTTATCGTTGATTCCGGAGGCTGGTTATGCCCAGGGATCATCGGATTTCGGTGTGCGGACACCGGTCAGCAGATACTGCTCCCACAGGAACCACTTGCTGTCAGAACCGCGCTGGCGCAGCTTTATCGGGCGCGGAGAATCGGCTCCGCCGCAGGGAATGAAGAGCTTCATGTAGCCGGGTTCCTCGTTTGAAACGTGGTTCGACTCGATGACGAGCGTGTAGGGTTGGGTCGGTGTATAGTTGTTGTCAGGCGTCGAGCCGGAGAAGTAGGTGAAAGGCAGATAGGTCTTTCCGTCGCGGAAGCGGTCGTTCAGAAAGGAGATCTCCTGTCCGTTCAGAGGACGCGGACCGCGCAGGAAATTCAGCATCTCGGTGCCGATATTTCTGTCTGCCGCGTAGGCGCAGAGCGCGAGGACAGTCAGGGCTGCCGTCTTGAACGGCGTATCCATGCTTGCCTCCGGAAGCGCCTGCAGCTCAGCCAGGCTCTCCGGCAAAGATGTGAAGGTGAAGGTCTCGCTCTTTGAGCCGATAGCGTGTGCTGCCGAAGATGCGGCTGTGTTGACCGCCTGCTTTGCTGTGCTTTTAAGTTTGTCGAAGATTCCCATTGTAAAACTCCTTTTCAAATATGATTTCATTCCGCCCCTTCGCAGACAAAGATCGTGTAGTCGATCCCGTCTCCGGGGTATTCATACAGTTCGGTGCATGCTTCATCAAGGTATGCCGTGCCCCACGGGCAGTACTCAAATACGTCGAACTCCCAGTCTGCCGGAATTGTGAAGGTCAGTCCGAGAGTCTCGCCGTCAGAGTAGAGCAGCTTGAGCGACACGGTCCGCAGCGGTCCTTTCCACGCAGCGATCGTATCCGGCTCGGGAAGTTTGTCGCCGTAGCTGAATTTTGCCATGTAGTAAGAGTCGTCATTTTCGTCAAAGGATTCGAGCTTCTTCAGTGCGAGGGTTCCGCGATCGACCGTGAAGACGGTGCTTGAAGAACCGTAATCGACAAAGAAAATCTCTTCTTCCTCGGTGCAGGTAAGCCGTGTCAGATAGGTCTTCTCATCCGGAAGCAGCCATGTGACAACGTAATCGTCGAGCCAGTCGGACGAGGTGTCGACAGGCAGGATACTTACTCTGCCGGCTTCGTCATCGCCGGCATTGAATTGAAACTCATCATAGTAGCCTGTTGATCCGTCATCCATCCAGAGAGCGTACCCGTTGTCGGTTTTTGCAGAGTAGATGAGCGATCCGTATCCGCTTAAGTAGTCCTCTGTAATCGTGAGATTGTCATATATCGAGAACAGGTTCGACAGATGGTTTGCGGCACGCAGCATATCCGGCGTAAAATCCAGATCGATGAATTCATTGCGGCTGAACTCCGAAAGTGTGTAGCCGTCGTTTTCCTCTTTGAATGTGACGTTGAATACCGTTTCCTCGACAACATCGAAACGCAAATGGTCGCGTATCGTGACGACATATGCATTCTTTTTGACATTCTCACAGCTTACCTCAGAGACGACTCCGAGGTACGAATGAAAAGCCTCGTAAATTTCCGGAAATATCCAGCAGGTCTTGCCGTCCCGGGTTTCTGTTTCCGCGTCGATGCCATCCGGCGGTGTCATGGCAGCTTCACCGGTTAAGAGGATTTTCCGGATCTCCTTCAGCTGCTCCTCGGGCAGCGCGGCGTCGTCTGAAAATTCAAGGTTCGCCATGTACGCCGCGTACCATCCGGCTGTGTTCCAGGCAAATTCGGGCGTGTCGGTGTCCATACTTCCGTTCCAGACGAGCGTGCGATAGGAAAGAGCCGCCGCTATTGCGAGGTTCTCAAGGTCGTCAAATCCAACCGGTTTTTTTCCACAGCCGGCAAAGCAGGAGAATATGACAGCTATCACGATGATGAGTACGGCTGACTTTTTCATAATGCCAATCTCCTTATGTCAGAATTTTCCTCCGCCTCCGCCGTGTGAAGTGCCGGAAGAAGAAGTATGTGTGCTGCTGCCTCCTCCTGAACTTTCACTTGACCGCTTTGTTCTCGTTACATTCTTGTAGAGGAACATCTCACGGCTGTCGGTTATGTTTATGCTGCCGTTCTTCATGTAGCTGTTCGCTGCCGCCTGAGCGCGGACAGTGGTGAGCTTCGCCTTCATCTTGCCAACGGTGACGAAAGACAGCATCAGACCGATGATAAGGCAGACAAGTATCCAGACGGGCGACAGTGGCTTGCGCGGAAGACTGCCGATGTCATAAGGCTTGCCGGTCCTTGCCTGCGTGATGAATTCGTCGCACAGGGTGATGTAAGCCGCGAAAGCTCCGGCAAAATCCTTATCAGAAAGATACGGGACTATCTGCTCCCCTATATACTCGATTCCGGCGTCAGTGAATGCGGTGATGCCGTAGCCGCAGGTCGATATATACCAGTCGTTGTCCTCCATGCTGATATCGGGTCAATATAAACGTTCTTGCTTCCGTCAAAGGTGACGGACGGCGAGAAATCAGCGAGCCGCTGCTCGTTTTCTTTACGGTAGGCGAGCTGTTCCTTTATTTCAGCGATTGTCGAGTTTCTGCGGTCGCTGAAGAACGGGGAGAGCTTTCCAGCGCAGTCCTTGCAGAGATTGTCGTCCTCAAGCTTGCGGTTCCCGAGAAAACCAATCTTGGCACCGCAGACATCACAGTATTTTTTGTCAAATAATCCCATTACCCGACATAGCCGAGAAAGGCTGCGCCGACGGTCATGCCGCTGTCAGCGCCCGGAAGGCTCTCCTCCGGAGGACTCGGCTGCTTTGTCCCGGCGGATGTCGATACTTCGGTGTCCTTTGATGTGTCTCCGCCGCTTTTTGCCTGCGTTTTAGCGCAGCCGCCGAGCAGGAGGGCGAGGAGTACACAGGCAATGACTGTTCGTTGTTTTCGCATGACTTGCTCCTTATATTGTTTCCGGTCAATGCAATTGCCGGTTCTTTTTCAGAGGCTCGCTATCACTGCCGCGAGATACTTCTCACTGACTGACATGAAAACTATTGCGTCGGCGTGACCTTCGAGCTTGGCGTTGATGATCTGCTCGGCGAGCTTCTTGTCGGCATCGCCATCCGTGATGAAGATGATTTTGCAGCCCGAAAGCTTTTTTCGTATGCTGTCCGCCAGTGAAATCCGTTCCGGCATCCTCCACGGCGTGTATCTGGTCACTTCCATCATGACGACAGACGGCTGATGTATCTGGCATATGTCGAAAGTCATTTCCGGAGATTTTGAAATAACTGTCAGATAATCGTCAAGCTCCTGCAGCAAAGCGCGTTCGAGCAGCTTTGCGTAAAGTCCGCTCTGCAAGTCAAGCACGATCCTTCGCATTTTTCTTCACCACCTTTGTTTTTCCGTGCGGAGAAAAGTCCGCCCGGAAGGAAAGCCTCACAAAGAGTAATGGATGCAGAACCGAGTGAGCGCGGTTGCAATCATATGTCTTAACGCGTTGTCGAGCGGAGCGAGATTTCCGTCCACTTCCTCGATTATTTCCTTCGAGTAAGCCCATGCCATGGCGTCAAGTGCCCAAGAATCGATCTTGGAGGCGTCGGGCTGGGTCAGCTTGCCGTTTGCGGGAACGATGAAATTGCGGCTCTTCGCATATCTGTAGAGGAAAACCGCCAGCTGCTCGCGCGTGATCGGATCGTCCGGTCCGAAGCGTCCGTCGCCGTAGCCGTTGGTGATGCCGTGCTTTACAGCCCACGCGACCGCGTCGGAATACCACTGACCGGCGGGAACGTCATAAAATTCGTTTGATGCCGCCGTCACGGGCGAGCCCTCAAGTCTGTAGAGAACCGTGACGATAGCGGCTCTGGTGAGATTGCCCATAGGATCGAAGGCGTCCGCGCTGACGCCGTTCATCAGAAACGGATCGTGATTGTTGGCATACCAGACGCTGCCGTAATAGGGATCGCCGAGGGACACGTCCTTAAAGGGAAGAGCCTTCTTCTTCGGAAGAAGCAGACAGGAGAAGACGAGCGACTGTATATCGTCATTGTCATTCGCGATACACGTATAGTAGAACGTCTTGTACATATCCTCGTCTTTGATGCCGTGCATCAGGAGTGCCTGACCGTTGCTGAGGAGCGTGTTGTTGAGGAGCCTGCCGTTTCGGTCGCATTGGTACCAGGCGTATCGGATATTTGCGGAAGCGTTGTCAGCCTTGACCTCGAAGCTGAAATCCTCATCGGAGCTGTAGATGACGACGTGCTTTGCCGCGTCGTCGCTGTAGCGAAGGGTATATTTCCCGACAGCGGCGCCCTTTTCGGTGACGTTTACCTGAACGGGCGCGGGAATGACTGCAAGCCGGCTCTTTTCGCCGTCTATCACACAGGAAATTTCACAGTAATAGTACTGCGTTCCGACCTTGTCGGCGGGAATCGTGAGAACCGGTGTGGTCGCTCCCTTGACCGCAATACCCGAGCCGACGACCTTGGACGCCGAGCTGTACCACTGAACCTTCAGATCCGTTGCGAGCATCGGGTCGATGTTGGTTTGGGCGGTGACAGTCGCCTTGTCGCCGACCTTGAGGTCAAAGCTTGATTTCGAGTAGGAAAGCTCGAGATCGAAATATTTGACGTCCTCCTGTCCCTTGATATCCTCGGGGGTGAATGTCGCGACCAGATAGTATTTGTTCTCAAACTTCTGCTTTCCGCCGCCGGAGGTCTCACCCTCGGCAACAATCTCGGCATCCTTTGATTCTATGCTGAAATTGTGGTTGGTGAGGATGTCGTCCGTCCAAAGGAAGCTCTTTTCAAGAGAGAGAGGAATCTTTACGGTGTAGGTCTGACCGGATTCGAAGGTCTTGTGAGCCGGAGTCCATACGGGCTCGCCGTAGATTATGCCGTTGTCGTCGCTGTCAAAATACTCTCTGTCGGGAATTCTCGCTCCGACCTTGAGCATAGCGTCGCCGGTGAAGTAGACAGAGCCGCTGTTGATATAAGCCTGCTCACCGAAGACGCCGACCGTTACCGGGAAGACATAGAGATATTCGTCGGTTCCCATCGAGGAGGTGCGGATTTTATACTCACTCACCTGTCCGTTCCAGACAGCATAGCTGTCCTTGGAAAAGGTGTAGCCCTCAGGGAGCTTTACGTTTACGGCGACGCTGATGTTATCGCCCTTGGATACTTCATTGATTTCCTTTCGGAACATCTCGTATTTGACTGCGGTAACCGTTCCGATCGACGCAGTAGCCGTGCGGTCGAGCTCCTGACCGTGCGCCGGGACGTCAAGATCGGTGATTTTGATTTCCTTCGCCTCGCTGCCGATTGTCACCGGGAAGGAGAAGGACAGCGTGTTGCCTTTCTTGTATGTAAACACACTCGCGTCGACCTTCTTGCCGTTGATGGTCACATTGCTGAGCGCAGGCGACCAGTAAGGCTCACCGTCATCCACCCAGCCGAAGAAGTAGGCTTCGGTGGGTTCGAGCTCTACTTGGATTTCAGCCTCGACACCGGCATAGTAATCCGGGATGACCTCGTCGTCATGTGTTCCGGCACCGGTGATCTCGAACCACGCTCTGAGGAACTTTGCAACATCACCCTTGGATTCTACCTTGAGTTTCGGGAAAGGCTTTCCGGCGACGAAGGGCTCATCGTATGTGATTTTGATATTGCCGCTGAACGTTTCCCTTTCCTTGACGGTGGTGTAATAAATTTTAGAAAAGTGCCAAGCAGGGTTGTTATTATAGGGAAAATCGGTGTCGTAATACTGCCAGTGGTGCTCCATCTTCAGTTCTCCGGCTTTTATAAACTTCACGGTACTGCCGCTGGGGTATGCGAAGAAATCCTCCTGGGCGGGGTTTCCGTTGACCAGTACCATTGAGGGGTCGCTGAAGAGGATCCAGTTGCCGGGCGGGCCGAAGTCGTTTTTTTCCGTGATTTCCGGAAGTGGGTACTCGACATCGACATACCGGGTAATCTCTTCGTCACGCGCCGCCGACGTCATGACGCCGAGAGCGCTTATGAGGATCGCAGTCATTACGGCGATGATGAGCAGTCTTGCGATCTTGCTTGCGGTTTTTTTCATTTTGCATTTCTCCTTTGTAATCATAGATTTCGGGATTTCGGGTCGCTGAATGATCGGGATCCGTCAGTCGGGGAGACGTACCGATCATCTTGCAATTCCATTATAATGCATATTTTGGCTTTTGTCACTGTCACAAGTGTCAGTTATTTCGCCGAAAGCACAAAAATCCTCCGGGAAAATCCCGGAGAAAATCGTTCATTCTGTATCCCGGAGCGTCGTCACGATAAGCTTGTTTTCGATGGCGGTGGCGATCAGCTCTTCCTTGTTGTTGAAGCCGCCCTTTTCGATCATGTCCGAAAGGTTCCAGCGGACTCCGCTGACCGACAGACCGAACTTGTCGGCAATCTCCCGGTAGGTGAAGCCGCGTATGTAGTGGCGGAGGATCTCGATCTGTATCGGTGAGATGTCGCCCGACAGCATATTCTTCATCTCGACAGACGGAGCTGCGCCCGGAAAGATCCGCTCGCCGTTCATGGTCCGCATAATCACGTCAAGCAGCTCCTCCGTGCCGTGATCCTTGTACCACAGGCTGTCCGCCGCGCCGCGCTTTGCCTCGGAAAGCACGTTCGGGTCGATGAGTGAGGTGATCACGACGACTTTAATGTGCGGAAACCTCTCTTTTATCCGTCTTCCTGCCGCAAGACCCGAGTGCTTGTGCAGTGTAAGGATGTCCATCAGCACAAGATCGACGTCGGCTCCGCAGCGGCTCTCAATGTCAAAAGCATCTCGAAACGTCCCGACGAGGCGGAACCGCTCATCCGATTCGAGTATCAGCGAAAAATGCTTCAGCATATAGCGGTCGTCTTCGACCAGTATCGTGTTTACCATATCTCATCCTCCGTTATCGGCAGATTGAGAAGCAGCGCGAAGACGGGAGAATATGCCGTGAGCATTTCGCCGCCCATGGATTCGACGCTTCGTCTCAGCGATGAAAGTCCGCTTCCCTCGATTATCTTTCCCTTCGGTTTTTCGCCGTCGTTGGTTATCGTGACTGAGCAGATCCCGTGCCGTTCCTGTAGGTTGACAGCCACATAAGTCCCGTGCGCGTGTCTGACGCAGTTCGTGGCGCATTCGCGTATTGCAGCCACCACAAGCTGCTCAAGCCTTGTGTTATGCGGCATATACCCTTTGAGTATAAGCTTGATTCCGAGCTTTTCGCAGTTTTTTACCTCATCCGCAATGTCCCCGTTCAACTGCGGCGGAGACGCCGAGAGAACACTCACGGCGTCCCTCAGCGCGGCGAGCTTCTTGTCTGCCTCGTCCGCGTTCTCCATGATGTCCTGAATCGTTATGAGACTCCGTCCCATCGTGTCGTGAGTCCGGATCTTCATTTCAAGGCTCTCCTTTTCCCGGATGTCGTCGGTCATACGGTCATACATCGCGCGGAGTTTGCGGTTGGTTTCGGCAAGACGCCGGTTTTCGCTCTCAAGCTGCTCCTTTACGCGGTGGAGCTCCGTGATATCCTGCGCGGTTATCTGCCGCCAGCCTTTCTCTCCGCTTACGGTTATCTGCTCCGAGTTGAACAGTCTCACGTTTCCGTCAGGAAAGAAGAATGTCCCGTTTGATGACCGTTTTCCGTCCGGCCCCGCAGGAAACAGCACCGTGTCGAGCTCGCCGATCATCTGCGGATAGGAACCTGTCATCATATAGGAAAGCTCACGCATGGTCTCGTTGCAGAGGATTATCCGCCCCGCCGGGTCGGCAAAGCAGATCCCCATTGTGAGGGCGTTCGTCGCCTCGCGGATGGAATCGGGAGTGATGCGCTCGAAAAGCCGTTTACGCTCCATGGGGATCGCGATAGAAAGATGAATAGCCGCCAGAAACAGCAGAACAGCGACCGGAATCCAGGGAAGTCTGCACAGCCCGGTGTCCGCGTCCCCGTACTGTGGGAACAGTATCAGTGCCGCAAACAGGATGAAAAGCGCAAGGAGGGAGACAAGCTTTTCCGCAAACCGCACCGAACGGTGTGCTTTGTATATAAGGAGCGCGGTCTCTCCTATCACCGAGACAAAGAGCATCGTGGCAAACATCGATCGCAGAAGAGGCGGCAGTGTATAAAAAGCGTTCATGCTTCGCCTCCCTCCGACTCGAGCGGCAGAACCAGCGTCTGCTCGCCGTCGTCTGTATCGATTTTCGCAGAAGGGTACTTGTGCGTTATCTCCGATAAATCTCTTCGGGTGTCGAGCGAGACCGTGACGCGAAGAAGGCCGCACGGACGTGCGAGCCGGACGTTGACCGCTTCAAGCTCTCCGAAGGTCTCCTCAACGCAATCCTCGAAAAAGTCGTATGCGAGAGCCGCCGCCCTGCCGTTCAGCATCTCGCCGTCGACAAAACATGTCCCGCGCGCCGAGAGAAGCCGGAGCACCCGTATTGTCTCGCCGAACGCGTTCTCCATCTCGGCTGCCGGAATGTCATAATTGCGGTAGTTCAGCAGCGCGAGATGCCGCCTTCGCTTTATGAAGCCGCAGAGCACCGCGATCCGAGCGAGTATTCTCTTTGCCTCGTCCGAGTTTTTGTCCGAGGCGCGGTACTCGTCGACCCTGACGGCAATCTTGTCCATCTGCTGCTGCGTGACGCTGCGGAGCATATCGTAGAGCTGGTTTTTCTCCTCGATTTCCCTGCGCTTCTTGTCGCGCGTGTACTCGTAGCGGAGAAGGGAGTTGCGCTCCTCGAGCTCTTCCTTGACCTCCTGTGTCTCTGCACCGCGCTTTATGAGCTCCGAGACGTCCTCGGTCCAGATGGCGTGTCCGCCTTTTATCGGTATATTGTAGAGAATCCGGTAATCCGATAGAAGTATCGGCGTGTTTTCGGACGAGACAAGCGTCTCAAGGCTGAACGGCTCCGCGTCAAGCGCGGCGTACCGGACGTAGTAATCGTTGTCGGTGATCTGTGCCGAGCAGCCGGTAACCGCGCGGAACAGCTCTTCGTAGCGCCTGTTCGACGCGATGAGATTGCACTGTATGCAGATCTCGAAGGTCAGGGCGTAGAGGACGGTCTGTGTCACCGTGAGGTCGCCGAACAGAGTCATGAGCCAATCGTATCTCTTCCAGTAAACGAAGATATAGACTATCGCCAACACCGGCGGTATTAGCGGCAGGATTATGAGCCTGCGCGTCAGCGGAATCCGGCATTTCCGGAGCATCAGGAAAAGTGTCAGAAGCGCGCAGAAAATCTGCCACGCCATAATGAGGTAATAGACCGCCGCGTAGCTGTATTCCTTGTCGCTCCACTCAAAGAACCCCTGATCTGCGGGAAAAACGAAGACCTTATGATGCAGGTCGTTTGTTATTACAAACAGGAAGAGAAGCAGCGTCACGCCCCAGAGAAGTCCGGTCCTTTTCGGGATCCGCCATTCGAGCGGCTTTCCGAGCGTCAGTGCGATGACCACGCCGCACATCGGGATGAACAGCATGGGAAGGTAATAGAGATACCACATATACCGGGCGGCGAACCGTATTGTCAGTATGTGGAACTTAAGCGTTCTGACGATCAGCCATAACAGTATCAGCCCGTCGACGCCGATAAGATACCGGCGCACCGACTTATGGACTATCCGGCGCTTCAGGGTGATTCCCCACACGAAGAAGAGCCCCATATACAGAATTGAGCGCACGAGCCCGAGCGGACGGACGAACATCGGCGGCAGGATACCGTTCTTTGTGAGCTGACGGCAGATGACCGCTGAAAGTATTGTCAGGAATACCGCGGAGAGTGTTCGGCTGTATTTCCGGGTGCTGCCGTTTGCGGCGTTCATCTGCGGATCATCTCCTTTGCTTGGGGAACAGTATCGATACGGGAAAAGCCGCAAAGCCGTGTTTGGGTGACAAAACGCCTTCAGAGCTGATTGGCTGCCCGGACACGCACGGATCCTTGTATCTTTATTTCAGCATAACATGAAGATCCGGTTTTGTCAATGGTGAAGACGAAGATAAGTTCTTCAATCAATATACTCCGACGCCGCATTCCGTTAAGAAAATCCTTTATCTGCCTGCGCGAACAAAAAAGCCGGCAATTTGCCGACTTAAACATTGATAATCACACCGCATACGATAGTCAATTTCATAATCCTGATATTTCTTTCCGGATTTAATCCCCATCTTCATTTTGTATGTTAAATGCTCCGTATCACCATACATACATCGTTGGTAATGTCTATTGCAAGTTTTGCTAATAGGAGCCTTTGTAATTGTGTGAAATTATATGATATAAGATAACACAGTATCATATTCAAATCTCTCACAAATCCCGTAGTTATGCGGATTGTACGGTTTTTCTGAACACGAGAGAACACCTTGGAAAATACGGTACAATTTGCTCCTAAGCGGTAGGTCGGGTGTTCGAATCACCTCGGGAACGCCAAAAACTCCGCCGGAAACTTAAGTAAAATCAAGGGTTTCCGGCGTTTTTTCATTTTTACGAAGAAACAGCAAAAACGAAAAAATCACAAATTTTCATTAGCAAATTCTCCGTCTGCTAATGGAATTTAGGACTAATGTCGTCCGCCTTTCAGGCGGACGGCTTGCTAATAAAAATTAGCAAAAAAAACGCTGTTTTGCTAATGAAATTGCCCTCTCTGCTAATGCGGAAAAAATCGAGCCCAAAATCCTGCTAATGGACAAGGCGGTCGTTACCCTGTTAATTCGTTCATTTTTCGATAGGTTGTATGCCCGAACTCTGTGCAAGTCGGTTTTGTGATTACTGCTTTGTTGTCGTGCTGTAATTTATCTGTATAATCTGCTGTGAATTTATCACCGCAATAAGACCGTCGGGGGTGTCCGATTTCAGCATGGCGGTTACGGTTGATCTTCCGCTTTTCAGAAACATAAAAACACCTCCCGCTACATATGCTTTCGGCAGCCATCAACAAGCCAGTTCTGACCGTTTACGTAGTCCGCCTCATCGCTCGCAAGAAACACAATAACATTTGCACATTCCTCGGGCGTTCCGGCACGCCCCAAAAATGAGTATTCCGTCATTGGATTTGTATAGTTGTCGGTTACATCAATACTGCCGGGGGATACCGCATTGACATTGATTTTATACTGCCCCAACTCCTTTGCAAGAACCTTCGTGAATGCGATTACCGCCCCTTTGGTCATAGAATAGTCCGCCATATTCGTAACCCCGTAAACCCCTGCGACGGAGCCAATGTTGACTATTTTGCCTCCGCCGTTTTTCTTCATACATGGTATCACTGCTTTCGTGAAATACATCGTACCCAAAATATTTACATTTATTTTCTGCTTCCAACTTTCCGGATCGGAGTCCTCAAACGCACCCCACGTGTTGTAAATTCCGGCATTGTTTATAAGTATATCGATTGTTCCGAAGGCTTTTTCCGCCTTTTCCACAGCCTCGCAGACCGCCTGCTCGTCAGATACGTCAAGCGTAAGTGCAATAACTTCCGCACCGATTTTTCGTGCAGCTGCAGCCGTTATTTTAAGTCCCTCTTCATTTTTATCGGCAAGCACCAGATTTGCTCCCAAATTCGCAAACTTCAGCGCGGCAGCTTTGCCTATTCCGTGCGAAACTCCCGTTACTATTGCTGTTTTTTCTTTGAAATTCATAAAAAACACTCCCTTGATTTTTTATACACAAATTATATAAAATAATCAAGAGAGTGTAAATAGCAAAAACAATCTGCTTTTTAGCCAAAACATAACCTATTTCATCTTGTTGGGTGAACAGGAATAGTATTTTTTAAACGCGCGGCTGAACTGGTATATATCGCTGTAGCCGCAAAGCTCTGCCGTTTCACCGACCGAAAACCCGACCGAAAGGTATGCCGCCGCTTTTTCCATACGGAGCTTTGTAAGGTATTTAAACGGCGTCATTCTGCTATTTTTGAGGAAAATACGGTTGAGATACGTGTAGCTGACATTAAGATGCTCCGCAACCGAAGCAGCCGTTGTATCGGATATTCCTATACAACTGCCCATATATTCCGCTGCCGAATTGAAAATCGCCGCCGAAGAGCCGCTATTTTTGAAAACAGCCGAAATCAGCTCATACATAGCCGACATGATTTCGGATTTAGCAGAAATTCCGCTCAAAACCGACAGTGCATCAATCCTTGCATATACATATTCAAAAAGAACTTGCCCGATTTTCGGCAAAGACGAAATCTCATCAAACATACGGCTGTCGTCAAAATTAATCATCAACGCCGCAGAATCGCTGAGTGATTTGTTTTTATAGCTTGCACCCGACGGAATATAAACCGGGTTATCGCAGTCGGCGATAACGCTTTTCCCGTCAAATGAAAATTCTATCCGTCCTCTTTGCATAACTATTATACATGAATTTTTACGGCATTTTATATCAATGCTGTGCCCTTTTTTGTCAACAACCCTCATTGCGGAAGCAAAACGCTTTATATAATAATTCTCATTCATTGTCAAGGCTCCTTTATGTACTCGCCGACATCAACGGTCATTCCGCCGTTAAGCCTTGATTTTTCCGCCGCAAAAACGGTCAGGTGGTTTTCACAGGAAATATCTGCGCCCGAAATAGCGTTGGCCGTATACTCATCATTCAGATAATAATAAAGGGTGTGAACAATTCCGTCGTCACCGACGCCGTGGGTTTCCTTTATATAATTTCTCCTGTTCTCAATCGGCTCCGCAACCGCAACAATCTTGTATTTTTCTGGTGTTTTGAGCATCTTGTCCGTATAAGCCTTTCTGCGGTTCCCTGCACCTATCAATACCGCTTTAAGCTGTTTCATTTTTATCTGTCTTTTCAAAACTGTTCTACCACTATTATATCAGTCTGATTTCATTATTGCAATATGAAAATGGTAACAATCAATGCTTTATCTGCGGCAGACAGCGTTATTATTCCGGTTCAGGCACAGTATTTACCGGCAAAAGGAATGACGCAGCTTGTTCAGCCCATTTCAAGAGTTAAGAAGCGTATCAATCCGAACTTGAAGATTGACGGTATGCTGCTTACTTTGGTGGATAGCCGTACCAACCTCGCTAAAAGCACGGTAGAAGCTCTGAGGGAAAACTTCGGTAATCAAATCAAGATGTATCGCACATATATTCCGATTGCCGTTAAAGCAGCGGAGACTTCTTCCAAAGGCAAGAGCATATTTGATTATTAGCCAAACAGTACGGTGTCGAAAGCATACTCCGAATTTACGAAGGAGGTGTTAGCCGATGGCAGAAAGAAAGAGCGACTTCACTCTCACGAAGCTCGATGGTTTATTTTCTACGCAGGAGCAGAGAGATGAAGAAAAACTTTCAAAAATCCGAGATATTCCATTAACAGAGATTGACGATTTCCACGACCACCCTTTTAAGGTGCGTGATGATGAGGATATGGCACAGCTAGTTGAGAGTAGCCTGAACCTCACCGTTTATACTGACGATAACACTCCATATATTGCCGCCTTTGAAGTTCTGCGGACTTGTAGTTATGAGTTGCCAAATCTCAGCGAGTTTCTCGTTCCAAGTTTCAAGGGCATTTTCGAGATTTTGAACTATCCAATTATCACTCGAAATTCTGCACCTCATTCATAGAATTAGGGGCATACCCGTTGTTCGGATATGCCCATTTGAGTGTCGCTTTGTTTAGCCCGTAATGAGATTAAGGATTTCCTTTGCAAAAGATATAATTACACCACCCGCAAGTGTGAGAAAACCGTTTGCTCTCTGCGAAGGATCGTGGGACTTCAAAGAAAGACCGATCTGAACGATACCAAAGCCGAGCAGAATAAGACCGATAGCACGGATAAGTCCGAAAATAAAGTCAGACAGATTGTTGATAACGGTCAGAGGATCGTTTGTGCCTGCCGCAAATGCGGTTACAGACAGACACATAAAACAGCGGTACGGAAGGGCGGAAATATGCATGAGCGTTATTTTTAACAGCGGTAGATACGATTATGAAGTCTTGGCTTTTGTGCGCAAAAAAAGACGGTGATAAACACCGTCTCTCTTGTAAATCTGTGTAATTTTATTACTTAAACTTGCGCTTACGAGCAGCTTCAGATTTCTTTTTGCGCTTAACGCTGGGTTTTTCGTAATGCTCTCTCTTGCGGAGCTCAGTAAGTACACCGCTTCTCGCACACTGTCTCTTAAATCTTCTGAGTGCGCTGTCAAGAGATTCATTATCCTTGATTTTAATTTCTGCCATCTATTTCCCCTCCCTCCGCTTTTGGCAAAGAGAATTTTTTATACCGTAGAACATTATACAGTATTTATGCGCGTATGTCAATAGATATGAAAATAATTATGTGAACTGTTTGTTAAAATTGACAGTTTTCGGATTATTTCCGTTATCTTACGACGATATTTACGAGCTTGTCGGGAACGGCAATTTCTTTGACTATGGTTTTGCCGTCAATGAAACCTGCAAATTTCGGATCGGCTTTTACTGCGTCAAGCAGAGCGTCCTTGGAAAGACCTGTCGGAACTTTGAGCGTGCCTTTGAGCTTTCCGCATATCTGAACCGCGATCTCAACGCTTGCGTCAACCGTCTTGCTTTCGTCGTATTCGGGCCAGGGAGCAAGAGATGCAAAGCCTGTTTCGCCGAGAACGCCGTGCCAGATTTCTTCTGCGAGATGAGGAGCAAACGGGCAGAGAATACGTGTAAATACCGAAAGCTCGTCAAGAGTGAGAGTGCCTTCGTCAAATATTTCGTTTAAGAGCGACATCATAGCCGCGATAGCCGTGTTGTTCTTGAGAAGGTCAATATCCTCGGTTACTTTTTTGACGGTCTTGTGGAACGAGGACTCAAGGTTTTGCGTTACGCCGTGACCCTTTGCCATTTCGCTCATGGTCGCAACTCTTTCAAGGAAACGCTTGCAGCCTTTTATGCCTTGGCTTGACCAGGGCGCAGCCTTTTCAAAGTCGCCGATAAACATTTCGTACAGACGCATTGTGTCCGCACCGTATTCGTTTACAATGTCATCGGGATTTACGACGTTTCCGCGTGATTTTGACATCTTTTCTCCGTTTTCACCGAGAATCATGCCGTGTGATGTGCGCTTATGATACGGCTCTTTGCATCTGAGAACGCCCTCGTCGTATAAGAATTTTGACCAGAAACGCGAGTAGAGCAGGTGAAGGGTGGTGTGCTCCATACCGCCGTTGTACCAGTCTACGGGCATCCAGTAGTCGAGCGCTTCTTTGGAGGCGAGAGCCTTGTCGTTGTGAGGATCGCAGTAGCGTAAGAAGTACCACGACGAGCCTGCCCACTGAGGCATGGTATCGGTTTCACGCTTGGCAGCACCGCCGCACTTCGGACAGGTGCAGTTTACCCACGAATCGAGTCCTGCAAGAGGGCTTTCGCCGTTTTCGCCGGGTTCGTAGGATTCGACTTCGGGAAGTGTAAGCGGAAGTTCTTCTTCGGGAACCGCAACATATCCGCACTTGTCGCAGTGTACTATCGGGATAGGCTCGCCCCAGTATCTCTGACGTGAGAATACCCAGTCGCGGAGCTTGTAGTTTACCTTTTTGTGACCTTTTCCGGTTTCGGTGAGCCATTCGATTATCTTTTTCTTAGCTTGGACCACTTCAAGACCGTTAAGAAAGTCGGAATTTACAAGTTTTCCGGTTGCAACGTCCGTAAACGCCTCGTTCTGAACGTCGCCGCCCGCAACTACTTCAATTATGGGAAGACCGAACTTCTTTGCAAAATCCCAGTCGCGCGTATCGTGAGCCGGAACCGCCATAATAGCGCCTGTGCCGTAGGTTATAAGTACGTAGTCGGATATAAATATCGGAATTTCCCTGCCGTTTACGGGGTTGACGGCGCGTATGCCCTTGATCTCAACGCCGGTCTTTTCCTTTTTGTCGGCAAGCTCTGTACGTTCAAAGTCGCTCTTCTTTGCGGCTTCCTCTTGGTATGCGCGTATGTCGGAAAGGTTTTCAACCTTGTCTTTCCACTTTTCAATTATGGGGTGTTCGGGAGAAATTACCATGTAGGTGGCGCCGAAAAGCGTGTCGGGACGGGTTGTGTATACAGTAAGCGTGTCGCCCGATGTAGTGCCGAAATCAACCTCAGCACCTTCCGAACGTCCTATCCAGTTCTTTTGCTGAACCTTTACTCTGTCGATAAAGTCAAGATCGTCGAGATCGTCGATAAGTCTTTGTGCATAAGCCGTTATTTTGAGCATCCATTGGCTCTTTTCGCGTCTTATAACCTCGCTGCCGCATCTTTCGCATACGCCGTTTACAACTTCTTCGTTTGCAAGTACGCATTTGCAGGAGGTACACCAGTTGACTGCCATCTTGGATTTGTATGCAAGCCCCTTTTTGAAGAGCTGTAAGAAAATCCACTGCGTCCACTTGTAGTAGCCTTCGTCGGTCGTGTTTATCTCTCTTGACCAGTCAAACGAAAGACCGAGAGACATAAGCTGACTCTTGAAACGCGTAATGTTCTTTTCGGTTACGATCTTGGGGTGTATCTTGTTTTTTATGGCATAGTTTTCGGTAGGCAGACCGAAAGCGTCCCAGCCCATAGGGTAGAGAACGTTGTAGCCCTGCATGCGCTTTTTTCTTGCGACTGCGTCAAGTGCCGTATATGAACGCGGGTGACCTACGTGAAGTCCCTGACCGGACGGGTAGGGGAACTCAACAAGAGCGTAGTATTTCGGAAGAGTGTAGTCGTTTTTGGCGTGGAAAGCACCCTTGGCTTCCCATTCGTCCTGCCATTTTTTCTCGATGGCTTTGAAATCGTACTTCATTTGAAACCAACCTTTATATATAAATAAATTTAATCCTCTGTACTCTCAAACTCAACGGGTGTACCCTCTGCCCATAGCTTTTCGAGATTGTAAAACTCTCTTGACTGGGGATTGAACACATGAATAAGAACGCTGTCGTAGTCAAGTAAGACCCAGGTACCCTGACCTCTGCCTTCGACTTTCGACGGGTTTATGCCTTCAAGTCCGAGCTTGTATTCTACCTCGTCTGCAAGCGAGTTTACCTGTGTGCGCGAAGTACCGCCGGCAATTACAAAATAGTCGGCGATTATTGTCTGCTCGTTTACGCGTATGATCTTTACGTCGCGCGCCTTTTTTGAATCGAGTATTTTTGCGGCTTTGAGGGCGATTTCCTTTGCAGCCGCCTCATCGTGAAGTTTTTTCATATATATTATTTATCCTTTCGTGGTGTGCGTCGGGTTATTTTTCGGGCAAAGTTTCTGTATTTGCCTCTGATACATTATTCCCGGTATCTGTTTCGGGTATGATTCCGGAATTTGAGTTTTCATTTTCCGGCGTATTGTCACCGGACTCGGACGGCGTGTTTTCTCCCTGATTTTCGCTGCCGTTTTCACTGTTTTCAGAGCCGTTTCCGTCAGTATTTCCGTTTTCATTCATATTTTCCGCGCTTTCACCGTTACCGGTCGGGTTTTCGGACGGCTGAACCGTGCCTTCGCCGTTTTCAGATGTGTTTTCGCCGTTGGTTTCGGGAGTATCCGTACTTTCATCGGGCGTGTTTTCGGAAACGGGTGTTTCGGGGACGTCGGGTTCGGGAGCCGGCTGAGCCGTGTTTGTCTGAGAAGATGACGAATGGCTGCCGGAACCGGATTTTACAAAGGCAATGTTCGGTTCTTCGTTTGATATGTCGTCAGCCGTCATTATGCCGGTACCCTGCGGAGCTTTGTTTGATATTTCGGTAAGGCAGAGATTGCTTTCCGAGAGAGGTTTTGAATATTTGTTAAGATAGTTGTTTACGGTTTCAAGCACAGCCGCCTTGTTTGCCGAGTAGTACGATACCTCGTCCATGTACTGGGACGCGCCGGGAAGGGTAATCATGGTGATGTTTGCAAGATCAAGCTCAAGCGCGTTTGTAGCAAAGTAAACAGCGTCTGAAACGGTGAGATTTGTGGTCAGATTTTTCTGGATTTCCTCCGCAACCGTGCCTATCTTTGTAACCGTCGAGAAAGAGAGCAGCTTTTTTATAAACGCTGTCATAAATATCTTCTGCGCGTCAATTCTTGCAAGATCGGCGCTCACATAGCCTTTTCTGAATCTTACAAACTGTTCCGCCTTGTCGCCGTCGAGGTGCTGCGGACCTTTTTTGAGGTGTATGTGAAGATCCTGAAGAGGATCGTCATAGTCCATGTCCTGCTGAATTACAACGTCAACACCGCCGACAGCGTCAACAACGCCGCGGAAGCCCGAAACGTTTACCTGAGCGTAAAAGTCAACCGGAACTCCGAAATTGTAGTATATGAGCGTACCGAGGTATTTTATACCGAACTTCTTGCGTATATCCTCGTACATCTGCTTTTTCTTTGTCTTGTCAGTCTCGTTCATGTAGGCTTTGAGCGTTTTTGTGTCAATGCTGAGAAAAGACTCGGAACAGAGCTTTTTGATTTCGGCGTCGGATTTGTCCTTTGCGTTTTTTGCAAGCTGTTCAAGCTCGTCGCCGGCAAAGGAACGTCCCTTTGCGTATGCCGCGTTTATCTTTATGCCGTAGCCGCCGGTAAAGTTGTCCTTTGATATGGCGCCGCTGTCGTCAAGAATAAGCTTTGAATTTACCTTTACATATGTGTCGCGCGGAATTGACATTATAGCGACTTTTTTCTCTGACATATTGTACGACGCTACCATAATTACGTCCGTAAGGCTTTCGCTCTTGTCGCAGCCCGTTGCAAGGAACGTGTAAGTCCCGTCGTGCATTGATATCTTTTCGCCGGTTTCGGCGTCTATTATCTCTGTCGGAATACCCGAATTTATGCCGTCCTCGTTCTGATGGCGCGGCTTGTAGATACGTTTGAAGTATGTAAATACCGCAAAAATTAAAACGATAACTGCGCAGAGTACGGCGAGTATAATTTTAAGAGCTTTGCGGCGTTTTCCGGGAGTTTTGCCGTTTTTCGGAGAACGGTGGCCGGTTTTGCGCATGGATTTGTTTTCCAAAAATTCTTTTTCGCTGTTTTCGTGAAAATTCTTGTCGTTCATCAAAATCTCTGTATCCTTTCTGCGTGCTTCACAGAAGTTTTTTCCGTGAATACTGCAATATAAGGTGGTTTCTTGCCTGTATGGTTTCGGCGGCAACCGGATTTTTGGTGCTTAAAAGATATAAAAGCGTTGAATCCAGCGAATCCGTGACCGCCGTGTCGAGAACTTGCATAGTAAAGCCGTTTTGCTTTGCGTTGTTTAAAAATTTTTCCCTTGCGTCGGCGCATATCTGCTGTTTTCGGGTAGGCTCGATGTAATCCGAGAGAAAAATAATCTTTTCAAATACGTTCATGCCTGCTTTTCCCGTAGTGTGATTGAAAACGGCACCGAAAACAATATCGTTTATGCCGAATATGTCACGCGAGAGAAAAGCCGCCGTCTTTGAATGAAGAAGGTTGGAACTGTCCGCGCTTACGCTGTCGGTCTGAATACCGTATTTTAAGCAGAGCCGTTTCTGTTCGGTAAGCGGCAGCTTTTTTGTAATGTCGTGCAGCAGCGCCGCTGCGGATATGTCGGATAAATATTTTTTGTCAATGCCGAGCTTTTCAAACATCGGTTCTGCAATTTCCAGAGCCTGTTTTTCAACGCTGAGCGTATGAATAAGCCTTTTGGGAGTAAGAAACTCTGGAATTTTTCCGCGTATTCTTTCAAGCGTCACGGAGGACGTCGGTTCGTGCGCAAAGATATTTTCCGCCTTGTCCGCGCTTTCCGTAAACAACCTGTTTTCTATTATATACTCAAAAACGTCCGCCGTCAACATATTACGGCAATTTTCGCCTTTTCCGCAGGCAAAAAGAGAACGTATGTCTGTCGCCGAAACTTCGAGAGGTTCGTCGGAGTATATTTCGGTCTGCGCACCGTAGCGTGAGAAATACTCCTTCGATTTTGCACGCAGCAGATTAAGCTCGTCTGCGTTTCTCGAAAGTGTGCAGATAACGCATTTTTCAAAGAGTTCTTCAAAGCTTTTCCACTTTTCAAGACTTAAAAACATATCGCTGCCGACAAGCATATATATTTTGTCCTGTCCCGTTTTTTCAAGCAGCGCGTTTACCGTGTCTATCGTGTAGCTTGTTCCGCCGCGGCTTATTTCCATGTCGCTGACATTGACTTTTGTACCGCTTTCGAGATGAGAAAAGCAAAGGCGCGCCATGTTCAACCTGTCCGCGTCAGAAAAGTATAAAGAATCTTTTTCGGTTTTGAAAGGCGAGACGTGAGCCGGGACGACATAAAGCTTGTCAAGCTCTTGTTTTTGGCAGAAAATTTCCGCAGCTCTCAAATGCCCTATGTGCACGGGATTAAAGCTGCCGCCGAAAAGTCCGGTTTTCACTTTTGTTTCCTCGGTAAGTTTATCTTTCTGTTTTCCTTTTCGTGAGCCTGTCTGTAAAGAACAAGCTTTCTGCCGATCATCTGAACGCTCTGAGCGCCCGTTGCCGCGCAGATTTCGTCGGCTGCCTCTTTTACGGTAAGCTCGCAGGTTTCGAGAAGGCTTATTTTTATAAGTTCGCGCGCTTCGAGAACGCCGTCTATCTGAGCTATAAAGTTTTCGTTTATGCCGCCTTTTCCGAGCTGGAATATTGCGGGGAGTGTGTTTGCAAGCGAACGTAAGTACGCGCGCTGCGAAGAATTGAGAGTAGTGTCAGTCATTTTTGTTATCCTTTTTGAAAAGTGTGTTTTCTATAAGCTGCGACATCTTTTTTGATGCCGCGTATCTGTGGCTCACGCCGTTTTTTTCGTTTTCCGAGGCTTGTCCGAAAGTTTTTCCCAAAGCATTGCTGAAGAAAACGGGATCGTATCCGAATCCGTCGTAACCCAAAACATCTTCGGTAATGTAACCGCCGCATTCTCCTCTGACGGTGTATTCCGTGCCGTCGGGTGTGACAAGCGCCATGGCGCATACAAAGTGCGCACCGCGTTTTTCTTTGGGTACGCCCGAAAGATTTGCAAGCAGTTTTTTTATGTTCTGCCTGTCATCCGAATTTTCTCCGTCCTCCGACGCGTATCTTGCAGAGTATATTCCGGGCGCGCCGCCGAGTGCGTCAACGCAAAGCCCCGAATCGTCCGAGATTGCCGGAATACCGTACTTTTTGCATACGGCTCTTGCCTTTATAAGCGCATTTTCTTCAAACGTGCTTCCGTTTTCCTCTATTTCGCCCTCAAAGCCGAGATCACGTAAGCTTAGAAACTGTGCTCCGGGTATGTCGATAAGCCTTTCAAGCTCTTTTACTTTGTGGGAATTTTTTGTTGCGACTGCAATTTTCATTTTTTATTCCTCAAATAATGCTTTTACAAAGTTTTTGCCGTTGAAGGTCTGAAGGTCGTCCATCTGTTCTCCTACACCGATAAACTTTACCGGTATGCCGAGTTCCTTTTTGACCGAGATAATAATTCCGCCCTTTGCCGTGCCGTCGAGCTTGGTAAGGATAATGCCGGTGATGTCGGACGTGTGCATAAATTCCTTTGCCTGGTTTATGGCGTTCTGACCGGTAACGGCGTCGAGTATAAGCAGCGTTTCGCGTCCCGCGCTGTTCAGCTCGCGGTCGATTACGCGGTTTATCTTTGCAAGCTCGTCCATAAGGTTTTTCTTTACGTGAAGTCTGCCGGCAGTGTCAACAATGAGCACATCCGTGCCGTGGCTCTTGACATATGAGCAGGCGTCGAACACGACAGCCGCAGGGTCTGCGCCCTCTGAATGTTTGATTATCGGCACGCCGACGCGGTTTGCCCAGATTTCAAGCTGATCTATGGCTGCCGCTCTGAAAGTGTCCGCTGCGGCAAGCGCCACGCTCTTTCCATCGTTTTTGAGCTTGTTTGCAAGCTTTGCAATTGATGTGGTTTTGCCTACGCCGTTTACGCCGATAACGAGAATTACCGTCGGTTTTGCTGAAACGTCAAGCGGTTCGTCCTCGCCTATGGTGCTTTCAAGAATGTCTATAAGCTCATTTTTTGCGTCTTCGGGTTCGGTTATGTGCTTTGACTTTATTCTGTCGCGCAATTCATCTATTATTTCGGACGTTATGTTTATTCCGACGTCCGACGCGATAAGCACCTCTTCGAGTTCTTCGATCATATCTTCGTCAACCTTGACAAAGCTCTTGAAAATGTCGTTTATCTGACCGAAAACCGAATCTCTTGTGCGTTTGAGTCCCTCTTTCAGACGTTCAAAAAAGCCTTTGTGCTGCTCTTTCGGCTGTTCTTCGGAAAGCGTTTCGTCAGCTTCGCCGGAAATTTCTGTGTTTTCTTCCGTTTCTTCGGAATATTCCTGCTCCGGTTCTTCCGCGTTTTCCGGTTCAGCCGTTTCCGGCTCGCTTTCGGGCTGATTTTCGGACTCATAATACTGTTCGCCGTCGGTGTTTTCGCCGTCGGCATCGGTTACGCTTTCTTTGACGTACATATTTTCGTTTTGTTCCGAAACACCGTCCGCGTCATTGTCGGCGGTGTTATGCACATCTTCGGAATCGGGGACATCTTCCATATTTTCGTGATCTTCCGTGAAATCCTCGGTTACGGTGCCGTCGGACTCCGATTGCTGCTCGTCCTGCTTTTGTATTTCGTCATCGTTTTGACGGTCGTTTCGGTATTCGTCCTGTTCGTCCTTTTTGTTTTTTTTGAAAAAGTCAAATAATCCCATTTGGCGTACTCCTTGTAATTACAGTTTTATGCCGGTTTTCTTTTCAACGTCGTCAATGTTTACCTTTAAGAAACTCGAAACGCCTTTTTCCTGCATGGTAACGCCGTACATGGTGTCTGCAACCTCCATAGTACCGCGGCGGTGAGTGATAATGATAAACTGAGTGTCGCTGTTCTTCTTTACGTATGATGCAAAGCGGTTTACGTTTACGTCGTCGAGAGCCGCCTCAATTTCGTCGAAAATGTAGAAAGGCGCAGGGTTTACCTTGAGAATTGCAAAGTAAAGCGCGATTGCGGTAAACGCCTGTTCTCCGCCCGAAAGCAGAGATATGTTCTTAACCATTTTTCCGGGCGGCTGAACGTTTATCTCAATGCCCGATTCAAGCAGATTTTCGGGATCGGTTATGACGATCTCAGCGTTACCTCCGCCGAATAAGTCGCAGAAAACCTCTTTGAACTGCTTGTTTATTTCGTCAACGGCGTTTGAAAACATGGTTTTCATGTCGGTTTCAAGACGTTTTATAATGCCTTCAAGCGACGCCTTTGACTTTTCGAGGTCGTTTATCTGACCCGTGAGGAAATCATAGCGTTCCTTGGTTTCGCGGTATTCTTCGACTGCGTTTACATTGATGTGTCCGAGCGCGCGTATCTTTGCCTTGACGCTTGCAAGCTCAGATGCGTCACCCTCTTTCGGACTTTCAAATCCGAGAGCCGACGCGTCCGTAAAGGTAAGCGTGTATTCCTCCCAGAGCTTTGCGGTTAAGTCGTCGTATTCGTTCTTGTACTTTTCGAGAGCCGATTCGAGCTTTGTCATTTCGCGGAAGAATACTTCCTTGTCGCCCTGAAGATCGCGCTGCTTTTCACGGTTTATATTAATTTCGCGCTCAAGCTTTTCGGAGCTTTCCATGCTCTCGTCAAAGCTTTTCTTTAATTCTTCGAGATGTTCCGCCGCTTTTTTCGCGTCGTCCGCAAGCTTTTCTATATCAACGTTTATGCCCGAAAGCTGTTTTTCTATCTCCGAAAGTTCCTCTTTCAGCAAAAGCGTTCTTCTTACGTTGTCCGCAATTAAAGATTTCTGTGTTTCAAGGTTGTTTTGCGCAGACTCTATGTCTTTCTGCGACGATACCGCGAGAAGTCTTGCGTTTCCGAGTTCTTCTTCGGCTTTTGCCCTTTGCGTGTCGCGCTCGTCAAGCAGCTTTTTGAGCGAGGCAAGCTCTGTGCCGAGAGCCTCGAGATGAGCCTGCTTTTCTGCCTTTTGCAGCGACAGGGCAGACAGTCTTTCCTTTATCTTGTCGTCGCTTGTTTCGTCAAGCTGCAGGCGCATATTTTTAAGGCGTGCCGAACACGCGTCAATGTGCTCTGTATTGATCTTTATATCGTTTTCGCTTCTGTACAGACCGCTGTCGGCACTCGAAAGGTCGTTTCGCAAGCCCTCGATGTATTCTGCCGTGCTTTGGCGTTCTTCTGCGTTCTGCTTTATTTCTTCGCGCAGTTCTTTCATGCGCTTTCCGGTCTTTGCAATGCTTTCGTCAAGAGAGGCAATGTCCGCGTTACGCGACATGACGCCGGTGCGTGCCGCAGCCGAACCGCCCGTATACGAACCTCCGGCGTTGATTACCTGACCGTCCAAAGTTACTATTTTGAAACGGTAGGAGTATTTTCTCGCAATGTCCGACGCGTTGTCAATGTTGTCTGCAACAAGCGTTCTTCCGAGCAGATTTTCCGCAATCACACGGTACTTTTTTTCGTATGTCACAAGGTCGCTTGCGGTTCCGATGTATCCGCGCTCAAGCGATAATCCCTGTTCGTTCAGAGTTCTGCCGTTTACCGAGGTGAGCGGAAGAAAAGTCGCGCGTCCGCCGTTTGTGCGCTTCAAGAAACGTATAGACTCTTTTGCGCTGTATTCGTCCTCTACGACAATGTTTGAAACCGCAGCGCCGAGCGCCGTTTCTATGGCGGTCACATATTGTCCCGAAACTCCGAGTATTCGCGAAACTGGGCCGCAGATACCCGAAAGGCTTTTTTCGTTCATGACGGACTTTACGCTGCCGGGATAACCGTCAAGCATCTTGTCCATTCTGTCGAGAACGTCGCGGCGGTGCGAGTCGGCGGCGTATTTAGCCTCAAGCTCGTTTTTTGTGCGCAGAAGCTCGTCGCGTTTTGACGAAAGTTCTTCGAGATTTTTTCTTTCCGAGGATATTTCGGCGTTTAACTGGTCTTTCTGTGATAAAAAGTCCTTTTTTCTCTGTTCTGCGTTTTCAAGCGCGGTGTAAGCCTGTTCAAGCTCTTCGTCTGCTTTTTTTATTTCGGATTCGAGAAATTCGCGGCGTTCCTTTTCGGATTTCTGAGAGTTTTCCTCCGCCGCCTCTTTGATCGTAAGATCCGTAAGTTCTTCGGAGCAGGCTCTGATCTCGTCCTGCTTTGATTCTATGTCTTTTTCGGCATTTGCTACGAGAAGTGCTGTGTCTGCGGCTTTTTTCTCACATTCCTCCGAAGTTTTCAGCGCGTTTTCAGATGCCGTTTTTGCGCCGTCAAGAGCTTTTTCACACTCCGAAAGGCGCGTTTTCAGCAATGTAAGCTCGTCCTGCGATAAAAGCTTGATTTCGGCGTTTATCTGGCTTTTTCTCTCGTTGTGGTGGGATATATCGTTCTGAGAGAGGTTTTTTAAGTTTTCAAGTCTGTTTCTTTCGGCTTCAGCCTCCGAAATGCTGTTTCTTATGCTTTCTGTCTGCTGATTTACAAACAGCTTTTTGTTGGATAAGCCTTCGATGGACGCGTCAAGCATTTCAAGCTCGCCGTCCTTGTTCTCGTATGAGGATTTTGCCGCTGAATATTTGTTTTCAACTTCCTTTGAACGGTCGGAAGCCTTTATTATTCTGTCAAGCCAGATTGAAACCTCGAGCTGTTTTTTGCGTTCGGATAAAACAAGATATTTCTGAGCGTTTTCGGCGTCTTTTTCGAGCGGAGCAAGACGTAAGAAAATTTCGCCCACAATGTCGTTTACTCTTATTAAATGCGTTTCGGTTTCGGCAAGCTTTTTTTCGGTTTCGTTCTTTTTGTAGCGGTACTTTGAAATTCCGGCGGCTTCTTCAAATATGTGGCGTCTTTCGTCGCTTTTCTGCGAGATGACCTCGGCGATCTTGCCCTGACCTACGACGGAATATCCCTCTCTGCCTATACCGGTGTTTAGAAAAAGCTCGTATATGTCCTTTAATCTTGACGGCTTGTCGTTTATTCTGTATTCGCTGTCGCCGGAACGGTAGTATTTTCTTGTGACCTTAACTTCCTCTGTGTCGCACGGAAGTTCTTTTCCCGAATTGTCTATAATTATGGAGACCTCGCAGAATCCCGTCTGGGTACGCTTTGCCGTACCGGCGAAGATTACGTCCTCCATTTTTGAACCTCTGAGCGACTTCGGCGACATTTCGCCGAGAACCCAGCGGACGGCGTCCGATACGTTTGATTTGCCGCTTCCGTTAGGACCTACGACAGCCGTCACGCCCTTTTGAAATTCAAGTCTTGTTTTGTCGGGAAAAGATTTGAAGCCTCTTAACTCCAACGCTTTTAAGTACAATTTGTTTTCCTCCGTGTACGCTTGTTTTTGCAGTAATTCTCTGCGCTTATAATAAATTTTCCGACGTTTACGGAATCTGTCGGTATGATTTTAATGTCTGTGATGCTGGGGTTTCTCTGAGAGAGAAGGGATAACATACGTGATTTATTTGACGATTTTTGTCCCGCGATTTTTGACGAGTCGGATTTTGAGCAGTGAATACAGATGTTGACTTTTCCGGGAATATTTTGCGCAAGAGCGAGCATTTCGCTGAGTCTGCCGCATAGCTTTTCGTAATAGTATTCTCCGAGAACAAGCTCTCCCAGAGCCGGGTGGTTTGCACCGGCGTATACGTCCGAACCCGAAAGCTGTTCCGACGCGCAAAGACCTATACGCAGAACCTTTACGTGCGCTTTGTCAAATACGGCATATACTGCGGCGCTTCTTTTCACTGCGTCCTCATTTGTAAGCGGAGTGTATTCTGTGCGCAATGCCATGTTGCAAAGCTCGGTGTTTCTGAATACGACGGTCGGGTAAATTCTCGCGCCGTCTGCGCCCATTTCAACTATTTGCCCTGCCGTGTATACTTCGTCAGCCTGCGACGAGCCGGGAAGTCCCGTCATCATCTGCCCGACGAGGTTAAAGCCGTATTCCTTTATGAGCGCGCAGGCTTTTCTTGTCTGTCCGACCGTGTGGCCGCGGCGCGACATGTCAAGCACTCTTTGAACCATGC
The DNA here is from genome assembly GCA_934446675.1 of uncultured Eubacteriales bacterium. Lineage (GTDB taxonomy): Bacteria > Bacillota > Clostridia > Oscillospirales > CAG-382 > UMGS1387. The sequence goes on from CAKSEL010000016.1 coordinate 28,202, forward strand.
TCTGTATGCCGAGTTCAACGTCCGTAACGCCGTGCGTTTTTAAAATCTCTAAAATCTCGCGGTCTATATAGTCCGGACGTGTTGACAGCCTTATTGATCTGACTTTTCCGTTTTTTACGTATTCGTAAGCCGTGTCCAAAAGGCTTGTCATAAGCTCATTTCCGATACCGGTAAAGCTGCCGCCGAAAAATGCGATCTCGGCAAAGTCGTCCGAACACACCGTTGACAGCGCCGTTTCAATTTCTGGACGTATATCCCTGTGCGCGCTGCCGCTTGTTCCGGTAATACTTCTCTGGTCGCAGAATACGCAGGAGTTTTTGCAGCCTTCGTGCGGAATAAAAATGGGAATATTTACGTGGCGCGGCATATTAACCCTTAACTTTTCCGAACAGAATAAGAGCCTGTTTTGCAGCCTCCTGCTCGGCGTCTCTCTTTGAAGAGCCTGTGCCTTTGCCTATAATGTTGTTGTTGAGCTTTACGGCATATTCAAAACTTTTGCTGTGCGACGGGCCGCTTTCCGAGAGCATTTCGTATTCGAGAATGTCGCCCTTGTTCTGCTGGATAAACTTTTGCAGCAGAGTTTTGTAGTCCTCGCTTCCGCCGTCGCGTATAAGCTTGTCGGCTGCGGCGGTAAGGTAGGGAAGTACGAACTTTCTAGCCTTTTCAAAGCCGCCGTCGAGATATATAGCCGCAAGCAGAGCCTCGAATGCGTCCGCAAGGGTTGAACGGCGCGTGCGTCCTCCGCTCACTTCTTCGCCGTGTCCGAGAAACAGATATTTTCCGAGATCAATGTCCGTCGCATATTCGTAAAGCGCGTTTTCGCATACGATTCCTGCGCGTATCTTCGTAAGATCTCCCTCAAACATATTCTTGTTGCCCTTGAAAAGATGAACGCTTGCAACAAGAGATAAGACCGAGTCTCCCAAAAATTCGAGACGTTCGTTGTACATTATGTTTTCGCCCTTTGCTTTGAGTTCGTTCGCATACGACGAGTGCGTCAGAGCCGTGTCAAGCAGACTCTTGTCGCGGAATTCGTATCCGATTCTTTCTTCAAGCAAAGCTGAATGTTCCGGCATTTGTTTTTACCTCACAATCAAAATATAAATAAGCAGTTTGTTGTTTAATTTTCGTTATCGGGTTTCTGCGCCATTGCGGCAATATCTTCGATCATGCCCGACTGTGCATATCGCTTAGCCTGACCTATGCATGCCGCAACGCTTACGTAATTTGCGCTGCCGTGAGCCTTTATAACGGGTTTTGCAACGCCTAAGAAGGGCGCTCCGCCGTATACCGAGTAGTCCATTTCGCGCGAGAGCTGTTTTATGCTGCCCGACGCGAATATATATGCGATCTTTGAAAGAAGATTGCGCTTAAACAGCCTGTTAAGACAGTTTTTTACAAGCCAGCCCGCGCCTTCGCACATCTTGAGTACGACATTTCCCGTAAATCCGTCGGCGATTATGACGTCGGCTTCGCCTTTGGGAATATCTCTGCCCTCAATGTTGCCGATAAAGTTTAAGGACGCGTCGTTTTTGAGCGCCTTGTAGGTCTCCTGCTGCAATGGAGTTCCTTTGTGTTCTTCGGCACCGTTGTTGACAAGCGCGATTTTTGGATTATCTATGCCCATTACGTTTTTCATGTAAAGATTTCCCATGTGCGCGAACATTATAAGGTCTTCAGGTGAGCATACAGCCTGAGCGCCGGAGTCCGCAAGCAGGGTGGGAGAGCCGAGAGGGATAATTGCGCCGAGAGCCGGTCTGCGCACACCCTTAATTCTTCTGAGCATAAGCGTTGAGCCTGTAAGCAAAGCCCCCGTGTTTCCTGCGCATACAAGCGCGTCGCCCTCTCCGTCCTTTAACAGCTTTATCGAAAGAGCCATGCTGGATTCGTTCTTTTCCTTTAAAACAGAGCCGGGTTCGTCCTCCATTGTAAGGTTCTCGCCCGTGTTTTCAACAATGCGCACACCGTCCAACGAAAGTTTTTCCTTTGCAACGGCAGATTCTATTTCGGATCTTGTTCCGACAAGAATAAGTTCCGTTCCGTGCTGCTTTGCGCCGATGAGCGCACCCTTTACTATCTCATACGGAGCATTGTCTCCGCTCATGCAGTCAACTATAATTTTCATAACGGTTTTTTACCGCCTTTCGCAAACATAAGATCAGTTGTCATCTTTGGATTCGGATTCGGGAATTTCAGCCTTGTACGAACACTCCTTGTTAAGGCAGACATACATATTCTTGCCTCGCTTTTTGAGAAGCATTCCGCCGCATATGGGGCACTTTTCGTTTGTGGGAGTGTCGCAGGAGGTGAACTTGCATTTCGGATAGCTCGAACAGCTGTAAAATGCCGTTCTGTTCTTGCCGCGGCGCATTACTATCTTTGAACCGCATAACGGACAGGGCACGTCAAGCTCTTTGTTTATGGGTTTTGTTCCGCTGCATTTCGGATAATCCGAGCAGGCGTAGAACATTCCGTATCTTCCGCGGCGGATTACCATGGGAGAGCCGCATATATCGCACTTTATGTCGTCGGGAGCCGGCTGCGGCGCGTTTGCCGTATCGTCTTTGGCTTCGACGGCGTTTCCGTCCTTGTCAAGCGGTTTTGTGTTCTTGCAGGCCGGATAGTTGGGACAAGCCGCAAACTTTCCGAATCTTCCGCTCTTTACGACCATCTTGCTGCCGCACTTTTCGCATACGATGTCGGTTTCTATAACCGGCAGCTTGTAGTTTTTCTGTTCGACGGTCTTTTCGGCTTTTGAAAGCTCAGACGCAAAATCGTCGTAAAATTCTTTGAGTACGTCAAGCATATGCTTTTTGCCGTCCTCTATCTCGTCAAGTGAGCTTTCCATGGTCGCCGTGAAGTTGTAGTCAACGACGTCGGGAAAATTGTCCGTCATAAGGCTTGTGGTAAGTTCGCCGAGAACAGTCGGAGACAGTGTTTTTGAAACTCTTTCGACATATCCTCTCTGAACTATGGTTGTAATTGTGGGAGTGTAGGTGCTCGGACGTCCAATTCCTTTTTCTTCAAGAGTCTTGATAAGAGAAGCTTCGTTGTAGCGTGCCGGAGGCTGCGTGAAGTGCTGTGCGGGGGTTGTTTCGGCAACCTCTAACTTCTCGCCTTCGGAAACGTTCGGCAGAAGTCCGTCCTTTTCCTTAGAATCGGAGTTCTGGGTGTCGTCCGTGCTTTCTTCGTATACAGACATAAATCCGGGGAATTTTACGGTGTATCCCGATGAGCGGAATATGCTGTTTCCGGCTTCGGAATCGATATTTACCGTGTCAAGTACGGCGCTTGCCATCTGGCTTGAAATAAATCTGTCCCAGATAAGCTTGTAGAGCTTGTACTGATCGTTTGAAAGATAGGAACGTATGGCTTTGGGCGGATACTCCATGTATGACGGACGTATAGCCTCGTGCGCGTCCTGTGCGCCGTTTCTCGACTTGTATATGCGGCGTGTTTTGGGATAAAAGCTTTCGCCGTAGGTTTCGGTGATGTACTGCTTTGCGGCGTCGGCTGCAATATCGGAAATGCGCAGCGAGTCGGTTCTCATGTAAGAGATTATACCGTGCGTTCCGTGCTCACCGAGAGCGACGCCCTCATACAGTTCCTGTGCCGTTTTCATGGTCTTTGCCGACGGAAAACCGAGACGTCTGTATGCCTCCTGCTGTAATGTGGAGGTGATGAAAGGCGGTGCCGGATTTTTTGTGCGCTCCGCTTTTTTTATGCTCTTTACGGTTATTCCGTGTTTTTTGATTTCTTCGAGAACGCTGTCGGCGTCGGCTTTTGAGCCGAGTTCCTTTTTGCCGTCGGAATCTCCGAAATAGTAAGCCGAAAAGGTCTTTCCCGAATTTGTCTTTAAAGTAATATCCACCGACCAGTATTCCTTGGGCTTGAACGCGCGTATCTCGTTTTCTCTGTCAACTATAAGGCGCGTTGCGACAGACTGAACGCGTCCTGCGGAAAGGCCGCTCTTTACGTTTTTCCAAAGCACGGGGCTTAATTTGTAGCCGACGATTCTGTCTAAAATTCTGCGCGCCTGCTGTGCGTCAACAAGATTCATGTCGATCTTGCCGGAGTGCTTGATCGCCTCTTTTACGCAGGGCTTTGTGATCTCGTTGAACTTGACGCGCTTTATCTTGTCCTCTGGTATTCCGAGAACGTTTGCAAGGTGCCATGATATTGCCTCTCCTTCGCGGTCAGGGTCGGTTGCGAGAAAAACGGCGTCCGCGCTTTTTGCTTCGGCTTTAAGCTCTTTTATAAGGTCGCCTTTGCCGCGGATATTTATATATTTGGGTGTGAAATCGTTTTCTATGTCTACTCCGAGCGTGCTTTTCGGAAGATCTCTTACGTGTCCTTTTGACGCAGTTACCTTGTAATTTTTGCCGAGGTAACCTTTTATGGTCTTGGCTTTTGCGGGTGACTCAACTATAACAAGATTTGCCAATTCTGTTCCTCTTTCCGGCGGTTCTGCCGCCAAATTTATATAAAAAATACTTGATTTATCTGTTTTTGAATTTGTATCTTCCGCCGGGCATTGCCTCTACGAAGTCGTATACTTCAAGCAGCGTTATCGACGAGAGTACGTCCTCTATTTTAATGCCCTCGCGGGATATTTCGTCGGGCGTCATAACGCCGTTTTGTGCAAACAGATGATATATTTTCTTCTCTGTCGGTGAAAGCATTGAAAGATCCGTCTGTTCGCGCGATGACTGAGAGTTTTGCGGACTTTCCGAAATGTTCTGCTGTGTTTTAGGAGTTTGCGTTTGCGGTTCGTTCACCTGATACGCGTTTTCGTAAGCGCCGTGCGGCTGCACGGTCTTTTGCCGCGCTGCTGATTGATTTGCGCTTATGTTGTTAATGCCGGTTTCAGGCGTTTTTGTTACGGTAAAATATGCGTTTTGCGTTTTTTGCGCCGCCGTGCCGTAGTCGGCTCCGCCTGAGCTTGAATTAAGACGCTTTTTCGGACTTATGTTTTCTTTTTCCGAACCGAAATATTCGCTGACGTATTTTTCAAGCCGTTCTTCTGGCACTTCGGGCTTGTTGCGCAGATTTATCCTGTGCGGAAACATCATTGAATATTCCGAGGCAATGTCCTCGGCGTCTGTGAGTACAAACGCGCCGTCCTTTATAAGTTCGAGCGCACCCGAATACATCTTGTCGTCGGGATTTCCGGGAACCGCAAAGATGTGCCTGCCCTGTTCCAGAGCGTGGTGCGCCGTGATCATTGCGCCGCTTTTGCCGGCGTCGGCTTCAAACACGCACGTTCCGAGACACAGACCGCTTATAACTCGGTTCCTGACGGGAAAGTTTGAACCTTTCGGCTCGGTAAACGGCGGAAATTCCGTAAGTATAAGTCCGCTTGCCGAAAGCCTGTAAAACAGATCCTTGTTTGACAAAGGATATATGCGGTCTATTCCGCAGCCGAGAAGTCCGACGGCGTAACCGTTTGCGTCAAGCGCTGCGGCTATGCACGCGCCGTCAATTCCTGCGGCAAGTCCGTTTACTACCGTAATGCCGTAAGAGCTTGCGCCGTATGCTATCTTGTATGCAAGGCGAAAACCGCCTTTTGTGCATTTTCTCGTTCCGACCATTGCGACGCACGGAAAATCGTCGAGCAGCTGAAGTCTGCCGCGGTAGTAGAACATACACGGCGGATCGTCGGTTATTTTGAGCCTTTCGGGATAGAATGGATCGTCAAAGCACATAAAACCTATGTGCTCCTTTTTGCAATATTCGTACTGCGAAAGAGCAAGCGCAAGATCCTTGTTTGCAAGGCATTTCGCGTCGGACGGTTTTACACCTGCCGCGCCGTACTCTTTTTCCTGTGCTCCGTATATCTTTTCGATGCTTCCGAAATAAGCAAACAGAGCCTTTATGTACTTGTTGCCGGGACGCAGGACATTTGATAGCCAGATGTAGTAAAGAATTCTGTTGTCCATGTTTTTCACTCCGAAACTATAATAATATAGGAGAGCATTTTTTCATTTCCCAGATGGTGATTGCCGCGGCGCACGCTGCGTTGAGGGACTCCGCACCGTCGTTCATGGGAATGTAAAGACTGTGAGCGCATACCTTTGCCGTCATATCGCCGACGCCGTGGCCCTCGTTGCCTATAACTATGCTGTCGCCGGCTCTGAACTCAAAAGAACCGAGCTTTTCGCTGTCCTTTGAAAGTCGTGTGCAAATTGTGCGGCAGCCGTTCTTTTCAAGCTCACCGATAAATCCGAAAGCGGTTTCGGCAAAATAGAGCTTTGATCTGAACACTGCGCCCATTGCGGCGCGCAGAGCTTTCGGACCGTATGGATCGGCACAGCCGTTTGTAATTACTATCTTGTCGGCACGAAGTGCAAACGCGCTTCTGATGATCGCGCCGAGATTCTGCGGATTCTGAACCTCGTCGAGTATGACAAATCCGCCGTCTTTAAGCGAAGATTCATCGGGTAAAAGCCTTCCCGGTGTTTTTGCACAGAAAAATAATCCCTGCGGAGCTTTTTCGTCGGTAAGCTTGCCGTATACTTCGTCGCTCACGAGAAATTTCTCACAGTTGTCACCCGACATCTCTATTAGAGCATGGTAAGTTTGCAGCGCACTTTCTGTAAAGAAAAGCTTATTTACGGGAATTTCTGCCGATATGACTTCTTCAAGCAGCTTGTATCCCTCCGCGTAAAACAGACCGAGCCTGTCGCGGTTTTTCTTGTCTTTGAGCTTTACGGCGTCTGTTACGGAAGGGTTTTTCCGCGAGGTTATCCCGGTATATTCCATGCTTTTTCCGCTTTTCCTTTGAATTTTGCAGACGGATATACTCATTTTGAGCATACTTATACAGTCTACAATTAAATTTTATTTTATACCATACCTTTTTGAATTTCAACAGATATTTATGAATAAAGCAGCAAAAATATTTCAATTATTAATTTATATTATAAACCCGTTGTGAACGTGAGGGCGTTTTCAGTGTTAAGAACGTTAAACCGGCTTGTACTTGTTCACTCTCGATTTACAATATATTAACAAAACTGACGGCTGTATGTGGTAAAGTATAAATAAATGTAAAAGTATGTAAAAAGGCGGCGTGATTACGGGTGAAAAGAATAAAAACTGCTAAAGACCAAAGCGTGACGGTGCTTGTTGCGGCAGCCGGGAGCGGCGCGAGAATGGGCGGAGTGTATAAACCGCTTGAAATGCTGTGCGGAAAGCCCGTTATATGCTATTCGCTTGAGCTTTTCGAGAAAAGTCCGTGCGTTAAGAGCGTTGTAATCGCCGCAAGAGAAGATAAAACGGAAGAAATTAAAGAGCTTTGCGGAAAACACGGTTATAATAAGGTAAAAGACACGGTATGCGGAGGAAAGGACAGGCAGGAGTCTGTAAAAAACGCATTCTGCGCGGCTTTTCAGGTGCCGGAGGATATAACAAAGCTGGTTGCGGTGCATGACGCGGCAAGACCGCTTGTTACAGCCGATGAGCTTTGCCGTGTGTTCGATACCGCATATACGTTCGGAGCGTCGTCCTGCGCCTGCCGTGTGCGTGATTCGGTAAAGAGAACCGATATTGCAGATGTTATAACCGAGGACGTTGACCGCGAAAACCTCTGGCTCATGCAGACGCCGCAGGTATTCGATACCGATATATACCATACCGCGCTTTCAAATGCGCAGAAACTCGGAATCAGCGCGACGGACGACTGTGCCGTTGTCACTGCGGCAGGCTTTAAGGTCGTGCTTTGCGAAACATCTTCGGCAAATATCAAGCTTACATATCCCGAAGATATGTTTCTTGCCGAGGCAATTCTCCAAAAAAGAGAAACGGGAGAGGAAATGAATAAATGAGAATAGGACACGGATACGACGTTCACCGTTTTGAAAAAGGCAGAAAACTTATACTGTGCGGAGAAGAGATACCGTATGAAATGGGACTTCTCGGACATTCCGACGCAGATGTGGCGCTGCACGCGCTTATGGACGCAATGCTCGGCGCTGCGGCACTCGGAGATATAGGACGGCATTTTCCCGATACCGACGATAAGTATAAGGGAATTTCAAGCATGGTTCTTTTTGAAAACGTGTGCGGACTCATAAAGCAAAAAGGTTACAGGCTGTGCAATGCCGATATAACAATAATAGCTCAGGTTCCGAAACTTTCGCCGTATATTGATAAAATGCGCGGAAATATAGAAAAAGCGGCGTCGGTTCCGTGCGGCACCGTAAACGTCAAGGCGACTACCGAGGAAAAACTCGGCTTTACGGGGCGCAAAGAGGGGATTTCGGCGCATGCGGTCGTACTGCTCGAAAATATTTGAATATACGTTACAGACTTGAAAAGGAGAAAACATTATGAATAAAACTTATGAAATAAGAAATCTTCCGGGCGAACCCGATGATACGCCGAAACTCGAATGGCACAATGCAGAGGAAGAGCCTTTTGAAATATTCGGACTGTTAAAAGAAAAAGAGAACGGACTTTTTATGCGTCTGCCGACAGATGTGGCAAAGAATACAAGCGACAGAGTTTTTGCCATGCGCGACGGTACGGCAGGTGCGAGAATAAGATTTGCAACAGATTCCGATACTGTCGGTATTTACGTACATCTTGAAGGTTTTGCCGAAAAGTCACAGGGGATTTACTATATAAACAACTATATTTTCGATCTGTACGAAAAGAAACCGTACATAGGATATGAGCTTTGCGCGTCAATGGCACCGTCCTTTGATCCCCAAAACTGTGCTTTTCTCAGAAAGGTACTCGGAAAACCTGCGGATTCCATGCATGAACTTACGCTTAATTTGCCCAAAGAAACCAAAATCAAAAAAATCGAGATAGGAATAAAACCCGGTTCAAAGCTTGAAAAGCATAGCGATTACAGTGTAAAGACGCCTGTCGTTTACTACGGTTCGTCGATAACTCACGGATTTTGCGCATCGCGTCCCGGAATGTCATACGAAAACATTATTTCGAGAAACCTTGACTGCAACTTTATAAATCTCGGATTTTCGGGATCATGTTACGGCGAGCAGGCAATCGCGGATTATATATCGGGACTTGAAATGAGCGCGTTTGTACTCGACTATGACCATAATGCGCCGAGCGCGGAGCATCTTCAGCAAACGCACTTCAACGTTTATGAAACCGTGAGAAAGAAAAATCCCGATATACCGATAATAATGGTGTCAAAGCCGGATTTCAACGGATTGAGCCATGCCGAGCATCTTCGCCGCTGTACGGTTATGGAAACGTATATAAAAGCAAGGCGCGCAGGAGATAATCTCGCGTTCTTTGTGGACGGCGCCGCTTTTCTTATCGACCAGTACCGCGGAGACGGCACTGCGGACACCTGTCACCCGTCGGATCTCGGCTTTTCGAGAATGGCGTCGGCAATCGGAAATACATTAAGACAGGCTTTTGAAATTACAAGACCGCAATAAAACAGAAAATCTGAGGTAAAACGAATGCTATTGTATATAATAAGACACGGAGATCCGATATATGCGCCGGACTCTCTCACACCGCGCGGACATCTTCAGGCAAAGGCGCTTGCAAAAAGACTTGCAGTGCAGGGACTTGACAAAATCTTTGTCTCTCCGCTTATACGCGCAAGACAGACGGCGCAGCCGACGTGCGAACTGCTCGGAATAAAGCCGGAAGTTGAAGAATGGACAAGCGAGAGCCTTGCGTATAAAGATCTTTCGGTGCAGAATCCCGACGGTACAAGACGCTGGGCGTTTGCGTGCCAGAATACAAACATACTCAATAACGAAACCCTCTCTCGTACCGATTGGTATAATACAGAGGAATTTTTAAAGACCGACAGGGCAAAACAGGGATATGAGAGAATATGCAAAAGCTCCGACGAATTTCTCAAAAAGCTCGGATATGAGCACGACGGCGCGGTGTATAAGATAATAAAGCCGAGTAATGAGAGGGTTGCCGTGTTCTGCCATGAGGGATTCGGTACGACATGGCTTTCGCACCTTTTGAATGTGCCGCCGCATATTTTCTGGGCAGGATTCGGAATAGCGCATACCGGCGTTACGGTGCTGTATTTTGAAAACTTTGAAAACGGCATCTGCGCACCGCGCTGTATATGTATGTCTGATCTTTCGCATATATATGCCGACAGACTTCCTCTTGAGGCCGTTACCTTTAACAGCAGAAACAAACTTTAAAGCAGGTATGAAATATAATGAAGAAAAACAATGAAAAGAAAAAGCATACGATTATAGGAAAACTTGTCGGACAGATAAAAAAGGACAAGCTGACGTTTGCGGTATACGTGTTATTAAGAATTGCGGTAATACTTGCAATGATAGCGTCGTGCTTAAGCGGACACTACGAAAATCTGTTCGTCTGCACGCTCTCTCTTGTGCTTTTTCTCATACCTGCGTTTTTTGAAACCAACTTCGGAATAGAACTTCCGTCCGCACTTGAAATAATAATACTGTTATTCATATTTGCAGCCGAAATTCTCGGAGAGCTGGGCAGCTACTATGTGAAAGTCCCGATATGGGATACGGCGCTGCATACCATAAACGGATTTCTGTGCGCCGCAGTCGGCTTTTCGCTCGTGGATATAATAAACCGCAACGAGAGGTTCAAATTTCAGCTTTCTCCGCTGTTTCTCGCAATAGTCGCGTTCTGCTTTTCCATGACGATAGGCGTTTTGTGGGAAATGTTCGAGTTTACGGCGGATATGGTATTCAAGACTGATATGCAGAAGGATTTTGTCGTGCATACAATTTCTTCCGTGGCGCTCGATCCGACAAATTCCAATAAAGCCGTCATAATCGACGGAATAACCGACGTTGCCGTAAACGGACAGAGCCTCGGACTTGGCGGATACCTCGACATAGGGCTTATAGACACTATGAAAGACCTTATAGTAAACTTCGTCGGCGCAGTTGTGTTCAGTATAATAGGCTTTTTCTACGTAAAGAGCAGAGGAAAGAATAAATTTGCCGAAAATTTTATTCCGCGGCTTGCCGAAAGCGAAAAAGAACCGCAGTCCTCACCGGAACAAAATACGAAAAACGGTGAAGAAAACACGGAAAATACGTAAATTGAATATATATCCGACAAATTAAAAATCCCGGTATGCCGCCGTTTAAGGACAGTATGCCGGGATATAATTTTGCTTTGAATTGTCCGGAATTAATGATGGAAAAGTCTCATGCCGGTAAACGCCATTGCAATTCCGTATCTGTCGCAGACTCTTATAACGTCGTCGTCGCGTATCGAGCCGCCGGGTTCGGCAATGTACGAAACGCCGCTTCTGCGGGCACGTTCAATGTTGTCGCCGAACGGGAAAAATGCGTCGCTGCCGAGACTTACGCCGGTGATGGTGTCAAGATACGCGCGCTTTTCGGCTTTGGTGAATTCGTCCGGGCGGTACTTAAAATAATTCTGCCAGAGCCCGTCGTCAAGAACGTCCTCGGAAAAGTCCGAAATGTAAACGTCTATCGCGTTGTCTCTGTCAGGACGTCCGAGAGTGTCCAAAAAGGGAAGTTTGAGAACCTTCGGGTGCTGGCGCAGATGCCAGTTGTCGGCTTTGTTTCCGGCAAGGCGCGTGCAGTGTATTCTTGACTGCTGACCGGCGCCCACACCGATTGCCTGACCGTCATACGCAAAGCATACCGAGTTTGACTGCGTGTATTTCAGCGTTATAAGAGAAATTATAAGATCGCGCTTTGCGTTTTCGGGAATGTCCTTGTTTTTTGTAACAATGTTGGAAAGCAGACTTTCGTCAATTTTAAAATTGTTGCGGCCCTGTTCAAAGGTGATGCCGTATACCTGCTTTGTTTCTATGGGAGAGGGAACATAGTTTTCGTCAATTTTTACTATGTTGTAGTTGCCCTTTTTTTTGGTTTTCAGAATTTCAAGAGCCTCGGGCAGGTATCCGGGGGCTATAATGCCGTCGGAAACTTCTCTTTTTATGAGCTTTGCCGTTGTGACGTCGCAGACGTCGGAAAGAGCTATCCAGTCTCCGAAAGAGCTCATTCTGTCGGTTCCGCGCGCTCTTGCATACGCGCAGGCAAGCGGAGATTTGTCAAGATCCTCTATGTCGTCCGCAAAGCACGCTTTTTTGAGTGCGTCGGAGAGAGGAAGTCCGCAGGCGGCGCTTGTGGGAGATACGTGCTTGAAAGACGCAGCACACGGAAGATGTAAGGACTCTTTAAGCTCCTTTACCAACTGATAGGAGTTGAATGCGTCGAGAAAATTTATGTATCCCGGACGTCCGCAGAGTATTTCTATCGGAAGCTCCGAGCCGTCGTTCATGTAGATCTTCGCAGGTTTCTGATTGGGGTTGCAGCCGTATTTGAGTTCAAATTGCTTCATGTTTGCCTTCCTTGGGTTATAAGTTTATATGTTCTTGTTTATAAGTCTGTTTTCAACCTTGCCGCTCAGAAGATCAATGTATCTTACATAGAGAGAGATCTTGTTTGCTGAGTTTAAGCTGTTCCAGATGCTGTCGGCAAAAACGTTGATGTCGTCGGGGATCACCACGCGTTCAGGCTCTCCGGTAAATGACGGAATCGGGTCGCCGTCGCAGTTGTAGGTGTGAATGAAGTGTCCGAGTCCGGGAACCGGAATATATCTGAAGGTGTGTCTGTTGCAGACGGATCCGTCGGCGTTGCCGCTCTTTAAAATTCCCATTTTGTACATGAAATCCCCGTCCTCAAAGGTAAGCATGCCGCTTATTCTCGGAGTGAAGTTGGGCGCGTCGGGTTCAAAGCAGCGCGTTTCGAGAGCACGTTCAAAGGTCTGACCTTTTTCGAGATATTCGACAATAGTATCCGTGTGGTTGCCGTTGGTGACAATAAGACGGTTCTGATATTTCTTTATCGGTGAATAGATAATAAGCGACGGATCTTCGACTTTTGATTCGTCAAACGGACGGATAATCACCTCGTCGCCGTTTTCAACGAAGATTCGGTTTCTGCTGTTTTCGCTTCTGCCCATGATGAAATATGCGACTGCCGCTTTTCTCTTGTCGCTGCTCTTTCCGATGATAATGCCTCTGCCGGGATAGGAGTTTTCTTCAAGGAGATCGCTGATAAAGTTTACGCTGTAAATTCCCATGGTTTTACGTCCTTTCTTTATTTTCAGCCGACAAAAAAAGCAGTCCCATGCATTTAAACAGGAACTGCCCAGACGGTCGACATGATTTCTATTGCTTTCGCTTCCGTGTGGTAGCCCCACTTATCCGTCAGTTACGAAAACTTATCTTTGAGATTATTCTACCATATCGCAAAAGTCCATTCATGGTATTTTTGTTACTAAAGTGTATACATTTTAACATTGCAAAAATCATTTACTTTGTGTAAAATGCACTTATAAACCATAATCAATAAGGAGATGAACGCATGTCAATTACTTATAACGGCGGAGTGTTTCATTTGCAGACAAAAAACACTTCATATATAATGACGCTCAGAATGAACACTTTGCTTCACGCATATTACGGAAAGAGAACCGATGATTTAAGCGGAATTGACGGAACCGTTTACAATGTCGGAGACGGATTTTATGCAGTAGACACGGGAGATAATTATGAATCATACTTTTCAACCGCGGGACAGCTGCTCGAGTATTCCGTATACGGAGTAACCGATAAAAGCGACTGCGCGTTTTTTGCGCAGTTCGAGGACGGAACAAGCTTTTTCAGACCGCTCTACAAGAGCCACAGGATATATGCCGGAAAACCCGGTCTTCCCGGACTTCCCGCAACTTATACCGAAAACGACAGCGAAGCCGATACGCTTGAAATAACGCTGCGTGACGACGATAAAGATTTAGAGCTTGTTCTCAGATACAGCGTGTTTGAAGATACCGATATAATCACGAGAAACGTTGATGTTGTAAATAAATCTCAAGGCACCGTTTCGCTTAACAGCGCAATGTCCGCGAGCATTGACTTTACCGATAAGGATTTTGATTTCGTACACCTTTACGGAGCATGGGCAAGAGAGAGAAATATTCAGAAACAGCCGCTCATGAATGCCTCGTATCACGTTGACAGCAAGCGCGGCTCAAGCAGCCATTTCCACAGCCCGTTCGTGGCTCTCGCACGTAAAAACACGACTGAAAATATGGGCGAGGTATACGGTTTCAGCTTTGTTTACAGCGGCAATTTCTATGCCGGAACAGATGTCAATTTCTATAACAGAACAAGATTTCTCATGGGCATAAACCCGTATGATTTCTGCTGGAAACTCGAACCCGGAAAGACCTTTGTAACGCCCGAGGTCGTAATGACATACTCGGACGAAGGCTACGGCAAAATGTCGAGAAGCTTCCATAAGCTTTACAGAACACGCCTTGTAAGAGGAAAGTACAGAGATTCCGTAAGACCGATACTCTTAAATAACTGGGAGGCAACAAGTTTTAATTTTGACGAAAAAATAATTCTTGATATAGCACGGGGAGCAAAGGAACTCGGTATAGAAATGCTTGTGCTTGACGACGGCTGGTTCGGAAAGAGAAACGACGATAAATCTTCACTCGGAGACTGGTTTGAGAACCGCGAAAAGCTGCCCGAAGGCGTTGACGGTCTTGCAAGGAAGATAAACGATATGGGACTGAAATTCGGACTGTGGTTCGAGCCGGAAATGATCTCTCCCGACAGCGAGCTTTACCGTGCGCACCCGGATTGGTGCATACATTCCGGAAATAATCCGCGTACACTCGGCAGAAATCAGCTTATACTCGACCTTTCGAGAAAGGACGTCTGCGATTACATTAAGGGCTTTATGACGGAAATTCTCACGAGAGCAAATATAGAGTATGTAAAGTGGGATATGAACCGCAACTTCGGCGAAACGGGTTCCGAGCTTTTGGATAAGGACCATACCGGAGAATTTGCTCACAGATATATGCTCGGACTTTATGATGTTCTCGAATATATTACAAATAAGTTCCCCGATGTTCTCTTTGAGGGCTGTTCGGGAGGCGGCGGACGCTTTGACGCAGGTATGCTCTATTACTTCCCACAGTTCTGGACGAGCGACGATACCGACGCCTGCGAGAGAATGTTCATTCAGTACGGCACAAGCATGGTAATGCCTGCGTCGAGTATGGGAGCGCACGTTTCGGTATCTCCGAATCACCAGTGCGGAAGAATAACTTCTCTCGATTCAAGAGCCTTTGTCGCAATGTGCGGCACTTACGGCTACGAAATGGACGTTTCAAAGATGACCGACGAGGAAAAGCAGAGAAGCCGCGAGCATATAGAGATATTCAAGCGCGTAAGAGACGTTATACATAAAGGAAATATGTACAGGCTGCGTTCACCTTTTGACGGCAATTACTGTGCGTTCCAGTATGTCAGCGAGGATAAGAGCCGCTGCGTTCTTGTATTCTCAACCGTGCTTGCTCACCCCAATATGGAAAGATTCCGCGTAAAGTTTGAAGGACTTGATCCGTGCGGAATATACAGGGAGAGAAATACCGGGCATATCTATTCCGGCGCCGTTATGATGAACGTCGGCATGGCACGGACGGGCGGCAGCGATTTTTCTTCTCAGATGTATGAGTTTGAAAGAATAAAATAAAATTAATTTTTTAGGAGATAGTGTGTAAAATTATGAAATTGTCTGTAAATGCATATCATTTTTGCAACAGACGCGACGGTACAAAGAGAGATCTCGGCGATGTCCTGAAAATGATAAGAAAAGCGGGATTTGAAAAGGTAGATCTGCTTGTCGGAATAAACGAGGCACAGAAAACATCGGAAATCCTGAAAGAAACGGGACTTACGGTAAATCAGTCGCATTGCCCTTTCAACAGATATGAGAAAAAGGACTATGCGGAATTTGCAAAGGATATAATGAACGCCGTTGAGAGTGCGCATA
>CAKSEL010000017.1 GCA_934446675.1 uncultured Eubacteriales bacterium
GGAGGATTTTTTTCACCGGTTAACCTTTTTTGAACCACGCGACTATCGCGTGGTTTTCTTTATACAAAAATCCGGCGCGGTCAGATAAAGACTGCGTCGGAAATTAATTACCGGTATTACTTAAAGCACCTCGAACATGGCGAATACTTTGAAAGCTCCGCACTGTCTGAACTTATCTCTTTCAGGTTTTCCTTATTTGCGATATAACTGCACCCGGCTTTGTGATATTTTGTGCCGTTTGAAGTCATATAGTAAGTAACCGTGCTTTGCGGCGGCTGTTGCGGCGTTACGGTGTTTTCGGTTTTGGGCGGCTCGGAAACCTCCGGCGCATCTGCACCATCCGTATCACGGCTCTGAACATCGGCGTCCTGCGTTTTTGAAGTTTTTGCAGTTTCATCAGCGTTCTTCGACACAAATACGTTCTCATTCTGTCCGGACTCCTGTATATCGGTATGATCCTCGTCAAAAAGCGCCGTGTTATTGTCTGACGTAACATCATCAGACAGAATATTATCCGCAAGGTTATTCCCGGATACCGGCAAAGAATCAGCGTCAGCCGGCGTTTCATTTTGCCCCGGAACATCATAGGACGAAAAGACCTGTACCGCGGACGATTCGTAATTCAGTCTGCACACATAAAATCCCGTGCAAAAGCACACGGCAAAGCACAAAAGCAGGACAAATACCGCGGCAACGGACGTTTTTACTGCCGTTTTTACCGGAAAAGCCCTTGTTTTTTCCAATACATCTCCGTCGGATATTCCGATCAGGCTTTCAGCAAATTCATGTGCCTTTCTGTCTGCCCCGACTTTTGTATCATTGGGCTTTTCGCGCACGTTTCCGGCGAGTATCAGACCCGTCTGCACGCAAAGAGCGTAGAGCTTATCATGCTGATTCAGTTCTTCAGACAAAAATACGAATTTTCCCTTTTTGCCGTCAACCGATACAGCCGGCGGCAGATTTTCCGCCTTAACGCCGAAAAGGGATTTTATCATAAGCTCAGTCTCATCGTCATTAACAACATGACTGAAATTTACAATGCAAAATCCCTTGTTTTCGAGTATTGATTTTATGAGTTCGGCGTCAATATGTTTAATCTTATTGTCCTTTAAAAATTTTGCCGCAAGTCTGCTCTGTTCGGAATTCATTTTTCCCTCCGGCCTTTCCTGTATGCAAAACCGCCGAACAATCTTGGAGCTTGAAAATTAAAGCTCGTTGCCGGAATCAAAGCCCGGTATCGGTATGTTCTTGTTTCTGAGAAGTTCAACTCTGCAGAGCGCCTTTACTGCGTGTCTGCCGTTTTCGTCAAGCTGTGAAAACTCTTCGAGAAGCTCTCTCTTTTCGCGGTCAATGCAAACGTGTGAATTTACGTCAAGCTTGATATTAAGCACGTCGCACATCTTTACAACAGAGTCAAATGCAGTGCCGCCTATTCCCTTTCTGAGCGCGCTTATTATTGTAGACTGCGGAATATCCACGCACTGAGAAAACTGTCTTACGCTCTTGTACTGCTTTTTGATTTCTGTTTTAATCAAAAGTGTTAAGTTATCCATATAAATCACCTCATACTGATTTTATCACAATTATATTGAAATGTCAAACAAAATGTAGAAAATTAACATACATTTCAGAAAATACCGTTATTTTATGCACAATTCAGACAAAAAAAGGCTTGTTTCTGCAAATAATTTTATATTTTTTTCATGTTTAACTGATTTTACAACTGAAGCAATTATAATAATCAGACATTTTACGGCAATCTACGCTCCGAATTTAAAAACAATGCCGATGACGGCGGAAAGCGCAATAAGTACGATCGGGTGGCATTTGAATATCTTTTTTAAGGCTATCAGACCCAATGCAAGCAAAAGTCCCTGCCACATAAAAGCACCTGTACCGGCACCGAAAAATGCAAGGCGCACAGCCGCTGTCCATGCACTTACAACAAGTGCGCAGGACGCCGCACGAAGTCCGTAAAAAACAGATTTTACGGCAAAGCTTGTTTTGAATTTTTCAAGAAAGCCGGCGACGATTATTATAACCATGACCGACGGCGTGACAAGTCCGAGAGTTGCAGACAGGGCGCCCGGAATTCCTGCCTTTATAAATCCGGCATACGTCGCCATATTGACGCCCAAAGGTCCGGGAGTTGCCTCCGACACCGCTACAAGGTCGGATATATCGGAAAGAGTTATCCACGCCTTGGTATTTGCTATTTCATACAGAAACGGCAGTGTTGCAAGTCCGCCGCCGACCGCAAAAAGTCCGGTTTTGAAAAACGCGGCAAAAAGTTCAATCAGTATCATGTTTCTTTTCTCCGCGGAGTTTTCCTATCCGTTTTACCGCATATCCCGCAACCCCGGCAGCAACTACAACAACCGACGCGGAAGTTTTTGTGAACAGCGACATCAAAAGCGCCGCGCAGAATATCAGAAACGCAGGCAAATCGACGAGCGAGCTTTTTACAAGCTTTGATACCGCGTCAAGTATAAGCACGCATACGCAGACTCTTATTCCGCAAAGTGCATATGAAACATACTCAATCTGCGAGAAGTTTGACACAAGCGCCGCGATAAGCGATATTATGACGAACGACGGGAACACAACTCCGAGCGTTGCGGCAATACCTCCGGCTATTCCCTTTTTCTTATATCCTATAAAAGTCGCGGTATTAACGGCGATAGCACCCGGTGTACATTGGCTCACGGCAAAGCAGTCCATAAGTTCTTGCTTTGTTGCCCAGCCGTATTTATCCACAATATCGCGCAGCAGCAGCGGAAGCATTGCATATCCTCCGCCGAACAGCGTACAGCCTATTTTCGCAAACGCAAGAAACAGCAGCGCAAGTTCTTTCATAAAATTACCTCGGTTTATTTGCAGAAATCTTTTTCACATCAACAAAAGTATATCAGGCAAATATTAACAAATATATGTTTTCGGCGTACTATTGACAAAACCGGGCAAATTTTGTATAATATTTTTACTTTTAAAGCTAACCGAGGTTATTATTATGAGACAATGCATGGACGCGGAAAATCTGCACCGCAGATTAAAAAAAATTATAGGTCAGGTTCAGGCAATAGAACGCATGATAGATGAGGACGTGCCCTGCGAAGAAGTCCTTTCGCAGATTAACGCCGCAAAATCCGCACTCAACGGTTGCGGCAAGGTCGTACTGGAAGGTCACATAAAGCACTGCGTCCGCGACGGCATAGAGCACGGCGACGCAGAAAAGACCATTGACAGCTTTACAAAAGCGGTTGAACGTTTTGCAAATATGCAGTAGTTTTTTAAAAGACAGCCCTTTACGGCTGTTTTTCTTTTATTGTCTGTTATATGTACGGATATAATTCTTAAGATACGGCAGCAATCTGTTTTATTTCTTGTTTTCATATCACACTGCCGTCTTACGATACTATAATATCACGCAGCACTATATTTGTCAATGATTTTATATCACATTTTGAATATATTTATAATATATACTTATCATTTTGATTATATTATAATTATAATGCGAGGTGAATAAACATGGCAAGAAATCCCATTATAATAAACCGCAAGGACGGCGACGGTTACAAAGTTATTTCTGTCCGCATAAAAGACGAAGTTTTAACAAAAATAGATGCACTGTCTCAAAAAAGCAACCGTTCAAGAAACGAGCTGATAAACATTTTACTCGAATCAAGCGTTGACGATGTACAGATCAACTGACAAACAGCGCTGCTTAAATTTTAATCCCCGGTATGCCGGGGATTTTTTAACAAAATTTTTTTTGAAAAAAATTACCGTCCGTTTTTCACGGACGGTTTTATAATGCTGCCTATCGTATATTATTCGTAAAATCCTGCGTTTCCTATGCGAACTTCATTGTTGGAATATGTCCCACTGTATTCCCAATCCGCTTCTTCTGCATTTACGCGCTTGTACTGAATTACTGTTTTAACAACGGAATATCCCGCAATATCAACGTCGAAATCAACGGGCAAAGCGCCTGATTTAACAGTTTCGGACGTATATATTACCTCATCGTCTCCGTACACAATCATTCTGTATGCATGAACGGTATCTTTATATTGTTTAGTCAGATACAGCGTTCCGCGGAAAGACTTATATTTTCCGTTGACAAGGAAAGAAGTATTGTCACCGTAGGGATTCCAATAGTTTTGGAAAACCTTGCCGGAATTTGATGTAAGATAGTTGTTATAATCATAACCGCCGAATTCAAGTGCGTCGGCAGACATTCCGACAGGACGTCCGGTGAATGATTCGAGATCCTTTACCCATACCGAAGGCTGCGCTATTTCATCATTTTTTCCGATATAGACGGTCTGCGTTTTTGCGTCCCACGACACCGCCTGATCGAGCGCGTTTGCAACGGCTCTGACGGGAAGATAAGTTGTGCCGTCGATTACAAACGGATCAACCGTATTTCCTGCCGTGTCTTTAAGGTCGGCTCTGTTGCCGTTTATAACGACCTTGATATCGTTATAAAAAAGCTCGGCGGTCTTTGAAACTCTTTCCGCCATTGTTGGAACAGATGTGAGTACCAATGCAGAGAGCGCCGCACCTGCTAAAAATGTTTTAACTTCTCTTTTCATAAAATGTCTTAACGCCTTTCGTTTTTTTCTTAATTTTATCACAAACAGTTCATGTTGTCAACATTTTTTAGCGTTATTGTAACATGAAATACATATTTATTTATGCTTTTAAGGCGTGCTGTTGTTTTTCGCCCACTTAGACACTAAAAAAGCCGGAGAATTCCCCGGCGAAAAAATCAAATTCAGTATTACAGTGCAGGCTTATGACCATAATCAAATCCGCACTTTTCAAGGAAAGTTTTTGCCATAATGGTAGCGCCGATCTGATTCGGGTGTACCCTGTCCCATGCGATATACGACGAATGGCGGAATGTGCAGTAATCGGAATACATTTTCTGAAAATCTACGAATATGCAGTTATATTTTTCGGCAAGTTTTTTACATATCTTTCCGTACTCGTCCATTCTCGCGCGCATTTTATCGTCCTTATTCGGCTCGATATAGTAAGGCGTAAGTATAAATATGCCCTTTACGTTATCCTTTACTTTAAGTATCATTTCTTCAAGGTTCTTTTCGTATTCGTCGGGCATTACCTGCGACGAAGTAATTGCAGGAGAGTCAAACTGACGCCAGACATCGTTTATTCCGATACAGATTGACACCCAATCGGGCTTAAGATCAACTACATCACGGTCAAATCTCGCACGCAAGTCACGGCTTGTGTTTCCGGATATGCCGGAATTTGTCACGCGGACAAAAACTTCGGGATAGTATGCCGCAAGCATATTTTCGATAACTCTTACATAGCTTCTGCCGACATTGTCAAAGAGTCCTTCTCCGACCGGGCTCGTGCTTCCCATATCCGTTACAGAATCTCCGGCGAAAACTATTCTGTCATAATTTTCAAATATTATTTATATCACTCCGCTCAATTTTGGTTTTCACATAATTTTAACACCGGCAAACCGATATGTCAATACAAAAAAGCTCCGCAAATCACAAAATAATGACTTGCAGAGCAGAAAGATTATGCTATTTTTAATTACTTGTTTTCACCCTCAAGGCTTGCATAGTGACCGTATGTCTGGAACACACCTCTGTCGGTTGCAGCCCATGCTGCGGCATTGCAGAGAACCTTCTTTACGTTCTTGTCGTAGAATGTCGGGAAGGATTCATGACCGGGACGGAAGTAGAATATCTTACCGTTTCCGCGATGGAACACGCAGCCGCTTCTGAATACTTCTCCGCCGGTAAACCAGCTTGTAAATACAACCTCGTCGGGATTCGGAATGTCAAAGTGTTCGCCGTAGGTTTCCTCATGTTCAAGTTCAAAGTGTTCGGGAAGTCCTGCCGCGATAGGGTGCGACGGTGCGGTTATCCAGATACGCTCCTTATCTCCGCTTTCCCTCCATTTAAGGTTACAGCCTGTACCCATAAGGCGCTTGAACACCTTTGAAAAATGTCCGGAATGGAGAACTACAAGTCCCATGCCCTCAAGAACTCTCTTCTGTACTCTGTCAACGACAACATCGGGTACGTCTGCGTGTCTTGCGTGTCCCCACCAGAAAAGAACATCGGTATCTGCAAGAACCTCGTCCGTAAGTCCGCATTCCGGCATATCGAGCGTTACGCATCTTACTTCAAATCTGCCGTCCTCATCGAGAGCCTCTTTTATGGCTCCGTGCATTGCGTGCGGATATATTGCCTTTATAGAGTCGAGCTTATCGTGCTCATTTTCATTATAGATCGTTACTTTAATCATTATTTTTTCCTCCGTTATTTAATCAAAGAGTTTTAAATATTACAGCTTAAATATATCACACACCGTGAATTAAAAATACAAATTTAAGAGAAAAAAATATCAATAATTTGTCATTTTGAAGGCCCGAGAAGCTGCTTTATCTGTGCAGAAACACTGTCGGAATCCATACCGAACATATTATAAAGCTGTTTAGTGCTTGCGTGCGGTGCAAAAGCATTATCGACTGCATTTATATAAGTTTTGCAGTCAAGTTTTCCGGCAAAGCAGCTGAAAAGCTGTTCGGCAATACCGCCGTTTTTAATGCCTTCTTCGAGAAAATACAAAAGGCGCGGATTTCCGATTTCTTCAGATATTTTTTCACTGTCAAGCGGACAAAGCTTTACAAGTTTTATAATTTTTACCGTGATACCGTCTTTACTTAGATTTTCTGCTGCCTTTACCGCGTTATGCGTACTTCTTCCGTAGGTTATCAGAACAACATCGCTGTCATTCTCTCCGCGTACCGTAAAATCACCGCCGTTACGCGTTTCAAATCCCGTTCTGTCATATTCGGTCTGCGCGCCTTTCGGGTATCTTACGATACAGACGCCGTTTGCGCTCAAAGACTTATCAAGACATTCTTCAAGCTCTTTATAGGTTTCGGGATTATATATGGTACACCCCGGAATCGTCGAAAACAGAGCCGCGTCAGAAAGTCCCTGGTGCGTCATGCCGTCGTCGGGGACAAAGCCTGCATGGTCGAGCGCTATTACCGCGTGCAGATTTTGCAGGGCAACATCATGAAAGACCTGATCGTACACTCTCTGTGAAAACGTAGAATATACGGCGCACACGGGAAGATAACCTTCTTCGGCAAGTCCTCCGGCAAAAGCTATTTCATGTTCTTCGGCAATACCGACGTCAAAAAATCTGTCCGGATACTCGCACGCAAAGCCCGAAAGTCCCGTTCCGTCGCACATGGCGGAGGTTATCGCGCAGATCCTTTCATTTTTCTTTGCGGCATTTGTGAGATATTCGCCGAAAACAGATGTAAATGAGGTTTTACACGAACTTTGCGCTCCCGTATTCACGTCAAACCTGCCGACGGAATGATAACAGGTCGGGTTTTCTTCGGCAGGCTTATATCCCAGTCCCTTTACGGTTTTCATATGTACAATACAGCATTTTCCGCATCTTTTTGCCTCGGCAAGGACATTTTCAAGGCGCTCCATATCATTGCCGTCAACGGGTCCGAAGTACCGCACGCCCAGAACGTCAAAAAATGTATTCTTCGGCAAAAGCATACGCTTTAAAAAGTTTTTAAGTTTTCGCGTACCCGAAATAAGACTTTTACCGACTGCAGGAATTTTACAGAGTATATCCTGAAATTTATGTTTGAACCTGTAATACCTTGTACTTGTGCGAATTCTCGAAAGGTAGGACGCAAGTCCGCCGACATTGGAGGATATTGACATTTCATTATCATTGAGAAGTATAATAAGCCGCATATCGTCGTTATTGCAGTTATTGAGAGCCTCGTAGACCATGCCGTTTGTAAAGGAGCCGTCGCCGATAACGCACACGGTATAATTATCTTTTCCCGAAAGCTTATTTGCCGAGGCAATTCCGAGAGCAGCCGAAAGCGCCGAACCGCTGTGACCGGCAGTCAGCGTATCGTAAAGGCTTTCACCACGTCGGGTAAAGCCCGATATTCCGTCTTTTTGGCGCAGAGTGCCGAAATCTTTATAACGCCCCGTAAGCAGCTTATGCGTATAGCATTGATGTCCGACATCAAAGATTATTTTATCATCCGGTGCGTCAAAGAGTCTGTGCAGAACAACTGTCGCCTCGACCATGCCGAGATTGGACGCAAGATGTCCGCCGTTTTCTGCAACGCCGTGTATTATAGTCTGACGAATCTCATGAACAAGCACGTCAAGTTCTTTTTTATCAAGTTTCTTTAAATCCGCAGGAGAGTTTATATTCTCAATCATGTTTTCCGCCCGTCATTAAATATAAATCTGTAATTAAGTATACCATACTTTGCCCGGTTAGTCAACCGGAACAGTGCGAAACAAGCTGCATTATGCCGGATAAAGGCGAAATATGCAAAAAAACAAAATTTCCGCACAAAAAACGAAGCCGCGAAAAGAACGCAGCTCCGTATCATAAAGTAAATTCAATTTCAGTTCAGGAATCTTGCGAGGAATTCTTTTGTTTCGTCGCGTTTGGGATATTTGAATATATCCTCCGGCGTGCCCTCTTCGCAGATAACGCCTTTATTCATGAACACAACGTGATTTGAAACATCGCGCGCAAACGCCATTTCATGAGTTACGACTATCATTGTAAGTCCTTCGTTTGCAAGCTTTCTCATAACCTGCAAAACCTCTCCGACCATCTGAGGGTCGAGTGCGCTCGTAGGTTCGTCGAAAAGCAGAACGTCGGGTTTCATTGCCAAAGCGCGCGCTATTGCTATTCTCTGCTTCTGACCGCCGGAAAGCTGACGCGGTTTTGCGTTGATATACTTTAACATTCCGACTTTATCAATATAGTACATCGCGTTCTTTTTTGCTTCTTCTTTATCAATTTTAAGAACGGTGCGCTGACCTATTATACAGTTTTCGAGAGCCGTCATATTATTGAAAAGATTGAAGTTCTGGAAAACCATACCGACACGCGAACGGTATGCGGCAACATTTCTGTGCTCGAGTATATTCTCGCCCCTGTACAGTATCTCGCCGCCGGACGGGGTTTCAAGAAGGTTTATGCATCTTAACATTGTGGACTTTCCCGAACCCGACGCGCCGATTATACAGGTAACGTCGCCCTTATTTACCGAGAAGTTTATATCCTTTAACACTTCATTCTGTCCGAAGGATTTACTCAAATGATTGATTTGAATTATAGATTCTCCCATTTCAGTTACCCTCCTTTGCGGCAATAAAGTCCTCGTCGTCAGTGCCGTTAAGCTCATAGTTATCCGCACCGTCGAGTTTACGCTCTATCATGCGCAGAATTCTCGTGACCGTAAACGTAAGCACGAAATAGATAACGCTTGTGATAAGGAATGTTTCAAAGTATCTGAAGTATGCTCCGGCTGCGGATTTTGACTGGAAATAAAGCTCTGTTACCGAAATAACGTTGAGCACCGAGGTATCCTTGATATTAATGACAAACTCGTTGCCGGTTGCAGGAAGAATATTTCTTATAACCTGCGGTATTACAACGCATCTCATTGTCTGCCAGTGCGTCATGCCTATTGCCTGTGCGCCCTCGAACTGTCCCTTATCTATCGACGTGATACCGCCGCGGACGATTTCGGACATATATGCACCGGTATTTATGGAAACTATTACGATTCCGGCAACTATTCTGTTAAGCGTAACGCCGGTTATTGCTGCGGCTCCGTAAAATATGACCATTGCCTGAACCATCATAGGCGTGCCTCGGAAAACCTCGACATATACGCTGATAATTGCGTTTACGATCTTCAAAAAGATCTTCTTTACAGCTCTGTCGTTTTCATTTATGGGTATGGTTTTTACAATACCGCACAAAAGTCCTATAACAAAGCCGACAACCGTACCGGTGATCGAAAGCAGCAGCGTTGTTCCCGTTCCTTTGAGAAACGCCGGCCAGTACAGCATTAATATTTTATATACCCAGCTGAAAAATTCCACGTCTGTTTTCTCCTAAAATAAAATGTTTAATATACCGGATACACCGCACGCCGGGATAAGACCGAGACGTGCGGCATAAAACTATACTTTATTTTCAGACCCTATCAGTCTGCTGCGGGCTGATTCTTGATAGCCTCGTCCATTATTGCAAGTCTGTCCTCTTCGGAAATGCCTGCAAGAATTTCATTGATCTGATTCTTGAGATCGTCATTGCCCTTCTTTATACCTGCCGCTATTGCAACGTCATCATCGCTTGCGACAAAGCCTTCGCCCTCGTCAAACACAACCATCTTGAAACTGTCATTTGCCGCGGACGCGCTTATACCTTCGGGACGTTCAGAAACATATCCGTCGATAACGCCGGATTCGAGCGCAACTCTCATTGTCGGGAAGTCAACCATTGCGGTTTCTTTCTTTACGCCGTCGATCTGATCAATTACGGTATAGTGAAAAGTGTTCTGCTGACCGGTAATCTTTGCGCCTGCAAAGTCGGAAAGCTTTGTTGCATTCGCGTACTTGCCGTCTGCCTTTACAACCATTACAAGGTCGCTCTTATAGTAGTTATCGGTAAAGTCAATAGTTTCTTTTCTCTCAGCCGTCGGGCTCATACCTGCGATAATGAGGTCGATTATTCCGCTCTGGAGAGAAGGAACAAGTCCGTCCCACTCGGTCTTTACGATTTCAAGATCCATGCCGAGTCCGTCTGCTATTTTCTTTGCGATTTCAATATCGTAACCGCCTGCATAGTCGGTGGAACCGCTTATCGGAACCGCGCCGTTGGAATCGTCGAGCTGTGTCCAGTTAAAGGGAGCGTATCCGCATTCCATACCGATTTTAAGCGTCTTTTTGGCGTCGGTATTGCCGTCCGTATCGGTTTGTCCGCCGATGTTATCTTCCTTGCCGGAATTGCACGAAGTGAGTGCGAAAGCGCTTATCACCATAAGTGCGGCGAGCATTAATGCGAGAAACTTTTTCATTTTTACCATTCCTTTTTAGAAAAAATTGAAAAGAAAAAACGGCATTGACAGTTCAATCTGTGTCAACAGCCGCAAATAACAAAAATATTAATTTAAGTTACCGATAGCTCTCCACACAAGTGACAGTCCGTTACATATTCTGCAACGACCCAGCATACCGTTCTCGGACAAGTCCGGCACACTTCGGCAGCGTCCCCTTTCACCGCGGAAATACGTCCCCTTTGACCTGCGGTTACTCTTGAAAGCTGCGCCTCTATCAATATTCTATATTTTCTTTTGAAAACATTATAGCACATTGTCTGCATTTGTCAAGAGAAATTATGCATTTTTAACATCGAACGCAAAGTTTTATGTAAAACAGACAAATATACATCTGCATCACTTGTAAAAACAGTGCTATATATCCATCAATTTTCTCGACACTTTATTATCGCAGAACACAAGCGGATAGCAGACAAGCCCGAGAATTACGGCTGCAAATATATCCGTCGCGGAATGTTGTTTCAAAAACACAGTCGAAACCGAAATCAGCACGCAAAGCACGAGAAATACAAGCTTTACAGGCGGCTTTTTGAATTTTTCGCATTCAAGACTTGCAAAAAACACCGCCATTGAGCCGAGCACGTGGATAGACGGACAGACATTCGTATTTGTATCGAAAGCGTACAGTCCCGAAACCACCCTTGCAAAAGCCCCTGCGTCCGCAGGTATAACCGGTCTTAATTCCTGCTTTGTCGGATATATGAAGTAAATGATTATAGTCGCCGAATAGGTTATTATTATGTACCACATATATTTTTTGAACGCAGGTATATCGCAAAAGAACGTATACAGCAGCATTCCGATAAGATACACGAACCAGAAAAAATACGGTATGATAAATACCGGAACAAACGGAATGAACTTATCGAGAAAAGACGTAACGGTATGGTATTCGCACACTCTGATTCTCTCGAAATAAAGAAAGAACAGACCGTATACAGGCCAGTACAAAAGCAAAAGAACGTGCTTGAATTCAGGGGTTTTAAGCTTTGAAAAAGAAAAGTTTCTGTAATCAGGACACAAATTCATCTTGGGCAATTTTACCTTTCAGGACAGCCTCCGCGATATCCGCGGCAGAGGTCTTGCTGATATACTTATTCTGCATACTCACTATCTGTTCCGCAACATCGGGGTTTGTAAGTATGACCTTTATCTTGTGCGCAGCCTCGGACGGTTTTGTTCCTCCGACCGCTGTGCCGAGCTTTGTAAGAAGTTCAAAATTTTCGGTCTCGCAGCCCGGAATCGGCTTAGTAAGCACAAGCGGAACTCCGCAGACCATTGATTCCGTAGATGACAGTCCGCCGGGTTTGGTTACGACAACGCTGCTCGCTTTCATATATTCGTCTACGCGGTTTGTATACCCTACGGATATCACGCTGCCGTTTCCGGCATACTTTTCTTCAAGTCCGTCCTTTAGCTTATGGTTATTTCCGCATATTACGATAACCGACGTATTTTCAATGCCGGATTCAAGTATCTTATCCGTAAGTTCATATATATCCCCGTACCCCATGCTTCCCGACATTATAAGGCAATAGTCGCGCCCCCTATCAAGACCGAGCGCCTCCTTATAAGCGTTCTTATCGCCGCAGTTCTGCGTAAAACGCTGAGAAACGGGTATTCCGGTAACGGTGATCTTTTCCTTGGGTATTCCTTTATTTGTAAACTCATGGCGTATAACATTTATCGGTATAAAATATCTGCCCACGTCAAGCTCATCAAAAAACGGACAGAAAGAATAGTCCGTCGAAATTATGTAAACCGGCATATCAAGACCGTATTTATGCTTTATATGCGTCATTGCCTGACCCGCAAAAACGTGCGTACAGACAACCGCCTCGAAACCGCCTTCCATTATATCGTCGTAAAGCTTTTTTGTCGTGAGCATATTAGATATATACGGCACAGACTTTATTTTGCTTACTGTCGGCATAGATTTGCACAGCTTATATCCGGCGCCGAAAGCGCGCGGAGTATGCATTACTATCTTTGTATAGGATTCGCATATAAGCTTTGAGTAGTATTCCGAGGCATACGCAAGGGTGTCTTTTACCACACATTCCTCGCCGAGCTTTATAAACTGTTCGCAGACAGCCTTTGCCGCAGAATTATGACCCTGACCGGTATTGCACGACAACATCAGAATTTTCATTTGCACATTCCTCCGGTGCTGATTTTAAACATTCTTTTTGGTGAAGCTGATTATACAGAGCTTTCAGCTTCGGACGGTTATATCTCTGTATTATGATAAACGGCAGATTTCCAAGTGCGTATGCCACGGTGAAGAACATGCCCCATTTTCCGTTTATATAGTAATATACAAGAGGAGACGCGGCAATGAGCATTATATGAATACACTCGGCAACGCAGGATTCCTGCACAAGACGCAGTATCTGCTCAGAGCCGGGGTGCAGACTCATTTTCTTGGGATAGAGCATTTTAAGATACTTTGACATATCCGGAACTTTGTTTTTCCAGAGGTTTATCTTTATCTTACGGTAGATCTCACCGTTATCCTCCCAGCCGAAAGGCGAATACAGGAACGAATCGGTATTAATTTTATCCCTGCGTATAAGATACCCGACAATATTCGACACCGAACCGGATATACATATATAAATTACAAGCTTTACAAACGCCGAAAAGAATTCCCTCATCAAATCACCGCCGTTCCGAGTGCAAAAACACTTATTGCTCTTTTTTCAGTATAACACACACTTTAATAATTGTCAATTTGAATTGTCAAAGTTAACATCTTAACTTTTTACGTCATCATTGCTTTATTTTGCGAATTACCGCGAAAACACCGCCGTACGCCGCCGACGCAAGCAGTATTTCACCGCATTTTATGTCCTCTTTGCCGGACGAAACGGCAGTGAACACACGTCCGTCAAGCATTATCTTTCCTTTTCCGTTTTCAAAATCGTTTAAGGCTATCGCTTTATCGGTCTTTTTCATGCTTTTTTGCCTGAGCGTGCCGAAAATCATCATGGCAAAATACAAAAGTCCCGCAAAAAACATACTCAGAGCCGCATTTGAAAAGACGACAAGGCAAAAAATCGCGGCGCTGTACGCGGCAAACGCCGATCTGAATACCTGTTCCGACAGCACGCCGAAATATTTAAACACGCACAAAACAGGAAGTGCCGCAACAAGTCCGAAAGAAAACATATCCGTCAAAGCAAAATTCACCTCTGCATTGTCTATCTTTTGCCACGAAAAGCGCATTTATACGCAAAGATAAAATTTGCAGACCGGATTTTTCCGGTTATTTTCAGTTATTTTTGCAGTTTTGACGAAAGTCTTGTAAACACCGCAGCGCCCTCTGCTCTTGTCAGCATTCTGTCGGCGCCGAGAGTTCCGTCCTCATAACCCTCGAATATTCCCGAATAAAGCACGTTTTTGACATACTGATAATCGGCATCGTTTTCCGAAACGTCGGACAGCGACACGCTGTAATCGTCGGGAGCTTCTGTGCATATCTTTCCGACGACCGAGATAACTTCCCTTCTCGTTACGGGAAGGCTGCCGTCAAACATCATATCCGCATGGACAAAGTCGGAAAGCAATCCTCTGTCATAGAGCGCGTAAACGCTGTCATATGCCCAATCCGGTATAAGCATCGTATCCGCAAAGCTCATTTCCGGTCTTGCCGTGCTCTCTTCGGACTGAACGGCAATCTCGTTTTCGGTTTCGCTTTGGGTTTGCACAGCGTCGCTTTGCTCGGCGTTATTTTCGGTGCCGGTCTGAGTTTCGTTCAGCGTCCGGGTTTCTTCGGGAGCTTTGGTCAGCCCCATTATTCTCGAAAGCATTATACAGAATTCATTTCTCGAATATGCACGGTCAGGGAAAAACATTCTGCCGTTTTCCGTCATTTCGCCGACTACAATGCCTGCGTCGTACAGCTTGCACACCTCGGTTGCCGACCAGTGTCCCGAAATATCCGCAAAGGGCGGTTCTTTTACCTTTATCTTATATGTGCCGGAGGTTCCGTTATACGATGCGGTTATCTCAACCTCGTCGCCGGGAGAGGTTGCAAAAAACAGTCCGTTTTCAAATATATATCCGTATTCCGGAGATACGCTCCATGTGAAAGACTCGTCGTCGCAGTAAACGTCAAAGGAATAGCGCTTTGCACCGGCGTCGAAATCTACGGTCTCTCCCACATATATTTCCTTTACGCCGCCTGCCGTTATATAGATCGAATCCACCTTATCGGCAGACACTATCGCTGTCGCTTCGTTTCTGAAATTATCGCCGTTATTTGAATATATTACGGCTCTGCCGACAAATCCGCCGGGATAATAATATCCGTCGCGCACGATTCCGTTATTGCCGGCGTCATAAGAAAATTCAGACGTCGTTACGTTTTTCGGATCGACATAATAGTGGTTTTCATCGGTATAATATGTATATCCCAGCGGTGCTGCGCTGTCGGAAAGCACGTACTGCGCGCCTTTATTGAAGTATGAGTATGCCGCCTTTCCGGTAGGCTCTGCGTTATTTGTTACGACTATTGCGTTTGCGACGCGCCGTTCAGATGAATCCGACGGTTTATTTACGGTATACGGCTTTGAATCAAAGGCGAGATATGCCTTCATCGCGGTGGAACCGCCGCCGTCAAGGTTTGCGGCATATACGCAGCCGGCTTTCATCATTTCCTCGGCAAGCTCTTTAAGTCTCATGCCGGTGCTTACTCCCGACTGTCTGCCGTCAACCGCGAAAAGTATTATTCTTCCATCGGCGGTGACTCCGACGGCGCTTCTCGGATTTGCCGTTTTGTAATGGTAAACGTCGGTATTTTCAAGGTAGTTTCCGTCCTTTACTATAATACAGCCGCAGCCTATCGCCTGCTTTACGTTATAGAATTTTTCGTTTCCGGTAAACTCAAAGCTTACGCTGTCGCCGTTCTTAAACTTTGCAAGCATATGACCGTATGCCGTATTATCAGACGCGAGCACAAGCGCATCGTTTGGGATTGTATGCGTGCCGCCGTTTTCGGGATTG
This sequence comes from uncultured Eubacteriales bacterium, assembly GCA_934446675.1. Lineage (GTDB taxonomy): Bacteria > Bacillota > Clostridia > Oscillospirales > CAG-382 > UMGS1387. The sequence goes on from CAKSEL010000017.1 coordinate 15,992, forward strand.
ATGCGCACTTCGGTTACAACTGCGTCAAGAGTCTGACCGAGTTTCGGCTCGGCGTCCTGTATAATATAATATTTACCAAAAATATTTTTATATCCGCCGTCCTCGGCATATTGTGCAATGAATTTCTCGTATTCGGGGTTTACCGCTTTCTGCTGCCCGTCGGTCTGTGCCGACACTTCTTTTTCACTGCCGGTTTCACCTATCTTGTCATTTTCAGCCGTTTCTTTGTTTTGCCCGGACTGCATTTCCGACTGTGTTTCGTCTTCGGCATCTGTATCGGTGCCGAAATCTTCATCTTCATAAGAACTGCTTTCGGGAAGATCAAGGTAATAGTCTTCGGGAAGAACGTCGGTATCAAGCGCCGACAGCAGCAATTCTTCGGGAGTCTTTACTTCGGAATACTGATACATCACAAGCTCGGTCGATGCGTTTGTTATCTTTGTTTCGGACGAGTATATATCCGTATAAAGACAGGTACTGTAATTTACGTACTCTTTATTCATTATTATAACGCCGTATGTATCCGCATTATGCTTCATTGAGATCTTTATCTGCGGCTTATCGAAAAACGCCTTTCCGTCATTATCAATCGCAAAGCAGAAATTATCGAGGTCAGTCGTATATAGAATACCGTCGCGGATATACGCCGAAACAGGCACACCGGTCCTGGTATTAAAAAAGTCTGCATTGATCGCTCCGACGGGAGTACGCGTATCGTTTGCCGCGCTCTCAAGCAGCGTCTGCATGGATTTTGCGGAATACAGCTTTTCTCCCGAGGCAAAATATATCTCGGAATTACGTCCCGGCGTATACTCTATCTTATATGTACGCTGATAGCCGTAGGTATCGTCTTTGAGAACAGTCTGCGTATATGTAACTCCGTCGGCTATCGTATATGTATGTGACGTTACCTCATGCGTCCGTGCCGTGTATTCCGGCGAGACCGCGGCAAGCGCCGTACACTGTGCAAGAAACGCTGCGGACAGTGCCAGGGAAACTGTTTTTATAAAGGCTTTTTTTATGTACTTATTCATTTTTATGCCTCCGTAAACGGCGAAAAGGTTTTTGCTCTCTGAAAATAATATAATACAGCAAAAATGTTATGATTTTTTATCCGAAATATTATAAAATGTTAATTCGGTGTCGAATAAAAAGGTTGCACGGACATACAAAGCAAAAAATACTTTACAATTCTTCAAAAATGTAGTAAAATAGGAAAAAACAGTAAAGGTCGGATCAATATTTCCGTAAACTTCGGCGCATTGCGAAATATGCGCGACTTATGGTCGGTACTCAAAGAAAGCCCGAAACCCAAAGTATTGTACGGCATGGGCGACGGTGCGGACAAAATTCTGAATATATGCAACGAGCGCGGCATAGAAATCTCCGGCGTATTTGCGAGCGACGGTTTTGCAAAGGGCAAGATATTCCGCGGATTTGAGGTTATAACCTATTCCGAAATGTGCGGACGTCTCGGAGATTTTACGGTGCTTTTAAGCTTTGCTACAAGCAGACCCGAGGTACTCGGAAACATTTACCGCATTGCAGGTCAAAAGACGCTTTACTGCCCAGACGTTTCCGTATTCGGCGGAGGACTTTTCGATTCGGAATTCTTTTGCGAAAACTACGAAAAGTTTGAAAAAGTATACAATTTACTTTCGGACGAAACCTCGAAAAAAGCTTATTACAACGTAATTGCCGGAAAGCTCACTGGCGATATTTCCTATCTTACCGGGTGCGAAACAAGCGTGTCGGAGGCATACGAAAACATTATACAGCCCGTCGGACACTTCGGATATGCCGACATAGGCGCGTACAACGGTGATACAATACGCGAATTCATTTCATATTCGGGCGGTGCCGAAAGAATATACGCGTTTGAACCCGACGCAAGAAATTACAGGAAGCTTTGCGAATATGCAGAATCCGAAAACCTTTCAAACGCAAAGCTATTCAATTACGCCGCATGGAACAAGGACGAAACGCTGACATTTTACTCCCGTTCCGGCAGAAACAGTGCCGGCACAACAAGTCACAAAAACGCAAAAGCCACCGAAATAAACGCAGTTCGTGCAGAGAATTTCATTGACGGGTGTGTGGATTTTATAAATATAGACGCCGAAGGCTCGGACTTTGAGGCGATAGACGGACTGAAAAGCACGCTTTTAAAATATCGTCCGACGGTTTCCTGCGCCGTCTATCACAGGAACGAGGATATGTTCCGTCTGCCTTTGGAATTATACGAAATATACGGTGCAAAGTGCAGTCTTTATCTGCGCCACTTTCCCTATCTTCCGGCGTGGGACACCAACATTTATATTAAAAACGCAGAATAAGCGGAGTGCAGAATTTATGCTGAAAAAATATCTTGAAATAGGAAAAATCATAAACAAGCGCGGTATATCGGGAGAGCTTAAAGTTATGCCGATGTGCGACAGCCCTGATTCCGTATCGGAAATTAAAAAGCTTTACATTTCACCCGACGGCAAGGACGAAAGGGTCGTAATATCCGTAAAGCCGTACAGGAATTTTCTGTATATTAAGCTTTGCGGCGTTGACAGTGCGGAAAGCGCGGACATGCTGCGCGGAAAAATTCTGTACGCCGACAGAGATGACATAAAGCACGAAAAGGGACGCGTATTCATTGCGGATTTACTCGGGCTTGAAGTAAAGGACGCCGACACGGGAAAAGTATACGGGAAGTTAAAAGAAGTATTCGGCAGCGGTTCGTCCGACATTTACAGAATTTCAGACGGCGAAAAAGAGTATCTCTGTCCCGCAGTTCCGGGAATACTCATAAGCGCCGTACCGGGCAAAGAAATACTCGTGCGCCCGATACCCGGAATATTTGACGACGCGGAGGAGATCAGATCTTGAATTTTGAAGTCCTGACGCTTTTTCCCTCTCTTATACGAAACATTGCCGGCGAAAGCATAATCGGAAGAGCGCAGAAAGCAGGCATTATAAAAGTTTCGGCTCACAACATACGCGATTATTCTGCGGACAGGCACAGAAAAGCCGACGACACGCCCTACGGCGGCGGTATGGGTATGCTTATGACGGCACAGCCCGTAACAGACTGTTACAATGACGTAAAATCAAGGCTTTCGGGAAGCACGCGTTGCATTTATATGTCGCCCAAAGGCAGTATTTTCTGCCACGAAAAAGCCAAAGAACTGTCACAGTACGACAATCTCATTCTTCTATGCGGTCACTACGAAGGTATCGACCAGAGAGCGCTCGACATGATAGTTGACGAAGAAATTTCAATCGGAAATTATGTGCTTACGGGCGGAGAGCTTGCGGCATCGGTCATAATAGACGCCGTGTCACGCCTTATACCGGGTGTGCTGTCCGACGCGGAGTGCTACGAGGACGAAAGCGTTGCGTCGGGTCTTCTCGAATATCCGCAGTACACAAAACCGGCAAGCTTTATGGGACGTGACGTTCCGAAAGTGCTCCTCGGCGGAAACCATGCGGACATTGTGCGCTGGAGAAGAAGAAAAGCGCTTGAACTGACGCTGAAACACCGTCCGGAGCTTTTAAAGACAGCGCAGCTTTCAAAGAGCGACATTCTTTATCTTGACTATATTGAAAACTCTTTACAAAAGGAGGAATGAATTTGTCAAAAGGTCAGAGCGCATTTCACAGAAGTGCCATTATCCGGTTTGCCGGACGCATTATTGACGGATTTTCGGCCGTTATACGTTCAAGTGCGTTTTACGGCTTTATAAAGAACAACTGCGACTTTCAGGCATCTTTCAAAAAATCCTTTCTGTACTCGCTGTTTTCTCGTCTGAACGTCCTGTTCCCGGCGCTGCTCAGGCTAAGGCTTTCGTTTGCCAAAAAGTGCGAGACGGGCATTTTCACGGGACTGCTTGAAAACACCTGCGCGAATTTTCTTTCTCTGCCGCTGCGGACTCTCGGAATATATCTGCTGACGTTCGGCACGGTTGTGCTTGTATACTCTTTCAAGGAGCTTGAGCAGTTCAGGCTGCACGACGGGAGATGCATTTTTGCTTTTATCTGTATTTTTGCCGCCGTGATTATTCTTCCGGTAAAGAAAAGTATAAGCAAATGTATAAAATCCAGCCGTTTTCTCGGAATTTTCCATTCGGAATACTCTGAAATTGCACCGGGAGGCACAAATGCGGACGCAAGAATTCAGGTGCGCGGATTTTCAACCGCGTTCTTTACGGGACTTTTATGCGGAATAGTATCATATCTCTCCACGCCCGGGACAATACTTGCGGTTTCTGCCATGGCGGTTCTGTCGCTGTTGTTTCTCAACAATCCCGAAAGCAGTCTGCTTGTGACGGTTCTGGTATTGCCGTTCATGAGCACGGCGTATGTGCTGTATCTTGTGCTGTTGACATTCATTTCATTTATGTTCAAGTATTTCAGAGCCAAGCGCCACATTAAATTCGAGCTGTCCGACGCGCTTATAGCAATGTTTGCGGCACTTTTGGCGTTTTCCGGACTTTTCACGGCGTCGGTTTCGCCGTCGTTTCAGACATCGCTCAAATACATCGGTGCGCTTGCGCTGTTTTTGCTTGTAAAAAACATTATACGCTCAACGCGGCTTGCAAACCGCTGCATTACCGTAATTATATCGTCGTCGGTAATAATTTCGCTTTTAAATCTTATATACTTCTTTACAGCCGACACGCACTACGGTGCGTATTTCAGCATACTGACCGACGCAAAGCCCGGTACGGCTTCGATATTCGTCTCGCCGTCTGCTCTCGGTATTTATATCTGCGCCGTTCTTCCTGTTGTATTTTCAAGGCTTTGCGGCACGGGAAAGCCAAAGTATCTGATAATCACGCTTATCCACATGCTCTGCCTGTGCGCCTGCGGAATACCGGCAGCGCTCTACGCCGCGGTTTTCTCACTTATTCTGGTGCTAGCACTTTACAACCGCGTCTGGATATTTGCACTGCCCTTTTTCCACATGATAAGCGGTCTTTTATCAAAGCTTATAATGTTATCGCCTTTTGAACTGAGCTCTGTAAAAGACGCCGGCACACAGACGGTTTCGGTCATAAAATCGGCGCTTATTATGTTTGAGCATCACCCGCTTTTCGGAATAGGAGTCGGACAAGCGCCGTTTTCGGAGCTGTTCCCGTATTATGCACTTCCGGGAAGCGAAAACGTACCGTATGTAAACAGCCTGTTTATTCAGCTCTTTATATGTCTCGGCATTACCGGAGCGCTCTACTGCGCAGTGCTGTTATTTCAGATAACCGGCAAAAACCTGTCATACATCATGTCTGCCGAACCCAAGGACGCCGATGTGCTTGCAAGCTGCAAGGGCGTATACGGTTCGTGCGCCGCCTTTCTCATTGCCGGAATATGGACTTATCCTCTCGGCGACACAAGGCTTTTACTGTATTTCTGGCTGATATGCGCACTCGGTTCTTCACTTGTATCGAGCACACGCAGCGACTACATTGCTCCGCACAGCGTAAGGGATTATCAGCAATCCTGCGGAACTTATTAACAACGGAGGTCTTTTCATGAACAACACCGTTTCAAAAAAACGCCGCTTTAACATTGCGGACGTAATAATAATCTTAATCATTTTAGCGCTTGCCGCGCTTATCGCACGCCTTTTTTTAAGCGACGACGGATTTCTGCCGCAAAACGGTGCCGACAACATTTCATTTACCGTAAAACTCTCCGGCGTTCCGACAGATTACCACGATTTTGTAAAGCCCGGCGACATTGTATGCGACGAAATAACAGGCACGGTTATAGGCGCTGCCGAAAAAGTTGAATACGATACGGCAACGGTCTCTGTTTACGATGAAACTGCACGCTACTACAAGCAGTATTCTTATCCGGACAAGGAAAACGTGACGGTCACGGTGAAAACCAAGGCCGCTTTAAAGGACGGTCGATACGTTACGGACGGCTTTACAATAAATGCCGGAACAAAACTGCAGTTCAGAGTCCCGAGTCTCGTATTTCCCGGAGTTATAACGTCATTTGAAAAGCTGCCGGACGACATTGAGCTGCCACAGAGCGAGCCTGAGCTTCGTCAGACGGCTTCGCAGACGCAGATTCAGTCCGAAAGCGATGGAGGTCAGCAATAATCATGGAAAACAAACGCTCTCTTTTCAACATTGTCGACGCGGCTATCATACTTGTCCTTGCCGCAATTATTGCAGGTTCTTTCATCAGAAGTTCGGAAAGCAGCATTTTCTTCGGCAGCCACACGCCGGCAAAAATATCTTATACAGTCGTAATAGAAAACGCCGAACGCGAATTCAGAAATATGCTTTCTTTCGGCGACGAAGTATACCTTGCTTCTCTCGAAAAAGGCTGCGGAAACATCTCCGGCATACGCAAAAGCCCGTCAAAAACCTATATACGCGACGACGAAAACGAATGCATGATAATTAAATACGATCCGGCGAAAGTTGACATAACTCTAACAATTACCGCATATGTGAGAAAAGACAAAAACGGTTTCTTTCTCGCCGATTCCCAGTTTATAGCTCCCGGCAAGGCACTGAAGCTCTACACTGGCGGTCTGTCCTTCGACTGCACCGTTACAGGCGTTTCCGAATTGTCCGAAAATTGACATTTAAATTAGTTATTTTGATACATTTGGATTGTATTTTTGTATGCCGTTTGTACAAAACGCGCGTTTTTGATCTGAAATGTTAAAATTCACACTTGACTGTTGAATTTAGTGACGAATTCTGTTAGAATGGTAGACGTTAATAAATGTTTATTTGGAGGGCGACATTTAAAATGATTTCAAAAGAAATAGAAGTACGCAATCCCGAAGGACTTCATGCAAGACCCGCAACTTTCTTTATACACAAGGCAAATACTTTCAAAAGCTCCATATGGGTTGAAAACGGCGACAGAAGAGCAAATGCCAAGAGCTTACTCGGCGTTCTCTCTTTGGGCATTGCCAAGGAAACCAAAATCACTCTTATAGCAGACGGTCCCGACGAAGAAAACGCAGTAAACGAGCTTGCGGCTCTTATTGCCACGGGCTTCGCGGAATAATTTTGCACGACGTCTTAGGCTGAGTAAAATAGCTTTTTCAGGGCAAGCATTAGTGCAAGCCCTTTTTCATTATTTATATTAAGGCAGGACGATTATGACAAGATGCGCGGAATTTGACGACAAATTCAAGACTCTACCTTCTATGCCGGGCGTTTATCTGATGAAGGACCCGTCGGGCAAAATTATCTATGTCGGAAAATCAAAGTGCCTTAAAAACAGGGTGTCGAGTTATTTCAATTCGAGCCACGCGCTGTATCCCAAAACGCAAAAACTGGTTGACAGGATTTACGATTTTGACATTATCGTAACTTCAACCGAGGCTGAGGCGCTTATACTCGAAAACGAGCTTATAAAACGCCACAATCCGAAGTACAACATAAAGCTCAAGGACGCAAAAACATATCCGTACATCAAGATAACAAAAGAGCTTTATCCGAGTCTTGTGCTTGCAAGAACGCGAAACGAGCGCAAAAGCGAATACTTCGGTCCGTATACCTCAGCCATTGCCGCAAAGGACATTATAAGCACAGTTTCAAAAACTTTCAGGCTTGCGACCTGCGGCAAAAAATTCATCCACGGAAAAAGGATATGCCGTCCGTGTCTGAATTATCACATAGGACAGTGCTGCGCACCGTGCACGGGCGACATAAGTCCCGAAGAATACGAAGGGCTTTTCAAAGAGGCTGCGTACTTTCTGAGCGGCAACTACGGTGCGGCAAAGGCGTCTCTTGAAGAAAAGATGTTACGTGCGTCGGAGGAACTGCGTTTTGAGGACGCGGCAAAATACCGCGACAGCATAAATAATTTAAAAAGACTTTCGGAAAAGCAGTCCGTGGTATCCTCTCCCAAAAACGAGGAGGACTATTTCGGCTGGTACGATTCGGACACAATCTCCTGCATTGCCGTACTCAAGGTGCGTTCGGGACTTATCTCGGACAAGGAGTGCATTTTTCTCTCGGTTGACGAGATTACCGACAGCGAGGCTCTCGGCGACTTTATACTGCGCTACTACGACAACTACGACATGATTCCGAGAAGAATTTTCATCTCTTTCAGTCTTGCCGAAAACGGCGAAAAGGAACTTTCCGAAACGCTGACGCAGCTATCCGGACACACGGTTGACGTTCACCACCCCGAAAAGGGCGAAAAGCGTTCGCTTTGCGATATTGCAGTCAGCAATGCAAAAGAGGCGTCGGTTACACGAAACCTCGCGATCCAGCACGATGAAAAGCTGCTCATAAAGATAGCCTCTCTGTTGCAGCTCGAATGTCTGCCCGAAAGAATCGAGAGCTACGATATTTCCAACAGCGCAAGCAGCGATATGTATGCCGGAATGATAGTAATAAACGGCACAAAGTTTTCAAAAAGCGATTACAGAACATTTTCGATAAAGAACCAGGCCATTCAGGACGACTATGCTGCAATGCGCCAGGCTCTTGACAGACGAACCGACCATATAGGCGCGGATGACGACTCGTCAATGTCAAAGCGTCCCGATCTTATCCTGCTTGACGGCGGTAAAAACCACGTCAGAGTAATAAAAGAGCTTTTTTACAGCAAAGGCATAGACATTCCGGCTTTCGGCATGGTAAAGGACGACTATCACAAGACGCGGACTCTCACCGACGGCGAATGTGAAATAAGCATAGCCAAGGATCAGTCGGTATTCTCTTTCTTTTACAGAATACAGGAGGAGGTTCACCGATACACGTTCTCAAAGATGGACGCGTCGCGCCGAAAAAAGGTCAAGACTTCGTCTCTAGCCGACATTCCCGGCATAGGCGAGGCAAAAGCAAAAGCGCTGCTCTCGCATTTCGGCACGCTAAAAGCCGTAAAACAAGCTTCGATCGACGAGCTTTGCGGCGTCAGCGGTATAAGCCGCGCCATTGCGGAAAAAATAATACTACACTATTCCGACAAGGAGAAAAAACAATGATGAGAATTATTGCCGGCAAGGCAAACAGAAGAAAGCTTGAAACGCTGCCCGGAGAGGACATCACGCGCCCGACCGCAGAACGCGTAAAAGAAGGATTGTTCAGCGCGATACAATTTGAGCTTGCCGACAAAAAGGTTCTTGATTTATTTGCAGGTTCCGGTCAGCTTGCTCTTGAGGCACTTAGCCGCGGAGCACAGAGCGCCGTTCTTATCGACGCAAGCACAGAGGCTGTCGAGATCATAAAGACAAACGCAAAAAACACCGACCTTATGAAGCAGTGCAGAATTTCCCGCATGGATTACAGCGAATTTCTCAAGTCCGCAGCGCTCAAAGGCGAAAAATTTGACATTATATTCCTTGATCCGCCGTATGCAAAGGACATGAGAAATGAAATTCTGAAAAAGGTCTCGCGTGCGGAGATATGTGCCGACGGTGCGCTTGTAATATGCGAAACGGACAAAGAATTTATGGGCAATGACGAAACCGTCTATGATTTTACGCTCAGAAAGTTATACAGATACGGCAGAGTATACATTACAATGTTAAAGTACACCGGAAACGGAATTTCGGGAGAGAAAGAAAATGAGTAAAGCGCTTATTACGGGAAGTTTTGATCCCATAACTCTCGGTCATCTTGACATTATAGAAAGATCGGCAAAGATTTTTGACGAAGTTACGGTACTTATCTCAAAAAATGCGTCAAAAGAAAGTTTTCTATGTTCAAAAAGCCGTGCTGCGCTCGCGCTTGACGCCGTAAAGCATCTCGGCAACGTAAAAGTTGACATCTGCGACGGTCTTGTGACGGCATACGCCGCAAAAAACGGCATTGACGTAATAGTAAGAGGTGTGCGCAACGGCGCAGACTTTGAATACGAGAACACAATGAGCTTTGCAAACAGGCGGCTTTCGGAAAATCTTTATTCAAAGCCCTGTGAAACGATTTTCATGCCTGCCGCAAAGCAATATTCCGACGTAAGCTCCTCTCTTGTGCGTCTTATGATCAAAGAGGGCTGCGATGTCTCGGAGCTTGTTCCGAACAGCGAATTACTCAGAAGCTTTTTACAATAATTTTTATCATATCCGCCTTTTACAGCACTTTTTTCAAAAAGGAGAGCAATTATGTATAAGATTTTAAACAAGAAAAGTCTCAATCCTACCGTAACCATGATGGACATTGAGGCGCCGTTTGTTGCCGCAAAGGCGAAACCCGGTCAGTTCATTATTCTGCGCGTTGACGAAGAGGGAGAAAGAATCCCGCTTACCATCGCAGGATACGACCGCGAAAACGGTTCGGTAAAGATTATATTCCAGATCGTCGGTGCTACAACCGAGCTTTTAAACCGCAAAAACGAAGGTGAATACATTGTGGACTTTGTGGGTCCTTTGGGTGTTCCGACAAATCTTGAAGGCTTAAACGACGTCTGTATCGTCGGCGGCGGTGTCGGCTGTGCAATAGCAATGCCCATTGCAAAAGAGCTTCATTCGCGCGGCTGCAAGGTAACGTCGATCATAGGTTTCCGTTCGGAGGATCTTGTTATACTTGAGGACGAATTCAAGGCATGTTCCGACGAGCTTTACGTAATGACCGACGACGGTTCCTACGGCAGACACGGAAACGTATGCGTTCCGCTTAATGAAATGTTTGAATCAGGCAAAAAGTTCGACAAGGTCATAACAATAGGTCCGCTTATAATGATGAAATTCGTCGTTGCGGCTACAAAGCCTACCGGCATTCCCTGCGATGTTTCCATGAACCCGATTATGATAGACGGTACGGGAATGTGCGGCGGCTGCAGACTTACGCTCAACATTGACGGAAAGAAAGTTACGAAATTCGCCTGTGTTGACGGTCCGGACTTTGACGGATACGAGGTCGACTTTGACGAGGCTATGTCAAGGGGCGCTATGTACAGGGATTTCGAGAGACACGCTCACGAAGAGGTGTGCAACCTCTTTAACAAGGAGGTAAAGTAAAATGCCCAACATGAGAAACGACAAAAATCCGATGCCCTGTCAGGAGCCGTCGGTAAGAGCCAAAAATTTTGACGAGGTTACAACGGGATATTCCGAAGAGGCTGCGCTTGACGAGGCTCTCAGATGTCTTAACTGCAAAAATCACCCCTGCGTAAACGGCTGTCCCGTAAACATTCACATACCCGAGTTTATTCAGAAGATAAAGGACGGAGATTTTGAGGGAGCATATCAGATAATACATCTCACTTCCTCTCTCCCGGCTGTATGCGGCAGAGTTTGTCCGCAGGAAACACAGTGCGAAAGCAAATGCGTGCGCGGAATCAAGGGCGAGCCTGTCGGCATAGGCAGACTTGAAAGATTTGTTGCGGACTGGCACAATCTCCATTCGGACGCGCCGGCTCACATTCCCGAATCAAACGGTCACAAGGTTGCGGTTATCGGTTCGGGTCCTTCAGGTCTTACCTGTGCCGGAGATCTTGCAAAAAAAGGCTACAAGGTCACTGTTTTCGAGGCTCTGCACACGGCAGGCGGCGTACTTGTATACGGCATTCCGGAGTTCAGACTTCCAAAATCCATAGTCAAAAAGGAAGTCGAGAACTTAAAGGCTATGGGCGTTGACGTTGAAACAAACATGGTAATCGGCAAAACGCTTACGATCGACGAGCTTTTCGGAATGGGCTTTGAGGCGGTATTTATCGGTTCGGGCGCAGGACTTCCGAACTTCATGGGAATTCCCGGCGAAAGCTTAAAGGGCGTTTACAGTGCAAACGAATTTCTTACGCGATCCAATCTCATGAAAGCCTACAAGTCAGATCCCGTTACTCCTATCATGAAGGGCGGAAAAGTTGCGGTTGTCGGCGGCGGAAACGTTGCAATGGACGCGGCGCGCACGGCTCTGCGTCTGGGTGCCGAAAAGGTTTACATTGTTTACAGACGTTCAATGGAGGAACTTCCGGCAAGAAAAGAGGAAGTCGAGCACGCTATCGAAGAAGGCATAGAATTCATGCTCCTCAACAATCCCGTTGAAATTCTCGGTTACAACAATCCCGACGACAAAAGAGATCCCAAGAACGGTTTTGTTACCGGCATGAGATGCATCAAAATGGAGCTAGGCGAACCCGACGAAAAGGGCCGCAGACGTCCTGTCGAGATACCCGGCAGCGAATTTACGCTTGACGTTGACACGGTAGTAATTTCGATAGGAACTTCACCCAATCCGCTTATAAAGTCCACGACAGAAGGACTTGAAGTCAACAAACGCGGCGGCATCATAGTTGAGGAGGACACCGGAAAGACCACAAAAGACGCGGTATACGCAGGCGGAGATGCCGTTACGGGCGCTGCAACGGTTATTTCGGCTATGGGTGCAGGCAAGCTTGCGGCAAAGTCCATTGACGAGTATTTAAGCGCCAAGAACTGAAAACCTATAAGCATTTGTTTATAATTAATTCAATAAGACAAAGAAAAACACGGTGCAATCAAGGACTGTTCTCTGCACCGTGTAATTTTTTATTTACTTTATAAACTGCGCGTTTTTATTAAGTATATATCCGAAAAGAGGAATCAATAACACCGCCGACGCAAGAGTCCATGCGCCGGGATCTCCGAAACACACCGCAGCAAACGCCGCACGTGAGGCTGAAGAATTGACCGCTGCGCCGTTTACAATATCAGGCAAGAACGAACAAATAAGTATTCTTGACGTAAGTTCCGCAGTACCTGCGCCGAGGACATATCCGACAAGGCACACGCCCTGAACCGCGCTCCTTACGACAATAAGAAATCCCAAAACAAAGTACAGTATTATATCTATATAAATATACGTATTTCCGTACATAATAGACTCCGCAGTTACCTTATCTGCGCTCATAAATATATACTGGTATGTTCCGCCGACAGACAAAGCAAGTCCTGCGGCAAGGCAGACGGCATATATAACAAGCATTATGACAAGCGACTGGAGCGTACCCTGTCTTATGCGCTTTTTATCGTTTTTGCCGAGGTTCTGCGCATTGAATCCGAGTATTCCCGACGCAAGTCCGTTGAAGAAAGCCATGAGGAAATTTATAAGCTTATTTGCCGCGCCAAATCCGTTCTGTGCCGGTGCGCTTTCAAGCATTGTACCTGCCTCTGTTATATCGAATTTTACAACTGCGCCCTGCATTACTATAATGCCGACGGCGAGAATGGAAAACTGCATTCCGAGAGGTATTCCCTGCTTTAAATGCGAAATGAGTACGCTTTTTGTAAGCTTAAAATCGCCGGCAGAAAGTCTCAGATCCTCGTATCTCAAAAACGTATACGCAAGACACCCGGCAAAACTTAAAAGCTGTGCCAGTACCGTCGCAAGCGCAGCGCCGGCAGGTCCCATTCCGAAAGGAACAAGAAAGAGTATATCCAGTCCGACATTGAGTACCGTTGATATTACAAGGAAGATAAGCGGCGTCACGGAATCTCCGTAGGCTCTCAGCACTCCGCAGACGCAGTTATATCCCATCTGTGCGAATATACCCAAGAATATGTAAAAGCAATAATCGTATGCCGCGTTATACACGACGGCATTTTCCTTTGTTACGTTTATAACGCCGAGCATTTTAGGAAGCGCCGCAAGCGAAACAGCCGTAAGCACAAGCGAAATTGCAAAGGTAAGCAAAAGCTGTGCCGCAAACGAGCTTTTTACTCCGCGTTTATCCCGAAGTCCGACGCACTTTGCGGTTATGACGCTGAATCCTGCCGTACAGCCGAACGCAAACTGCAAAAAGATAAACGTCAGCGCAAAAGTATCGTTTACTCCTGCAACCTCCCAGACGCTCAGTACCTGTCCGCAGATAACGGCGTCGGCAAGCACATATATCTGCTGCAAAAAGTACGATAGCATTATCGGAGCCGAATATTTCAGTATAACTTTCCACGGTGTTCCCTGCGTCAGCTCAACGGGCTTTGAAAGCGACCGAAGAAATCCGCTTTTTTTACTGTTTACGGCATTGTTCATAGGCTTATCCTCTCCTTGATTTTCTTACGACAGTATAGCGCACGTTTTTTGAAAATGTGCTAAGGATAAGTAAACAAAAGTAACCGTTTTTTTAATTTTTATGACATCCGAGATACCTGAACACTCGTCTCTTATATTCGTCATACCGCTCTCCAAAGGTTTCATGCATATACTTTTCTTCTTGAAGTATCTGAAGGTGCAGCATAACCGCGGCAAACAGCGAGAATACTGCGTTTATCGGATTAATTTCGGCTTAGAATAAATTTGCAATGGCGTATCATACAAAAAAACCGTGCCGAAAAAATCTTCCGACACGGCAAAAACTATATGCATTTTTTTCAGCCGACAACCTTATATCCGTTATCCTCTATTGTCTTTGCGATAAGTTCTTTACTTACGTTTCCGTCTGTCTTTACGGCAACGCTCTTCTTTTCATGCGACGCCTCGGCGCTTACTACGCCGTCCAGTGCCTCAAGTGCCTTTTTTACGGTTGCCTCGCAGTGCGGACACATCATTCCTTCGACTTTAAGTGTGATCTCCATTGTTTTTTCCTCCGTTTTATTATTATTCTGATGTTTGCTCTTGATTTTTCTGTCTTTTTTTGTGCTTCTTATATCAAACAGATTAAGTCTTAGTGCGTTTGTAACGACAAAGAAGCTGGACAGGCTCATTGCGGCTGCCGCGAACATGGGATTCAGGTTGATCTTGAACATGGGATACCATACGCCTGCCGCGAAAGGTATACCTATTACGTTATAGAAGAACGCCCAGAACAGGTTTTCGTGAATATTGCGCAGTGTTGCGCGTCCAAGCCTTATTGCAGCCGGTATATCCTCAACCTTGCTCTTTATAAGAACTATATCAGCGCTGTCTATTGCAACGTCTGTGCCGGCTCCTATTGCTATACCTACATCGGCTGATGTAAGTGCCGGCGCGTCGTTTATTCCGTCGCCCACCATTGCGGTCATACCGTCTTCTTTAAGCTTTCTTACGCTGCTTTCCTTTCCGTCTGGCAGAACTCCTGCGATTACCCTGTCAACTCCGACATCATTTCCGACGGCATTTGCCGTTATCGGGTTATCGCCGGTAAGCATTGTTACCGAAACGCCCATATTTTTAAGCTCGGATACAGCCTTCTTTGCGTCGGGTTTTACGGTGTCGGCTACGGCTGCAATACCGAGGAATGTATCGCCGTGTGAAAAATACAGCACGGTCTTTCCTGCCGCAGAAAGCTGATCTGCACGTTTTACGGTACTTTCGGGTACTTTTACGTTTTGCGAAACAAAAGAAAGATTACCTGCGCGTATTTCTTTATTATCGTACACGGCGGACACGCCAGAACCGGGAATATTTCTGAAATCAGAAACGTTTTTCTGATCTGCGCCCTCTTTTTTCGCATATTCCGCAACGGCTGCTGCAATCGGGTGCTCGCTCATGACTTCTGCCGAAAGCGCAGCGTTAAGAAATACATTTTTCTCAATCCCCTGTGCACATTCTACGTCCGTTACGCTCATTTTTCCCTCTGTAACGGTTCCGGTCTTATCCAGAACCACATTGCGCACCTTACCGACGTTTTCGAGAGACGCGGAGTTTTTAAAAAGTATTCCGTTCTTTGCGCCGACGCCGTTTCCGACCATTATTGCAACGGGTGTTGCAAGTCCGAGTGCGCACGGGCAGCTGATTACAAGCACGGATATACCTCTTGCAAGCGCAAATCCGACGCCTTGCCCGGCGATAAGCCACACAGCCGTTGTCACAAGCGCTATTGCTATTACCGCAGGCACGAATATTCCAGAAACCTTATCCGCAACTCTTGCGGCGGGAGCTTTTGTAGCAGCGGCGTCGCTTACAAGCTTGATTATCTGAGAAAGAGTTGTATCTTCGCCGACTCTCGTCGCCCGGCATTTTACAAAGCCCGACACATTGACGGTAGCTGCCGACACGGTATCTCCCTCAAGTTTATCGACAGGGTTGCTCTCGCCCGTAAGTGCCGATTCGTCAACAGAACAGCTGCCCTCAAGCACAACTCCGTCTACGGGTATACTCGAACCCGGTTTTACCGTAAATATATCTCCCGAAACAACGTCCGACACGTCAACCGTCTGTTCTTTTCCGTCGCGTATTACCACCGCAGTTTTAGGGGTAAGTCTGACGAGGCTTCTGAGTGCGTCGGCTGTCTTTCCTTTTGAACGCGCCTCAAGCGCCTTTCCGACGGTTATGAGCGCGAGTATCATTGCGGCTGACTCAAAATACAGCTCATGCAGAATATGAAAGGCGTGTTCCGTATGTCCCTCCATCAGCACATGGGACATGAAAAACAGATTATAGGTGCTGTAAACAAATGCTGCCGCCGAGCCGAGCGCCACAAGAGAATCCATATTCGGCGAGCGTCTTGCAAGCGCAGTAAAGCCCGACGTGAAAAACTCTTTATTTATGACCATTACAGCTATCGTAAGCAGCAGCTGCGAAAGTCCGAGCGCCATAGGGTTATTTGCAAAGCTTTCCGGCAGCGGAAATCCCCACATTATATGTCCCATTGATATATACATTAGAACAACAAGGAAGATTACCGAGTACACAAGTCTGTTTACAAGCGACTTTGTACGCGCCTTTTCCTCGCGCTCGCCTGTATCGGTATCGGCGCCCTGCGCTTTATCCGTCTTTTTAGCCGCGTCCTTTAAGCTTGCTCCGTAACCTGCTTCGCGCACCGCCGAAATTACGGTTTCGGGTTTTACGTTTCCCGTTACGCTCATCGAATTTGTGAGCAGACTCACGGCGCAGTTCTCAACGCCGTCAAGCTTTGTCACAGCCTTTTCCACACGCGCGCTGCAAGAAGCGCAGCTCATTCCGGTTACGTTATAGTGTTTTGTGTTCTGTTCCATTTTCTTCGCCCCGCTTTATTTAAGAAGTCTTTGCAGTGTATTTGCAAGTTCGTCCGCAGTTTCGGTCTTTCCGTTCTTAATGTCGTTTATCACGCAGGTTTTTATATGCTCCGAAAGCAATTCCTTCGTAAACGAATTGAGCGCCGCGTTTGCTGCCGACACCTGCGTTATTATATCAATGCAGTATGCGTTGTTTTCAAGCATTTTTCTTATTCCGCGTATCTGTCCTTCAACGCGGTTAAGTCTGTGTACAAGCGCGTTATACTCGTCCTGCGTTCTGTTTTTTGTGCGCGACGAACAGCAGCAGCACTTTTTTTGCTCCTTTGTGCCGTTTTCCATTTATCGTGTCACCGCCTTCTCTTTATTATTTCCTTATTACGCTGCAATTATATACCCCCACCCCGTATATGTCAAGGCGTTATGCGGTTAGTTTACACAAATTTCAAAACAAATACAAAACTATGAAAAAAATGTGCCGGGCAACAACAAGTCCGGCACACCGCAGTGTATTTACTATATTATCAGAATCTGAAATCGCGTCTGTTTGAATTCTTTATATCCTCTATATTCTGCTTTGCGATATCCTTCACCTTTTGCTTGGGTATTCTTTCAAGCTCGCGGTCTATCATTTCAAATCCCGCTTTTTTGGTTTCGTCCGACGCATAATCCACGAGATATTCGGCAAGCGTCATAAGCGCATTAGGGTGGCAGCAGTTAAGTATCTGACCGCTCTTACAAAGGCTCATAAATCTGTCGCCGGTTCTTCCCTCTCGGTAGCACGCGGTACAGAACGACGGAATATGTCCGTTATCAATAAGCCAGTGTACAACCTCGTCAAGCGAACGCTGATCGGACACGTCGAACTGCTCTGTATCGTGCGGACGTTCCTTTTCGGTATATCCGCCGACCGACGTTCTCGAACCTCCGCTCACCTGGGATATTCCGCATTTGAGCGCTTTTGAACGCACTTCCTCGGATTCGCGCGTTGAGATTATCATGCCGGTATAAGGCACGGCAAGGCGTATACAGGCTATAATCTTTTCAAACATTTCATCGGGTATCGAATTATCAAACACATCGGGATCTATATCGTCTGCATGCTTTACGCGCGGCACGCTTATGGTATGAGGTCCTACGCCGTGAACAGCCTCAAGGTGCTCTGCGTGCATTAGTATTCCGGCAAACTCATAGCGGTATTTTTCAAGTCCGAAAAGCACTCCGAGTCCCACGTCGTCTATTCCGCCCTCCATGGCTCTGTCCATTGCCTCGGTATGGTAATCGTAATCATGTTTGGGTCCTGTCGGGTGCAGTTCGAGATAGCTCTGCTTATGATATGTCTCCTGGAAAAGTATATACGTTCCTATTCCGGCTTCTTTCAGCTTTCGGTAATTCTCGACGGTTGTAGCTGCGATGTTGACGTTTACGCGGCGTATCTGTCCGTTTTTATGGTGTACGGAATAAATAGTCTTTATACAATCGAGAATATACTCTATCGGGTTATTTACGGGGTCTTCGCCGGCTTCTATCGCAAGTCTTTTATGTCCCATATCCTGAAGCGCTATGACCTCGGCGCGAACCTCGTCCTGCGTAAGTTTCTTGCGCGGTATATGCTTATTCTTCATATGATACGGGCAGTACAGACAGCCGTTTACACAATAGTTTGAAAGGTAGAGCGGTGCGAAAATTACTATTCTGTTGCCGTAATAGGCAAGCTTTATTTCCTCGGCTATCTTATATATTTCTTCGACTTTTTCTTTATTTTCGCAGGCGAGCAGCACCGACGCCTCTCTATGCGTAAGCCCGCGACAGACATATCCGTTATCGGTCTTTACGGGGCGCGCCTTTTCGAGTATTGCGTCAATAAGCTCATAGTTTTCCTTATTCTCGTCGGCATAGCGCAGGGTTTCGAGAATTTCGGCGTCGTTGATAAATTCTTCCGCCTTTAATGATTTGGGATCGTAAATTGCCATTTTTTATACCTCTTTCGATCAGATTTTCTTTACGTCAGATTTTTATTTTTATGCTTTTTTGATATGACCGACATCGGTCACTATTTCATATCCTATATCGGACATGGATTTTTTTAGAGCGGCAAGTCCTTCCGCAGACTCTCCTCCGCTTGAAAGCTTATTCTGATATATCTCATACTTTTTTCTCGTACCGACGGGAGAAAGGTTGGGCATCACAACGTTTGCTCCGCTCATTATTCCCTTTTCGCGCCCGTTTTTCATTACTGTACCGAGTGCGGTTGTAGCCGGCAGAAGAATATTAGGTTTTATAAGCCTTATAAGCGACACAAGGTAACAGGTAAGATCGGCGCTGCCCTGCGGAAAATTTGCAAACGGAGTTTCGCTGTGCGGTATAAACGGACCTATTCCGCACATTTCGGGGCTGAAACTCTCCACAAACTTCAAGTCCTCTGCGATATTGCGGCTTGTCTGATACGGAGAACCCACCATAAATCCACAGCCGGTCTGAAAGCCTATGCTTTTAAGCTGTTTTAAACAGTCCATTCTGTGCTCAAACGACATACTTTCCGGGTGCAGCTTTTCATAATGAGATTTACTTGCCGTCTCGTGTCTGAGCAGATACCTGTCGGCTCCGGCGCCGTACAGCCTTTTAAAACTGTCATATCCGCGTTCACCGAGCGAGAGCGTTACGGCGCAGCCGGGGTACCTGTTTTTGATTTCGGACACAATGCCGCACATAACGTCGTCAGTAAAATACGCGTCCTCTCCGCCCTGCATTACAAAAGTGCGAAAACCGTTGTTATATCCGACATCGCAGCAGGACAGTATCGTATCTTTGGTCAGCCTGTATCTGTCGCAATGAGAATTTTCGGCGCGTATGCCGCAGTACAGGCAGTTATTTTTGCAGATATTGCTTATTTCGATAAGTCCGCGGATAAAAACTTTATTTCCGTAGACTTTTTTTCTGACACTATCTGCTTTTTGTGCCGCGTACTTTGCGGTATCTTTGTCAAAGCTTTCGGCAAGCGCCGTGTATTCGTCAAGCTCGAGACTGTTATGTTTTTCAAGCTTATCAATAAGTTCAAAAGCGTTTTTATTCATTTTCGGTTGTTACAACGTTTGAATACGCGGTCTTTACGCTTACTCCGTCAAGCTTGCCGATTTTTCCCGTAAGAGACGCGGTTTCGTCCTGCGGTGCGTCAATTGCAATACTTACGACGTTTACGTTTTTCTGTCTGTACGGCAGCCCCATTCTGCCGATTATATACTTTGAATAGTCATGGAGCAATGCGTTGAGCTTTTCAACGCTGTCGGTATTCTCGATTATTATGCCGATAACGGCAATTCTTGTTTCCATAAATTTTCATCTCCTTTTAAACATAAAAATAACCGCAGCCTTACGGATAACACCAAAGGACGCGGCAACAATGCGAAAAATACACGTTTTACGTGCGTGTTTTTCAAAAAATGCATATATTTTCACGCCTTTGGCTCGGATATGCGTTTTACATTCCTTACGTCAGGGGTTATTTTTTATAATTGTACCACAGATCCGTTTCAAAGTCAATACACGTTGACAAAGCAGTACGAAAAGAGTATAATAACAAAAGATTTAACAGTATTTTTAATATTTTCGGAGGCACTGAATTGAAAAAGATAATTCTTACCGGCGACAGACCGACGGGAAAGCTCCACATAGGTCATTATGTCGGCTCATTAAAGCGCAGAGTCGAGCTTCAGAACACGGGAGACTTTGAAAACATTTACATAATGATTGCGGACGCGCAGGCACTTACGGACAACTTTGAAAATCCCGGCAAAGTGCGCTCAAACATATTTGAAGTGGCTCTCGACTATCTTGCAGCTGGGTTGGATCCCGAAAAATCCACGATTTTTATTCAGTCGCTTATTCCTGAGCTTACCGAGCTTACATTTTACTACATGAATCTTGTAACGGTCTCGCGCCTTCAGAGAAATCCGACGGTCAAAGCCGAAATTATACAGAGAAATTTCGAGGCAAGCATTCCTACGGGATTTTTCTGCTATCCTATAAGCCAGGCTGCTGACATTACTGCTTTCAAGGCTGACACCGTGCCTGTCGGAGAGGATCAGCTGCCCATGATAGAACAGGCGACCGAAATCGTGCGCAAGTTCAATTCCATCTACGCTCCGGTTCTTGTAGAGCCAAAAGCCGTTCTTCCAGAAAATCAGGTCTGCACGCGCTTACCGGGAACTGACGGCAAAGCGAAAATGAGCAAATCTCTCGGAAACTGCATATATCTTGCCGACAGCGCGGACGAAGTAAACAAGAAGATCATGAGCATGTACACCGATCCTCTGCACGTTCAGGTTTCAGATCCCGGTCATATTGAGGGAAACACGGTATTTACGTATCTTGACGCATTCTGCCGCGACGAGCATTTTGAACGCTATCTTCCCGAATACGCAAACCTCGGCGAATTAAAGGCGCACTATGAGCGCGGCGGCTTAGGCGACGTCAAAATAAAGCGTTTCTTATGCAAGGTCATGGAGGAAACGCTCGAACCCATAAGAACGCGCAGAGAGGAATTTGCGAAAAATCCCGGCTATGTGCGCGACGTTCTCAAAAAAGGCAGCGAAGCCGCAAGAGAAACCGCAGCACGGACTCTGCACGACGTAAGACGCGCCATGAGAATAAACTATTTTGAAGATGACTGATGAAAAACGCACACATCTTACGCACCCGTTTGAGCCTGTCTTTGACGAAAATTCCGAAATTCTCATTTTAGGCAGCTTTCCGTCGGTAAAATCGCGCGAGAACAGTTTTTATTACGGTCATGCGCAAAACCGTTTCTGGAAAGTCACAAGTTCTCTTTACGGCTGTTCCGTCCCGGTAACAATCAGTGAGAAAACCGACTTTTTAAATGCGCATAAAATAGCGCTTTGGGACGTAATCGGCTCATGCAGCATATCTAAAAGTTCAGACAGCTCAATAAAAGACGCTTTGCCAAACGACATTCCGACTCTTGTTTCAGAAACGCGCATAAACCGCATTTTTCTGAACGGTAAAACCGCATACGGTCTTTATCTCAAGTTCTTTCCGGAGTTATCCGTTAAAATCCCGTCGGTATGCCTGCCGTCAACCTCCCCCGCAAACGCCGCATGGAACACTGAAAAGCTTACAGAGGCATGGAGCGTTATTCTCGGGAAATAGTACTTATTTAAAATCGGATACAATAAACATCCCCCCGTAAAACGGGGGGTATTTCAGTTTCGGGCATAGCCCTAATGAATACTGGCTACGCACA
>CAKSEL010000018.1 GCA_934446675.1 uncultured Eubacteriales bacterium
TCCGCAGCATTTATTGAGAATGACCGCACCTACACTCCCGTGCGCTTTATTTCCGAAGAACTCGGTGCAGATGTTGAGTGGTTTGAAAACAAGTATAAAGTGGTTATCACAAAGCCCGAAGAAAAGTAAAATAAAAGCGCTCCGTAAAGAGCGCGGCTGAAAGTTTAAGCCGTCCTGTAATTAGTCCGCAGGGCGGCTTTTTCTTTTGTATGCACTGTATCAAAAATCAAAGCACGGCGTAAAAACCGTGCTTTTTTGTGTGTATTTTTACAAATGTCAATTCTTATCTTTCGCTAATCGGCTTGTATTCCTTTAAGTTGTAGGGAGTTTTGTAAGCAGGACGCATAATTCTTCCGCCGGTCAAAATCTCCTCTATCCTGTGTGCGCACCAGCCGGCAACGCGTGCGGTTGCAAACAGCGGAGTGTAAAGCTCGGGCGGGATACCCAGCATTCTGTAAATAAGTCCCGAGTACATATCGACGTTTGCACACATTGCCTTGTCGTTTCCGGTGACGTCCTTGAACACTTTGGGCGTTATCGCCTCTATTTTTCTTAGTAAGTCAAATTCCGACATATAGCCTTTCTTTTCGGCAAGGCTGAGCGCGTTTTTCTTGAGTACCAAAGCTCTCGGGTCGGACTGTGTGTAAATGGCGTGTCCCATACCGTATATAAGACCGCTGCCGTCGCCCGCTTCTTTGGTAAGAATTTTCTTTAAGTAGTCGTATACTTCCTCGTCGTCTTTCCAGTCTTTGACGTTTTCCTTTATCTCTGTGAACATTTCTTCGACTTTGATGTTGGCGCCGCCGTGTCTCGGACCTTTGAGAGAACCGATGGCAGCCGCAATGGAAGAATATATGTCCGAGTTTGTGGAGGAAACCACGCGGCAGGTGAAGGTCGAGTTGTTACCGCCGCCGTGCTCAGCGTGAAGCACAAGACATATGTCAAGCAGCCTTGCCTCGTCCTCGTCAAAGGATACGTCCTGTCCGAGCAGTCTCATAAAGTTCTGCGCGGTGGATAAACCTTCTTTCGGACGGTGTAACAGCAGGCTGTCCTGATCAAAGCAGTGGCGTTTTACCGAGTATGCGTGCGCCGCGATTATCGGAAGCCTTGCAATAAGCTGTATGCTCTGGCGGAGCTGGTTGTCGATAGTCATATCTTCCGGATCGCTGTCATAAGAATAGAGAGAAAGGACGCTTGACTGCATCTTATTCATTATGTTTGCACTCGGTGCGCGCATAATTACGTCCTCGGTGAAATTTGCCGGGAGAAAGGCGTATGAATTTGTCAGCTTGTTGAAAGTGTCGAGCTGTTCTGACGTCGGAAGAAAACCGAAAAGCAGCAGAAATGCACATTCCTCAAAACCGTATCTGTTTTCGTTTACATATCCGTCGACAAGTTTTTCAACGTCGTAGCCTCTGTAAAACAGCTTGCCTTCATCGGGACGCTTTTCGCCTTCGTACAGGACATAACCGTGGACAAGACCTAAATTCGTAACGCCGGCAACAACGCCAGAACCGTCGGAATTTCTCAATCCGCGTTTAACGTTTGAGGTCTCAAAGGCTTTTTGCGGTATGGCGTAGCTGTCCTTGCACATCTGCGATAATGCGAGCAGACTTTCGGGATAGTTGTCGTATATCATGCTTTTTTCCCCCCGGAACTGAATAAATGTTGTTAATAATGGGAATATTCTAACATAAAAACCTTTAAAATGCAAGAGGTAAATGAAAATTATGCATATTTGTTTTCAAAACAGACGTATAAAGAAAATAATTCTGCGCCTTGCGGTGTTTGCAATGTGTACCGGTATTGCGGTGTGCGCAGGAGAGTACGGCTCGGAAAAGCCGCCCAAAAGTGTCTATAATGCCGAAAACAGCAAGTATTTATCGGTTTTCGGAGGCACGTCAAAGCAAAATAATTCAAAATATAATGCGCAAACGCCCGATGAAACGCAAAAAATGAATAATTACGAAACCGATTATTCATCGGAACCTCAAAACGACGCCCGGATTTCCGAAACAGACGCTGAAGAAAGCCCGAAAACGTTGGAAATGCCGAAAGAGGAAATAAAGATCGGGAAAGTCGATATGCCGGGCGCAGACGGTAAGATAAGCGTGTATCTGCATACGCAAAAGACGACAGCGGAAATGGATCTTGAAGAATATGTAACGTGCTGCGTCGCCGCGGAAATGCCGTCGAGCTTTGAAACACAGGCGCTTATGGCACAGGCGGTTGCAGCAAGAACCTTCTCGGTCAGAAAAATGCTTCTGGGAGCCGCCGACGGTCACGACGGAGCTGATGTCTGCACAGATTACAGACATTGCCAGAGCTATATTTCTCAAGAGGATTATTTGCAAAAGGGCGATTACGCAAAAGAACGCCTTGAAAAGATACGCGGTGCGGTAAACGCGACGAAGGGCGTAATTGCGCTCTATGATTCTCAGCCGATAAATGCCGTGTACCATGCGGCAAGCGGGCATAGGACAAAGAGCAGCGCCGAAGTATGGGGAGGGAATATCCCGTATCTTGTTCCGGTTGACGCGCCGGAGAGTAAGAGCGTTTGCGGAAAAACTTACAGCTTTGATTACGGCACTTTCGCGTCAAAGCTGTTTTCGGACAGTTCAAAGGCGGCGGAATGCTCTTCTTCTGGAAAGAGTGCGTTTAAAGTTGAAAATAATGAATACGGCTCGGCGGAAACTTTAAAGATTCTCGGTGAAAGTTTTGATAAAAAGGCGCTGAAAAGGAAACTCGGACTGCGTTCCGACGATTTCTGCGTAACCTTTGACGAAAACGGCGCAAATTTTGAAACCTACGGCTACGGTCACGGTGTCGGTATGAGCCAGTACGGTGCCGATGAGCTTGCAAAACAGGGCAAAAGCTATCTCGAAATACTCAAATATTACTATACAGGAATAGAGTTTGGCGTACTGTATTGAAAATTTGCGGAGAGTTTATACTTTTGGTGACGGCTTTAAAAATTTGAAACAAGTATTGAAATTCAGGCGCGAATATGATAGAGTTTTGAATAAAGAGTGAGGACGTTACAAACATGATAGTTTTGTGTTAGAAATGAAATTAGCGTAAAGTGACGGTTCCGGCGCTGTACAGACGACTGGTTCCGTCATTCTTTTCTGTAAATTTTCAAAAAAATTAAAATCATACTTTAGAATGATGACAAAACCGGAAATGTGTGGTATTATAAATAAAAGGTTTAATATGGATAAAGGTGTCTTTAATTGCCGAACCGTATACGGGTCGGGGAGGGAGGTTTTGAGAATGAATATTACAATATGCGACGATCAGAAAAAAGAGCTTGAAAGCATTAAGACAATCGTATCGGAATATGCAAATGCTCACCCGGATCTGCTTATAAAAATCAACTGTTATGTAAATCCTCTTGATATGCTGGACGGCATAAGCAAAAACGGAGTTCCGGACATTGCGCTGCTCGATATTTGCATGCCGGGCATTCTCGGAACCGAAATTGCAAAAGAACTCAAAACCAAAAGCGAGGATAATACAGACATCATTTTTCTGACAACAAGCACGGATTTTGCGGTTGAAGCCTTTGCGCTGCATGTCAACGATTATCTTACAAAACCCTTTACAAGGGAAAGACTTACGGATACGCTTGACAGAATAATAGAAAAAAGAAAGAGACGTCTGTTTGTATCCGTGACGAGCGGACGGGAAATACACCGTATCGACTTGTATCAGGTGCTGTATATGGAATCTAAAAACCATAACGTCGAAATATACTTAAAATCGGGAAAGAATATCAAAACGCATACCACTCTTGCAGATATGAAAAGTCTGTTTGACAATGTTAAAGGCTTTATATCCGTAGGAGCTTCGTATATCGTGAATTTAAGATGCGTGCAGAGTATTCTCCAAACAGAGCTTATTATGGTAAACGGACAGAATATACCTATTCCGAGACGCCTGAGAAACGACGTTAAGGAGTGGTATTTCGATTTTTACCGCGAGGAGGCAATGAATAAATGATACGTATGATTGCTGCATGGGTATTGCTCGGCGTTTCACACCTTATCTCATTCTGGGCAATGACCGAACCGAAATATTCCGCGCGGAAAACATTGGCAATATATTCCGTGTTCGGCATCTCGTTTGTGAGCATTGTAGCTGTTTCTTATGCTGTGTTCGGAGACAGTCCGTTTTTTTATGCAGTCGGATTCACCGTTACTATTATCGCGGCTTTTTTCGTCTTTCTGCTGACATCTGCCGATCCGGTGTGTAAAAAAATATTTCTGTTTATCAGCTATGCAAATGCATTCAGTATGTTTGTGTGTATTTCGCTTATACTGTGCAGCATATTTTTGAAAGGCGCGTCGGAAACAACCGTATATTATGCGAGAAATATCATAAGAACCTTCCTATTCATACCGGCTGCTTTAATATATATGCGCTTTTTGCGTCCTGCGGTAAGAGCCGTGTCGGGAAAGCGCCGTAAAACGTGGTACTCGATATCTGTCGTTTCGCTTTTGTTTCTGATTATATTCGCGTTATTTCTGGTATTGTTCAATGCCGAATACGGACATATCAACAAATACATTCCTCTTTTTGCCGTTTTTGTTTTAATATACATATCAATTTTGTGGGTCATTTTCGGCACTGTAAAATCAATGATAGATGAAAGCAACACCGAGTTGATTAGCAGGAACGTGGCTTACTTGCAGGGGCAGCTTAAAACCGCAAAGGAAAATGAGCTGACGGCAAAGACGGTGCGCCATGATTTCAGACATCATAATCAGAACATTGCGCAAATGTTGAAAAAAGGCGAAATTCAAGAGGCTCTGAATTATCTGGAACAGTATGACGACAGTCTTGACGCGGCAAAGCTTAACGATTTTTGCCCGAATATAACGGTGAACGCTATTTTGAACAGCTTTTATACAAAAGCAATGAAAAACGGAATTGCCGTCAGCGTCGAAGCCGATACCGGTGAGAATACTGCTGTATCGGATATGGACTTTGTTGCCGTTTTGTCAAATCTGCTCGAAAATGCAGTAAACGGCTGCGTTGAATGTAATTCCGACGGCGAAATAAATGTCAATATACGCACAGTTGCGGATAAGACCGTTATCGTATGCTCAAATCCATGCAGAAAGGATATTTCCATAGAAAACAATATGATCAAAAACCGCGGCATCGGAATAGCCGGTATGCTTTCGGCAATACGAAAATATGACGGCGATATCAAGTACAGCCTTGACGGCGGAATACTGACGGCTTGTATTATACTGAATTCCTGATGTCCGTCAAGACCAATCGCGTTCCAAAATTAACCAATTACGTCAAAAGCCATCCGGAAGGGTGGTTTTTTATTATACTTAGATGTAACGGTACTGACTGCCCGGAGGTGAAAACAGTGTTTTTCAGAAAGAGAAAGGTAACGTTTGATAAGGTGGCAAGATTCAATTATGAACTTGATACCAACGAAAAGCTGAAAGATGAGCTTAAAAAACTTGCATTGTGCAGAAATGATATAACAAAGACCGAGTACCTGTCGGGAATGCTGGCACTGTTTGCAAAGGAAGGGCTTGATATTACGCTTAAAGAGCTTGATATGCTGCTTTTGCTGCGTAATAAGACAGACCAGATACTGATAGAAAGAAACAAGTAAAGCAATATACTGAAAAGCAATTCAGTAATTAACGGAGTAAATAACTGTGAAAGGAATAATCTTAGCCGGAGGCAGCGGAACACGTCTTTACCCGGCAACAAGAGCCTTGGTAAAACAGCTCTTGCCGGTGTATGACAAGCCCATGATCTATTATCCGCTGTCAACCCTGATGCTTGCCGATATAAGGGACATTTTAATTATTTCAACGCCAAATGATATACCTTCTTTTGAACGGCTTTTCGGTACGGGAGAAAAACTCGGACTTAATATATCGTATGCGGAGCAGGAGGTTCCGAGAGGAATTGCGGACGCTTTTCTGATAGGAGAAAGCTTTATAGGAACTGACGATGTTTGCCTTGTTCTCGGCGACAATCTGTTTTACGGGCATAACCTGACCGAAAATTTGCAATCAGCCGTGCGCGAGCTTGACGGAGCATTTGTATTCGGATATCCGGTAAACGATCCGTCGTCTTTCGGAGTATGTGAGTTTGATAATGACGGAAAGGTTATATCAATAGAGGAAAAACCGAAGGTTCCGAAATCAAAATATGCCGTACCCGGACTTTATTTCTATAACAATGATGTTGTGGAAATTGCCAAGAGTATAAAGCCTTCGGAACGCGGAGAACTTGAAATAACCGCCGTAAATAACGAATATATAAGGCGCGGCAGCTTGAAGATAAAGCGGTTCGGGAGAGGAATGGCGTGGTTTGATACCGGAAGTCCCAGGGCTCTTCATGAGGCGGGAGAGTTTGTCGGAATGATACAGGAAAAAACGGGATATTACATATCGTGTATCGAAGAAATCGCATGGCGCAGACATTTTATTGACAGCGGAAAGTTTGCGGCATTGGGAAAAGAGCTTGAAAACAGCGATTACGGAAAATATATCCTGAGATTGGCGGGTGGTGATGTATGAAGCATTTAATTACCGGCGGCGCAGGTTTTATAGGAACAAATTATATAAGATATATACTTGAAAGCTATCCCGATGACGAAGTTGTTTGCGCGGATAAGTTGACCTATGCCGGAAACTATGATAATATTTCGGAATTTCAGTCCGACGGCAGATTTCATTTCCGCAAAACGGATATTTGCGATAAAGAGGCGGTTTATAAGGTTGTCGGGCAATACGCACCGGACTGTATTGTAAATTTTGCAGCCGAAAGCCATGTTGACCGTTCCGTTGAAAATCCAGAAGTGTTTTTAAAGACAAATGTTCTCGGTACATCGGTTCTGCTTGACGCGGTAAATTACTTCGGCATAAAGCGTTTTCACCAGATCTCAACCGATGAGGTTTACGGAGATCTGCCGGTTGACAGACCTGAGCTTAAATTCGATGAAAATTCGCCGATAAGACCGTCAAGCCCTTATTCGGCGTCAAAAGCGTCGGCGGATATGCTTTGCTTGGCGTATTACAGGACTTACGGAACACCGGTTACAATTTCAAGATGTTCAAACAACCTCGGACCGTATCAGTTTCCCGAAAAGCTTATACCGCTTATGGTTATGAAAGCTCTGAGAGAAGAAAAACTCCCGGTGTACGGCGACGGCAAGAACGTGCGCGACTGGCTGTATGTAAAGGATCACTGCCGTGCGATCGATATGATTGTGAGAAACGGAAAAAACGGTGAGATTTACAATGTTGGCGGAAACAGCGAAATGTCGAATATTGAGGTTGTAAAAACGATACTTGATATTCTCGGCAAGCCCGGTTCTCTGATAACTTATGTAAAGGACAGACCGGGACACGACAGAAGATATGCGATAAATTCGGAAAAACTGCAAAATGGGCTTTGCTGGAAACCCGAAACAGATTTTTCCGACGGCATAAAACAAACGGTAAAATGGTATTGTGATAATCCGGAATGGGTGAAAAGAATCCTTACCGGTGAATATAGAAAATATAATTGTGAGGTATGAAATTATGTTAAAAAAAGCAAAAGTTCTGCTGCTACTTTTTGTCTGTATATCGGCATTGTTTAACGTTATGCAGATAACGGCATTTGCAGAGGGTAATGCGGCAAGCGTTACTTTCGGCGAAAGCACGGAGTATTATGCCACGATAGACGCGGCGTGGGAGGCGGCTGTCGCTTTGGATACTGCCGCAGAAAACAAAGCAACGATTAAGCTGCTTGATGACTGTACGGCAGAAAATACGCTGACGAATACAGAGGATTATCTGGTTTTGGACACAAACGGAAAGACTTTGACCACACCGGATGCCATTGCGCAAACAAATGACGTGCTTTGCGGTATCGGCTCGGAGGGCGGCAGCCTTGAGATAACCGGAAACGGAATAATAACCGGACTTTCAAGCGGCAGCTTCGCCAGAGCAATTATACTGATAACCGGCGGAGATGTTTATGCGAACGGCGTTACAGTTCATAATACCGGAAAAACCGGCAGCATTTCGGTTCTCGTAAACGGCGGCAGTTTCCACCTTTTGGACGGTTATCTCCTCACAGCCAGCGAGTACGCATTGGATGCCGAGAAAGGTAATGTTTATCTTTACTCCGGAAAAATTGAGAGTACCGGTCGTCTTGCAGCGTCTTTCAACTATGTTTCTTTGGATATTCAAATATGTTACAGTGACAAACCGCTGTACTTTGTGGATAACGACGCGGACAACTGGGCTTTAATATCCAGTACGCTGAAAGTACATTTGGCGGATAATCTCATAATGGATCTTGAGTACAGCGATAACCCGGACGGCTCGGATTCAAAAACATTAAAAAATGTTACGGAGATCGACACGACAGCGAACACGGATAGAAACTATCTTAAAATTCAGACTTACAAGAAATCCTGCCTGTTCAGCACAAGTGTTTACACCGGACTTTTAACAAAAGTAAAGAAAGACGGTATTACAGAATACGGTGCGGACGAATTTACCGCCGTGCATTTTGTGGATTTGGAGGATTATGACCTGACCGGTATATCCTACTCGGATTATTCCGCAAACAGCGACGGCAGCGTAAAGGCATGGGTTGACGGTACAGAGCTGTACATCGGCGGCTACGGAAGAATTATAGCCGGAGACAGCCTTGCATATGCATTTAATTACGGCAGAAAAATTGACAGAATAACCGGACTTGAAATGCTGAACACATCGAATGTCACTGATATGAAACAGATGTTTGCTGACTGCGGTTATAATTCTCAGGTGTTTACACTTGATCTCGGAAATAACTTTGATACATCAAATGTTACCGATATGCAGTATATGTTCTGGAGATGCGGCAACGATTGTCAGGTATTTACACTTGATCTGGGTGATAATTTTGACACTTCAAACGTTACCAATATGAAATGTATGTTCTACTACTGCGGCTATAAAACCACGGAAATGACGCTTGACCTTGGTGATAGATTTGACACGTCAAAAGTTACTGACATGAGTGATATGTTTTCCCACTGTGGCAATTATTCCACGGTATTCACGCTGAATTTGGGAGATAATTTTGACACATCAAATGTTACTGACATGAGTTATATGTTTTCTTACTGCGGTTATAAGTCTCAGGTGTTCACACTTGATTTAGGTGATAAGTTCGATACGTCAAATGTTACAAATATGTCGGGTATGTTCTCGGGCTGCGGTCAGAATTCCACGGTGTTCACACTTGATCTGGGAGATAAGTTCAATACGTCAAATGTTACTGATATGTCGGGTATGTTCTCGGGCTGCGGTCAGTATTGTCCGGTATTTACACTTGATTTGGGAGATATGTTCGACACATACAATGTTACCAATATGTCAGAGATGTTTTATTTCTGCGGCTATAAGTCCACGGAAATGACACTTGACCTCGGAGATAAATTTGATACGTCAAATGTTACTGATATGAGCAAAATGTTCTGGATGTGCGGTTATACTTCCACGGCATTTACACTTGATTTTAAAGATAAGTTTGACACTTCAAATGTTATCAATATGAGCGGAATGTTAAGATACTGCGGCAAAAAAAGCAGCGCATTTACAACCCTTGATCTGAGCACGTTTACTTTGAATGAAAACACATGCCTTGATAATTTTGCAGATAATATGCCGGCAACCACTTTAATCTTCGGCGAAGGCTGGGCGAATGCTGCACTTCCGTCCGGCGCTTTTTATGCAGACAAACAAACTGCTACCGAGGTTGTCGGCGCGACTCCCAATCTGATAGTTTATGACTGGGCAGGCGACAACAGGGCAGTCAGCGGACTTGAAACCAAAAGTTATGTCATAACGGCAAAAGCTGAAACAGGCGGTACTGTTTCCGGCGGCGGAGAAGTAACAGAGGGCGAAAGCATAACTCTCACCGCAACGGCAAACGACGGCTACACCTTTGACGGCTGGTACGACGGCGAAACAAAGGTGTGCGACACGGCGGAATTTACAGTCGGCAATGTAACCGCGGACAAAACCTACACGGCGAAGTTTACGAAAAATCAGGTTGAAGAACCCGATACCGAATTTGATTTTACAACAATAAGGACTCTCCGCGCAAAGGATATATACGTTGACCATAAAGCAAAGACCATTGCAATGACGGCGGACGGAAACGTAAAAAATATCGCCGTTTTCCATGATCAGTCAGTTGTAATACCCGGCGGAACAATAAAGCTTGCCGATGCAAAGGACGCGTCGGTAAAGCAGAACCCCGGAAGTTTTTACATTATAAACAATGCAGGAACGGCTGCAGTGACGGTTGATGTTACCGTCGGCGAAGTGACAAAGCAATACACTCTTTCCGTCAATTTCAATGAGTTTGTTGCGGAGAACCTGAGAATGTATCAGAGAAAGTTAGGTTCTACACAGAAGGACATTGTTTACGGAACAGATGCAGGTTACGTTGCCGGAAACGAGATACACATTACACCCGACGCCGGAATCGAGTATATCGGACTTACAAAATATCAGGGAACTCCCGGAAATTACAACGGGGTTATAACGCCTGTCGGAACCTATCCCACATATTCGACGTTTGAGGAATCCACCTCTTCGCAGGAGCCTGTGTTTGTAGACTGGCAGGGCTGTATATTCGTAAAAAGACCGACAGACGGCACAAGCGTGGAATTTGACGTAAATTATACAATCGGCACACAAACGAGCGTATATAAAGTAATCGTTGATTTTACGCAGGAAACGGAATTTGCATTTTCAACCGTTCGCAGCGTGCGTGCAAAAAATATTTCCGCAAACCATTCTGCAAAGACAATTACGATGGATTCAGACGGCAGAGTTTCCAATATTGCCGTTTATAAATACCAGCTCGGAGAGCAGAGCAATATGCAGATAACTCTCGCGGATAAATTGAGTGCCGATGTAACTCAGAATGACGGAAGCTTTTATATAAATAATACCGGAGACGGTACGGCATCCGTTGTTGTGGACGTAAATATCGGCGGTATAACAAAGCAGTATACGCTTACCGTTAATTTTGAGGACGGATTTGATTTTACCGGCATACGTACTCTTAGAACCAAGAATATAACCGTTGATCATGAGACAAGAACCATTACTCTTGATTCCGACGGTGCGGTTTCAAATATTGCGGTGTACAAAGCACAGAATGATATTATAAAAGACGGCAGCATTGTTCTTTCGGACGCTCTGAGTGCAAGTGTTGTGCAGAATGAGGGAAGCTTCTACATTAAAGATGACGGAACAGGCTCTGCGTCGGTTGCGGCCGATGTCACAATAGGTAAGGTTACAAAGCAATATACGCTGAAAGTAAATTTTGCCGACGGATTTGATTTTGATAGTATCCGCGCATTGAGAGCTTCGGAAATTGTGACAGATCACGATGCGCAAACGATCACAATTACTGCGTCCAAGGGTGCAAAAAATGTAGCTTTGTATATGTCTCAGACCGGCGTTATAGACAGCGGAAGGCTGACTTTGACAGACGAGATGGATTCCAAGGTTCAAAGAAATCCCGGAAGCTACTATATCGTTAAACAGACAGACAACGGCGAATCAAAAGTTTCGGCGGATATTACAATAGGCGGAAAAACCAAGACCTATGAAATAACGGTTTTGTTTGCCGATTAAGAAACGTATGCGGCACTTCCTTAACCGGGGTGCCGCTGATTTTGATTATAACGGGGTGACAGATTATGCGTAAATTTTCTTTCTATATAATGCTGTTCGCGGCAAGCGTGCTGCTTTTCACAAATGTCAATGCAGAGTCTGTCTCTCTGCTTAAAGACCTTGATGTTACCAACGGCTTTATGATTCAGTTTGATAAAGATACGTTCTTCTATACCGTGGAGCTTGATGAGGGAGAAAACCTGCCGCAGATCATTGCGGTGCCGAAAAGCGAGGAATGCAGCGTCAGAATTGAAGGCGACGGACAGAAAGTATATCCCGGCACGGAGCAGACCGTTACCGTGTCCGTAAGCGATACAAAAGGCAATTTTGCAACGTATACACTGAAGATATATGCAAAAGGCGAAAAAGGCGGACTTGAATTTCTGCGGTGCTTAAACGGAACCATGTCGCCGCAATTCCGTGATTCGGCGAGAAATTTTTATATTATTCTGCCGAATGAATGTACATACGCAGAGCTTGATATAAGAACCATAGATAAAAATGCAAAAGTAGAAGTTATCGGAAACCAAAACCTTGCCGAGGGAAAACGCAAAAGAGCCGTTATGACCGTGACCGACTCCGACGGCGTTCGGTATGAATATGCACTTTATATTTACCGCGAGGCTAAGGTGGATTCCAATGTAAACCGTTCGTTTCTGCTGTCCGGCATTCAGATAAATAACGGTCTTTTCCCGATCGATTTTGAACAAACAAAAGGATATTACAGAATAGGCGTTTCAAAAAAGCAGCAAAAGCTGTCAGTCAAGGCTTCGGCGGAGGAAAGAAACAATATAGTTGAGATTTCGGGCACCGATGTTGTAACAGACGCAGAACATAACATAATGATAATAACTGTAAGCGATCCCGATGACGAAACTCTCGGAAAGAGCATATATGTGCTTGATTTTTACCGTAAATCATATATGACTACGCCTGTGTACAGCGATTTTCAGATGACGGTGCTTGTTGCGGCTTCCGTATTCTTTACGGCGTTGGTTATTGTTGTTATATACGTGTTTATTTGTGCGAAAAAGAAAAGAGCGGCAGACGAGATAGGTGATGAGCAGAAAACGCAAAAAGATGTAATTACGTTGCCGGAAAAGGATCTGTCGGGAAGGTGTTAGGCATATGGATTTAACGTCAAAAAAGAGAAAAGTCCTTCTTTTTGCATTTTCGCTTTTGCTTAATACCGTGCTGTTTTTGCTGAGCTTTGCGTTTTACGGTTCTGCGTTTGCAACAAATGACGATTACAGAATGAGCCTTATCGTTTCCGGAGCATATACGGGAGAGCCGGGAAATACGCTTGTGTTTATGAAATATCCGGCTGCATGGGTGTTGTCGGGACTTTATAAAATAACGCCGTCCGTACCGTGGTACGGAATTGCCTCGGTACTCTGCATATTGATTCCGGCGAGTATTGTCTGTTATTTTGTTCTTTCGGAATCAAACGGTACGGGAAATATAAAAACCGGATTTGCAATATATCTGCTTTTTTATCTTTTTATTGTTCAGAAGCACCTTGTTCTTCCGCAGTTTACACTTACGGCGGCGTTTACGGCGATAGCATGGCTTGTTTTGCTCTGGTATATGCCGAAAAATAAATTAAGTCCGTTATATCTGCTGTGTACGGGCATTTTCGCGGCAATATCCTTTTCAATACGCATGAAAGTGTTTATGATGGTGTTTCCTGCGGCGGTGCTTGCGGTTTTAATAAGGCTGATAAACGATAAATTTTCGGATAAAAAATACATATTCAAATATATTGTATCAATGTTTCTGACCGCAGCGCTTTGCTTTTGCGTGCAGGCTGCCGATAACAGGAATGTTGATGCGCAGTACAGAGCTTTCAATACCGCGCGCTCTTTGGTTTATGATTTCGGTGCAATTCCGCCGTATAACGAAAACAAATCTTTTTATGACAGAGCCGGCATAGATGAAACGGTGTTTTACGATATTTCCGCGCGTTATCTTGATCTTGACAGCGAAATCACAACCGAGAAAATGCGTTCCGTTGCAAATATAACCAAGTCGCGCCATAACGGTCTGCCGGTTGTTTCAAGGATACTGAAATCCGCTGTTGAAGTACCGTCGTATTTTTTGCAGTCCGGAGTTCTGTATCAGACGGCATTTGCCGCCGTGCTTCTTGTATACGGCACATTTGTGCTTTGCCAAAATAAAAAATACGTCTGCGCAGCGTTTATTCTCTGCACGGCAGCCGGAACGTTTCTTGAAATGACGTATCTATGCTATATATCAAGAGTTATGGACAGATTGACGGAGGTTATGATTCTGGCAATATCGGTCTGCTGTATGATTGCGCTTGCCGATTCGTTTCAAAAGACGGACACAGAAATTCAAGCGGGAAGTATGCGCATATATAAGGCTGCTGCAAAAATCTGTATTGCCGTAATTGCGGTTTGTTTAACCGTGTCAAACCAAAAGTCTGTCTGCGGCAAAGCAAAAACACAGCACATGATAAATTCAAGGCTTGAGGTTTTGAATTTGCTTGCGGCAAACGATGAGGAAACTTTCTATTTTTATGACGCCTATGATTTTATAGCAGCCTCGTCCGATACATTTGCCGTATACGACGGAACGGTAAATACCGATTCGCTCGGAAACTGGTATATAAATTCCGAAGATTATTTCAGGCGAAACGCAAAATACGGAATAAGAAATTCCGTTGACGGACTGATCGATCCCAATAAAAACATTTACTATGCGGCGATCGGGAACCTGAAAAACGGAATTACACTGACCATGAAAGAACGCTATAATATGGAACCCGTTATTATAAGAACAATACCCTATGAAAACAATAACATTTATATCTGCACATTTATTCCGTGTAACTGAAGGAGCTGCAAACCATGAATGAATATAAAATTTCGGTCGTAATACCTTGCTATTTCGCCGAAAAAACAATCGCTGAAGTTGTAGAGAAAACTGCGGCGGAACTTGAAAACTACTGCGATTATGAGTTTGTCCTGGTAAACGACGGCTCTGATGACGCAACTTATTCCGAAATCAGAAAACTTGCCGTAAGATACGACTGTGTTATAGGCGTTGATCTTGCAAAAAACTGCGGTCAGCATAATGCGATACTTGCCGGAATGAAATATGCAAGCGGAGATTATATACTCGGCATGGACGACGATTTTCAGACGCACCCGTCGCAGATAAAAAAACTCATCGCCAAACTGAATGAGGGTTATGACATCGTTTACGGCAGATTTCCGAAACGCCATCACGGATTTTTCCGAAACCTCATGAGTGCTCTCAGTCATATTTCGGTGTGCTATCTTCTGGATAAACCCAAAGACCTTAAAGCATGTCCCATGTATATAATACGCCGGTTTGTGCGCAATGAAATAATCAAAAGCCAGAGCAGTTTTTCAAATTTGCAGGGACTGTTTCTGCGCACTTCTTCAAAAATAGCCAATGCGGATATAGAGCATTTTGACAGACGCTGCGGAAAAAGCGGATATAACTTAAAAAAACTGATACATTTGTGGACGTCGCTGCTCAATTACTCATTGAAACCGGTGCGGCTGATACTGAAATCGGGGATAGCCGTTTTTGCAGTATCGCTTATCTGCCTGTTGATTGCCTGTATTTCGGGAAGCGGATTTGAGTATAAACTCTATGCCGAAACAGGTGTGTTTTCGGGGCTTATACTGTCGGCTGTCGGAATTGTCGGCGAATACGTTATGAGAATGTTTATGACTCTGACAAAAGAACCGCAGTATATCGTAAGACAGGATACCTTGACTGGAGATGTAATATATGAAAAAGAAACTGCTGGTATTGGGTGCAGGTAACGCGCAGATTGATTTAATCGAATATGCAAAAAGTGTCGGATTTGAAGTTTATGCGTGCAGTTATACAAACACCGATAAAGGCATACCGAAAGCGGATGTTTTTGCGCAGATAAATATAACGGACGCAGAAAAAATCGAAAGCTATGTTAAAGAAAACAGTATAGATTACATATATTCCGTCGGCAGCGATATTGCCGTGCCGGCATTTTCCAAAGTTGCGGAAAATCTGAATATGTTTCATTTTGTGTCGGGTAAAACCGCAGAAATCTGCTGCAATAAACATCTTATGCGAAAAGCGCTCGGCACTGATAATGCTTTCAACGTACCTTTCACGGTCTGCCAAACGCTTGATGAGGCAAGAAGTGCGCACTTTTATCCGCTCATGATAAAGCCTGTTGATTCGCAGGGGCAGAGAGGCGTTTTCATGGCGGAGAATTTTGAAGAACTCACGCAGTGTTTTGAACGTGCCATGAGTTATTCGAGAAACGGAAAAGTAATTCTTGAAAAGCACATATCGGGAAATGAGGTTTCGGTAAATGCCTATGTAAAGGACGGCGAAATTATCTTTTCCATGCTTTCAGACCGCGAATCTTTCGCAAATCTGCCGGGCGGCATAATCAAAGCCCATCATCTTCCTTCCGTTTTTGAAAAAACGAAGACGCATGAAAAAATAAATATGCTTGTATGCGAAACGGCAGCAAAGCTTGAAATAGAAAACGGCCCCGTTTACTTTCAGATCAAAGTATCGGAAGGACACCCTTATCTGATAGAGGTTACTCCGCGGCTTGACGGCTGCCATATGTGGCGGCTGATTAAGCAATACTGCGACGTTGATCTTCTGGAAATGACGGTAAAGCACCTGCTCGGCGAAAGCATTTGTGTTCCGGAATATCAGGTAAGCAAAACTCCTGTCCACACGGAATTTTTCTGCGAGGTGCCGGATACGGTTTTCAATGCCGGA
Organism: uncultured Eubacteriales bacterium; assembly: GCA_934446675.1. Taxonomy (GTDB): domain Bacteria; phylum Bacillota; class Clostridia; order Oscillospirales; family CAG-382; genus UMGS1387. The sequence goes on from CAKSEL010000018.1 coordinate 16,503, forward strand.
AAATATGAGAGTTTTACCGCCGATTATAAAAGAATGTATTATAATACCGGAGATACCGTCAAAAAAATAAACGGATATATGGAAAAATGCGGCTATCGCATTTTCAGCTCTCCGCGGAAAATCGGTCTTGTCGGCGGAAGCGGATTTATAGGAAGCTGCTTTCAAAGTATGTATTCAAATGCGGCTCGGCTTTGCGATGTTTCAAGAAAAAACGGTGCTGTCACAGAATATACCGCGGAACAGCTTGAAAAAGCACTGTACGGCTGCGACAGCGCTGTTATATTTGCTGCAAAGAAAGTAAACCCCGATGAAAAACAGTCGTTTATGCTGTATGAGGATAATATAAAAACGCTTGAAAACACGCTTATTGCCTGCGTGAAACTCGGAATAAAGAATATTGTTTATCTTTCGTCAAGGTGCGTGTATGCAAATACGCAGAAATCGCCCGTCGGCGAAAACGGTGAGATAGCGCCGATCAATTACTACGGAATTTCAAAGTATTCGTGCGAACTTCTCTGCGATTATTATAACCGCAATTTCGGAACGAATATTAAAATTCTGCGTCTTTCACAGGTCGTAGGAAACGACAGAAACGGATATCTGATAAGCAGATATGTTGAAAATGCGTCAGACGGAAAACCTCTTGCGGTGTACGGAAATGCACTCGGAAAACGCGATTATATCTATGTAAAAGACGCGTGCTCCGCAATATGGCTCGCACTTGACAAATACCTGCTTTGCGGAGTGTACAATATAGGTTCGGGAACAGGAACAAGCAATGCCGAACTTGCAAAGGCGGTAATCGACGGCGTTGGTTCTTCTTCGGAAATCAAGTTTTTCCGCGATAAAAAGGAAGACGTTTCCGTTTGTTATCTCAATACGGCAAAAGCAAAAAATGAACTTGGATTTGAATGCAGTTACAGCCTTACGCAGGCTTTCGGAGAACTGAGCGCACAAAAAAGAGGAACAAAATATGAAAATACCATTTAATATACCGCCGTCTGTCGGTACCGAACAGGATTTTATCTGCGACGCAATAGGCAGACGCAGGCTGTGCGGCGATAACTTTTACACCAAAGAGTGTAACAGGCTGATTGAAGAAAAATATCACGCAAAAAAGGCTCTTTTAACGCCGTCATGTACTCATGCTCTTGAAATGTCGGCTCTTCTTTGTGATATAAAACCCGGCGACGAGGTTATAATGCCGTCGTTTACCTTTGTTTCGACCGCAAACGCCTTTGTTCTGCGCGGAGCAAAAATTGTGTTTGTCGATATCCGTCCCGATACGCAGAATATTGATGAAAAGCTGATTGAGGCAGCTATTACGGATAAAACACGCGCGATAGTTCCGGTTCACTATGCCGGAGTCGGCTGCGAAATGGATTATATATCGGCTCTTGCAAAGGAGTATTCCTTAAAAGTTGTCGAGGACGCGGCGCAGGGCGTAAACGCTTACTATAACGGCAAGGCTCTCGGCACAATCGGAGATTTCGGAACATACAGCTTTCACGAAACAAAGAATTATACCATGGGCGAAGGCGGAGCTTTGCTTGTAAATTCAGAGGAAGACATTTTAAGAGCCGAGATAATCAGGGAAAAGGGAACAAACCGCGCGGAATTTTTGCTCGGCATGACAGATAAATACACGTGGGTAGACTGCGGTTCTTCGTATCTTCCGAGCGAACTGAGTGCAGCGTATCTGTATCCGCAGTTGAATGAGGCGAAACAGATAAACGACGCGCGTCTTGAAAGGTACGATCAGTATTATTCGGGTCTGAAAGAACTTGAAAAAAGAGGACGCATAACGCTGCCCGCCGTTCCGGATACCTGTACGCACAACGCGCATATGTTTTACATAAAAACAAAGAGCCTTAAAGAACGGTGCGATTTTATCGGCTATATGAAAGCAAGAGATATATCGTGTATGTTTCATTATGTTCCGCTGCATTCCTCGCCGTTCGGCAGAAAATGCTCACGTTTTTGCGGCAGGGACATATATACGACACAAACTTCCGAAACTCTTGTAAGACTTCCGATGTATAAGGATCTGACAAAGCAGGAAACAGATTATGTTTTGGAAAACATATATTCATTTTTTGAGGTAAAATGACAATGGAGAAAACAAAGCGTCTGATTATTCTTCACATCAATATACTGCTGTTTTCGTTCACGGGCGTGTTTTCAAAGCTTTGCGCGAACAGTATAGGCAAAAACGGAATATTCAGTATCTTTACTTTGATTTTTGCGGGACTTATACTTTTAAACTGCGGTATATACGCCGTGTTCTGGCAGCAGAATTTAAAGTATTTTGATGTAAATGTCGCATATGCGCACAGATCGGTCTACAACGTGTGGGCCCTTTTGTGGTCGGTGCTGATATTTTCCGAAAAAATTACGTTCGGTAACGTACTCGGGACAATACTGATTATTACGGGAATTTGGGTGATGCAAAGTGAGTAGTGTTATATCTGCCGTATTAATGGTGCTGAGCGCTTTTGTTACGGCTTTTTCGCAGATTGTTCTCAAAAAGAGCGCGAATAGTAAGCATAAGAATATTGTTTTTGAATACCTTAATCCGTATGTGCTGTTTTCGTACGCGTGCTATTTCGGCGTGCTTGTACTTAACGTGTTTATATATACAAAGACGGATTACCGTTTCGGCGTGGTAATAAACTCAATGTCAACGGTGCTTGTAATGCTTCTTTCACGCATATTTTTGGGAGAAACGGTTACAAAAAAACGCATTGCCGGAAATATCATAATTGTATGCGGTATTCTGGTGTTTATGCTTTTCTGAAAAAAGCGTAACAGGATAATAAATGTAAATGACGGTTCGTGCACTGCAATGACGCTTGTATCCGTCATTTTTGCGTTGCATTTTCCGCATATCTGTGCTATACTCTTTTGCGGAGGAAGATGCCATGACACCGAAATATGATCTTCAGACCGTGTACCTGCCGAAAAGGCTGTGCAATGAACTTGAAAATATAAAAAAATATCCTCTTACCGTGCTCGAGGCACCGTCCGGGTTCGGAAAGACTACGGCGCTTGAGAAGTTTTTTTCACAGCCATGTTTTAAAGACGCGCTTGTAATAAAGCAGACGCTTTTTACGGATAATACCGCGCAGTATTGGGAAAAATTCTGCCGTGCTCTGTCTGCCGCTGACGAAGTGTGCGCCGGGGCGCTTGAAAAATGCGGCGTGCCGTGCGCTGAAAACATGCCGGATATATGCGAGATATTCGGAGAGCTTGAATGTGAAAAGCCGGTATATATCGTGCTTGACAATCTTTCGGATACGGCGGACGGAATAGATGAATTTGTCGCGGCACTTGGCTCGCGCACGTCGGAAAACCTGCATATTGCGGTGTCGGTGCAGTCGCTCAATCCGTCAAAAAACAATTTCAGATATATGTGCGCCGGAAGAGCGTTTTTTATAAATGCCGAGGACTTTACCTTTACCGATGAGGACTGCCGCGCATATTTTGAAAGCGCAGGAGTTGTGCTTACAGACACCGAACTTTGTGAGCTTATGAGCATTACCGGCGGCTGGATATTTGCGGTATATCTTCAGCTTTTGTTTTATACAAAAAATATGCACTTTGAAAAGGGAATACTTGATACGCTTATAAAAAAGGCATTTTTTGACAGACTCGGCGATGAAGAAAAGAAGTTTTTTCTGTCGGTTTCAATGTTCAAGAGCCTGTCTGCCGCAAAAGGAGCCGATGTGAGCGGCAAAGACGCGGATTTTGTCAGAAATATACTTGACGGCTGCGGCTTTGTGAAATACGATTCAAAAACCGGCGAATACTGTTTTCATAATCTTATAAGCGAGTATCTCAGAAAGGAATTTGACAAGCTCGGAAATGAGTCAAAAGAGGCGTATTATCTGAGGGCTGCGGACTGCGAGCTTGCCTGCGGAGAAAAGCTCTCGGCTTTTGAGCTTTATTATAAAGCTGGCGCATACGAAAAGATATTCTCGATACCGCATACAAGCTATGACCTTGCCGATATAGAAAATCCGGCAACGCATAAGATGATATTTGATATACTCGATAAAACTCCGCGCGCCGTAAAGGTGAAATACCCGGAAAGCATGGTGCCTCTTGCGTTTATACTGTTTTTCCTTAACGAACAGCAAAAGCTTTTTGAAACCGTCGGAGAGATTTTTGAAATTGTCGGAGAATCAAAGCTTTCGCAGCACGATAAAAACCGCATACTCGGGGAAACGGAGCTGTTGGTGTCGTTTTCGGAGTTTAACGATATAGCAAAAATGAGCGCGCACCATAAAAGGGCTTATGAACTTCTCGGCACAAAGGCAAGCCTTATAAATATGAAAAGCACGTGGAGCTTCGGATCTCCGTCCGTAATGTGCCTGTATCATTCGCATTCGGGTGAGCTTGACAAGGAACTTTCGCTTATGGACGAGTGTATGCCGTGTTATTATAAGCTTACCGGAGGTCACGGCAGCGGTTCCGAATATGCAATGCGCGCAGAGGCTGAGTTTTTGCGCGGAAACTTTGACGCTGCCGAAACTTTTGCGCACAGGGCTATGTTTGAGGCGCGCGAAAAGCAGCAGAACAGCGTTTATCAGTGCGGACTGTTCGTGCTTGCGAACACGGCGGTTTTACGCGCAGATGAGAGCAGACTGTTCGAGGTGCTGTTTTCAATGTCGGAGAGCGCCGCGTCAAATTACGAGGATATGTGCAGATATACGCTCGATATGTTTCTGGGATATGTTTACGCATATACATACCGCATCGAAAAGGCGGCGGTCTGGCTTGCAAAAGGAGATATACAGCCGGACAGGATAGCACCGATGACAATTCCGTTCGCGCATATTGTTTACGGAAAGATATTGCTTGAAAATAAGGAATACGCAAAGCTTTGCGCGTTCTGTCCGTTTGCACGCAATGCCGCAAAGGAAATTCCTGCCGTGCTCCCGCAAATTTATCTGTATATTTACGAAAGCGCCGCATATAATGCGCTCGGTGAAGCAAAAAAGGCCGCCGAAGCCTTGAATAATGCGCTGTCGCTTGCCTTGCCCGACGGAATATATATGGCGTTTGCGCAGAATTACGCAAAAATACGGGCTGTTTTGGGTATGTGCGCGGACAAAACGGCATTACAGAAAATAGCGGCTTTGGGAGAAGAGTACGAAAAGTCCGCAAAGCTCATAGGTTCGGGAAAACCAAAGCTTTCGCCGAGAGAACGCGAGGTCGCGGGACTTATACGCGAGGGACTTACAAATAAACAGATTGCCGCAAGGCTCTATGTTTCGCTTTCAACCGTAAAAATGACGATAAGCAATATATTCGATAAGACCGGAATAAAGTCGCGCGAGCAGCTGAACGACATAAAAATATAAAATTAGCCGATGGCCAATTCAAATTATACTCTCTCTTTGGTAAAATTATCATAAGGTAATAAACCGAAGGGAGAATTTTTTTATGAAGAAACGGATTTTATCGCTGATTCTCGTTCTGACGATGATCTTTACCTCCTCCGGCGTATTTGCGCTTGAAACAAAACAACCGGAATATAACGCGGAGGAAAATACGGCGGAACTTTATGCCGCCGCCGAAAAGATAAACGTTATCGAAAAAATATTCGGTAAGAGCGATATTTCAGATGACGGTTCGTATGCCGACAAAGCGCCGTATCGCGACGGGACGTTTCTGTCCGATGTACGCGAGCCTATGGTTGCGGATACGTCCGGAGCAAGCGTTTACGGTGATGACAGCCGTATTGCAGGAAGCAGTGTCTGGACGGCGGCGCAAAATCCGGTTTTGCTCTCAAATTCAGGGAAAATTACGGTTCACGGTACGACGTATTCTCATGATAAAACGACTTTCAAAGCGCTTGCGGCGTATGAGGGAGATTTTGACGGCGACGGCAGAAAGAATGAAATTGCCGTAATAGCCGCAATAAAGGGCAACGACGGCGCTTCGCGTATGCTTTTGTGCGTGACGGCTGCCGATACCAAAGATTACCTTGTGCCGATAGCCGTACTTTATAACAGTTACGGCAGCAAGGCGGATTTTTATAAAGATACAGATAAATTCGTAAACTGCATAGCCATTGTGTGCGCCGACATAAACGGCGACGGATACGACGAGATAGTGACCGCAACGCCTACAAGAGGGTTCGGTGAAAACAGCGGCGATGAATACGGCTTTGATAAGTCCGCGGACAGCCGCGTTTGGTATCTCAATTCCGATGGACGCACGGGCGAAAGCTGGAAAACCTCAGACGGCTGGTGCGAAACGCCGCATAATCTTAACGTGGGTATGCAGATGTGGGTAAGCGACTGTCACCTCGGCACGCCCGGAACAGCCGCGTCTCTTGCAGCAGGCGATATAAACGGCGACGGATATGACGATATAATAAGCGCGGTTTCCACGACAAACGCACAGTATACAAATTATGCCGGAAATATGTTTTCGGTATACTATGTCGGCGGTGCAGAACAGTTTTCGGATATGATACTCAACAGAGATCCGCTTATGAGATATATAGGCGGAGATGTTGCCGACAGCCTTTCTCTCGGAGTAACTTCGGGCGATGCGTCGGGCTTTGACGTAACCGTAAGCGACGTAGACGACAGCGGAAAGCCGACGGTATTCCTTTCCTTTAAGGAAACAAGCCACAGATACGCGGCATATTCCGGAGAAAAGATGTTCACGCCGAGATATTACATATATTCTTTTGACTATAATGAAAAAAAGCAGAATTTTACGGCGTCCCTCGTGCATAAGGGCGGCATACTTCACCACGGCTGGGTCGATTCGACAGACGGCAGCGACACAGAGTATGTATATAAGCTTGAGCCTTCGGACTGCGCACCCGTAAGAATAGGCGTGCTGAGAGAGGATTTCGGCATAACCGGCGGCAAGACAGGATATGTTTCGTCGGGTACGATAGTTGCCGATCAGAAATACGTTTCCTTTGTGCGTTATCCCGACGGCAATAAGTACCGCTATGAAACGCGCGACAGCGGGTCGTTCTCCGGAACATGGGGAACAGATGCGGACACCGGCTGGGGATTCAAAAGCAGCGAATGTGTATTCCCGAATAACGGAATAAATATAACCGATATAAGAACGGCAAACGTAAGCTTCGACGGCAGAAAATATACCGACGCGGCGCTTATTACGGCGTATTCTTCCGACGGTTACAGAACATATTTTGTGACGGGCGAAAACGGCTGTTACAGCACACAGCCGGGCAGTACGCTCTCGTCAAAAGCAAAGAAATATACCGTTGCCGCAATGCCTGACGTTGACTCAGACTCGATATATTTAAAATATAATAAGCACGTATTCTTCTGGTCAGACCCCGTAATTGTGGCAGCGCTTGCGTCTCCGCCGTATTTCGGCTCTCTCCCGTCGGATATGTATACCAACAGCACAACTACCTACGGCAAGAGCATTTCTTCGGCAACCGGAAATACAAAGTCGTTTACCGTTTCGGCGGGAACTTATGTTTCGACCGAGATAAAGGCAGGTGCAGGCGGAGTTTCGGGCGTGTTTGAAACCGAGACCGAGGCGCTTATGAGCAGCTCGTCGGAAAATGAGAATACAAACGAAGTAACCTTTACGCAGAGCTTTTCTACAAGCGGCGGAGAAGATACCGTAGTGCTTACGACCGTCGGATATGACGCATACGCATATACCGCGTACTATCCCGGAGAAACCGGCAAAACCGTGTCGTCACCGTATATTGTCTATGTTCCGAGAAACGGTGCGGACGCGGTAAAGACCGCAAGCTTAAACTATGAGGACTATCTTGCATTTACCGAGTATTCCTCCGACGCACTTCCGTATCTGCATGATGTCTTTACGCATACTGTCGGAAGACCCGAAACATACCCGGACGGAGAGCCGTCGGGCGCTCATGTGCTGAACGGCAGTGTAATTTCGCACCCCAAGCTCTCAACATTCCCGTCAAATACCGGCTCTCAGACGCTCACGACGGAAATCACCGAGGAAACCTCCGAAACGACCTCGACCGGTTCTTCAACAAGCGTAAAGCTCGGCGGAGGAATTGAGTCTGAGGCGGACGATATTTTCGGACTTGCAAGTGCCGGAGCAAAGATAACCGTCGGCGGAATTTCCGAAAAGGAATATGAAAGCGGACGCATAAAGACGACGGCGGTCGGAACAAGCTTTGAAGGCACTGTTTTCGGACAGGGCGACGGAATGAACGTGTCCGGCAGCGGACAGGAAAAGGCGGATTTCAACTGGAGACTTCTGCACTATATATACACATACGGAGAGGGCAACGATATAAAGCAGTTCCTGGTAATTACATATATTACGTCGGGTGTAACGCAGCCGGAGGGCGTTGTGCCGGAAAGCGTTTCGGTAACACCGTCGTCGCGTAAAGTCGAACAGGTAGGGCCTAAAACAAGCGGTTTTGTAAATACCGCAAAATTTTCGGTAAGCTCTCCCGGAGTTACGCGCGAATCGCATACAGAGCTTGTCGGAGCGCCTATCGGCATGAGCCTTGATACGGGAGGTACGAATATTGCCTCTGCCGGACCTATGTCTTTCGGTGTAAATATAAACGGAAATATAAAACCCGGAAAATACGATCTGCAGCTCAATGTCGGCGGCGTGCTTTCAAACGTGTTTACGGTAGAGGTTACGGAATATACCGAACCCGTATGGATAGAAGCCGATAAAACCGAAATAGACTTCGGAAGTATGCGCTATAACTACGCAAAAGGCACTCCGGCAGCCGACAGTCAGACCGTTAGCGTAAAGAGCATATATGCACAGCAGCAGGATAATTTTAATGCATATATGATGCTCGGAGATGACAGTCCGTTTAAGATTACCGAACCTCTTTCTTCGGACGTTCTTTATCCTGCGGGACTTGACGGATCAAGTGCGGAGTTGAGTGTTTCTCCCATAACGGGACTTGATGTCGGAACATATACCGATACGCTTGTAATAACCAATGAAATAACCGCGGCGTTCGTTACGCTTAAATTTACCGTTACAAATCCGACCTTGCCGCAGCGCCCCGACCTTTCAAATAATTTCAGACTGTTACCAAATCCGATTTCGATTACCGTAAGCGCACCCGATGACGACGGCGGCGGAAAAATGCAGTATTATCTCTATACTGTAAAAGACCACGCCGATTACGTCAAAGACGGCGAACAGGTGTGGGAAAGATACAGCAGTACCGCACAGTCTGGAGCAAACTTCAATATAAGTCCCGACGGAGTATTTGAAATAGGCGAAAAGTATACCATAGGAGTAAAGGCAGTGACCGACGTCGGAGAGAGCGACGCCGAATGGTATGAGTTTGAAGTGCGCGAAAGCGAGGGAAGACCCGATCCCGTAAAGAACGTAAAAGTCTATGCCGGCAACGGAAGCATCGCACTTACGTGGGACGAACCCGATTACTGGGGTGAAAACGAGTATTATCCCGAAATTAACGGAAAACGGTACAGTGTAAATTTCTATACTACCGCAACTACCGCGACGGTAGAGACGGTTGATTACGGCGGAGATCTGCAATGGTCAAAGAGCGGGCTCGAAAACGGCAAGGAATACAGAATAGAGATATATACGAGAAATACCAATCCGACAATGTACAGCTGTGTGAGCGTAAATGCAACGCCGTCGGCAGATATAAAGGCTGCTCCCACACGTCCAGGCTCTTTCGGAGGATATATGAGCTATAAAACGGCAAAACTCACTTGGAAAGCCCCGGTTTACGACGGAAATTCCGCGGTGACGGGCTATATGCTGTCAAAGGACGGCGGAAAAACATGGACAGACGTCGGAAATGTAACCGAATATACCTTTGAAAACCTTGTCACAAATACCGAATATCAGTTTGCTGTCCGTGCAGTAAATTCTGTCGGAAACGGAGATATTTCGTATTATACCGCAACCGCGCCGTCAAACCTCTATGCCACAACCGTAAATAAAGTCGTTATCGGCTACGAACAGATAGAACTTGACTGGCAGCCTTACTCGCAAGAGGACGGCGTTCTCGGCTATCAGGTTCAGATAAGCGACGGCGGAGACTGGATAGACATTGAGCCTGTCGTTTTTGACGGAACGCTGCATTATGTGTTCACGGGACTTGAAAACGGAGTCGTGTATCAGCCGAAAGTGCGCGCATATGACAGCGAGGGACCCGGACCTGCCGGAAACCATTGGGTAATGAAGAACGTATCTCCGAGCGAGAACGCACCGAGAGCTGTCGTCAACGCAAGCGTAAAGCCGAGAAACGGCGGAATACAGCTTTACGGAGAAAGCTATGACGGTTCTGCTTCGCTTCAGTATAGGCTTGACGGCGACAGATGGTGGTACGGATTTGAAAACGGAGAGCTTGTTTTTGACGATAGGCTTGAAAACGGTAAAGAATGTGTAGTTGCCGTTTCGTCGGGAGATTATTATGACAGCGGCAAGGAATACAGGAGTACGTCATATTTCACCGTAAAACCCGAATCGACAATACCCAATCCTCCGTCCGGACTGAGTGTCAGCGCATACGTCGGAGACGGTTATATAAGAGCCGAGTGGACGCTTGAATCCGACGGCGGTTCTGCGATAACCGAATATAAGATAAAACTCGGTGAAGAAACCGACGCAGTTTCGTTGCCCGCGTCGTACTCGTCCTTTGAAATACCGTGTACCGAACAGGAACGCGAAATGTACGGAATTATATACGTCTATGCCGTAAATGCCGAGGGTGAGACAAGCGGCTACGTGTATCTTGAATCCGGCGCAAAGATCTCCGGACAAAGCAGAATTGTACTGCCTTATCCGCACAGTGCGTTTACAAGCTCGCCGTATAAATTCACGAGAACATACACTTTCCGCGACGAAAACGATAATGAAGTTGAAGAAAGCCATGATATGAGCGAATATGCCGACTGGAGCTTTGAGTCGGATAACAGCGCCGTAACCTGGAACGCCGATAACCGCACCGTTGAAATTTCGGACGGCCTTGCAAAAGGCGAGTATTCTGCGACGCTCAGAGCGTCGGGAAGCGCGTGCATTTACGAAATGAGAATAAAGATCGTCGTAGGCGTGTCTGCGGAACTTGTTTCTGTGCAAAAGTCTGATGACGGAGTGAGCGTAGAGCTTGCACTTGACGCAGAACTCGGCGAAAACAGACTTTATGCCGTATCTTACGATAAAAACGGAAGATTGCTGAATGTTGCGTCAACAACGGCGTCGGCAGAGCTTATTCAAAACGGAAAAATATCCGTCCCGCTCGATTTGACCGGCGCTCATACCGTAAGGGTAATGCTGTTCAGCGGCCTTGACACGTATAAGCCTTTGTGCGGCAGCATTTTGCAGACGGTAAGCTGATATATTACGGCATAAATTTAAAACTTAACTGAAAACACATCGGATTTTTCCTGATTTTTGCGTTGGCAATGGGATTTTTCCGGTGTGTTTTGCCGTTTCCGGAACTTATTTTTTGTAAAGGACCGATTTAATTAATTATGCACAAAAAATTATTGTTTGGTTCTTGTATCTCTGCTCAAAATGTGATAGAATACAATGTACACTGGATTATTTATGTGCTTGTGTGCGTTAAAACAAGTAAAAGGAGTTTTAAAATTGAAAAAGTATGATGTTGTCATAGTCGGCGGAGGAATAGGCGGACTGATGACTGCGTACAGTATTCATGAGAACAACAAGGACGCGTCCGTCTGTATACTTGACAGAGGAAACGTTATCGAAAAGAGAACCTGTCCGATAATAGCCGGAAAAGCGCAGAAGTGCGTTTCGTGCAAATCCTGTGGCATAATGCAGGGTATGGGCGGCTGCGGAGCGTATTCCGACGGAAAGTTTATTATCTCGACCGAGTACGGCGGCTGGCTTCCCATGTATCTCGGCGATGAAAAGACCATAGAATATATAGAGAAGCTCGATAAGATACTTATAGCTCACGGAGCTACCGAAAAGGTTTATCTGCCGAGCGACAGAATAAAGCTCGAATGTTTAAAGTACGATATGCGTCTTTTGCAGGCAAAGGTAAAGCACCTCGGCACCGACGGAAACTTCAAGACAATGCAGCGTCTTATCGAGGAACTCGGCGCATATACCGACATTCATACAAACGTTGACGTTACGGATATAGATACCGATAAGAAAACGCTTATAACCTCCGACGGCGAATATAACTACGGAAAACTCGTTGTGTCTGTCGGACGCGTGGGCAGCGGCTGGTTTGAAAAGCTGTGCCGCGAAAAGGGAATACCTGTTGAAAATAATCAGGTCGATATAGGTGTAAGAGTAGAGCTTCCGAGACTTGTATGGCAGGATATTTCACGCGAGATATATGAGCCTAAGGTTCTTTACCGTACAAAGAAATACGGCGACGTGTGCAGAATGTTCTGCTTCAATGACGGCGGAGAAGTCGTAATGGAAAATTCCGGCGGCATTATGACCGTCAACGGACACGCAAATTCCGACGAGAGCAAAAAGACAAAGAATTCAAACTTTGCTCTGCTTTCAACCGTAAACTTCACCCAGCCTTTCAATGAGCCGATAGCATATGCCAAGCATATAGCGCACCTCAGCAATATGGTAAGCGGCGGAGGAGTTATAGTTCAGAAATTCGGCGATCTTATAGGCGGCAAGCGTACAAATGAGCGCAGAATGGAAAAGAGCACCGTCATACCTACGCTCAAAGCCGTTCCCGGCGACCTTTCGCTTTGCATACCCAAACGCCAGCTCGATAATATAATAGAAACCCTTTATGCGATAAATAATATCGCGCCGGGTACCGCAAACTATGATACGCTGCTTTACGGCGTTGAGGCAAAGTATTATTCAGTAAGACCCAAGTTTATAAATTCCGACTTTGAAATCGCCGACGGAATTTACGCGATAGGCGACGGCAGCGGCGTAACAAGAGGACTTTCACAGGCAGGAGCAATGGGACTTTACGTCGGTGAAAAGCTCTGCCGGAAGTAATATAATATTGAAATTCTCTCCGTGCCGTATGTGCGCAATGTCCGAAAACTTTTGTTTTTTCGTATATCCGGCGCGGAGATGGAAATAAAATACACGTGAAAGGAGGAGTAATTATCAGTATATTCAGCATTTTTTCCGGCAGCTCAAAAAAGAAGAAAGCCGCAGTGTTTATAGATTACGAACACTGGTATATATCGCTCGATAAAAGTTATCATATAAAGCCGAATATAAAGGATTTTTCGGAAGAGATAAATAAGGAATACGACGTTACGGAAATGATATTTTTCGGTGACTTTTCAAACCCGTCGCTCAATTCCGAAATGCATAAAATACGAGCCTTTACAAATAAAATAGTCGAAACAAATAACGGCGGCGGATTTTATAAAAAAGATTTTACCGATTTTATAATGCTTGACCACATTTACAGAACCGCCTATACCGAAAAGGACATTGACACGTATATAATTTTTACCGGCGACGGACATTTTTCTTCCGTTGTGCTGTTTTTAAAGCAGACCTGTAAAAAACACGTTGTGGTTTACGGCGTAAAGAACGCCTTTTCGGGACAGCTCAAACAGACTGCCGACGAGGCGAGAGAGCTTCCTAACGAGACCGATAAACTTTTGCCGTATGAACGCATGATTCTTTCAAATCTGTACGCGCTGAGCCTTGAATACGAAAATCCGCGTGCGTCCTTCAGCAAGACGGTCACGACTGTGTGCGAAAAGTTCGGCGCGGATGAACTGAACGTCAGACGTGCGCTTGAAACGCTTATAAACGAAGGATATGTGATTCAGTACGACGCGCAGATAGGCGCTAAAACCGTGCGCCTTATTAAACCCGATTTTGATAAAACCGAAAAAGACGGAATTTATAAAAAAGGCAGTAACGTAAGCAAAACAGGAATTTGATTTAAGAAAAAAGGATTGATTGACATTATGAAAAAACTGATGTTGGGAAACGCCGCGGCTGCAAGAGGTCTTTATGAGGCAGGCTGCCGTTTCGTTTCCAGCTATCCCGGAACTCCGAGCACCGAAATAACGGAATGTGCGGCGGAGTATAATGAAATCTATGCGGAATGGGCGCCTAATGAAAAGGTGGCTCTTGAAGGCGCTCTCGGCAGCGCGATTTCGGGCGTAAGAGCATTCTGCGCAATGAAACACGTAGGACTTAACGTCGCAGCGGATCCGCTGTTTGTAACGGCGTATACGGGAATAAACGCAGGACTTGTAATAGGCGTTGCGGACGATCCGGGTATGCACTCGTCCCAGAACGAGCAGGATTCGCGTCATTACGCAATAGCCGCAAAGCTTCCGTGTCTCGAACCGTCGGATTCGTCCGAGTGTCTTGAATTTACAAAGGCGGCTTTTGATATGGCGGAAAAATTCGACACACCCGTAATAATGAGATTTTCGACGCGTGTTTCTCATTCGCAGAGTATAGTTACGCTTTCAGACAGAACCGAACATGAAACAAAGCCGTATGAAAAAAATCCCGCAAAGTACGTAATGGCTCCGGCAAACGCGATAAAGCGCCATGTCGTTGTCGAAAAGCGTCTTTCGGATATGGCTGCATGGGCGGATTCATGTCCTTTCAATAAGACCGAGTATTACGATACAAAGCTCGGAATTATCTGCGCAGGCAGCACATACGTCTACTCAAAGGAGTTTTTCGGCGATAACGCGTCTTATCTGAAGATAGGAATTGTAAATCCTCTGCCGGATAACCTTATACGCGACTTCTGCTCAAAGGTTGAGCGCGTAATTGTTGTAGAGGAACTCGATCCGGTAATAGAAACACATGTAAAGGCAATGGGAATAAAGTGCGACGGCAAAAATCTGCTTCCCGTGCTTTCGGAATTTTCGCAGGAGATCATCGCAAAGTGCGTAAACGGCACAGAGCCCGAATTTGTAAGCCTTGACGAGGATATACCCGTAAGACCTCCTGTTATGTGTCCGGGATGTCCGCACAGAGGACTGTTTTTCGTTCTCAAAAAGCTTGGCGTTACCGTAAGCGGAGATATAGGCTGCTATACTCTCGGTTCTGCGCCGCCTTTGTGCGCCGTTGATTCCACGCTCTGCATGGGCGCGTCGATATCGGGACTTCACGGCATGAATAAGTGCGGTGGAATAGATCCCAAAAAGTCGGTTGCGGTAATAGGCGACTCGACGTTTGCACATTCCGGCGTTACGGGACTCATGAATATGGTCTATAATAAGGCTGTTTCA
The DNA here is from genome assembly GCA_934446675.1 of uncultured Eubacteriales bacterium. GTDB lineage: Bacteria > Bacillota > Clostridia > Oscillospirales > CAG-382 > UMGS1387. The sequence continues at coordinate 31,691 of CAKSEL010000018.1, forward strand.
ACAGTAATTATTTCCGATAACAGCATAACCGGCATGACCGGACATCAGCAGAACCCGACGACAGGCAAGACGCTGAAGGGCGAGACTACATATCAGATAAAAATTGAAAAGATATGCGAGGCGTTCGGCATAAAGGACGTCAAGATCATAGATCCCAACGAAACAAAGCTTCTCGAAGCCGGGATAAAGGACTCGCTCGGAAGAGATGAGGTTTCCGTAATAATTGCGCGCAGACCCTGCGTACTTCTTAAAGAGGTCAAAAAGGATAAATACTTTACCGTAAACTCCGACAAGTGCCGTAAATGCGGCGCGTGCATGAAGATAGGCTGTCCTGCGATAAGCATGACCGAAAACGGTGCCGTCATAGACGAAACTCTCTGCACCGGCTGCGAACTCTGCGAAAAGATGTGCGCGTTCGGCTGCATGGAAGTAAAGTCAAGATAAGGAGGACGCGGAAAATGAATAATACCACAAACATAATGATAACCGGTGTAGGCGGACAGGGAACCCTGCTTGCAAGCCGTATTCTTGGAAACGCGTTTATATCTCTCGGATATGACGTCAAGGTTTCCGAGGTTCACGGAATGAGCCAGAGAGGCGGCTCGGTCGTTACATACGTAAAATACGGCAAAGAGGTTTTCAGTCCGGTAATATGCAGAGGCGAGGCGGATTTTCTGCTTTCGTTTGAGCTTTGCGAGACAGCAAGATACCTGCCGTACCTCAAAAAAGGCGGTATAGTCGTAACAAGCACGCAGAAGATCAATCCCATGCCCGTAATCATGGGTGCAGCAAAATATCCCGAAGATATTATCGGCAAAATACAGTCAAAGGGCGTAAAACTCATGTATGCCGACGCATTGCAGCTTGCCGAGGAGTGCGGTTCGTCAAAGGCGGCGAACGTCGTTCTTATAGGAATGTTCGCAAAGCACTCGGATATTGATAAAAAGGTATTTCTTGACGCGGTTGATGCGTGCGTTCCGGAAAAATTCAAGGAGCTTAACAGAAAAGCATTTGAAGCGGGATATTCGCTTGACTGAAGATTAATTTAAGGCATATTTTGCCGATAGGACGGTAAAAACGAAATGAGCAACTATTTCAATAAGGAAATCGAAACGGCAAACAGAGAAACGCTTGAAAAAATACAGTCCGAAAGACTTGTAAATACCGTAAAGCGCGTATATGACAACGTCGAACTGTACAGAAAAAGAATGGACGAGGCGGGAATAAAGCCCGAGGACATAAAGAGCGTAAAGGATCTTTCAAAGCTGCCCTTTACATATAAGCAGGATCTTCGCGACACATATCCTTACGGAATGTTTGCCTGCCCAATGAAAGAGGTAGTCAGAATCCATGCCTCAAGCGGAACGACCGGCAGACAGACTGTTGTCGGATATACAAAGAACGATATTGATATGTGGGCGACCTGTCTTGCAAGAGCACTGAGCGCAGCAGGCGCGACAGACGAAGATTTTATACACGTTTCATACGGCTACGGACTTTTCACCGGCGGACTCGGCGCACATTACGGTGCTGAAAAACTCGGCGCTGCCGTAATACCTGCCGCAACCGGAAACACGCGCAGACAGCTTCAGATATTCAAGGACTTCGGTTCGACGGTACTGTGCTGTACGCCGTCGTATGCAATGTACCTTGCCGACAGCCTGTCGGAATACGGTCTTACAAAGGACGACCTTAAACTCAAAGCCGGTGTTTTCGGCGCAGAGCCGTGGACTGAGAATATGAGAGCGCAGATAGAGGAAAAACTCGGAATAAAGGCATTCGATATATACGGACTTTCAGAGGTTGCGGGACCCGGCGTCGCATTCGACTGCGAGTGCCAGAACGGTATGCATATAAACGAAGATAATTTCATCCCCGAAATTATAGACAGCGAAACCGGTGAGGTGCTTCCCGACGGAGAGACCGGAGAGCTTGTGTTTACCTGTGTTTCAAAAGAGGCTCTGCCGCTTATCAGATACAGAACCAAGGATATAACCTCTCTTACGCATTGTAAGTGCGGCTGCGGAAGAACTCTCGTCAGAATGAACAGAGTAACGGGACGTGCGGACGATATGCTTATAATCCGCGGAGTAAACGTGTTCCCGTCGCAGGTTGAATCGGTAATCCTTACCATTAAAGAAGCGGCGCCTTACTATCAGCTTGTCGTTGACAGAAAGAACAATCTCGATACGCTTGAAGTAAGAGTGGAGATGAACGAGCAGATATTCTCGGACAGCGTAAAGACCATAGAAAAAGTCGAGCAGGAGATAAGAAAGAAGCTTGACAGCGTTCTCGGAATTACCGCAAAGGTAACGCTTGTCGAACCCGGTTCGATAGAACGCAGCGAAGGCAAAGCAAAGCGCGTAATAGATAAACGCGTGCTTGACTGAATTCGGAGGTAGAAAGATGATTATAAAACAGGTATCGGTTTTTGTTGAAAACAGACCGGGCAGACTTTCGGAGATCGTTGATATTTTGGCTAAGAACGGCGTAAACATGAGAGCGCTGTCTATTGCGGACACAATGGATTTCGGAATACTCAGAATTATCGTAGATGAGCCTGATAAGGTAATGCTTATGCTCCGTGAAAACAAGATAACCGCGACTGCCGCGGACGTACTTGCGGTAAGGCTTGAAGATAAGCCGGGAGCATTGTCCGAACTTCTCGGCGCGCTTGCGAAGGAGGGCATTTCTGTCGAGTATATCTATGCCTTTGTGGCAAGACAGGACGACGGTGCGGCATATGTCGTTATCAGAGTCGAGGACAATGATAAGGCACAGCAGGTCGTTGAAAAGCTCGGTTTTTCAGGCATAGAAAAAATATGATTTTGCGGCACGGTTGGGATATACCGTGCCTTTTTCGGAGAATTACAATGAGTATTCGCACAGAGGCGTACTGCTTCTTTTATGAATTGTATTATTTTCTTACCAGAAGCCCGACAGCCGCGCTGAACAGATACGGCGTTCCGTTTGAATATAAGGCAGACGGGAAAAGCCTTGAAAGACAGATGAAAAAATGCCTCTTTGACTACGGAATGTGTTACGAAGAATTTATGCTGTATGACTGCGCCGGAAAAAGCAAAGAATATCTTGAACGGTTTGTCACAGAAATCGGCAGACGGAGGTATTTCGACAAGTATAACGATTCAGCCGAGAAAAAGCTGTTTCACGATAAGTATGCGCTTTATGAAAAATTCGGTGCATATTATAAGCGCGAAGTCATAAGCGTAAACGGAAAGCGCGATTTTGAGAAATTCCGCGATTTTGCGCAGCGTCATGATAGCTTTATTGTAAAACCCAATTCGTCCTCCTGCGGCCACGGCGTCGGAATTTATGCAAAAAGCGGCTTTGAAAATACGGAATCAATGTTTGAATCGCTGTTTGAAGGCGGAAAATATGTCTGCGAACAGCTTGTGCGGCAGCCCGAATTCTTTTCGCGGTTCAATGCGTCGTCGCTCAATACCGTAAGATTTGTAAACGATCCGACGGGACGGAATATTCCTGCGTTCACACCTTTTTTCAGAATGGGACGTCGCGGAAAATCCGCCGATAACGCCGGAGCCGGAGGATTGTTTGTCTCGGTTGACAGAGAAACGGGACGGCTCGGAAGTATCGCGCGCGATGAAAACGGCGGATATTACAGGGAGCACCCCGACAGCAAGGCTGTATTCGGCGGAGAGGTCCTGCCGGAGTGGGATAAGGCAAAGAAACTTGCCGGCGCACTTCAGAGCAAGGTAAAATCAAGGCTTATCGGCTGGGATGTTGCGTATGATGCACAAAAAGGCTGGGTAATGATCGAAGGCAATTACAGAGGACAGTTTGTGTGCCAGCAAAGCTGTCTTGCAAAGCAAATGTTAAAAAAGGAAGGTGTAAAAAATGACTGAAAGAAATCTGACAATGCTCTGCGACTTTTATGAGCTTACAATGGGCAATGGATATTTTCAAAACGGTTTTTACAAGAGAAAGACATATTTTGACGTGTTTTTCAGAAAAGTTCCCGACGGCGGCGGATATGCCATTGCCGCAGGACTTGAACAGGTCATAGATTATATAAAGGACCTGCATTTTACCAAGGAAAACATAGAATTTCTGCGCACAAAAAAGATTTTCTCCGAGGATTTTCTGAAATATCTTGAAAACTTCAGATTTTTGGGAGATATTTATGCAGTGCCCGAAGGAACACCGGTATTTCCTTATGAGCCTATACTCACAGTGTGTGCTCCGGCAATCGAGGCGCAGCTTGTGGAAACATATATTCTTCTTGCAATAAATCATCAGTCGCTTATTGCAACCAAGGCAAGCAGAATAGTAAGAGCGGCGGACGGAAGAGCTGTCACCGAGTTCGGTTCAAGACGCGCACAGGGTGCCGACGCTGCCATAATCGGAGCGAGAGCTGCATATATCGGCGGCTGCAAGGGTACGGCGTGCGTGCTGACAGATGAAATGTACGGAGTTCCGGCAGGCGGAACAATGGCACACTCGTGGGTGCAGATGTTTGACAACGAATACGAGGCGTTCAAGACGTATTGCGAGATATATCCCAACAAGCCGATTTTGCTGGTGGATACCTATAATACGCTTAAAAGCGGCATACCGACGGCGATACGCGTGTTTAACGAAATGGGCATAAAGGACGGCGGAATACGTCTTGATTCCGGCGATATCGCGTATCTTTCAAAGAAAGCGCGCAAAATGCTTGACGATGCCGGACTTACTCAGTGCCGTATAATTGCATCGAACGCACTTGACGAGTATCTTATCCGCGATTTGCTGAGGCAGGGTGCGTGCGTGGATTCGTTCGGCGTCGGCGAGTGTCTGATCACGTCGCGCAGCACACCTGTTTTCGGCTGCGTATATAAGCTTGCCGCGGTTGAAGATGAGGACGGAAATATTATTCCCAAAATTAAAATCAGCGAAAATACCGCGAAGATAACCAATCCGCACTTTAAAAAGCTGTACAGATATTATGACAGAACTACCGGCAAGGCTCTTGCAGATGAAATCTGCCTTTACGACGAGGTTATCGACGATTCAAAGCCGCATACTATTTTCGATCCTGCCGAAACGTGGAAGACCAAGGAGCTTTACGATTTTGTCGCAAAGGATATACGCGTGACCGTGTTCAAGAACGGAAATCTTGTCTATAATTCTCCCGAACTTTCCGAAATTCAGAAGTATTGCAAGGAACAGACCGATCTCCTTTGGGACGAAGTAAAACGCTTTGAAAATCCTCATACCTATTATGTCGATCTCTCGCAAAAACTCTGGAACATCAAAGACGAACTTCTCAGAAAAGCCAAGGCGTAGTTACAATTGTGCCGAATAAAGGAATACGCGAAGGACGCGCGCTTTCTTTTTAAAAAGAAAGCTGCAAAGAAAACGGCAGCCCTTAATTTAGAACAGAA
>CAKSEL010000019.1 GCA_934446675.1 uncultured Eubacteriales bacterium
ATATTTGGAGGATTTTTTTCACCGGTTAACCTTTTTTGAACCACGCGACTATCGCGTGGTTTTCTTTATACAAAAATACCGGGACAAGACAATCAAGCCCGTCCCGGTTTGCATTATGCACGGAAAAGCGCGGATATAGGAGAGTAAAAAAACCGCATTCCCGTCATAACAGCCTGTATTTAATTATCGGAAGAGGTCTGACGCATCAAAGAGATTCTCTTTTTCGGGTGTTTCGCCGCTGCCTTCGAGAATATCCTCCGTACTCATTAAAAGCTCTTCAAGTTCGGGTGAAGAATAGGTCTTTTTCATTAGTGATATTCCCCTTTCCTTAACCCTCGGTTGACTGTGAAGCACGCCACTCGTTATACTTATCTATAAGCGGCTGTGCTGCGTCTTTTCTGTCGCCTTCAAGGCTGTTCAGTATTTCGAGAATGGAAACGCTCATCGGCGTGCCGTACTTATATTCGCCGTTCAAATTCGACCATGCGCGCACGGTAAACTTGTCGCCGTAATGAGCAACCGGAATATTTACAAGCACGCAGCTGAATACTGTGGCTTCAAGATCGGTATCATAGCTCAGTTTGAGATCAATATTCCCATACTTAGAGTAGTTTGCCTGTGAAATATACGGATTCTTTGCAGCGTCGGTCTCGAAATCGTGGGTAAGCTCGTTTTCGCCGAGAACCTTGGTGCGAGCTACGATAAATCCGTACTCATAGAGCTTTTCATCGTTTCTGTACATATCCTCGATATAACCCTTGAATCTGAGACCGCTCTTATTGTCGATTACTTCTCCGGTTGTGCTGTCTTTCTGAACGCGGATTTCGGTAACTTCTTTTGCGTCGGTTGCGTCATTGTACCAGTGCGGTGCGAAATCCTTATCGGCAAATATGGGATAAAGGTCAATATCCGCATTATTGAGCGCTATTGTTTCCATAGCCTCGGTTCCGCCGTTTACGGTAGTCCAGCCTGCGAGAACCTTGCCTTCGGGTACTGTAAGAGCAGCGCCGGAAGGAAGAACAGGAGTATATTCTTTAAGAACGTTTCCGTCGTCGTCAAGCAGGAAGTAAACGGTTATTGTTGTATCTGCGTGATACTTCGCGGCATAGTAAGGCATTACGCCGAAGTCGTCAACATAAACTGCCGTCGCGCCGTTAGGATTTGTTGCGTTATAGTAAAGACCGAATTTATAGAGGTTTTTGAAATCGTCTGTAACTTCAACCTTTACATTTTCGCTTATCCACTTATTCTTTGTTGTGTCAAGACCTGCCTTGCAGTAAACCGTTGTAGCAGGATAAGTAGTACCCGCCACCTGATAAGGCATACCGGTATTTACTATTACATTAAGCGCATTTCCGGTCACGTCTGCCGTAAGATAATATTTATAGGATACATTGAACGGTCTTTTTTCCGTAAGCAATCCGCCGTGATATGTTGTAAAGAAGTTTGCGTTAGCCCAGTTATATGCAATAGCCTTGCCGTTTCCGTCGGGAGAACCGGCGATTGCAACACCGGAAGAAACAAATATATTTCCGTTTGCCGACATCATGCCGGAATTTGCGTCGGAAACAATGTTTTCAAAGTCAAAAGGCTTTTCGGTTCCGGTTGTAATGTCAAGTCCGGGAACTGCGGCATTATTGCCGTAAACATAAACGGTATATGTATTTACGTGCTCCGTGCCGCCTGCGTCTGTCGCAGAGGCCTTTACGGTAATTTCACCGGCATTTGCGTTTGCGGTATTTACGGTAAACTTAATTGTATTTGCGGTTTCGTCTACGGTAAACTGGCTTGACGTCATATTCTTGCTGAAAGTATACGACCATGTTACGTTTGCGTCTGCGGTGAGTGTGATATAGCTGTTTGCTTTCTTTGCAGGAATTGCAAAAACGGCAGCGTCAGCCTTTGCACCGTCCGTATGGGCAGACGCGGTTACTTTGAATACTTCCTTAAATACGGGATAAAGCACAATATCGCTGTTTGAAAGTTCGATTTCCGTATCGGCTTCGAGCGCGCCCTTGGTCTGCGACCAGCCGGCAAAGTATTTGTTTGCGGCAGAGGGAAGCGTATCGGGCTGAGAGTCTGCGGGATTAAAAGAAACAAGCACATTTCCGTTCTCATCTCTGCATATCCACTTGCTTTCAAGCGCTGTCGCATTATCTGCGTCCATATATGTCACTTTCCACATGGGAACTACCGAGAAATCGTCAACATAGATTTCCGCGCCGTTTGTCTTCCACCATTTTGAGTCAAGACCTATCTTTGCAACGCCCTGAGAAAGATCGTTCTTAAAGTTGCCGTGCGGTGTATCCGAACCGGGTATCACCGTAAAGCTGTCAGCAGCCCACTTGCCGTCATTGCTGAGATCGGTGCCGCTTATGCTGCTTGTTTCGGCAAAAACGGAGGCGTTAAGATTTGCTGTCGAAAAGTCGCCGGTATTAAGCAGAAAATAAAACGTCTTTGTGCCGAGCGCTTTGCTTCTGTTGATGTAAAATTTATAATATACGCTGAGCGCTCTGTCCTTGGGAACGGTAAGTTCCGAATGGTATGTCGTATAGAAAGCGCCGCGGTCTGCGGTAAACTTCATTACCTTACTGCTGTTGTTTACATCATCTGCGCCGGGGTTATCGGCTATTTCGGCGTTCTGCGAGAATATTACGCCGCCGTTTCCGCCGTCGGCAAGAGTAAAGTTTTCAAAATCAAGCGGCTTTCTTGTTCCGGTGATAAGGTCTTCGCCGCGCGACCACTTATTATCGCCGTAAACAAAAATCGTCGTTGCGGTGCTTGCCGAACCATCATCAGCGGTAACGTAAATTTCGCCTGCCGGGATATTCCCTTTCGACGTGAAGGTTATCGCGGTATCGTTTTTTGTTATTGTAAAGTCGCTTTCAGAGGGACCGTTAAAGGAATAATTCCAGTTTACGGCTCTGTCTGCGGTAAGCGTTACGCTTCCGGCGTTTCCGGTATTATCGTAAACCTTTGCCGGCATATTGGGAACATCGGTGCCTTTGCCTGTCAAAACCGTGACCGTAATTTCGTCTTCAAGAGCCTGTGCCGTAATGTCATGCGCATAGTCTTTCTCACCGGCATTCTCGGTCTCAACTACGTCCACTGCCGCCGCGGTAAGCAGCGACGCACACGCAAGTGCCGCAAGCAATGCTGTTAGTTTTTTCATATTGCCTTCTCCTTTTCAATAATGAATTTTTTATTAAAGAATTGCTCTTTGTGTATACATTGTATCATTGAAAAGTAAGGTAATAAATAAACAATATTTTCATTTTGGTACACTATATTAACATAAGCATAAAATCAGCGTTTTGACATATACAAAAAAACGCCCGATACTCTGCGATGTTTTGATCCGCAAAGAAATCGGGCTGATAAACAATATTAAAAAGCGGCAAAAAGCGCCTTTTTTATCAATAAAGCGTCTTTGTACGTCTTACAGGCTCGGTAGTATAATTTACTCCGAGTTTTTTGAGCACCTGCTCATCGGCTTCGCAGAACATTACCGAAGAATGGAGTTCGGTATCGCGAAGTCTTGAAATTGTACCGAGCGCAAGGCTTGCCTGAGGATTTACAACAGCGCAGCTTGAAAGTGCGATAAGCATTTCATTTGAATCGAGGTGCGCGGTATGCGAATGGAAGATCTCGCGCTTGAGCTTGATTATAGGCTCAATTATAGACTGTGCAAGCAGCGGAACGTCGTCGTTTATACCTGCCATGACCTTCATTGCGTTAAGCAGGCACGCCGAAACCGAGCCGAGCAGCTCGCTTGTCTTACCGGTAACTATTGTTCCGTCGTCAAGTTCCATTGCAACTGCGTGCGCGCCGGAAGACGCGGCTTTATCGTTTGCGTATTTAACAACTTTTCTGTCATTTCCCGAAACGCCTGCCTGTTTCATTATGGACTCGACCTTAATTACGGCGCTTTCTCCGACTCTGCCGGTAAGACTATCGCAGCTTACCTTATAATAACGTCTGATTATCTCCTGTTTTGCGGCGTCGCACACTGCGTCGTCATCAAAAATACAGTTACCTGCCATATTAACGCCCATATCCGTAGGCGATTTATACGGACTTGTGCCGAGTATCTGTTCAAGCATTGCGCGAAGCAGCGGAAAAGCCTCGACGTCACGGTTATAGTTTACGGTCATCTTACCGTATGCCTCAAGGTGGAACGGATCTATCATATTAAGGTCGTTAAGATCTGCAGTTGCAGCCTCATATGCAAGATTGACCGGGTGTTTAAGCGGAAGATTCCAGATCGGGAAAGTCTCGAACTTTGCGTAGCCAGCCATAATTCCGCGTTTATGTTCATGATAGAGCTGAGAAAGGCAGGTTGCGAGTTTTCCGCTGCCGGGACCCGGTGCGGTTACTATTACAAGCGGTCTTGTTGTTTCGATATACTCATTTCTGCCGTACCCCTCATCGCTTACTATTACGGGTATATTATTGGGATAGCCGACAATCGGATAATGAATATACACCTTAATGCCGAGATTATTGAGTTTCTGTTTGAACACATCTGCGCTGTACTGTCCGGCATACTGCGTCATTACAACGCTGCTTACGTAAAGTCCCATGCCGCGGAAAGCGTCGATAAGGCGTATAACGTCATTATCATACGGAATACCGAGGTCACCTCTGATTTTATTTTTCTCAATATCACACGCGCTGATTGCTATAACTATTTCCGCACGGTCTGCGAGGTGCAGCAGCATTTTAATTTTACTGTCCGGTTCAAATCCGGGCAGGACGCGCGAAGCATGGTAATCGTCAAAGAGTTTTCCGCCGAGTTCGAGGTATAGTTTACCGTTGAACTTTTCTATACGCTCCTGGATATGCTCAGACTGCATTTTAAGGTACTTTTGGTTATCAAATCCGATTTTTTTCATAAATTTCTTCCTCATCAAATTTTTACATTCGTTTTATTATACATTAATTTTCTACATTTTTCAACACATTTTTTACTTTAATTTTTTTAGGGCAAGTTACGGGTTATTTTATTTTGGGCGGAAACGGGTTATATTCTTCAAAGTGCAACTTTTTATCTCCGCTTTTCGGAATCGAAAAGACGGGCGCTCTAAAGAGTGTAAACAAAAGATTTTCGCCGCTCAAACGCCGCAGCGAAAGCGAACTATACTTGCGTGTGGCTGACTTTAGATTATTTTGGGCAAAAAATGATTATCCACTTCCACTTGCAAGTCTATTCTCCAACTTTTCGACGGCGAAAAAGTTGCAAAAGCCGTTCGCCGCTCAAACGCCGCAGCGAAAGCGCGGCTTCCTCTCCACACATCAAACTATCGTCGGTAAAATTTCCCCGCACCTCCGAAATTTTAAATATTCGCTCGCAGATGCTCCGCACTGCTCGATGGGGTTGGTATCTAAGTAAAGTTTGTTTATCTCAGCTTTAACTCTTATGCCATGTCACGCTGCAGTCTGTGTAAACTGTGGTTTAGGCTCAAATGTACAATTTTTACGCGTTATTACACAGTCAACAGGACTTGTTTTTCTGCCCAGCTTGCCTATCGGCAAGAAACTTGGTTCAAATATTAGTTTCATGTATAGTAAAAACTCTGTGCGAAGTTTAATTCAACGCACAGAGTTATCTTTTTATTAACTTTCCCTTTATTCTTGGTTTCCATAGCTTGCTTCGGCACCTGTTCAGATTTGAGTCAGCCGCCTGCCTTTTGGTGGCTGACGGTACAAGCTGGCGGCAGAGAGTATACCACAATTCTTTTCTTATTTAAGGGCTACGAAAGTTCTTTGCTCAGCTTTCTTTCAAGAAAGCGCGTTCTCCTGCGTACCCCTAAAGCGCGTTCTCCTTCGTACTCCTTATTTGCCGAGAGCAGCGGAGAGAATGTCGTAATAATAAGGAGAGGATTCAGGGACATCGGAGAAAGGCTGACCGTTCTGAGAGACGTAACTGTCAATGCCGGACTTATCGGGTTCAATACCGAGAGCGGCATTAAGCATAGAAACAGCCTCTTTGCGGAGAAGTTTATCATCGGGGCGGAAAGAGCCGTCGCTTTCGGGCGATACGACATTATAATCAAAGAGAGCGTTTATGCTGTCGGCTGCCCAGTGCTCCGAAACATCATTAAAATTATCACTCTGCGAAGTTCTCTTATATCCGAACACACGGCAGAGGATTGCAGCGAACTCGGCGCGCGTAACATCGCGTTCGGGACGGAAAGTACCATCGGAATATCCCGTTATAAACCCGTTCTGTATGCAGCAGCCGACATAGTTCGTAAACCATGCGTTTTCCGCACAGTCCGAAAAAGCGGTGCTGTAAGTTTCTTCAGCGTTGTAAACTCCCGATATGCGCGCGATAAGCGCTGCGGTTTCGGCACGGGTTATAACTCCGTCGGGCTTAAACGTTCCGTCGGAATATCCGGTCATATACGCGCCTGCGCTCTTTCTCGAATACACGGCGTAAAATGTTTTATCGGAATATACTCTGATTTTTGACACATCTGTGACGTTCTTTCCGTCAACAGACCAGCCGTCAAACTTCATTCCGGTAACCGGAACGACGTCGGGCAGCTTTACCGCGGTCTTTCCGAACACCACCTTTTCGGTATCAAAGCCGTATACAAATCCGTTCTTTGCGTCATATTTTACTTCAAAGCTTATAAGTCCGGTGTCTTCGGATATATCAAGCGTTGACGCGTCGGCATACTCGGAATCGGAGGCTGTTCCGTCAGAAAAATATGCCCTTACTCTTACTTTCATGTCAAATCCGCCGCCGAGATCTCTTACGGTATAGGAATTTGAGATCGGAGATATATCGTCTATTTCAAAAACAGTGTTTCCGTCGGTGTCCGCGCCGTAAAGCTCATATCCGAGCACATCGCCGTGACCTTCGGGTGTGTTCCAGCGTATTCTCACAGAATTTTCAAACGGAGTGCACACAATTCCGAAATCCGTCTTTTCGGGCAGGGTTTCACCGCTGTTTCCGCCGTCGGTCTTGCCGGGATTTTCGTCGTCCCCAGGTTCGTCGGGCTGCGACGGCTCGGACGGTTCTTTAGTTTCGCTGCCGGGATTTTCCGTATTTCCGGTATTTCCTGTTTCTCCCGGATTTTCGGGCTGCGACGGCTGATCGGGTTTATCAGGCTCTGAAGGTTTATCCGGTTCTGACGGCTCCGGCGTTGTTGCGCCGTTATCCGAAAGATCGAATTCGTACTTTATATTGACGGTCATGGTGCCGTTTGACGTTGCGTACTGCTTATGTGCGGAGTTCATTGCGAGTATTCCGCTGTACCAGTTTCCGATAGGATCGGTTATATTGTTTCCGGCAAGCTTTACGGTGCCGTTTTGAATATCGGTATAAGCTTTTCCGTCCGCAAGCTTAAAGTTTATTTCGGCTATAAGCACTCTGCCGGAGGAGGCGTCTATCGACTTTGAGCTTTGCGGAAGATACCACGCGAAAAGCACATATCCGTCAGTCGGATTTACAAGCTTCTTTACGCCTTTTCCCATATCGGTAACGACTATTCCGCCGTGCGCCGATACTACGCTTTTCAGATACGAGGTCTTGCCGTCTTCTGCCGTTGCAGGGACATCTTCCGGGACGGGATTTCCGCTTGTATCGGTAAGCACAAGCGTCTTATTGTCATAAGAAAAACTGCAAAATCCGACTATTGCATCTCCGCCCGAAACATATACGCTTAGCTTTACGGTATTATCCGCCTTGCTGTATGTACACACGACGCTCTGCTGTGTTGCGGTATCGGCAAAGACCGACGCCGACATAAAAAACGCGCAGCAAATTGTAACAATCATCAGATAGAGCTTTGTTTTTCTCATTTTATCCTCCGTTTTCCGGCTGTGCCTGTCATTTACAATTATATAATATTATATTTTCCGTTATTTTTCAAGATATTTTTTTAAAATCACCGTGTGTTTACAATTATTTCTTGCATATTTTATGTTTTTCTGATATTTTTCACCGTCCTGCACATAATATCGGTATAAAGGACGTGATTTAATGGACGTACAGGCAATTATTTTAGCCGGCGGCTACGGAACAAGACTATCGCCGCTGACAGAGGAAATTCCGAAACCTCTGTTAAAGATCTGCGGAAAAACGGTGCTGTCACGCGTATGCGAAAAGGCATTTGAATGTGGGATTACAAACGTCACGGTAACGGCGATGTACAAACCCGAAATGTTACGCGAACATCTTGAAAAGGAATTTCACGGTCTTGTAAACGTAGTCTGCGAAAAGGAGCCTTTGGGTACTGCAGGCGCTGTCAAAAACGCATACGACAAAAAAAGCGGCAAAGTGCTTGTTCTTTCCGGCGACGGCATTTTTGATTTTGACTTGAACAAGCTGCTTGAATTTCACGAAAGCAAAAAATCTCATGTCACTATCCTTGCAGCCCAAAGCGAAGAACCGCTTGAATACGGCGTAATTCTCTCGGATGGTGACTCGCGCATAACACGCTTTCTCGAAAAACCGGCGTGGGAACAGGTCATCTCCTCTGTCGTAAACACGGGAATTTACGTACTTGACAAAGATATTATAAACAGCATTCCCGAAAACACAAAGTACGATTTTTCAAAGCAGCTTTTCCCGAAGCTTATGGATTCGGGCATTCCCCTTTACGCGTTCAGGCAGCCCAAAGGCTACTGGTGCGACATAGGAGGTCTTGACGACTACTTTCAGTGCGTATGCGACTGTGCGTCGGGCAAAGTAAACGGCATAAGCTTTGACAGATACACCGAAAACGAACTGTATGAGTCCGGCGTGGAATTTACAAGTCCGGTATACATTTCGAGAAAGGCGCACCTCGGCAAGAATGTCAAAGTCGGCGCAAACAGTTTTATCGGCGACGGCTGCGAAATAGGAAACAACTGCGTTGCGGAGCTTTCCGTAATAGGAGAAAACTGCAAAATAGGCGACGGAACGGGAATATATGCGAGTTTATTATCGGAAAACGTCACGGTCGGAGAAAACTGCGTCATTTCCGAAGGCTGCGTTCTCGGCTGCGGCAGCGCCGTTTCCGACGGAGAAATTATACCGCGATACACAAAAATTCACTGCAAATCAAAAATACCGGAGGACAACAACATGCTTACAAGTTTCAAAAACCGCGAAGGCGGTCTGTTCTGCGAACACGGAATAATCTGCAAGGACGGCAGCTACGGCCCCGAATACTACACGCGGCTCGGTTATGCCTTGGCAAAGACCATACAGAGCATATCAGACACATCTTTTCCGTCAAGGCTCGGATTTATGACGGATCATTCGCTAAACTCCGCGCTTTACTCCTCTTTGATAAAATACGGCGCGATGTCGGGCGGCATACGCTGCTGCGATTACGGAAAAGGCTACGAATCATTATCGAAATTCTGCACCGCGTCGTCGGTCTGCGACTTTTTCATTTACACGCGTTCCATGGGTTCGGGTGCTGCGGCAACTATCACAAACGGCTTATCATTACCGGTCGGAAAGGAATTTGAGCGAAAGCTTGAAAAGGAATTTTTCTCGGACAGCGAATTTTCAAAGCCCGACAACATTTACGACTGCGAAAACTTTGACGGTATGCACTTACAATACTACGGCGAGCTTATAAAATGTGCGAAAGAGCTTATCGGCGACGGCGATCTTTCGGGACTTGAGCTATATATAAGCACCGACGGAGTTCCGAAAAGCATTGCGCCGTCAAATCTGCTTATCAGCGTTTTATGCGAACTCGGTGCGAAGATAAATTCCGACAGTTCCTTTAAAAACCAAATATTCATTTCACCCGACGGCACAAACGCATACGCGCAAAGCGGAGAGCGCAGTGCGGATCACGTACACTTAAACGCGCTTTTAATATCAAAGCTCAAACTTGAAAAGCTTATTCTTCCCTACCGCTGTCCCGACGTATACAAGCGCATTGCAAAGTCACGCGGAATAGGCATACAGGGATATTCCACCGTCGAAAACGGTGCGGATTTTGCTGCGTCAAAGCGTGATATTTTAAATGAGCTTTGGTTATTTGACGGTGTATTTGCGGCTTTATGCTATGCAATTCTTTTATACAAAGCCGGAATGGATTTTGAAAGTCTATTTTCCGAAATACCCGATTTTTCGGTATACACCGACGAATTTATCACCGGTCACAACCGTGCCGGAATCATGGAAAAGCTTTCAAAGTTAGACAGCAGCGAGAGATCCGGCGTCGGTCACGACGGTGTAAAGCTCATTCTTTCAAACGGCACTGTTACGGTTATTCCTGGACGTGCTGCCGGGTTCAGAATTATAAGCGAGGCGCAAAACACGGAGGCGGCAAAGGAATTATGCAGGAAAATTGAGGGCATCATAGGGGAGGACAGATGAACTTACGTTAGGCGGAGTGCTGCCTGTCTTTGGCGGAAACGGATAATTCACTTCCATGTGCAAGTCTATACACCGACTTTTCGGAATCGAAAAGTCGGGCGCTCTAAAGAGTGTAAACAAAAGATTTTCGCCGCTCAGACGCCGCCGCGAAAGCAAACTACACTTACGTTTGGCTGTTTTTGCCTATTTGTGGCGGAAACGGATTATCCACTTCCATGCGCAACCCTATACTGACGCTTTTCTACGGAGAAAAGCGGTCGAAAAGCCGTTCAAGGGACTACTCGCCCCTTGACAATCCCCCGACGGTAGGATTTTGCCCTAACCTCAACTTTTTTCACCTTAATTATCTTTACAAGCGTAACCGCCTTGCTACTACGGTACGTCCGTGTAACTTACGGCAAAATCGCCGCGCGACAGGCGCGCGGATATGGGGTTTTGTACGAATTAAATCGGTTCGGAAAAGTGTTATTTTTCATATTCTCCAACAGTCAACAGGACAAACTTTTCCGCCCAGCTCGCTTACGCGAGATGACTACGGCTGAATATTAGTTTTATGTATAGTAAAAACTCTGTGCGAAGTTTAATTCAACGCACAGAGTTATCTTTTATTTAGTTACCCTTTGTTTATTAATTGCCATAGCTTGCTTCGGCACCGGCTCATATCTGAGTTCGCAGTCCTGCTGTTCGACTGCGAACGGTACAAGCTGGCGGCACAGAGTTGCCAACAGCTTTATTTTTATTTAAGGGCTACGAAAGTTCTTTGCTCAGCTTTCTTTCAAGAAAGCGCGTTCTCCTTCGTACTCCTATTTTAAGAGACCGGCTTTGGTAAATGGGAAAATTCTGAGATAAGCCTTACCGAGAACCATTCTGCGGTCAACATCGCCGACGTATCTGCTGTCAAGCGAGTTATTACGGTTATCACCCATAACGAAAACGCAGTTTTCAGCGACGGTATGAGGATATTCGGTAACAGCATGCGGATAATAAACAGCCATATCCTTAGGATCAGCCATAGGTTCGCCGTCCACGAAATTAACATAAGATTCATCGAGCACGCGGGAATTGCCGTCTACGTCGGTGACGGTAACTTTCCAGTTATCGAAATCAATATCCACAGTTTCACCGGCAGTTGCGATAACTCTTTTTATAATCGGTCCCTTGAACGCGGGTTCCTTTGTGTCCTGTACAACAACAATATCGCCGGTTTTGGGCGTATAGAACAGATCCGAGATAATCAGCCTGTCTTTATCGTGCAGAGTTTCTATCATAGAGCTTCCGTCAACGGTTACGAATCTGCAAAGAAACGTAAACACAAGCACTACCGCCGTGAGTGCCACGCAAAACGTTTCAACCCAATCGTAAAGTTCCTGTGCAATACCGGGTTTTACTCTTACGTCCTTATTCTCTTCCATTGCATACCCTCCGTAAAAAATGCACAAAAGGGAAACCTGTTACGGCTTCCCCTTACTGTGTCTGTCTTACATCGCCGTATATAAAACAACGATAAAGCTCCGATTTTCTTTAGAAAAATCAGATGTTTTCCTTGACCTTTGCAGCCTTACCTACTCTGTCGCGCAGATAGAAGAGCTTTGCACGTCTTACCTTACCTACTCTGATTACCTCAACCTTTGCTACGTTGGGAGAGTGGATCGGGAAAGTCTTTTCAACGCCGCAGCCGTATGCTACACGTCTTACGGTAAAGGTTTCGGAAATGCCGCCGTTACGCTTTGCGATAACCGTTCCTTCAAAAAGCTGAATTCTCTCGCGCTGACCTTCTTTGATTCTGTTGTGTACTCTGACAGTGTCGCCGACGTTGAACGAAGGCACTTCGGTCTTGAGCTGCTCGTTTGTAAAAGCCTCGATAGCAATGTTCTTGCTCATTGGGTTTTCCTCCTTGTATTTGCGGACATTCATGCGCAGCTTATTGCAGAGGACTGTCCATATTTTTTGATTGTTACGGCTGTTAACCATAACGCAACGTGTATATTATACCATACGAAGTACGGAATTGCAACACCCGATTTCAAAAATATGTTAACAAAACGTAAAAATTACTCTTTGTTATAATTTCCCTTGGCTTTAAGGAATGCGGTGATGAAATCGTCGAGATCTCCGTCCATTACGGCGGCTATATTACCGGTCTCGCAGCCTGTACGGGTATCTTTTACAAGCGTATAGGGCATGAAAACATAGGAACGTATCTGCGAACCCCACTCGATATTGAGCTTTTCGCCCTTGATGTCCTCTATTTTATCAAGTTTTTCACGCTGCTTAATTTCCATAAGCTTGGATTTTAACATCTTCATACAGGTTTCTCTGTTCTGAAGCTGACTTCTTTCGGTCTGGCAGCCGACGACGATACCGGTGGGCTTATGCGTTATACGGACGGCGGAGTCGGTCTTATTGATATGCTGACCGCCCGCACCGCTTGCACGGTGGGTTTCCATTTCTATATCCTCGTCGCGGATCTCGATATCCATATTGTCGTCAAATTCCGGCATTACCTCGACGGACGCGAAAGATGTGTGGCGTCTGCCCGACGCGTCAAACGGAGATACGCGCACAAGTCTGTGAACTCCGACTTCACTTCTGAGATATCCGTATGCAAACTCGCCGGATATGAGTATAGTCGCGCTCTTGATTCCTGCCTCATCGCCGTCGAGATAGTCGAGCAGCTTTACTTTAAATCCGTGCTTTTCAGCCCAGCGGCAGTACATACGGTAAAGCATTTCCGCCCAGTCCTGTGCCTCTGTTCCGCCGGCGCCGGGATGTATGGAAAGTATTGCGTTATTCTTATCGAATTCGCCCGAAAGAAGTGCGCGTATTCTCTGCTCGTCATAGCTTTTCTGAAGTCTGTTAAGCTCGGTAAGAATCTCGTCCGTAAAGCTCTCGTCGTCAGCCTCTATCGCCATTTCTATCATTTCGGCAAGCGATTCGACTCCGCTCTCAAGGTCATTGTACTTATCAACGACGTCTTTTGCGTTTTTAAGTTCGGTAAGCACCGACTGAGTGTCGTCCCTGTCCCAGAAACCTTCGGCGCAGGTCGTCTTTTCAAGCTCCGCCGCACGTTCGGCAAGCTCATCGACGTTAAGCGCACTCTTGAGTTCCTTGGTATCGGTTATAAGTCCGTTAAGTTTGGTTTTTGCCTCTTCAAGTTGTACTATCATCTTATTCTCCTGATATAAATTATTGACCGTATTATTTTCCGACGCAGAAGTGAGAGAAAATTTCATTTACTATTTTTTCGGAAACGCGTCTGCCGTCAGCCTCATAGAGCCTTGCAAGCGCCGCCTCCATATCAAGGCAGGCTGCGTCGGGCGTAAGCGTATTAAGCGCATCAATCGCCCTATCAAAGCTCTCTTTTGCCTCGCAGAGTGCGGAAAACTGTCTTGCATTGGTAAGAATTGCGGCGTTTTCAATATTTTCTCCGCCGGGATATATTTTTTCAAGCGCGGCTGTGATCTCCTCTTTGCCAAAACCGGTTTTCGCGCTTATACATACGATATTGTCAAATCTGCGCGACGCAAAAAACTTTTTGTGTTTTGCAAAATCCGCTATATCGCATTTATTTATTACAATTATTATATTCTTTGTACCCTTATATTCGGAAAGTCTGCCGCAGAATTCGGTTTCTTCTTTGGTAAGCTCTCTTGACGCGTCGAACATACAAAACGCAAGCTCTGAATTTTCAAGCTCTTCAAGAGAACGCTTTACGCCGATCTTTTCAACCGTATCGCTTGTTTCGCGTATACCCGCCGTATCCGAAAGCAGAAGTCTTATATTTCCGACGCAGACGTTTTCTGAAACCACGTCCCTTGTCGTTCCTGCTATATCCGTGACTATCGCGCGCTCAAAGCCGCTGAGCATATTCAGAAAAGAGCTTTTTCCGGTATTCGGACTTCCGACGATTGCCGCCTTTACCCCGTCGCTTATCGCAAGTCCCGTGGAATAGGTTGAGGCAAGCGCGTCTATATCTTTACGTATCTTCTGAACTCTGTATACAAGCTCCGGCAAAGGTATATCCGTCATATCCTCATCTGGATAGTCGATATACGCGTAAAGCGACGCCAGCAGCATGGTTATTTCATCTGCGCATTTCTTAATTTTCCCCGAAACCGCGCCGTCAAGCTGATTTGACGAAAGTTTCAGAGCCGCCGCGCTTTTCGCGTCTATGAGTGCTGCTACCGCCTCCGCCTGTGTAAGGTCGAGCTTTCCGTTTACGAACGCCCTTTTGGTAAATTCTCCGGCAAGAGCCGGTTTTGCACCTGCGGCAAAGACTGCCGACAGCACAAGAGACGTACCCACAGGACTTCCGTGACAGCTTATTTCGACGGTATTCTCGCCGGTATACGATTTCGGCGCATAAAAACAGATACACATTCCGCCGTCTATCTTTTTCCCGTCAGCGCCGACTATTTTTCCGTAAACCGCGGTATTTGCGGGTATTTCGGTAAGAGCCTTGCCCGACGCCGGCCTGAAAACCTTTGCGGCAATCTCAATACTGTCATCGCCCGACAGTCTTATTACGGATATTCCGGCTTTTCCGGGTGCTGTTGCGACTGCGGCGCAAGTTTGCATGGCTGTTCTGCTCCTTAAAAAGTTTTATACGTCCGCAAGGTCGATATACTGCGCTCCGTTTTTGGCAATATACTCTTTTCTTGCGTCAAGATCGTCTCCGAGCAGCGTATTGAACATGATATACGTTGCCTGCTCGTCCGTCGGATTTATGCGGATAAGTCTGCGGCTTGCCGGGTTCATGGTGGTTTTATTCATCATATCCGGCTCATTTTCACCGAGACCCTTTGAACGCTGTATTGTATACTTTTCGTTTCCGATACCCTCAAGTATTTTTGCCTTTTCGGCTTCGTTATACGCGAACTGTATGCCTTTCGACTTTGACGTTATCTCATACAGCGGAGATTCTGCGATATAGACCTTACCCATCTGTATAAGCGTCGGCAGAAGTCTGTAAAACATTGTAAGTATGAGCGTTCTTATCTGATATCCGTCTTCGTCGGCATCGGTACAGATGATTATTTTGCTCCATTTGAGTGCGTCGGGATCAAAGTCGGCAAGGTTCTTGCTCTTGCTTTTTCCCATTTCAACTCCGCAGCCGACGACCTTTAACAGATCTACTATAATATCGCTTTTAAAAATTCTG
The DNA here is from genome assembly GCA_934446675.1 of uncultured Eubacteriales bacterium. Taxonomy (GTDB): domain Bacteria; phylum Bacillota; class Clostridia; order Oscillospirales; family CAG-382; genus UMGS1387. The sequence goes on from CAKSEL010000019.1 coordinate 15,498, forward strand.
TCATAGCCGCATTTAAGGCAGTTGAGCGTTTTTCCTCTTACCGGCATAATAGCCTGGTAATCCGGATCTCTTGCAAGCTTACAGGACGACATTGCGGAATCGCCCTCAACTATATAGAGTTCCCTTTTTGTTACGTCCTTTGAACGGCAGCCGACAAACTTTTCAACTCTGTTGATTATATCTATATTCGACGAAAGTTTTTTCTTTATGTTTACTCTTGTGCTTTCGGCATTTTCGCGGCTGCGCTTATTTATGAGCACCTGCGACGCACACTTCTCCGCCTGAGCCGGATTTTCCGCAAAGAAAACCTCAAGCGAATGTAAGAAGAACTCCGTCATTGCCTCGGTTATAAAGGTATTGGTTATCGCCTTTTTGGTCTGGTTCTCATAGCTTGTATATGTCGAATGAGAATTTACTATAAATATAAGGCAGTCCTCAATATCGCCGTAGGTTATTTTACTTTCGTTCTTGGAATACTTATTATTATCTTTCAGGTACTTATCAAAAGCCTTTACAAACGCGCTCTTGAACGCCTTATCGGGAGAGCCGCCGTGTTCGAGAAAGCTTGAGTTATGATAATACTCTATACGGTTTACGATATTTGAAAAGCAGAACACCATTTCCACTTTCAGCGTATATTCGGGTTTATCCTCGCGGTCGCGTCCTCTGCGTTCGGTCTGGAAATATGCGGGAGTGGTTATGGCAAGCGTTCTCGACGCGTCGTTTTCATCATCTGCGGCATTTTCTTTTTCGTCCTGAATTTCTGTTTCGGAAATATTCTGCGTTTCGCCGTCGTTTTCTCCGTCATTTTCGCCTTCGGTCTTATTCAGCGAGTTTTCCGAACCCTCTCCGGCAACGCTTATAAGCTCGTTTACGTAATCGACGATACCTCTTTTATAGAGATATTCTTTTTTTGTATGGCTTCCGTCGGGATTTTCGTAATTAAGGACAAGTTTAAGCCCTGCGTTTACTATCGCCTGTTTATGCAGCACGTCCTCGAAATATTCAAGCGGTATATTTATATCGGTAAATACCGAGATATCCGGTTTCCACTCGACGACGGTTCCCGTTCTTCTCTTTACCGGCTCGTCGCGTCCGAGATCGCTTACGGGATAGCCTTTTTCAAAATTTATTGTATATTTTCCCTGTTTTGTATAGCTTGTGACGTGCATATACTCAGAGCAATACTGCGTTGCGCACGCACCGAGTCCGTTAAGTCCGAGAGAATAGGTGTACGCCTCTCCGTCGTCGTTGTCGTACTTGCTTCCGGCGTACAGTTCGCAATATATAAGATCCCAGTTATACCTCTGTTCCTTTTCGTTCCAGTCGAGCGGAACTCCGCGTCCGAAATCCTCTACGGTTATGGACTTATCCTTGCGCACCGTTATATTTATGACGTTTCCGTAGCCCTCTCTTGCCTCGTCTATGGAATTTGAAAGTATTTCAAAAAACGAGTGTTCGCAGCCCTCTATTCCGTCCGAACCGAATATTACGCCCGGACGTTTTCTTACTCTGTCCGGACCTTTCAGTGCGGATATACTCTGGTCGCCGTATTCGCCTGATTTTTTCGGCACTTTTCTTTCCTCCGGTAGTTTGATTTTTTATGTAACAATATATTCTAGCACAGATTTTCTTTTTTTGCAACCATGTTATTTTTCTTCTGGTTTAAATCCCCGTTTTACGCCGTCTGCAGAAACCGCAACGCGAAAATCACCGTGCGGCAAACGCGCGGATACGATTGGTTTCTTAACGGTTTTAATTTGTTTTAAAGCATTTTTTCAAGCAGCACAAGATTAACGCCTTCAAGACCGTTGAATTCACAGGGAACGATACCGACCTCGGCAAAGCCGAGTTTTTTATAAAGCGCTCTTGCCGCGGAGTTTGTCTTATTGGTATCCATTCTCAGCGTTTTACAGAAAAGTTTTCTTGCCATATCTTCGTAAAACGCAACAAACTGTTTTCCTATACCCTTGCCCTTTACGTCGGGATCTACCGACAGCGTATGCAGAACAAGGATTTCCTTTCCGTCCGCCTCGGTATTCCACTTTCCCTCTTTATAGGAATCCGGGCACTTATGATTGATTATCGCGGAGGCTGCAATGTTTCCGTTTTCGTCTTCAAAAACGTAAAGCTCATCGGCAGAATACGCGGTATCTGCCGTTTTGTATGTCGGATAAATTCCGAGTTTCCAGCCTGTATGGTACACTCCCTCAAGTTCGAGTTTTTGTATCTTTTCGTATATTTCCGCTGCCTTTTTTATGTCATTTTCACAATTCGCTTTTCTTATCATAATATTATTCCTTATTATCCCAGGGTTTTATCTGTTTAAGTTCATCATAGAGCCTTTTATAGCTTTCGTGCCTTGACGGCTGAATTTTTCCGTCATTCAGCGCTTTCATCACTCCGCAGCCGTCCTCGCAGACATGTGTACACTTTGTATACTTACAGTCAAACGCGTACTTTTCTATATCGGGAAACGCCGCAAGCAGGCTTTCGGAATTTATCATGCCGAATCCCGCGACGTCAAGCATACTGAACCCCGGCGTATCTCCGATAAAGGTATTTTCTCCGACGCAGAAAAGCTCGGTTGTGCGCGTGGTATGCTTTCCGCGCTGAATTTTTCTGCTTAAAGAGCCGGTTGACAGCTCAAGCGACGGAAACAGCACATTTATAAGGCTTGATTTTCCGACGCCCGACGCACCCGTAAAAAACGTAATCTTTCCGCAGAGCTTATTTCTTATGCGTTCAAACGCAGGCGCATACAATTCTTGCTTTTTTGTGCAGACAGCCTCTGCCTGAAAGCCTGCCGCCGAATACACCGCGCACAGTTCGTCAGCACTCTTTATATCGTCTTTATTGACGGCAAGCAACACCTCGATATTATTTACTGCAGCCACTGCCGTAAGCTTATCCAGCACAAACATATCGGGATTCGGATCTGCCGACGCCGCAACTATAACAAGCATATCTATATTCGCCGCAGCCGGGCGTATAAGCGAATTTTTCCTGTCGTATATATGCGTTATAAATCCGCTGCCGTCTTTCTGCACCTCAAAGCGCACCCTGTCGCCGGCAAGAGGATTCATGCCGGATTTTCTGAAGCTTCCCTTTGCACGGCATTCGGTAATGCTGCCGTCGGCTGTTCTTACGCTGTACAGTCCCCCGACGCTTTTTACTATAAGTCCGTCACGGACTTCAAGTGTCATATCCTCCATTATCAGCCTGCGCTATCCTCTTCGCCTCTCAGACCGAGAAGCGCGTCAAGTCCTCCGTCCGAAGTGTTCTCGGAGGATTCGCCGTTCTGATTTTCCGTTGTGTTTCCGGAATTATTACCGGCGTTTGTTTCGGAATTATCGGGCGTCTGCGTGCCGGAATTTTCACCGTTATTTCCGGAAACGCCTGATGTACCCGTATTTGTTCCGGTCTGGGGATTATCGTTTTTATTATGCGCTCCGGAATTATCCGACGGCGTATTATTATGGCTGCCCGAATTGCTCTGTCCTCTGCTTACCCAGACGTCAACCGCGGTAGTATCCGCCTCGACTTCCTCTCCTGCATCAACGCTTGCCCTTACGACATAGCCTGCCGGATATTCGTCGCTGTCAACGTTTACGGTATTGCCGAACGAAAGTCCGCTTTCATCGAGAAGCCGTCTTGCCTCGTCGAGAGTCTTTCCGACAATCTGCGGCATGATTGCGTTCTTCTTTTCGGGACCCGTACTTACATACAGCTTTATTTTAATGTCGTTTGTAACGGTGATCTTTGTTCCGGGTGCGGGATCGGTTTCGATTACAAAGCCCTTGGGAACGGTATCGCTGCTCTTTTCTTCGGTAGTTATATTAGAGCCGTCATAGCTGTCAATAAGCACGGAATTAAACTCGTTCGTAAGGTATCTTACTGCGGTATCTCCGTCGGTCAGCACACAGTCGGGCATTTTTGTTTCAACCGCGCCCATATTGACGTAAAGCGTAAGCTCAAGCGTCTTGCCTTGTGACGGTTTTATCCTTATCGAACCCGGTTCGGGATCCTGATTTATTATGCAGCTTTCGGGTTTAAGCTCGTTTCTTACGTAATTTATCTTTGCGACGGAATAACCCTTTTCTTTAAGTTCCGCTTCAAGGTTTTCGTCATATGTGCGGTCTATAAAGGATTCGACCGTCATCTTTTTATCGTCGCTGTTATTGTTTTCTATTCCCAAAAACTTATCTATTCCGGAAAATCCCTCGGAACCGAAAACATCGCGGTTTGCGAGAAGATATACAAGCGTTCCTATCGCGACAATGAAAAACGCAAGCGTTATACCGAGTATTACCGGGTACATCGGCTTTGATTTTTTCTTATCCTTTTTATTCTTGCCGTCGTCCGCACCGGGGACAACGTCGATAGGCTTATTCTTTGCTCCCTGCGACGCGTTATCGGGCTGTGCGAAAACGACGGTCGGGTTCTTAACAAAATAATCAAGAGCCTTTATCATGGCGTTTGCGCTGGTAAAGCGTCCGTCGGGATCTTTACACATGGCTTTGAGTATTATCTGCTCAAGACCTATGGGTATGCTGGGATTAATCTCTCTCGGTGCGACAGGCTCGTTTGAGACCTGCATCATGGCGACGGCAACCGGGCTGTCCGCGGTAAACGGCAGTCTGCCAGTAACCATTTCATAAAGCATTACGCCGACGGAATACAGATCAGACTTGAAATCAACTTTTCCTCCGCTTGCCTGTTCGGGGCTTATATAATTTACCGTGCCTATTGCCTTATCCGTCATTGTAATAGGCTCGGAGGACGGCATTTTTGCTATGCCGAAATCCGTGACCTTAACATGTCCGTCCTTTAGGAGCATGACGTTCTGCGGCTTTACGTCGCGGTGTATTATTCCCTTTTCGTGAGCTGCGGAAAGTCCGGAAAGTATCTGCTTTACGTAATGCACAGCCTCTTTCCAGCCGAGCGCGCCGACTTTATCTATATAATCCTTTAAGGTTATGCCGTCGATATATTCCATTACGATATATTTAAGCGTATCTGAAATCGCAACGTCGTATATCTTTACGATATTTGGCGCGGAGATCATGGATACCGCCTCAGATTCATTGACAAAACGCTTTACGGCTCTTTCGTCGCTGTTACATTCGTCGTTGAGTATCTTTATCGCAACCGTGCGGTTTCCGTTCTGCATATCGGTAGCTTTGAGCACATATGCCATACCTCCTATGCCGAGCACGTTTTCTATTCTGTACCGTCCGTCGAGAACTCTGTTAATGAGCTTTTCAAATGAATTATCCATCAGCGTACCGTCCTTTCCGCACTTATATCTTTACTATCAGTATCTTTTCCGAGTCTTACCGCAACCGCGGTTATATTGTCGGCTCCGCCCTCGTCGAGAGCCATATCAACGTATTTTACGACAAGCTCTTCGGGTTCGGGGTGATCTTTCAGCACCTCGTTCAGGCTCTGTTCCTCCACATATCCGCAGAGTCCGTCGCTGCACAGCAGAACACCGTCCATATTTTCTCTGTCCATAACGAAAAGATCGCATTCAAGCTCTCCCGTAATGCCGACAGCCTTTGTTATTATGTTTCTGTTGGGGTGAACGCGCGCCTCGCTCTCGGTTATCTGTCCGCTGTCCACAAGCGTCTGCACATACGAGTGGTCATGCGAAAGCTGGTAGAGCGCGCCGCCTTTGATTATGTATATTCTGCTGTCGCCGACGCTTGCAAAATACACCTTTTGTCCGTCAAACAAAGCGCTCACAAGCGTTGTTCCCATTCCGGACAGCTCTTTATCCGAAAGCGACTTTTCATAAACCGCCATATTTGCTTTATTCACGGCATGGGACATTACGGCAAGCGCGTCTGCGTCCGGGTTCTTTTCAAGACTTTCTTTTATGCTGCCCGAAAATTCCTCTGCGGCAAGTCTGCTTGCGACAGAACCTCCGTTTGCGCCGCCCATACCGTCGCACACCGCGCACAGCAGTACGTCGGGAGTTATGTAGCCTGCATAAAAGCTGTCCTGGTTTGTCTGTCTTTTAAGTCCGATGTCGGTCATTCCGAAAAAAGATGTCATGTTTTTATTTTCACTCCCATGCGAAAAAGGTTACTTCGCGTTTCCTGCCCTTAACTGTCCGCAGGAGGCGTTTATATCAGAGCCGAGCTTTCGTCTTACGGTGACGGTTATATGTCCGTCCTCAAGTATTTTTGAAAACCTCTGTATTGCCTCTCTCGAACTTCGGGTATAGTTTCTTTCCTTTACGTCGTTAAGCGGTATAAGATTTACATGGCACAGCATTCCGGAAAGCAGCTTTTTTAAATTTTCCGCACATTCCGGGGTATCGTTTTTGCCGTGTATCATGGAATATTCAAATGAAATTCTGCGTCCGGTCTTGCTTATGTAATAACGGCAGGCGTCCATAAGCTCGTCAAGCTCAAACTTTCTTGCTACCGGCATAAGCGCTTTGCGCGTTTCGGAGTCGCTTGCGTGAAGAGAGACCGACAGCGTTATCTGCAGCTTTTCGTCGGCAAGCGCGCGTATCTTATCGCACAGTCCGCAGGTCGAAAGAGAAATGTGGCGCAGTCCTATATTGAGTCCCTCGGGACAGTTTACAAGCGTCAGAAATTTTTTAACGTTATCGTAATTGTCAAGCGGCTCGCCTATTCCCATCATTACGATATTGGAGACCTTTTCGCCGAGGTCTTTCTGCGCGGCTATTACCTGTCCGGTCATCTCGGACGGAAGAAGATTGCGCGAAAATCCGTTCAGCGTCGACGCGCAGAAGGTACAGCCCATACGGCAGCCTGCCTGTGAAGAAATGCACAGCGTATTTCCGTGTTCGTATCTCATGAACACGCTCTCTATGCACTCTCCATCGTGAAGTCTGAACAGATATTTTACCGTTCCGTCAATTTTGGAAACAAGCTTTGTCTGTATCTGCGGCAGAGCAATATATGCGTTTTCCTCCAGCACGGCTTTTATGTTTTTGGGGATATTTCCCATTTCCGAAAAATCCGCCGCGCCCTTTACAAGCCACGAAAATATCTGCGACGCGCGGTATTTTTCTATTTTCACGCCGGTACTCTCCGACAGAGCCGACAGATATCCGCAAAGCTCCTCGGGAAGCAGGCTCGATATGTCTTTTTTATCCAAAAATGTCACCCTTTTAAAATTTACGCGCTTTTGTGTGCGGTTGTTTCGGCAAATTCACGCCTTTTTTACAAGCTTTGCCGCGAAAAATCCGTCTGTATGCGTTTTATGCGGCAGGAATGTGCACATTCCGTCCTTATCTCCCGGAAGTCCCGTCGGACAAAGTTCAAAGTCTTCGTTTTCCGAAAGAAACGCATTTACAACGTCGCAGTTTTCCGCATTTCGCAGCGTACAGGTGGAATAAACAATAAATCCGCCGCGTTTTACGTAATTTGCCGAGGTTTTAAGTATTGCAAGCTGCACTTCGGGCAGCCGTTCTAAATCGGCTATGTCTTTATAGCGTATATCCGGCTTTTTTGCAATTACTCCGAGTCCCGAACAGGGTACGTCGCAGATTACCGCGTCGGCTTTCCCGAAAAGCTCCGGATCTCCCGTTCTTCCGTCGGCTGCCTTTACCGATATGCTTTTAAGTCCGAGCCTTTTTGCTCCGTCCGACACAAGCTTTAATCTGTTTGCGTGAAGATCGTATGAATGTATTTCGCACTCATCTCCGAGGTTTATCGCCGCCGAAAAGGATTTTCCTCCCGGACACGAACAGGTATCGGCAATAATCGGGCTTTTCATTTTGAGAACGTCTTTATTTATAAGCGAGGAAACAAGCGTTGACGCCGTATCCTGAACAAAGAAAAGTCCGTCGTTATATCCGTACAGTTCTTTGACGCCCGCCGCGGACGAAACCGTTATATTGCTTTTCGACGTGACGGCTGCTCTGAGCGATTTATCAAAATGCGCGCAAAGCTCGTCTGCGCTTATCTTCAAAGTATTTACTCTGAGCGTAAGGTGCGGAACCTCGGTACACAGCGCGTCAAGTATCTTTTCGGCACAGCCGTAATCTTTCTGCCACAGCTTTACCGTCCATTCGGGAACGCTGTACCTTACGGACAGTCCGAAAGTGCCGGGCAGATTTTCAATTTCCTTTAGGATTTCGCCCTTGCTTCTCGCCGCGTTTCTGAGCAGCGCATTGACATATCCGGCATACGCTTTTGGGCAGAGCTGTTTTACAAGCTCTGTGGATTCGTTGCACGCCGCGCTGTCGGGAACTCTGTCCATATAAAAAATCTGATAAAGTCCCGTTTCGAGTATGCACATAACAAGCGGCTGAATTTTTGAAACCGGCGTGCTCGAAAGCTTTTGCACAATATATTCGAGAGTGAGTTTTTTCTCGACCGTGCCGTACAGCAGTCTTGTGAAAAAGGTTTTATCCTTATCCTCAAAGCCGTATTTTTTTATTGCGGAGTCAAGCTCCAGATTTACAAACTTTCCGTTCTTTAAAGAGGCGTTCAGCGAAAGGACCGCCGCGCCTCTCGGTGTTGCGTTATTCAACTTTACTTACCTGTCCCTGCGGTTTGAGCCGTTTACTAGTATAAACAGGCGAAGCAGGTTTGCAAGAGATACGGCAAGCGCCGCAACATATGTCAGAGCCGCAGCCGTCAGCACCTTTCTCGACGCTTTAAGGTCGGTGTCTGACATATATCCGCTTTCGCTCAGCGCTCTCATTGCACGTGCGCTTGCGTTGAATTCAACAGGCAGCGTCACAAGCTGGAACAGCGTTGCAAGTCCGAAAGCGAGAACTCCTATATTTGCAAGTCCGTAAGAACCGAGCAGAAGTCCGAGTATTACAAGCGGCATTGCAAGGTTTGAACCTATATTGCATATCGGTATTATCGTGGCTCTTATGTGTATGGGCGCGTAGTTTACGGCGTACTGAACCGCGTGTCCCGCCTCATGTGCGGCAACTCCTATCGCAGCGGCGCTGTTATTTGAATACACCGAGTCCGACAGTCTTATGACGTTTGTCCTCGGATCGTAATGGTCTGTAAGGTTTCCGGAAATATGCTCTATACGCACGTCTCTCAGTCCGTTTGCGTCTAAGATACGCCTTGCCGCCATTTCTCCCGTCCAGCCGCACTGAGCCTTTACTTTGGCGTACTTTTTAAATGTCATGTTTACGTTTGCGCTTGCCCACAAAGCAAAGATAACTGCCGGAAGCACGAGAAACACATATGTCGAAAACGAATCCGGCGAATAATAGAAATAAGGCATGATTTTCTCCTTTACAAAACAAGCATTTACTCTTTTTCGGGGGTGAGAACATCTCCGGCAGAAATTTTCCTGCCGTTTACCATATCGGCACTGCTCATGACGCCCTTTCCCTCGGGTTTCATTCTTTCAAGGCACAGAAGTCCGTCGGCGCACTTTACGAAAACGCCGCGCTTTGACGCCTCGACGACCTCTCCCGGCACTGCTTTTGAAATATCAAAGTCTACCTTTTCGTCAAACACCGTGCAGAAGCAGAGTTTAAGCACCTTTCCGTTATGATAGCAGAACGCGCCGGGAAAAGGATTGAGTCCCCTTATCTTATCATGCACGTTTTTCACCGGCATATTAAAATCTACCGCACATTCTTGGTTTGAAATCTTATTCGCATACGTTGCAAGGCTTTCGTCCTGCTTTTTAGGCTTTATACTGCCGTTTTCAAGTCCGTCAAGCGTTTCGCAGAGAAGCTTTGCGCCTATTTCGGAAAGCTCGTCAAAAACTTTTCCCGCGTCGTCGTCAACGCCTATATCCGTCTTTGCGCAAAGCAGCATATCGCCGGTGTCAAGTCCCTTATCCATAAGCATTGTCGTAACGCCGGTTTCGGTTTCTCCGTTCATTACGGCTCTCTGCACGGGTGCCGCGCCCCTGTATTTCGGCAGCAGCGACGCATGGACGTTTATGCAGCCGTATTTCGGGTAATTAAGCACATATTCGGGAAGTATCTTTCCGTATGCGACAACAACTATAACGTCGGGGTTTATATCGTTAAGCAGCTCGCTTATCGCGCCGTCCTTTAAGGTTTCGGGCTGAAAAACAGGCTTTTCACATTCAAGTGCATATTTTTTCACCGCCGAATATCCCGTTTTCATGCCGCGTCCCATAGCCTTATCCGGCTGGGTTATAACGGCTGCAACATCGCGGTTTTCTTCTATCAGTTCCTTTAAGCAGTCGGCTGCAAAGTCCGGCGTGCCCATAAAAAGTATTTTCATGCAGATCAGTCCTCAATTTCGTCTTTATCGAGCATTTTAATTGCCTTATCGGTATATAGTATTCCGTCAAGATGGTCATATTCATGGCAGAGGCATCTTCCTAAAAGCTCAGAGCCGGTATAAGTAAATTTATTTCCGTTTCTGTCCTGAGCCTCGACGGTTACGGTCATGGGTCTTTCGGTAATGCCGTATTTACCCGGAATGGAAAGGCAGCCTTCGACGTCTTTCTGAGTACCCTCGGTCTTGATTATCTTAGGGTTTATAAACTCGATTATTTCATGTTCGCCCTCTTCGGCGCCGGCGTCTATTATATATATTCTTCTGAGTATTCCGACCTGTACGGCGGCAAGTCCCACGCCGTTCTGATCAATAAGCGTGTCCGCCATATCGTCAAGCAGCGTCTTTAACCTGTCGGTCACGGTATCGACGGGCTTGCTTATTTTGCGCAGTATCGGATCTTCTTCGGTTACGATTTTAAGTATTGCCATTTATATACATCTCTTTCTGATAAACTTTATTTTAAGTATTTACAAGTTAAGCGGATTAATGTCAATTCCGATATTAAGTCCTTTCAGCCCTGCGGAATATCTGCAGAGCAGTTCGGAAAGCATTGAGCGCATACGCTTTGAGTTTTTGCACTTTATGATAAATCTCATTCTGTACTTTCCCGAAAGCTTATAGACTTCGTTTCTGAACGGCCCGAAAAGTATAAATTTTACGTCCGCGTACTCGTTTTTCGCCTTTTCGTCAAGCCCTGCGCCGAAATCCTTTACGGCGTTTATGACGTCGTTTTCGACCTCTCCCGAAAGCGTCACCGTCACTATATCGCAGAACGGAGGAAACAGCGCCGCCTTTCTGAACATTATCTCGCGTTCGTAAAAGGCGTTATAATCCTGAAGTCCCGACAGATTCAGGACATCATTATCCGGCGAATAAGTCTGTATCACGGCTCTGCCGCGTTTTCCGTTTCTTCCGGCACGTCCGAGAACCTGGGTCAGCAGCGAAAATGTCTTTTCGTTGGCGCGGTAATCGTTCGCATAAAGCGATGTATCGGCGTTTATTACTCCGACAAGCGAAACGTTAGGGAAATCGTGTCCCTTTGCCACCATCTGAGTGCCGACCAGCACATCGCTGCCGCCGTTTCTGAATTCGTCTAATATCTTCTCGTGCGAAAACTTTGCGACCGTCGTATCGGCGTCCATACGGCTCACCCTTATTCCGGGAAAAGTCTTTTTTAACTGCGCTTCGAGAAGCTGTGTTCCGGCGCCCATGTATACAATGCTTTTATCCTTGCCGCAGACCGGACATTTATCGGGCAGCTGCGAGGTATATCCGCAATAATGGCAGACGAGAAAATCTCTTTTGTTTGCAGGGTTTCTGTGGTGCGTGAGAGATACCGAGCAGTTGGGACATTCAAAGGTATGACCGCAGCTGTGGCACTGTGCAAAGGCGCGGAAACCGCGTCTGTTTATGAAAAGTATCGACTGTTCGCCGTTTTTCAGATTTTTCTCAAGCTCGGCTTTAAGCGTCGAGCCTAGTGTTGACGGAACAGCTCCTTTCACGCCGCCGTTTTCTTCGCCGTCTGCGGTTTCGTCATTCACTTCAAAATACGGCTCGGTTCTCATATCGTGGAACATGACCTCGGGAAGTTCCGTTCCGTTATATCTTTCGTCAAGCGTAACAAGCGTATACTTTCCGTTTTTTGCCTTATAAAAGCTCTCGATACACGGCGTTGCCGACGCAAGCAGCATAAGGCAGCCGTTATACGCGCACCTGAATCTTGCAATATCCCTTGCGTGGTACTTAGGAGAGCGTTCGGATTTAAATGAGCTTTCCTGTTCCTCGTCAAGCACCACAAGTCCGAGATTTTTCACCGGTGCGAACACCGCAGAGCGCGTTCCGATAACAACCTTTGCTTTGTCCTCGGTGATCTTTTTCCATGCGTCCATGCGCTCTCCGGCGGAAAGCCCGGAATGTATAAGCGCAACCTTTTCGCCGTATCTTGCCGAGAAACGTCCGACGGTCTGACCGGTAAGAGATATTTCCGGCACAAGCACTATAACGCTCTTTCCGTCTTCAAGCACGCGGTCGATAAGCTTTAACATTACGTTTGTCTTTCCCGAACCCGTAACGCCATACATCAGCGCGGCTTTTGCCGTCTTTGTTTCATAAAGCGAAAGCAGCGTTTCATATGCCGCATTCTGCTTTTCTGACAGCGAAAACTCCCCGTAGCGCGCGTCCTGTGAAGGCTTTAAAAGAGCCTCGCTTCTGTCTTTTTCGACGTCGAACAGCCTTATTATGTTCCTTTTTGAAAGTTCTGTTATAACAGAAATACCCGCACCCGACGCTTCTGACAGTTCGGTTACGGGACAGGGCGACTCATATCTCATGAGCGTTTCAAAAACGCTGAACTGCTTTGGCGTAAGCTTTATTTTTCCGCAGGATACGCCTTCGACAGTTTCATCATCTTCCGAAAGAGCCGCATATTTTTCATTCTTTTCATTTATACGGCACTCAAAACCGTCGCTTGACGCGCAAAGTCCGAGTTTTTCGAGTGCGACGATACAAGCCGACGCGCCTCTGCCGTATTTTTTCTTTATTTCGGTCTCAGACACCTCTCCGTTTCTTTTCAGAAATCCGAAAAGATCCTTTGCCGCGTCGTTAAGCCCCGAATATGCCTTTTCATCATATTTTCCGCCGTCATCGCAGACCGGAGAATATACCTTTACAGCCTTTACTCCGAGTCCGGACGGGAGAACGCACCTTACCGCGTCTCCGAACGAACAGAAAAGGTTTTCTTTCATGAACGTGCAGAGTCCTAACATTTCTTCGGACACGTACATATATTTTCCCGGCACTCCCGCAACCGGCTTTGTGTTTTTACAGTCGGTACTATCGGAAATGCTCACCACAACCGCGTTTTTCAGCCTGTTTGCGCCGCCGAACGGCACAACGACAACACTGCCGACTTTTACCCTGCTTTCAAGCTGCATGGGCAAGTGGTAGGTATACGGTTTATCTATATGATAAGGAATATTCAATATGTGCGCACAAACGTACAGCAAAGAAAAATCCTCCGTTCGGTAAGCTGTGAAAAGCGCTCTTTATCAGTTCTCTTCAAGCATCTCGCTTGCCTTGCACTGAGCCATATGGTCGTCGGAAGCCTGCTGTGCTTCGGGCGGAAGCTTTATAAACATATCTCCGTCATGGAAAAGCTTTATTGCGTTGGTTACGGGCTTGTTGTTATAGTCGATATGAACAAGCTCAGGCTCGGTAAATGCGAACATATCGTTCTGCGGATGCTCTTTATCGTAATTTTCTCTGTCGATTACGTATTTCGCACCCTTTGCCGCCATCATTACAAGTACATAGCGGTTATATTTGTTTCCCATTGAAAGTTCTGCTACTGTCGGTTTTACCATTATAATCAATCTCCTTAACCGGTAACTGTTATGTATATATATTTTACGCTCAAAAAAAGCGTTGTTTATTAATTTATTTGAAAAATTCGCTTACTTTTTCATAAACATTTTCGGGTCTCATGCCGTCTGCGGTAACGGCGCTGACAATATCCGACGCGCACTTATCTGCGCACCCTTGCTCGTTTACTGCGATATAATCGTACATAAGGCAGGAACGTATCTCGTTTTCCGCGATTGCAAGGCGTCCTTTAATTACGTCCTCGCTCTCGGTTCCTCTGCCGCGCAGTCTTTCCTCAAGCACTTTTCTGCTTTCGGGCGCCACGAACACGAACAGTGCGCCTGGATATATCTTCTTTATCTGCACCGCGCCCTTGACTTCGATCTCAAGTATTACGTTCTTGCCGTCGTTTAGTTTTTCCTCAACAAAATGCTTCGGCGTTCCGTAATAGTTTCCGTTATAGTTTGCGTATTCGATAAGCTCTTTTTTCTCTATCATTGCTTCAAATTCGTCTTTTGTGATAAAGAAATAATTTACTCCGTGTTTTTCGCCCTCGCGCGGTTTTCTTGTAGTAGCTGACACCGAGTAGACAAAATCTGGGTTTTCAAGCACCTTTTCAAGCACCGTTCCTTTACCCACTCCCGAGGGTCCGGACACTACGACAAGTCTGCCCTTTTTCTTAACGTCACTCATCTTCGTCCTGTTCCTCCTGCGTATCCGCGCCGTTTATTCTTCCGAGAACCGTCTCAGCCGTAAGCGCCGAAAGAACAAGGTGTCCGCTGTCGGCAACAAGCACGCTTCGTGTCTTTTTTCCGCTGCTTGCGTCTATGAGTTTTCCCGCAGCTCTCGTATCCTGGACAAGTCTCTTTATGGGAGCAGCGTCGGGGCTTACGACCGCCACTATTCTCGACGAATTTATCATATTTCCGTATCCGATGTTTACCAATTTCATAAAAATGCCTCTTTAAGCCGTTTACGCATTATTCTGCGGCTTTATTCGATATTCTGTACCTGTTCGCGTATCTTTTCGGCTTCGCTCTTTGCGTCGACCACGAGCTTTGCGATTTCGGCGTCGGTACACTTTGAACCCGTCGTATTGATCTCGCGGTTTATTTCCTGAAGCAGAAAGTCGAGTTTTCTTCCGCAGGGTTCTTCGCCGCTGTTCTTTACCATCTTTCTGAACTGCGACATATGGCTGTGAAGTCTTACAAGCTCTTCGTCAATGGCGACTCTGTCGGCGAACACCGCAACCTCCTCGATTATACGGGTTTTATCGTAATCGGGAGATTTACACATTTCCTCTATGCGCTCTGTAAGCCGCTTTGAATATTCTTCGACGACGGCAGGCGCCGCAGCCTCAATTTTTGAAACTATTGCGTCTATGACGTCGAGCTTTGAGAGTATATCGCCGCCGAGTCTTGCGCCCTCGGTTTTCTTCATTTCATAAAATCCGCCGAGAGCCTCGTTTACGCACGGTTCTATCTGTTCCCACAGTTCATCGGGTGTAAGCTCTGCGTTTGCCGCCGGCATAAACACATCTCTGTTCTGCGCGACCGTCATTACGGATATATCGTCCTTGAGTCCGTACTCGTCGCGGAGTCTTTTCAGACATTCAAGGTACGACGCAAGATAACCCTCGTCAAGCACCGCAGCCGCGTTCTGATTGCCCGGCAGAGGTTCGGAGGACACGAATATATCCACCTTGCCGCGCGACGCAACCTTTCCGAGCGCCGCTTTTATGCGGTCTTCGGTTCTCGAATATGCTCTCGGCATACGGCAGTTGGCATCGAGGTACCTTGAATTTACGCTTTTGATCTCTATTGTAACTATGCTGTTTCCGCACTGCATACGTGCGTATCCGCAGCCTGTCATGCTGAGAATTTCAATCATCTCCAGTCAGAATTACCGTCGGAACTTCCGAAAAACAGGGCATTTTCCGACAAATACCAGTTTATTTACAATTATTTAGTATATTATATAACACACGCGCGCTTTTGTCAAGTAAAAAACGGCACAAACGGCGGTGCGAAAGAGGTGCGGATTTTAGTTCGCAATGTAAAAAGAAAAGTGAATTTTTTATAAAGTGCTTGACAAAAGCAAAGCGATATTGTATAATCTTGATTTGTGGAAAGGTATTCCCTTTCTCCTTGCTCTGCGAAAACGCAGGGCCATGAAGTCCATAAGGAGGTACAAAAAAATGGAACAGCTTACGTCAAAGTACGAAACCGTGTTCATTGTTAAGCCCGAGCTTACCGAAGAAGCAGCAAAAGCTGTATGCGACAAGTTCACAGGTCTTATCACAACCAACAACGGCGTAATTGACAACGTCAGCGACTGGGGCAAGAAAAAGCTTGCTTACCCGATCGAAGACCTTACCGAAGGCTACTACTATGTAGTAAACTTCACTTCCGGAGCTGAGCTTCCGGCTGAGCTCGACCGTGTGTTCAACATTTCGGACGACATTCTCCGTTCTATCATCGTAAAGCTTGACAAGTAATTGTCGCTTTTTCCGGTCGGTGTAAAAAATCTTTTTTGAGGTGTGGCGATATGGCATTCAACAAAGTAATAATCATGGGAAATCTGACAGCAGATCCCGAACTCAAAACAACGGCTTCGGGCCTTGCGGTTACTACTTTTTCTGTTGCGGTACAGCGCCGTTTTGCAAAGCAGGGCGACGAGGTCACAGCGGACTTTTTCAACGTTGTTTGCTGGAGACAGCAGGCCGAGTTCGTCACCAAATACTTCACAAAAGGTTCGTCGATACTCGTATGCGGCGCACTTCAGAACAGATCCTGGGTTGACCAGAACGGTCAGAAGCGCATAAGCACCGAGATTGTTGCAGATGAAGTTACATTTGCCGGAAGAGCAAACAGCGGTAACGGACAGGGCGGTTCGGGAACATATTACGGTGCGGCAGATTCCGCGTCGGTTGCTCCCTCGGCTCAGAACGACAGTACGGCAAAGCCGGCTGCCGCAAATTTTGAAGAGCTTTCGACAGAGGACGATCTTCCGTTCTGATTACAAACCGAAAGCGCACTCACATTTTTAACAGGAGGTAAATACCATGGATAAGGAAGTACAGAAGCCTTTCCGCGCAAAGAGAAAGAAGAAAGTTTGCAATTTCTGCGCAGACAAGACTGAATTCATTGATTACAAGGACACTCTCAAGCTTCGCAAGTACATTTCCGAGCGTGCAAAGATTCTTCCCAGAAGAATTACCGGAACTTGCGCAAAGCATCAGAGAGAGCTTACAATCGCTATAAAGAGAGCAAGACACATTGCGCTTCTCCCCTACATCAGCGACTGATTTTTCTTTACGCTAAATATTATTTTCCCGTGCAGAAAAGCACGGGATTTTTTTACCCTGCGTTTGGCTGAGTGTTGCTTATTTGGGGCTGAAACAGATTATTCACTGCCATGTGCAACCCTATACACCCACTTTTCGGAATCGAAAAGGTGGTCAAAAGATTTTCGCCGCTCAAACGCCGCAGCGAAAGCGTGACTACGTGGAGGATTTCGCCCAAAATAAAACCTTTGACATCTCCACATTTCTTACAAGCGCGACCGCACTGCTGTTACGGTACGTCCGTGTAACTTACGGCAAAATCGCCGCGCGACAGGCGCGCGGATATGGGGTTTTGTACAAAGTAAAGCCATTTTGGTAAAAATGTTACTTTTCATATACTCAAACACTCAACAGGACATACTTTTACGACCAGCTCGCTTGCGCGAGATGACTACGGCTGAATGTTACTTTTATGTTTGGTTGGCTTAATTAGTGCAATTTGGCTTTAATTTAATACAAAAATATACTCTGTGCATGGTGTTTATGCTTTGCACAGAGTTTTTCTATACATAAAAGTAGAATTTGAAACCAAGTTTCTTGCCGATAGGCAAGCTGGGCGCAAAAGTGAGTCCTGTTGACTGCATAATAACGCATAAAAATTGTACTTTTCGCACCCAAAATAAAATTTACGCAGACCGCAACGTGACATGCTATAAAAGTTAAATCTGAGATAAACAAATTTCACTTAGAAACTAACCCCATCGAGCAGTGCGGAGCATCTGCGAGCGAAGATAGAAAATTTCGAAGGTGCAGGAAAGTTTAACCGACGATAGTCTGATGTGTGGAGAGGGAGCCGCGAAAATCTTTTGCCTTTTATCCTCGTAGGGGACTTTTTCGATTCCGAAAAGAGGGTGAATAGGGTTGCACATGGCAGTAAATTATCTTTTTCAGCCCAAATAAATCAAGCAACAATCACCAAAACAAAATGCTCCCGGAGATTAATCCGGAAGCAAAGAATTTAAATTGATATATACCTACTCAGCAAATACCCTGTGCCATCATAGCGTCGGCAACCTTCATAAAGCCTGCAATGTTCGCTCCGGAAACAAGATCCTTCTTGCCGGAGAATTCCTTGCCGTACTCGTCGGCTGCGTTGTATGCGTTCTTGTAAATAGTAACCATAATGTCGTGAAGCTTTGCGTCAACTTCTTCAAATGTCCAGGACAGTCTCTGCGAGTTCTGGCTCATTTCGAGTGCGCTTGTAGCTACGCCGCCTGCATTTGCTGCCTTACCGGGTGCAAAGTATACACCGTTTTCCTGGAGATACTTTGTCGCGTCAAGGCTTGTAGGCATATTGGCACCCTCTGCAACGAGCTTGCAGCCGTTAGCAACAAGTGCCTTTGCGTCGTCGATGAGGAGCTCGTTCTGAGTAGCGCAGGGAAGTGCGATGTCACACTTGATCGTCCAGATTCCCTTGCCTTCTGTATATACGGCGTTAGGTCTGTAATTTACATAGTCCTTGATTCTGCCGCGCTTAACTTCCTTGATTTCCTTAACGGCAGCAAGATCAATACCCTCTGCATCATAGATGTAACCGTTGGAGTCGGACATTGCAACTACCTTTGCGCCGAGTGACTGAGCCTTTTCGACAGCATAGATTGCAACGTTTCCTGCGCCGGATACAACTACGGTCTTGCCCTCAAAGCTCGTGCCGAGGTCCTTGAGCATTTCAGATGCAAAGTATACAAGTCCGTAACCTGTTGCCTGTGTTCTTACAAGAGAACCGCCCCATGTAAGTCCCTTGCCGGTAAGTACGCCTTCGTAGCAGTCCTTAAGTTTCTTGTACTGACCGAACATATATCCGATTTCTCTTGCGCCTGTTCCTATATCGCCTGCGGGAACGTCTGTATCTGCGCCGATGTGTCTGTAAAGCTCGTTCATAAAGCTCTGGCAGAATGCCATAACTTCTCTGTCGGACTTGCCCTTGGGATCAAAGTCGCTGCCGCCCTTGCCTCCGCCTATCGGAAGCGTTGTAAGAGAATTCTTGAAGATCTGCTCAAATCCGAGGAACTTGATTATACCGAGGTTTACGGACGGATGAAGTCTGATACCGCCTTTGTACGGGCCGATTGCGCTGTTAAACTGAACTCTGAAACCGCGGTTTACGTGTACCTTGCCGTTGTCATCTACCCAAGGTACTCTGAACATTATCTGTCTTTCGGGTTCTACTATTCTTTCGAGAAGTGCGTTTGCTTCATATTCCGGATGCTTTGCGAAAACCGGTTCGAGGCTTGTGAGCACTTCTGTTGCAGCCTGTATGAATTCGGGCTGTGCCGGGTTCTTTTCCTTGAGCTGTTCAAGGACGTTCTGTACATAGGACATTTTAATTTCCTCCGTCTTATATTAAAATTGTTTAGTCTTTGCAAATGTGAAACTCCGTCTTTACGTGCGTTTTCAACATACGGGCTAATTATAGCACAGAGAGTTTTTCATTGCAATAGCTTTTTCGTGCTTTCGGCATACTTTTATAAAAAAATTTCATGTTTCGTCAGAAAACCGACAAATTTTACCGCGCCCGACGCAAGTTATGACGGATTGATATTTTTTTATTCAAATACTTTAGTCTGTCAAAGCGCGCCGCGGATAAAATGTTTACAAAATACGGCTTTAACAAACCTGTTCTTTAATATATCATTAATGTAATATGTATCATTACCAACATGAAAGGGATTTTCAAATGAAAAACAAGCTTACAATAATATTTGCAGCTCTTATGCTGCTGTTCTGCCTTACATCTTGTTCCGGCAGGGACGCAAATGCCAAAGACGTTGAAAGTGCAAACGATCAAACCGAACAGACGGAAGAGAACCAAGAAACAAAATATTCTACCGCCGACGAACTTGCCGAAGAGTTTATGAGCGTTTGCAAAGACGGAGATGTTGAAAAGATGTACGGTCTTTATTATGACGATATGCTCACCGACACCTACGAACGCGTCAAGGACAAGCTTTCCAAAGAAGATTTCGACTCGCTGCTTGCCGACGAAATGAAAACCATATCCGATTACGCCATCTTTGAATACGGCTCGGAGGATCTCCCCGCCACCGTTTCTCCGCTTTATTATGTAAATTATATGCACTACGGCATGACCGGCAGCGACACCGAACTCACCGAACAGCAGCTCACGAATTGCGCCGTACTTCGCGTTTTTAAACCCGATAACTCTCAGAGCGATCATATGCTCGCCGAAATCGACGGTTCCTGGTACGTTATAGAATAGAGAACGAAGGGGTACGCGCTTTCTTTTTAAAAAGAAAGCTGCAAAGAAAACGGGGAAACGCGCTTTTCTGAAGAAAAGCT
>CAKSEL010000020.1 GCA_934446675.1 uncultured Eubacteriales bacterium
GTGCGTAGCCAGTATTCATTAGGGCTATGCCCGAAACTGAAATACCCCCCGTTTTACGGGGGGATGTTTATTTTGTGTTTGTGGTGCAGTATAAAAACATTTATTGAAAAATCAGCTTAAATGCGCTATAATTAATAATTAGAGGTGAGTACAGTGGATTTTTTTAATGTTTACGGTCTTATTTTCGTTGCGGTCATTATGATACCGAATATAGTGTTTGCAGTTAAGTGTAAAGACGGATTTGAAAATAAGTGGGATAACAGATATGTGCAGATTGCTGAACAGATAAGCAGATTCGGCTGTTTCGGATTTATGTTTATCAATATACCGGGAATTTGTTTCGGCTGGAGCACTCATGGAACTTTTACGCTTTACCTTGCCGTAAATACCGCACTTGCGGCGGCATATTGCCTTATATGGATAATGCTTTTTAAAAAGCCGGGACTATTCAGAGCATTGGCGCTTTCCTCAATACCGTCGGCAATGTTTGTTTTCAGCGGAATGATCAGCCGTTCCGTGCCGCTTACAATATTTGCACTTATATTTGCACCGTGCCATATTTTGATTTCATATAAAAACGCAAAGTAAAGAAAAAGCGCCGGTTTGGCACTGTTTTGAATATATTTACAAAATGACAATATATTTCCATGCATAAATACGGAACAAAACCGCAAAAGCGCCGTCTTACAAAGTGTAAATCAAAAAACTTAGCAAGAAGAAAGGAAAAAACAACATGAAAAAGATACTTACTCTTATGCTCGCGGTTTTGGTCTGCGCTTCGGTACTTACCTCCTGCAAGGGAAAAAATAATGACAGTGATGTGCCGGATAAAGATGTTGCCGGAATTACGGATTCCGAAAACAAGAACGACGTTTCGGATAAGGCTGACGATACCAAAAAGGATAATGACAAAAAAGACGACGCGGAAAATAAAACAGATGATAAATCCGAAGATCAGAACGGTGCGGAAACCGAAAACCCCGGAAATTCCGAAAACGGTAACGGTTCCGTAAAGGACGACGGTAAAACCGACAATACCCAAAAGCCGGCTGAAACTCCCGTGACCAAGCCTGCCGAAACAAAGCCGGTTCAGACGCCCGATACAAAGCCGTCGGAATCAAAGCCTGCCGAGAAACCGGCTGAAACTCCCGTTCAGAAACCTGCAGAGTCAAAGCCTGCCGAAAGCAAACCCGAAACAAAGCCTTCGGAAACTCCGGCAGCTCCCGATGAGAGCACAAAGACAGATGAAAGCAAGCTTTCGTCCATGAAGCTCGACGAGATCATTACAAAGATATATGAAAAAGTTCCGCTTGAGCTTTCGCTTGTCAGCGATTATATTGACATTTCCGATGAAAATGCGCTCAAATACAATACGGGACTTACCGACAGCAGTAAAATTTCCGAAGTATGCGTTTCCGAACCTATGATAGGCTCAATTCCGTATTCGCTTGTACTCGTAAAGGTAAAGAACGCGTCGGACGCGGCGGATATTGCCTCTCAGATGAAAAGCGGAATCAATCAGAGAAAATGGGTATGCGTTGAGGCTGACGACCTTGCGGTAACATATTCGGGCGACGTTGTGCTGCTGTTTATGGTAGGCTCGGACTATAACGACGACGTAAAATCTTCCGATATAACCGCAGCGTTTGAAGCGCTTGCATAATAAAGGCAATGCGCCGAAGATTAAAGGCTGTGACTTAAATTATACATTATGCGGCGGGACTTTAAAGAGTCCCGTTTTGTATGAAAATAAGAATTTTAACCCGAAATGACGGAGGTATACTAATGCTGTTTTCAAGCATACCTTTCCTGTACTATTTTCTGCCGGCGGTGTTTGTATGCTATTTTGCCGTGCCGAAAAAGTTTAAAAACGCGGTTCTGCTGTTGTTCAGCCTTATGTTTTACGGCTGCGGCGAGCCAAAATATCTGATTTTAATGGCGGCGTCAATACTCGTCGGATATATTGGCGGACTTTTGATGCAGCGCGCAAAGAATACACGGCTGAAGAAAGCGGCGCTGTTCTTGTCGGGCGCGGTGCTTGTGGGATTTCTGGCATATTTTAAATACGCCGATTTTTTCGTAAGCTCTTTCGGTACTCTTACCGGAATTTCCGTGCCTGTTCTGTCCGTTGCGCTTCCGATAGGCATAAGCTTTTATACGTTTCAGATATTAAGCTATGTTATTGACGTGTACCGCGGAACGCCTGCGCAGAAGAATATAATAAACTTTGCGGCATATGTCTGTATGTTTCCGCAGCTTATCGCAGGTCCTATCGTGCGTTATACCGACGTCGAGAGGGAACTGCAGAACAGAACCCACAGCCTTGAAAAGGTATATTGCGGAATAAGACGTTTTTCGGTCGGACTTTCAAAAAAGGTGCTGCTTGCAAATCAGCTTGCCGAATTTTGCGACGTGTTCAGGGCGTCGGAGGAAAAAAGCGTGCTGTTTTACTGGATGTACGCGGTGTGCTTTACGCTGTTTATATACTTTGACTTTTCGGGTTACAGCGATATGGCAATAGGACTGGGAAAGATAATGGGATTTGAATTTCCGGAAAACTTCAACTATCCGTATATTTCCGGCAGCGTTACGGAATTCTGGAGACGCTGGCATATGACGCTCGGAACGTGGTTCCGCGACTACGTGTATATTCCTCTCGGCGGAAACAGGGTGAGCTTTGCGCGGTGGATATTCAATATAGCCGCCGTCTGGGCGCTTACGGGACTGTGGCACGGCGCGGCATGGAACTTTGTAATATGGGGCGTACTGTATGCGGTGCTGCTGGTTATCGAAAAGCTGTTTCTTTCGGACTTTCTTAAAAAGCTGCCGCGGTTTGTATCTCATGTATACGCGCTTTTTGCGGTAATTATGGGATTTGTCATCTTCAATGCCGACAGCATCGGCATGGCGCTCGGCGATATACGCTGTATGCTCGGTTTCGGCGGACTTCCGGCGGTGAACGCGGATACGATTTACAATTTAAAAAGCTTTGCGCTTGTCATAATTTCCGGAATTGTGCTCAGCACGCCCGTATTAATGTCGGCGCTGAAATCCGCGAGGAAAAACGCCGTTATGAATAAAATTCTGACATTCGCAGAGCCGGCTGCCGTAATTTTCGGAATTGTTCTGAGTACGGCATACCTTGTTGACGGTTCGTTCAATCCGTTTTTGTATTTCAGATTCTGAGAGAGGAGTAAAGAAGGCTATGGAAAATAAAGTGCGTAAAATATCAGCCTGCATAATTCTTGCGCTGTGGCTGTGCGTTTCGCTTGTGTGCGTATTCAAGCCGCAGAACGACGTATCGGTTTCGGAACGGCGAAAGCTTGCAAAAAAGCCGGAGCTTTCGGCTGAAAATCTGCTTGACGGCAAATATATGACGGATTTTGAAAGCTTTGCCCTCGATCAGTTCCCGGCGCGCGACAATCTCAGAACGCTCAAAGCTCTCAGTACCTTTTATTTGTTCCGCAAGAGCGACAATAACGGAATTTACATTTCAGACGGATATGCTTCAAAGCTTGAATATCCGCTGAACAGTGCCTCTGTGAATAAGGCTGCCGATAAGCTTACAAAAATATATGAGGATTATCTCAAAGGTAAAGCGAATAAAGTATATCTTTGCATAGTACCTGACAAGAACTATTTTCTTGCCGAAAAGAACGGTTATCCGTCAATGGATTACGGTGAAATGACGGATATTATGAAGGATAAACTCGATTTTGCCGAATATATCGACATTTTCCCCGAACTTGACATAACCGATTACTATAAGACTGATACTCACTGGAGACAGGAGCATATAATCGGCGCCGCAGACAAAATATCGGCGGCACTCGGAAACGGGGCGCTCAAAAATTATACCGTCAAAGACGCAGGCGTGCCGTTTTACGGCGTGTATTACGGTCAGTCGGCACTTCCGCTTGACGCGGAACGCATAAATTGCGTTTCAAATGACGTCATTGATAACGTCAAGGTCACAAATGTCGAAAATTCAAAGACGTATACGGGCTGTATTGATGAGGAAAAGCTTTCTTCAAACGATCCGTATGAGATATTTCTGTCGGGCGCGTCGGCGGTGATAAATATAGAAAATCCGTCGGGAGATCCCGATAAAAAGCTTGTCGTGTTCAGAGATTCTTTCGGCAGCAGCATGACGCCGCTTATCATAGGCGATTACGGAAGCGCCGTGCTTGTCGATACAAGATATATTTCGAGCACGCTGCTTGACAGATTCGTGGATTTTGAAAATGCAGACGTTTTGTTTCTTTACAGCACGCTGATACTCAATCAGAGCGAATCCATGAAATAGATAAAAAACTAAGCCGTCCCGAAAAGGACGGCTTTAAATACAGCATTATGCGTTTTTCATATAAACTTTGCAAACACCGACGCGCCGACAACGGTAAGCAAACCCGAAACTGCGATTGAAAGGCTGCTCATTGCGCCCTCGATCTCGCCCATTTCCAAAGCTCTCGACGTGCCCATTGCGTGAGACGCCGAACCTATGGCGACGCCTTTTGCGATAGGTTCCGTAATTCCGAAAATACGGCAGGCAAACGGCGCGAAAATATTTCCGATTATACCCGTTATTATAATTACCGCAACGGTAAGCGTCACATATCCTCCAAGCTCTTCCGATATGCCCATGCCTATCGCAGTGGTTATGGACTTAGGCAGAAAAGTGATGTATTCCTCGTGCGAAAAGCCGAATGTGACGCTCATTGCAAGAACGCAGAGCAGCGTCGTAAGCACTCCCGAAAAGATACCTGCGAATATTGCCTTTGCATTGTTTTTCAAAAGTTCTGTTTTCTCGTACAGCGGCAATGCAAGGCAGACGGTCGCTGGAGTCAGCAAGTAGCTCAAATATTTCGCACCCGAATAGTATGCGTCGTAGCTTATGCCGGAAAAGGCGAGTATTGCAACGGTTGCGGCAATAGAGATAAGCAGCGGATTGAATACTGCAAGCTTTGTCTTGTTCTGCAAAAACATACCGAGCGCGTATGACGCAATGCTTACTGCAACTCCGAAAAAGACCGAGTTTTCAAACAGTTCCATTGTCTTTTCCTCCCTTTTTGCCGCGCTTTATTACAAGCTGCGTTACTCTGCCGGATATAAGCATGACAAGGAATGTGGAAAACACCGTTATCACGGCATATGCCAAAAGATTGGGCTTTATAATTCCCCATGTTTCGATAAGTCCTGCGGCTGCCGGTATAAACATAAGCGGCATTATCTCGATAAGAAAATATGAGGTTTCTTTTACGGATTCCGGCTTCAGCGCGCCCGAAAGCAGCAGTATGTACATGAGTACAAGTCCGTATATGCTTGCAGGTATGGGCAGCGGTATAAAATATTTCAATACTTCGCCTATAAACGAAACCGCGATTATTATTCCGAATTGCTTGATGTATTTCATTTGCTTCACTTTCTTTTTTGTGTACGGCAAACGGTAAAAACCGCGCCGGAATACGATTTGTTTTGCGTATATTCTACCATAAACGCCTTTATGTGTCAATCGGCAAAGTGCAGCAAACGCAGAATAGTCAAAGGTTAAGTTTTGTTTACTTAAAATGCTTGACAAAAGCGGCTTAAAGTGTAATAATATAATTTGTAATTTTTTGCTTTTACGAGGTGTATAATGCAAAAGGATCTATTTCAAATGATAAGCGAAAGACTGCCGGAGATGTCCAAAAGCCATAAGCTTATCGCGGCGTATGTTCTTCAGCACAGCGAGGTTGCGGCATATCTTACCGCCACCAAACTCGGAGCAAATATAGGAGTTTCAGAGTCTACCGTAGTAAGATTTGCGATAGAACTCGGCTTTTCGGGCTATCCGGAATTTCACGAGGTTCTCAAGCAAAGCCTTCGTTCAAAACTGACGGCGGTGCAGAGAATCGGCGTTGCCGACAACATAATAGGCAACGGAAACATACTCGACGCGGTTCTTACGTCGGATATGAACAATATCAAAATGACGCTTGCAAATATCGACGAGGAGTCTTTTAACAGCGCCGTCGATACGATATGCGGAGCAAAGTCGATTTTCATTATAGGCATACGCTCTTCAAGTATGCTTGCCGACTTTTTGAATCACTATCTTTCGTATATGTTCGGAAACGTAAAGCTGCTGTTTTCCAACAGCACAAACGAGCTTTTTGAGCAGATATTCAGAATAGACAAGTCCGACGTGCTTGTGGCGATATCCTTTCCGAGATATTCCAGCCGCACAAAGCTTGCCGCGGAATTTGCCAAGAAAAAGGGCGCAAAGGTCGTAGCCATTACCGACAGTGACAATTCACCGATCTCGGCGTATGCCGATTCAAAGCTGTATGCGAGAAGCGATATGGCGTCGTTTGTCGATTCGCTTGTGGCGCCGCTCAGCATAATCAACGCGCTCATCATGGCAATAAGCCGCAAGAAAAAGGACACCATTACCGCAACGCTTAACGACCTTGAAAAGATATGGGACGAATACGACGTATATGAAAACTCAAGAACATAATAAAAAACGCGTCTGCGTAATAGGCGCGGGAGCTGCGGGCATGATGTGCGCGGTTTTTGCCGCGAAAAGCGGTGCGGACGTCACGTTGTTTGAAAAAAACACATCGCAGAAGCATTTTTCGAGCGAGGAATACTTTGACAACGCCTACATGGGCAAAAAACTGCTCATAACCGGCAAAGGCAGATGCAATGTCACAAACAACTGCGATGAAGATACGTTTTTGAAGAATGTTCCGGTAAATCCGAAATTTCTGTATGCGGCGCTGCACGGTTTTTCGACGGCTGATACAATGGATTTTTTTGAAAGCGGCGGCTGCGAGCTTAAAACCGAGAGGGGAAACCGCGTTTTCCCGAAATCCGATAAGGCGCTGGATATTCTGCGAGTGCTGAAAGACAGGATAAGACAGTACGGCGTAAAGGTTATAAACCGTGCGGTTGCGGAGATCGGAACGGCAGACGGCGAGTTTAAAAGCGTAACGGATTCTTCGGGGAATTTGTATGAATTTGACGCCGCGTGTATCTGTACCGGAGGAATATCGTATCCCGTGACGGGTTCTACGGGTGACGGATACAGATTCGCCGAAAATACGGGGCATAATATAAAGACGCCAAAAGCGTCGCTTGTTCCGCTTACGTCGGACGACGCACTGTGCGCGGACTGTCAGGGGCTGTCGCTTAAAAACGTAACGGTAAGCGTTGTTGACAATAAAAAGAAGAAAAAAGTGTATTCGGCTCTCGGTGAGATGCTTTTTACGCATTACGGACTTTCGGGACCGCTGATACTGAGCGCGTCGGCTCATATGCGCGACATTGAAAAGGACAGATATAAAATATGTATAGACTTAAAGCCGTCGCTTGACGAAAAAACTCTCGATAACAGATTGCGGTCGGATTTTTCAAAGTATATCAACAAGGATATGAAAAATGCGCTGTGCGATCTGCTGCCGTCAAAGCTTATTCTGCCGTTTCTTTCTTACTGCGGTATAAAACCCGGCGAAAAGCCTAACGGCATTACCAAGGAACAAAGGCATGCTATGGTACGTGCGCTGAAAGATCTTGAAATAAGCATATCCGGTACACGCCCCGTAGCCGAGGCGATAATTACCTCCGGCGGTGTTTCGGTTAAGGACGTTAATTCCTCTACAATGGAGTCTAAAAAGATTAAAAACCTCTATTTCGCAGGCGAAGTTCTTGATGTTGACGCCTATACCGGCGGCTTTAACCTCCAGATTGCTTTCTCTACCGGCTGTCTTGCCGGCAAAAACATGGGCACAAGGGGGGACGCGAAGGGGTACGAGGGGTACGCGCTTTCTTTTTAAAAAGAAAGCTGCAAAGAAAACGGCAGCCCTTAATTTAGAACAGGATTGCGGGATACTCCCTGCCGCCAGCCTATACCGTTCGCAGTCGAACAGCAGGACTGCGAACTCAAACCCGAACAGGTGCGTGAGTAAACTATGGAAATTTAGTACATAGGATAGCTTTGAAAAGTGAAATTGCTCTGCAACAGCAAAACAAAGCTAAAATTTCACTTTGCACTACCCAAACATAAAACTAAAATTCAGCAAAGTCATCTCGCGACAGCGAGCTGGGCAGAAAAACAAGTCCTGTTGACTGTATGACTATATAAAAAATAACACTTGTGCCGATAAAACAGTAATTTTGTACAGAACCCCATATCGAGCAGTGCGGAGCATCTGCGAGCGAAGAAAAAGAATTTCGGAGGTGCTGGGAAGTTTTGCCGACGATAGTTTGATGTGTGGAGAAGAAGCCACGCTTTCGCGGCGGCGTTTGAGCGGCGAACGGCTTTTGTTTACACTCTTTAGAGTGCAACTTTTTCGCCGTCGAAAAGTTGGAGAATAGAGTTGCACATGGCAGTGAATTATTTTTTTAGTCCAAAATAATCTAAAGTCAGTAAAGCAGTCAGTAAAACGCAAGAGAAGTAAAAAAGTAGAAAAGAGGTAAAAATCCGGTGTATAGTATCGCCATAGACGGCCCGTCGGGCGCAGGAAAGAGTACGCTTGCAAAAGCGCTTGCAAAGAAACTCGGATTTTTGTATGTAGATACCGGCGCAATATACAGAACCGTCGGACTTTACGCAAAAATCAACTCAATAGATCCTAAAGATGAACAGAAACTCTCGGAAAATTTCGATAAAATCAATATAGAACTTAAATGGGTTGACGGAACTCAGCACGTTTTTCTCGGTGATGAGGACGTTTCGGAAGCTATAAGAACACCCGAAATGTCAATGTACGCGTCGGCTGTTTCGACACTTCCGAAAGTAAGAAATTTTCTTCTTGAAAAACAGCGGAACTTTTCCGTTACAAATAACGTCATAATGGACGGCAGAGATATAGGCACCGTAGTGCTGCCGAACGCCGACGTTAAGATTTTCCTTGTCGCAAACGCGGACAGCCGCGCAAAAAGACGCTGCGAGGAACTTAAAGCAAAAGGTCAGAACGTCACGCTCGAAGAAATAAAGAACGATATGGCAGCGCGCGATAAACAGGATTCCGAACGTAAAACGGCGCCCTGTGTTCCGGCACATGACGCAGTAACTCTCGACGATTCCGACCTTACTCTGGAACAAACAACGGAAAAAGCATTGGAGATAATACATGAAAAAATCAATGAAATTTTATGATTTTGCGACCAGCGCTCTTTCCGGACTTTTAAAAGTGCTGTTTCGGGTTAAAATAATCGGGAACAGAGATCAGAGAGAGCTTTCGTCGGGCATAATCTGCGCAAATCATATGTCTAACTGGGATCCCGTAATTCTTGCCTGTTCGCTGAAATGCTCGGTAAGCTTTATGGCAAAAGACGAACTTTTTAAAATTCCCGTTCTGCGCGGACTTCTGAAAGCACTCGGAGTTTTCCCGATAAAACGCGGAACAAGCGATATTGCCGCAATAAAAATGACTCTCGGACTTATAAAGGACGGAAATAATATCTGCCTTTATCCGCAGGGAACAAGATGTCCGGGCGTGGATCCGGCGTCGACAGAGGTCAAGACCGGCGTTGCAATGCTGCTTAACCATTCCGGAGGAAAAATTCTCCCCGTGGCTATGTATACAAAGAATTATAAGATAAAGCTTTTCAGACGCGTGTTCGTAATAATCGGCGAGCCAAAGACGCGTGAGTATTATAATTTTGAGGATAACAGCAGAGAGGAGTATCAGCGCGTAAGCGAGGAGATCTTTGCAGATATATGCTCAATGCTCAAACGCGCCGAAAACGGTGAATATGGCAGATAAGAAGTTTGAAATAATCTGCGCCGAAAATTCGGGATTCTGTTTCGGAGTAAGACGCGCCGTCAATATGTTGACGGAACTCAGAAAAACTACCGATAAAAAGATATATACCATAGGCGAGCTTATACATAACGGAATCTTTGTAAAGCGGCTCGAAAAAGATAATATTTTCGTGATTGAGGAAAGCGATCTTGAAAGCCTTGCCGGACAGAAAGACGACGTTGTGCTTGTCGTGCGTACGCACGGAATAAAAAAGAGCGTTAAGGAATTTCTCGATAAGAACGGTTTTTGCTATATCGACGCAACCTGTCCGTTCGTTGGCAGAATACACGGTATTGTCGATGAAAATTCAAAGGACGCGAAAGCCGTCGTGATAATGGGCGATAAAAATCACCCCGAAGTCGCAGGTATCATGAGCTATTCGCATACCGACGCGTATGTTTGCAGCGGAATTGAAGAACTGACCGAACTTGTTAATAATAAATTAACCAATCGTGAAGATTGTATTCTTTTAACGTCGCAAACCACATACAATAATGAAAAAAATGTAAATTGTCAGAATTTTATAAGAAAACTATATACAAAGGCAAAAATTTTTGATACAATATGTAATGTTACGGAAAAACGCCAGAATGAAGTCGTCAGTCTGTCGGAAAAATGCGACCTTATGCTTGTGGTCGGCGGAAAACACAGCTCCAATACAAAGAAGCTGTATGAAATAGCGTCGGCAAGGTGTGAGAATACGTATCTTGCGGAACAGGCGGACGAACTCCCGTCAAAGGAGATAAAAGCTTTGTTTGAAACGTTCAAGCCGGGCAAAAACGCGGTATTCACCGTAGGGATAACAGCGGGTGCATCAACGCCCGATGATATATTAGAGGAGGTAAAAGTCAGAATGAGTGAAATAATCAATTCTGATGAAACAACAAAAATGCAGAACACAGAACTTAACGACAACATGAGCTTTGAGGAGATGCTCGACGCGTCCTTTACAATGTACAGACCGGGCGAAAGAGTAAAGGGTATCGTAACGAGAGTTACTTCAAACGAAGTACATGTTGACCTTGGAATAAAGTACACAGGTATCGTACCCTTTTCCGAAATGACCGACGATCCGAGCGCAAAGATGGAAGATCTCGTAAAGGTCGGAGATGAAATCGAAGTTATCGTTGAAAAGTTCAACGACGCAGAAGGCACGGTTCTTCTTTCAAAGAAGAGAATCGACGCAGACAAGAACTGGATCGCGTTTGAAGAGGCAGAGGCAAGCGGCGAAGTTATCGACGGTAAGATAATCGAAGTAACACGCGGCGGACTTGTTGCCGTATGTCAGTACGGCAGAGTATTTATCCCCACTTCTCAGACAACTCTTCCGAGAAGCGAAACTCCTTACGAGGAGAAGGATCTCCAGCCTTTCATGGGACAGAGCGTAAGATTCAAGATAATCAGCACCAATAAGCAGAGAAAGCGCGCAGTTGCGTCCATGAGAGCGGTTGTACGCGAAGAAAAGGCAGCAGGCGAGGCCAAGTTCTGGGAAACTGCCGAAGTAGGACAGAAGTTCACCGGTAAGGTTAAGTCAATAACCAACTACGGCGCATTCGTAGATCTCGGTCCCGTTGACGGTATGGTTCACGTATCGGAACTCAGCTGGAAGAGAATCAAGAATCCGAGCGAAGTTGTAAACGTAGGCGATGAGATAGACGTATTCATAAAGGCACTCGATCCCGAAAAGAAGAGAATTTCTCTCGGCTATAAGGTAGAGGCTGAAAACCCGTGGACAATACTTGCAAATAACTACCATGAAGGCGATGTAGTTGACGTAAAGATCGTCAGCCTTACTCCTTTCGGTGCATTTGCCGAGGTAATTCCGGGTATCGACGGTCTTATCCACCTTTCCCAGATTTCCAATCAGAGAATTGCAAAGCCCGCAGACGTTCTCGCAGTAGGCGACGTTGTAAAGGTAATGATTACGGCTATCGACTTTGACGCAAAGCGCGTAAGCCTTTCCATGAGAGCACTTCTCGAGCCGGCTGATGAAGCTGATTACGGCGAGGAGACCGCTGAAACTGCTGAAAACACCGACGCAGAATAATTTTAATTAAGTAATACCGGTCCGGAGAGTGTCGATCTTAAACGTCGCATTCTTCGGATTTGTTTTTAAGGAGGCTTTAATAATGTCAAAAGCGCTTTTCGGTCCGGGCGGAAACTCGCTCAGTTTCTTTGCCGACGGTAAAAAGAGTACGGCGGAGGCTCCCGAATGGGTAAAACAGTTCGGACTTGACGCATATGAATACGAAGCCGGCAGAGGCGTTTCGGGAAAACCAGAGACTTTTGCTCTTATCGGAGAAAATGCAAAAAATGCAGGTATAAAGCTGTCGATACACGCGCCGTATTTTATCTCGCTTTCGTCCGTCGAGGAAGAAAAGAGAAAGAACAGCTCGAAGTATATTCTTGACAGCGCTGCGGCTCTTAAAGCCATGGGCGGAGAAACGATAGTCATACACGCAGGCTCATGCGCAAAGATCGGGAGAGACGAGGCGGCAAGACTTGCAAAACCGGCGCTTGCATATGCGATAGAAAGACTTGCGGAAAATGATCTCTACGGCTTTAAGCTCGGAATAGAGACCATGGGTAAAATTAATCAGTTCGGAACGCTCGACGAGGTAATAGATATGTGCTCGGTCGATAAGACCGTCGTTCCGGTCGTCGATTTCGGACATATGAACGCAAGAGAGCTTGGCGGAGTGTTTGTAACGGCGGACGATTATAAGAGAGTTTTCGATAAGATTGCGGAAGGCGTAAGTCCGGACGCCGCGCAGAATCTTCACTGCCATTTTTCCAAAATAGAGTATACAAAGGGCGGCGAAAAAAAGCATCTCACGTTTGAAGACACTCAGTTCGGACCCGAATTTGAACCGCTTATGCAGGCAATATTCTCGCTCGGCGTAACTCCGACGGTAATCTGTGAATCCGACGGCACAATGGCAGAGGACGCACTGCAAATGAAGAATTATTATACCGGTCTTTGCGGAGGAAACCAAGATGCGTGAGAATATAAAAGAGCTCGTAAGGCTGACGGGCGAAAAGGCGGACGCATTTCTCATCTGTTCTCCCGTCAACAGAAGATACGTGACAAATTTTGAAACCTCCGACGGATTTGTTGTCATAAAGGACGGCAAAATTACGTTTATCACGGATTTCCGTTATATCGAGGCTGCTCAGACCGCGCAGAAAAACGGAATAATCGACCAAAGCATACGCATAACCGAACAGCAGAGAAGTCCGCTTGAACAGATCTCCGAAATTATCGGCAAGGATAAAAAGGTACTGTTTGAGGACGCGTATGTCAGCGTAAAAGAGCTTACGACGTTCAGAAAGTTCATGCCGACGGCAAACTTTTTCTCCGGCTCGCAGATAATAAGCACGCTCAGAGCGAGAAAAGACGAGTATGAGCTTGAAAATATCAAAAAGGCGCAGAGTATCACCGATAAAGCCTTTACGCATATACTCACAGTGCTTTCGGATAATGCGGGCAAACCCGGTTTTACCGAAAAGGACGTTTCGCTTGAGCTTGAATTTTTCATGCGTAAAAACGGTTCGGAAGGCGTCGCGTTCGATACAATAAGCGTGTCGGGACATAAAAGCTCTCTGCCGCACGGAGTGCCGGAGAATATTCCGCTGCAAAAGGGATTTCTTACAATGGATTTCGGCGCAAGATACGGCGGATACTGCTCGGATATGACAAGAACCGTCTGCATAGGCAAAGCGGACGAAGAAATGAGACGCGTTTACGATACCGTGCTTAAAGCACAGGAATGTGCGCTTGAACAGATAAGCGGCGGAATAGCCGGTAACGTTGCGGACGGATTTGCAAGAAGCGTCATCGACGGCGCAGGATATAAAGGTACGTTCGGTCACAGTCTCGGACACAGCCTCGGACTTGAAATACATGAAAGGCCATGCTTTTCTCCGTCGGATAAGACAGCCGTGCCGTCGGGTGCGGTGGTAAGCGTTGAACCCGGAATTTATATTCCCAGAAAATATGGCGTGAGAATCGAAGATATCGTTTATCTCACTGACGACGGCTGCACGGATCTTACGCACAGTCATAAAACTTTTACCGAGATTTGAGCAAAAGACGCACTTTTTTGTAAAAACCACTTGAAATGTGCGCGGTACTGTGGTATAATAATTTAGAAATAATTTGCACAAACAGGTGCAATGTTGTATTTGGAGGATTTATCAAATGGTAACAGCAGGCGATTTCAGAAACGGCGTTACGTTCGATATGGACGGCAGCGTTATGCAGATAATCGAGTTCCAGCACGTAAAACCCGGAAAAGGCGCGGCTTTCGTAAGAACAAAGCTCCGCAATGTCATTACCGGTGCTGTTGTTGAAAAGACTTTCAACCCTACGGACAAATATCCGACGGCTCACGTTGAAAGAAAGGATATGCAGTATCTTTACAACGACGGAGATCTGTACTACTTCATGGACATGGAGTCCTATGAGCAGCTTCCCATCAACAAGGATAAGCTCGGCGACAACTTCAAGTTTGTCAAGGAAGAAATGATGTGCAAGATAGTTTCCTATAAGGAAAACGTAATTGCGGTTGAACCTCCCATGTTCGTAGAACTCGAAGTAACCGAAACAGAACCCGGCTTCAAGGGCGATACGGCTACCGGCGCTTCCAAGCCCGCAACGCTTGAAACAGGCGCACAGATCAAGGTTCCGCTCTTTATCAATATAGGCGACAAGCTCAAGATTGATACAAGAACCGGCGAATATCTCGAAAGAGCGTAAGTTTTTTCCGTATGCCGTGAAATTTTCGCGGCTGTTTGGATTTGACTTAAAACCGATTAAACAAATTGCCGCTTTTTGTATGCGGCGCAGAGATTTGTGAGGTGTAATTTATGGAAATCAAGGAAAAAGTAGCTCGACTCCAGGGACTCATGGAAGGCATGAAGTTCGACACCGAGACTAACGAAGGAAAGCTCATTTCGGGTATTATCGACGTTCTCGGCGACATAAGCGCAGAGCTTGATACTCTTTACGACGATGTAGATTCGCTGTATGAGTATGCAGACGAGCTTGACAGCGATCTCGGCGACGTTGAATCCGAGGTTTACGATCTCGATTATGACGACGAAGATGATGACGATTACGACGAGTGCTACGGCTGTGAAGCAGATGACTGCGAAGGCTGCGAAAACGCTTCAGAAGGCGACGAATAATTGCCTTTTGACAGTTGAATAAGAGTTAAAACGAGGCGCATGGATAAAACCGTGCGCTTTTTGTTTTTGCAAAATGCCGTGCGTTAAAAATGTAAACTTATCATGAATGATATTGACTTTACAATAGTTGTAAGGTTTATAATGTGTGAGTAAAAGCAAAGAGGAGATGGTTCAAAGTGGAAAAGAACCTTACAACGGGCAGTGTTTTTAAGAATATAGTGTATTTTTCGCTGCCGTATCTGCTTTCGTATTTTTTGCAGACGCTGTACGGAATGGCGGATCTGTATATAATCGGGCAGTATGAGGGCGTTGCAAGCACAACGGCGGTTTCGATAGGTTCACAGGTTATGCATATGCTGACGGTAATGATAGTCGGGCTTGCAATGGGAACGACGGTCGGCGTAGGGCAGGCGGTCGGCGCGCAGGACAAAAAGAAGATCTCCGCGTGCGTAGGAAATACCATCACGCTGTTTATGTCGCTTTCTGTTGTTCTGGCGGCTGCGCTTTTGCTCTGCGTAAAGCCGATTGTGGGACTTGTGTCAACTCCGTCGGACGCGGTTATCGGTACGGAGGCTTATTTAAAGGTCTGCTTTGCCGGAATACCGTTCATAACGGCGTATAATATAATAAGTTCGATTTTCCGCGGTCTTGGCGACTCGAAAAGTCCTATGTATTTCATAGCTGCGGCGTGCATTGCAAATATCGCGCTGGACTATCTGTTTATGGGCGCGCTGCATATGGGTCCTGTCGGCGCGGCGCTCGGAACGACGCTTTCTCAGACGTTGAGTGTTGTAATTGCGCTTGCCGCGATAAAGGTCAAAAAGCTCGGCGTTTCTGTGCGCAAAGGCGATCTGAAACCGCAAAAAGGTGTAATGGGTGCGCTTTTAAGGACGGGAGTTCCGATTGCGGTGCAGGACGGACTTATTCAGATAGCATTTCTTATAATAACGGTAATAGCGAACAAGCGCGGACTTGATGACGCGGCGGCTGTCGGCATCGTCGAGAAGATAATCAGCTTTGTGTTCCTTGTTCCGTCGTCTATGCTGTCTGCCGTTTCGGCACTTTGCTCGCAGAATATAGGCGCCGGCAAAAAGGACAGGGCAGTGCTTACTCTGAGATATGCCGTACTTATCGCGACCGGATTCGGACTTATAGTAAGTACCGTTGTTCAGTTCTGTGCTGTGGATATAGTGTCGCTGTTTACCGACGCGTCGACCGCAGACGGTGCGAATGTTGTAAGGCTCGGAAGTCAGTATTTTAAGGGGTATATTTTTGACTGCATTTTTGCAGGTATTCACTTTTCCTTTTCCGGATATTTCTGCGCGTGCGGCAGGTCCGAAATCTCGTTTCTCCATAATGTCGTCGCAGTTTTTCTCGTCCGTGTTCCCGGCGTTTACCTTATGTCAAAAATGTTCGCCGATACTCTCTTCCCAATGGGACTTGCTACTGCAACCGGCTCTCTCCTCTCCGTAATAATCTGCATTATCGCATTTCTGATAATTTCCCGAAAGAGCGCGAGGAAGGACGCTAGAGAGGACGCGCTTTAAAGGGTACGAGGAATACGCGAGGGAGAACGCGCTTTCTTTTTGAAAAGAAAGCTGCAAAGAAAACGATAGCCCCTAAATAAGAACAGAACTGTGGGATACTCTCTGCCGCCAGCTTGTACCGTCAGCCACCAAAAGGCAGGCGTCTGACTCAAATCTGAGCAGGTGCGTGAGCAAGCTATGGAAACATAGTACGAGGTATGATTTAATAAAAGATAACTCTGTGCGTTGGATTTAATTTCGCACAGAGTTTTTTGTTATACAAAAAGTAACATTCAGCAAAGTCATCTTGCCGTAGGCAAGATGGGCAGAAAACTTTGTCCTGTTGACTGTTGGAGAATATGAAAAATAACACTTTTCCGAACCGATTTAATTCGTACAAAACCCCATATCCGCGCGCCTGTCGCGCGGCGATTTTGCGACACAATTTCAGGGACAGTGCGAAACGAGTTTTTTTGAGCTTTTGGAGGCGTAGTTAGTTGCGGTGTGCATTTACACTCTTTAGAGTGAAATCCTCCACGTAGCCACGCTTTCGCGGCGGCGTTTGAGCGGCGAACGGCTTTTCGATAGTTTATCCTCGCAGGAGGACTTTTCTCCGCAGAAAAGCGTCAGGATAGAGTTGCACATGGCAGTGGATAACCAGTTTCCGCCCTAGCCAAGCAAAAAATTGTAGTTAACCTTGCCCAAAATCAATAGTTTCTGTCGTGTATCAGCCTGTATTTCAGCTTCGTGGCCTCGCCGCCGCGAATGTGCCGCTCGGATTTGTTTTTCTCAAGTACATTTTTTACAAGTCCGCTTAAAACCTTGTCCGTTTCCGGAAGTCTTACCGTTATGTCTTTATGTACTGATAGATGAACATTGATACTTTTCGTCTAATCCTATGTCTGCAAGGAGCCTTAAGTATATGTCAATATGCCCGTCTTCAGCCACTTCAATGCGGTCTATGACCCGTTTCAGCATTTCATTGGTAATTTCGGCAGTACTCAGGATATCGCCTATGCTCTTGAATGTATCTGTCAGCCCGTATTCAAGCTTGTCCGCCTGTGTGATGCCGAACTTTATCATCTTAAGCTTTTCTTCAAGCTTTTTGATTTGGTTATTGGTTAAGCCGGTCTTCTCCTTTAAGTCTTCCATTGAAATAATGTCATTATCATACATATCGACATATTTTTGACGGCTCTTTTTCAGTTTTTCTATCTCTTTTGTTATTTCTTTTTCAGTTTTAAGATTTTGGTGCATCGGTGCGTAATTCTTGTTAAAGTCGCTTACGATTTTCTTAATAACTTTTTGCTTATCTTCAATCAGTTCTGTAAGATATTGCTTGATGGAAGCAAGCAGTTCACCTTCGTCTATGACCGTTTTGTTATTACAGGAATCTGCTCCGTTGATATTCCGTCCGCAACACACCCAAGTATATTTATAACCGATTTTAACTTTTCGTTTGGCTTGCCTGAAGAAGTGTCCGCAATCACTGCATTTAAGCAAGGTGCTGAATACATGCTTGCAGTCTTTTCGCTGCCCCTGAGAGAATTTTTGTTTGTTTATCTCCATCTTTTTTTGAGCAATCTCAAAGGTATCTATATCTACAATCGCAAGATCAGGTTTCTCTGTGACTTTCCATTCTTCTTCAGGCTTATCAATTCTGTCGCCTGTCAGGAAATCCTTTACTTCTTCTTTGCCATTGATAATAATTCCGCAGTACATCCTGTTGGTAAGAATTCTGCAAATTCCGTTTTGCGTCCATTTGCATCCTCGCTTTGTTTTAATATTTTCTTCGTTAAGAATTTTCGCGATTTTGCTTGCGCCATATTCTTCGTTTATGTACATTTGATATATTCGGCGAACTACATTTGCTTCAAAGGGGTTAATGTTTAGGTTAAAGTAATCGCCGATAATTTTATCATATCCATACACAAGATTCGGCACCTTGCCTTTTTCAGCGTTTAAGCTTTTACTAAATTTGATTCTCTTGGATGTGTTTTCGCTTTCCTGTTGTGCTACCATCGCAAGCATAGTGAGCACCAATTCTCCGTCCTCAGTTGACAAATTAGTGTTTACGAACACAACAGGTATTCCTATAGCTTTTAGTTCCCTTATTGATTGCAGGAAGTCGACCACGTTTCTTGCCATTCTCGATATGTCTTTTGTTACCACCATATCAAATTTGCCAAGCCTTGCATCCCGCATCAGTCTCATAAATTCAGGACGCTTTCGCATCTGTGTTCCTGAAATGCCTTCGTCTGCATACATATGAGTAATTTCGTGATTGTTTCTTTCTGCAAATTCACCATAGAATTTTTTCTGCATTTCCAAGCTATTTAGCTGATCTGCTTTGTCAGTTGATACTCTGCAATA
>CAKSEL010000021.1 GCA_934446675.1 uncultured Eubacteriales bacterium
TAACATATTTGGAGGATTTTTTTCACCGGTTAACCTTTTTTGAACCACGCGACTATCGCGTGGTTTTCTTTATACAATAAAGGGAGTCCCCGCAGGTCCTCCCCCGGTCACAGGCCTCGCAGGTATCTGCAACTCGATCACTGAACACATTATACACTAAAAAAATCCTTTTGTCAAGACTTTTGAAAATATCCTGTGTTCTGTAATATAGTATGCCAAAAGAAAAACATTGATACACAGAAATTGTTACATAAGTTAATTCTGTATCGTTGCAAGCCCGTCAAGAAGCGGTCTTACATAAGCAAGGAATGCACCGATACCGTTGATAATTGCCCATGCGATCCAGATACGTTTAAGCCAGTCAACGCTTTGGTCTACTTTTTGCTGATTATTTGAAAGCTTCATTCCCACAACACATACGGTAGTCATAAGCGCCGCAAGTACGGTGCTTATTCCTGCAATATGATTGTATACGTCCACAATAATTCTGTCGGCAACAACCCACATATCGTCTACTGCAAATACATTTACAGCAAAAAGAGGTATGAGTGCCACCATGAACGGGAGAGTCTGACAGCAGAATTTCATTATTTTGTTTTTCATTAACATGATCCTTTCTTAAAACAGTTGTGGGCTGCCTTTTGCGACAGCCCACGGGATAAAATAATTGCTATTAAATAAATTCGTTTTCACGATGGGTTTCCCATTGTGAAAACACCTTCAAAACGAGCTGCGCGAGTTCTCGTGCGGAGGGAAGATGGAAAATCTTTGATTTTTCATCGGGGATAGGCACGAGCTTCCACTTGGAAAACGAAGTTTTTCAAGTGATATCAGTAGCCGGTTTTCGGCATTTCGATGTGCGTATAATTGTATACCTTTGTCGTCCAACGGGAAACCGCAGTTATCCACTGACCGTTGTATATGCCGCCCACATCTGCAGTATTTACAAAAACACTGCCGTTTGGCAGTCATTGATAAAACAGTAATCATAGCTGACAGACTGCCAAACGGAATTGCAAAAAATCGGCATGCCACTTTTTAAGGTGGTATGCCGATTTTCGTTATGCAAGAATTTCTATATATTCTACACATATATGTGAGCATTTAGAGGTCGAAAAAGCCTTATTTTATACGGTTTTTTAGGCTCAAAATCAACGAGGTAATATAAAACCATTAAAAACCTCAAAAATGGGGTTCTAATGTTCAGATAAAAAAATGCACGATTTATGATGTGCACAAAGTCCTTTTGCCCTAATTACCTAAAAAGCCGTATAAAGTGAATTTGTCAACAGTGTGCAAAGCACAGGCAATGCCCTTGCTGTTTACTAATTCGCTCATACGGCTAAAATTTTATAAGGCAAAAAATATAAATGTCAAAATTATTCCTTGATATTTCGGATAATATTATAATACAGGTATTCAAGTGTATTTTTACACATACTTTTCTTTAGCTGGCATTCCCATACAGTAATAACATTCCAACCTGATTCACTTAAATTATTATAATTTTTTCTATCTCTCTCAATATTTTTTTTGATTTTTTCTCTCCAATAATCCGTGTTAGACTTTGGCATAACAAAATATTTACAGCCGTTATGACCGTGCCAAAAACACCCATTTACAAAAATAATCGTCTTATATTTCGCCAGAACAATATCCGGTTTGCCCGGAAGTGTTTTCACATTTTTTCGATACCGTAAACCCCTTGAAAATAGATACTTTCTTACCATTTCTTCCGGCTTAGTGTTAGTGCTTTTTATTTGCGACATATTATAACTTCTGACTTTCGGAGAATGATTATCCATTGGAACATCTTCCTCCTTATAAGTCAGACATTAAAATTTGCCTGTTTAAAGAAAAAATACTGCGTATTTTTGTATGGTTATAATCCACTGTATTATAGTTTTCAACTAATTGTATCATGTTTGAAACACTTATTGCGCTCCCATTTACAGAAGTTTCATTAACAATTTCCCGTATCTGATTATTTATATTTTTCCCAAAGCCTCCGGCAATATATGAAAAAAATGCGAGCGGAAGTTTACCGCTGTAGTAATTGTTCAAATTGCCAATATAATTATAAACCATTCTATTATGATGGTCATTGCTTATAGTATATTTGCTGTAAGCCTTGTTATCAATTATTCCGCAGTATCCATCACTATCTGACAGAACAAGCACATCAGGTGTAAGGCCTATCGGGCCTACATGTTTTGCATCAAATC
The DNA here is from genome assembly GCA_934446675.1 of uncultured Eubacteriales bacterium. Classification (GTDB taxonomy): domain Bacteria; phylum Bacillota; class Clostridia; order Oscillospirales; family CAG-382; genus UMGS1387. Next base: position 2,226 of record CAKSEL010000021.1, read on the forward strand.
CGAAAACATTTTTGAATAATTCAACGGTCGCTTTTTCAAACTCTGCCGCCTCGTCACGACCCTTAAATGCCATTTCAAAATATTCTGTCATAAAAGCTCCTATAGCACCATGCGGATATAATTTAAGCAAGCATTCTTCAACTGTTTCTTCTGTAAATCCTGTTTGAACGGAAATTTTTTCGATCAGAAAATCTGTTATTTTACTAATCGGTGTTTTCAATGATTCTGTAATGAATGCCTGTTTAATTTTTTGTTCAGCAATCATTTTAGCTGTTATTGCTTTAGTTTCAGATAGATTCCTTGTATCTTTCCTATGTTTGGGGTCTAACCCATATTTCCTTTGAAAATATTCATGTTGTTCACAGCGGTCAATAAATGCAGGAACAGTAGATAATGCGGCATTTACTTCATTCCGTTTATCTTCAATAATTCTTATTGATTTATCCTCGCTACGCTTTGCAAGTTGTGTATATTCAAGCCAATTTACTATGGTGTTTGCTATATCCAGCAAATGGCTGAACGGATGTTCTTGGTTAACTTTGCCGCTGCTTGGGGCATATTGTTCAAAAAAATCTTTTGAAAGACATTCATCACCTTTATCTCTGTAAAGCAATATTTTTTCTTTGATGGTTTTATAACAAATTTCTGTTTCGTTTTCAGCCTCCACAATTACAATTTTGGCAATTTCATCTTCGTTAAGATATTCTATATCGCCATCATTTAAAAGGCGAAGCAAAAACCTAAACGGTCTTATTTTAAAGCGCCGTGAAACATTAACATTTCTGCTGATTGAAAATGAAGATGGAAACTGATATTTTAATATTTGGTTTTTTATTATTTCAACAGGTGACTCACCATTCATAATAGCTTCGCCTGCAAGCGTGAGTTTTAATTTTTTTGTTGATTCCTGAATAAAAATTAACCCCAAACTTGAAATCCATGCCTTGTATGTACGGGCTCCGCCTCCGGTTTGATCCCGCCGGTCTCCCTTTCTTTTTAAATTTGCTTCTTCTAAGGCTTCTTCAAAATCAAGATGTGTTCCTTTTTGTCCCTGCCATTCTTCGTTTAATGATATTTCAGCCAATGCTGCTAAAACCTCAGGAACAGAGTTTAAGCGTCTCTTAGGACGCGTTACCCACCAATAGTTTATCATAAGTTTTCCTCCTATCTTTGGACAGAAAAATCCATAAAATACTGTTCGTCATCTAACTTATAAAAAGTTACATTCGTTCTTCCATACCTTTCTAAATCAGCTGTTGATATGAGAGATCCGTTTGCCAGCCCCAATCTGTTTCTAAAGTATTCGCCTAATAAAGAATTGTTCAACGGAGTAGTAATTGCTTTATTGTTTTGCTGTTCTACGCGTAAAATTAACTGCTTTCCGTCATCAGTGAGTACCGAAAAATGGTTTCTGTTGAGAGGAAAAAAGTTTGTTCTTGCAATTCTTGACGGCAATGGTATATATGCTTGATTCGGTTCTCTGCCGTCTCGCTGTCCCCAGTTAAGACCAGAACGGCTACCAACTTCACCGCTTCTTGTTAAAAATGAAAGCGTTACTGATGATACGCCTGCACCGCGAACTAACACTAAGGGCTCTTCTTCTGCATTTAATATTGGATGAGATGGGCAGAGCGTTACATAGTCCTCGATTTCTGCATGGGTGCAATATATAGAATCAGGCTCTATTTCATTAAAATAATCATTTGCTTCTAAAGGATCGCATTCTGTCATAATTTCTCTTCTAAGCGGCGAAAATGCTGCCTGTGTATAATTTGCAGAACCCATAAATGCTGAAAATGGTTCGCCATTCTTCTCCCATAAAAATAATTTTGAATGTACAGGTGCTGCATTAAAAATGTATTGACAGCAAAATTGAGAATTATTCGGCAAGGCTTCTCTCATAAGATTTTTAAATCCCTCATGAACGGATATGCTTATTCCGTCAAATTTACACATTCCGATAATCAAAGTTATTTTTATGCCTTGGTTATACAATGTTTCAATTTCAGAAAAATGCCAAGAGGCCATAGTATGTGTGGCATATCCGGATATAATTTTTAAATGTTCTGCTCCTTCTGAAACAGGATTAAGCAAAATTTCATTTTTAAAATTTGTACTATACAATTTTGTTGCCCCCTACTCATTGATATTGGGTTCAACAAAGTCATATTCAATACCTGCAAAGGTATTGAGAATGGCTTCGAAAATTATTCTTGCACCATCACATGGAACCGCCATTCCTATCTGTTTTCTTACGCTCTCTCGTCCGCCTTCAAAAACATAAGTATCAGGAAATGTTTGCAGTCTTGCTCTTTCTCTGTTGGTTAAAGCGCGCGGTTCATCCCAGTGATATATGTGCGTGCCGCCGCCGCCGCTTCCAGTAACCGTATAAGCTGGTTTGTCAGGGTCTAATCTTTTATATATCTGACTTATTTGCGCGCCGCGTACATTTAAGCGTAGCCGTTCCGGCAAATCAGCCGTAAAAGCATTTTGACCGGGTTTTATATGGCTTAAACGTTCTGTTACAATATCAGTTTGGTTTGCCCGTTCATTGTTAGGTGCATCCTGAGCAATAGGCGGAACTTCAATAGCGTGCCTGCAAGTATTGTCAACATCAGCATAAGGCTCAGGAGACGGAACCCGAAAAACAACATTTTCATCGTTGTGAATACCTACGATAATAATTCTATGTCTTGCCTGCGGAACACCATATTCCTCGAATTTATATAAATGGGGGGTGATTGTGTAACCTGCCGCACGCAGTTCATCTAATATTCTCGTCAATGCCTGCCCATCATTTGCATTGCGCAGTCCGCCGACATTCTCTGCTAAAAACCATCTCGGCTGATAACGTTCAAGTGTATGGACACCATATTGATACAGCGGCCCGAATATACCGTTCATTCCTTGTTGTTCACCGACTACACTATAATCATTACAGGGAAATCCAAAAGCAAGCGCATCTATTTCACCTAATCTATCAATATTTAATCTGCGTATATCTTCGTGAATTACTGACTGCGGATTATCAGGGCATATATTTCTTATATATGTGCTACAAGTATCGCGGTCATAATCTGTTGCCCATTGATGAACTATTCTAAAATCAGGATTTTCTATTCGGGCTGTCATAGCTCCATAAGCAATTCCGCCGGGGCCGCAAAACAATTCCCCTAATCTATAATTAGGCATAATATATTTCTCCTTATAATTTTATATTTCTTCTCCGTTTGGTAATAAAAATTTTCTTGAAAATGATGTTCCTGTTGCGTCAGCAATATCGTCAAGTTCATTCATAGTAAAACTTTCTCTCTGCATTTTTCCGCTAAAATTCTGCGGAGACTGACCTAAGCGTCTGGCTAATTCAGCAGAACTAATATTCAGTCTGGCACAAAGCATTTTTATCTGTTCAGAAATAGTCATAAAGCCACCTCTCATTACAATAATACATTATATATTATAAATCAAAAAATTTAGCTTGTCAACTATTTAATTTAGCTATACTAAATTTTGTGTATCATAAACAATTTTTTAATTTACTTTGCTAAATATTACTGTATGGTTTGCTCTGCATTTTGGAATGGATTTGCATTGCTAACAGAAAAATTTTATTAACTGTTTTTGTTTTTTGGCAAAAAACTTTTTTCAGTCGTAGTAGTAACAAAGATAAATTTTTAAAAATTTTTTTCTATAAAAGGTTGCTTTTTCTGCATTTTATTTGTTACTTATATGAGGGGCAAAAAAGATAAAAAATTTTTCGTTTTGAAGTTGCCGGAACAGTATTTTCTGCACTACCTATATAGAGAGCAAAATTGAAATTTTTATCGAAAAGGGTTTGGGAATATCCCAAAAATTCAAAATCAAATTTGTAGAGTGTGGCTACACTCGCTTTGCTTGCTATTCTGTCGGAATGGTAAGCAACCACAATTTGATTTTGAGCGAGTGGGTACTCATTCGCTTTGCTTGCTACTCTCAAAAATTACTTATTATCACGAAAGAAAGGTGTTTTGAAAATGAACAATGATAACAAATTTAAAGTGTCAATCCAAAGTATGTTAGATTATGAATTGCCCGATATCGAGGTTAAATTTGAGGACTGCAAAACCGAATATATCTTTACCGGGACATACGAGGGCAACAGCGCAATTTCAGCAAAACTATTAAAACTTATCGAAAACGACAAAACTTTTGCGGAAAGGGCTGACAAATAAGAAAATGAGCGTTAAAATAAATTCAAGCAATTTTGTTATGGCAGACTGTCCGAACAAAAAGGAGGATAAAAATTTTATGAGACAGTCTGAAAAATTTACAATTCTATATTGCCGTTTGAGCCGAGATGATGAACTTCAAGGCGACAGCAACAGTATTGTAAATCAAAAAAATATTTTAAGCAAATACGCAAAAGAAAACGGTTTCAAAAATATACATTTTATAGTTGATGACGGTTATTCGGGAACTAATTTTCAAAGACCCGGTTGGAATGAATTATTGGAACTTATTGAAAATAACAAAGTCGAAACAATTATTGTAAAAGATATGTCAAGACTTGGGCGTGATTATCTGAAAGTCGGGTTTTATACAGAGGTAATGTTTGTCGAGAAAAATATCCGTTTTATTGCTATCAACAATGGTATTGACAGTTCAAATCAAGCAGATAGTGATTTTACTCCGTTTCTGAATATCATTAACGAGTGGTACGCAAAGGACACAAGCAAGAAAATAAAAGCTGTTATGAAAGCAAAAGGCGAATCGGGGAAAACGCTGACTACAATTCCGCCGTTCGGTTATATGAAAAGTCCTGACGATAAAACTAAATGGATTGTTGACGAACCTGCGGCAGAGGTTGTGAAAAAAATTTTTGATTTATGTATGGACGGTTGCGGTCCGTCGCAAATAGCGAAAATTTTGGAAAGTGAAAAAGTTTTAACACCGACTGCATACTGGCAGAGCATAGGACGGACTACAAATGCCTCTGTGCCGTACAACCCGTATCGTTGGGTAAGTGATACAATTTCAACTATGCTTGAAAAGAAAGAATATTTAGGACATACCGTAAACTTTAAAACTTATAAGCAGTCATACAAAAGCAAAAAGAAAATGTATAATCCCGAAGAAAAGCAGCTTGTATTTAAAAACACGCACGAACCTATTATTGACACCGATACTTGGGAACGAGTACAGGAACTGCGAAAGAACAAACGCAGACCGTCAAAAACAGGCAAAACAAATATGTTTTCCGGCATTGCCTATTGTGCCGATTGCAGACAAAAACTATATTACTGCACGAGCAATTATTTTGAAAGCCGTCAAGACCATTTTGTGTGTTCAACTTCACGAAAAGGCAAAGAATATTGCTCAACACATTTTATTCGTGCCGTTGTCCTTGAAAAAGGTGTACTTGCTCATTTGAAGTATGTGATTGGATATGTTTCAGCATATGAGAAACAATTCCGAGAAATTATGGGTGCAAAGCAAAAGGCAGAGGTTAAAAAAGAAATATCTGTAAAGAAAAAACTGCTTATAAAATGTGAAAATCGTATCAGCGAATTGGACAGGCTTTTCAAAAATATTTATGAGGACAAAGCCAAAGGAGTTTTGAGCGAAAACAGATTTCAAATGCTTGCAGATGATTACGAAAAAGAACAGCAGGAGTTGGAATTGAAAATTGTTTCTCTGTCGGCAGAAATGTCAGATACCGAACAGCAAAGCGACAATTTGGAACGGTTTATTTCAAAGATACATAAATATCTTGATTTGCAGGAGCTAACACCCACAGTTTTAAATGATATGGTGAAAAGCGTGTATGTTCACGCACCGCAAACCGTTGACGGAAAACGCACACAACAGATTGATATTTGCTATGATTTGGTCGGCATATTGCCGATGTCATTATTAAAGCAAAACAACGAAACGGCATAGAACAAACTATGCCGTTTCGAGGAAAACAATATTACTGTTTTATTGAGGACACCCATTTGCAAGTCCCTTTATTGAGCGTGCATAGAGATACGGCGTCTCAACCTGCGCAAATCCTTCTCCGACGCTTCCGAATACATACATGATTTCCGTGATGTACTCGTTCTTTGCAAGTCCGAGAGCGGCACCCGACACATCAATTACATAGTTCTTTCCTGCGGAAAGATTGTCGCCGATCGTGCGGTATTCGCTGTTCGAAAGGTTTGTGAGATACACGATTTTGTAGGACAGATTTTTGTTGAACGTACCTGTTACGATCTTTTCGGCACGGATAGCCGACGGCAGTGTATCGCGGAAGTAGAAGCTGCCAAGCGGTACGCTTGAGGTATTGGCGATATTCTTAAAGCTGTAAACGATAGGATTGTCGGGCATGACCTCCTTGTAACCGTATTTGGTTACGGATACACCGACGGATACGGACTTGTTGAGCACTTCAAAAGTTATGATCTGACCGTTAAATTCAAGATTTGCCGTCATAATCGTTCCGCCTGCGATATAGTACACAGGTGCTTCGATTTCACGAACGGTATAGATGCCAAGCGGCAACAGCTTTGAGCTTGCTCTGCCGTTTTTATCCGTCTTTACGATGTCAACGGTATTTCCTGCCTTGTCGTAGATTTCAAATACAGCACCTTCAAGGAGTGAGCCTGCGGGAAGTCCGTTGATGGGGTTATCATCTGCTGATTTCTTTACCACCTGAATCTGTGCTTGAATGGGAGTGTTGTACCAAGTGATTGAGCTTGTATGCCCGTATTCAACGTAGAATGTCTTAAGCTCGTTATCAAGTACATAGCCGTTAGGTACTGCAATCTCACGGATGTAATACTTACCGTCTTCAAATTCGTTGTTGTCGGTATATACATATCCGTTCTGATCGGAAACGTACTGTGCAAGAGGTCTGCCGTAGCGGTCGGAGATAAGGAATGTTACGCCGCTTATACCTTTACCCGTTGTAGAATCCACCTTATGAATGAGGAAGGAGGAGTTCTTGCGGTTGGTAATGGTTACTCTTGTAATTTCTCCGTCAGTTACTTCAACATCGTGAGGCTCTGCATCAAGAATGTAATCGTCAGCAGCCTTTGTTTCAACAATCGTGTACCAGCCGTTAGGAAGGTCATCAATATTGATAACACCGCTTGCGTTTGTAGTATATGTGCCGATTCTCTTGCCGTTCATGTACTCAACTTCAAACTTAACGCCCTTGATAGGCTGTCTTGTTTCTTCGTCAAGCTTTGTGATTCTGATACCGCCGAGAGCTTCATTAAGGAAAGTAAGCTCGTGAGTCTGTCCTGACTTTACCTTAACTGTCTGAGGTGCACCGTCAAGAGTATATCCCTCGGGAGCAGTAACCTCTGTTACAACGTAAGTGTCAGGAGCAAGACCTGTAAGGTGGATAATACCGTTTCTGTTTGTGGTATATCTGCCGTTTGCGTTACCTACAACAGTTCCTTCGCTGTTTGTTACCTTAAATACAGCTCCGTAAAGTGGCTCACCTGTAGCCTTGTCAAGCTTTGTGATGATAAGCCCGCCTTCGGGAGAGTTATAGAATGTGAGGTTATGGATCTTACCCGATACTACATTTATTGTCTGAGGTTCACCGCTGATAGCATAACCTGCAGGAGCTTCAACCTCTGTAATAACATAAGTTCCGGGAGTAAGACCATTTACCTTGATATTGCCATAAATATCTGTTGTATATCTGCCGTTAGATGTTCCTACAACTGCACCTGTGCTGTCGGTTATCTCAAATACTGCTTCATAAAGAGGTTCTTTGGTCTCTTTATCAAGCTTTGTAATGATAAGTCCGCTGCTTGGCTTGTTGTAGAAGGTAAGAGTCTGAGTATCGTCTGCATCAATCTTTACAGTCTTTGAAACAGCGTCTATTACATATCCATCGGGAGCCTTTGTTTCGGTAACAACTACCGTTGTACCTGCTTCGATGTTTGTAATGTGGATCTGTCCCAGCTCATCTGTTGTGTAGATGCCGTTAGAGGATACCGCACCGTTTTCTGTAGGGATAAATTTGCCGTCAGATGTGGTAACGGTAAACTCTGCACCTGCAAGGGGCTGTTTTGTGATACTGTCAAGCTTACGGATGATAAGTCCGCTGTCCTTTTCGTTTTCAAAGGTAACGGTGATCACATCCTGTTCTTTGCCTGTGATATATACAGTTTCGGGAGCGTCGCTTATAATGTAACCGTCGGGAGCTTTTGTTTCCTCGATTACATAAGTACCTGCTTCAAGTCTTGTGATAACGATTGTACCGTTTGCAGAAGTTGTATACTCTCCGATAACAGTACCGCCGCTGCCGCTTGTTCCGGAGAGGTATCTTACTTGGAACTTTGCACCCTGAAGAACCTTTCCTGTGTCGGCGTCAACCTTTTTAATTACAAGTCCGGAAAGCGGAACATTTTCAAAGGTGATTTCCATATCTTCGCCGCCCTTGATATAGATTTCCTGTGCTTCTTTTGAAAGTACATATCCGTCGGGTGCAGAAGTTTCGGTTATCTTATACCAGCCGTCGTTAAGATTGTATAACTTAAACTGTCCGTTCTCGTCGGTGGTATAGGTGCCGAGATCGTTTATCTCTCCCGTAAAAGTATTGTTGCTTGCGTAGATCACGCTGAATTTCGCATTTTTAAGAGGATCTTTCGTAATGCTGTCAATCTTGTTTACGGTAAGCGAGGGCTTGGGATAATTCTCGAAGCGTACAACGGAAGTGCGATTTGGAACAAGTGTTACAAGCTTGGGTTCGGAATCAAGAAGATAGTTGTTCGGCACGCTTTTTTCAATTACCTCGTAAATGCCCGGATTAAGATGAGAAAGGAGCGCTTCGCCGTTTTCATCGGTAACAACCGTATTCTCGGTACTGCCATCCGCAAGTCTGACAAGAAAACCTACGCCTGCAATGGGCTTACCCGTAACAGCGTCGGTCTTTACAATTTTAAGGCTTGGCTTTTCTTCATTAAGAACGACTACCTGCGATTCCTTACCTGCGAAAAGCTCTACGTGGTATTCTGTTTCGTTAAGAACATAGTTTGCAGGTGCTTTTATTTCCTTAACGGAGTAAACTCCGGGTTCAAGATTATCAATTACAATAGTTCCGTCCGTGTCTGTAATTCTGTCAAGATAGTTTGAACCGTCTTCAATTTTTGCGATACGGAAGGTCGCTCCGGAGAGATATTTGTCGCCCCACTTATCGTATTTTATTATTCTTATCGACGGCTTCTTTGTGTCGGTGAATACAAACGTCGCATATTCGTTGCCTTCGATCTTGACCGTGCGCTCTGCATCGTCGATGAGATATCCGTCGGGTGCTTTTGTTTCGGTAACGGTATATGTACCTTCGTTGAGACTTTCAAGCTTTATTTCGCCGTTCTGGTCTGTGGTGTATTCCTTTTCAAAAGTGCCGCCAACCTCGGTAAACTTGAATGTAGCGTTTACAAGAGGCTTCATTGTCTGTGAGTCAAGCTTCACAAGACGCATATACGGCTTTTGATCGTTCAGAAATACAAGAACCGCGCTGTCAAGACTATCCTCTTTAATCTCTACGGACTGCGGTGTAGAGTTTACGATATGGTCATCGTCTGTGGCAATTTCCTTTACGGTGTATGTGCCCGGTTGAAGGTCGAACAATTCAATGATACCGTTCCCGTCCGTCGTGTATGTGCCGATGAGAGTAGTATCAAGATACACTTCAAAGGAAGTACACGCCATAAATTCTCCTGTCAGGCTGTCGTATTTTTTGACTGTCAGGCTCGGTTTTCTTGAATTTTCGATTGTCAGCTCACTTGTCTTTCCGGCAGATGCGGTCAGGTGATAGAGTTCCCCGTTTAGCTGATAGCCCTTCGGAGCCGTAATTTCCTGAACGGTATATACGTCTTCGTCAATTTCGGAAAGGAAGATTTCACCGTTTTTGTCGGTAGTTTTCTCCCAAATGTCGTTTCCGGAAAGACCGGCAATGCGAATAACGGCGCCTTCAAGTCTTTCACCGGTATGCTTATCAATTTTTGTTATCTTAAGACCGGGTTTTACGGTGTTTGTAAATACGAAAGTCGCGGAATCATTGCCGTTTACGGTAACAATCCTTGAAGAACTGTCGGCAATGTACCCATCCGGAGCTTTGGTTTCTTTCACGGTATAAGTGCCGGGTTCAAGCTCATCAAGATTGATTTCGCCGTCCTTATCCGTGGTAAATTCCTTTATATAGCTCCCGTCCGCTCTCTTTATTTCAAAAACTGCGCCTTCCAACGGTTTCAGGGTAGTGCTGTCGAGCTTTACAAGCCGGATATACGGCTTTTGGTCGTTAAGGAAAACAAGAATGGCGGTATCTCTGCTGTTTTCATCGATCTCTATCTGCTGCGGAGTGGAATTAACGATATGCCCGTTATCAACCGCCGTTTCCTTGACAAGATAGGTGCCCGTTTTAAGGTCACGGAGGTTGATTTCGCCGTTTATATTGGTTGTGTATGTGCCGACAAGCTTTGCGTCTCGGTAAACCTCAAAAACAGCTCCCGCAAGCGGCTCGTTTGTCTTGCTGTCAAGTTTTATGATCGTAAGGCTTGGCTTTACCATGTTTTCGACCGTGAGCGTACTTTCCTTGCCGGGAAAAAGTTCCGCATGATAAAGGGTATCGTTTAACCGATACCCTTCGGGGGCAGAAATTTCTTTTACAGTATAAATACCGGCGTCAAGACCGTCAATTTCGATAATACCGTTTCTGTCGGTAATTCTGTCAAGGTATCTTGTACTGTCGCCGACTTTTGCAATACGGAAAGCCGCACCGTAAAGAGCGTCTCCGTTATCCGAATCAATTTTGATTATTTTAAGCAACGGTTTTCTGCGATTCTTTAATACAAGCTGTACGTTTCCGTCTTCGGTCGCTTCAAAAACCTTTACTTCATCATTCTTGACGTAACCGACGGGGGCGGATATTTCGGAAACCGAATATACACCGGGCGCAAGTTCCGAAAGGTCGATCTCACCGTTTTTATCGGTAGTAAGCTCATTCAGATAGGCAACATTCACGCCTTCGACCTTAAATACTGCTCCATAAAGTTCTTCGCCCGTATCCGCGTCAATTTTCTTTATGCCGATACCGGGCTTTGTCGGATTAAAGAAAGTGAGCGTTACGGTTTTGCCGGGTTCAAGTTCAACCGACTGCAGAGCGTCCTGAATCACATATCCGCTTTGTGTTTTTATTTCCTTGACAGTGTACGTTCCGGGTTCAAGGTTCGTAAGCCCCGCATTGCCGTTTTTGTCGGTCGTAAAATTTCCGACAAACTTTGTATCCTTATACACCGCAAAAGTGGTATTTGCTATCGGCTTTAATGTCTTGGTATCACGCTTTTCGATGATGAGAGTCGGCTTCTTGGAGTTTGTGAGCACAAGAACAGGATCGTCCTCTGCCTTGGGATCGTAGGGGTCGATATATATTCCGTGTCTCTTTGTATCAAGAATATATCCTGCCGGAGCCGAAACTTCTTTGACTTCGTAATAGCCTTCCGAAAGTCCGGAAACATAGGCGTAGCCTGCGGTATTGGTTGTTACGGTCGTTACAAGCCGCCCGTCTTTGTACACCTTGAAAGATACATCTTCAAGAGGAATATCGGTGTCCTTGTCTTTTTTAATGAGGACAAACGACGGGGTTCTCACATTTTCAAAGGTGAGAGTAATATCGCTCTTGCCGTCCCATTCAAAAGTCTTTATTTCGGAGCTTTTTTCATATCCTGCCGGTGCGGAAAGCTCATACGCCTTATATGTACCGTAAGGAAGTGCGTCGCCCTGCAGTTCAATGCACCCGTTATGACCCGTATAAAGGTCGGTCTTGTAACTGCAGTCTGTCTGCTCGATTCTGAAAGATGCTCCGATCAAAGGATTTCCGTTCTGTGCATCAACCTTGCGTATACGAAGTATTCTTTCGCTGTAATTCTTAACGCTGACAGTCGTTGTTGTTCCTGCAAGAACATTTACCGTCACATCCTCCGCCTTGATATATCCTGCGGGAGCCTGCATTTCGGAAAGCGTGTAGGTAATTGTGGGATCAAGATATGCCCAGACGATCTGACCGGTGCTGTCGCTTGTTCTTTCGTATGTTTTACCGTTTGAACCAGTTAACTTGAATATTGCACCCTGCAGGGGATTTCCCATACCGTCAACCTTGTTTACAACAAGTCTTCCGTAGGGAGATGTAACGGTATCCCATTTCATTGTACCTGTGCAGGACATGGGAGCGTACATCAGGTCTGCAATAATGAAGCTCTGCTCGGTGTCTGTCTGGTTATTGGCAAAGTATATATTGAACTGTGTTATTGTTGCATTTGCGTTGAAGGTGATGTTTCCGCTTTTGGGAGTGTTTCTCACGGGAATACATACCTTGAAATCACCTGCATATTCCGAGCCGTTCTCATTCATATTGGTGAGAGTGTGGTCGGGAGTGGGAACTGTCCAATAAGTCTTACCCGAAGCAGTCCAGGACACAAGCTGTTCGTTATCAAGATTTGTAACTATAGTAACTATGGGAGCATTTTCAAGATTAAGATTTATAGAGTAGTTGTTCTTGTAGGTTGAAGTTGCGGAGGAAGCAACAAAGGTACGGGTGTAGTATTCAACACCGCCGATTGTTTCCTTTTCAATACCGTACATACCGTTCTGTTCAGCACCGATAAGACCGTTTGCATCTTCGATGTTAAGAACGTTTCCTGCCTCGGTTCTTCCAAGTCTTATATGCATACCTGCATTTAAGGGCTTAGTCCAGAAAGAAGCATTGTAAAGGATTATTTTAAGTGCTTCATACGCTCTTATTGCGGAAGGATCGTCGGTAGGAATGAGGAGTGTGTCGCGTCCGCTGTCCCACTGTGTTCCTTCAATTCTGAGCTGTCCGAGAGTAGTCCAAATTGCCACTTGTGTCGCCGTAACGTATTCTTCACAGGTAAGATTGGCAATCAGCGGATGATCATTTTTATTGATGGAGATAAAATCCTCCAGAGAACGCTGTGGATAGCCTCCCGCAAAGGCTCCTATGGTTTGAGGCGTAGCCGTATACTTACCCGTTATGAGTATCTTTTTGTTTTCAGCCGGTTTCTTTAAGCCCCAATTGATACAATAAGCCGGTCCCTGAATACCCGTATCACTTGTGTATGTCCACGACTGTCCCTGAAGTCTTGTGCCGCCGACCGTTTCGAGAATATGATGGGTTTCGTTGAGTTTTATCGTTACATAAGTCGATTTGCCGTCACTTAAAGTTTCCGCATTCACCGGCGCAATGGGAATAACGGAAAGAAGCGTGATAACGGCAAGTAAAAACGCTAAAACTCTCGATCTTTTATATTTTACTGCAGACATTTTTTGTCCTCCTTCTTGGAATAAAAAAAGCAGACCGTTTTTTCAGTCTGCTTAAAATTGATATTTGGTTATTCTGCCGTACTTCCGGGTACAAGCAGTTCTTTGGCAAATTCCGTTTTGCTATTTGTTTCGTCCGTGCGCGGATAGTCATTCGGAAAGAGTGATTCGTCGGTTCGTGCGACATCGTAATAGCTTACATCGATTATCTGCCACCTGCCGTCGATGTACGCTTCATTCCAGGCATGAGTCGCGTCTTTGACTGTCACGCAAGGAATTTCCGCTCTTTGGCAGAGATAAATAAAAGCGTTGGCATACGTTCCGCAGATTCCGTTTACGGGTGTGGGAGAAGTAAATATATCATTTATTCCTGCCACGTTTTCGCTGTTGTAGGTAATACGGTCGGCGATGTATGTCGCAATTGCCTTAAGCTTTTCTTTTTCTGAAAGGGCTGTAAGACTATTTACGAATTCATCTGTCGCCATATTCGCACTTTCATACTTGGGATTGACCTGCACCTTTAAGATACGGTAACCGGGGTATTCATACAGGTTCTTTACAGTGGGTTCTGCACCGAAGCTGTAGGTGTAATATCCCGAAAGAACATTCGCTACCGATTTCATTGCGGTATCGGTCTTGCCGGGGGTAGTGAAAGTGAACTCGGTATCTACATAGTGAGCATAGCTGTATGCGGGGTTATATCCGTCAGCATTGTTGCCGTCTATTATTGACTTTGTATCCGCTATCGTCTGCCGCATAGTATTGTATGCTTCCTTTGTGTAGATGTCGCCGAATATGCTTTGACTTGCATTTGCTGAAAAATCCTCTTTTGAAGATGAACTGCCGTCAATGAATATGTCGGGATTTACAACAGGTGTATCTTCGGAGATTTCCTCTTTCTTTGGAACCTCCATACTGACGCTGTTGGTCTCCTCGATATATTCGATATCAGCGCCAAACAAAGCGGCTGCATCACGAAGCTTTATGTAGTTATTGCCGCCGATGTTGTAAGCAAAAAGCTCCGCTTGTTCTCCGTTCAGGAAGAATATTTGGGA
>CAKSEL010000022.1 GCA_934446675.1 uncultured Eubacteriales bacterium
CATATTTGGAGGATTTTTTTCACCGGTTAACCTTTTTTGAACCACGCGACTATCGCGTGGTTTTCTTTATACAAAAACCGGAGGACAAAAACCGTAGATCCTCCGGAAATGCTCTTAATATTATAATGTCAGCGCTTTATTACCTTGCAGTCGCCGAGAATTTCGGGTTTGTTTGCCATGGAATCGGCGTCGGTAAGAGTGCGGATAACGCGGCAGGGGTTTCCTGCGGCAAAGCTGTTTGCGGGTATCGAACGTGTAACGACGCTTCCCGCGCCTATTACGCAGCCGTCGCCTATGGTAACGCCGGGAAGAATGGTTACGTTGGCGCATATCCAGCAGCGGTTGCCGACATGGACGGGTTTTGCGTAGCACAGACGTCTTGCTACGCCGTCGGGACACATAAGCTCTTTTCTTTCGTCCGCAAGCATCGGGTGCAGAGGAGTCGCTATGGTCACGTTGGGCCCGAAATCGCAGTTGTCGCCGATAGTGACCTCGGTATCGTCCTGACAGGTGAAATTAAAGTTGAAAAAGGTATTGTTTCCTACTTTTGTATGCTTTCCGTAGTGGAAAGTAATAGGTCCCTGGAAATAGACGTTCTCGCCCATTTCTCCGAGTATTTCGCGGATTATTTCCCCACGCGCCTCGGGCTGATACTCGGTAAGGCTGTTGTATTTCTGATTGAGCATATGCGTTCTTCTCTTGATCTTAACGCGCCATTCGTCGTTGGGGCAAAACATTTCGCCGTTATTGTTTTCAAGCATTTTTATTACGCCTTTCGTGAAATATTTTAAATCAGATCAAGCGCCGCGCCGAGATCTTCTATAATATCGCCGGCGTGTTCGATTCCGACGGAAAGTCTGAGAAGATCGGGGCTTGTTCCGGCAGCCGTGAGCTGTTCGTCGGTAAGCTGACGGTGGGTCGTGCTTGCAGGGTGGAGAATACAGGTGCGCGCGTCGGCAACGTGGGTTACTATCGCGGCAAGCTTAAGCGAATCCATGAACTTTGTCGCAGCCTCTCTGCCGCCCTTTACGCCGAAAGCTATTACTCCGCAGGTTCCGTTAGGCATATACTTCTTTGCCCTCTCATAGTATTTGTCCGACGGCAGGGACGGATATGTTATCCACGAAACCTTGGGGTGATCTTTCAGAAACTGCGCGACTTTAAGCGCGTTTTCGCAATGGCGTTCGACTCTGAGAGCAAGCGTTTCGAGTCCGATATTGAGAAGAAAAGAATTCTGCGGCGCCGGAATGGAGCCGAGATCTCTCATGACCTGCGCGAGAGCCTTTGTCATATATGCGCCCTTGCCGAATTTTTCGGTATAGATTATTCCGTGATACGACTCGTCGGGAGTAGTCAGGCAGGCAAACTTTTCGGGATACTTTTCCCAGTCGAAATTGCCGCTGTCAACTATGCAGCCGCCGACGCTTGTCGCATGGCCGTCCATATACTTTGTCGTGGAGTGCGTTACTATATCCGCGCCGAACTCAAACGGTCTGCAGTTTATCGGCGTCGGGAAAGTGTTGTCAACGATAAACGGAACGCCGTGGCTGTGAGCCGCCTTTGCAAACTGTTCAAAATCGATTATGTTGAGCGACGGGTTTGAAATGCTCTCCGCAAACAGCGCCTTGGTGTTGGGCTTAAATGCGGCGTTAAGCTCGTCGTCGGAGGCGTCCGGAGAAACGAAGGTAAAATCTATGCCCATCTTTCTCATGGTAACGTTGAAAAGGTTGAAGGTTCCGCCGTAGATTGCCGAACAGCACACAACATGGTCGCCGGCAGAGCAGATATTGAACACTGCGTAGAAATTCGCCGCCTGTCCCGAACTTGTAAGCATTGCGGCAACTCCGCCCTCAAGGTCGCATATCTTTGCGGCAACCGCGTCGTTTGTGGGATTTGCAAGGCGCGTATAGAAATATCCCGACGCCTCAAGGTCGAAAAGCTTTCCCATAAGCTCGCTCGACTCGTACTTATATGTCGTGCTCTGGATTATCGGCAATACTCTCGGTTCGCCGTTCTTGGGTGTGTAACCCGACTGAATACATTTTGTTTCGATGTGTCTCATGTTTTTGTGTTCCTTTCGCGAAATGTATATGCGTATATGCTTTTTATGCCTTTGCCGCGTCAATGCTTACAAGTCCGCAGACCGGCACGTCTATTGTTTTTATTCCCGGCAGAAATTTCTCGGTAATGTCGCGCACAAGTTTTCCGGTGCAGTCGTATATCTTCATCTCGCCCATGGCTGCGTTTTCAATATTCAGCACAAGCCTTGCGTCGGGAGAAGCGTTTATAAGCTTTACGCTGCCGGAGATCTTTGTATCAATGATTTTATTCTTTGCATAGACTGCGGTGACGCTGTTGTTTTGGTCATACGAACGTATTACCGGATAGGCGTACTGCGGTTCGTGAGCCTCAAACTTTCCGCACTGGAGAGTCTTTGCGTTATCTCTTGCAAATTTCAGCCAGAATGCGCTCATGGCTTTGTGGTCGTCGGGAAGATCGTCAATGCGCATGGAATACTGTATTACGCCGAAGATTGAGTTGAGTATCTGCCATGCCGCGTCCTTTACGTCACAGTTTTTATCCCACATTATCATATCGGAATGAACCGCGCTCTGTCCCGAAATTACTCTTATATCGGCAATGCCCACTCTGTTTGTAACGCCGTCGTGCGGACAGTCGGCAACGCGGAGCATATTTCCAAATCTGCGTATAACGGGACCGGTGTAGCTCTGTCTGAACTCTATCATTATATCGGGATTTATGCTTTGCAGCGCGTCCTTTACTCCCGTCATGAGGTTTTCAAGCGCGTCGCTTACGTTTGCAATGTCCATGCCCTCTTTGAAAGGCGTTTCGGGGAACGAGCAGAACGAATCTATAAAGTCGAGCTTGAAACCGTCAAGCTTATAATTCTCTGCAAAGTAAACGTACTTGTCGGTAATGCACTTTCTGACCTCTTTGTATCTCGGATCGAGAATTGCCGCTTTCAGGTCGTCGCGCATACAGAGAACCTTGTCCGAAAACTTTTTGAAAAGCTCCGAATTATATCCCGCAAACGGCACGCCGAACCAGAGTATATATTTCATTCCGAGCTTATGCACGTTTTCGACGTGCTTTGCAAAGTCCGGGAATTTTTCCTCAGACACGTTCCAGTCGCCGGTATACGCATACCCTCTCATATTTCCGACAAGCTGCCAGCCGTCGTCCACTATAACCGAATCCATGCCGAGAGCCGCGGCGTTTTTGCACTCATGCTCTACGTTTTTGTCGTTTATGTCCTGATGATACGAGTACCATGTCGAGTACATGGGCATTCTCGCGGACTCCGGCACTTCCATAGGCTCTATTCCGCGTGACTTTTCCCAGTCGAGCCTTACCGCGTCAAGGCTGTCGCCAAACGGGCGCTTTACGGAATTTTCGCTTATTGTTATGCTGTAATCCTCAAGCGTCATGAGTTCGGAAAACTGTACCGAAACTTCAAAGGTAAATCTTCCGCCTATTTCTTCTTCAGAACCCGAATTTATGTTTATTCTTCTGCTTATTTCGCTTGCCCAGACGGTATGTACGGCATTTCCTCCGTCGTCAAGCACGCAGACTGCGGGACAAGCCGTTGCAAGCGTTGTTGAAAAGCGTCCTTCGTTTCTCCATATCGTCGCCATGTTCTTGTTCATGCCCGAACACGGATACCAGAGATATTTTCCCGACATCATTTCAAGCGAAAGTCTTGCCGTGAAACGGTATTCGGGCTTTGCGTCGCCTTTTTTCCATGAAAGCCTTATATTGTGTCTTACAGTGCCGTCGCCGTCGGTCTGTTTGTTATATTCGGCGTTTACGGCGAAATCGCAGAAAAATTTTACTTCTCCGAAGTCTTTTGACATTCTCTCCATAGTTTTTTCCTCCGTTTATGACGGTTATTTTTTATCTTCCGATGTCGTTTTTTTGCTCTTTTTAAATGAAAATTTCGATTCGGTGCCGTGCGCAAGCCTTGAAAGGTTTTCCCTATGCTTCACAATAACTATGACCGCCATTACAAACGAAAACAGAAACGCAAATCCCCTGTGCGGAAGATCATTTTCGGGCGAAAACAGCGTCGTGTACGTAAGCAGCGGAAATACCGCAGCCGCAAGCACGGATCCGAGCGAAACATATCTTGAAAGCAGCACCGTAATGACAAACACGCCTATTACGCAAAGGAACACAAAGGGATTGAGCATGAGTATGACAGCAGCCGCGGTCGCAACGCCTTTGCCGCCTTTAAAGCCGTAATATGCCGGAAAAACATGACCTACCACGCAGAAAAGCCCGGTAAGATAGCCGCCGAAATTTATTCCCATCGCAAAACAGCCTATCGCGACGGCTGCAACGGCTTTGAGTATATCGCCGAGTATCGTGAGAAGCGCCGCCTTTTTGCCGTAGGTGCGCATCATGTTTGTAGTTCCGGCATTTTTGCTGCCGTAATTTCTTATATCCTCGTTATACATCTTCTTTGAAAGTATGAGTGCGAAATTGAACGAGCCGAAAAAATATCCTGTCAGCGCGCAGAGCAGTCCGCCCGCGATAAAGAACGCCGTCGCAAAGCCTCCCGACACATTCTGCATTATATATTGGGGTATAATTCCGAGACAGTACGCGTTTGCCAGCATTTCAAGCATATATCAACACTCCTTATTGTATATAAGTTTTTATTTTACGTTATTATTATCCGTTTTTGCCGTCCTGCTCCGTACCCTGTCCGGCATTTTGTCCGACGTCCTGCACCGGCTGACACACGCCTGCGGCGGACGGATCTATCTCACCGCGCGAGAGTTTTTTGGTAATTACCGAATTTACGGTTCTCGAAACCTCCGCATGAATAAGCGCAAACAGCGGAACGGCTATAACCATGCCGACAACGCCGAACAGTCCGCCCATTATAAGCAGCGAGAAGATTACCCAGAACGACGAAAC
Source organism: uncultured Eubacteriales bacterium (assembly GCA_934446675.1). Classification (GTDB taxonomy): domain Bacteria; phylum Bacillota; class Clostridia; order Oscillospirales; family CAG-382; genus UMGS1387. The sequence goes on from CAKSEL010000022.1 coordinate 4,945, forward strand.
TCCCACTGCCTGCTTGAGTATCTTCGGACCTATGAAGTTGCCGTCTATCTGCTGAAGCACGAGTATGAACAGCGCAAACCACAGCGCCTTTACCGGATCGTTGAAGAAAATTATGATAAACGACGGAATTGCTCCGAGAAACGGTCCGAAATACGGTATTACGTTTGTCACGCCCACAACAAGGCTGACAAGCGGAGTGTACGGCATTTTGAGTATCGCAAGCCCCACAAAGCAAAGCAGTCCGATTATAAGCGAGTCAAGCAGCTTTCCGCCGATAAATCCGCCGAAATACGAGTGAGCCTCGAGCGTGTGGAAAATTATTCTGTCGGCGTGCTTTCTGGAAAATACCGAGTAAAGCAGTTTCTTTATCTGGCGTGCAAAAGTCTTTCTTTCGGCTACCATGTAAATTGAAATTATAAATCCGAGGACTATCTTCCACAGTCCCATCGCAAACGACGAAACGCGTGCAATTACTATCGGGGAATACTGCGTTACAAGCTCCGTCGTCTTGCCGAGAAGGTCCGTTAACATTCCCTGAAGCTTTGACATTATTTCGGGAGGTATGAATTTGAGTTCGTCAGAGGCAAGCTTAAAAAGCTTTGTCAGGTGCTTGCCGTAGTCCTTGTACGTGTCTACAAAGCTGTTAAAGCTCAGCACTATCTGCGGTATCATTATGTAGAAAAACAGCGTTATGCAGAGCAAAAAGATAATGTATGTGACTATCATTCCGCCGTGCCGTTTCCAGAAACCGAGCTTTGCCTTTGAAAATTTGCCGTCAAAGTAATTGCACACGGGGCAGAGTATGTACGCAAAGGCAAATCCCCAGAAAAACGGCGAAAGTATGCCCATAAGCTTTGAGCACCACGCGCCGAGAGGCACGGAATACACAAACATCATTATAAATATTATAATAACTGCGCTTACGCCGAGAGCATATGCCGCTATCGTGTTGTATTTCTTGTTCATCTCCGGTCTGAGGTCGTTTTTCAAATCTAACCCTCCGTTTTTATATGTATTTGTAAGTTAATGCCGCAAATGCCTGTTTTGTTACATTTTTAAGTGTGCAAACAGGCAAAACTGCCCGCAGTTTAATAAGTACACCGGTATTTTACCACAATTTTGCGCCGCTTTCAATACATTTGCAAAGACGGTAAAAATTTTTTTGCGGAAATTGCCGCCGACAGAACGAAAAGTCATATTTACGTCCTTATTTTTTGCAGCCTCTGCGCAAAATCCGAAAAAAGTTCCACATATGCGCATTGCCCATTCTTGCAATGAAACATTTGCGCAAATATAATTGAGTTACACAATAATACAAAAGGAGAAAAAGCTATGAAAAGAATTATTGGCGCGATTTCGTCGGTTTTCGTACTGCTGTTTGCCCTCGGGCTGTACTCATATGCGGCGGAAATATTTTTCTGGGGCTTTGACGACGATTCAAAATTTGCAGACACAAACGTAACCTCTTCCGTAAACGACGGCATATACACCGCCGTATGCAAAAACAACGATCCGAGACTCGGTTTTAATGTGGATCTGAACATGAACGACTACTCCGAACTGCGCATAAGAATGAAATACAATCTTACGGAACGCGAAGATTCAAAAGCTCCGGAGTTCCAGTGCTTTTTTGTCGGCACAAAGAGCGACGGCACATCAATAAAGCTTTCCGAAGCAAACTCGGTAAAGACAGCTATCGGACTTTCGAGCGGCGACGGCTTTGCGGTACACTCGGTTTCTCTCGACAAGGATTTTCTGAAAAACGCAAAAATCTCAAAAATATACCTTGATCCCGTAAACTGCGAGGGCAGCTTTTCAATAGACTATTTTATGTTTGTTCCGGAAGGTACGGACGACGCACTGACTCTTGACTTTGACAAAGATCCGTCGGATCTTGCAAAAAATCTCTGCGGCTGGAGCCTTCCGGCGTCCTCCTACTACACCATAGGCGACGGAACGCTTAAATTTACGGACACGACAACCAAATGGGCAAATCCGCGTCTTGAAAAAAAAGGTCTTGACATTGACGCAAACTCATACTCCGCGCTTGAAGTAATTATGAAACACAATCTTAAATCCTTCGACTCAAGTTATGCCAATATGCAGCTTTACTATTCCGGAACAAACAGTTCCGGCACTGCTTTTGCAGTTTCCGAAAACAATTCAAAAAAGCAGAATTTCGCGGACATATCAAGCGGCGACAATTTCAGATATTACAAAATCGATCTTTCCGACGCCAACAACTGGCCTGACAGCAGCATAAACACTTTAAGATTTGACCCGATGAACGACTACGGCGATTTTGAAATCGATCTTATAAGATTTGTCCCGACCGAAAAAACTCAAAATACTGCGCTTGACGAATCTCTCGTAAGTCTTGAATACTCGTTTGACGCCGGCAGACGTCAGAGTGCCGACGGCACGGTAAAGGTAAACTTCGGCTCTCAGAATCCCGAATATGCGCTTTCGGTAAAGCTTTACTGGGCGCAGAAGGACGGCGATACATATTCCGCACTGCCCGACTATACACCGCTGCGGACTCTTTCGGGAAATTTGGCAAACAGCGGATACACCATAAGTTACGACACGCTTATTCCCGACGGTGCCGACGCGCTTTCGGCTGATATTACGGACAGCGAAAAGACTTTCAGCGTTTATTTTGACATTCCCGAAAGCAAGAAGGCAAAGTCCGGAGAAATGCCGATCTTCACCGCGGCTGTCATCTCGGACATTCATATCGGCGGCTGGGGCAGCACAGATTCGGTAAGCGCCAGACTTCTGTCGGCAAGGCAGCAGATAAACGACCTCTGCGATTTTACCGTTATCAACGGCGACCTTACACAGTGGTACGGCGCATATTCCGAAAAAGCCTTTATGAACTATCATGACTCGTCATACAACAGCAACGGCGAAACCTCTGCCGACGAGTCTCTGCTGTATGCCGGAACAAGCCAATGGGAACTGCTCACCGAATACCTGAAAGGTTTTGAAAAGCCGGTATATGCAGTGCAGGGAAATCATGACATAGCTGACAGTGGCAAATGGAATCCCGTATGCTGCAACAGCACCAACTGGGACAAATTCCTCAAAAGCTGGATCGACTATTCAAATACTGCGGCAAACACTCAAAAATACGAAAATGCGGTTACAAAAGACGACGGCGTAAGCTATTACGACACTGTCATAAACGGATATGAATTTATTTTCCTTGAAATACCGCGCGGCGAGGCACCGTATTACAGCTTCGGAGACGCGCAGCTTGAATGGCTCGACAAAAAACTCTGCGAAAACGACACTTCGGGTAAGCCCGTGTTTGTATTCGGTCATGTGCCGACCGAAACGGAGCTTAGCGGCGGCTACTGGGACGCTCAGCTTAAAAGCAGCGGTTCCGACGCAGCAATCAAAGCCGTACTGCAAAAGCACCCGTCGGCAATATACACCTCGGGTCACACGCACTTTTCTCTCGACACGGATTTTGCCGCCGTACTGAACGGAAACGGCACGGAGCCGACATATCTGAACGACGGCGGCATGGCGACGGTATGCATACCGAAAGATCCCGGCAATGCAGATGACTGCAATGAGGTTGCCGGCTCAGAAGGACTTATACTTGAAGTATACAGCGACAGAATTGTGGTACGAAGCCGCAGCTTTACCGAAAACAAGTGGATCTCACGCGGTCTCTGCGAAATTACCTTTGCGGAAAAACCGGAAAGCACCGTTCTCTCGGCAATGAAAAGCACATCCGAAAACGGAAAAACCCAGATCACCGCAATCACCGACCTTGAAGGCGAAAAGAGCTTTACATGGTATCTCGGCGGCGAAATCGCAGACGGCAGCGAAAACAGCATTGAACTTCCGGAAAACTTTGACGGCAGCGTATTCGTAAAGCTCACCGAATCAAACGGCGCTTACAGAACTCTGTATTTCGGCAGCGCCGGCGAAATTACCGAACCGACAGCAATTCTCGAACAAAACGATATACGTACAAAAGAGCCGTTCGGTCTGAGATTTATAGGCTTTACAAATGCAGAACTGCGTATTGACGGCAACGCGGTAACATCGGCGGAATACGGATTTGTCGTAGGTCTTGAAAGCTCCTTGGCCGATACGGAACCGCGTCTCGGAATGAAAAACACCGTTTACGGCGCGGCATACTCTGCGGCTGACGGCACTGACAAATTCTTTAAAAACGACGGCGACAGCATTTACTTTGCCGCTGCCATGACGCGAATACCTCAAGACAAATACGGCGAAAAACTCAAAGCCGCGTGCTACATAAAATTAGTCAGCGGAAACAATGAGTATACTCTATATTCAAAATCCAGAAGCTGCAGCGTTTCGGACGTGCTTAACACAATGTCTTAAACATAATTCCATAAACAGCCAAAACAAAAGTCCGGTTCACGCCGGACTTCTTTATTATACTATGAAGCAAAATGTTTGCTCGCAAGGACATTTTGCAAAGCCGTCAATATCGCAGCCGTGCCTGCAAAGACTTACAATGATATTATACTATTTTCTCGCAGGTCACATTATTAATAAGAAAATTGAAACCGTATCCGGTTCTCGGATCGATAAAGACAGAGAATTTATCATACAAGCCGGGAACATAGTCCTTTCCCACCTCAGCCTCCGTCTCGCAATGAACCCATTCTCCCGTTTTTGCAAAACCCAGCTGCTTTGAGTGCGGCACGGGGTTACTTTCCGACGTTCCGTAATACATATTCACGCCGACGGTGGTTTTTCCGCAGCAGCCGGAATTAGTATCCGTCAGCAAATACACATCGCACGAAACTCTGTACCGCGAGCCTGCCGCAAACAGCATATTGACATTGAAGCTTGTCCAGATTTTGCCGGGCTTTCGGGTAAAAGCGCCGAAAACTTTCCGTTCGGGACTGTCAGGATCTGCCGCCGGTGAAAGATGCCCGTTCTGCACAAACACCATATCCGCCCAACCGTCACTGTCCGGACAAAGCCCGGTAAATCCCGTCATAATTCCGCAGGCGTTTCCCGAAACCGCGTTTTTCAGTTCACTCGGTGCGGCACCTTTGAGTTTTTTGAATATCTTATTGAAATTTCTGATTGTTTCAAAACCGCTGTTAAAGGCAGCCTGAGTTATGGACTCGGAACGTTCGCTTATAAGCTTTATTGCGTTGTCAATGCGAAGCGTATTAAGGTACTGCTTGAATTGTATGCCGAGTATTGCCGGAAAAAGCTCCGAAATGTAGCCTTCCGAAAGTCCGGACACATCGGAAAGAGCGGCAAGCGAAAGCTCGGGGTCGGTATATTCCTCATTGACATAATCGAGCGCCTTGCGGAATTTATTCATTGTCTTTGCAGAAATTTCACCGCCGCGGTAAGCTCCGTCAAAGTCGCCGAACATGGATTCATAGTCGGCAGAAATTACGGTTCCTATGTCATTTGCCGGCACATATGCGCGAAGCAATAACAGATACAGCTGTACGGCATAATTATCGGCAAGCACATCGGAATATTTACTCTGATTTTCAAGCTCGGTTTCAATACCCTTTCGGGCAAAATTCACGTATTCCGAAATTCCTATATCGTCGAGTGCGCTTGCCTTTATCATAAAGCTACGCTTAACATCAAACTTTTTAATTCCGTCAAATACGGACGCAGGAAATCTTGCCGACACAACCTTTGCCGCTTTCAGACCGTATCCCGGTATCATGGTATGCAGATCGCCGTTTTTGACAAACGCGGCGTCTCCCTGACGCAAATCGTATGTACGTTTTCCAATTGACATTCTGAGCGCGCCGTTCTCGACGAACAGAAATTCGTTTCCCGTATGCCAGTGGTAAACCGCGTCTTTATCGTTCTCGCCGGGAAGCACATCATAACGCTCAAACGCTCTCGGAAGTTCATTTGTATCGCATTGCAGTTTCATATATACCTCACTGAATTGTGTTGGTGCCGGAATGTTTTGTTACCGCTTTCTTGTGCGAGGGCTCATTCTGCTTAACCGGTACACCTGTATTTTACCACAATCCGATTTTGATTTCAACATATTTGCAGTATATAAATTTTCTTGCTGCGATTTAATCAGTTTATTTTGCAAATGCTTTTGAAACGCAAAGTAAAACCGCCCACAACACATAAGGCGGACGGTTTAAAAGATCAGTTGTCGTGAGCGTCGGACACTCCGGGTTTGTTCATGGCGTCAAATTTCACCTGCATTTCGGATTGCCGTACGTAATCTTTTTTACGCTTATATCCTGAGCTTTATCATTTGCAAGCCGCAGCTAACGTTCCGACCCCAACATTCCCTTCTTGACCTTTTGCAGTCATCTATGGTTTTGTCAATTTCATCCATCGCTCCTTTGAATTCTCACTCGCAAGGCGGTAATATTAAAAATTAATTCTGAAAACCCGTAAGACTGTTCCCAAAAATGCTGCGGATTTTTAGTATCCGAAAGCTCACGGCGGTATTTCAGAGAGTTTATTGCCGCATTTCTCAATACAGTAATCAGCGGAATAAAAACCGCGGTCTTAAAACATACATTTTTCGTATTTATAAGAAACATCGACAATTCTGGTATTGTAAAGCTCATTATCCGACTCAAGCAAACTGACGAGCACCGCATATTCGCAGCGCTACTGATCTCTGTTTTGTCAAGTTCTTTAAAAATCTTCGTTCTGTTCTCTGTCACGGTTTCGTCCGTCTCATTTTTCATGCTTGATGCAGGCAGCTGCGCACCAAAATGCTAAAAATCTGCCGCCGGCAAATTTTCTCTACGCATTTTGCCCTCTTAGGGTTCAAGTCCCTTTGTGCATATGAAAATTATAACAAAAAATCCGATATGCATAACATACCGGATTTGGTGCGGCTGATGGGACAAGTCCGCGCACACGCGTCCTCCTTGCTTGCTGCAGGCAGCTGCGCACCAAAATGCTAAAAATCTGCCACCGGCAAATTTTCTCTACGCATTTTGCCCTCTTAGGGTTCAAGTCCCTTTGTGCATATGAATATTAAAACAAAAAATCCGATATGCATAACATACCGGATTTGGTGCGGCTGATGGGACTTGAACCCATATGGAGTGCTCCACACGCCCCTCAAACGTGCGCGTCTGCCAGTTCCGCCACAGCCGCAGATTAAAAGAGTTTACCTTCCAAAAGAAGGAGTCAGCATCGACCGATCTTTCCGGGCCGTCGCCAGCCAAGTATTGTAGGCACATGTGAGC
>CAKSEL010000023.1 GCA_934446675.1 uncultured Eubacteriales bacterium
GCCTCATCGCCGTCTTTTACGGTAATATCGGCAGGTTCAACGTCTTTTCCGTTGTAGGTATACTCTCCGCCCACCGTTGCATCTGCCATGACAGTCTTTTTCAAAACCTTAAAACCAACCGTTTCGGTTCCGGTAAAGTTGCCTGTGCCGGTTATTTTCAGCGTATAGTTTCCTGCGTCTGTTGCGGTATTTTCCGAAACGTCAAATGTCGTTACGGCAAGGTTTCCGACGGAAACGCTCTTAATCTTCTGCGTCTGAACCGCAGTGTTGTATACAAGCTCGCCGTCAAGTTCAACGTCGGCGTCAGAAATATCCTTTTTGTAGATCTCATAATCCGTGCTTGCGGAATACACCGTCTTTGCGGTTTCGCATATTACCTCAACTTTGTATTTTCCGGCGTCTGCCGGCGCACCGGTGAGCAGATTATTTTGGCTGTCGTAATACTTAAACTCGGTCTTATTTACAGTTTCCGAAAGAGCATTATACTGCGGAATACCCGGCGTATCTCCGTAGGTAAAGTTCTCCATCTTTAAACCTTCAAGCACCGCCGTGTTTTTATTTCTTAAAACAAGCGCAACATCTTCGCTGAGATTTGTGTTATTCTTATCCTCAAAGCTTACGGCGAACATGCATATCTTTGTGCCGTTTACTTCTCTGTTCAGACCTTTCAGCAACACGCGCAAAGTGCCTTCTTTTTCGCCATTCTGCACAGTTATCGTAAAATCGCATTTATCTGGATCATATGCTGCGTAAGTTCCGTCATGGTTAACAATCATGATATTTCCGGCTGTACCATGTAAACTTATACTTTCGGCGTCGGCATAATTGTTGTTTAAGTCCTGTTTAAAGTCGATCAGATATTCGGTTTCGGCTTGGTTGTTATAGACATCAAAGTAAATTGTTCCGAGAGTTGTAAGGGTTGTATTGCGTACAATTTCCACCGTGACATCACAGCTTGCCGCGGTCGAATTTTCAGTTCCGCCTACCGTTACTCTGAGCGTGTAAACTCCGAGTTCTTTAGGCTTTCCTTCAAGTTTTACTCCGTCTTTATACCATTCCCATGTAAATGATGCACCTGGAGCTGCGTTTTCAATTATAAACTCGTCCTGTTGGGGATCCATATTGACTGTTCCGTAGGCAAACTGCGCCGGATAAGACGAATTCTTTATTGCCGCAGTGCTCTTATTGATTTTGAAAGTCTTTTCAACATCGGAAAACACGTGGTTTTTATTTGCGGCTCTGACTGTCACTTTCGCCGTGCCGGCATTTGTATTGCCGCTGTACTCAATAGTATAATCCGTATCCTCGGCAAGCGTATTTCCGTGTGCGTCCCTTACCGTAACGGTCGGTTCTTTGGGCTTTCCATCATATGTAAACGTCTGTGCCGAAAGCACTGCCGTCGGTTCGCAATCGCAAGGCTTTATAACATACTGTGCCGACAAAGTGCCGCTGTAATTTCCGCAAAAATCAATTCTGACATTTTTATTACCTGCGTCAACATAATCTGTTCCGAATGAGAATGTATAATCGGCAGACGGCGTAAGTGTTTTTCCGTTGTACTCAACCTTAACGCTCACAGGCTTTTGCGCTTTGCCGTTATAGTGGAACTCTGAAGGAGTGAAAGTTATGACGGTATTCTCTTTCGTCGGTCTTGCAGGATTTATTACCGCGCGGACTTTTGTTTCGGCAACGGAATACGTTTCGGTATCGTCCGGAGTGAACGTGAGCGCAAACATATTGTCGCTGTTTTCTCCGCGGTCGGCACACTCTGTCGGAGGAACGTCCTTCCAAGCCCATGTGCCGGGGACTGTCTTGCCGTTGCATACGGCGCTTTTATTTAAATCGTCTATCGAAAAAGAAGTTCCGTCATAGTCTTTTTCAATATCCCCGACCGTAAGCTGCGGCGGAAGTTTCTCCACAATTATAACATTTAACTGAATACTGTATCTTCCCGATTCATATTTTCCGTCAGCAGAATAAATATGCATCTTTCCGAAATACTCTCCGCAGACGGTTTTGTCAAGTCCTTCGGCAAGACTGAATGATATAGTACCCCAGACGCGGAACGTTTTAAATATTGCAGATTTAAGATTATGCATTACACCGTCCCAGTATACACCGTCATTCTCATTCACACCGAACAGCGAAGCATTGTACACCTGCTCCGACGTGTCGAAATAACGGACATAGACCGTCGCGTCATGGAAACCCGTAAGGCGTCCCTTTACGATATTTCCGCGCTGCGAGCCGGGTCCTATGATCGTGTTGTTTCTGGCGGCGGCGGAACCCGGAACAAGCTCTAATGTTGATACGAGGTCAACAAAGTCTGCGACATCCGGCGAAACAAATTCCGCCTGTAAGGTATAGTCGGTTTCTTTAAGATATATCTGAGGCCCGTTAATGTACTCAGAGAAAAACACTTCTCGCATCCCGACAACCGTCGTTGTTCCGTCATACGGCTTATCTTCGGCTCTCAGATGGTAGTACAAGCCGCGCTTTGCTATTTCGACATTTCCGATTTCGCCTGTGAAAACGGTTTTGCCGGTGCTGTTGTCTACAATTTCATAAGCCACAAAATATGTCCCCGCGTCGGTCATCTCAGGAACCTCTTCGGTAAATCCCGTTCCGGGAATACAATACTTCATGGTATATCCGTCCTCGGCTGTTCCGGGATTTACAAGCTTCTGCGGTCCTTCGTTATATGTAAGACCGGTTTTCGGAGTGGGCGCCGTAATAACATGGTTTTCATCTGCCAAAAGCGCAGATACACCCGTAAAAGAGGATTTTTCCGTATTTTCCACGGTTTCACCGTTATTGTTTTCGGAAATCGGTTCGGTTATTTCTTCGGTGTACAGCGCATTGCCGTCAATGGTCATGCCTTCTGCAGGGTCTTGTGCAAACACGCCCGCCGGTAAAAGCCCGAAAAGCAGTGCCGCGCACAGAAATAAACTGACAATTCTCTTTTGCATTGTATTCTTCCTTTCTTAATTAAAAATGCGGTGTGTACAATTATATATTATAATATTACCATACTATTTAATATTTGTCATCATACCAAAGTATGATTTTCAAAATTTCGTCATTTTTAACGGCAAAATTCACAGAATGTTTACTTTGAAACTACATTTTTTGTTTTGCAGACTGTTGACAAAGAACATATAACAGTGTTATACTATACGCGCAATATAACAGTGTTATGTCAGAGGACGGTATATGAACAAAACTCAGAATGCAACGCTTGACGCAATATTTGCCGCCGCAAAAGCGGAATTTCTCGAAAAAGGCTTCAAATCCGCGTCTTTGCGAAATATTGTAAAGACCGCAGGCGTAACGACCGGTGCGTTTTACGGGTACTTTGCAAGCAAAGAGGAGCTTTTCGACGCGCTTGTATCAGAACAGTACGACACGGTAATGTCGGAATTTACCAAAGCTCAGGACACATTCGCCGCCCTGCCCCCGGAAAAGCAGCGCGACAGCATGGGCAGCATCTCCTGCGACTGCCTTGAGTGGATAACCGATTACATTTATCAAAACTTTGACGAATTCAAGCTAATTCTTACGCGCAGCGAGGGCACAAGATACGAAAACATGATTCACCGCATGGTCGAAACCGAAGTTGACGCCACTCACAGGTTTGCAAAAACGCTTGTAAAGCTCGGACTTCCCGAATACAGCGTCGATCCGCAGCTTGAACATATGCTTTGCAGCGGTCTGTTCTCGGCATTCTTTGAGCTTGTCATACACGACGTGCCTCAGAGCAAGGCAAAGGAATATGTGCGCGATCTAAGAAATTTCTACACTGCCGGCTGGCAGAAAATTATGGGGTTTTGATCCCTTTAATTTTTGATGTTGAGTTAGGCAAAACTAACTATTTCGCAGCGATATACGGAAAGCGCTTTTTGCATTTCCGTTATCATAGAAAGAAACAGATTTAAGGAGGAATATGCCTTGAAAAAGCAATCAAACTTATCGCGGCTGCTTAGCTACGCAGGAGGACACAAATATCTTACCTATGCCTCTTGGGTGCTGTCCGCCGTCAGTGCGCTCACCGCGCTTGTACCGTTTCTGTACATCTGGAAGATTCTCAAAGAGGTGCTTGATGTATCTCCGGACTTTTCCAAAGCCGAAAACCTGCCGCATTACGGAATTATGGCGGTTATATTTGCGGTTTCGTCGTTTCTTATTTACATATGCGCCCTGCTCTGCTCTCACCTTTCGGCGTTCAAAATAGCGACGAATATGCGCATTGAAATTACGGAATATATTGCAAAACTCCCTCTCGGATTTACCGATTCATTCGGCAGCGGAAAGCTCCGCAAAATCATAAACGACAGCACCGGTGCTGCGGAGACCTTTCTTGCGCATCAGCTGCCCGACAAGTACGGTGCGGTTGCAACGCCGATCGGACTTCTTCTCTTACTCATGGTCTTTGACTGGAGACTCGGGCTTTTGAGCCTTGTGCCGGTAATTCTCGGATTTGCGATAATGTCGGCTATGACGGGCAAGCGCATGGAGGAAAAGATGAAACAGTACGGCAACGCGCTTGCGGCAATGTCAAACGAGGCTGTCGAATATGTGCGCGGAATACCTGTCGTTAAAACTTTCGGTCAGTCGGTATTTTCTTTCAAGAAATTCAAAAGCACCATTGACGAATACGAAAAATGGGTCATTTCCTACACCAAGGCGCTGCGAATTCCCATGATGTTATACACGGCTGCGATCAACGGTGTATTTGCATTTCTCATTGCAGGCGCGTTTTTCTTCACATCAGGCGGCGTCACGGGCACATTTCTTCTCAACCTCTTATTTTACATTATCATAACACCCGTAATTTCGCTGACTCTTACAAAAATAATGTATATGAGCGAAAACAACATGATAGTTGAGGACGCGCTGGAGAGAATTGACAGCGTATTGAACACAGAGCCTATGCCGGAAAGCAGCGCTCCCCGTCACCCTGCCGATTCTTCCGTTGAACTCTGCGACGTTCACTTCAGCTACGACGGAAAGAACGAGGCAATATCCGGAGTGTCGTTAAAAATAGGCGCAGGACAGACTGCGGCGTTCGTAGGTCCGTCCGGCGGAGGAAAATCCACGCTTGCAAGCCTTATATCGCGTTTCTTTGACGTAAATTCCGGCAGCATAAAGATAGGCGGCGTCAACGTAAAGGATATTCCGAAAGAGGAGCTTATGGAAAACGTATCGTTCGTATTCCAGAACAGCAAGCTCATAAAAGCGTCTATACTCGACAATGTGAAATTAGCAAAACCTAACGCGACAAATGCCGAGGTAATACAGGCGCTTGAAACAGCTCAGTGCATGGACATTATCGAAAAGTTCCCCGACGGCGCAAACACCGTAATAGGTACGGGCGGCGTATATCTCTCAGGCGGCGAAGGACAGAGAATTGCCATTGCGAGAGCCGTTCTCAAAAATTCTCCGATCATAATTCTCGACGAAGCCACGGCGTTTGCCGATCCCGACAACGAAGTAAAGGTTCAGGCGGCTTTCACGGAGCTTGCAAAAGGAAAAACCGTAATTATGATAGCGCACAGGCTCTCGACGGTTGCAAACGCCGACTGCATTTACGTTATTGAAAACGGCAAGGTTGCGGAACAGGGTAAATGCGCCGAACTGTGCGAAAAAGACGGTCTGTTTGCAAAGATGTGGCGTGATTATCAGGCTTCCGTCGAATGGAAAGTCGCAAAGGAGGGTTAAATCATGATCAAACTTATACAAAGAGCGACTGCCTCATCAAAAGAAGGCGCTGCGGGACTTATCAAAGGCATAATAGCATGCGCATTCCAGAACATTGCCTTTATGCTCCCGACCGGACTTCTTTACCTGTTGGTATCGGAATTGCTCGGCGGAAATCTGCCCAAATCAAGAGCGGCGTTTTACACCGCAGGCTGTGCCGTCTGCTTTGCTCTCATACTTTTAACGACATGGTTTCAGTACAACGGTACCTTCTTTACAACATACGAGGAAAGCGGAAAGCGCAGAATAAGTCTTGCGGAAAAGCTGCGCAAGCTGCCGCTGTCATTCTTCGGCAAAAAGGATCTTGCAGATCTTACAAGCACCATTATGGCGGATTGCGAGGTTCTTGAAAAGGACTGCTCGCACTATATTCCCGCCTTATTCGGCTCGCTGATCTCCACCGTTCTTATTGCCCTCAGCCTCTTTATATTTGACGCCGTAATGGCAGTAAGCGCGCTGTGGGTAATACCGGTTTCAATGCTCATTATTATTCTGAGCTACAAGGTCCAGGACAGCGCTCAGCAAAAGAACATGGCGGCGAAAATGACCTGTGCCGACGGTATTCAGGAATACATAGAAACGGTACGCGATCTTAAAGCCAACAACGCCGAGGACAGCTATCTTGCAGGTCTTAAAAACAAAATCAAGGGCGTTGAAAAAGGCGCTATACGTGCGGAGCTTGTAACGGCGCTGTTTGTCACCTCGGCAAGCATGGTATTAAAGCTCGGAATTGCGACGGTTGCGCTTGCAGGCAGCATAAGTCTTATAAACGGCAGAATAGACGTGCTTACGCTCTTTATGTTCTTGCTTGTGGCGTCGCGTCTTTATGATCCTATGCAGTCGTCCTTACAGAATCTCGCTGCGGTAATTGCCATGAGAACAAACGTCGCGCGCATGAACGAAATACTCGACTGCCCCGTTCAGACAGGCAAAAACGAGCTTACAAACAACGGCTTTGATGTGGTCTTTGATCACGTCGGATTTTCCTACAAAAACGGCGAAACGGTACTAAAGGACGTATCCTTTACCGCAAAGCAGGGCGAAGTTACGGCGCTTGTCGGTCCGTCGGGCGGAGGAAAGACAACGGTATCGCGCTTAGCCGCAAGATTCTGGGTCTATCAGAAAGGCAAAATCACCGTCGGAGGTATGGACATTTCAAAAGTTGATCCCGAAACTCTCATGAATCTATATTCCATTGTATTCCAGGACGTAACGCTCTTTAACAACACGATAATGGAAAACATAAGGCTCGGCAGAAAAGACGCGACGGACGAAGAAGTGCTCCAAGCTGCACGCCTTGCCAACTGCGAGGAATTTGCGCTGAAGCTTCCCGACAAATGGAACACCGAAATCGGCGAAAACGGCTGCGAATTATCCGGCGGTGAACGCCAGAGAATCTCCATTGCAAGAGCCTTTCTCAAGGACGCGCCAATTATTCTGCTTGACGAAGCCACGGCAAGCCTTGACGTTGAAAACGAGACTGCGATCCAGACGGCGCTCTCACGTCTTATCAAGAACAAGACCGTGCTTATAATCGCCCACAGAATGAGAACCGTTGCCGGAGCTGACAAAATAGTTGTGCTTTCGGACGGCGTTGTTGCGGAACAAGGCACTCCCGACGAGCTTTACGCTAAAAACGGCATTTTCAAACGAATGTCGGATCTGCAGCTCAAAGGTCAGTCATACAGCATAGTATAACCGTGATATATTTCAAACACGGAAAATAAAACGATCCCCTTAAAGCAGTTTTGATGTGAAAACACACTTAATTGCAATAAGGGGATAATTTTTTATCTTTATATATGTTTTTTCTCTTATTTATCCGAGAGCTTTATGCAGAAATCGCAGCAGTCTCCGCCGCGTCCCAACGTTTTTGTTCTGTGCCACAAAAGTTTCGGGTGCATATTGCCGTATGTAACGTCGTCGCTGTCGCAGAAACAGGTGCAGAGTTCGGAATGACCGTATTTCGTGCAAAAATCATTATACGGGCATTTTGTCATATCAATGCGCCACACGCCGCCCGACGTTTGGTGTTCAACCGCGTCAAATCCGGCGCTTTTGCCGAACATCTTGCGCGCCATCTTTGAAAACAGTGCCGGGACAACACGGTAAAGTCCGGGAATATGCAAAAGAGATTCTATTTTACCGCGTGCGTCAAGCGCGTGATCTTCGACATATCCGTGGATTATTTTCAGCGCCTCGTCTTTCGGCATTTCGGACTGCAAGACCTCGTACGCCGCAATTCCGGCAAGTATCTGACGTTCCAGATGAAAGTTCAGTTCTTTTGAAACTCCGGTGTTTTCTTTGCGCAGCTCTTCAAGGCGCTTATCAAAAGCAGTATTCATCTCTTTTGCGCGCTGCGGAAATTTTTCGGCGACCGTTTTTCTGAAATCCGTTGTTATGTAGCTCTCTTTCATTTGTTTTCCCCTGCCTTTATCAGTCTGAT
Organism: uncultured Eubacteriales bacterium; assembly: GCA_934446675.1. GTDB lineage: Bacteria > Bacillota > Clostridia > Oscillospirales > CAG-382 > UMGS1387. Next base: position 8,204 of record CAKSEL010000023.1, read on the forward strand.
ATACTTACAATTAATTTATTCGATTACAATATTTTCCGAATTGATTATCTCGGTATCGAATGCATCAAATGCCGTTTGTTTTACGCCGTCAACAAAAATATTGCTGAAATAAAATCCTTTGCACGGCGTTTTCCCGTCTACGGATTCTATATATATCTGCGGTCTGTAATCTATATCTTCCGTCAGAATATTGATATTTTTAAAATAAATATCATGTATTGCGCCTGTCTTTTCAGAATATGCCCTTTTCAGCACGCTGCCTTTAACACGTGTGCAATATTTGCTGTTTGAGCAAAAGACAAATTTTGTTTCCATATGCTTGCCGTATTCCGTATACTCCTGATTTTCGGCAGTCTGAATCTGCTGAAACATTGTATCGTTCTGCAATTCAACATTAAGCCCTTCAAAGACAACATCATGTATATCGGCAAAACCTCCGTCGGATACGCTCAAAGCCGAAACGGAGCTGTGAATCAAATCGGAGTTTCTGAAACAAATATTTCTGTATTCAACGCCGCACGTTTCAATTCCGACCTCGCAATTCTTATTCCAGCCGCACCACAGCACACAGTTATCAACCGTAATATTCTCGATGGGCTTATCATAGTCGTAAATCGCTTTTACGGAAATCGTATCGTCAAAAGAACGTATAAATGAATTTTTAATTGTAACATCGGAAGAATTGACAATATCAATTCCGTCCGTATTATATCTCCAGTGACCGACGATTTTGACATTATCGACCGTCACGTTTCTGCAATAGAACATTGACATTATCCAGTTTGAAGAATTGACCAGAATCAGATCCGAAACATCAACGTTTTCGGCATTGAAAATTCTGAACGTTCCCTTTGAAAAAGTTTCATAACTGTTTTCGACAAGTCTTTCTTCGCAGCTGTTATCTATTACACCGCCGCCGAAAATTCTAATATTCTTTGCTCCGTTTGCAAACACCGATTCGAAAACTATTGCTTCCTTATCCACATATACGGTGTCATTATCTTTAAGATTAATTATCATAGGAAAATGAATTTCTGGTCCGAAATAATATGCGGCATTCTCTGCGTCGGGATACTGTTTATATTCATTGAAAAAGATATGCAAAACATTATGTGTTCCGTCAAGTTCCAGCACATAACTTCCGAACTCCCTCAATTCCAGAGTAATTTCATCACCCGATATTTCCGGTACAATTTTCTTTGACAACGGTCTTACTTTTGCTTCGGCAAAACTCTTTTTACTTCTGACTTTAAGAGTAACGGCACTGTCGGCATAAAATGAGATGCAGCCAGCCGATTCGGTTTGCTTATACTGACGCTGTTTTCACGGCCACGGTCTGTTAAACGGAACCCCGGACACTCTGCATTCGCGAACTTCGCAGTTTTCACCGTTTATTGTAACATCAAAATTATCATTCAGCAATTTAAAAGCCGTTTCGTCCGTGTCCTTTGCAAACTCTCCGAACTCCGTTTTTCCGAATGCCACGAACAAACCGTCTGAAACCGTTTTAAATTTCGGAATAACTAACATTGTTTTTATCCTCCGTTTTTTATTTCACAGGTTATAAGCCTGTCTTTGGCAATCATGGCAGCTTATTACATAATTTAAATATTCTGACTGCAAATCTGCATTTTCATTATAGCATAATTTCACACAATTTCAAGCTGTTTTTACGCATTTTACATATCAGATATTTTCCGGATATGCAAAAAAGCAGCAAACCCGAAAGTCTGCCGCAAAATCTTTATTTCATGTTAAATTATCGTCTTGTTAGCGCTTTACAGACCAACGTCTTCCAGAAACTCTTTTGCCTTTACAGCGGATTCTTTTGAGATATTGCCGTTAAACTTCAGCTCATTTACGGTACGTTTGAGATGGCCGCAGAAAATGAGTTTTCCCCATCTGCGAACCTCCATGACAGGAGTCAGAATACGGTGTTTCTGCAAAATCGGATAATGAAACTTTATCACGTTATACGGAATAAATATCTTTGAAAGGGCATATTCTATCCGTCCGCCCTTTTTCTGCTGCTGCATGGTTATGCGGTTTCCGCTTGTTCCGTACACACCTCCGCGGAGAATATACTCCTGCATTTGCATTGTCACTTCCGTATGCTCTGCATTGCCGAACCATGCCTCGGACAAAAGCTCCGCCTGCTTTGCGAAAACACTGAGTCCGCCGTCGGAAAGTAATTTTTCGCGCTTTTCTCTGTTAAAGTCCGCACGGTGATTCATAACCCATATATCGAGAAACGGCCGGATTCCGCAACCGCCTGTTTCAACAAAGTGTTTTGCCATGTGCGCGATGTGATAGAAATAGAACATTTCATCGGACAGTATGTATTCGTATGTGTCCGAAACCTCAGAGGCGTAATCCCATACGGATTGTAAAACCAATTCCGCACTTCCGACACACTTTTCTTCAATCATACTGTAATGCAGTTCGATATGAACACCGCCTTCAGAAAACAAACTAACATCATGCGAGCCTTTACGTTCGTTTTTGTATGACATTCTTTCGGTCAGCAATTCTGATGCGCGTTCAATATCTTTTTCCTTCACCAGCACATCAATATCGCAGCTTGTTCTGAGCCAGGGGTCGGGATAAAATTTGCGAATAACCGAGCC
>CAKSEL010000024.1 GCA_934446675.1 uncultured Eubacteriales bacterium
TTGTGCGTAGCCAGTATTCATTAGGGCTATGCCCGAAACTGAAATACCCCCCGTTTTACGGGGGGATGTTTATTCTGATATCGAGAAATATAGACGAACAGAAAAAGTCAGAGCTTGAATATCAGGAAAAACTTAAAAGGACAACAGAGAAAGCTGTGCGCGCGAACAACGCAAAGACGGATTTTCTGCGCAGAATGAGCCATGATATAAGAACGCCGATAAACGTAATTATGGGCATGGTTGCGATAGGAAACAAATATCCGAGCGACGCGGAAAAACAGCGTTACTGCCGCGAAAAGATTCAGTTGGCGTCGTCTATGCTGTTGGAGCTTGTAAATGACGTGCTTTTTATAAATAAGGTGGATTCGGGAGGAATCGAGCTTGAAAGTAAGCCGTTCGATCTGCGCGATATAATTGCCGAGGTCAATACGCTTACCGAGGTACAGGCTAATCAAAAGGGCGTTAAATATGAAATAGAGTGCTTTTCGGCAGAACAGTGCAGGTTTTTTGGCAGTCCGCTGCATTTGAGACAGATACTTATGAATATCTCGACAAATGCCGTAAAGTATACTCCGTCCGGCGGCTGTGTTTCGGTGCTGTGCCGTGAAATTGGCAAAAAAGACGGCAAATGCGTCTTTGAGTTTGTATGCCGCGATAACGGAATAGGCATGAGCCAAGAATTTCAGAAACGTATGTTTGAGCCGTTCGTACAGGAGAATAACAGCGCCGGTAAAAACGGATTTTCCGGCATAGGACTGGGACTTGCGATAGTAAAGAAGCTTACGGATAAAATGGGCGGCAGCATTTCTGTGCGCAGCGAGAAGGGAAAGGGCAGCGAGTTTACCGTAAGAATACCTCTTTTGCCGGATACAGGCGAAAGTGCAGAACCTGTCATAACGCCTGTGTCTCTTGACGGCATTAAGATTCTTGTTGCCGAGGATAACGAGCTTAATATGGAGATTGCGAAATTCACACTCGGCGAAAAGGGCGCACTGGTAATAACGGCGTCGGACGGAAAACAGGCGCTTGAAATGTGGGAAAAATCTGCGCCGTATGATACGGACGTTATACTCTTAGACCTTATGATGCCGGTGATGGACGGATATGAGACCGCAAAGCGTATACGCAAAAGCACGCGTCCCGACGCTGCCGACGTTCCGATAATAGCAATGTCCGCAAACGCGTTTGAGGAGGACGTAAAACGCAGTATTGGCGCAGGTATGAACGCGCACATTGCAAAGCCTTTTGACGCAAATAAGCTTGCAAAGATAATACAGGACTGCATAAATAACAGAAACGAGGTCACGGGAAAATGAGACTTGAAGAATTTTACGGGCTTTCCGGCGGAGATTTCGGTGATGTGATGAACAGGCTCGGAAACACGGAAATGATAGAGAAATTTGTAAAGAAATTCGCACTTGACGACAGCTTTGAAAGACTGGAAAAGGGACTTTGCGAAAATGACGTGAAAGAGGCGTTCAGAGCCGCTCATACGTTAAAGGGCATCTGCTTAAATCTCGGATTCGGAAATCTTTATAAGCCTGTTTACGAAATTACCGAGCTTTTGAGAGCGGAGAATATCGAGTCGGCAAAATCGGTGTTCCCGGAGGTTGAAAAGAGCTACAATAGGCTTATTACGCTTGTCGGAAAGCTGTAAACGGGACAGTAAATACAGGATTTAACGCTGTGAAAACGGCGTTTTTTCTTTGCAGATATAAAAAAGGACACACGCGATGTGTTTTTCGGGTATGTCCCATGCTGTATTTCTACGCTTTTAATTTCCGGACGGTCTGTATTCTGAAATTTTTGCTGTCACGGCGTACGGAACGTTTTTTGCTTTGCAGCCAAAAGAATTTTTACGGCGTTAAAGCTTTTGTCCGAAACCGGGTAAGCCGTTCTGCGTACCCTGAAAACCTCCGTTGAATGCCGGTGCGTTCATGCCGGCGCCGGGATTGTTCTTGCCGAAATCCTGCATATTGTTTCCCATACCGGGAATATTTGCGCCGAATCCCCGAAAACTGCCGCCGAAATCCGGTAAACCGTTTCCGAAATCAGGTGCATTGCCGAAACCGGGCTTGCCGCCGATGTCAGAATCCGGAAGATCATCTTTACCGTCCGGAATATTTCCGTCAGTACCGTTTCCGGAGTTGTTGTCCGAGCCGGGCTTTGAAAAGTCTCCTGCCGGTACTTTCTGTGAAGAGCCGCCGTTCTGAGCCGATTGTGAAACCGAAGTTTCGCCGAGAACGGTGTCGCCGCATTTGAGCGTGTATGTTTCGCTGTCGGAAAGGTCGCCTGCCGAATAAAATACATAGTTTGCGTTTCTGACTGCCGACGCGGTTTTAAGTACGTTTCCGCTGCTGTCGGTAATTGTGAGCGTATCGCCGTTTGATATGCTTATTCCGTTCTGCGCGCCGTTTTCATTTTAACCGGGAGCGATTTCTGCACCGCCGTTAATGCCGGGAGCATTTGCAGACGGAGTGCTGCCTGTGCCGTTTTCGGGAGGAGTCATGCCGAAACGGTTGTCAGAACCCATGCCGCCGCGGAAATTGCCGGGGTTATTGCCGTTCTGTGCGCCGTCGGATTCGGGCGGGTTTGATGAAGGCTGCACCGGACCGGGAATACTGTTTTCTGCGTTGTCACGGTTTTCGCCGTTTGCCGCATTTTGATTCATACCGCCGTTTACGGTATCCGTACCGCCTCTCATGCCGCCGCGGTCGTCACGGTTGTTTGAGAAGTTTCCGCCCTGTCCCATAGCTCCTCTTGCACCGGCACCGAACGAAATAAAGTTCTGCGAACCCGATACGGGATTCTGAGCCATTCCGGAGTTGCCGACGGCAAGTACTTCGCCGCCTGTTATAGTGAATGTGCCGTCGCTGTCAAGCGGAGAATTTGCACCGGAGCTTGTCGAGAATATTTCAAGATCTCCGCCGTGGATAGTAAGCGTGCCGTTTGAATCTATGCCGTCGCCGTTCTCTGCGTCAACGTAAATGTTTCCGCCGTATATGTCGAGAGTAAAGGCGTATCCCGAAAGATCGGAGTTTGCTGCGTTTATGCCGTCGTCGTCGGAGTGTATTTCAATGTCACCGGAATAGATTTTTATGTTTGCGCCTTCAAGTCCCTCGTAGCAGCTTTCGATGATGATTTCGGGACTTTCCGCACCGTCCTCGCTTCCGATAATGAGGTCGTAATCGCTGTGCAGGGCGTCGTCCGCAGCATCTATCTTAAGTGTGCCGCTCTTTACGGTGAGAGTGCTCTGCGCGTTTACTGCGTCGTTTACGGGCGCGTCAATGTTTATGTTCGCACCGTCAAAGGTAAGGCTTGCGGTTCCGTCTTCCTCTGTCGATTCGCCGGATTTAATGCCGTTTTTGCCGTTTGCGGTAATGTTTATGGTTCCGCCGCCGGTTATTACGAAATTCGAGCCGTCCTTGCATTTTATAACGGCATTCTCGGCGTTTTGATTGTCCGGATAACTGTCGTCATTGTTCTCTGCGGCGTCGGACAGATTGTTTACGCTGCCGTCTTTCGCATAAAGCGTGACGTCTGTACTCTTGTTAAAGCTTATGGGCGAGGAATCCGAATTGCTTAAAGTCAGACCGTCCAAAATAAGCACAACGTCTGTTGTTCCTTTCTTTACGGTAATGCTGCCGTCGCTGCAGACCCCGGAAATCTCGTATGTTCCGGCGGAATTTATCGTAAGATCCGTGCCGGAAATCTTGTAGCCGTCGTAAGCGCCGCTTGTGACAAGGATCTTCTCATCGGAGAAAGAAAACTTTGTCGATGCACCGCTGTTTTCGGCAAATACCGTTGCAAATGACGAAAGCTGCACAGTTAACGCGGCTGCCGTAATAAGACCTGTCAGTTTTCTTAAGTTTTTTGCTTTCATGAGTTTTTCTTCCTTTCTTTAAAGTCCGTTTTGTTTTTTGCGGACTTTTATTTTATATTTTAATTTTACATACTTTTCTTAAAAAGTTCTGAAAAAGAGAATGGCTGATTTTAATTTTCCGCTTTTTATTTTAAGTTCAGCGAAGATTCAGAACACAGCATTATGTTGAGATTTCCGTTTCTGCATCTCAGTTCGTTTATAAAATCCCTTTCGTTTTTGTCCGAATCCATAATAAGCGAGTATTCAATTTCAAACAGAGAGCCGAGATCCGTTGTCTTGACCTTTGTAAGACGGTACTTGCCCGAATATTTCCTCAGTACCTCGTCAAACGCGCCCTCGTAGTTCAGATTTTCCGGTACTGTTATTTTAAGACGCTTGTAAACGTCCTTCTTTGTGAATAATCCTGTTTTTTCGGAAATGATTATAACCGCGCAGAGAATAAGTACAAACAGCGCGCCGTATCCGTAAAGCCCGACTCCTGCGGAAAGTCCCGCGGCAATGGCAAAGAATATAAATCCTATGTCCGTCGGTTCTCCGGGAGCGCTTCTGAAACGTATTATTGCAAGAGTTCCGGCAAGGCTGAACGCTTTTGCTATGTTGCTGCCGATAAACAGTATTATGACCGAGAGTATGCACGGCAGCATGAGAAGTGAGGCGGCAAGGCTTTTCTGATAATTCTCCTTTTGCACGGCGTAATATGTAAATGCTACCGCAAGTCCGAAAACAACCGCCGCAAGCATTGTGACTATGACCGAGCTTACCGTCATGTCCGATGAGGTGTCTGAAAGAACACTGTTGAAAAAATCTGTCATTTTTATCATCTCCTATATTGCTTTTAATTTTAAGTTTCTGAATTCCGTGCCGTATTTTGAAAAGCTTGTGCGTACAAGTCCGGTTTCTGAAAGCATACGGCACAGCCACAGCGGCTTTGCGAGCGATGTCTTTATTTCCATCAAGTACATGCCGCGATTTAAAAGCTGTTCTCCGTAATCGCCGTTTTCAAGTCCGAGTTCGGTTCTTCTCGTGCGTATGTTTGAGTCAAAGGATATTCTGAGTTCGCCGTCGTGCTTTTCAAAATATGCAACTCTGTCGTATGCTATGTAAAGCTTGGGTTTAAGCTCATAAAGGCTGAGAAAATAGGATATTTCGTGAAGCACCTGACTGTTCATGTAATCGCTGTAAGACGGCTCGGTGCCGGTGCGTAAAAATTCGTATGCTTCGCCGAGTATGAGTGCGGTTCTGCGCTTGTTGACAATGCCGCCGTATTTTTTCTTTATTTCGAGAAATACTTTTGTCTGCATATCGGGGACTCCGTAGGCACGCAGCCGCAGTTTTTCCTTGTACAGCGGCGACGAGAGGGAATTTCTTATAAGAAAATCGTCGTCTGTGTCGTAATATATGTTGGTTATGGAGTAGGGAAGCAGGTTTTTGTTGTACGCGTCGGGTATCATGTGCTTTTCGAGTACGCCGCTTATTTTCCGATAGGCTTTTTCGTCAATAAGATACTTGTGCTCGTTTCTGTTGAAAACTTCGAGTGCCATTTTTCGTTCCTCCTTGTTTTGTATTTTTGCTTTTCCCTTTATGCCTTTAAGTATACGGATAGTTCTTAAAAAGTTCTGAAAGATTTTCAGTTTATTTTCAGATGTTTGTGTTAAAGTATGGAAAACAGATAAACAGTGTGGTAAAATGTAACCGATAAAACAATTTGTCGCTGTTTGCTTTTTATATATTGATATTTTGGCGGTGTAAGAATGAAAATACTTGTTGTTGAAGACGAAAAACTTATATCCGACGCGGTATGCAAGCTGCTGTCGGACGCAGGATACTTTACCGACGCGGTATACGACGGAGAGGACGCGCTTTATTATATTGAAAATGAAAAATACGACCTTGTGATACTCGATATAATGCTGCCTCTGCTGGACGGAACAAAGGTGCTTGCTAAGATGCGCGCTTGGGGCAACGGAACGCCGGTACTTATGCTTACGGCGAAGAATACGGTACCCGATAAGGTTCTCGGACTTAATACCGGAGCCGACGACTATATGACAAAGCCTTTCGACTCGTCGGAGCTTATCGCAAGGGTAAACGCGCTTACGCGAAGAACCGGAAAGCTCATGATGGGAAGCATGGAATACGGCGATCTCAGACTTGATCTTAACAGCGCCGTGCTTTTTTGCGGGCAAAACTCAATTCAGCTTACAAAAAAAGAGTTTGAGGTGCTCAAAGCACTGTTTGCAAACGCTGAAATGACGCTTACCAAGGAAAGCCTTATCGTAAATATATGGGGTTCGGATTCGGATACGACGGAAAATAACGTAGAGGCGTATATATCTTTTATCAGAAAAAAGATAAAGTATCTCGGCTCTTGCGTTTCGGTAAAGAATATTCAGTCCGTCGGATACAGGCTTGAATTTGCGGAGGACAAAAAGTCATGAAAGATTATAAAAAGAGCTTTATACTGTCAAATCTCTTTCTTGTCGGAACAGTGCTTATTGCAATGAATGTTTTAATTTTTGTCTATTCGTACAATTCCGGTCTTAAAGAGCTGAAAACAACAATGTCGCAAAAGATAGAGCCTTATGATATGATAAGAAATTTTCTGCGGGATATGCCGCCCGAAAACGCGCCGGACAGAAATCTGGAAAATGAAAAAGACGAAATTTACGCAAATGCGCAGGACGAAATGCCCGAAAAAGACGATGCCGAACCCGGTTCCGGCACAGATAACGGCGCTGCGGATACACCGGACGTTCCTCCCGAACCGAAAGCCCCTGTTCGCGGCAGAAACAGAACCAAAGATTCTCAGTCTGACAAGTATTCAAATTCCGTATATGTCTTTTTCTATAACACAAAAGAGCAGAACGTGACGGTAATATCAAAGGATAAGCTTGAGAATAACAGTCAGCTTGTCGATACGGCGCGCGAAATACAGAGCGAAAGTGAAGACTTCGGCTTGCTGAAAAGCGAAGGACTGTATTATCTGCGTCAGCCTGCCGGAGATGAGATAAAGATCGCGGTTGTAAGCATGAGATTTTTTGTAAACGATATGCTGAGGCTTATTTTTGTGCTGGCTGCAATATTCGCTCTTTCAATGCTCGCTTTTTACTTTATCAGCCTTAAGCTTGCAAACCGTGCCGCAAAGCCTCTTGAGGACGCAATCACACGTGAAAAGCAGTTTGTGACGGACGCGTCGCACGACCTTAAAACTCCGCTTACGGTCATACTTACAAACGCCGATATTTTAAATGCAAATAAGCAAAGTGCCGTCGGGGAAATGTCAAAGTGGGTGGACGGAACAAAAAAAGCGGCAATGAGTATGAAAAATCTTGTTGAGCAGATGCTTGAGCTGTCGCAGAGCGAGTCGCAAAAGCAGCTTTATACCGAAAAGGTCGATTTTTCCGACGTTGCCAAACAAAATGCGCTTGTAATGGAATCGGTTGCATATGAGAGAAATATCGGATATGAGACCGACATACAAAAAGGTGTGTTTGTAAACGCAAACGCGGATTATCTTAAACGCATCTGCTCGTCGCTTATCGACAATGCGCTGAAATACGAAAACAGCGGCGGCAGCGTTAAAATAAGCCTTTGCGCAAATTCAAAAAACGCCGTGTTCAGCGTTGCGAACAGAACGGCGGTAATAGATAAAGAAGATATTGCTCATATTTTCGAGAGATTTTACAGAACGGATAAATCGCGGCATGATGAGTCGAGCCACGGACTCGGACTTGCAATAGTCAAGAACTTTACTGAGCTTATGAACGGTAAGATTTCGGTATCGAGTACCAAGGAAAACGGAACCGTGTTTACCGTAACCTTTCCGGCTCTGTAACGCAAGTTAAAAAAAGAAAAGCAGACGGTACGCTATGTACGGACTTTGGTTTTGACCGTGTAAGCGTATTGTCTGCAATGCTTTTGTATATGATTAAATGTGCGGATATGGGACTTTCTTATACGTATTATTTTGTAAATAGGACTTGAAATTTTCTCTGCCGTGTGGTATAATACATACAATAAACGGCCAGTTGCCGTCCCGTGCAGGCATGGCTGTATTATTGACGTCTTTGCAAAATGCCGTTGCAGGCAAACATTTTGCTTCATGATATAATATATGCAGAAAATATGTAAATTGTATATGTTTCCGTAGCTCAGCAGGATAGAGCAACCGCCTCCTAAGGGGAAGTGGTTCCGCCACCAAACGGGGCATAATTTTTCGTAGGTCCCAGTACCTCAGTTGGATAGAGGGTTCGCCTCCTAAGCGAAACGCCGTAGGTTCAAATCCTATCTGGGACGCCATTTGCACCGCTTTTGCGGTGCTTTTTCTTTGTGCTAAAAATTTTCGATTTCTGTTTATCTGTTCCGTTTTTTTGCTAATAGGAAACGAACTCGTTTTTGAGATTTGCTAATAATTTTTGTTTTTTGCTAATAGCTTAATTAGCATTGCTTCGGAACAGCACTTCGTTTCTTAATTCTTAGCAGCAATTAACTGTGATAGCGTTTGCAACAATTCGGGAGATTTTTGCAGTTGCTCTATCAATGCAGATACATCTAATGCAGCTTGTTCCTCTTGAGGTGCTTGCACATTTCTTAAATCAGCCTTGATATTATAGAATGAAGTTTCAAATTTCATTGCGTTTACTTTTCTGTCCTCGTCTAAAATGTGAGCATAAATATCCGTTATCATATCAATTTGAGCGTGTCCGGTATCTCCCTGTGTTGCTTTCAAATCCCCGTGATTAAGTTTCAGCTTATATGTCGTGCTTGAATGTCTGAGAGAGTGAAAAACAACATTCGGAAGTTCGGCTTTTTCTCTTAATGCTTCAAACGCCTTTAACAAAACTCTGCCCTCGCAAGGTCTGCCGTTATTTAAGGCAACAACCAAATTATAGTCTGTGTATTCATCTCCCAGCAAACCTTTTAATTCATCTTGATGACTTT
>CAKSEL010000025.1 GCA_934446675.1 uncultured Eubacteriales bacterium
GGAAGATTTGATGAGCAAATCTAAAAATGTAGTTAAAAAATTAACTACGATATTATTTACATTAGTAGCAGTCTTTTCGGTGGGATTAACTAATGTAAATGCAGAAACAACAACTACAGATGTTATAGATTATGGTTCTTTGGAAACCGCAATGAGCGATAACAAAACAGATGTAGTTAGACTTACTGAGGATATTATATTAAGAGATAAGCTTGATACAAGATTCTCTATTGAAAAGTCAAAAACACTTGATTTAAATGGTCACACTATAACAGTACCAGATGGTAGAGTAATTAATTTTTTGTATTATGCAGATGCTGATATTAAAATAATTAATTCTAGCAATAGTAGTTCTGCAAAAATTATTGGTAATCATACTGGTGCACCGACATATCATTTATTGTCTGGAGCAATTATTCGTGATGCAGAAAAGGTAAATTTTGAGATTGACGGTGTTGATTTTGAAGTAAAAAATAATAATTATACTACCATTGTTTATATGGAAGATGGGCAAAAATATGAAAATCTCATTATAAAAAATTCTAATGTAATTGGAAATCAATATTTATTTTGGTGGGATGCTGCTAAAAAAGTTTATCTTGAAAGTATAAAACTTGATAATCCTACAACATCAAACACAACAAGAAGGTCTCTTAGTAATGATTCTAATTTAACTATTAATGATGTAATTGATGCAAATGCTGTTGTTGAATATTATTCTAGAGACGGTGTAAGAACAGCTGATAGAACAGCAACGCTTGATTCTATTGATACTTATTATGGTCCAATTACAGTTAAATTTGCAAATGGATTTAATGTATCTAATGCTTCTTTAACTGGTAAATATGGTGAAACACCTGAAACTAATATTACAATTAAGAATATTGGTGAAAATGATTTACAAATTAAAAATGTAACAGTATCTGAACCTGAAAAATTTGAAATCATTGGAACTACACAACCAACAGTTGGTGCTGGTGCAACAAATACTGTTTTTAAAGTAAAAGCAAAAACTGGTCTTAATGTTGGTAATTATACAGCAACAATTACTGTAACTGATATGGGTGGTAAAACATATACAGCAACAGTTACATTAAAAGTTGAAAAGAAAGACCTTACTGTAGGTATTAGTGGTTTAGATAGTACATGGGTTTATGGCACTACTAAAACTCCACCAACTGCAACAGGTGTTGAAGGCTTAGGAACAGGCGATTATAAAATCACTTACTCTAAGTTAAACAATGGATCTTATGAAGATAAAGGAACAACATTACCTAAATTAGTAGGTAAATATAAAGCTACTTTAAGTATTACAAATCAAAATTATACAGCAAGTGAAGCTAGTGTTAATTTTGAAATCGCACCGATCGATACTGAAGTAAAAGTTAAAAGTTATGATGCAGAATTTACTTATGATGGATCAGAACACACAAAAAATGCTTATGATGTTTTATGGGCAAATAATGCAAGTCCAGTAACTGATAATAAATTACCTAATGGTGATAAAGTTACTGCTGAAATTACTGGTAAAGTAAGAGATGTTAAAGACACTCCTCTTGAAAATAATACAATTGGAAAAATTACTATAACAAATGCTGAGGGTGTTGATGTAACTGATTGTTATTCTAATATTAAAAAATCTGCTGGTAAATTAACTGTAACAAAAAAAGATAGTAAGATTACTGTAACATCTGATAATGCTAATAAAGCATATGATGGTAATCCACTAACTAATAATAATAAAACAGTAACAGGTGAAATTGTAGCTGGTGAAGAGGTAGTAGTAGAGTTTACTGGAAGTCAAACATATGTAGGAACATCTGATAATGAGTTTACTGTTAAAGTTATGAGAGGTTCTGAAGATGTTACTGATAATTATACATTTGGAACTCATACATTTGGAAAACTAACAGTAACAAGTGCAGAACAACCTTTAGCAATTGCAGATCAATATGTAAAAGTTAATGGTTCTATAACAAAAGATTATTTAGAACAATCAGTAACTGGAAATGTAGGAAACATTGATTTTGCTATTAAATCAGGAACAGCACTTACATATGATGCTACAAATGAAGAATATGTAGCAGGAGCTACTGAAGGTGATGTTGTAATGACTGTTACAGCAGCAAAAATGGATCTTGGTGGCGATAATACTCCTGAATGGAAAGAAACATCAAAAGATTTTACAGTTCATGTTGTAAATAAAACAGATGTAAATATTTCAGGACTTTCTAATAACGAAACATTTACTTATGATGGAAATCCTAAAAAACCAACAGGAACAATTAGTGTTAATGCTGGAACAGTAAATGTTAGTGATTTAGAAGTAAAATATCAAGGAACAGGAACAACTTCATATAATAGTGCTACAGCACCAACAAATGCTGGAACTTATACAGTAACATATAAAGTACCAGATACTAATACAAATTATACAGGAACATTTAGTGTAGCATTCACTATTAAAAAAGCACAACTTGAGAAAGTAACTTTAGTTGAAGATACTTTTGAATATACTGGCACAGATATAACTCCTACATTAAATAATGTTAATTCTAATATCAAAATATCTGGAAAAACTACTGCAAAAGATGTATCAACTAATATAATGTATGCAGAACTTAAGGACACAGATAATTATGAGTGGAAAGATTTTACAAATGATACAATTATATTATCTTGGACTATAAATCAAGCAACACCAGATTATACAGTACCAACAGGATTAACTTCTGTAAAAGGTAAAGTATTAGCAGATGTAGTATTACCAACAGGATTTACTTG
>CAKSEL010000026.1 GCA_934446675.1 uncultured Eubacteriales bacterium
GTATAGGACTGCTCGGAAACAACCGTCAGACCCTTTTCGGCAGCTTCCTTGATAAAGTTCTGTGTAATGCCCGTGGAATAATCCGAGGACTTATCGTACAGCACCGCAACCTTTTCCGCAAGCTTCTTTTCCGCAATAAAATCTGCGGCGTACAGACCCTGATCGGGGTCGGTGAAGCATACGCGGAAGCAGTTGTCATACTGTGTGCACTCCTTCTGAGAGCCGGAAGGCGTGATCATCAGGATTCCGTCCTTCTTTGCCTCGGCGGTCAGTGCAACGCATGCCGCAGAGGTAACAGCGCCCAGGGACACCTGCATGCCCTTATCCATCATGGTGTTATATCCGTTGACTGCCGCAGTGGGATCGCACTGGTCATCCTCAAACAGCAGCTCAAGCGTAATGCCGTTGATGCCGCCCTTGGCGTTAATCTCCTTGACCGCAAGCTCAGCTCCCTGCTTCACGGAAATGCCGTATGATGCGTTGTCTCCGGTCAAAGGACCGGTAGCGCCGATCACAAGCTTCTTGCCGTCCGCCTTTGTGCTGTTGCATGCCGTAAAGCATACTGCGCACATGAGCACCGCAAGCACAAACGATAATGCCTTTTTCATATGAATTACCTCTTTCCCGCAGAGTCCGGACTCCAGCCGCCCGCGCAGCATCGCACGGCAAGCGGCATTTTCCTTTTACTCCGCATAATTATTTAAATAAAAAGCAGCCCGGCGGATTTCCGCGAGCTGCTTGCTATTTACGCAATACAAGTCTCCCTGAAATCCGGTTCGATATCATGTACGGAAATAATCTTTCCAATCATCGCAATGGATACCGCTGCAATCGCAATAATAATGATAATCATTCCGCCTACCTGTACATTCAGTCGGAACGCGGATACGCTGACCAGAGCCAGTACCGTTAGTACGGAAATAACAAAAATGGATACCACAGCAAGGGTATCCATTGCAATATATACCGTATGGCAGGGCGCACTGCTGTCCTTGCCGGCAAAGCGCGCTTCCGGCGCATCGAAAAAGGACTTCGTATCTGTGCAATCCGAAGAAAATGCAGTTTTGAATTCTTTCATATTGCAGAATGTCATTTCGAACGCCCTCTCTCTCTTACAGGATGGTATCATTATACATGAGGTTGTTTCGAATGTCAATCGTCATTGCGCACAATATTATCTACCGGAATGCAGAATAATATCATTGCTTTTGCCATGTCCGGATATAATTTGCCGAGATAAACATGCATCATGCGAATACCGCCTCTGCACATTCATGCAAAGCAAATAGAAATATCCTGCAAGCCCGGCAGCGCCGTCCGGCAGCAAAAGCAGCAGAACAGGGTCTGTGCAAAGACGGAATCGGCAGAACAAGGCATCGCCGAGGCGTTCTGAAGGAGCCGCAAAGCTCCCCCAGCCGCAAGGCGCCGTGTTTTTTTATCCTTCGGCGAAAACATGACGCAAAGCCGGCATTTGCCCGGAATTTCATTCAGCTTCTGCGGAAGCCGCCGAAATTCCAGTCAGGCTCCGGCGAGCACCAGTTCTTTAAGCCCCGTGTGAGCGGAAACGAACCGCCCGCAGAGCGGTTTCCCGGTGAAGCGATGCAGAAAGCGCACAGCTTCACCGAGCCGCGCCGCTCCGAAAAGCCAACCCCAGTCCCGGCTGCCGCCCAAGACGTCCGAAGCCCGCCGCAGGACCGGGTTCATCGCCTTTTCCGATCAAAAATCCGCATAATCTCAAAGATATTCCTTCAGAAGCGCAAAATTTTTCTCCTCGGTTTCACAAAGGCACCTTGCCAAAGCCGTTTCCTCCGCCCCCGCATTCCTGTTGCGGTGCAGCGCACGGATCACCTTACAGATTCCCATCGTTGTTCCGGTCATCATCATCTCTGCCAGATGGGAATCAGAACGGTCCACCGCAGTGTTCATTTCGGAGGAAAGGAAGCTGCCGGCTTTCTGCATCATGCCAAGCGCCTTCGGCTCTTCACCGAGGCTTTCAATCAGATCGCGTGCGCGTCCGGCAATATCCCGATACTCCTGTGCCTGCGTCTTCAGAAGCCTGCGAAAGCCCTCCGCCTTGGCATATCCGTAAATGTGGCTGATTCCCTCTTCCCCCATTTTGGCATTTTGGTAAACCAGATTCGCCAGACTGTTTTTTGATTCCATAAAACCATCTCTCCTTTCCCGAACTCGGAAAGCGTCCCCCCGCAGAATCCCGCACAAAGGCTCTCATAAGCGCCCCAAAAGCCGCAGATACCGTTCTGAAGCGCTCTTCCGGCGGTCAGCGGATCATTTTCCGATGCTTTCTTTCATTGTGTGCAAAAAATATGAAAATTATTCGAAACAGCCCGCGCATCCCGAACGGCAATCCGCAAAAAGTGATGCTCCCCGCAGGCTCCAAGCCGCAGAGTCTCCCCCGAAAGCCAGCCGTCTCTCCCGTGCTGCCCTTCCGCTCCCCGCGCCGAAGCCTCATTCCAAAACAAAAAGCCTGCCGCACGGAAAGCGGCAAGCCTTGTTATTGATATCTTGCAATGTGCAGTGAAACACAGTCTGCAT
>CAKSEL010000027.1 GCA_934446675.1 uncultured Eubacteriales bacterium
GGAAAACCGAGTAGCGCGTCTGCGTGTCAAAATCGTAGTAAACCTCCGCCGCAAACAGCAGAAGTACCGTCATTGCTACGCATAGCAGGAAACCGGGCGAGGCTGTGTTTTTTCGGAATGAAACAAAGAAATTTCGCATATCTTTTCCTCTGAAGTCAGAATACTTTAACCTCTCCCGAAAGAGCGTCTACAAATGCGTCACGATATATCCCGTCGTTAGGATTATACAGCGTAAATTTCCATGACGGATATGTGGGATTTCTGTCCTCGCCGACATCTTTTCCGCTCATTTCGTCATTCCAGCGATAAACAAGCTCGACCCTTTCGACTTCAAAGCAGACATAGTCCGTAAGCTCCTCCGAAGCCGTTCTGAGAGCCTTTTCCAGCGGAACAATCTCGGTGTACTGCGTTTCATCAAAGCCACGGTGCGAGCTGAAAGTTGAATATGTATAGTCAACATCATCTGTTTCCACCATCACGCCGTATGACATATCTCTTCCGGAGCCTGCGTTTACGCCGTCCCATATGTAGTCAAAAGGAATGTTGTCATACATTCTTGAATTAATAAGCTTGAGCGCATAATGTTCATCGTCCAGTCTGAAAACATCGACCCGGTCAACATGGATTTTGAATACGGGCGGCTCTGTAACGGGAATGCTGTTTATGTAATTCTCGTAAAATGCCACGGCGTCCTTTATTGATATTTCCTTGCCGTCAAGCAGCGTAAATGATTCCGTGCTGTCCGGGAAAAGACTGCTGACGCACTCATAATATCTGCCTGGATTCACGTCCTCGCTGGCATAATATTCCGTATTGCCGGCAAGAGCCGCTTTGAATTTGTCCAGAACGCCCTTGTTGAACTTGCTGAAGTCATTACCGAACGGACTGCGATAATACAGCGAAACGCTGTTTCCTTTTGGCTTGTTCTTCTCGGTATACATCAAATGACGCATATACTCGGGATCCCCGAGGGTTCCGTTCAGATAAGCTTCAAGGTTATTCTTGTCTGACAGACTATGAAATCTTGTCCCGGAATCATCGGGGTCGGCGTTATTTCCATCAGCTACTGCATAAGCATAGAAGCATTCTTCGTCAAATTCATGGTCGGGGAAGAAAAACGAGAATATATTTCTGAATTCTACGATTTCCTTTTCGGGGGAAAGCTGTGGCGACGTTGACGAATTAAAGGTGCTTACATGGTCTATTTCTTTCGGCGCAAGCAGATAAACAGAGTCTGACAACTTCATGTTCGGGAATCTGGCAATAATGTCGGCGACCTCCTCCCTGGAATAATAAACGATCGAATTTTCGTGGTTTGTAAGCGGCTGTTCTTCTGATGTAATGCATTCCTCCTCTGAAACCGCTGCGCCGTTCATGCTGTCATTTGAAGCTGCTGTTTCTCCCAGGATGTCCGAATTACGGCACCCGGTTAAAAGAAAGCATATTGTGATTGCGAATGCTGAAAACCCTTTTAGTTTCTTTAGTTTCATAATATTACTCCTTATTAAGACCTGAACGTGCGCATTCTCTTCATCTTGTGTTGTTAAGCAAAGCTGTATGCGAAATAACTGAATTTTCCGGTTTCGGCGTCCACATATGCGTTATAGTATAATGAGTCATTCGTGTTATAAAGGGTAAACAGCCATGTGGGTTTTAACAAAGCACTTCTGCCATGATAAATCAGCTCCATTGATATTATGTTAAATTTAACGCTTTGTGACAGATTATGGCTTACAATGTCAGCCGCCGCTTTTAGGGAAACAATTTTTTCTACAGGGTTTCCGACAGGCTTCATTTCTGTTTCCGGACAGCACCAGAGCGCTGTGTCAATGTCATTCATCATTATCATAAGAGCCTGACCATACGAAGCGAAATGGTCGGGAATAACACTTGATGAATAGATCTCATAATCCTGCTCATAGGGAATACCATTGAACATAGTTGTTGTTATAAGCACATATGCATATGTTTCATTATCCATTTTATAAACATCAACATATCTGACATAGTATTCTGGCTTATCTTCATATGGCAGCGACCTGGCATAATCTTCGGTAAAATACCTTATCGCATCACCTATCGATATTTCGCCGTCAGATAATTTATATGTGACGCTGTCGCTTTTCCCGTCGTTGTAATACCTTGCAATGGGCTCGCCTAAATCCGATGGTATCCATGAGGTGTAATTGAAATTCTGAGCAAGTGCTGTCATTGCTTCACCTTTGTTTATCCAGTGAGGATACTCAGTCTGTGCCCACCATAAATACTGTTTTTTTTCAATGTTTCTGTAAATAAGCCAGGATATTCTCACTTTGTTATTCTCAAGCT
>CAKSEL010000028.1 GCA_934446675.1 uncultured Eubacteriales bacterium
TTCAGGACAATGTCGCCGCCGGAATACAGAAGCTGGCGCGGTGCGGCGGGGGCATCCGGAGCCGCGTCCGAGGTGTCCATGTGGGCAATGAAGCCGATTGTATCGGTGGCTTCCGCATTTGCGGGCAGGGTGGCATACACATAGCCGTATTCGTCGATGCGGGCATCCTCCAGTCCGAGCTCGGAAAGCTCGCGGACCAGCTCTCTGCCGAGGATGCGCTGCTTTTCCGTGCTTGGGACGGTGTCGGATGTTTCATCGGACATCGTGGGATAGGAGACATATTTCAGAAAGCGTTCTTCGGTTTTCACTTGAACTTTACCAGTGCCTTTGTCGGAAAAGGCATCCTTTCTTATGAGTTTTCCGGCATTTTGCGGGAGTGCGGCATGCCTGTGCTGTCAGACAGCCGGGCTGCCCTCCGCCTTCCCGGAGCCGGGGCATATGCTCTTGCAGGGATATGCGTGCGGACATATCCAATGACAGCATACCATATTTTTTCCGTTTTTGCAAGAGAAAGCGTGCAGCGGAGCCGCTGCTTTTCGGGAAACCAAGCGAAAGCCGGTATGCCGCAAGGCTCCGGGGACTTGTGTTCCTGCGGCTTGGCGCTCTTTGCCGCAATACATCATTTCCGACGACGGTTTGTGCGTATGCGCCGCAGACGGTCTTTTCCGGAGGGGCGTGTTCGCTGCCGCGGAAGTTCTTTCCGGCAGCCGATGCAAAAAGGGGGCTGCTTAAAACCCCGATGTTTTTAAGCAGCCCCTCAAAAATACCGGTCCGTGCCACGATATTTCCGATGCGATTTTGACCGTTTTTGTCCCTGCCTTTGTCTTTTTTCGGCTTTTCCGGCGGCGCTTGACCGCTCGGATCAATGTCAACGGCGATGTGCCTGACGGGGAGGAATCTGCCGGTTCGGCTTACCACCGGATCTCCACATAGGTGTCGTCGGTTTCATAGCAGTTGAATTTCCCGACCTTGCCGTTTTCCAGTACAAGAACCGCTTTCCCGGAGCCTTCTTTCTGCTCCGTATAGGTTGTTGCCCACAAAAGCTTGCTCTTTTCGGCTTTCTCCAGATTCAGATTTGCCTTCACATAATTGTCCGGAATCATCTGATTGAGCCATTCATAGATTTCCGCACGCTCCCCGGCGCCGTATGCTTCGGCATCCTTGCTGTAGCCGTAGGAATCCGGCAGATAGACATAGAATTCATACCGGCTTTCCTCCGGGTAGATCACATATCTCCCCTTCGCAAAATCCTTGTAATTCTCCTCAAATTTAAAGGAGTGCGAGCCGTCGCCGCGGTCCTCATAACGAATCCCGGCAATTTTCTTTCCGTTTTCGTAAAACTCAATTTTGGCATCGTAATCTGCCGTGTTCAGGAGCCTTTGCAGCGGGTCGGATTCGGTATCTGCCGCGCCTGCGGGTCTGAAATCGGCATAGTCGGAGGGTCTGCCTGTTTTGGAGGATGCGCTGAAAATATACCGCACGGGGACTTCTCCCGTTTCGTCCAGTATACGGACGGAGCCTTCCTCGGGAAGGTACAGACTGATCCTGTCGGAGCGGAGCACATAGGATTTGGTTTTTTCCATATAATACAGCTCTCCGGTCTGCATCTTATCGAGAAGGGCGCGCATGACGGAAACGCCGTCCCATTTTTTCAAAGCATCGAAATGCGTTTTGCAGTAATCGGAATCCGGAGTGTGGATCGCCTTGTCCTTTGCACTGAAAATGCAGAGCTGCTCCCGGTAGGGCATGATATAGGAAAGCCCGCTGATGCCGCTTTCGGTCTTCAGACGGTCCAGACGGATCGACAGGCAGGGAACGTCGTTCTCATCCCGCCATCCGTAAATTTCAGCCTTGCCGTTCTTTTGGAAGAGTCCGGTCTTCTGCTCGTTTACAAGCAGACGGTACTGTCCCGCATTTTTGTCAATGATCTCCACTGCCTTGTTTATGTAGGCAATTTCCTCATCGCCGAGGGGAGCGGTGACCGAGACGCCTTCCGGCTCTCTGCCGCCGAACTGACCGTATATGGAATTCATATGGCTTTTGGTGATCAGCATTGTGACTGCCGCTGCGGCAATGACCAGAACGGTCAGAAGCGTGCGCAC
>CAKSEL010000029.1 GCA_934446675.1 uncultured Eubacteriales bacterium
TCCGCAGGATGGGTACGACACTTCGGAGTTGGAAAAAAGCACTGCTGCGGAGATTGGTTCACAAATTGTACTCGAATATCTCAATTCCTCCCAAGTGGCGGGCACTTTTACCAGCAAGGCGGATTGCATAGATAAGGGACAGTTTTCTATATACGGTTTGGACCTTGGAGCCAGAGTTGAGATGACTATCGGCCGCATAGAGGGTGAACTGGTGCTGCCCATGGTGATCGGCCGGCAGGTGTTTGAAGAAGAAATCCTTGCCAACGTAGAGTCCGACCGAGAGCGCAACAGATTGAGAGTGTTTTATCGTCTGTTGGCGAAGGACGGCATGTCGGAGAGGGAATACAATAAGCAAGTAGCCCTATATCCCATACTGAAAACACGGGATATTTATGTGTTCCGCGGCGGATCTGACACGGAACAGAGACAACTGGAACAAATCGTTCTGTCTGCCGGTTTTACCAAAGAGCGTTTGGCTGAAGTATATCGGCAGGTGGATTATGAAGCTGAGGAATTCGACGATCCCGTGTTCAAGCTGGCTTTGGAATACAGGCTGGATGGCGATAGCCTGATCGTGCGGTTGGATTCTTCGGAGCTGACCTTTGACAACAGTAAATTTATTCTGAACACGGTCAGTATCCTTCCGTATTTTGGCACGCAGAATACGAGAGAGACAGAGGGTGAACTGTTTGTGCCGGATGGTAGCGGAGCTCTGATAGATTTCGGACCCACAGTACCGCTGCAAAAACAAAACACGATGACCGGTGATCTCTACGGAAGTGATATGGCAATTACTACCAACGCTTTTTACGGAAAAAAATATACCTACCATCTTCCTGTATTTGGTATTCGATCAAAAGAAAGCAGCTTCCTTGCCATTCTGGAAGAAGGCGCGGCAATAGGTTCCATTGTTTCATTTACTACCGATGGTGTGAATCCCTACGCCGGTTCCAAAGCACGCTATCTCTTCCAGCCCAGTGACAATATCAGCGAAGACTCTGTGCGCTACAGTACCGAACGATATAAGGGTGGATGCCAAATCCGGTATTATCCTCTTGCGGCTGGTCAGGATGACTATATGAATATGGCTGTCTGTTATCGCCAATACCTGACGGATGCCGGCGTGTTCACGCAGACGGTGGATAAAACAGAACCGCCCCTGTATTTGGAAACGCTGGGTACAGTTAAGATCATGGATAAGGTTCTCGGCGTTGAACAAAAAGTGACGGCGGCGCTTTCCACTTATGAAGATGCCCGACATATGTTGGAGAAATTTAAAGAAGGCGGGACTTCAAATCTGCAACTGCGGTATCTGGGATGGTGCAACGGCGGTATGCAGTATCAGGCGCCCTCCGGAATGCGGGCGGAGTCTAAATTGGGCGGAAAATCAGGGCTGCTTAAATTGAACGAGTATGCCGTACAAGCCGGTATTGGTTTATATCCGGATGTGGATTTTCGGTTTGTGCGTAAGGACGGATTGTTTGACGGATTCCGTGTGAATACAGACGCGGTTCAGCAGCTTGACGGGACAAACGCATTACATACACAGATGAATGTAGCGACATTGGAAAGAGATAAGAAAACGGCAGAGTATATCCTTACACCTTCTCGTATTTCCTATTTTTTTGATGCGTTCAACCGTAAATATAATCAAATGGGAATCGCCGGGTTATCGGTGGGCTCTCTTGGAAACAGCCATACGGCCGATTACAAGGGCAGTCGTGCAACCGATCTGGAAGAAGGGCTGATGTATGCTCAAAAAGCCCTGGCTCGGATGGCTGATTCCTATTCTCTGCTGACGGAAGGCGGCAATGCTTATATCTGGCCGTATGCAGATCATATTGTTGCTGTGCCGATGGAAAGCAGCTGCTTTATGATCGAGACAAAATCAATACCGTTTATGGCTTTGGTTCTTCATGGGTATCGGGAATATTCCGGTGAGATTGCCAATTTGCAGACAGATTTCCGCGATATGGTGTTAAAGGCTGCAGAGACAGGAAGCGGTTTGTATGTTACGCTTGCCA
>CAKSEL010000030.1 GCA_934446675.1 uncultured Eubacteriales bacterium
CCGCATCGCAGCGCCGATGCCTTCCCCGCTTTATGCCGGAAAAAATGAACGCCCGCTCCGGCTTCTGCGAGACTGCCGGAATGCCCCGGCTTCTCCCTTTCCCATGCGCATTAAAATGTTGTCTTTTGCAATTATTTGCAAAAAATCATTGACACCCATCCCGCAGAATGCTATAATTATCTAAATTTAACTTGGCAAACGGGGCTGCTTTATTACAATATGTTAAAAACCTCCCGGCGGCGCGGTCATCCCGCCCGTTCATGCCAAAGGAAAGGACTACGGTATGCCGAAAAACAAACGACTTTACACAGTATCAAATGCCCATCTTGATACACAGTGGAACTGGACCATTCAGGATACAATCCGGGACTGCGTAAAAAACACACTTGTACAGAATTTCGCCCTTCTGGAGCGTTATTCCAACTATCGGTTCAACTTTGAGGGTGCCTTCCGCTACAAGCTGGCAAAGGAATATTATCCGCACCTCTATAAAAAGCTGAAGGAATACGTAAAAGCAGGCAGATGGAATGTTGCGGGAAGCTCATGGGACGCCTGCGATGCCAACATCCCTTCCTCCGAGGCATTCATGCGCCAGATCCTGCTCGGCAACGGATATTGGGAGAGAGAATTCGGAAAAACCAGTCTGGATATCTTTTTGCCGGACTGCTTCGGCTTCCGGTACGCACTCCCCTCCATCGCCTACCACATGGGGCTGAAGGGCTTCTCCACCCAGAAGCTGGTCTGGGGCGTCGGCATGCCGATCGTTGAGGAGGACGGCACGCTCAGCCGTCCGATGCCGGATGACAAAAAGCCGCGCGCGGACCTCTGCCGCTGGACGGGTCCCGACGGAAACACCATTCTCTGCTCCCTGGACGAGGGCGGATACACCTACAACTTTGAATACAGCGGCGATACGCCGATCAATCAGCGCGAGCATCATCTGCATGAAATTGAACGCAACGAAAAGATTGCCGGTGTCCCCTCCCGCTCCATGTATTACGGCGCCGGAGACTACGGCGGCTCCCCGACCGACACGGCGGCAAAGATGGTAAACGAAGCGGTCGCCGATACCGAGGGCGGACTGTTCCAGGTACTGTCCGCATCCTCCGACGACATCTTCCGCGATCTTTCCGAGGAAGAGATCGAAAAGATTCCGGCATACCGCGGAAATCTTCTGATTCCGCACGGCTACGGCGCGATGGTTTCCCACACCATTTCCAAGCGCTGGAACCGCAAGAACGAGCTTCTGGCGGACAGTGCAGAGCGCGCGGACTCCATGGCTGCATGGCTCGGCACGGAGGAATATCCGAAGGAGCGCCTGAGAGATGCATGGGAGACCTTCCTGTGGCACCAGTTCCATGACGATGTAACCGGAACGTCTATCGGAGACGCCTACACCTTCTCCTACAACGATTACGTCATCGCACTGAACACCTTTGCATCGGAGCTGACGGCAGGCGTTGACGGCATCGTCCGCACGCTGCGCACCGACGTAAAGGGAACGCCGGTCGCCGTATTCAACCCGATCTCTTCCGCGCGCACCGATGTTGTGACGGCAAAGCTGCCCGCAAAGAGCGCATATGTCCGCGTGTTTGACGCAGACGGCAATGAGGTTCCCTCCCAGTGCAGACCCGATGCGGACGGCAAGACTGTGACCGTGACCTTCGCGGCATCCGTGGCTCCGGTCAGCTGCACCGTATTTGATGTGCGTGAAAGCGATGCGCCCTGCGCGCTTCAGACCGGCGTCTCCGTCACGGCGGATACCCTGAAAAACGAAAGATATACCGTCAAAATCGATAAAAACGGCGATATTTGCAGCATCGTGGATCATGACCTCGGAAACCGGGAGCTTTTAAGCGCTCCGATCCAGCTTCAGCTGATGCCGGATACCATTCCGGGCGAATATCCCGCATGGGAATATCTGTATGAGGACTTCGCAAAGCCCTATGACACGGTGGCAGCTGC
>CAKSEL010000031.1 GCA_934446675.1 uncultured Eubacteriales bacterium
AAGTGCAGCCTCTCAGCCGGCGTTATTTCCCCCAAATAAAAAAGCAGTTTAACACTGCTCATCTCCTCCCGCCCGGGATAACCGATTCCGGATTTTGTCAATTTACCACTTGAAAAAACAAAAACAACGTGGTATAATACGCACTGAAATCTTTCAAAGGAAAGATTTCCCGGAGCTTTCCGCTCCGCGGCGCACCGCCCCCCGGTGCGCGTGCTGCTTGAAGCACGGCGCAAAAATGTTTGTGCAAGCACACATTTTTGCTTGCGATTGAATACGCACTGAAATCTTTCAAAGGAAAGATTTCCCGGAGCTTTCCGCTCCGCGGCGCACCGCCCCCGGTGCGCGTACATTTCCTGCAAGCACTCCTATCATCAGGCTGCATTGCATGCTTTGGGTGCTATTCCACGCACTTTATCAAACCGTCTTCATTTGTCACTTTGGAAAGTCATGTCACATATTTTCATATACATGAGGATTTTTTGGAACAATGAACAAGCGAATTATCAAACTTATCATCGAAAAACACCGTCACGGACACGACATGAAAATCGCCACCTATACTTACCGATACGATGAAGTCAGCCGCCGCATTTACCGGTGCAAAACATCCAATCTGACCGCAGCATGGCCGAACATGACAAAAAACAAACCGTGCGATTGGGAGTATGTCACAACTGTCGATTTTCCTCTGTCCTGAGTCATTCCGGAAATCCTGACCGAACAGTGTCTCACACAGCAGAGACGAATCCTGAAAAGCCATTCCCGCAGATCCGGCAAATCCGCTCCGCAGACAGCTGTGTGCAAAGCTGCGTGATTACCGCACCCGGACTTCAAACCGGTTGCCGCATTTCGGACAGCGGACTGTATGCTGACCGGAAGTTTTCGGAAGCCTCAACACTGCGCGGCATTGCGGACATTTGCGGTAAACATGTGTCTTCCTGTCCCGAAGCCTGCTCCCGCACAGTCCGAACCATGCCGCAATCGGATTGCGCAGCTTCATATACAGATCGTTTTCCTTTCTGCGCCGCATGTAATTTCTGGAAAAGCATCGGAAGAAAAACAGGACCAACGCCAGCGTTTCAATTCCCCAAATCACATAATTAAAAATCCGAAGAGCCGCGATTCTTGCCGTAACAATATTGAGAATTGCCAAAAATGCATAAAGAAACAGTGTAAAGCGTCCAAGCGCATCCACGCCGTTTCGCCCGTACATAAACCGCGAAAGCTTTCGCATCAAACCATTCACAATCAACCCCATCCTTTCTCCACATACCCTCAGGAAAGCCGATTTTTTCTGTAAAGAATCCCCCGCTGATATCCCTCGGCTTTTTGTCCGTAACCCCTATTGCATACCGGCACCGCAATCCTGACTCCCCATTCTGACAAAGTCGAATGTCTGCATACGCTTTCCTGCCGTTTATCATGCGACCTGCATGCCGAGAAATGGGGCAGTTCTGAAAAGCCGTTCTCTGCGTATTCCGGACAAGCGACAAATATGTTCACAAACATTTTTGCACCGGGCTTCGAGAAAGCACATACCGCTTTGGCACACAGCGAGGAGCAGACTCCGGGAGGGCTTTCAAAAAGAGCTTTATATTTTTTATACTGCAAGTAAAAAATGTAGAAGCAGCGTCATTTTCATGCCGCACCGGGGCTGCCAAGCCCGGAAAAGCCTCAGGAGAGGATTTTCTGCGCGTATGAAAAGATTCTATGCAGCAAAAATATGGCAGCTGTGACATTTTTGTGAAGCCGTCAATGCCCGCAGCGTGCGAAGCATGGGGAGGCGCCAGCCGAGAAGGGATGCTCGGCAGCCCTTCCTGCGGTTATTATACCACAAATCCAAGCTAAGCCTCATGAATTTGACGGTGAAGCCGGCAAATTCTCAAAATGCGGCAGATCAACTGCACCGATCCGGAAAATGTTATCCG
>CAKSEL010000032.1 GCA_934446675.1 uncultured Eubacteriales bacterium
TGCGTTGCGGAAAGGACCAGCTCTCCGATTTCCGTTTGTGCAGAGTCCAGAATGTGCTCTTTGCGGGTTTCCGCCTCCTGCTCGGCTGCCGCGATGATCGCCTGTGCCTGTTCTTTCGCGGCGTTTATGCAGGATCTGGCTGCCTCGGAGGACTCCTCCTCAGCCGCCTGACGCATCCGGGCGATTTCTTCCTTTGCATCCTCCAGCTTCTTTTCGTATTCTTCCTTTAGCCGTTTGTTCTCCTCCGCCTGCTCTGTATTGTCCCGTTCCAGCTTTTCGTAGTATGCGCGGCGTTCCTCCAGGAAACGGCTGACCGGTTTGAACAAAAGCAGCGTCAGACCTCCCGCAAGAATGACAAAGTTCAGCATGTGCAGAAGCACCTGCAAAAAGTCTATGTTCAGAGGCATGTTCTTTCCCTCACCTTACAGCACAAATATGATCAGAATTGCGACAATCAGCGCGTAAATAATCGCGGTTTCAATAAAAACCAGACCGAGCATCATGGCAGAATTGATTTTTCCGGCAGCCTCGGGCTGGCGAGCCATGCTTTCCGTGCTTTTTGCAATGGAAACTGCCATGCTGACGGCGCCGACAGCGGCGACCACACCGACGGCAAGGGCAGCTGCAATGGCTTTTGTGCTTTCCGGATCGGCTTTTTCCGCCGTCTGCGTTTCGGCAGCGGCAGTGTCGGCAGAGGCATCGTCTGCATAAACGGAGATGCCTGCTGCGGTCAGCAGCGTGAGCGCGAGGAGCAGGAGTGTGAAGAACGAAAGAATTTTAATGTGTTTCATGATTACAACCGTTGCCTCTGCTGCGGCAGAAGCATCCTTTCTTTTTTTGAATGAAGGCTTGGAGTTCGTTTTATGCCGGAGCTTCCGTTTATCCGGATCGGACAAACCGGTCTGCTCCGTGCCGGAGACTGTCTTTCTGCGGAATTTTATCTCCGGGTCAGGTGCCGGAAGGCGCCTTGTGTTTCTTTTTGCTCCGCGGTTCGACTGCCTCTCCGTAGAAGATGGAAACCAGCGTGCAGAGCACATAGGTCTGAATGACGGCGTGCAGCAGCGTGAACATGATTCCCACAAGGACCGGAAGCACAAAGCTGAGAGAGATATAATAGTACACAAGCTCGGTGACGAGCAGTCCGCTGAGCAGGGCGCCGAACAGACGGAAGCTCATGGAGATCGGGAGCGAGAAATCCTTGAGAACGCCGAGTGCGCCCCGCAGACCGCCGCAGAAGAGTCCGGCGAAGAAGATGACAAGATAGGACAGCACGCCCATGGCAATCGCCGCGTTGATATCGGCAATCGGCGCCGGGAGTGAGACGGAGGCTCCCTCTGTGGTGACTGCCTGAAAGCCGAAAAGCTCAAAAACCGTGCTGAAGAAGATGTATACGCCGGCACTGAAGATATACGCGCCGACAAAGCCGGTCCGGTGCGGACTGTTTGTCCTTGCCATTCCGGAAAAGAAGCCGACCAGCTTTTCCAGGATGCTCTGGAACCTTCCCGGAATATATTTGAATTTCGGTATGGCAAAAATCCGGATCAGGGCTGCCGCAAGGAGCAGCAGCGCCGTGACGGTGTACGCCGAAATCAAGCCCGGATTGACCGGAAGCCCGAACAGAGAGATTTTGTTTTTCTCATGCAGAACGCCGTCCCGCATAACCTCCTTGATGCTTTCTGTCTTTTCTCCCGCCT
The DNA here is from genome assembly GCA_934446675.1 of uncultured Eubacteriales bacterium. GTDB lineage: Bacteria > Bacillota > Clostridia > Oscillospirales > CAG-382 > UMGS1387. The sequence goes on from CAKSEL010000032.1 coordinate 1,695, forward strand.
GCCCGGCAAGCAGAAGAATGCCCGTGAGCAGCAGTACAAGGATGCATATCCATAGGATCAGAAACAGCGTCCTTTTTTTGTTTTTGCAATGCTTCATTGCGATGACCTTGGCTTTCGTTTTGCGAAAGTCTCCTTTCCTCCGAGGTGAAACCGGCTCTGCTTCTCTTTCGGGACCCGCTTTGACGGCAGAGGCAGTGCCGGCTATATGAGGTTCTTTTCTCTGCGATGCAGACT
>CAKSEL010000033.1 GCA_934446675.1 uncultured Eubacteriales bacterium
CGCAGGCTCCGGAGAAGAAGCCGAACGCGTTCTGCCGGACGGGCTTATTTCCCCGGCTTTCCCGATAGTCCAAATCATGCTCTTTCTAACCGCATATATCCCTGCCGCAGCGCACAAAAGCAGGCATATCACCGTATACGCCCACGCCCCGTCCGTCAGCAAAAGCGCCGCGCCGCGCCTCGTCCCGTTCCAAAGCACCCGCAGACTGCCCACGATCCATGTCTGGTACAGCTGACGAAGCACCCCGGGAAGAAACTCCGCAAAATAATAGCGCGACACCGGCAGCACAAGCCCTCCTCAGCCCCGATAAAGCGGGCTATCCGCAAAAATCCGCACACAGACAAAATAGGAGAGCGCGGAAAATACAGCCGATGCCGGAGCAAGCAGCACCCTGCGCCCGTTTTTCCGCTCCAGAAGCCAAAGCAGCAGCATAAGTACGCAGGAAAGCACCAGAACCTGCTCATAAAAGCAGCACGCAGCGAGCTGCGCAAGCACCTGCAATGCCCCGGTCAGGATGCGAGGACGCTCCAAAAACCGAATCAGCAAAGCAGCGGAAAGTGCCGCGAAGAACAGTCCGGCGCACACCCGCGTGGAAGCGGACATCCAGTATGTCCCCTCAAAATTCAGCGGGAACAGAAGGTAGATGGCATAAAACAGCGCGCCCGTGCGGAAATAGCGGGAAAATACCTGCCGCAACAGCAGCGCGGACAGCGCAAACATCAGCGTCAGGATCAGAACCGCCGCATACGGGCACCTCCAGAATGCCGACCATATATACAGATCGGACAGTCCCGCAAGCGGTCTTGCGCCGAACAGCCCCAGCCGCTGCACCTCGTCCCAAAGCCCCGCAAAGGACTTTCCGTATGCATAGTTATGGTATTGAATATAGTCGTCAAGCTGCGGAAAATACCGGAATCCGTAATAGGAAAACCGGAGCAGACAGAGAAGAAAAAACGCCGTCCACCCGGCGTATTCAAGCTTTTTTTCCTGTTTGTTTTCCGAATGAAGCAGCATAAATCCCTCCACAGTCCATCAAGGCATCCGGCGAAAAAGCCTCACGCCAAGAAGTGAGGCTCCCTGCCGCCGACCCGGATCTCAGGCAAAGAAGGAAAGAAATCCGAGGAATCCGTATGAAACGCCGGACATAATAAAGCCGGCGATCAGCACGCCTGCCGCAATGGCAGGCAGTGCATATTTAAAGCGCATATTCAGCATTGCCGCAATCAAGGCGCCGGTCCACGCTCCGGTTCCGGGCAGCGGAACGCCGACAAACAAAACCAGACCGAGCGCAGCGTACTGCTGCACCTTTTTGCTGTGCTTCTGCGCCTTTTCCTCTACCCAGATTGCAATCGGAGCCAGCTTTTTCTTGGTTTTCATCCATTGCAGAATCTTCCGGATGAACAGAAGAATAAACGGAACCGGAAGCATATTTCCGAGTACACAAATGATATAGTTCAGCCACCAGGGGAGTCCGAACGCTGCGCCGACCGGAATCGCAGCACGCAGCTCGGCAACGGGCAGCATAGAAATGAAAAACACGTATAAGACATGCTCTGTGTGAAGAAGCAGTTGTTCCAGCACGAAATTAACCTCCGCATCAGGGTCGCATAAACAAATTCCACCGACAATCGACAAAAAGGCGCCGGAGCTGATTGCCATAGCCTTACGCCGCAAAGACGGCAAGGTTTTTCGCAAAGTCCGTCCGGTCATCCGGCGTTTCCGGTCCTCCGACCGAACCGACAGGCTGACCGC
>CAKSEL010000034.1 GCA_934446675.1 uncultured Eubacteriales bacterium
GGTCTGCCTGATATTGCTGTACCAGAATTCTTCAAGGATTCTCATATCGCTATGATGAAAATCAACTCGCTTTGAGTGCCAATCGAAAAATATTCACGATAAAATTATGATGAAAGTCAACAGCGTTTTCCTCGCAGGGCGCAGATACTTTCCCTTACTTCTGGTGCGCTTTCCCTTAAAACGCAGCTCGTATTAAGGGAAAGTCCCTATTCTTTGACTATAGCGATGCAAATTCTGCGCCGCCTATCCTTGCATAAAGGACTTGCTTAACCACCTTATCAGAGGTACAATGCGACAAGACGAATCATCTGTCCGCGTCATTCCGGCAAACTATGAAAAACCGCTTTCTGTCCCCTGTCACGAGGGTGTTCAGAAAGCGGTTTTTGACCACATGTTTGACTACAGACAGCCGTGGAGTGTGCGGAAACAGTGGAGTCAAGAGTTGCGAAGAGCATCCATAATAAAGCAAAAGCGGCTATAAAGCGTCGGAAAAAGTAGAAAAATTTTTATTCAAAAGTTTGGGACCAGGAGACCGTGCGTTCGAGCCGCACTACTCGGACCAAAATCCCTCTGAAATCGTTGATTTCAGAGGGATTTTTCTTATTCTTTGTCTATTGCGACGCAGGATTTGAGTGCATTTATAAACTCGATGTCTTATTGTAATTTTCACCAAATTGTATTATAATTAACTAACGGTAGGCCTTTGCGCCACTAAGGCAGCCGTATGGGTATATCCCATGCGGCTTTTTTAATTATATATACCGTATTTGAAGATAATAGAGGGGTATAATAATGTACAAGATTGGAAAAATAGTATTTCATGAACATCCCGTGTTAAAAAATCTTTCGCTTAATTTCTGTGATTCAGAGGGAAAATGTATCGATACAATAATTTTTGCCGGGGAGAATGGAACAGGAAAGAGCACTATTATTAATTCAATTTATATGCTGGTCTCCCGAACCGCTAACTTCGAAGCTGACGTTGAATTTGAAAAGGATGGAAATCCTTTTCAAATCACATACGAGTATAGAGTCTTACAAGATGGAAGCACTTATTTATTTGCCAACGATGGCGCTGGAATGAACACTTTTCTTAATTCCCCTGACTTAGCCAATAGATACCCAACCGCCGGAATATACTCTGATGTCGATATCAATTTTCATTCCAAGCATCTATCTTCAGTTACAAGTCTAACATTAGATGCTACAAATGATAGTCGGCGATCATCTAATGACCTCCCCACGCAAATTAATCAGCTTTTAATTGATATCCAAGCCTTAGACGATGCAGAGATTGCCCTTTCCGTTAGAGAGAACCCTGAAACAGTAGCTAAGAATCTTAAAGTTTCAGAGCGCATGCCGCGATTTACATCGGCTTTCAATCGAATGTTTGATACGCTCTCTTATAGCCGCATCGTCAATCAAAACGGAAGAAAAACCATTCTTTTCCGAAAAAATGGAGTTGATATTCCAATCGATATGTTAAGTTCCGGAGAGAAACAAATTGTATATCGAGGTTGTTTCCTGCTCAAAGATGCAAATGCAATCAACGGCGCATTTGTTTTCGTAGATGAGCCAGAAATTAGCCTGCATCCAACATGGCAAGGCAAAATCATGGATTACTACAAAAGCATATTTACCGACGATACCGGAGTCCAAACTTCACAAATTTTTGCTGTGACACATTCTCCGTTTGTAATTCATAATGATAGACGTAGAGATGACAAGGT
>CAKSEL010000035.1 GCA_934446675.1 uncultured Eubacteriales bacterium
ACCTCGGCTATCTGCCGGGAGGGGACAAATCGGTCACAACGCTGCGTCCCTCCACAAAAGCGGCAGTGGAGGCGGGCATCGAGCTTCTTGACCGGGACGGCGCACTTCTGATTGCGGTGTATCCTGGGCATGCCGAGGGTACGCTGGAGGGGGAAATGCTGCGGGAGATGCTTTCCGGCTACAGCCGGTTCAAGCTCTGCTGCTCCATGTTCCGCATCATCAATTCCCCGTCCTCTCCGTTTTTCTTCCTTGTTGAAAAGAAGGCATGACGCCCGGGGCTCCGACCCGCGTGCCGCGCGGAACGGGGCTTTTGCATAAAAAAAGAGCCCGGGAGGCTTTTGTCCGTCCGGTTTCCGTTTTTTAGAGGGATACAGCTCCGCTTGACGCTTTGCGGCGCCCTCGCTGCTTCTGTTTTTCCGATATCCTTTTCCTGCCGGAAATCAGTCATCGTGGAATGCCGACGCCGCATCGGCAATCAGCTGCATGCGCCGCTCCCTTTCCTCGTTCGTCGGGACCGGATTATACCCTCACAGTCGCATGCTCCGGCACGGTTATGACGGGTTCCTCATAAACATCGGTGCATTATTCTCTCTTTCCTGTGTTTTTCATAAAATGATCCTTTCAGATATTCGTTCCTGCATCTGCACGGTATGGCGAATATTTGAAGCTGTCAACGGAATTTAAACAAATATTCGGATTATTATCGGGGGTTCAATATGTTTTACGATATTTTCAAAAAGCTTTGTGATGATCGGGGTGTCAACCCGACGCGCGCGAGCATGGAAATCGGAATCAGCCGCGGCAGCACTGCCTATTGGAAAAAGCGCTGCAGGGAAGGCTATAACACGATGCCGGATTCCTATACGGCTGAAAAAATTGCAAATTACTTCAATGTTTCGATCGATTATCTTTTCGGAAGAACAGATGATCCGACCGATCCGAAGAGCGCTCCGCGTGATTGCTCGGCTGCAATTTCGGAAGCTGTGTGCAAATACAAAAAGCTTGATGCCGTTGATAAGGTGAAGGCGGAAGCGTACATCGACGGGCTGCTGTCGTCGGATAAGTACCGGACCGAAGCTTAAACAAACAGCGCCTGACCGGGCGATTCGGAATAAGATTGATTGGCTTTGTTGAGTGGCACAGCCCCTGTTTCCCATTCCGCAAGAATCTCATCGGTTGCCTCCCGGATCCTCTGCGCCTTTGCGGTCGTTGTATCGACCCCGGTCGAAAACCGGGAAAACTCCGCAAGGGCAACCTTATAGCCGCGTCTGCGCAGCTCTTCAATTACATCGATGTTTCTCTTTCCGAGCTTCATGACCCGGATTCGCGTTTCACTGTAAAGCATTTTTTTATACTCCTTTCAGTCATTTTGTTGACAACTTCCCCCGACTGCGGTACAATATATTTGCTGACTATTCCCAAACCTTACTCACCAGAATGTCACAGAGTGGGTTGTCTTGCAGCAGACTTTCCGGTATTAGTCATCTGGACGCGCACTCTACCGCTTTCATAGGCGTCCAGAATGTTCTTCGCTTCCTGAACAATAGAGTCTGCTTTTGCTCCCTTGCGAGTTCCGGCAAAGATTGAACTCACTTCGGTTTTGTCCGTCTTGATACCCTTATTGTCCAACTGGAAG